>JACKHT010000016.1 GCA_020638855.1 Planctomycetota bacterium
CCACATCGGAAGCCACATCACCCGCGAGATCCTCCAGCATGTCGGCCCCCTGCCGCATCAGCGGTTCGAGATCCCGCCGGACACGTTGTGGATCCAACAAGAGTCCCGAACCCGCCGCCCCCAGCCGCCCCACCTGGCTCAGGATGCCCCCCACCACGATCAAACCCACGCCAGTCAGGGCACGGAACATGCTCGACTTGACGTCCGCTTCGAAATGATCGAAGTTGCCAAAGTTCATGCACCCGGTCACGAACACCGAAGCAAACAGCAAGAAACCCACGAGGCCCAGGCCCCGCCCCAAGTAGAAGGCAAATCTGCGGGGTTCGGAAATGGTTCGCGGCATGGTGTCGGAATGGCTGGGAGTCCCTACTCCCCTTGACCTGTCCCATTCTAGAGGAATCGTAGGATACGGCGTCAGACTCCCTGCCACCTATAGCCGGCAGCAAAGTGCCAGGTACCTGGAATGGCAGACCCCCGAATCCTGGCCTTCGGTCGAAGACTCAGGCCCAAACAAGTTGGCTACCATAGGCTTTTGGTTCCACCAGGGTCGCGCTAGACTTGGTTGGAGGCACCCAGAAATCCATGATAGGGATTGGGCCGTCGTGCGGTACCGCCCTGCCGGGGATGGGTGGCAGGGCGTCTGACGCTGTATTTTGAATCCCACCCGCAAGCAACGACAGGCCCTCATAGGCGCAGCCATCGCCATCTTGGCTATCGGCTTCCGGGGAATCGAACGATTCGAGCAAGGACACCGCAGGATGGGCCTGTTCCTCATGGCGGCTGGCTTGCTGAGCAGCGGGATCCTAGGCTGGCGCCTCGTTCGCTTGCGTCGATCCCGAGCAGGTCAAGGGCCACCGGCGCCACCCGCCGAACCAAGCCTCAACGCGCCCGGCGCCAGCGTACGCACGTTGTCCCTCGTCGGCTTCCTGCTCGCCGTGCTGGGTTTGATTGGCCTAGCCTTGCGCCACCACCTCTTTGCGACCGAACCCATTTGGATCGCGGTCCAAACCTTGGCCGTAGGGTGGATGATTTGGGCGCGCATGACGTTTGGCATGCGCAGTTTCCACGCCGCAGCCAACCCCACGCCTGGCGCCCTGGTCACCCACGGCCCCTACCGCTGGCTACGACACCCGATCTACGCCGCCATCCTGTGGTTCGTGGCCGCCGGAATCGCAGTGCACCCAAACCTGACCGCGCTAGGCCTTGGAGTCCTGGTCGGCGCTGGCCTCGCCGTGCGTATGCACCTCGAGGAACGACTGCTACGCCGTACGTATCCCGAGTACGCGGCCTACGCCGCACGCACGCGGCGCATCGTGCCGTTCCTAATCTAGATACAGCGTCAGACGCCCGGCCACCCATCGTCGGCAGCTTTGTGCCAGGTAAGTGGATAGACAAATCTCCTATCGGTGCCCCTCGATCGAAGGCTCGCGCTCAAGGTGAAGGGAGATCATTCTCTTCTGGTTTCCCCAGGGTCGCGAAACACTTTGCCGGCAGCGCTTGGAGTTGGATGAATGGGGTTGGGACTCGTGCGGTACGGCCCTGTCACGAATGGGTGGCAGGGCGTCTGACGCTGTATCAACGCTGTATCACCAAGGATTCGTGGCGAAGACGGCCAATTCGGGGATGAAGCCGCGCGGGTCCATGGCCATGGCACCGACGATGGCGTGGGCGATTTCTTCGCTGCGGAGTTTGTTGGCGGCGGCGTGGCGCTCGACGCGTTCTTGGTCGCCGAAGGCGGTGGCTACTTCGGAGGGATTGACCAAGATCACGCGCACGTTGAAAGGGCGCAAGTCGGCTTGCCAGCACTGGGTCATGCCGCGTAGGGCCCACTTCGAGGACGAATAGACCGTGCCTTTGGCGTACCCCTTGAGCGCGGCGGTCGAGGCGATGTTGACAATGCATCCGGCGGCTTGGGCCTTGAACAACTGCGCAGCGCGGGCGCCCATCATGGCGGCGCCGAACACGTTGACGTCGTAGACCGCGCGCATGGCTTCGATGTCGAGTTCCTCAATCGAAGCCCACCCCCCGCCGATGCCGGCGTTGTTGACCAAGCCATCGAGCCGCGGGTAGTGGGCCAGGAACTCGTCGTAGGTGCGCTCGACGTCCGCTGGTTGGGCCACGTCGGCGTGGATGGCGAGGCAATCCAGTTCGCTGGCGACCCGGCGTAGTTTGGCTTCGTCGCGGCCTGTGATCGCGACCCGAGCTCCGTTTTCGATCAGGAGTTTGGCGGTGGCTTTGCCGATGCCCGAGCTGCCGCCCGTGATCAGGTGGTGGGTTCCTTGAAAGTTCATGCCCCCACGATACCACGCGCCGCGCAACACGGTAGCCCATCCCCTATGGGGCGCGCTCGAAGAGCATGTCCTCGACTTGATCGCTGCCGTGGTGCGGATCGGTCAAGCGCACCCGCAACCGCCCGGCTTCGCGCACGTCGTAGGTGATGCGCGTCGGAAAGTCATTCTCCGGGTTGTCGAAGGCCCAACACAAGGGCTCACTTGCTTCGGGGACTTGCGTGAAGACCGCCTCGGGCCGGCCCATGGGGTAAGGCTGCACGGTCCAAACAGCTACCGCACCGGCTTTGGTTTCGGCAAAGTTCTCGAACTCGAAGAAGGTCACGCGCTCGTCCACCACCAAATTTCCCACGCTGCGCATGCTGCCCGGGGTGTACGAACGGTACGTCACCCAGAAGTCTCCGCCCCACACCTTGCCGACCCAATCGCCCTGAATGCGCTCCAGCCAAGTGCCCGGGGCAGAATCCGCCGGAGTCCGCGTGGCCTGGCACCCGACCAGAGCCAAGAGCCCAAACCAAACCAACCATGCAATGGATCGTAGCATTGCTCCAGTTTGCCAACCCGCGCGAAAACCGAGCGTGCCGATCCGGAAGAAAACCCCGATCCTTGATACCGCGGGGGACCCCTTGTCGCCTAGCCTGGGAGGTGCGCCGCACGAGCCCTTTCACCTGCGCGCGGTGCATTCAGACTCGAACACAGGCCCACTGCTCCCCCCGCATTCACCCCGCACTTCCCCCGCGCCTCGGCGCCGCCTCCCCCCGGCCCCCCATGAACCACGCCCGATCGCGCCATTTGCCACAAACCCACCTGCTGTCCTGGATGCTGATCCTCGGTTGCCTGGGCTGCGGGACCTCGCCAGCCGATTCCTCTGCGACCACGACGACGGGGAATGGTACCGCCGCGCTTCCAGCGAGCGCTCCGCTTCCGGCCCCCGCCGTCGATTCGGATGGCGATGGGTTGGACGATGCCGAAGAGCTGGTGCTGGGCACTTCGCCGCATCTTGCGGACACCGATGGCGATGGCTATTCGGATGGCGAAGAGCTCTTGGGGATGGGCTTCGATCCGCGCACCAATCCGTTGCGCTTCAACCCGCGTGTGGCGGACATGCCCGAATTGGACGTACGGGTGCGTAGCCTCCCGCGCGTGTACCTAACCCACACCATCTCCGCTACCGAAAGCCGCACGCTCGACAACAGCCACGCGGTCGAAAACAGCTCGGGCTTCCAAAGCACGGTGGGCAACAGCACCTCGTTGCGTTCGGAGCTCAGTTCGACCGTCGGCATTTCGGCCGAAGCGACCATCGGTCCCATCCCGAGCGGCACCGTGGGCACCAACACTTCGTTCACCGCCACCCAAGGCCGTGAGCAGTCGTTCCAATGGTCCGGGACCCAAACCCGCGACAACCGCGACACTTTGACCGAATCCCGCAGCTTCCAACAGGGTCACGACGTGACCAAGAGCGGCGGGCGCGTCGAAGTGGCCGTCGACATCCAAAACACCGGGCACATCGCGTGCAGCCTGCAGACGATCGCCTTGGGGTTGCGCAAGCAAGACCTGCGCCGAGGCCAGGTTGTCGAGATCGGGCAGCTCGAAGCCGAATCGGACCGCACCTTCCTCGATGTGACCTCGCTCGCGCCCGGCGAGCGCATCGAAGGGCTGGTGTTCCGCTCGGAGCTCGATTTGGAGAAGGCCGAGCTGCTGCTCGAACCCGGCCCCATGTCGGTTCGCACGAGCCACTACGAGCTACTCGACGAAGATCGTCACTCGTTCGACCTGCGCGCCACCCAGATCAACGCACGTACGGCCTCGGTCACCATCGACTACGGCGCCCACCGCGACCCGGAGACCCACTGGGTCTCGACCTACGCTCCGGAAGGCGAGGGAGTCCCCCTGGGAACCATGCTGCGCGATGTGCTGGGGCTCGATTTGGAGGTCGGGACGGCGCTTTGGACCACGCCAGAAGGGGTCATCAGCACGCACCCGTGTCTCTTGAGGCTGGGCGACTTGGCCTTGGATTCGGCCAGCGGTGGCTACTGGACGGTGACCGTCGAAACCGACACGGGCCGCGAACGAACCACCGAGCTGATCCATCCGCTGCAAAACGACCTCGACCCCGACCAGCTACGGATCCGTGCCAGCCAGGCCGTGCGGCTCGTGTACGTGATCGACGCGGATCGCGATGGTCTGGGGGAGCGGGCCGAGCTGGCCTTCGGACTCGATCCCGGGAACTTCGACAGCGACGGCGATGGCATGGGTGATGGCGATGAGCTATTGGCCGGCCGCAACCCCCACCATGGTCCCGCCCGTGCGACGATCGTGCACGTGCAAGGCGTCGACCAGGAGCTGATTGTGCAGTTGGATGCCCAACCCGAGGAGGGCGGCGAATTGGCCGCCGTCGACATCGATTGGGGCGACGGATCCGAAATCGAACGCTTCGCTCCCGAGGTCCGGCGCGCTAGTCACCGCTACGACCAATATGGACGTTACGAATTGGTGACCCGCCCCCTTTCGGTCGCCGAGTCCGACCGCAACTTGGAACAAACCACAAGCGTACGACTCGAACCCGCGATGGTCGAAAGCCAGCGGATTGCCTTGCCGAGCCAAACGGCGGGTGTCCGGTTGGTGGCGGCGCCCAAGGGAGGCGTGTACCTCTTGTATGCAAGCTTTGGCAAACCCGGCGAGGACTCCGCGCCGCGCTGGCACTTGGCGCGCTACGACCGCGATGGCCAAACGCTTTGGGATCAGGACGTGGATGCCTGCGGCGCCGACTCCGCCTTGCGAGCCTTGATCGAGACGCGGCTGTTGGAGTCGGATACCCAAGGACAAGTCTACACCGTGCTCAACAACCAGTTGGTTGCGCGCGACAGCCTCGGAGCAGAGCAATACCGCATGGTCCCCCACAAGGACCCCAATGCCGACATCGAGGTGCGCTCGATGGCATGGCACCCGAGCGGGCACTTGTACGTTGCGGGTCTGCGGCGCGTGGATCGCTCCAAACCCCGGGTTGCGTTCATGACGCGCATCGATGCGGGAGCCTCGATTGCCTGGAGCGTCGATTTGCCCGATGTCGACAACTTGGTGACCTCCCTGCTCGCCCAGGAGAACGCCGTCCAAGAAGCCCTGCTCGCGGTATCCGGCACGGCGGTCTACCAAATCGACTCGACGGGCAAAGTCGTGAGCCACTACGAGCACTCGCACCAAATCCCGAAGGGCTCGGTATGGCTCGACGATGGATCGCTCGTGATGGCGGGCCAGGTCGCCCAAACGATTTCCACCAGCGGAAACAAGACGATCCGCATCGTGGGCGGGGTTTGGAAGCACGACGTGGCGGGGCAGGTGCTGTGGGGTCATCTCTCGCCCCCGGTGGACCAAGCGTACTTCTATGGCGGGTTGACCCGCGACCGCAACGATGGATTCGTGGGGCTCAAGCTCGTTTCTCGCGCTCCGGGGACAGACACGCAGTCAACCCTGTCGAATACCCGCATCGACGTTCAACTCGTGGGATTGGGCGCCGACGGGGAGCAAAACTATGGGACCTTCGTGGAGGAGGTGCCGGGTGAGTTGGCTCTCCTGGGTGATTTCTCGGTAGTCGCGGGGCTCGATCGGGGGGATGTGGTCTGCGCCTGGACCCAAGTCAACTTGGACCAGGGTACGGCAACCAAAGAAGACGTGGTTAAAGGCCGCATGGAAGCTACCATCGCCCGCTTCATGCCCAACCCACGCGCGACGGCCATGATCGACACCGAACAATGAATACAGCGTCAGACGCCCTGCCACCCATCGTCGGCAGGCAAGTGCCAGGTACACGGACAAGCAAACTCCCAAGCAATGCCCTTCGATCGAAGACTCGCGCTCAAACTGGGTGGCGAACCCAAGTTTCTCGTTTCCCCCGGGTCGCGAAACGCTTTGCCTGTAGCGTTGGGAGTTTGATGAAAGGGGTTAGGTTTCGTGCGGCACGTTCCTGCCGCGGATGGGTGGCAGGGCGTCTGACGCTGTATTCCCTGCTGGTCTGGGCTTCTGCTTGTTCGCGGTCCGCTGAGACGGGTGCCTCGATAGCGGAGGATTTCGCGCTGGCTGTGGAACAGCATCAGGCCGGGGATCTGGAGAGTGCCCTGGGTGCCTACGATCGCGTGTTGGGGGCCGACCCCCAGCATTTGGGTGCTTGGATCAATTGCAGCGCGCTTCGACTGGAACAAGGCGAATGGGAGGCGGCCCTGGCGGATGCCGATCACGCGCTCGAACTCAACCCCGAGGATGCGGATGCGCACCTGCAGCGGGCGCGCATCCTTTTCGCTGGCGGCACGCCCGAAGCGGCTTTGGTCGACCTGGGTCGCGCATTGGAACTCGATCCGCTGCTGGACGGGGCCTACGAAACCCGCGGCGACTGTTGGGTCGAGCTGAATGAGTTGGATGCGGCGGTGGTCGACTATTCCAATGCCTTGCGCCTCGACCCCAACCGCGTCGAGTTGTGGACTTCGCGGGCGGAAGCCCAACGAGCTCGCCAACAACCCGACGAAGCCGCCATGGACGATCTCTTGGCGGAGCTGACCCAGCGCATACTTCGCAGCGAAGGAGATCCCGAGGGCTACGTCACCCGCGGCCTGGCCCTGCTCGAACGCCAAGAAACCGAGCTGGCCCAGACGGACTTCGACCGTGCACTCGCGATCGACCCCAAACTCGAACGTGCCTTCCTGGCCCGCGCCCACACCCGTTGGCTGCTCGGCGAAGAGGCCCAAGCCTTGGCCGACTACGGAGCCTGGATCCAAGACCACCCCGGCGCGCGCGGGCCAGCGCTCTTGGCACGCGCAACGGTCTACACGCTCTTGGGCTCGGACGCCGAAGCGGCAGCGGATCTCGAGCAAGCGCTCACGGACGACCCCATGAACCACGCCGCCCGTGCGGACTTGGCCTGGCTTTTGGCCACCTCCCAGGTGGCGGACGCCCAAAATCCTGCGCGCGGCCTCGAACTAGCAGAAGCCCTACCGGCAGACTCAGAGGAACCCTGGCGCCCCAGCGAAATCCGCGCGGCGGCCTATGCGGCGCTAGGCCGGTGGGAAGAAGCCGAAGGAACCTTGGGCCAAGCCATCCAGGCTGCGCCCGAAGAGGTGGCCACCAAACTGCGCGATCGATTGACCGAGTACCGCGCTCGTTGATCGAAGGCCTCAACGGCACTGTGCTCCATCCAATGCTCGATTCTGGCGATCCGGGGACGCGCCCGTGACTCAGTCGAGCTTCTTCAGGTACCCGTCCTGCACCAATTCGCGCACGGGGCGGCCCAAGAAGTGCTGGGTGCCGCCCCCGGGCTGCCCGAACCACGGCACCGCCGGGCCGCTGTGCACCGGCAAGGGTTTGACCACCTGGTAGCGCGCATAGGGCCCATTTTCGAGCTCGGGTTTGAGCGAGCGCGCTGGGAAGGGCGTGCCCACGGGCGAGGCGAAGCGCCCGCCATCCGAACCGAACCGATCGATGATCGTTTCGCGCGTCAGGGTCACCGATTGGGGCCGGCCCGCGAAACCGCCATTGGCGGGGTATTCGGGTTTGAAGCCGGGACCCGAAGCCTTGGCGGCGCTAGCCGCATGCCGGGCCGTGGCGGCCTCGATGGTTTGCGCTTCGCGGTGCGGTTGGGCTGCCTTCGACCCCGCCCTGCCGAGCAACCCGCGCAGGCTCGGTACCGAAGCGCGAACTCCCCCGCTTCCGTGGGCCAAGCGCTCCACCGAGGCGCGACGCTCGGCCGGTTGGATCTTCTCGCTATGGGTCGACAACCGCCGTGCCGCGGAACTCGTTCGGCCCGCATCGGGCCCCTGGCCCTCGCGCGGAGCGGTCACCGCTTGCACCCTTTGGCTCACGTGCGAACTGAGCGAGACCGACCGCGGGCGACGGGCTGGCTGCGAGCGCGTCGCGCGCAACGACCGGCTCGATCGATTCGATGCAGTCGAAGCACTGCGTGCACGCCCGGCGCCTTGGGCCCCGTGGCCTCCCCCCCCGGGTCCGCCTCCGACCACCAGGGTCGGGGCTACAACGGCCGCGTAGGCAGCACCCGAAACCTCCGTGAACAGTCCCCCCAAGACCAGCCCTGCCAGGATCCAAACGATCCGGCTTCGCCTCGTGCTTTGGTTTGCTTTGTCGTTGGCTTTGGGCTGGGTGTTGGATTTCATGCGGGGTCTCGGGCTGTGCAGCGTGCGGAGTGGGTTCGGGAGCTGAGCCCGCTGGCTGGTTCGTTGAAGGGCGCGGTGGCCGAGCCCTTCGAGCAACGGGTTTTGTTCTACACTCGACCCCGCGTCATGTCACACAGTCGATCGACGATGCGCGGCCCGTCGGCGCGCAGGCCGTTGTGCTCGTATTCGTTGGTGATCCAGGTGCGTAGGTTCGGGATGCGGGCGGCGGTTGCCAGCGAGAGTTCGCGCGGGACGTAGGCGTCGTCGTGGTAGACGGCAGCCGCCACGGGGACCTTGTTCTTGGCGAGTCGCGCGGGATCGTACAGCTTGGGCCAATCCGCCTTTTGCGCCAGAATGTCCGCTGCTTCGGCCACCGGGCGCAGCGCCGCGTGGTCGTCGAACATCGAAGGCACGATCATTTCGGCGGTGAAGAAGAAGGGGCCTTTCAGGATCTGGTCAAAGGCGGGGAACTCGGCCTTGACCCGTTGGGCCGACCAATTCGACGCAAAGCCCTGGGTGTAGCACCCCTCGTGCAGCAGCGCATAGATCGGGTTGGTGTCGAAGTGCAGGAAGTTCTCCACCTCACGCAGGAAACCGAAGTGCAGCAAGGGGCGTGCCGACCCGGCGGGAAACGCGTTTTCGATCAGGTAGTGGACTTGATCGAAACCATCGCTCATGCCGAAGGGGGCTCCGAGTTGCTGCAACATATCGACGCTGAAGCGGCTGCCCCCGGGAAGTTCGACCTCGTGCTCCATGAGGTGGGCCGCAAGATGGCGCACGCGCGCTTCGTCTCCGGGATAGCGCCGGTAATACTGCAGGTTCTTCTCCGCCATGCGGCGGTAGGTCCAGCGATAGATCTCGTCGATGGGCGTATCGAGCCCCGGGAGGCCTCCGGTGATCCACACCTCGCGCAGCGCCTGCGGGGCGACCGATAGGTAGTGGGTGGCGCAGAATCCACCAAAGCTTTGACCGAGCACCGTCCAAGGTTCCTCGGACGGCAGCAGCGCGGCGCGCAGGAGCTCGCAATCGGCCACGATCGAATCCATACGGAAGTGCGCCAGGTAGTCGGCCTGCTCCTGGGGCGTCCCCATGACGGCCAGCGCATCGGTGTGGATCGGCGTGCTGCGGCCGGTGCCGCGCTGATCGAGCAACAGCACACGGAAGCGGCTGGCCATGTGCCCCACCCAACCCCCCAGCCCCTGCGGCCGGGGCGACGGGGAGCCGGGACCCCCTTGCAGGAACACCAGGTACGGCAGATTCGCGGCGGCTTGGTCGATCGCCACCACCTCGCGGGCGTAGATCGTGATCTTGGCGCCCTTGGGCTCCCGGTGGTCGAGCGGGACCTCGAGGAAGTGGTCGCTCAGGGCGAGCCCCGGGACTTGGGTCTGGGTGGTTTGCATGGACAGTGCTGCAGGAGTCGAGGATGGAGCCGGTGGATGGTACTCCCCACTTGGAGCGCTCCCAAGCACCACCTCCCAGCTTGGAAAACCGAGGGGGGATCGGCCCTGGAGACATCCTGGGGCCCGTTTGGCAGTAAGAACCGAGCAAATCACGAGTTCAGGGCTTGGAGAGTTGGCCCGGCCAGGGTAAATACTTGTTCCAACAGGTATCTCCTTCCGAGACGCCTTCCTTTGACCCCCAACCCACCCGTTCCACACCATGCGCGCATTCTCCTTCCTGCACCCCTTGCTCCTGTCCGCCGTCGCCCTCGCCGTCGTCCCGGCGGTCCTGGCCACCAAGGCAAGCCCCACCCCGGCCTTCTCCCCGGCCGAAGCGGGCACCTACGCCATCGACAACGTGCACTCCACCGTGCTGTTCCGCGCCAAGCACATGGACGTGTCGTACTCCTACGGTCGCTTCAACGAGCTGAGCGGACAGTTCGTGCTGTCGCCCGAAGAAGGCAAGTCCTCGCTCCAAATCAAGGTGGTCGCGAACAGCGTCGACACCAACAGCAAGAAGCGCGACGATCACCTGCGCAGCCCCGACTTCTTCAACGTCAAGCAATTCCCCGAGATCCGCTTCGAGTCGACCAAGTTCGAGAAGAAGGACGACACCACCTATGCCGTGACTGGCAAGCTCAGCTTCCACGGCGAAACCAAGGAAGTCACGGTCGACATGGACTTCACCGGAGCCCGCGATGGCGGCCCGCAAATGGGCTTCCGAGGCGGCCTGGAAACGCAGTTGGAGATCAAGCGACGCGACTACGGCATGGACACCTACCCCGACGACATGATCAGCAACGACATCCGTCTGACGATCGCCTTGGAAGGCGTGCGCAAGTAGTCCCGTGGTCCAAAACGCCTTTTTGTTCCCCCTGGTTGCGGGCCTGATCCTAGCCTTGCTGGGTTGGGCCCGCAGCCGCGAAGCGGGCTCGCGCGTGGCCTGGGCCGCCGCCCTGGCCTGGGGTTTGGCCTATGGCCTAGCCTACTACGCACTCAAGGACGGCTTGCCGCCCTGGCCCCCGAAGGAAGCCACGCACTGGCTTTTCTACGCGATGCTGCTTTCGATTCCGGTGGCAGCCAGCCAGGGCCGTGCTGGTTCGGTGCCGCACTTCGTCTTGGGCAGCGCGTTGATCGGTGGATTCGTTTGGCTGGCGAGCGAACCCCTGCGCCAGTACGAGTGGGAAGGCGCACACGCTTGGCAGGTCCCGGCGGGCATCATCGGCGTCGCCGCGCTCGCCTTGTGGGGCAACTCGGACTTGGTCCGCGTGCGCCGCACGGGTGTGCAAGTCCCGGGGGCCTTTGCGCTGACCTTGGGCGCGACCGCGTTTGCCTTGGGGCAATCGACCGGAGGCAGCGCGAACCTGGCGGGTGGCATAGCCGCCCTTGGTGGACTGTGGTGCGTGCTGGCGCTGGTACGATCCGGTAAAGCGGTGACCTACGGGGCCAGTTTGCCCTTCACCCTGGCGCTGACCGGGCTTTTGCTTTTGGGCGTGGGGTATGCCAAGACCCCGCTCAGCTCCGCGATTCTGCTGGCGCTCGCTCCCCAAGCGATCCGCATCGGCTGGCCCGTCGAGCGCCGGGCGCTGGGCTTCCTGTTGAGCGTGCTCGCCTGCGCGGCGGTGTGTGCGATCGCGGCCTACTTGAGCCTCGCTCCGCCCGAACCCACCTGGAATTGAGGTCGTAGACGACGCAATTTGAGTCGGAAGCAGGTGCTGGGAGGGTTTCTAGCTAAGCTAGGGGCCTTCCCGGCCCTTCTTCCTGCCCATGTCCTTCCTCTCCGCGCTGGTACTCTGCCTTGCAGCCCAACCGGCGGCCCTAGCTGCGACCCAAGAACCCGCCCCGCAGAAAGCGATCGACGCCGCCATCGAACGTGGCATCGACTTCTTGGTGTCCGAGCAGGAGCTCGATGGTTCCTGGCGCTTCGAGTGCGAACGCCACGGCGGCGGAGCCACGGGATTGTGCGTTTACACCTTGGTCAAGGGCGGCGCGGAGAAGAACCACCAAGCGGTGTTGCGCGGATTGGGCTACCTCGACTCGCTGACGCCCACGTCGACCTACGAGGTGGCGTGCATGATTTCGGCCTACGGCAGCGTCGATCCGGTTCGTTACCGGGAGCGCTTGCAGGGCCTGGTCGACCTCTTGGTAGACTGGAACATGGGCGCCTGGGCCTACCCCGACGGCGAACAGGATTTGTCGAACACGCACTTCGGAGCGCTCGGGCTGCGCCACGCGCAACACGCGGGCATCGAGGTTCCCGAGGACGTTTGGAAAGCGGTCGGCAAAATCCTGGGCCGTTGGCAAGAGAGCTACGGGGGCTTCCCCTATCGGCCGGGCGGCACGGCCACGCTTTCGATGACCGCTGCCGGAGTGGGCATTGCCTGCATGGTGCGCGAGGGTCTGGAAAAGGCCGGGGGAGGCAACCGGGGCGTGGGTCAGTCGATGGAGACCGTCATCAGCCGCGGGCTGCGTTGGTTGAGCGAGAACCAGGCGGTGCCGCAAGCCGATTGGGGTGGCAACAAGGGCGGTCCGAGTTGGGACTACTACTACCTGTACGCGCTGCAGCGCGTCGGTGCCTTGGCCCCCACCAAACTCATCGGCGATCTGGATTGGTACCAGGGCGGCGCGCGCTGGTTGCTCGAGAAACAGGCTGGAGATGGCAGTTGGAGCACGATCTACGGCGCCAAGCAGTCCAACACCTGCTTCGCGATCCTGTTCTTGCGGCGCGCTTCGGCACCCATCAGCGGCCAGGCCGCTTCCAACCATCGCTCCGTGCGCATCGAAGACCCCGAAGCCGACGTGCAGTTCATCGCCACCGGCCAAGACCCGGTGCACGTCTGGATCCTGGCGCTGCATCCTCTGACCTACGACTCGTGGGCTTGGCCCGAGGACCAGGACCGCGGATTGCGCATCCAAAAGGTCGAGTACCTGCTCGAGGATCGGGTACTGGCCACCGTACAAGGCGATCCGAGCCAGCCCGTCAAGGACGCGCGGTTCGGCGCCGAGCTGCACTTCGACGAGCCAGGGACCTACTCCATCCGCGCCAAGGTCTATCTGCATCCCCCGCCGGGCGATGATCCCGCCGATGCGATCCTGCTCTCGCCTCCGCTCGAGGTACCCATCGACATCGGCCTGCAACCCTGGATGAAGCAGTACATTGCCGATTGCAGCGCCAACTTGGTGCCCGGCGCCCACCCGACCGGGGAAGCCTCCTCCGCCTTCGACGATGGTTGGGGTCCCGGCAACACGGTCGACAACAAACAGGGCCGCGGCTGGCTGTGCAAGGCCGACGACGCCGATCCCTGGATCGTGCTCGATTTCAAAAAGACACTATCCGCCGACACGATCCTGCTCAGCCACGCGCGCAAAGCGCTCGACCGATCCGACGACGTCGGCAAAGCCCGCCGGGTCGAGATCACGATCAACAAACGCAAGCCGTTCGTGGCTGAGATGGTCATGCAGGATCAACGCAAGACCACCATCCCCTTGCCCAAGACCGAACGCATCCGCCGACTCAAGATCAGGCTGCTCGACCGCGAAGCAGGAACCGACACCGGCATGGCCGCCGGCTTTGCGGAAATCGAATTGCAGAATCGCTGAGTACAGGGGCTAGGCCCCCGAAAACAATCCGGCGGCACCCACGCTCGCGCGGGCACCGCCTGAGGGATCGCAGCCTGTAGGATCGCGACCGCTAGGATCAGTCCTTGCGCTCGGTCACTTCGAGCAGGTGGTAGCCAAACTGGGTCTTGACCGGCCCTTGCACCGCGCTAACGGGAGCGCTGAAGACGACTTTGTCGAACTCGGGCACCATCTGCCCCGGCCCAAACTCGCCCAAATCGCCCCCGCGCGCGCCCGAAGGGCACGAGGAATGCTGGCGAGCCAACTGCGCAAAGTCCGCCCCCCCTTCGATCTGCGCCTTGAGCGCTTGGCACTCATGCTCGGAAGAAACCAGGATGTGACGGGCTTTGGCGGATTTGGCCATAGTTGGGTAGTGGATTGGGGTTCCTAGGAAGGGAAACCCCAAGTGTATCGCATGCCCCCAGCGCCCGAAACCCGTATTCCCGAGCCGTTGTCCGGGGTTGGCTGGAGCCCGGCGAATTGGCCTACCACTCCTTAGCTACAGCGAAGTGTTCAGGCATCGCCTAGGCTTGGAAATGGGCCAACTTGGGGCCAATTCCGGCGGGGTTCTCCTGCATCCCATCCGCAGCGTTCGGCCAGCCCGTCGCTCGAGGAGCGCTTGACTCCCCATCGATGGCAACGTCCTCGTGAGGCTGCAAGCCCCTTGGCGCGATGGACCTCCGCCTCCATTTTCAGGCCGCCCGCTTTCATGGATTTCCGCGTCGAATGCTTAGCTTCGAAACGCCCAACCGGGGTCTTTCGATACCGCTGTGTGGGACCGAGATTTCCTTCCCCCAACAGCGTGAGCATCCGCTGTTTTGTCACAGAGTGTTCGCGCCCGGTTCTCCGCAGAGCGATCTTGCTGTACCTGCGACGAGTCCACGCGAGCTGACCCCGGCGCCCGGCTTAGGTCCATAGGGATTGCGAGGCTTCGGGTGGACCAACGGTGGGTTTCGTTCCTAGGTATCCGCACCGAGCATGGTTCCGCCCATTCTTGACCAGTTGGTCAGCAACAAGCCAGGCGACCCCGCGTCTTTCGGCGACCTGGGGGCTGGTATCCTGGGGGGCATGCCGCATCGCTTCCCTGCCTTGTTTGCCCGTGGCTTGGCCCGCGGGGTTTTTGCGTTGGGCGCCATTCTCTGGCTGGGAGGGGCGATCGTTGCTGGGTCGCTGGGTCAGGAGGCGGATCGGGATCTGGCGCCGGCGGTTCGGTATGGGCGCGACATTCGGCCGATCCTTTCGGATCGTTGTTTCCTGTGCCATGGCCCTGACGAGGCCAAGCGCGAGGCGCACTTGCGGCTCGATGTGCGCGAGGAGGCCATTCGGTTGCGCAAGGGCGTTGCGGCCATTGTGCCCGGGGATCCGGAGGCTTCGGAGATGTGGTACCGGGTGGGGAGCGAGGATCCGAACGAGGTCATGCCGCCGCCCGAGTCGCACCGCGCCACGTTGACCGCGGAGCAGCGCGAGTTGGTGGGGCTTTGGATCGAACAGGGTGCGCCCTACGAGGACCATTGGGCGTTCACTCCGCCCGTGCGGCCTGCACCTCCCTCGAGTGACGCGCAGCCGATCGACGCGTTCTTGTTGGACGCGCTGGCGCAGCACGGGCTGGAGTATGCAGGCCCCGTCGCGCCCAGCTTGGCTTTGCGCCGCCTGTTCTTGGACTTGACGGGGTTGCCCCCCACGCCCGAGGAAATCGACGGGTACCTTGCGGTCCGCGCAGAGCTCGGCGAAGACGAAGCGTGGTCGCAACAGGTGCAACGGCTGTTCCATGAGGAGCCCTATCGCACTCGGTATGCCGAACGCATGACGAGCCCCTGGCTCGACCAAGCACGCTATGCCGACACCTCGGGCATCCATACCGATGCCGGGCGACAAATTTGGCCCTGGCGCGATTGGGTGTTGGATGCGTACCGCACGAACATGCCGTTCGACCAGTTCCTGGTGCAACAGTTGGCGGGCGACCTTTTGCCGCAAGGGGACAACGGCCCGCAGGTGGCGACGGGCTTCCTGCGCAACCACGTGACCACCGACGAAGGTGGCGCGATCGATGCCGAATACCTGGTCGAGTACGCGGTCGACCGCGTCGACACCACCTCGCGCGTGTTCTTGGGGCTCACGGTTTCGTGCGCGCGCTGCCACGACCACAAGTTCGACCCCATCCGCCAGGAGGACTACTATCGGCTGTTCGCGTTCTTTGGCCAAAACGACGAACCGGGGCTCTACAGCCAGGAACCCAACCCCAAGCGGGCCTTGGAACCGTTCTTGGAAGTTCCGAGCCCTGCCCAGGAAGACGAGCGCCGCGCGTTGCAGGCGCGCGTGACCGAGCAAGAAGCGCAACTCGCCCAGCCCAGCGCCGCCGACCAAGCCGCGCTCGAAGCGTTCGAGGCGGGCCTTGGCGCAGAGCTCGAGCTCGTCTGGCAACCGAGCCACCTAACCTCGGCCACCTCCGATCAGGGCGCCACGCTCACCATCACCCCGGCCGACACCGTCCTCGCCAGCGGAGCCAACCCCGAAGTCGACATCCATCGCTTGCAGGTCCAAACCGAGGCCACCGGCCTGCGGCTCGTCCAGCTCGATGTGCTGGGCGATGCGAGCTTCACGAATGGAGCCCCCGGGCGCGCGGGCAACGGCAACGCGGTCTTGACCGGGCTGCACGCGCGCGCCCGCTCGATCGCCGACCCGAGTCAGGTCCAGGAGCTCGATTGGGCTTGGATTTGGACCGACTACGCGCAGTCCAACGAAGACTTCAGCCTGAATCGGGCGCTGCGTCCGCCGTTCCAGGGCTGGGCAATCAACGCGCACAACGATCCTTCGGACCGCGTCGCGTGGCTCGTCAGCGACCAGCCGTTTGGCTTTGAGGGCGGTACCCAGCTCGAAGTCGAGCTCGAATACCAATCGCCCTACGCCGGCCACGTGTTCGGGCACGTGCGCGTGGGATTGGCTCAATTCGGCGACCAAGGCCTCGAGCGACTGCCCGTGGCACAAGGGCGTTGGTACCACGCGGGACCCTTCCCGCTGGCCAGCGCCGAAGGCGCCTACGCCGCGCACTTCGGCCCCGAGCAAGTACCCGAATTGGACCTCGAGGCCAGCTTCGAAGCGAACGGCCCCGTGCGCTGGACGTACCGGGCGGACTTTGCCGACGGCGTGGTGAACGCGCTGCCCGACGGCACCAACGTGCACTACCTGGGCCGCGAGTTGTACAGCCCCACGGCGCGCCTGCTCGAGGTTTCGATCGGATCCGACGATGGTTTTGCGATCTATGTCAACGGAGCGCAGGTCGCGGCGCGCGAGGTTGCGCGCGGGTGCCTCCCCGATCAAGACCGGGTCACGCTGCCCTTGCGCGCCGGTCGCAACGCATTGGTGTTCCAAGTGATCAACACCGGGGGTGCCGCGGGTTTCTTCTACAAAAGCCTGCCGCAGGCCCCGTTGCTCACAGAAGACTTGGTCTGCGCGGCGGTCGACACGCACGCTCGCAAAGATCAGGGCCAGGGATTGCAAGCCCGCATCGCCCACGCTTGGCGGCTTTCGCACTCCGAGGAGTACCGCGCGGGAATCGCGGCACTGGCCGCCTTGCGAGGCGAACAGGCCGCGCTCGAAGCCGCTATCCCGCGCACGATGGTCATGCGCGATCGCCCCATGGCGCGCGAACTGTTCGTGCTCGAGCGCGGGCAATACGACCATCCCGATCGCGAGCGCCCCGTTTCGCCGGGGATTCCCATCGCGTTTGGTGACTTGCCAGCCCATCCCGAAGGGGAGCCGGCAACGCGCCTGGATTTGGCGCGCTGGATGGTGGCACCCGCCAATCCTTTGGTGGCGCGCGTGGCGGTCAACCGCCTGTGGCAGATGATCTTCGGCCGCGGCATCGTCGCCACCTCGGGCGACTTTGGCTATCAAGGTTCCTGGCCCACCCACCCCGAACTGCTCGACTGGCTGGCCGTCGAATTCGTCGAGAGCGGTTGGGACGTCCAGCACATGCTGGCGCTGATGGTCGAGAGTCGCGCCTATCGGCAAGGTTCGGCGCCCAGCGAGCGGGCGCAAGCCATCGACCCCACGAACCTTTGGCTGTCGCACTTTCCGCGCCAACGCCTCGATGCCGAGCGCATCCGCGACACGGCCTTGTACGTGGCGGGAATCCTGCAAGAGGATTTCGGCGGCCCATCGGTCAAGCCCTACCAACCCGAAGGGCTGTGGCGCGAGGTCGCCATGACCGCCTCGAACACGCGCTTCTTCGAGCGCGGTATGGGCAACGAACTTTGGCGGCGGAGCGTGTACACCTACTGGAAGCGCGCCTGCCCACCGCCCGCGATGCTGACCTTCGACGCCCCCACGCGCGAGGCGTGCGTGGTGCAGCGGGCCACCACCAACACGCCTTTGCAGGCGTTGGTGCTGTGGAATGACGAGCAGTTCCGCGAAGCGGCGCGGGCGCTGGCGCAGCGGACCTTGTTAGAGGGAGACTCCACCCCCGCTAAGTTGGCGACCATGTTCCAACGCTGCACGGGACGCTTGCCCAGCACCGACGAAGCGGCCTTGCTCGAATCGGCGCTCGATCAAGCCTTGGTGCGTTTTGCGAGCGATACGGAATCCGCCGAGGCTTGGGTGCGCGGTGGCATGCTGCCACGCCCGATGGGAATGGAAACCCAGTCGCTGGCCGCTTGGACCTTCGTGGCCAGCTCGCTGCTCAACCTGCACGCTACCCTGACCAATGGTTGATCCCATGGACGAACCCAATCCGCTCTTCGAACGCCAGCTCGAGCTCACCCGGCGCCGCTTCTTTGGACTCGGCGCCGCATCGCTCGGGGCCCTGTTGGGTCGCACCTCGCTGATTTCGCTGGGGCTGCCGAGCCTGGGGCTCGGACAGGAGGCGGCGCCCAAGCTGCATCCAGGCATGCACTTCCCGGCCAAGGCCAAGCGCGTGATCTACATGCACATGGAAGGCGCGCCCAGCCAACTCGACCTGTTTGATTACAAGCCGGGCTTGCGCGAACGTTTCCAAGAGGACCTGCCCGATTCGATCCGCCAGGGCCAGCGCTTGACCGGCATGACCTCGGGCCAGAGCCGCTTCCCGGTCGCACCCTCGATCTTCCCGTTCCAGCGCTACAAGAACAACCAAGACGGAGCCTGGGTTTCCGACCTGATGCCGCACCTGGGCAGCGTGGCCGACAAGGTTTGTTTCGTGCGCTCGATGCACACCGACGCGATCAACCACGAGCCGGCGATCACCTTCTTCCAAACCGGCAGCCAGCAGCCCGGCCGCCCGAGCTTTGGCGCGTGGTGCAGCTACGGATTGGGCAGCAGCAACGAAAACCTGCCCGCCTTCGTCGTACTGATTTCGCAAGGCTTCGGCAACACCCAGGCCCTGTCCGAACGGTTTTGGGGCAGCGGCTTCCTCGATGGGCGCTATGGCGCCTGCAAGATCCGCAGCGGCGCGGACCCGGTTTTGTACCTGCGCGACCCCGAGGGCATGGCCCGTGGCGAACGGCGCGCCATGCTCGACCTGGTCCGTGAACTCAACGAGGCCGAAGCCGGACGCAGCTACGACCCCGAGATCCAAACGCGCATCGCCCAGTACGAGATGGCCTACCGCATGCAAATGTCGGTACCCGATCTGACCGACTTCTCGGACGAGTCCGAGGAAACGCTCGCCATGTACGGGCCCGAGGTGCGCAAACCGGGCACCTTTGCCGCCAATTGCCTGTTGGCGCGGCGTTTGGCCGAACGCGACGTGCGCTTCGTGCAGCTCTTCATGCGCGGCTGGGATGCGCACAACAACCTGCCCAAGGAAATCCGTGACCAAAGCCAGGCGGTGGACCAGCCCAAGGCGGCGCTGATCCGCGACCTCGAACGGCGCGGGCTGTTGGAGGACACGCTGGTCCTGTGGGCAGGCGAATTCGGGCGCACGGTCTACAGCCAAGGCACGCTGACCGAGACCAACTACGGACGCGACCACCACCCGCGCGCGTTCACGATCTGGATGGCGGGCGGCGGAATCCAGCCGGGCATCGTCTACGGCGAAACCGACGACTACGGCTACAACATCACGCGCGACCCGGTTTCGGTGCACGACCTGCACGCGACCTTGTTGCACCAGTTGGGCATCGACCACGAACGGTTGATCTTCCCCTTCCAGGGACGCAACTACCGGCTGACCGACGTGGCCGGGCAAGTCGTGCAGGATTTGTTGGTCTGATGCTTCGAGGCTGGGGACGGCCTGGCGGACATGCGCTAGACTGGGCGCCATGCTCGCGACGCTCCTCCTCCTGTGCGGCTTGGCCGCGCCCTTGCACAATGGCCCCCACGACGGCCCCCACCACGAACACCCGCAAAGCGAGACTCCGGTCTGGGAGCACGCTCCCAAAGCCAGCGGCCCGGTTTGGGTGGGCAGCGGAGACCACCGCTACCTGTGGAACGCCGATTGGCTGCAGCTGCCTGCGGAGCGCGATTGGCTCGGCAGCACCCATGGTTGCATCGCCATCGATCGCGAGGATCACATCTACTTCAGCGCCGACACCGGGCCCGCGATCTTGATCTACGGTCGCGACGGCAAGCTGCTGCGCACCATGGGCTCCGATTGGGGTGCGGGAGTGCATGGTTTGTCGCTGGTGGCGGAACGCAAACGAACGGTCGAGGCGGACAAGGTTCCGGCCGTGGCTTCGGGTGCTTGGGCTCCTGATGACGCCAACTGGCAGAACTACGGCCAGGTGCTATGGGTAGCGCACACCGCTCGCCACGAAGTGTTCAAGACCGATCTGACCGGCAAGGTCTTGCTGCGCATCCCGTGGCCCGAAGCCAGCGGGCATTACACCGATCCCGAGCAATACAAACCCACCGGCGTGGTGGTGGGTCCCGATGGAACCGTGTTGGTGGCCGACGGCTATGGCCGCTCGTGGGTGCACCGCTTCGACTCGGAAGGCCACTACCTCGACAGCTTCGGAGGCCCCGGCGACGAGCCCCAGAATCTCAACACGCCGCATGGTTTGTGGATCGATTGGAGCGCGGACGTTCCGACCCTGTTGGTGGCCGACCGCGAAAACCATCGCATCGTGCGCTTTTCGCTCAAGGGCGAATACTTGGGTAGCAGCGACCCCAGCTCGGGTTTGCTGCGGCGCCCCTGCCATGTCCAGTTCCGCGGGGACCTGGGCGTGGTCTCCGACTTGGCGGGGCGCATCACCCTGCTCAATCGCAACCTAGAGCTCGTTGCCCAACTGGGCGACAACCCCAACGAGGACCAACGCGCCCAATACCAAGTGCCGCCCCAGGATTGGCGCGAGGGTGCCTTCTGCGCCCCCCATTGCGCGGCCATCGATTCGGCGGGCAACCTGTACGTGATGGATTGGAACATCGCCGGGCGCTTCACGCGACTTGAGCCGGCGCCCGAACCTACGCCCGATGCGGCGAAGTGAATGCGCTTGGTTTCGCATCCGGTTGAGGTTTCGGGAACGGCCTTGCCGAGCCTGATCGCGCTGTAGGGATTCGATTCGCCGGCCCAACATTGGAACGATGAGGTGGTGGCAGCGCCCTGGTTTGGGTGGTGACCCACGCATTCCGACCGGTCCGTCCCCAGTGCAATCCCGGGGCGGACCTCGGCCCAAGCTGCTTGGCGAAGCTGTTCGGAGGGGCCGATGCTTGCTTGGAGTGGGTCGGCGCTTGCTAGACTTGGCGCGACCGGGAGTTTCGTGCCCTCTCCCCGGGTCGGATCCATGGCTCCTACTCCCCTCCTGACTCTGTCGCTGCGCAAAGCGCTCGGGTGCTACCTGCTGCTGGCCGTGCCGCTCGTGTGGCTCGGGATCGTGACCACCGACGTGTTCCGCATGGAGGGCTTGATCGCCAACGGGGCGGCGAGCATGCAGTCCTGGGAAGACGCCTGCGTGCCCAAGGTGTACGGGGAGATCTACGCCTACAAGCCGCCGCTCGCGTATTGGTTGGCCAAGGGTTCGTTTGCGGGTTTTGATTCGATCGATCGGTGGAGCTTGCGGCTGCCGTTTGGCTTGTGTGCGCTGTTGTTGGGCGGCGCGGTGCTTGGGTTGCTGGCCCGGGTGGCGGGAACGCGTGCGGGGCTGTGGGCGGCGCTGGCGACGGTGAGCGGGTTCCTGCTGACGAGCAAGCTGGGCATGGCGACGTTCGACGTGCCCTTGGCCTTGGGCGTGGGCGTGGCCACCACGGCGGCGACGGTCAACCTCACCCGCGAGAAGCCGGGGCTCGGGCTTTGGATGCTCGCGTACTTCGGGCTGGGCATCGGTTTCTTGGCGAAGGGGCCGATCGCGCTCGCTTTGTTTGTACCGGGGTTGGTTCTCGCGGGTTGGGTGGCGGCGCGCGGGCGCGGACTCTTGGCCTGGCCGCACGGGAGTGGCGTCGCCTTGTTCGCAGCGATGATCGGCGCATGGACGGTTTGCGCGCTGCGTCACCACGGGGCGGAGAGTTTCGATCAAGCGTCGACCGAGGCTTCGCTGCGGCTGTTCGACTATCGCTTCCCGCACAACCTGCAACAGCCATTGCGGCCCTTGCAGGCGATCGTCTTCTTCTTTCCGTGGAGCCTGTTCGTGCTGCTTGGGCTGACCGGTTGGCGCGGAACCCAGGCCTTCCCCACGCCGCGGGTCTTGCGCATCGCCTGCGCCTTCCTGGGTGGCAATGCGCTCTTTCTGTTTGTGATCGCCACGTTTGAGCCGCGCTACTACCTGCCGTTGGCCGCACCGGTGGGCGTGGTGAGCGGATTGACGATCGAACGCTATCTGCAAGCGGGGTCTGCTTGGACGGCACGCTGGTCGCAAGGCCTTCGTTGGGCGACGCCCCTCATGGGACTCGGGCTGCTGGGATGCGCTTTGCAGACCGCGGTGCCCTTGGGGTGGATCGCGCGCGCAGCGCTAGGCAGCTTGGGGCTCGTGGGTTGCCTAGCGGGTTCCAAGCGCTGGTTCCAAAGCACCACGCCCGAGGGGGCCGTGGTCTGGCGCAGCTTGGTCTTGGCCTGTTTGTTGGCCGGGTTGCAGCTGGGCTTCTTGCGTCCGCAGAAAGCGTACACCCGCTCGGGGCGCGGATTGGCGCAGGCCGTGGACGAGGTCCTGCCGCCGGGCGCCGAAGTGTGGACCGACACCAAGGATGGGCACTCCTCGCTGTTTTTCTACCTGGGGCACCCCGTGCGAACGTTCGAGCGCGCGGGCGCGCCGCCCTCGGATGTTTGGGTGTTGCTCGATGCCCAAGCGGCCGAGGCCGCCCAATGGCCATCCAAGACGATCGGCACCTTCCCGGTCCAGGGCCGCACGTTTGTGCTGCGCAAGAGCCTATGATGGAACTCCGATGATCGACTTACGCTTCGCCTGGCGCGCGCGCAAGTTCCGCAGCAAGTGGAACCGAGCCGAGATCCGCGCGATGCAAGCCCTGCTGCACCCGGGCGGATGCGCCATCGACGTGGGGAGCCACAAGGGCGGTTGGTTGTATTGGATGCGGCGCTCGGTGGGCCGAACCGGTCGCGTCTGCGCCATCGAGCCGCAGCCCGAGCTGGCGGCCTACCTCGCCGAGGTCGTGGCCCGCAACGGGTGGCGCAACGTCGCGATCCACCGCTTGGGTTTGGGAATGGAAGAAGGCATGGCGATCCTGCACGTTCCCGGACCCGACGGGCACACGTCGCCCGCCGCTTCGCTCATCGCGGCCGTGGCCGAGGCCGAAGCGAGTCGTGACCATGTGCGACATGACATCCCCACGCGCGTGACTTCGCTTGACGCCTTGGTGCGCGCACAGAATCTGCCCCAAGTCGATTTCCTCAAGATCGACGTCGAAGGCGCCGAGCTCGAGGTCTTGCAAGGGGCGGGCCACCTACTCGAGAGCCAAACGCCAGCGGTGTTGTTGGAATGCGAGCGGCGCCATCTACGCTTGCAAAACAAGACCATGGACGCGGTCTTCGCCGAGCTGCTCACGCGCGGCTACCAGGGTTCGTTCTTCGATCGCTGGGGCTCACATCCGCTAGCCGAATTCGACCCCGAAGTGCACCAAGCCGAAGTCGGTCCGCGTTTCTGGGACCGCCCCACCTACGCCAACAACTTCCTGTTCGTGAAGCCCGCACCCGGCCGGGCCTAGAGCGCCAAACTCAAGTAGGCAATCTTGCGGCCCTCCGCAATCCAGCGCTTTTCGTAGGGCGTCTGGAAGGCGAGCAGGCTGCGCAGGGGTTCTGGGACGGTCTGCAACCAGGGCCCATGCACGTCCTCGGTTTGGTACAAGAAGTTGGGCCCGAGTTCCTCGAGCGCGAGCCCGTAGACCAGCGGGCTGTCGGTCTTGATGTGCACGATCCCGCCCGGCTGGCAAAGCTTTCGGTAGCGTTCGACGAAACGACCGCTGGTGATGCGCTTGGTGCCCTTGCCATCCTTGGGCTGCGGGTCGGAAAACGTCAGCCAGATCTCGCTCACTTCGCCCGGTCCGAAATAGCGCTCGATCTGCTGGATCTGCGCGCGCAGAAACACCAGGTTGTCGAGCCCCAGGTCCTCCGCTTGCTGGGCGCCGGTGTAGAAGCGGTGGCCTTTGATGTCGACTCCCACGAAATTGCGTTCGGGGAAACTCCGGGCCAACTCGACGCTGAAGGTGCCCTTGCCACAGCCCAACTCGAGCGTGATGGGCCGGTCCTTGGCGAAGCAACGGGTGGCCCAATGCCCTCGATTTTCGAAGCACTCGTCGCCAGGAACGGGCAACTGGGGTTCCAGAACGCGCTCCATTTGCCCGTTCAGGACCCACTTTTGGCGTTTGCTGAGCCTGGACATGGCGGGCAGGGTACTGACCCGAAGGGTCGCGCGCCAGTACGCACGGGGGCGGCCGAGAAATCCCCGGCCGCCCCCGTCTCTCACCCTGTCGCCGGCTCGATCAGGGAACCAAAGTGAGCATCAACGCGTTGGTCGCGTTGTAGCGGGTCCCGCACGGACCATGGCTGTCGTAGTAGATGGCCTGCACCGACCAAGTGGTTCCGGCGAGCAAGTCCAGGCCCAGCCGCGAGCCCAGTCGCAGCAAACTCCGGCTGGTGGTCACCACGCCCGATTTCTTGGCCTTGGTGGACTCCAGAGTCCCCAGCGACCCGTTCACCGGTGCCAAGCACCAGCGTCCGTCGTACCACGGGGTCGGTTCACCCGCTTGTCCGATCAGGAAGAGCAGTTGCGACCTGTTCGGGATCCCGCTGGCTTGCAGGGCTAGGTTGTCGGCGCGCACCGAAGTCGATCCGAGGGCCACCAATTGGGCCCCGACCCCGGTGCTGTTCTCGCAGCCATGGGGCAGCGGATCGGTCCCGCAGGGGCCCCCATCTTCGCAACCGCAGAATTCCACCACGAGCGGAACGTCGTAGTCTTCGGCACCAAACAGGTGCACCGCTCCGGCGTTGTAGGACTTGGTGCAGCTGCGCATGGCGCCCACGATCGCACCATCGCTCGCGATGCTGACCGAGACCCCGACGTAGTCGTTGGCGGCCAGGGTCACGCTGGGCTGCAGGGTATCGGTCACGCCCCAGCGCGGACCGATCGGATGGAACACGTAGGCGGCACCGCTGCGCACGCCTGCGCTGGTGGCCAACGGCGCCCCGACGATCAAACCCTCGGGCTGCAGGGCCAGCGCGTAGCCAAACGCGTTGCCCAATGCCCGGTCGGGTGCGTGGACGACGTCTTCGACTTGCCAAGTTCCCGCTTGCAGCGCGTACAAGGTCACCGACCCGGTGCGCACGTCGGACCAATGGTCCTCGGTGGCGCCCACCGCGATCCGGTCGCCCAGGATGCCCACCGAGCGTGCGAACATCGAATCCGGGCGCGGCGCGGGAGCCCAAAGCTCGGCCGTGAATTGGTAGCCGTTAGCGGTCTGTTCAAAAACATACGCCGCGCCTTCGTTGTACACCGCGATGTTGGCGCTGAATGCACCCACCACCACGCGGCCTCGGTCCGCGTCGAGCGCGAAGCCGAATTGATCGCCAGCGTTGGTGTGCGGGGCCTGCAGCGTGTCTTCGAGGTACCAAAGCACCTCGCCACGGCGGAAGGAATACACGACCCCCGATTGCACGCCGCTCCGGGGATCGCCCGGGGCTCCCACCAGGATCCGATCGCCATCGATCGCCACCGCGCTGCCGAAGCCATCGCCGGCGTAGCCGGGCACCCCCGAAAGGATCGCCGTTTGGGACCAGGTTTCGCCGCTGCGTTCAAAGACAAACGCCTCGCCGAACATGGCGCCTTGACCGGGCGCGCCGATGACCATGATGTTGGGACTCACGTCCACCGCCCAACCAAAGCGCTGGCCTGCGGTGCGGACGAGCGGCGTAAACTTCTTCTCCACCATCCCAGGGATGGTCGTGTCGAGCAGATAGGCAGCCCCTGCTTGGGCGCCCGCACGGTTTTCCATGGGAGCTCCGCCCAAGCGCCAGCCATCGGCCGTGGCCACCGAGTAGCCAAACCAATGCGGGGTACCGCCATCGTAAGCGGTCCACTCCTCGCCCCCGAGGGCGACCGAAGTACTTGCCAAAAGGCCCAACAGGCCAAGGGAGGAACGAAGGAATAGGGTATGCATCGACTTGGGACGGGAAGGATGGTGATTCAACGTCCTGCACCTATCGGGATCCGCCCCAACGCCCACGCAAGCGAAATCCAACTTCCTTTCCAGAGGCCCGCTAGGTACCCGCTTTGGTGCAGGAACTAGCCCCCCATGCCTCGCAACGCGACGACAAGAGGCCCTGCCATGGTTGCAGCGGCCCACGCGAGAACCGGCAAAGGTCGCCGGCCCCAAACGCGATTCCAGGTTTCGATCGCATGTTGTGGCCTTACGCCGGAATCGGACCGCAGGGCAAAGTGCGTGCACTTAGCGCCCGGCGGCTTTCTTCTCCTTGGCCTTTTTCTCCAGCTCCTCGATCTTGCGTTCGGAGGCTTGGGCGGCGGCGCGGACCGAGGTCCAGTGTTCGACGGCGCTTGGGTCTTGTGCTTCGCCGGCCACATCGACCAGCACGTCGAGCAGTTCGGGCAAGCGGGTGTCGTCGGCGACCGGTTCGATGGCGGCCAAGGCTTCGGCCGGACCTTCTGCCGCGCGGATCTCGCGGATCACGCCCGGCATTCGATCGACGGGCAATCGGCCCGATTGCAGCAGCGCCCGTTCCAAAGCCAACGCCTGATCACCGTCGCCTTGCAAGCGCAGCGAGTCGATGCGCCAGAGCTGCGTGTTGGCCGACCAATTCGGGTCGTCGCCCAAGCTGGCCATGAGCGCAGCGGCTTCGTCGGTTTGTCCACAGCGATGCAGCAACCAAGCGATCCAACTCAACGCGCGCACACCATCTTCGGGATCGATGCGATCCGCCTGCTTCCATTCCGCCAACGCGCCCGCAGCTGCCAGCAACCAAGTGGGCTCCGCAGCGGACGCATCCCCGTCTCCCGAGGGGAACAGGCGTTCGAGGTCCGAATCGCTCATGCGACTGGGGGTCAAGGGATCCTCGCGGTACCAGCGTACGAGCGGTTGGGTGATCGTGGCCGGGTCGAGCGTGGCGAAGCCGATCTCCAAGGCGCGCAGGGCCGAGGCCAATTCTCCAGCCTTGGCGTACAGAACCGTCGCTCGGCTCGCTAGATCGCGGTTGAGCCCCTTGCCCAAGTCGATCGCTTCGGCGCAGATCGACCGCGAACGCTCGAGCGCTTGATCGGGGGGCAGGACCTCCTCCCAAGTATCGAGCACCAGGCCCTGGAAATCACGGCGTTCCCATGGACGGTCGCCCGGCTCGGCAAACTGCAGCACGTCTTCGATCATCGCGATGCGTTGCTCGCCTTCGAATAGTTCTTTGGCCTCTTCGACCAACTCGCGGACCGTGACCGA
The DNA here is from genome assembly GCA_020638855.1 of Planctomycetota bacterium. GTDB lineage: Bacteria > Planctomycetota > UBA1135 > UBA1135 > NORP259. The sequence goes on from JACKHT010000016.1 coordinate 27,298, forward strand.
GGTGCTTCCGTCGTCCGAGCCGAAGGAATAGCTACGGGTTTGTGCCTGGGTGCCACACCAGCGGAAGAACGCGCGTGCCGCCACTAGGTTGCCGCCGCGGGCGTAGACCCGCGCCAGCCGCCGGATCTGCGCCGCGTCGCGTGGCGAAACCGTTCGGGGAAGGTCGCTCAGAATCGGCTGCACGTCGGCGGGTAGACCACCTTCCAAGCCGTCAAGCGAAGCCAGCAAGAGGATCTTCTCGACTTTGCCCGCGCGACCGCTGCGCGCCTTGTCGACGAGGTCGGCAAACGAAGCCTCGCTGCCCATCTCGCGGTTGCGCGCGGCCAATAGGCCTTTGAAGAGGGGTTGCAACCGATCCAATTGGTCGGGACCTTGGGTACGCAGGAAGCGTTGGAGCTCGGCAACCAAAGTGGGATACTCGGCCATATGCTCGAATGCGCTCGACTCTTCCTTCGTCTCCGGATCGTCTTTGGTGCTTTGGCGTTCGGCTAGGTCTTCGAGGAAGCCCTGCATGCCGCCCATGCGCTTGCGAGTCTGGGCTTCGTCTTTGTCCTTGGGCCACTGGATGTTGTTCAGCGGGGAGTAGTACGAGAAGAAACGGAAATTCTCCTTCGGCTCCCCGATCGCGAAGCGTCGCCAAATGCGACGCAAAACCAGGGCGGCATCGTCCAACCGGGCTTCATCGACCGCCGTCTTGAGATCGGCCATGGTCTTGGGCAGCCCAGACTTCGACTCTTCCTCGACAGCACCAGCCATCGGCATCAGCATGACCATGCCTCCGCTGAGGACCGCGAAAGACTCCTCTTCTTCGGTGTCCTCCCCGTCGAGTTTGAGCATCGCCCGCTTGGCCGACAAAACCTTTTCGGACTGCTTCAACGAGTTCCATGCGCTCTCGACTCTGCGCCACATCCGCGCTTGCTTGGATTTGTCGTCGAGCACGCCAATCAAACGCTCCAAGGTCCTAGCCTCCCTCGCCCGCTGCCCGCGGCTGCGGTAGTGATCGGCCGCCTCCATGAGCAGGGCCTCGTTCTCGGGGTAGGCTTCCAGACCGGCGTCCAAGGCGGCCTCATAGGCCTCCGCCTGCGCGGGCCCGCAAGCCGCAAGTACATCCAACTCCGATTTGCGCAACTCGGGCGTATCGCCGTTCGCGTCGCGGTAAGCAGCGTGGGCCGCCAGCAGACCGGCCAAGTCTGCAGGCAGGAAGACCTTGCCCATCTTCTCCAGCGCCTCCCGCGAACGCCAATCGTCGTCCTGGGCCAGCGCGACCCAAGCCTCCCCGGCCAAAGCGATGGCTTCGTCGTGGCGGTCGAGAGCCTGCAACCGGATCGCGCGGATCGCGGGCAAGAATTTGAGCTTGTCCCACCCGTTGGCCTGCAGGATATCGAGGATCTGGAGCACCAGCTGGTCCTTGCCCTGCACATCGAGCAGTTCCCCAATGGTGTACTCGAGGAATTCCTCCGCATCGGCCAGGGCGGGGCCCAGATTGTCGAGCACGAACTTGGTGAAGTCCTCACCCAATTCGCCCTGGATGCCAGAGACCAAATCGAGCAACAAGCTCGCCCGCTGGGTTTTTTCCAGCTTGCTCCACACACTTCGTACCGCCGAAGCCCGATCGGCGGCGGGCAAGAGGGCGATCACCGGCTCCAAACCCCAGGCATACTTCTCGCCATAGCCGTCGAGAAGCTGCAACACCTGTTCGGTGCTGACAAGCGGTTCTTCGAAACGAGCCGCGAGGGTGGGCAAGAAGGTGACCAGTTGGGCGTTCTTTTCGGGGTCTTCGAACACGCGCGACACGAAGTAGCGTCCGAGCGCCAGCTCGTTCTCGGATGTCAGCGCGCCGCCGACCATGTTGAACACGCCCTCGAGCTCGTAGCTGCGTCCCCCACCCATCTTGAGTCGCAACAGATCGCGCCCGACTTTGAGGACCAGGTCCTGGTTGTCCAGGTAGCGCGCGGCGGAGAAGAGCACCGAGACCATGCCCATTTCCTCTTCTTCGACTTTTCCGAGGTCTGCGCGGCGCACCACCGACTCAAGCTCCGCGAGACGACCCTCGGCGATTAGGGGCAGCACTTGTCGCGCGGCCTCGGCCAGGGGGATCGGCGAGGAGCCGGTGGTTTCCACCACTTCGCCCACGCGCACCAGCAGCGCCCGTCGGGCTTCCTCGTCGCGTCCGCTCGACTCGATCAAGCCCTTGGCCGAACCGACCTGGCCCCACTGCAAGCGATCCCGTACCAGTTGTTCGAGCAGGTCGTCGTCATCCACAAAGGCCTGCACGACCTGCAGGTCCATGGCATCGGCCAAGTCCGCCCGTCCCCAAGCCAGAGCGGAACGCCGGTAGACTTCCAGGCGCCGCTGCAGGCGCGGGAAGCGCTCCAAGCGCACCGGCTCGGGACCTTTCGGGCCGGGCTTGCGGCGTGCTTCGCGGCGCATCTGGTCGAGCTTGTCGAGCACGATCGGCAAGTCTTCGGCAACCTGCGTGGCCTGTTCGGCCAGGAAAGCCTCCAAGGCTTTGGCATCGGCCATGGTGGCCATCAGCCCCAACCACACGCGGTCGTAGTTCTGCGTGAAGTCGTCGACATTGAGGTTGCGTTGCCACACCGGCACGTCTTCCTCCTTGTCGGTGGCGTCGATCGACATCGGCCTGCGGCGCAGCAACAGGTCCAAGCCGATCCGGTATAGGGCCTGAGCCCGCGGATCGTCGCCCAGGTTCTCGTGCACTTCGCCCACCTTGGCCAACAAGGGCACGTCCGATGGTTGGGTGGCCAGCACGGCTTCGTACATCCCCAGCGCGCGCTTGACAAAGCCCGCCTGCTCGAAGCTTGCTGCGGCTTGGCGTTGGTACAGCGTGCCATCGGGAAGGCTGCGGGTGAGCGCAAAAGTACGCTCGGCGGCCCGTTCGTCCTTGGCCTTGAGGAAGGCAGCCCCCAAGTCCAAATACACCTGTGGCGGAACGGCTTCGGCCAAACCTACCAAACGGCGGCCCATGGCCAAGTGCTTGTCGGTGTCGCCCGGCCAGCCGGGGCCGGTGAAGCTCGAACGCTTCTCGATGGTCAGGTCCATCAGCTCGCGCAGCATCGAACCGCGTCGCGGACCGGCCGAGGGCAGGGCGTTCTCAAGCGCCAAGATGTTGCCGTCGTGGTCCTTGGCCTCGGACGCCAAATCACCCAGCAGTTGGTACAGGTACGGCTTGTCGTGCCGCGCCGCCAACCGTTCCAGCGTGATGCGTCGGGCCCACTGCACGGTCTTGGGCCGGGGCGGGGCATCCACCAGCATGTTGAGGATGCCGTCGATAGCGATCGTGAACAGGTCGTCCTTGTCGGCGGTCTCCGCCAGGAACTGGAACATGCCCACGGCCTGGTCGGTCTGGTTGAGTTCCTTGAGCAGCCCCGCCATCAGGATGTAGGCATCGATGCGATCGGGGTGGCCCGCCAGTCCCTTGCGGTAGGCCATGACCGCTTCCTCGCGCATACCCGAGAGCGAGAGCACGCCCGCTTCGAACTCGGCCGAAGACGAGTCCTCGGACTCGAGGCCAGCGAGCCGCATCAGCACTTCGCGCGCTTCCTTGGGCTTGCCGCGCTCCAGTTGGCTCATGGCCAGCTGGCGCAGGTAGTCGGGCTCGCCTTCGGGGTCGAGCTCGATCAACCGTTTGACGGCTTCTTCGTAGTGGTAGTAGTCGGTGCAGGCTAGGTACACCCGCGCCTTCTCAGTCAGCGCCTGGATTTCGCTGCCCCCCGAGTGGCGCATGAACTCTTCGATCACCTCGGCGGCGGAAACGGCATCGCCGACCTTGGTGTAAAGCCGCACGAGCAGTCCGCTATCGCGCTCGGTCGCTTGGCCGTTGTAGAGCTTCTCTTCGAGCTCGACAGCCACGTCGGCCAAGACCCCGAGCCGCGAAGCCACGGTCATCATGCGGTCTTCGACGTAGCGCCGGCGCGGCACCGAGTTGACGCGTTCCCACAGGCTGCGCCATTGGACCAAGGCCACTTCCTCCTGGCCGATCTCGGACTGCAGCCATGCCAACCGCATTTCCACGTCCTCACCGGCTTCGCCCTCGGGACGCGAGGCCACCAAGCCCGTGAGCACCTCGACCGCGCGGCGTTGGTCGCCGAGCCGCTCAAAGGCGTCGGCCAACTGCACGCGCACGGGCGCGTCGGGGGCCGAACGTTGGTCGAGCCGCTGGAGCACCCCGCGTGCTTCGTCGAGCCGTCCGCGTTCGCGGTACAGATCGAAAAGGAACAGAAGCGCCGATTCGGCATTGGTCTTCTTGCTGGTCGCCAAACCCTGGTCCGCGCTCGCGATGGCGGCCTCCGCCACCTCGATCGCCAGCTCGTCGAGGCCCAGCGCCATCAGCGCGTCGGCCCCGATCAGGTGCTGCCCGGCGGCCTGGTCGGTGATCCAATCGCTCCAGACTTCCACGGCCCGCTGCCGGTCACCCGACTCAAGGAAGTACCGCGCCAGACCCTCGCGCCAAGTCACGTTGCCCGGCTCGCCCGCGATGCGCTCGTGGTAGGCGTCGATCAAATCCTGGTCGCGCCCGGCCTCGCGGTACATCTCGAACAACTCGAGCTGCTCCTCGTCGGTGAAGCCCGCTTCGCTCGAGGCGCCTTGCACCAGCTCGATCGCCTGCTGGTATTCCTGGGTCTCCCGCAGGAGATCGATCCACAGCGCACGCGCTTCGGGGGATAGGCTCTGCTGTTCCGCATGGAAGCGCTCGATCAACTGGGGCAGCGTGCTGTCCATGCGATGGGCTTCGGCGAGCAAGGTCAGCGCATAGCGCCGCTCACGCGCGATGGTGGCCACGCTGGCAGCCTGCCAAGCGGCCTCTTGCGCGACCTGGGCGTCCTTGGCGGCGATGCCCCACTCGGCCAGCCGCAGGTAGCCGAGCAGTTGGTCCTTGGCGCCCCCTTCCACCCGATACAGGGCGATGGCCGCCTTGGGTTTGTTGATCAAGGCCAGCACGACCGCCGCCCGGTTGCGCAAATCCAGCGAACGTTCGGGTTCGCCAGCGAAGCGCGAAAGTGGGTCGCCCGGCGCCCCGTCGGATTCGTCCTTGTCCGCGCCGGCCTTTTGCAACTCCATCAAGGCGATGCGGATGTGCAGGGCCTCGGCCACCTCCGGGTCGACCAAGTCGAGTAGCTCTTGGTAGGCCTCGGCCGCTTCTTTGGTCTTGCCCTCGGCATCCCAAAGCCGCGCCAAGTTGTAGCGCGCGTCGATGTCGTCGGCTTGTTGCGCAAGCGTTTGGTAGCGCTCGCGGGCCTGCTTGAGGTTGCCGTAGCGCCAGTGGAGCTGGGCTTCGATGCGCACGAGGCCGCGCCAGCGCAGCGGGTCCGAATCCTTGGCGGCTTGGTCGAGCGCTTCCAATTGCACGAACAGCGGCTCCAATTGCCCGTTCGCGAGCAAAGCCCGATCGAACAAGTTAGACGCCTGCTCGGGGGTGAGCGACTGGGCAGCGCCCACTTGCAACAAGCGCTCGATCTCGGCGTCGACAGCGGCCTGGGCTTCGAGGGCCGCCGGGCCCGAGTCGGAACCTGGGGAACTCGGTTGTGCCTTGGCCTCTGGTTGCGCGCCCGCTTGGGCCTGGGCCAGCACGGGAGCAGAAGCCCCCGCAAGCAGCAGTCCTGCCGCGAGGCAACCCGTCGTCCATTGGACCGGAAGAATCCTCTTCATGATGATGTGCGCGGCATGCGCCGGTAAAGCAGGTCCAGGAGATAGAGCACGAGCGCGAGTAGCGCCAGCCAGGGTCCGAGGCGCAAACTGCCTGGAGATCGGTCGGCGGCGGAAAACGGCATTTCGGCCAAGCTAGTCGGCAGGTCTTCGAGCACACGGCCCCCGGCCTGGCCGATCCAATCGCCCAAACGAGCGGCCACGGCTTCGGGAACTTGGCGCTCCTGGGCCTCACCACTCGAGGCGGGCAAGACCAGCCGTTGCGGCGAACGCAGCGAGCCTTGGGCACCCGCTTCGAGCAGGGCATCGCTCGCCTGCGACCATGTGAAGCGCGCTTCCCAACGGTTGGGGCTGACTTGGGCGAAGACCAAGTCGGCGGGCTCGCTGCCCACGCGCTTGGCGCTCGGCTGGCCGGCTTCGGAGCGACGCGCTTCGGCAACCACGATCGCTTGATCCCCGTCGCGGCTCACGCCGAAGGCAAAGCGCTCGGCGCCATCATCGGCAGTCCGCAGCATCACGCGCGCCATGAGCGCGCCGTACCCAGGCCAGTGCTGCCAGGGTTCGGTACCTGGCCCGGTGGGTTCGGTCATCAACGCGCTGACACGGCCCAAGCCATAGCGCCAGGAAGCCAGGATCGGATGGTGTTCGAGCGCCGTGTCGATCACGCGCTCCGCACCGGGGCGCAAGCGGGTCTCGACGTAGCCTGCAAGCCCGGGGACCCCACTCGCGTCGACTTCGCCCCACCAACCCCGGCCACCGTGCACTTGGACCGCGACGGTTCCCGGCCGGTAGGACGGTAGTTTGGCGCTCGCCGGTTGCTTGAGCAGGATTTCGGGCAGGTTGAAGCGATCGGGCACCGAGTAGAAGCGGCCTTGGCCCCAGTTGGCCAAGTTCACCAGGAATTCGGAGTGGGCGTCGGGACCAATCAACACGGTCGACACGTTGATGCCATCGTCGGCCATGCGCCGCAGGAGCGGTTCGAAGGCCCCCGACTCGACGCCGCCGTCGGTCAGGATCAGGACGTGCTTGTAGCGCGTACGCACGTTTTGCAGCCCGTAGTAGGCCTCTTCGATGGCCGGCAGGATCACCGTGCCGCCGCCGGCGTCGAGGCGGTTGAGCGCCCGTTCGATCTCGATCGAGTTCGAGGCGGGCTGCAGCGGCACGGCCCAGCGTTTGGCCCCATAGAACTCGACGATGCCCACCTTGTCGTGGGGCAGCAAGCGGCGGATCGCGAGGCGCGAGACCTGCTTGGCGAGCTGCACTCGGTTGCCCCCCATCGAACCCGAGGTGTCGATGATCAAAACCAGCGAAGTCGAAGGATCGCGCTTCTCTTCCTTCTGCACCATCTCCACCGGCAGCAGGTCTTCGATCGGCTGGTTGTGGTAGCCGCCCGGACCAAAGGCCGATTCGCCGCCAGCCATGACCAAGCCCAGCCCCTCTTGGGTCACGGCTTGGACCAAACTTTCCTGCAGCGCGGCGGGTACGGCCTGCGCGGGTCGGTCATCGATCACGACCACGTCGGACGCGACCAACTCGGCCGAATCGGAAGGCTCGTTCACCGCAAAGCCCGCGCCCAACAACTCGCCGAGTCGTTCGGCTCCGCCTTGCATGCGTTCGCCCAGGTAGGCCACGCGCAAGGGGTCTTGGACCGCGAGCGTGCGCATCAACACCTCGTTGCCCGGACGCGCGTCCTGGCCGCTCTCGATTTCGACCGCAAGCTCGAGCGTCGGGAATCCCGCCCGCGGCGACTCCCACAGGAACGGCACGCGGGTGGGCCCGTCCACCCGCACATGTTCAACGCGAGCCAACTCTCGGACGCCCCCGCCATCCGCCTCGCTCGAACGATCGCGCAGCACGCAGGTCACGACTTGCCCGAGTCCCTCGACGAGGGCTTCGAGTTGCGCCGGAACCCCCGCGCGCACGCTGTTCGCGCTGCCGGTGGGCTCCAAGGCCACCGGCCGCACATCGCCCGCCACGCGGCCCGCGCGCAACCAGGAGACCGGGATGCCGCGCGCCCACAGCTCGCTCAGGCTACGGGTGGGAAAACCGCTGGTGGCTAGGCCGTCGCTGACGATCCACACGCTGGCCGCAGCCCCGGCGGGGATCGAAGCGCTGGCCCGGGCAAGGGCTTGGTCCAGATCGCTCGTCGACGCGCTGGCTCCGAGTTGCAAACGGTCGACGGCACCGGGTACTTCGCTGGCCCCGGAGGCCGTGGCTCCCACTTCCAACCAAACCGCACGGTCGCGCTTGGGCGCGCTGCGCACGAGGTCGCCCAGCGCAGCGAGCGGTGTATCGATCATGCTCGCCGAGCGGTCCACCACCAGCACGCGTTGCACCGCCGTGGACTCGCGCTGCCAAACGGGATGGGCCAAGGCCAGCACCAACGCGCACCATGCGGCCGAGCGCAACAGGCCATGCACCATCGAACGGGCTCGGAAGCGCCCCACCCAAACGGGCAGGACCGCCAAGCCCAGAAGCAGGTACCAAGGTTCCAGAAGAGTCATCGGCATAGGGTCAAGGAATGCGACCGGAACCAAACAGAATCCACTCGAGCCCCAAGAGCGCGAGCACGAGCAAAACGATCCAAGTGAACAACGAGCCGTGTTGGGTCGGCAACCCATCGGCGGGCGAGGCCACCCCACCCGCCCAAGGGATCGGGTCCCAGGGCGCGAGCAAACTCGCCTCCCACGCACCGCCATCGGGGCCTGCGAACGATCCGGCCACGGTGGGCAAGAGATCCTCGGCAGGCGCAAAGCCCGAAGCATCGCTCGCAAGCGGCATCGGCAACCTCCGTCCAGCGGCCACATAAGGCACCACCGGCGCCTGCTGCGCCAACCAGCGCAGGCCGCGTCCCACAAGCAACGGGAAGGCGCGGCTTTCGACGAGACCATAACGATCGCTGGCCAACAAGCTGCGCCACACGCGCACTTCGCGCTGGTCGCCGACTTGGGCGCCGAGTTCGATTGCTTGCCCCGCGGTTTGGGCCATTTCGGTGGCATCGATGCGGTCCAAACCGAACTCGCCCAGGGCGTAGCGCAGCACGTCTTGCGAATCGAGCTCGGCTTCGTGCTGCAAAAGAATCGCCTGCGGCTGGTCTTCGGTCGCCACCCAACGCAGCGCCGGACGCTTGGCCGGGGCCTGGGCCGAACCCAACACCACCACGTCAGCCTGGGCCGGGTCGGCGACTTGTTCGATGGCCGAGTCGGCTTGCAGCACCTGCTGCAAGGCTCCGTCGCGCGCGTCTTCCGCAACCCAAACGCGGATCGGAGCGCGCTTGGGCAAACGCAGGTGCGCTTGGCTAGCCAAGGATTGGGCGCTGTCTCCCGCGAGCCGCACGTGCAGCACGGCCCCATCGGCGGGTAGGCCGCGGATTTGGTATTGGGTCTCGCCAGCGTTCTGGGTGCGCAGCACGGTGCCCTTCCAATCGACATCACCCAAGCCGACCTGGGGCGCTTGCCCGTCGCCACCTCGCACGGTGAGCAGGGCGTCGACTTGGCCCCAAACCTGGTCTGCAGGCGAGACGCCTAGGGCCACGATGCGCGCACCGTCGTCCACCTCGTCGGTTCCTACCGGGAGGTGTACCCAGCGCAAGTCGGACGGTACGTCGGCTTGATCCTCGGGAGCTTCGCCTACCACCACCACAACGGTGCCGGAGGAATCCGCGCCCATCGGCCGGCTGGCGGCCGCCATCGCGATTGCGCGACCGATCGACGACGGCGTGGCTTCGGGCTGCAAGTTCGCCAGGCGCATCGCCAAGAGCGAACGATCTTCCCCCGGAGCCAACAAGGTCTGCGGTGCGCTGCCGCACCAAATCACTTCGGAACGGCCGCGCGGCAAGCGACCGGCGAGGTCTTCGACCGCGTCCTTAGCCGCATCGAAACGATCCGCACGCGCCATCGCGGCGGAGCCGTCGAGCAGCACCGTGTAACGCGTGCCTTGCCCATCGCGCCAGATTGGATCGGCGAAGGCTAGCCAGGCGAGCCCCGCGACCAGCAAGGCGAGCAAGTAGGCCAAGGGGTGGCGAAAGCGTTCGACCAAGGTCCGAGCGCGAGCCTCTTCCTTGGCTTCCTGCCAGAACAACGTGGTGATCACGACCACCGCGCGGTGGCGCACGCGCAAGCGTTGCAACAGGAACAGAAGCCCCGCCACAACCCCCAAACCCACCAGCCAAAGCGGCCAAGACAGTTGTGCGAGGCTCAAACCACGTACCTCCCCTGCTCGAAGAGGGTGGCGATCTGATCGATCACGGGCCCTTCGGTGTCGAGCGCCAGCAAACCCGCTTGACGGCTGCTGGCGAAGTCCGCCAAGCCCTGGGCGAAGCGATCATACGAGGCGCGGTAGCGTTCGAGCACGTGCGGGGTCAGTGAGACGTTTTCGACCGCGCCGCTTTCGCAATCGGTGAGCTGCAAGTCGCCTTGCAGGCTCTGCTCGGGGTTGCGGTCGCTGGGGCGCACGAGTTGCACCAGCAGCAAGCGGTGACGGATGCCGCGCAAGGCCTTCGCGACCGCCTCGACGCCCCCCGGATCAAAGAAGTCGGACACGACCACGGCCAAGCCTTCGCGCAAGCCCATGGCTTGGAAACGCTTCATCGAGGTCACCAAATCGGTTTGGCCGCCGGGCTCGAGGCTCTGCAACTGCTGCGCCAAGGTGAAGATGCGCGACTTGCCGGCCTTGGGGCGCGACAGAATGGTCAGGTCGTTCGCAAACGGGAAGACCCCCACCGCGTCGTGTTGCCCGAGCGCCACCGCCGCCAGAGCCAGCGCCGACTGCAACCCCGCGCGCACGCGCGGCGGATCCTCGAGCCACATGCTGGCCGAGATGTCGGGTAGCAGGTACACGGGCAGGTCTTCAAGCTCCTCGAACAAGCGTAGGAACACGCGGCCCAGGCGCCGATAGACGGTCCAGTCGATCGCACGCAAATCGTCGCCGGGCACGTAGGGCCGGTAGTCCTGAAATTCGAGGCCCGCGCCGCGGTCCTTCGAGGCCTGCTCGGCAAAGCGGCCGCGCGGGGCCACGCGCCGCGCCACAAGGCGCAGGCGCTGGACCTGTTCGAGGAAGTCGCCGTCGAAGAGCGGTTCGCGGGTTTGGGTGGTCGAGGCCGGTTGGTTCACGCGCGGGCTCCAAGCGCCTCTTGGTTGTGGGCCAAAACCGCGTCGACCAATTGGTCGGTGGTGATGCCTTCGGACTGGCCTTGGAAACCGAGCAGGATGCGGTGGCGCAGCACGGGCTTGGCCACGGCGCGGATGTCTTCCTCGGCGACCGAGAAGCGACCTTGCAGCAGCGCCTTGACCTTGGCGCCCAGGATCAACGCCTGCGCGCCGCGCGGGCTCGAACCCAGCGACACGAAGCGATCGACCAATTCGGGCGCGTAGGCGGACCCCGGTTGGGTACCCATCACGAGCCGCACGGCGTAGTCTTGCACGTGTTGCGGCACGGGAACGGCGCGCGCGGTGTGGCGCATGGCCAGAATGTCGGCGGCCGACGAGACCTTCTTGAGTTCGACTTCGTGATCGCCCGTGGTGCGCGCCAGGATTTCCTTGTAGTCGCTTTCCTTGGGATAGCCCACGACCAGCTTGAACAGGAAGCGGTCGAGCTGGGCTTCGGGCAAGGGGTACGTGCCCTCCTGCTCGACCGGGTTTTGGGTGGCCATCACGCAGAAGGGTTCTTCGAGTTGGATGGTGCGGCGCCCCACGCTGACCTGGCGCTCTTGCATGGCTTCGAGCATGGCCGATTGGGTCTTGGGCGTGGCGCGGTTGATCTCGTCCGCGAGCACCAGGTGCGCCACGATCGGGCCTTCCTCGAATTGCAGCGTGTGGCCGCCACGTCCGTCGTCCACCAGTACCGACGAGCCGCGCACGTCGGCGGGCATCATGTCGGGGGTGAATTGGATGCGCGAGAAGGACAAGTCGACCGCGCGTCCGAGCGAGGAGACCAACATGGTCTTGCCCAAACCCGGCACGCCTTCGAGCAGCACGTGCCCGCCCGCGAGCAACGCGGTCAGCACGCCTTCGATGACCTCTTCCTGGCCCACCATCATGCGCGAAACTTCGGCGCGGATGGTTTCATAGGTCTCGCGAAACTTGGAGGCCGCCGCGCGGGCCTCATCCGCCGTGGCGGGTTGATGCTTGTCGTTCATGGTTCTGGGGAAGGGCTCGGCCTCCGAAGGTCGGAGGACGCATGCAAAGGGAACCCCGATCGGGATCAGGGTTGTTGGGGAGTGGTCCGTCGCGCGAGGAAGTAGGCCCGCACCACGGCGCGCGTCCAGGGATCGAGCTCGGGGTGTCCGAGCGAGCCCATCGGCCCGCTGCGCGGCGCGCGCGCGGAGGCGGGGCGCGCTTCGGGGGCTTCGGCTTGGGGCTCGACGCGTTCTTGGGTGACCTTGGTGGGCCCAGGGCCGGGTTGGCCTTTGACCCGGTCGGGGATCGGCACGCCCAGCACCAGCGAAGCCACTCCGCGCGACTTCTTCTGCTCGCTGGGTCCACCACGCCCGTTGGCGTCAGGGTTTGAGCGGTTTCCGAAGGCGATCTGCAAGTCGCGGCTCACCGGCGGACGGCGGTCGCGCATGTGCGGCTGCACGCCGCCGCGCGATTCCTGTTCTTCTTCGTCGTCTTCGGCCTGCTCGTCGTCTTCGATTTGCTGGTCATCTTCGTTGGTGACCTGATCCTTCGACTTCCAGCTCGACGTGGTCGGGTTTTTGTTGGAACCCTTGGACGAACCCTTGCCAGCCGTCGAGCCCGAGTCTTCTTCTTGGTTTTCTTTCTTTTCGGGGTCCTCGGTGGGCTCGGCCACCGGCCTCGGCTTCTTGTCGTCTTTCTTGGCTGCGGCCTTTTCCGGTTCGGAGCTCTGGCCTTGGCTCGACGGGGCACTGCGCGATTGGCTGGCGGCGCTGGTGGATTGCGCACCGGCGGATTGGCCCACGCCGCTCTTGCCCTGGGATTCCTTGACCTGGTCCGACAAGTCCGGGCTGGGCTTGGAAGGTTTGGCCGCCACGGCGTTGCCGCTGGGACGCTTCGAATCGGCGGGGGCGCGCGTGGGATCAGGCGAGGGTGAGGCCTCGGGGTCAAGTTTGGCCACGGCCTCCTCCGAAGCGAGGGTCGCACCCGGACGCGGGGCCTGGGCGCTTTCGCGGGTGGAATCGAGCGCGTCGCGGGTCCACAGCCCCAGCTGCGCGGCCAACACAAGCAACGTACCTCCCGCGATCAGCCACACCAAGGCGCGCCCCTTGCCTTCGATCGAGACCGGCATCGCGGGCAGGTGGCTGGCTTCGGCGCTGGCCAAACGTTGCGCAGCGTCTTCGATCGCCGCCGCTTCGAAACCGCCGGCCAGCGGTCGGCGCAGGAACTCCGCCGCGCTGGTCAAGCGATCGGCGGTCCCCAATTGGCGGTCGACGGCGAGCAACGCGCGTTCGGCCGCAACGGGTTGCGCGCGGCGCTGGCTACGCCACCACAGCCCCGCCAATAGGGGCAGCACCAGGGCCAATGCCACCACCCACCCGATCGCCAAGAAGCCAGGGTCGTGGCCTTGGAAGTAGCGCACCAACTGAACGCCCAGGCACAGCGCGGGAATCAGCGCAAACCAAAAGAGGCCGCGTCCGAGGCCTTCGGCGAAGCCCTGTTGGCCCGCGGCCTTTTGCAGTTCGGCGCTGGCGCGCTGGGCGACCTGGTCGAGGCGTTGCTGGGTGTCGCTCTGGCTCATGAAAGCTGGCTCATTGGGCTTGTTCGAGTCCCTGGGGGGTCACTTGGGCCGATCCGAGGATCTCGCCGGTGTTGCTCTGGTAGACGTAGGCCACCACGCGCACCTGGTGCGGGTCGATGGCTTTGGAGATGCGCACGGTCGAGCCGAGCCCGGTGGTCTGCAGCTCGTCGAGGAAGGCTTGGTTGGCTTGGCTCAGGTCGTCGAGCGACACGTCCCATGCAAGGTGCATGTGTTCGCCGTCGTCGAATTCAAAGGGCAAGCCCTCGTTCGAACCGGTCAGCGGCCCGCGCGCGACGGCGCGGTGCACGACGACGGTGCTCTTGCCCGGGGCTAGGACGCCGGCTTCGGTCACCAGCAGCTGGATGCGCAGGCCGTTTTCCTCGTAGCCGTAAACATCGCCGGTTCCGATGACGTGCCAAGCGCCATCGACTTGCTCGAGGCGGCAATCGAGCTCGAATTCGAACTCGGTGAACTCGCGCATGCGCGCCACCACGGCATCGCGCACCTTCTGGTAGATCGCCTCGGCATCGCGCCACTTGCCCGCGCCCGGAGCGCCGGCAACCCCGTCGATCACGAACACGCCGGGATCGGTGATGCCCAGCTGCTTGGCGCGGTCGCGGGCGAGCGAAGTGCACAGGGGGTCAGGCTGGGGATTGGCTAGGTGGTGCGCCACGAAGACCACATACTCGGGGCCAAAGTGCTGCATGAGCCCTTCTTGGGCTAGGGCCCCGCCGATCGCACCACCCTTCTCGTCGCCTTGGTGACCGTTGGTGAAGAACTCCACCATCACCACCCGATCGACCGGCTCCTTTTCGCTGGGCTCGAATTGGGTCGCCGCGCCGAAGTTGCGCACCTTGCCCGCGATCATGCGTTCGATCGTGTCGACCGAAAACGCAGTAGAGTCGTCAAGCAAGGGTTGCACGCGTTGCAGGGCTTCGAGCGCCTGGGGACCCGAATCGGGCTGGATCACGGCTTGCACGTAGCGCGAGTAGGCACGGTTGTAGCGGCCTTGTTTCTCGTAGAAGCGGCCCAGGTCGAGGTTGATCGAGCCATCTTCGGGCAAACCGAAGGCCGCCGACAAGAGGTGGCGCCAAGCCTCGGTCGCGTGTTCGCCGTTCTTCTCGTAGTCCTCGAGGTAGGTGCGCCCGAGCAGCCCGTGCACCTGGTGCACCGCGTTGGGGTAGCGATCATCGCGCCCCGCGGCCACGCCCAGCTTGCCCGCCTCTAGGACCACGACGGTTTGGCCCGCGTCGCTCATTTCGCGCATCAAATCGTACATGCGCGTGGTGCGCAGGTCCTTGGGCGTGCTGTCGCAAACCCACTGCACCGCCCGGCCGATTTCCTCGCTGGAGCCGCCCTCGTCGATGCGCAGGTTGAGTAGCAGCTTGCTGGCTTCGGCCGCCAGACGACTGTCCTTGTGGTCGTTCAGGAACGCTTCGACCGCTCCGGCGTCTTCCAGCGCGCGGGCACGGAAGAACTCGAGGTCACCGGTCGGAAACTTGGCGGGGGCTGCGATCTGGATCTTCGCCACGCGGTTCGCACGATCGATGTCGATGTCGAGGTGTTCGAGCAGGTTCAAACCGACCTTGCCCACGACCCCATCGGGGTGGACTTCGACCATGCGTTCGGGTCGCAAGGCCACGAAGGTGTGCAGGTCAATCGGCCCGATCTTGACCGGCCCCACGTCTCCGGCGGGCTTGCCCAGGGATTCCGCCCAACCGCGGTCAACCCACGAATCGTACTGCCCCGTCCCCACCATCATGGCCCCCGGAGTGCCGTCGGGCCGGCGCACCGGCAACCAAACGCGGTTGTTGATCAAGCTGATGGGCACTTGGATCGAACCGTCGTCGAAAGTCACGACGCTGCCGATAGGGGCCTGGCCGTTGGGTGCCAGCGGGGTCAGAACGATTTGGCCTTCGGCCAAGTGCAAGCCCACCTGCCATTGCGCCAGCACTTCCGCCCCGATCGAACCCACCAAGGCATTCTCGCCGATCTCCTGCGAGTGGTACTTGGTGAAGTCTTCGAATAGGTCCTCATCCCCCAGCTCGCGCTTGGGCACGGTGATCGCGAAGTCGGGGAAGTGGATCGTGATCGGCGCCGATTTGCCGTCGCTCGACTCGGCACGCAACCCGGCAGCAGCGCGGTTGTGCAATTGCAGTCCGTGGGCGCCTTCGTACTCGATGAATAGGTTGACCGGGATGCGGTTGGCGGCGGTCGACAAATCGCAGCTCACGACCAAGTGGCCATCGACCACGCGCACCGGGATCGTGCCGCCTTGGGCGCGGGCGGGAGCTGCGAACAGCACCGCCAGCGCGCAGGCTGCCGCCACGCTCTGCCAGACATGCGGGACGCGAGACCATGCAGCGGAGAGTTTCATCAGGACCAAAGGGCTTCCATCCAAGGAGAGCGCGGCGCACGCCTTGGGCCCAAATGGCCTGGAAGGCAACGCGCCGCTGGATACGATCGAGCGGTTCGAGAGTTGGCGATTAGGGTTGGCGACGCTTGCCTTGGATCTCGCCAAAAGCCCAGGTCGAAACCACCATGCGCACTTCGATGTCTTTGCTGTTCGGTACGTCCACGACGACCGGTACGAAACCGCGGCCTCAGCACGAGCCGGGGAAGAGCGCCTTCTCGATCTCCGTGCCGAGGTTGCGCTCGACGATCGAGAATTCGGGCGACTTGCCGATCGGGCTCCAACCCAGATAACGCTCACCGGCGGCACCGGTCAACCAAACTTGGTCGGGCTGGAAGGTGATCTGCGAACCCTCGCGCTGGTAATCGAACTCGGCGCGAACGGGTGAGCCCCAGGCCACTTGCTGGCTGGAGCCTGCTTCGACGACCATGGGCTTCATGTCCGTGCCGTCGATCTGCACGGTGGCATTGCCCAAACCGAGGCGGCCGCGGTGCAGGTGGTAGGTCCCCGTCGGCAGAGCCAACCCAGCGCTCGCGCCCGCCAGGTCGAAGCATTGCTGCCCGTCCTCGCTGACGACCAGGGCGCTCAAGAGTTTGCCCTTGCTGTCCATCTTGGACTCGAGGTTGAGCGTTCCCGTGGGGCCGTCAAACGGTACCAGCTCGAGGCTCGAGCCATCGGCCGCCACGGTCAGGTTGTGCAGGTGACCGCCGACGTAGACGGTCTTGCCCAGCAACATCGCAATGTCACCCGAGCCCACCGTGATCGCGTCCTCGCCCACGTCGTTGAAGCGCCCGTTGCCGTTCGCATCGAACACCGCGAGCTTGGTGTCGCCTTGAGTGCCCACTTGCGCGCCTCCACAGGCCCAAGTCCAGCCCTTGCCCAGGTTCTGCAGCCGGATCGGATAAGCCGGGCCGCTGCCCTCAGCACCCATCTTCTGCAAGGTGGCGCGCGCCGTGCGCTCGCCTGTGACTTTGTCGAGCGTGCCCACGATCTTCTGATCGACGACCCCGTCCCCATCGGTATCGAGCATCAGCCCGTCGGCCAAGACCTCGACCTTGTAAAGGCCACCCAAATCCACGGGCAGCGCAATGCCATCCCCCACGGGCCGGAAGGCATCGGTGGGGAGTTCCACCTTCCAGGTCCGGAAGGACTTGGCGGACAGGTCGACGTGGTGGGGACCAGGCATTGCCTCGGGCGAGGCAAGACCCAGGCCCAGACCAAGGGCGATCAGTAGGCTCATGGGCAGGGGGGCGGTTGGGTTGTGGCGGAGCGACCGAAGGCGGTCCCTCCCATCCTAGCAGCCCTGGCCCGGAGCGAAGCCGCGTGGGGTTGGGTCCCTGTAAGATTCCCGGAAGCTTCCCGCCTGGGAGGCCTGCCCGCCGATTGAGTCTTGCGTAAGCGTTAGCTATGGGCCGCACTAACTGACGTAATAGACATAAGATGTTGTATAACAATAGCTTATGGCTCGCCTTGGGTGCTCCACCGCTTGCTATCGGGCACACGGCGCCGATTCCGCCCGTCAGATCGGCTCAATGGACTCGCGCGGTGCCGTTCTCCTAGGCTTTCGCCAAACGAACACGGGCTGGGACAGCGCGCAGCAAGCGCTGGAAGCGCTACTCGATCCGCACCAGCCCGTCCAAGACCTCGGGCAGGGGACCGTCGATCCACTTGGGTGCGGTTCCCCGCATGTCAACGCAGCGGCTTACCTCCGGAACGACCAGCTGGGGCTCGATCGCGGGGTCGCCGCTAGAGGCTTCGGTCACGCGGTACATCATCCCGTAGATGCCGCCCGGCTGGGCGTACAGGGTGATCGACCTCGATGGGATGGTCGGCAGGGCTTCGGCATCGGGCCACTCGAAGAAACCCGCGATGACCGACTCCGCCTCGCGCCCCGCTTGGAACCAATAGCCGACCGGTCGCGCGTACGTATCCAGCCGAACCGCGGCGCGCGCGTCGGAGCGATGGAAACTCGTGCGCAGCCATTGCGAGCTGGGAGCCTCCCAGTCCTGCTCCCCCCAGCGCTGCAGCGAATCGTCCGCAAAGGGCAGCGGAGCGAGCAGGGTCTGGGGTTCGAAGAGCTGCGCATCGACGCCGCGCTTTTCGATGACGAGTTGGCCGGGGGGATTCGAGTAGCCAATCGATAACTCAGCGGTGCGCAACACATGCGAGGCGGGGTACTCGCGACAGAACTGCAACACCCTCCCCTGGCCGCGCGTGATCCGGTAGCGCCCGGGTTTGGCCAAGCGCGAATCCTCCGGCTGGGCCCCCCACAACTCATCGAATGCGGAAGCCAGCGCATCCATGTCGGGCTCGGTTTCTCCTTGGCCTACGAGGGCTGCATGCAATTCAGCGGCCGCCACGATCCCCGCAGGTGAGCCCCCTGGAAACTCCACCCAAACCCAACGGACCTCGACCTCATAGTCGCAGGAAACTTGGCTCGCGTGACTGGCCACTTCCAGCCAGCCAAGGTTGGGTGGCGAGTCGGTAGGCTCGCGCTTGGGTTGTTCGAGCGGGGTGCTCTCTGCAGCCGCCACGGGCACTTCGACTTTCGGCTCCAACCCGGAGCAGGCCGCCAACCAACAGGACACCCACAAAAGACCGAAGGAGCTTTGCATGCGTCCATGCTAGCAAGTCCCCGAGCCGGTTGCTTCGACCGCAAGGCTCACCCCGAAGCGCCCATGGTTCCGAGGGCAGTAGCGGTGAACGTACTTCCCGGCTGAGCCGGCCAAAGCAAACGGATCCTGCTAGGCCGCCGCTTGTTCTTGCGCGCGCTCGGCGTTTTGCGCCCGCTGCGCCTCGGTGACCTTGGACGCGAGGGTGCCAAGCTCTTGCAGCGGATCTTCGGTACGCAACACCAAAGCTGCGCTCTCACGGCCCTCGTCCACGTCGCGCAGGTACTGTTGCACCCGATGGAGCGCTCCAAACAGCGGCATCGAAGCCACCGCGCCGATCATCAGGAAGGCGGGGATCGTCAACGCCACGCCCACGACCACTTGGAAACCCAACACGGCCGGCAAACTCGCCAACAACGCTTCGCCATCATGAGGCAAATTGCTGGCCACCCGCATGACCGCCAAAGCGGTCAAACTGCCCCCCACCACGGCTCCGGTCACGCTGCACAGGGTCAAGATCAGCAAGTTACGACTTTGCAGCTTGGGAAACAGAACGCGGAAGTCTTTGCGGGTCTTCATGGGGGCACAGATAGCGTTGGACGGCTTCCCGACTAGGAATCCGCAAGCAGGGCGAGGGCTATCCCTGGGCTATCGACAGCCACCCACCAAGGCTTGAGACCCAACCGTACGCCCAAGCGCGCGCTTCCCAACCTTGCTTCCGACCTATTCCTTCAACGCCCCAATACCACCTTGTGGTCTCCCCGCTCGGTGACCTCCACGCTGCTCCGCCAGGGTGCTGTCCCCGCAAGCACCGCGGCCCGGGGGCCTGCGCGGAGCTCAAAGCGCCCAACCGGCGCGCGGGCGATCCAAAAAGCTCCGTCGCTGGCGATGGGCAGGTCGAGGCTGCGCCGGGACGAGTCGTCGTAGATGCCCAGCGGAGCGCCGTCCGACGCAAAGAGGGCGACCACCCAATCGGAACCCGGAGTCCAATCGGGCACGATTCCGTAGAGACTTCCGCCAGGGCGCAACGGGATCGTGAGTTCGTAGCTGCCGGGCCCGACTTCGACGGGCGTGGTGCCTACCGGATAGCACGCCGTCCGGTCGGCGGTGTAGGCCGTGGCGGCGAGCCAATAGGTTCCCGGTTCGACTTCGAATTCGTGCTGCAAACCTTGGATGGGCTGGGCGGCAAAGTCGGCGTGCCCGAAGGGGCCACGGTAGGCGCCACGGTCGTACCAATGCTCGGGTGCTTCCACGGGCCAACCTCGGAGGTCGTTCGCGATCGCTCCGGAAATCAGCTCGGGAAAGCGGGGTAATTCTTCCCCATCGGGTAGCAGGCGGGTGCAAAGGATCGCCACACCTTGCAGCCCTGGCTCCCCCTCGACCCGGATTCGAATGCGTGCACGCAGCGTGGTGGGCAGGACGATTTCGAGCGGGCTGCCATCGGGCTGCAAGTTCTCGAACCGCAAGAATTGGCCACCAGTGGCCCATACCTCCAACTGGAAGCGGCCATTGGGCACTCCCAACCAGCGGAAGGCTCCAGCCTCGTCGGTGCGCTGCTCTTTGGGCATGCCCGATGGCAACAAGTCGGGATGCCAGTCGCCCTCCAAGGGCTGCAAGCGCAGCCGAGCTTGCACAGGTTGGCCCTGCTCGTCGATCACGCGACCCGCCCACGTCCAAGTGGGTTCGAGCACAACGGAGACATGACCCAAGTCGTCCTTCGCAAGCGTTCGCCACGCGGCATGCAAGGGATCGGGCCACTTCATCCCGCCAAACGGACTGTAAGAAGGTGGCGCACCGTTCCGACCACGCACGACCATTTGCAAGTTGGCCGTCGGGACGCGGATGCTACCGCGCAAGGCAAAGCGCCCCGCCTCATCGCAGCTTCCCCCCCCGAACAGGCGCGGCTTGCGCCAAGGCTGGGGAAGGTGTTCGTAAATCTCCACAACGGCCCCCACCGCAGGGGTTCCATCGGACTCCTGCACCAAGAAATCCCCATCGAGCCAGCTGTCTTGCTGCCAAACCGTTCGACGCTCGCCAGGCTCCAAACAAAGCAAGGCACCCCCATCCAAGGATTCGCGCAAACTCCCATCGTTCGCAAAGCGATCGTAGGTGACCCCCTCCAAAGCCACTTCCATGCGCTGCCGCGCCGGGACGCGTTCAAAGATGGCCCGCCCCTCCCCGTCGGTGGTCCGTTTCTGTCGGAGAATGCCCGCTCCCAAGTCCTGCTGCAGCCCGCGTCCCCAACGCTCCAACTCCGCGACCCGAAGGCCGACCGAGGTGGCCCCTGCCGGTTGCCCGAGCCCATCGAGCTTTTCCACCACCAACGTGGCCACTCCGGTGCCCACCAAGTCCCAAGCATTCCATTCGCCCCGATCGTTGCGCGTGGGCACGGGGATGTACACAGGCAGCGAATCTGGATCCTCCCACTGAAGTTGTCCCTCGGGTACCGCGCCGAAGGCAAACTGGCCCTGAGCATCGCTGACAGCGCGACAAGCGGGTCGGTCGGTCCAGCTCGGATCCGGTCCGTGGTCGGTCATGGGGATCCACACCAACGAAACGCCCGACAAAGGCTGCCCCAAAAGGTTTCGCACGGTCCCCGCCAAGCGCGCAGGTGCCTGCGAGGCGTCTTGCAGGGTGGGAGCGAGGGCGGCCGATCGCTCGCCAGAAGACGGCGCCTCCACCATCGGTACGTCGCCTGCGACGAGCGCAGCGGGTCGGGACGGTTCGATGGCCGCGGGCTCTTCCGAAAGGGCTTGCAGCGCCGGGTGGGGCTGGCTCCAACGCCAACTTCCGATCCCCAAGAGAACCAACAACCCGGTCCAACCGGCGATCCAAACCAAGCGGGGCATGGTTCCACCCTAGCGCGAGCCGGCAGTCCGCGCAAAAACGATCGGTTGTGCGAGCGCGGGACCCTACAATTCGGGGCATGCTTACCCTTGCCTGTTCGCTCTTCCTTGGTTTTGCTCCGCCCGTCTTGGCCCCTGCTTGGGTGGCCCAGAGTCATGCCCCCCGCCCTGCCACCACGGCGGAGTTGTGCATCCAGTGGGGCGAAGATTTGGGTGCGCTCGATCGGCTGTTTGACTTCCCCCTGTCCGAGGCCCGCTGGCAAGCCTTCGAGGGACTGTTCGATGCCTGGCAGGCGAAGTTGGAGGCCGTCGATTTCGCGAGTTTGGATCGCACGGGCCAAATCGATTTGATCTTGCTGCAGGACGACTTGGAGCACGAGCGTGACCAACTCGCTACCGAACGCGGTCACGCCGACGAGGACGGCAAGTACTTAGACTTCGCCGAGCCGCTGGTGGCGTTGCTCGAAGACCGTACCTTGCGCAACTTGCCCGACCCCGAACTCGCGGCGCAGATCCTGCAGGCCGCGACGGATCGTTTGGGCGAGTGGCGCGAGGAGCATCCCGCGGGCAAGGAAGGCGCCGAGGCTCCTTCGCCTTCGCAAATGCGCCGCGCTGCGCGCACCTGTGGACGCCTGCGCCGGGCGCTGCGCGAGTGGTACGATTTCGGAGCCGAGTACGATCCGCTGTTCACCTTTTGGTGCAAGGCTCCCTGGAAGGGGCTCGATGGGGCCTTGGAAAAGCACGCAACGTACTTGGAAAAGGACCTGGGCGGCATCGATCCCAAGGATGAAGATCGCCTCCTGGGCGAGCCGATCGGGCGCGAGCGACTGATGGCCGAGCTGCGCCACGAGCGCATCGCCTACACGCCCGAAGAGTTGATCGCCATCGCCGAGCGCGAGTTCGCTTGGTGCGACGCCGCGCGCGCCAAGGCCGCCACGGCCATGGGCCTCGACGGCGATTGGCGCGCCGCCCAGGAGCAAGTCCGCGCGCTGCACGTGGCCCCCGGCCAGCAGCCGGTGTTGATCCGGGACCTGGCCGATGAGGCGGTGCGCTTCCTCGAAGAACGCGACCTGGTCACGATTCCCGACCAGGCCAAGCAAGTCTGGCGCATGGAGATGATGAGCCCCGAGCGCCAACGCTTCAGCCCCTACTTTACCGGCGGCGAGGTGATCTCGATTTCCTACCCCACCACCGAGATGGACCAAGCCTCGAAAATGCAGTCGATGCGCGGCAACAACCGGCACTTCTCGCGCGCCACGGTGCACCACGAGCTGATTCCAGGGCACCACTTGCAAGGCTACATGGCCAGTCGCTGGAACACCCAGCGCAGCCGCTTCCGCACGCCGTTCCTGGTCGAAGGCTGGGCGTTGTACTGGGAGTTGCGGCTTTGGGACTTGGGCTTCCAACAGAGTCCTGAAGACGAAATCGGCATGCTCTTTTGGCGCTCGCACCGCTGCGCGCGGATTTTGTTCTCGCTCAACTACCAGTTGGGCAACTGGACCGCCGAGCAGTGCGTCGATTTCCTCGTCGAACGGGTCGGCCACGACCGCCGCAACGCCACCGCCGAAGTGCGCCGCTCGATCCAAGGCGGCTACGGCCCGCTCTATCAAGTGGCCTACATGATCGGCGGCATGCAGCTTATGGAATTGCAGCGTGAGCTTGTCGGCACCGGACTATGGACCGACAAGAACTTCCACGACACCGTGTTGCAACAGGGCTCGATCCCCGTCGACCTCATCCGCGATGCGTTGACCGAAGGGCCGCTCCAACTGCGCCAGCCGGTGACTTGGCGCTTCGCGGAGTGAACTTTGCAAGCGGCCGATGTCACTCCGCTTGGGCGCCCGCGGTACCCGATTGAGGCCCCAGGGCGATGCCAGCGACTTCACGAACCGGTTGGTGCCGCTTCCCCGGCAGTGAAGACTCGGCGCTGCCCCTCCTACGCGCCGCATCCATTCCATCGCGCTTGGCCCCGAATCCGGCCATCCCATCCCGCGCACCATCGACCCGCCCAACAAAGAAGCCAGGCGCACAGGCAAACCCTCCACCAGAGCCCGCACCTGCACCCGCGATGGCTACTCGCTGCTCGCACCTGCGCGCCAACCCAGTCAGCCACGGGTGCCTTGGGATGTGTAGTGCAAACCGTTTTGCCAAGAAGAGCGATGCCCTGATGCCCAAATTGCGGTTCAAGGGCAAAGGTTCGTTTGCTCAAATGCCACCTCCGGACATCGTCAGGATTCCCAAGTCCTCTAGGGCCCCCGCGCGCAAGGCGTTTGCGGTCAAAACTCGCCCCACCGCGCCAAATCCCTGACCATCAGGCCCCCCCACTTCCCCGAGGCCGCGGTAGACGGACACCTTGGAACTCTTATCCACAAAGTGTTCGCCGCCCCTTGCGCTCAAACCTCAATTCCCACGTTGCAGCTTGTGTGGACACGGTAGAATCGGCTGTTAGTGGCCGCTCTATTCAAGGGCGGGCATGCACTCTACTTGGTCTCCAAGACGACCCTCAAGGAATCACCATTCTCCCCTCCGACACGGAATGGAGCCGCATCGACTACCACCCAATCAGATTCAGGCTTTGTGCTGACGATATACGTTCCTGGCTCAGAGAAGCTTACATTCACGCCATTCGGAACTTCGTCGCCACTGAGTCGTTTTCGAGCTGCGTAGCCTCCATTTCCAGAAGGCTCAAAGTTGAGTGCCCACTTTATGGTTTCGGTTACCTGCAGAGGGCTACCGCTCTTATCGAAAAAAGTAAGCGTTACGTTTGGACGCGGATCGATATCCCACGTTATCAGATTCCAACCAGGCTTTGCATTCACCAACATTTGACGCTGGCC
The DNA here is from genome assembly GCA_020638855.1 of Planctomycetota bacterium. Classification (GTDB taxonomy): domain Bacteria; phylum Planctomycetota; class UBA1135; order UBA1135; genus NORP259. The sequence goes on from JACKHT010000016.1 coordinate 51,365, forward strand.
AAGTTCTGGGTGGAAAACGGAAACCTTTCGCTCTCCAGGCAGCATGATCGTTGTGCAATTCCCCCGGATATCAGACTCCCCAACAGATACCGCTTGATTCTCCCCCGGCATTGGCGGCGATGTCACCGTAACACCGGCTAGAGGAGCACCTTCACTTCGGAACTGAAATTCCACCTTGGCGACAACCGGCAATGGTGGTGTATCAGTAGCGGTGTAAATTCAATTAACCAGCCTGCGTAGTCGCTCCGGGGAAGACCCCCGAGGGGGTCTTTCCCGGAGCAGAGTTGCGCAGCCGGTCAGCTCGGTGTTTCGTGTGAATAACCACAAACACACCAGACACCGATGACCAACCGCACCCCCGATCCTACCGCAATCTCCATGGCCCTGGAACTCCTGACGTCAAACGGAATGGAGGCCGTTGGAGAGGCCGTCCAGATCCTCATCAACGAGGCCATGCAGCTCGAGCGGTCCGACTTCTTGGCCGCCGGCCCCCACGAGCGCAGTGACGCCCGCCGGGGCTATGCCAACGGATTCCGAGACAAGCGCCTGAAGAGCAAGCTGGGCGAGCTCGAATTCAGAGTGCCCCGCGTACGAGGGCTTCAGGATGGCGATGAGGGCTTCTACCCCTCGGCCTTGGAGCGTGGCGTGCGCAGCGAGAAGGCTTTGAAACTCGCTATCGCCGAAATGTACGTGCAGGGCGTATCGACGCGCAAGGTCGCCGCGATCACCAAGGAGCTCTGCGGCCTCGACATCACTTCGAGTCAGGTCTCCCGCGCCGCCAAACTGCTGGACGAGGAGATCGACGCTTGGCGCATCAGGCCGATCGGCGAGCACCGCTACCTGATTCTGGACGCAAGGTACGAAAAGGTGCGCCACGGCGGCAGCGTGGTCGATTGTGCGGTTTTGATGGCCGTGGGCGTGGGCGTCGATGGCAAGCGCCGGGTGCTGGGCGTGAGTGCGGCCCTTTCAGAGGCCGAGGTGCACTGGCGCGAGTTTCTCGAAGACCTGTCCCGGCGCGGCTTGCACGGCGTGCAAGCGATCACGAGCGACGCGCACACGGGCCTACGGGCAGCCCTGCGATCCGTGTTTCCCTCGGTGCCCTGGCAGCGCTGCCAGTTTCACCTGCAGCAGAATGCCCAGGCCTACGTGCCGCAGATCGGCATGCGCAAGGAAGTCGCAGGCGATATCCGCTCCGTCTTTGCTGCACCCAACCGCTCGGAGGCCGACCGCCTGCTTGGCAAGCTGGTCGAAAAGTACCGTACCAAGGCTCCGCGCCTAGCCACCTGGGCGGAAGAGAACGTACCCGAAGGGCTCACCGCCTTTGCCTTGCCGGCTGCGCACCAGCGTCGCCTCCGCACCAGCAACTCCTTGGAGCGCCTCAGTCGCGAGGTCAAACGCCGCACGCGCGTCGCGACACTCTTCCCGAACACCGAGTCTCTTCTGCGCCTCGCAGCCTCCGTCGTCATGGAGATCAGCGAGGACTGGGAGACCGGCCGT
>JACKHT010000017.1 GCA_020638855.1 Planctomycetota bacterium
GTGGTGGAGTTCACGTTGGCCCACCCGATGCATGGATGGAGTGTGCGCACGCCCGCACGCATCGTGCGCAAGGTCCCCCAGGGTCCCGGCATGTGCCTGCTCGGTCTCCAATTCATCAACACCGGAAACCTGTACGCCCAACTCGACGATGCGATGGGTCGCTACTTCAACCGGCGCCGTCTCGGACGGGTGCATCCCGACGAGAACCAAACCATCGACGTGCACGTTTCGCACGGATCGAACCAGATCCTGGGCCGCATCTACGACTTGTCCTCCTCGGGCATGGGCGTGGCGGTGCCTTACGTCCACGGTCTCGAGCTCAAGCCGGGCATGCCGCTCAACATCCGCTTCCGGTTGCCGAACACCTCCAAGACTTTGACGGGCGAGGTGGTCATCCGCCAACGGCGTATGATGGGCGAATACGCCTTCTTGGGCGTGATCCTTGGAGAAGACTTCGATTCCTCGCAGCAGGTCATCGAGGGGTACATCGAAACCCGTCGGCAAGAGGCGGAAGAGTTCGAGCACGCCTTCGATGAGGATTCCTCCGAAGGTCTCGAGAACGCGGCCTAGGCGCAAGGCCCGCCGATCGCTCGCAGCGTATGGCTTACAGGCTGCGGATGAGTTTGGCGGGGTTGCCCCCATACAAGCTACGGGGTGGTACGTCCTGAACCACCACCGAAGCGGGCGTGATAGTCGAACCGGTGCCAATGGTCACGCCCTTGAGGACGATGACCGCCATGGTCAACCACACGCGATCTTCGACGTGGATCGGTTGGGGTTCCGGAACCTCGTCGCGCCGCTCGGGATCCAAACCGTGGTAATCCGAGTCGCTTAGCCGGCAGTCGGCCAAGATGCAGTGTGCGCCGATGCGCACTTCCTTCCCGCAGGAGACCCGGCTGCCGTTGAGGAAGGTGTGGTCCCCTACCGCGATGAGCGAGTCCGTGCGGTCGGTGTAGAGGGTGACCTTGGTCCCGCACTGCACGAAGTCTCCCAGGACAATCCGTCCCGGGCCGCGGATCACGAGTCCGCCCTGTACCAAAAGGCGCTTGCCGATGGTATGGCGCCCGAACACCCCGTAGCGCAAGCGACACCACTGCCCGCGCACCCGCATCATTACGGCGGATACGAGGTGCGAGGCGCTGGAGAACATGGAATTGGGGCGGGGAAAGCGGGACGCTACCATAGGGTTTGTCGGACCCCGACCCCACCGAGCCGGAGGCTTTCTCGCCAGCTGGCCCCCTGCCAACCTAGGTTGCCGCCTAGGACATCGCGAATTCGCCACCACCACCCCATGCCCGCCCTCTCCCCCCATGCGGCACTCCCCGATCGGATCCTGATCGTGCGGTTGGGGGCGATTGGGGATGTGGTCAATGCATTGACCGTAGCGGCGGCGATCAAGGATCAGAACCCCGCGATCCAGATCGGCTGGATGGTGCACCCTTTGTCAGAGCCCTTGGTGCGGGGAAACCCCGTGGTGGATCGAGTCCACGCAGTCCCGCGCAAGGGCTTGCTCCAGAATCTGCCCGCCCTGCGGCGGGAACTGCGGGCCGAGGGCTATGGATTGGTGATCGACCTGCAGCGCATGCAAAAGAGCGCCATCCTGGCCCGACAGGCCGGGGCCGCCCGGGTGCTGGGCTACGACCGGCAACGCTGCAAGGAAGGCGCCTGGGTCTGGTACAACGAACGCATCCCTTCGGGGTCCCCCCGCATGCACATGGTCGAGCAGTACGCCCAGTTCGTGCGCTACCTCGGGATCGAGCAGCCCATCCGGCATGGGCTCCCAGCACCCAGCCCCGCCGACCTGGACTGGCTCCGCCGGAATCTCCCTGGCGACGCCCAAAAGGGTGCGGTGGTCGTGCACGTGGGCGCCTCCAAGCCGGAGAATCGCTGGGAGCCCGAGCGCTATCGGGACCTGGTCTTGGGACTCCTGGCGAAGCAGGATCGCTGGGTGCTCTTGACCGGCGGGCCCGGGGACCGCGCCGACGCGCTGGCTACCGAAACCGCCTGCGCCTCGGAGCCGCGCTTTCGGAGCCTGGTAGGGGCTACCAGCCTGACCCAGTTGACGACGCTTTTGGGAGGTGCCGAGCTGTTCGTAGGATGCGATACCGGCCCCATGCACTTGGCTGCAGCCCAGGGAGTCCCGGTGCTCGCGCTGTTTGGCCCGGCGGACCCCCTCCGGACGGGTCCCTACGGTCCCCAGCACCGGGTCTTACGGTTTCCGCCAGCGCCGGCGGTAGGACCTCCCAACTCTGCTACCATGGCAGCTGTCTCAAGTTCAGACACGCTACGGGTCGCCTCAGAAATGCTCGATCTTCCGCGACGGGAAACCAGATAATTCGCGCTATGGTGACTGCGGGAGTCGCCTATCCAAGCCGTCCCTCGCAAGTCCCGACGGCCCGAAACGTTCTTGTTTCTGGAAACCAGTCACCATTTGCGCCGATTCCCACTGCCTAACCAAGGTTTCTGATAGGGGAACCCCCGGTTTGCCGATGGATACTGGCAAGGCCCCCCAGCGGCTCGCTTTCGATTCTCCTATTCCCATGCAAAACCCCAAGCGGAAGGACCACCCCAAAGCTTGGTCGTCAATTCGCTCGATGTTCCGGCGCCGACCGTTGGTCCCCGGAGCCTTGACGGTCGACGACTTGGCCCGCGCGTTCCAGCAGGAACGCTCGCGGACCGATCGCAATGGACGCCCGTTTTGCATGGTGGTTTTCTGGGCTAAGGATCAGCCGCAATACGACCTGCGCCCCCTCGCGGAGCATCTGCGCTCGAAGATGCGGCTCTACGATTTGTTGGGGCACCTCGATGACGAGCATCTGGCCGTGCTGCTGCCCGAAACACCCCCCGACGGGGCTGCGCGTTTCGCGAGCCATGCTCTCGGGGAGTTCCAGGACACCGGCGCTCGCCCCCACGCCACCATCGCCCACGAGATTTGCACCTATCCCTTGATTGAACCGGGGATCAGCGAGACCGATCAGGGGCAGGATGGAGGCGGACCCACCCAGCTCGAGCCCCAACCGGAGCCGACCCCCGTGGGGCAGCCCATGGCCAAAGAAGGCGCTGCCAAGGACCTTTCCCACGCCTTCTCGCAGCCGGTTTCGCCGGGCCGACGCCTCGTCGACATCCTCGTAGCGGGCACGGCGATCGTGCTGTTGTCGCCCGTGTACTTGCTCGCGGCGTTGGCCATCAAGCTCACGACTCCGGGCCCGATCATCTTCGTCCAGCAGCGCGCGGGACGCGGAGGCGTGCCGTTCCCGTTCTACAAGTTTCGGTCGATGTACATCGATGCGGAGGCGCGCAAAGCTGCCCTCACCGACAAGAACGAGCACGATTCCGGTCCCATCTTCAAGATGAAGAACGATCCGCGCATCACGCCTGTGGGCAAGTGGCTGCGCAAGACCAGCATCGACGAGCTGCCCCAGCTGTTCAACGTCCTCAAAGGCGACATGACCCTGATTGGCCCCCGACCGCCGACGCTCGACGAAGTGGCCAAGTACGACCTGTGGCAACGCAAGCGGCTGGATTTGACCGGGGGCATCACCTGCATTTGGCAGGTGAGCGGGCGCAGTGAGATCAAATTCAACGAATGGGTCCGGATGGACATCGAGTACCAGCGCAAACGATCGTTTTGGTTTGATGTCAAGCTGCTGATGAAGACCCTCGGAGCCGTGGTGAGCGGCCGCGGGGCTTACTAGTCGGGCTGCCCGAAGGGGTCCCTTTGTCCCTGCAGCCCTGCATCAAGCCGCAAGGGTGGGAAAAGCCCCACTTCGTGGCGGAGGGGAGCCATGGACGCGACCCGGTCCCCTTGCCGGGTTTCTAGAGGGGGTAGCCCCCCCCTTTGGACGGCCCCCGCAAGGCCACCCGAAGGTTTTTTTACCAGGAAAGGGCCGCCGAGCTTGGTTCCGGCCCCTGGGTTTTCTAAAAAATCCTTCAGCGTTCTGCCCTTCCCGGGCAAATACGCAAGGACGGTGGCCCACTTTGTGCGTGGCTCTCCAGCCTGCCCCCGGCACGGCCGCCTCCATCAAACTCTCCACCAACGACGCACCTGCCTTCCGCCGGACCCCGCTGCGGCTAGGGACTCTCCACCCCCCTTTGGGAGAGTCCTTTGTCTTGGGACTCTAAGGAGGGGTTTGCCTTAGGGCTCGGCGCGTCAAGCACTAGCCCAGGGAAGGCATGACAGTTGACGATGTACAGCGCGGTTTGGCAGTAGGCCTTTTGGCCGCTGCAGCTCTATTCGGCGGATCGGCTTGTTCCGTTTCCTCCGATTCAGAAAATCTCGACAGCGGTGATGGGAGCCTTCTCGTGCTGAGCACGGTGAGCGGGACCATGCAACTCTATGGACCTCAGGGAGGCCCGTTTCCCCAAGGTACTCGGACCTACCGATTGTCCAACCAAGGGACCGAGCCCGCCGTCTGGCGCATGGATGCCGACGACCCCTGGCTCATGTGCACGCCCAGCGGGGGCATTCTGGCCCCCGGCCAGGTGATCCCGATGGTGGTGGAGATCAACCACCTCGAGGCCAACGCGTTGCCCCAAGGCACCTATCCGTCGGCGCTGGTCCTGAGGACCGCCTCCGACACAACGGGCCAAACCTTTGTGAGCTTCCAACTGAACGTCCTGCCCCCGGGGGGCAGCGCGCTGCGGTTCGAACCGGCAGGAGGGTTGGTGATCGATACCCATGTGGGCTCCCCGGTGAGCGCCATCGATGGCGAAATCGAGGTCGAGAACACAGGCTCCATTCCCTTCGTATGGTCCGCATCGTCGAGCGAGGCTTGGCTGGAAGTGGTTCTGCCCACCGAGGCCCGCTTCAACCCGGGCGAGACCGACACGTTTGGGGTGCGCGTGGATGAAGCCCTACTCAGTGGACTTGGCCTAGGCACGCACCAGGGGTCGATCGAGATCTTCGATGCCGGTAGCCCGACGGTCAGCGTGACGGTTCCCGTCACGGTCCACCTGGGTGCCAACCAAAGCAACCGGGTGACCCAAGGCCTGCAGGCCGAATACCGGTTTGACGAAGGCACGGGCAACGTCGTCCACGATGCCTCTGGGGTCCAACCGCCGCTCGACCTGGTGATCGCCGATCCTTCGGCCATTTCTTGGCAGCCGAATGGTGTCACCATCCAGTCCCCCACGATCATCGCAACCCCCGGCCCGGCCTCGCGCATGATCACGCGCCTGCGCCAAACCGGCGCCATGACCGTCGAGGCTTGGCTGCGCCCGGCCAACCTGACCCAAGCGGGGCCGGCCCGGATTTTGGGGATCTCCAACGGGCCTAGCCTGCGGAACTTCACCTTGGGGCAAGGGCTTTGGGGCGGGCAACCCGCCAATACCTTCAACATGCGAACCCGTACAACGGCCACCGACATGGACGGCATGCCGCTCCTGACGACTTCGGCCGGCGGTGCCTCCCTAGGACTGCAGCACCTAGTCTACGTGCGCGGAACCGACGGCAACGAGCGTTTGTACGTCGATGGGCTCATGGTCTCTTCCCAGTACAAGGGCGGCGACTTGAGCAACTGGGACTCCAACTTCCGCCTCGCGGTGGCCAACGAAGTGGGTGCTTCTCGCCCGTGGCTTGGAGAGATCTTCCTGTTGGCGGTCTACGACCGCGTGCTCACCGATGGGGAAATCCAGCAGAACTTGCAGGCGGGCAGTGGTGCCAGCAATGCGGGCCACCTGGACGTCCAACCGGGAACGGCGATCTCGCTCAGTGCCGTCCGCGGCCAGGGCCCCACGTCGACCCCCCCCGCTTTTGTCCTCAGCAACGTGGGTGGCGAAGCCCTGAACTGGTCAGGATCGTCGGACCAATCCTGGTTTGCTTTGGGAACCCAATCGGGTTCTTTGCAGCCGGGCGCGAACCAAACCGTCGGTGTCCAGCTCAATGGCACTGCGATTGCGGCGCTTAGCACGGGCCAGTACCAAGCGCATGTGGTCTTCACCAACAACACTTCGAACTACGGCACCCGTCAAATCACGGTCACCCTCAACGTGACCGAGCCGGGTACCCCTGGAACGGGAGCTCGTCCGGGTCCGACCAACACCGGGCCGACCGACCCTTCGATCCTGCAGACCATGGGAAGCATGACGATCACCCAAAACGGGTTCGTCCTGCAGAACGCTCGGATCTACGGAACGATCGACGTCCAGGCGAACAACGTGACGATCCGCAACTTCATCCAAGATGCCGGTGGACAAGCCTATGGCATCCGGTGCAACAACGGCAACACGGGTCTCGTGGTCGAAGACGGCGAGATCTACAACGTAGCCAGCGCCCATATCTATGGGGGTGGCTTCTCGGCCTATCGCTTGAACCTGCATGAATCGGGCGGCGATGGGTTCAAGACGATTTCCAACGTGCTGGTGGAAGGCTGCTGGGTGCACCACCTGGGCACGGCCGACGGTGCGCACGCTGACTGCAACCAAACCCGCGTGGGTGGCAACCTCACCTTCCGGGGCAACTACTTCGACCTGCCCATCGACATCGGTCAACCCTACAAGCAAAACGCTTGCTGGATTGTCCAAACCGGGGAAGGCGCGATCGACAACGTGTTGATCGAGAACAACTGGCTCAACGGTGGCAACTATTCGATCTTCATCGAGAACAAGTGGACCACGAACAACAGCCTGCCCAACTACGGGGACCCCACCAACGTCCGCATCCTCAACAACCGCTTTGGACGCGACTTCCGCTTCGGGCCTCTGCGGGCCACGAGCTACGCGACGATCAGCGGCAACCGCTGGGATGACGATGACCAGTTGATGACCATCAACAACCAGTAACGGACTGCCGCTAGGTTGCGACGGGCGGGGGCTCCCTTGATTGGGGAGCCCCCGCCCTGCGTTTTGAGGCCCGCTAGGGCTTGGCCACAGGGCGGGCGTTCCGGCGCCCTGAAGGGGAATGAAAGGGCCGGGAGGCGGCTTGGCGCCCAAAAGACGGTCTCACTCCGAGGCGCCCCCCCCGCCGGCAGCCCCCTGCGCAGGGTGCCTGACTCAGCTTGGACTCCTTACTCGAGTTTCTACCGTTCGCTTTAAGCGACTTCCTAACGGGCGCCGATAGCGAGCCAAGGCCTGACCCACCCTGCCAGGGTGGGCCGCGCCATGGCAAGCCAAGGACCCTATCGCCACGCACGTGGTGCCATGCCCTTCGGGCGGACGCTGGATCCAGGCCGGTCACAATCCAAAGAGTCAGGTCGCCTAGCCACCCTCTCGCTTGTTTCGCTGCTTCGGCGGTGGAGCGGGAATCTCGGTTCCCAAGGGGTGGGGCAGCGGCCAGGGGAATACTCCCGGGAGTGTATGTTCAAACTTCAAATTAACAATCGTGCCTCTGGCACGCTGGGCGCGGCGTTGGTTCTCACCACCCTACTGGGTTGTGGTACTGGCCCGATGAGCCTGGATACGGTCACCGAAGGCAATGGAGCCTATGGAGCCCTCGTCGAGAACAGCGGTCTGTTCGAGATCGTTGGGCCCCAAGGCGGACCATTCCCACAAGGAACCCGCACCTACCACCTCAGCAACAACGGGGAAGAGGTGTTGGTTTGGGACTTGGACACCGTCGTTCCCTGGCTCACCGCCACCCCACCGGGGGGCATGCTCGCTTCGGGCGCGGCAACCGATGTGGTGGTGGAAATCAACCACGCTTTGGCAAGCCAGCTGGCGCCTGGTGAGTACGGGTCGGACTTGATCCTACGCAGCCGGAGCAACACCCAAGGCAGCCTGTACTTGGCCTTCCAGTTGACGGTCGAAGCACCGCCGGCGGGAGAGTTGGTCATTGGACCGGACACCGAGGTCAACGTGGTGACCACCCTTGACGCGGATCCCAGCGTGGCCAACGCCTCGCTTACGATCACCAACGGGGGCGATGCGCCCATCGATTGGGAAGCGACTCCCGAAGCCGCTTGGCTCACCTTGAATACGCCCGATGGGACGACCCTGGATCCGGGCGCTTCGGCGACCTTGGAACTCTTCGTCGATGAACTCCTGCTCTCGGATCAAGGTGTGGGTACGTTCAGCACCCAGGTGATGGTTGGGCCGACTGGCGACCACTCCCAGGACCAGCCCGTCCAGATCAATGTGACGCTGAGTGGCTCAACGGACGGTCGTGTGCGCGACGGACTGATCGCCGAGTACCGTTTCGACGAGGGCGCCGGATCGGTGGTCCACGACATTTCGGGAAGTAGCCCGGCCATGGATTTGGTCATCGAGGACACGCAGGCCGTTCAGTGGGTTCCCAACGGACTCATGGTCCAATCCCCCACTCGCTTGGCGACTCCCGGAGCGGCCACGCGGCTCAACCAGGAGCTGATGGATAGCGGGGAAATGACCATCGAGGCGTGGATTCGTCCCAGCAACCTGAATCAAGACGGTCCGGCACGCTTGGTGGGTATCTCCAACGGGCCCAGCTTGCGCAACTTCACCCTGGGGCAAGGCCTTTGGGGCGCGCAGCCCAAGGACACGTTCAACATGCGGGCCAGGACGACCAGCACCGACCTGGATGGCATGCCGATTCTCACCACGGGTGCGGGCGCCGCTACGGGAGCCCTGCAGCACGTGGTCTACACCCGGCGGCTGGATGGCCAAGCTCGGTTGTTCGTCGATGGCCAAGTCGCCTCTGACACGCAACTGGCTGGCGATCTTTCCAACTGGGATCCGAGCTATCCCTTGGTCTTGGCGAATGAATTCGGCGCCAGCCGTCCTTGGCTGGGCGAGTTCTACCTCGTCGCCCTGTACGACCGTGCCTTGACGGCCGCCGAAGTCAACCAGAACCGCAGCGTGGGCAGCGGCGCCATCGTGGCCGGTCACTTGGACGTGAGCCCGCAATCGGAGATCCGCATCACGGCAACCATCGGCTCTGCGGCTACCGCCAACGCGGAGGGCTTCGACCTGGTGAACATGGGGGGCGCTAGCCTTCAATGGACCGCATCGGTCAACGCGCCCTGGATCAGCCTTGGAGAAACCGCCGGACAATTGGATCCGGATCAAGCGGCCTTCGCCAATCTGGTGCTCGACGAGAACCAGCTGGCGGCCATGCCGGTGGGTACCTACACCGCAACGGCGCATTTCGAGAACACCACGAGCGGGTACGGGAGCACCGACAAAGTCGTGCGCTTGACCGTACAAGCTCCTGGTGGCTCGGGGGGGTCGGGGGATGGACAACGTCCGGGTCCGACCAATACGGGACCGACCAATGTGAGCATCCTGCAAAACGTCGGAGGCATGACGATCACGCAAGATGGTGCGGTCATCGAGAACGTACGAGTCTCGGGGACGATCGTGATCGAGGCCAACAACGTCACGATTCGCAACTTCATCGTCGACGCCGGATATGCGCCTTACGCCATCACGGCGACGGGTGGCAACTATGGCATCGTGCTCGAAGATGGCGAGTTGGTCAACGTCAACAGTGCCCACATCTATGGCGGTGGCTTCTCTGCCTTCCGCTTGAACCTGCATGAGTCGGGCGGCGATGGCTTCAAAGCCACCAACGACGTGCTGGTGGAAGGTTGCTGGGTGCACCACCTGGGGACCAACGATGGGGCCCACGCCGATTGCAACCAAACGCGCTGGGGATCGAACTTCATCTTCCGGGGCAACTTCTTCGACCTGCCGATCGACATCGGTCAGCCGTACAAGCAGAACGCTTGTTTCATCATGCAGACCGGCGACGGTCCAATTGACAACATCCTGATCGAAAACAACTGGCTGACGGGCGGCAACTTCACCGTGTACGTCGAAAACAAGTGGAACGGCAGCGCGTCCAGCCCCAACTATGGGGACCCGACCAACGTTCGGCTGCTCAACAACCGCTTCGGGCGGGAATTCCGCTACGGTCCTCTCAACATCACGGGCACCGTGCTGATCAGCGGCAACCGTTGGGATGACAACGACCAGTTGATGGACATCAACAACAACTAGCCGCAGGCTAGCCACGCATGAAGGGCCAGCTTCCCGCCAGGGAAGTTGGCCCTTTCGCGTGGGCGGGGCCCGAACGTAGCACCCAACCAGAAGCCCCTGGACGGTTCCCTGCCCAAGGGGGATACTGCCTTCCCCCAGCTCGCCCCCCTTAGCGCCCCATGGTTTCGCCTTTGATTCGCATCTGCCTGCTCGCAACCGCGACTTGGGCTCTCCTGTCCGCTTGGAACCCGGTTCCCAGTACCCAATCCGAGTCCGGGGAAGCGGCGGTGCCGGAAGCCTTAGAACGCGTGAAGGACGGCATCGTGGTCGAGTACCGCTTCGATGAGGCCACCGGTACCCAAATCCACGACCGCTCCGGCCAAACCCCCGCCCTGGATTTGGTCGTGGAGAATGGAACCGCCGTGCGCTGGATTTCGGGCGGACTTTCGATCCAGTCCCCCACCTTGCTCAACACCCTGGGGCCCGCACGGCGCCTGACCGAAACCATCCGGCGTACGGGCGCCATCAGCCTGGAGGCGTGGGTCCGACAGACCGGCGAACAGGCCGCCAAGCCAGCCCATCTGATTGGAGTCTCCAAGGGGAATCGCATGCGCAATTTCACCCTGGCCCAAGGCTTGGGCCAGGGCGCAGGCGGGGCCGGATTCCAAGTGAACCTGCGCACGACCGACTCCAATCTGAACGGCGACCCCGGGATCGCCAGCTCCGAAGCGGGCCCGACCGGCGCCGTCCAACACGTGGTCTACACGCGCACGTCGGCGGGCACGACGTGCTTGTACGTGGATGGGGAGCGCGTCGCCGAGGCCACCCTCCCAGGGACCCTGGAAAACTGGGACTCGAGTTACTCCTTGGCCGTCGCGAACGAAGTGGGCGCCACGCGCCCTTGGCTGGGCGACTTGTTCTTGATCGCGGTCTACGACCGAGCCTTGAGCCCCCAAGAGATCCTGCAGAATTTTGCGGTAGGCTCGGGCGACTCGAACGAAGGCCACCTGGCGGTGGAACCGATCGAAGCGACCTCGATCTACTTGACCAAGGATACCGGCGAGTTGCGCGCCGAGCGCGGTTGGGTCATTCGCAACATCGGCTCCAAGCCGCTGCGTTGGTCGGCTTCGGAAGCGGCGGATTGGCTCGGCATCGAACCCCACGAAGGCAGCCTGGCGCCTGGCCAACAGGAGCCTTTGGAATTGCGGCTCGACCGCTCCCTGCTGGATACCATGCCGGTGGGCACCTATGAGCTCCCGGTTGCCTTTTCCAACGTGGACGGGAGCCTAGGGACCTGCGAGCGAAGGGTCGTCCTGCGCATCCAACCGTCCGGGACCTCCGGGTTCGGGATCAAGCCAGGGCCCCACAACACGGGCCCCCTGGACTCAACCCTACTGGAAGATGTGGGCTCGATGACCATCACCAAGGCGGGGACTCGCATCGAGAACGTCCGCATCCGTGGGGCTCTGACCATTCAGGCCGACGACGTGACGGTCCGCAACTTTGTGATCGACGCGACCAACGAGCCCTATGGAATTCGCTGCAGCTTTGGCAACACGGGAATCGTGCTCGAGGACGGGGAGATCTACAACATGTCCAGCGCGGGGGTGTTTGGCGGGGGCTTTACGGCGCGCCGTCTCAACCTGCATGACAGTGGAGGCGATGGGTTCAAGACTTCGAGCGGCTCGACGGTCGAGGGCTGTTGGGTCCACCACCTTGGAACCCTGCCCGGAGCCCACGCGGACTGCAACCAAACCCGGGATGGCCAAGGCTTCGTCTTCCGCGGCAACTGCTTCGATCTGCCCATCGACATCGGGGCTCCCTACAAATCCAACGCGTGCCTGATCGTTCAAACCGGCTTGGGCCCGATCGACGACGTCCTGATTGAAGGCAATTGGCTGTCTGGCGGCAACTACACGATCTACATCACCGACAAGGGCAACGGATACGGCCCCCCCACCAACGTGCGGCTCATCGGAAATCGATTTGGGCGCGAGTATCGCTATGGAGTACTCACCAATTCGGGCCAAGTGCACTTGGAAGGCAACCGCTGGGATGACACCGGCGAGTTGATGAGCATCAACAACCACTAGCCCTGGGGCGGGCCCAAGTGCTCGCCCAAGAAGCCCCGCAGCCGACCGATCAACTCAGGGGAGGCGCTGTTGCTGATCCGTTCGACGTTCCCCTGCTGAACCAGTACATCGAGTTTGGCTGGGAGTTCGTGCTCGTCCGCCGCCACTTGGACCACTCCCAAGCGGGCGAAGCGCTCCGCCGTAGCCAGTTGGTGCTCGTTGCGCTGCTCCCCCAGCGCAGCTCGCCGGGGCATGATCAGCACCGGCTTGCCGAGTTCAAGCGCCTTGAGGATCGTGCCCATGCCCGCGTGGGCCACGATGCAGTCCGCTTCGCGCAACAAACGCTCGAAGCGAATTGGATCGAGGTTGGCCGCAGACTCCATGGCCGCTGGCTGGAAGTCCGTGGCTCCGATTTGGGCCACCAAGCGTTGCTCGGGATGGGCTGCTGCCCAAGCATCGACCGCGCGCACGAGCCGATCAAAGGGCCCCTGAGTCCCGACCGTAACCAAAATCACAGCACGCTCCCCGAATACTCCGGGCCCCCATCGGCGGCCAACTCGGGCCATTGGGTCAACCATAGGTCTGCGTAGCGACCGGCCTTTTGCCCCGAAAGCGACAGCACCTCCGCGTTGGCAATCGAGTCGATCCAAATGGTCTTGGCGCCCAGCTTCTTGGCGAAGAACAGCGCCAGGCCTCCAGGCGCGGCACCGGTCGAAAGCACGACGGCGGGCCGCTCCTTGAGTAGGACCCACAGGATGCCCAGGGCCGTACGCAGCACTCCCCACTTGCTCTTCGCATTCGAATCGTGAACCACGTGCAACCGGCATCCGGGTACTTGCTCGGCATATTCGGGGTGGACGCTGCAATAGGCCACTTCATAGCCCTCGAGAGCCGGCCGCAGGCGCATGAGTTGCACCCAATGCCCGCCGCCCGAGGCCACGGCCAGAACTTTGCCACCCGTCCTCATGCCACCCGTCCTAGTGCCACCCGTCCTAATGCCGCACCCCTCATGCCGCACCCCTCGTGGGCCCCTTGGGACGGCTCGCCGGGACGGTTTTCCCGTAGCGCTGGGTTCGAGCAAAGGCTTGGTGCCAGGTCGATCGTTGGTCCCAGATCTCCTTCCAAATGCGCCGTGATTCGGGCGACCCCTTGCCCAACCAACCCGCCACCCCAAACCCGACCCGGCGGACAAGAGTCCACAGATCGAGCGTCCAAAGCCCAAAGCGTGCTGCTCCAGGCCCCCAGAACTTCTTGTAGAGCTGAGCCTTGGCGCTGAAGAGCCGCACCATCTTCCCTGCTCGGACCCCGCGCTCGGAAGCACCCCCGTAGTGCACGATCGTCGCGGCCGGGGTGATGTGCGGGCGAGCGCCGTGCGCCCGTGCCCGCAGGCACAGGTCGGCGTCCTCACCGTACATGAAGAAGTCCGGGTGGAAGCCACCCAAGGTTTGCCACAGGTCGCGATCGATCATCAGGAAGCAACCCGAAACGATCGGTACGTCGCGCTCGGTATCGCGCTGCCAAGCCCCAAGGCCTTCGGGGTGGAACCAAGGGCTGCGCGGGAACGCGCGCGCCAGTCCGAGCCCCAAGCTCAACGCGCTCCAGGGCGTGGGCGCATCCCAACACGAAGAGGGGTTGAGCGTTCCATCCGCAAAGCGGGTACGCCCGCCCCAGATGCGCGCGTCGGGACGCTGTTCCGCAGCAAGCCACAGGGAATCCACCGCTCCATCCAAAACGACCGTGTCCGGATTGAGCAGGAGAAGCCGACGTCCCCGAGCGCGTTCGGCCAAGTAATTGTTCGCGGCCCCAAAACCCAGGTTCTCCTGGAGCGCAAAGAGCTCCAAGCTGGGAAAGCGCTCGGCAATCGCCTCGGCCGAACCATCGCTCGAATGGTTGTCGAGAACCAGCACCTCGTAAGGCGTGGTCTTGGTCTCTGCCAGCAGCGACTCCAAGCACGCGAGGGTCCACTCGCGGGTCTGGTAGCTGACCACCAAGACCGAAAGCTCGGGCTGGCTCGCGGGCGGGGTAGGGGTCATGCGGCGGGTACGCTAGCGGGATGCGCTAGGGCTTGGGAGGAGGTCGAAGTCCGCACAGCGCTTCGGCGCTTGCGCCGTCGGGACCCTCGATCGGGCGGGGCTAGGCTACCCAACGCCGCAATGGGGAATAGGAAGATCATCATGTTCTGCTGGCTGTGCGTGATCGAAATCGAGAGGAACATCATGCCGTTGACGAAGACCGCGACTCCCAAACCCCAGGCGACGGCGCGCTTGGCGCGGTTGCGTTCGACCCGGCGCCACAGCCGTCCCGCGAGGCTGAATGCTTCCGCCAGCACCCAAACGAACAGGATCAACGTCAGGAAGCCACCGCGCGCCCCCTCGCGGACGAACTGGTTGGTCAAATCGCCCTGGGCGTGCCCCCAATACCCAGTGTCCTTGACTCCCAAAAGAGCCCAATCGGAAAAGTATCGGATCGAGTTGTCGATCAGCAAGAAGCGGTGGTACGAGGTACTTCCCTGGGAAAAACTGATGCGTGAAATCAGGTGCCAAACCGGCGCTTTCATCGCCATATGGAGCGCGACGAGGATCCCCACGGTGGACCAGCGCACCAGCCGCATCGAGCGGCGAAGCTTCCAGCCCACGACCCCGATGCCCGCGGCCATGACCCCCACCACGGGCGTGCTGGAGGCGCACAAGTACACCAACGCGAGCACCATCCCCGTGCCCACCATCACCTCGATCCGACCGCCCTTGCGGAAGTAGCGCGCCCCCACCATGGGCAACAGCGAAGCGAAGTAGCAGCCCGCGAGGATGGCGTGGGGGTACGGCCCCTGGCAGCGAACGCGGCCCTCTCGAATGACCGCCCACTGTTGGGCGCCCAGGAAGTGGAAGGGGTTTTGGCCCGTGCGCTTCTCGAGGTAGAACAACACCACCAAGAGCGGCAAAACCTTGACCGAGAAGCGGGCAAAAGCCTCCACGTCCGCCCAATTCCGGACCACGATCCGGAAGAAGAGGTACATGCCCAGGATGTCGTAGAGTTGACCGACGCGAAAGATCAGCTTGCCAAAATCCGCCCAAAGTGCAACGTAGGCGGCCATCCCTACGAGGCTCCAAGTGGTCACCAAAGTATCTAGCTTGCGCCAGCGAAAGTCTTTGACCTCATCCTTGGTGAAGACGCGCAACATCCCGGCCAACAGCAAGAGCCGCAGCATCGAAAAGTCCGCCCCCACGATCACCACCCGTTGGGCCTCGGGCAGGAAGCAAGCCGCCAACACGAACGGATACGTCGCCTTCGAGCGCCGCACGGTCAGGATCATGCCGCACAGAACGACGATCCCGAGCAACGCCAGCGGATGCAGCGTGGTGTGCCCGTGGAAAGCCTGCTCGCCAAAGCCTTCCTTCTGGTAGTTCTGGAAAGCCAGTACCAGAAAGTTCACTCGCCCAGCTCCTTTTGGGTGCGAGCCTCAGGCATGGGCACCACCGGGCGGCGCGCGTAGAGTTTCTTGGTAAACACGCGCTTGAACGTACCGTAAAAAGCCTGGGCTCGCTGCTTGAGTGACAGCTGTGTAAGCCAGGTTTTTCCGACCCCCATGCGGCGGAAGCTAGGGGCAGCCACCCCCAGCATGCGGCAGGCCCAAACCCGCCCAAAGACCGCTCCGCGGGTGTGCAGCAGGTTGCGCTGGGAATCGGGCAGGATGTGCGCGGGCACGGGCTCGAGGGTCAGGACCCCCGCCTCACGCGCCGCCTGGAGGAACGCGCGGCCCTTCTCGGTGCGCACCAGGATCAACGAGCGACCCGGTTCGTCCGCAGGGATTTCGCGGTACCAGGGGTCCCCCACCGACAGGTCGGCGAATTCGCCCGTGTGATCCGCGCAGACGTAGCAGCGCCAAGGCCGGAACTTCTGCAGGATGTCCCCCCACGAGGCGGCGTAGCTGAGCTTTCCGCCGACCGGCTGGTCGTGCGAGTCCGTACCGTGCACCTCGGCATGGCCCGGCCACCCCTGGCCCCGGTAGCGCACCGACTCGATGCGCGCGGGATCTTCGACGCCCATTTGACGCGCCATTTCCAGGGTGCCGCGGGTGGACGGGGCTCCCGCGCAGAAGATCGCAATCGAAACCTCCACCTTGGATTCCAACCCGGGGCGCACCGCTTGGGCGCGCTTGAGCCCAGCCACATCGCAGGGCTTGCCCACAAAAACCGAAGGCTTGGGAGCCGCTTCGAGTTGGGCGAGTCCATCGCAGGGGCTGGCCGGAGCGTAGCGCGAGCCGGTGTTCCGCATCAGGTCGCTGCGACTCTGGCTGAATTGGGTCTCGTTGAGGTAGGGCACATCCTTGCGAGCCCCCGCGTGCAACACGCCGCTGCTGCCACGCGCTTCGAGCGCGAAGAGCGAGAGCGCGGTGGCAGCCCCCCCGCTGGAACCGGCGAAACGGATCGCATCGTCGCTGGCATAACCCTCCCACAGCTCGAGCACGCCACCCCAGCCCTCCCAGAGCTCGCGCAGATGCCCACTGGCCGGATCGAAGGGCGGCAATTCGAGACCTTTGCCGGGGCAGGCCTCGAAACTCGCCCCGACTCCCGCGCCCGGTTGGACCACAGGACGTCGCCCCTGATCGAGGTCATCGACCATGCGGATTCCCTTGGGTTCCAGAAATGCGCAAACCCCACAACCCGTGCAGAGGTGCTTCTCTGCGACATCTTGGATGTTCCGGATGGGTCCCATGGGGCGTGGTGGCGGCGAGCGGAGCGGCGGAGTCGGTAGTTTCGGCCAAGAATGGCGCTGAGAGGAGCGCGATTGCGGCGATTGGTCCCGGTCCTAGGGCCTTTCCCGATCCTGCAAGGAAAGCACGCTCCGGGCCTTGCCGCGCTCCCCTGGCGAGCGAAGAATTGCGGGCCGTGCAGCCCTCACCTCCGTCGCGCCCTCAGTCGCCCCCCCAATTGTGCCTGTTCGGGGCCGCCCCCTCCACGGGCAACCTGGGCGTTTCCGCCCTGTACCATTCCGCGGTGGCCGGGGTCCTCTCGGCGCACCCCCTGGCCCAAATCACGGTCTTCGACTTCGGCCGCGGCTCGGGACCCCTGCAGGTTCGGCTGGGAACAGCGCAGCACCGCGTGACGCGCATGGCCGCCAACAACTCCAAGCGCTTCTGGCGCATGGACTCGATGGCCTGCATGCGATTGATGGGAAGGCTCGGGGGACTGGGCAATCCGGCCGTGCGCGTGGTGCGCAACAGCCAGGCGGTGTGGGATGTTTCGGGTGGGGATAGTTTCACCGACCTGTACGGCGAAAAGCGCTTCTGGACGACCACCCATCCCAAATTCCTGGCGCTCGAGCTGGGTCGCCCGTTGGTGCTGTTGCCCCAGACCTACGGGCCGTTCGAGACCCCCCGGTTGCGCACGCTGGCCGAGGAAGTGACGCGCAAAGCGACGGTGGCTTGGGCGCGCGATGAGCGCAGCTTCGAGGCCCTGCGCGAGCTCTTGGGGCCTGAGTTGGATCCCGCCCGACACCGGGTAGGCGTGGACTTGGCCTTTGGCCTACCCACCACCGAACCGCGCATGGGCATGCTCGACTCCAAGACCAAGGCTTGGCTGGGCGAACCCGCGGGCGCAGTCGGCATCAACGTGAGTGGGCTGATCTACCTCGACCCCAGCGCCGCCAAGACGCGCTACGGATTCCGCGCCGACTATGCCGAGTTGATCGACGGTTTGGTGCGCTCGCTGGTCGAGCGCGGCGAACGGGTGATCCTGGTCCCCCATGTGATCGAACCCAAGGGCAACATCGAGTCCGATCCCGAGGCCTGCGCCCGCGTGCGCGAACAGTTGCCCGAGGCCCTGCGCAAACAGGTTTCGATCCTGACCCCGCCTTACACCGCATCCGAGGTCAAAGCCGTTCTGGGCCGGCTACGCTGGTTTTGCGGCACGCGCATGCACAGCACCATCGGCTCGCTCTCTTCGGGGGTTCCCACCGCGGCCGTGGCCTATTCGCTCAAGTTCCAAGGCGTCTTTGAGACCTGCGACCAAGCCGAGGGAGTTGCCGACCCGCGTTCGCTCGACACCCGCGAAGCCCTGGCCCACTTGCTCACAAGCTACGACGAACGGTCTGCCCGCGGAGCCCGTTTGGCAGCGGCCTTGCCGCAGGTCCAAGCCAAGGTCCAGGAGCAAATGCAGCACCTGTTGGCCGCATCCGGGCTAGCCTGATCGCCCGCCCCGGCGCAGGCCCAGGCGTTCGCGAACCTTGATCTTGTACTCGCCACCCAAGACGCGCCACTCGGACCGGAAAAAGCTCACCAACACGCGTAGGCAGCGCCAGCGTTCGCCACGGCTGAGCGGGGCACGTTGGATGGCGCGCAAGAACGCGTTGAAGAGGGTGACGCGCGGCATCGGGTAGCGTCCTCCGCGCTTGGGGTCGAACCAGCGGGCCACGTCCTCCGGGCTTTTGTTGGCCGCCAAGGAAGATCGCTCGTGCACCCTGCGTTGGAAGTGCGGCTTGGGGATCTCGATCCACTGCCCGCGCAAGGCCATCTCCACCAGGGTGACCTTGTCCGAACCGCCGAACGGGCCGATCAATTCGGTCGTGCGCAGGGTCTTCAAGCGCGAAACCCCGCAGATGGGGCTGCACTTGAACAGATGCGACTGGACGGGATTGGCGAGCAGAGAACGCAAGCGCTCGTGCGGGGGTCCCGAGCTCCAGGGCAAACCCGCCCCGTAGGATTCGATCGGATTGCCTGCCGCATCGATCCACAGGACGTGCGAAAAGGCCAACACCGCTTGCTCGCCGGCCTGATCCAAAGCTTCCACACTGTCCCGTGCCCAATCGGCACCGCACACATCGTCGGCGGCCGCCCATTTGAAGTAGGGCGCCTGGGCCACATGCACGGCAAAATTGAAATTGGCCGCCGCCCCCATGTTGTCAGCATGACGGAAGTAGCGCACACGCGCATCTTCGCTCGCATACCGCCGGCAAACCTCCTCGGTCTCGTCGTTGGATGCGTTGTCGGCCAGAATCAACTCCAAATCCCCCAAGCTCTGCCCCAACACCGATTCGATGGCAGGGACCAGATAGGGCATTCCGTTGTACACCGGAATGGCGAAAGAGATGCGGGGACGGGAAGGCATGTTAGGCGGTCAAATCCTGCTTGGATCCAAGGTGCATTTTCTTGGCCATGGTTTGCAGCACCGTTGCCGGATGAACCCAGAAAGCAACACCTAGGTGTTTCAGAAAGGCCAAACGATCGCCTTCCTTAGCCAGGCCCATGCCCAACCGCAAATGCGACGTCGCCAGTCGTTGACGCACCAGTCGGCGGCTGGCTCGATCCGACCGCGGAATGCGCCCCAACAGATCCTTCCACATCAGCACCGAACAGCGCCAATAGCGCAGGGTCTTGTTGCTGATGGTGGTGGTCAGGCGGCCCCCACTTTGATCATCGGAAGTCTGGATTGTTCCGATCTCCGCGACGGCACACACCGGCCGCTGGATGCCGTGCTTAAGGAAAACGTGCGTGTCGTCACGCATGGGGAGTGCCTCCCACATGGCTCCGCTGGCCAAGAGACGTTCCCGATGGAAGACCGAGGCTTGCAGCATCATCGGAATGCGCGGACGCAGCACCCACGGGGTGCCGTCGGCGAGCAGCGAGTGCGTCCCAGCAATCGAAAACTCCGCCCGCTCCCACTGCGGCCGACCGCCCTCGTTCTCGGCCATGTCGATGTTGGCGAAGTAAAAGTCCGCCTGCCCCTGGGTCGCTTGAATCGCTGCGGCCATGCGCTCCAAGTGTTGGGGCAGCCAGTAGTCATCGGAATCCAGAAACGCGATCCAATCCCCCTTGGCCCGCTGGATGCCACTGTTGCGTGCGGCGGGAGCCCCTCCGTTGGGACGCGAGACCAACTGAACCGGCGGCCCGAATGACGCAATGACCTGGGCCGTACCATCCTTGGAACCATCGTCCACGACCAACACCTCAAAAGGCGGAAAGGTCTGGTCGAGCGCGCTTTGGATGGCGCGGGCGACGGTACCTTCGCGGTTGTAGGCGGGGATGACGACGGAGAAACGCACGGGCAGTCGCACTAGGGGCGGCGAGCGGTCAATAGGAACGAGTCGGCCAAGTAGGGGTCGAGCAGACCCAAGGCATAGGGAGCGACGCGGGCAGCCTTGTCGCGCAATTGGTAGCGAATGCGATCTGGCCGTAGGCCTGCCTCGCGAACCCAGTGGCGGACCACCTTGGGGTTGGTTTCGTGGTAGTGGGCTTCCTCAAACGAAGCGTGGGCTGCGAGCGGGTAGGCCTCCTTGCGCACCCGGAAGCGAACCTTGCGACCGGGTTGGTTGGCAACCCACAAGACGAGGTGTCCCGAAGGTGCCAGCAAAGTGGTCAAACGCTCAAGCCAGCGGGTGGGATTGGGCAGGTGCTCCAGGGTGTGGTGCAGCACAATCGCGTCGAAGCGATCGCTGCCGACCTGTGCAATGGCGCGCTCCAAGTCCGCTTCCAAGACGCGTACACCGCGTCGCGCGGCCATCGCGCCGATCACCGCATCGACTGGAATGCCGGTGACCTGCGCCCCGGCCTCGATCCAATCGGCCTCCAAGAAGCCCGCGCCCATGCCGACCGAAAGCACCGAAGCCCCGTCCAGCTGGAGCGCTTCGCGATACAAGGGCTCGGGCCTCGGGTAGTAGTCCTTGTTCCACGCTTCGCGCGGCACGTCCAAGCGCACCACCGGATCGAACAACTCTTGGGGAGCAAGCTCCCCCTTCGCAATTTGCTCCACCCGATCCAATTGGGGCTGAAAATCATCCTCGTGCACACCAATGCGCCCAATGTAGATATTCGGCAGGTGGCGCAGCAGAAACTCGGGCAGGCGCGTGACGCAAATCACGCGCTCCAGACCACAACGCGTGTAGGGATCGGAAGCGGCCGAGACCAGCATGTCGTAGCGGCCCTGGTGCGGCTCGATGGTGTAACCACCCGAAGCCAAGCAATGCCTGAGTTGGGCTTGGTTCAGCACGTACAATGCCGAGTGTTCGTTGGTGTAGTGCGCCCACACCTCCGCACCCACCCGGCCTATGCGGTGGACGTCCCAGTGGTAGTGGTAATGGACCCCGCAATAGGAGAGCTTGCCGTCCGGGTAGTATTCGTTGCGCAGGAAGCCCGCGACTTGATGGGGCGGCAACTGGGCTTGGACTTCCATCCAGGCTCGCAGGTTGGTCTCGGTGAGCAGCGTGTCGTCTTCGGAGTAGAGGAACAGGTCGTAGTCGTCGACCCGGTCACGGAACAGCGGACGATGGGCAAAGGGGAGCGACCAGGGGTCTTTGCTCGGTGCCCCCACCAGGACTTCCACGTCGTCGCCTAGATCGGTCTTGGGCTTGTCCGAGAGCACCACCAGATGAACGTCCCAAGGCATCGCCCGATACGCCGCGAGCAACTGGTCCAAGTACCCACGGTTCTTGGTGCCGTGGTTGGCAATGGCCACCAGAATCTTCAAAGCGTCGCTCCTCCGGCTCGCCGTTCCCCTCGCCGCTGTCGGCCCCCCATCACGATTTCACCTCCACCGGCGAGCTGGCCGAACGGCGTCGCATGCCTACGAAGCGCAGCATGTCTTCCATCGCAGGCGGCTTGAAGCGCCAAAGGATCCCACCGTAGAAGGCGGCCCCCAGCACGACGCAGCACACCAAGTTGATGCGCGGGTCGAGCCCGGCTTGGGTCAGGAGGTCCCGCAGACCCCATACCAACAGTCCCATAGCCCCGCTCACCGCAAAGTACGGGAACAGCACACGGACCAAACGGCGCACCTTGAGATGGATGAAGCGGAAAGGGACCGCAAAGTAAAAATACGACATCACGGTATGGGTGAGCGTGCCCGCAATGGCGACGCCCTTGACCCCGTGCAGCGAACCCAGCAGGTACGCCTCGGCCGAGATGATACCGAACAGAATGCCGTACACCATCAACTCCATGCTGCGACCCAACGAGACGTAGATCGTGTGCAGGGGCAGCGAAATGGCGAATACGATGCCCAACGGCCCCATCCAGACGATGAGCGGGATGGCCTCCTGCCACTCGGGGTCGTGAAACAGCGACTCGACCAGGATCGGCGCTACCGCCATCAGCCCCACCATCATCGGGCAGGTCAACATGGCGATCCCCGCGCAGGAGCGCAGGAAATTTTCCCGGTACAACTCGAGGTTGTCTTGCAGGCGCGAAAACGACGGCAACAGCACGGCCGTCAGCATGCGCCCCAGGTTTTGCGCCGGAAAGGTCACCAAACGCGCCGCGATGGCGTAGGAGCCGAGCACGCTGGTCCCCAGGAACACTTGCACCACCATCCGATCGATGTTGTTCAGGAAGTGGTTGACTAGGTTGGACCCCAAGATCCCGGCGCAGAAGACCCAGATCTCGCGCAGGTAGGCGAAATGGAAGGTAGGAGCCGGTTGCCACGAAGTCTGCAACCAGAGCACCACGTTCGAGGACAATTGCCCCGCCAGGGTTCCGAGTACCATGGCCCAGATGCCCCACCCCAGGTAGGCCAGCCCCACCGCAACCACCCCGTACACCACCGCATTCACCAGGTTGGACAGAGCCAACCGATCGAAGCGCATGGTCCGTACGCACAAGCTGCGCTGCACCACGCCGAACGACGAAATGAAGATCGACAAGCCCAAGACGGGCAGCACCGAGATCGCCTGGGGTTCGTGGATCAAGTGCGACATGGGCACGGCCAAGGCCCAGATGACCCCACTGATGGCTGCCCCCATGACGAGGTTGGCAAAGAAAACCGTGCTGAGGAAGCCGGGCTCGAGTTTGGGGCGACGCACGATGGCTTGGCCGATCCCAGCATCCTTGAAGTAGTCGGCAAACCCCACGATGACCTGAACGGCCGCCATCAAGCCAAACAGCTCGCGACCGAGCATGTTGGCCAGGACCAGGGAAATCAAAAGGCGCGAAGCCTGGACCGAACCCGCTCCGAAGGAGTGCCATCGGGCCCCAGAAAACACGCTCCGCTGGGGAGCGTGGGAATGGTCCCCAGGCTCCGGATTCGGTACTTGGGACTCAGGGGGTTGGGGTTGGGACACGGTCGCTTGCGCCAAAAAGGCTCGACAGGGTACATCGGGGATCTTGCCCCAAAAAGATAAGCTTGAGGCCTCGAAGTTTGGGCCCTGAGCCCGCTCGCCCGGGACTCCGGCCCAACAGGGTACGGACCCCCCCCACCGTCTCGGAAAGAGTTTGCATGAATCCCCGTTCATCCCCCCTGAAATGGACTTGGCCCATCCTGACCGTCCTGGCCTGGGCCGCTTTCGCCGGGGTCGCGGGGCACCAATCCCAAGAACCCGCCGTGTGGGGCCGCTGGAGCCGGGGCTACGCGCTGATGGTAGCGGGCGCGGGAGCCTTGGCTGGGATCCTGACGGCGGGTTTGGCCCCGTCCCTTCGAGCCCGCTGGGTGCGCCGGGTTCCGGCCATTTTGGCCCTGGGTCTAGGGTGTCTGATCGCCTTGATCGTGGCCGAGGTAGGCCTGCGCGCATGGGATCCCCTGGGGTTCTCCTATCGCCACGAAATGCAGCGCTACATCGGCATGCGCCAGCCCGACCCGGACCTGGTGTACGGGCAGCCGCGATCCCTACGGACCGAGTTGGACGGGGTGGAGGTGCGCTTCAATTCGCTCGGGCTCCGTGGCCCAGAAATCCTTCCCAAGCGTCCCGGAGAACGGCGGATCCTGTTCTTGGGCGACTCCGTGGTGTTCGGCTGGGGCGTTTCGGAAGCGGATACTTTTGTGCAGCTTGTGTCCGAAGAATGGACCCGGAGGACTCAGAACCCCTGGAGTTCCGTCAACGCGGGAGTCTGCAGCTACAACACCGAACAGGAAGCGATCTACCTGCAGCACCATGGCTGGGATTTGGCGCCGGACCTCGTGGTCTTGGTCTTGATCGACAACGACGTGCTGACCTATTCCGAGCGCTGGAAGGCGGAAGCGCAAGCGCGTGCGCGTTCGGTCTTGCGGCGGCTGCAGCGTCTGCTCCGGGCGAGCTACTTGTACCAGCTGGTGCACCACACGCTGGAGCACGGGCTTGGGGGCGTGGACCAGGGGCTGGAGGAGCGTTCCGTGCGGCCCGGGAGCGAGGGCTGGCAAGCCAGCCTCAGCGCCCTGCAGCGCATCCAAGCAGCCTGCCGCGAACGGGACACCCCGCTCGCGGTGTTCCACTTTCGGTGGGAGCCGCACCCATGGAGCGACGCCTTCGAACGAGCCGCCACGCAAGCCATCCCGGGGACTCCGATCCTCGACACCGCGCCCTGGTTCCAAGATGCCCCCATGCGGGAATGGGTGAATTCGCCGGTGGATGCTCACCCGAACCCCAAAGGTCACGCGCGGGCCGCCCAGCGCATGGTGGCGGCATTGGAGCAGCTGGAACTCCTGCCCAAATAGAAGCCCCCCGGACAGCGACGAACGCATCCGGGGGGCTCTTCGAACTCGCTTGGGCCTAGAGGCCGGTAACCGAGATATCGCCTACCACCAAGTCCACGTGGTGGGCGAAGATCGCCAGCGAACCCGTGGCCGGGCCACTGCCCGCATCGGTGGATTGCTCGAAAGACCACTCGCTGGGCTCTTGGTCTCCCAAGTGCCAGATCTTCATGCTGTGCAGGGTCGATCCATCGCCCTGGTCCTCGACGCGCACCTTCAAGACGTACGACTCGCCCGGAACGATCGGCGTCGCGGCAAAGTTCGTGACCGCTTGCCCGGCATCGATCCCCACTTGCCAGGCCTCGTCCCCTGCCAGATCGAACCAGCGGTAGGTGAACATCGAGGACAAGGGGTAGATGCCGTGCTTGGGCTCCACGAACGGTCCACCATCTTGGTGACCGTTCCAGCGGTTGATGACACCGAAGCCATAGGACCCGGTACCCGGTGTGTAGCCGGCGATGTCGAAGCCGAGCACCGCGAAGGGAATGCGCGCTTCGTAGTTGCTCCAGGCCTGGTTGCTCAGGGCCTCTCCGATCGCGAACATCCGGTTGTACCCGAGACGCTTGGGGTTGGTGCGAAGGGTGTAGCCGAGGTCGGACATGTGGTCCAAGTACCAGGCACCGTCGATCACTTGGACTTCGTTCTGCAAGGCCAGCTTGCCACTCATGGCAGCAGCCTCGAAGTCGGTCGAGTAGGTAGTCGGCCAGCTGGTGTTGGGCTTCCAGTTCACAAAGACCGTGTGCACGCCGATGTTGCCGTCGTTGTCTTCCACTTCCAAACGGACTTCGTTCTTGTGGAAGCCGTTTTCGAGCGGCGCGCTGTCCAAGTCGGCAACCGGAATCACCAAGTTGAAGTCCCCTTCATCGCTGAGACGCCAGGGGGCTTGGCCCGTGCCGTCAACCCAGCGCGGATCCCCAAGGATTGCGGTGTTTTCCGGCCCGTTGTTGAGGGTCCAGGTGACCACGTCGTTGAGGTCCACGCGCTCTTCATCGGTGTCGTAGATGCGCCCAACCACGTTGATCGTGTCCTGGGCATTGCCTTTGAGACCGAAGGTCTGGTAGTTGATGTGCAAGGTCGGGTGGTCCCAGCCGTTCCACACCCGCGCGGCGGGAATGCCATCGGCCAAGGCCGGGGTGGTGACCACCACTCCCGAAAGCACTTCGGTTTGCCCACGGCCATCGGCAGCCGTCAGCTCGAGGTAGTACGCACTGCCCGGGTCCAGGCCCGTGATCAAGAGCTCGTTCGCCCAGTTGGCCTGCCCAAGGTACTGGACGCCGCCCATCACCGAGGGAGTCAGGCCATAGCGCAGCTCGCCGTCCGTGGCTTCATCGGTCCACCAACGCAGGCGGATGACGGCGTCGGAAAGGGCCTGGGCCTGGTAGCGATACAGGTACGGATCGTCGTGGTCCTCGGGGACCCCCAAGTCGTCGGCGGGCAGCGGGCTCGCGAGGTCGAACAGGTAGTCGGTCGCGAGGCCGAAGCGGCCATCGGTCCCCGCTCCGTTGGCGGCGAACAGGCCGGCTTGGTTCGGCGCTCCCGTCAGGCTGGCACCCGGTCCAGTGACCCAGTTTTGCCCGTCGAGGGAAAAGCTCGATTGGTACTGGTCCCCCATCCGCTCGACGCGCAGGTAGAGCGGATCGTTGCTGTCCCAGCTCCCCGCCTGCACAAACGCAGATTGGGATCCGAGCAGGGCACCACCGGCGTACTCGGATGCCTGCAACACCAAGTCGGTTCCGTCATACCGGAAGCCCAGCAGCACGAACGTGCCTGGCCCCGACTCGACGAACAGGCCACCGTAGCCATCGATGACCGTCCAACGGTTGACGAATTTGGCTTCGAAGCGGGCGGGAGAAATGTCGTTCATGGCCTGCGCCAAGCGCAGGAAACCGTTCTCAGGCGAGTAGTCGTAGTTGTCGGGGACATTCAGGATGCCCCGCGCCGAGTCCGTGCCCGCGCCCTTCATCATCAACTCGCCCCGGTAATGCGGATCGACGTAACTCCAAATGCTCCGATTCAGATTGAATCGGTTGAAGTCGTCCGAAAGCAAGGCGGCGGGCAAGCCGGTGGTGAAGACGCTGTCCCCCGTCTGGGCGGTCAAGCCCATGGACGTTTCCGACCGGGCGTTGAAGTGGTACTCGGTCCCCGGAAGCAGTCCTGTGAGCAACAGCTCATGCTGCAATACGAGTCCAGGATCGGCCACAGCATCGCCATACTGCGAGGTGAGGCCGAATTCGGCGCTCGAGTCCGCAGCCAAGTTGGTATCCCAACGAACCAAAGCAAAGTTGGGCCCTGGTTCCACCATGAGGTTGCTGATGGACAGCGGCGTGTTGCCTCCCGAACCCGAACCAGCGGAGGAACTGCTGTTGTGATAGCAAGCGGGAGCCAAGGAGCCTAGGAAAACGATCGCTAGGGTTCGCAGACGGCGGGATTGGAGCAGGGTCGACATGGCTTTGGACAAGGTTGAGATTCGGGGTTCGGGGCCGAAACTCGGCCCCGGCCCCCTAGCAGGCTCTTACGGTAGGTGCGTGACGACAATGTTTCCGAAGGAGACATCGACGTGGTGGGCCACGAGCAGGAGCGATCCCCGCGGCGGATCGCCGGGGTTGGTCGTGTACTCAAAGGTCCAAGCAGAGGGTTCTGCCGCCCCATCGGGCCACACCTTGAAAGCATATAGGGTTCCGCCGCCCGGGGCGTCGTGGCAGCGAACGCGGTACCAATAGGTGACTCCCACTGAGATGTCGTTCCCCGGCTGGGGCAGGATGGCTTGGTTCTCATTGATCCAAAGCTCCCACCTCTCGGTCGAGTTGAACCAACGGAACACCCACAGTCCACCCAAGGGGTACAAGCCGTGGTTCGGCTGCAAGAAGGGGCCGCCCGGGGTATGCCCCGTCCAACGCAGCAGGAAACCCATGCCGTACGAACTGGTCCCTGTGGTGTAACCCTGGGGATCCAACGCATGCACAGTGACGGGCATCAAGGCTTCGTAGTTGTCCCAGCCGTTCGGACCGCTGCCCTCGCCAATGGCCACCAAACGGTCGTAGCCAAGGTCGCTCGGCAGGGGCCGCAGGACGTGACCCAAGGTGGGATGGTCGTAGATTTCCCAGCGTCCATCCACGACCTGTACCACGTCTTCCACGTGGGCGCCTTGGCTAGCGACTTGGTCCCAATCGATCGTCAGCGTGTCGGTCCAAACCACGTTGGGGGTGTAGTCCACGATCGCAACGGTGGTGGATTGATGCCCATCGAGGTCTTCCGCCAGGAGCTCCACCGTGTTGCGGTGCACACCACCCACCAGGGGGCCGGAGAGCAGTTCGGGGATGTACAGCTCAATGTTGAAGTCTCCCTCGTTGGCGAGGCGCCAAGGGGCATAGTTGATCGTCCGATCGTCTCCCAGGGTGAGCGGGCGCCAAGCCCCGTCGTTCACACGGAACTGCAAGCTGACTTCCAGAGCAATCCGATCTTGGTCGGCATCTAGGACTCGGCCCAATACGTTGAATTGGGGCTGGGCGTTGCCCAACTCGCCAAACTGCAACATGTGCGCGCCCGTCAAGGGATCGGGCAGTCCGTACCAGAACTCCACCGAAGGGGCACCCATCACCGGAGGCGCAAGCGTGCGCACCTGGCGATCGGTGGTCACACCTTGGTTGTTCGAGGGATCGGTCGCCACGACTTGGTAGTGGTACACCGTGTCGCTCGAAAGCCCGACCAGGGTCACCGTGTGCTGGTATGCGAGCTGCGAGCTCACAGCCGGCGTCTGCCCATACGCAGCCGAGGTTCCCCATTGGACCTCCCCGACCGACGGCTCATCGGTGGCCCAAGAAATCTGCAGCGCGTTTTCCGATAGGGCCACGGCCGACAACCGGTAGACATAGGGAGCTTCCGTATCGGCCCCCACCGCCGGATCTTCGTTCAGGATCGGGGCGACCCCGCTCTCGAACCAGTCCACCGCAACGGTGTGTCCTTGGGGGTCCGAGCTCTCGTTGCCGCACAGGATGCCCACGCGCTCGGGGATCATCCCGAAGGAGAAACTCTTGACGGTGGTCCAGGCGACCCCATCCAGGCTGTACTGGGTGGTCCACTGGCTCATTTGCCGGACTACGCGGAGGTACAGGGGACTGTCATCGAACCACGGTCCGCTTTGGACCACGACGTTGTTCGAACTACCCGGATTGCCATCTTGGAAACGGGAGGAGAACACGCGCAGGTTGGAACCATCGAAGTAGTAATCGAGTCGGATCCAATCATCGACGTCTTTCTCGACGTAGATGCCCGTGCTGGTGTTGACGTCCACGATCGGGTTCTCGAACTTCGCCTGGAACGAGAAGTCCTCGTTGGCCACGGGCTGCGAAAGCCGGGCGGCGCCGTTTTGCTGGTAGGGCTCGTAGGCGACACCGCTAGGGATCTCGATCTCCACGCGCGCGTCCGCCGTACCCGATCCCACCAGTCGCAACTGGGCCACCCCGTTGGGGTCGGTGAAGGTCCACAGGTTGCGATTCAGGTTGGGTAAGTGGAAATCATCCGACAGGATCGAGCCGGAGGCCGGCGTGTCGAAACTATCGATCGGCTCCAAGGTCGTATCCCCGTCGCCGTCGGTCGAACCCACTTGGAAGTAGTAGGTGGTCGCGGGCTGCAGGTTCGGGAGGATGATCGAGTGCTGGGTGGTCAGGTTGGCGTCCCCCTGGCTGGTTCCCAGGGCCGGCGTGGTCCCAAAGTCCACGTTGCTACTGGCCGGGTCGAGGGTGTCCCAAGTCACCATCGCGGAAGTCGCGCTAGGAGTGACTTGGACGTTGGTGATGATCGGGGCTCCCGAGTCGAGGCTGAAATTGGCCACGATGTCGGCATCCTCCGAAACCACCCAAACCAAGGGATTGCTCGTGCCTGACGCAGCCCCGCTCCACCCGGTGAAGACGTAACCCACATCCGGAACCGCCTGCAAATTCACCGGAGTGCCGCAGGGGTAGTCCGCTTGCTGAGGCGTCGTCATGACCGTGCCGCCCCCCTGGGGAACCGTAACGCCTAGGACAAAGGGCCCCGAGTTCCCGCGCGGGCCATCCTCGGGCACGATCGGGTCGGCCACATCGAATACGTAGTCACACACGGCCGTGAAGGCCGGTGAGTTGCCCGCGTAGAACGAGTTTCCAGCGTAGGGGCCGAGCTCAAGGATCGCGGCAGCGCGCGTGAAGCTCGCGACTTGTTGCCAGTTCGCCCCATCGCCCGAGACCGAGTACGTCCAGAGGTTTCCGGCCCGGCCGACGCGCAGGTAGTAGGGTGCCGACAACGTGAGCGCACCATCCGCCTTGGTCTGGGTCACGCCTGAAACCGTGGATCCCGCGTAGAAACGCACTCCACCAGGTGCACGGTACAAGTCGAACCGCAGCCAGTTGGTGGCATCCTGCTGCACCAACAAACCCTGGATCTGGTAGGGCGTGGTGAGTTCGCTCTCAAACTTGAGTTCGACTTCGAAGTCGGTGTCTTCCACCGCTTGCATCACGCGCGGCGCATGCAGCGTGTTGTAGTTTTCCCGCTCGACACCTGCCGGGACCGAGATCCACAGCTGAGCATCGCCCGTGCCTGCCCCTTGGACGCCGTACTGACCATCAAAGAACTGGCTATCGACGAATGCCCACTGGGCTCCCAAGCCGCCACAGCCG
The DNA here is from genome assembly GCA_020638855.1 of Planctomycetota bacterium. GTDB lineage: Bacteria > Planctomycetota > UBA1135 > UBA1135 > NORP259. The sequence goes on from JACKHT010000017.1 coordinate 30,043, forward strand.
TTGAAATCGTCCGAGGTGACCACGGCGTTGGCCGGGGTCTGGGTCGTGAACACATCGCTCGGGGCGATGGTTTGGCCCCCGGCCCCCACCGACGACACCTGGAACTGGTACTGGGTGGTGGGCATCAAGCCCGGCAAGAGCAGCTGGTGCGAAGTCACCAAGTTGGCGCTCTCGACCATGCTCCCGAAAGCGAGGGTGGTTCCGAATTCCACGCGCGAAGTCGCAGGCACGTCCGTGGTCCACGTCACGAGTGCGTCGTCGGTTCCCGGCGCCACCTGGACGTTGGTGATCACGGGCGGAACGTTGATCGGAACGAAGACCGCGCCGAAGGTGTGGTCCACATCCATCGTCAGCGAAGCGGGGTTCGCGTTGCCGCTGAGGTCCCCGGTCCAATTGCTGAAGGCAAAGCCTGGGTCCGGAACCGCCAGCAAGCTCACGACTTCATCGCAGGCGTAGGCAGCGAGTCCCGGGTCCGCCACGATCGAACCACCCGAGGGGGTGGCATTGAAAGTCAAAACGCGCGGAGCGACCCCTCCGATGGGACCGTCTTCCGGCGACAAGGGATCGAGCGCGTCCTCGACAAAATCGAACTGGGCACTCACCCCTGGAAGGGTCCCCAGGTTGCCTCCGTACAGCCCAAAGCGATTGGCATCGAGGGGCACATTCGACGTGTTCAACAACTGGTAGGTAGCGCCGTTGTCGGAGTAGCGGAACTCGAAATCGTTGCCCGTGCGCACCAAACGCAACCAAGCCGACCCAAACCCAGCAACTGGCGCGTCGAACACTCGCACGCTGCTGCCTGCTTGGGTGACCACGCCCGTCGCCCGAACCATACCCGCTGCATGGTAGAGCTCGAAGGAGAGCCAGTTGTCCGCATCCTCGACCACCAACGCTCCGGCCGAACGGTCGGCGTCGGGTAGGGTTTGGATGCGCGTGGTCACATCGAAGTCCCCGTCCCCCATCGGTTGCCAAAGGTAAGGCACCGACAACGTACCGAAGGCTTCCACGAGCGCGCCCCCAGGGGCTTCCACTTGCAGGAACGCATCGCTGGTCCCCATTCCAAGCGTTGTGAAGTTCGCAACTTGACCGGGATCTTCCACCGTCCATAACGGCGAGGGGCCCCCACAGGTGTTGAAGTCCTCGGACGTCAACACGGGTACCGCGGGAGCTGTCACCAAGACCCAGTTGCCCGCTTGCGACAGGGCTCCCAGGGGTGTGATCGAGGTGATCTGGAGGTAGTAGGTGGCTCCGGGCATCAGCTGCGTGAGCTGGAGCGCGTGCTGGGTCACAAAGTTGGCGTTGAACACGGTGCTTCCGAGCCACTCGGTCAAGCCGTAGTCGACCTGGCTGTTGGCCGAAAGATCGGTGTCCCATTGCACGCTGGCACCACCGGCTAAGGGCTGAATCTGGACGCCCGAGATCACCGGCGCCGGATTGCCGCCCACCACTTCGAAGTCCGCGGTGACCGAATGCGCACCGTCCATGGTGACTTGGGCCACGGGATTCGTACCAGCCAAGTCCCCACTCCAGCGAACAAAACGCCAGCCGGGTGCGGGGGTGGCCGTCAAGGTCACGCTGGTGCCACAAGCGTACAAGCCGCCCGGGGGATTCAAGTCCACCGCGCCCGATCCGCCCAGCGTTAGGGTCAAAGGCAAATCGACCGTCCCCGCATCTTCCGGGCTGATCGGTGCGATGGTGTCGAAGAAGTAGTCGACCCCCATGCTCGCGGCGGGGAAGGACCCAAAATTCCCTACGTAGGGCCCGATCTCATCGGGATAGATGTTCTGGTTGAAGCTACGTTGCAGCGTCCAACTCACGCCATCGGTCGAGGACTCAAAGCGGAAGGAGTTGCCACTACGACCCACCCGCATCCACAACGGCGTGCTGCCACCGGAAAGCACTTGGTTGGATCGGTTGGAAGTTCGCCCATTGTAGGTCCGACCGCAATACGCGTAGGTCGACCCGCCATAGCCGTAGAAGTCGAACCGCAACCAGTTGGCCTCGTCCTGCTTGACGATCAATCCATAGATTTCGTCGTTGTCCGGACGGTCGGTGAACTGGAGCTCGACCTCGAAGTCTCCGGATCCGAGCGGCTGCATCAAATGCGGTGCATAGATGCTGTTCCAGGCTTGGTGCTCGCTGCCTGCCGCTGCGGTCATGTTCAACACGGCTTGGCCCGTCCCGACCCCCTGGACCGCTACGGTCGAGTCCCCGGTGGGATCTACCAGCGTCCAAAAGTCGGAAAGGCCGCCGCAATGATCGAAGTCATCCGACTGGAACAGGCCCGCCACCAGGCTCCAGCCATAGACCGAGTCGGAGGCGGGGGCTTGGACCGTACGTGCAGGGATCGCGCTCGCGCGTTGGAGCGGAGCGGCCTGCGGCGAGGCCCCAAGCGGGGCGCTAACGAGTAGTCCGAGTGCTAGGGCGAGCAGACGGAACGACGGGCAGCAAACAGACTTCAATGGAGGGGTCCCTGGGTTGGACGCTAGTGGAGAATCCACCCGGGGACGGGGAGCGCATGGCCTGCGACCTCCCCTGGAGTTTGACCCCGGGTACATCCAGGTCATTGTACCCCCGCCAGCCCTCCAATTTGGGGATTCCTTGCTGAATCTACCGTTAGGGGGAGCCCTGTCCGGGTAGCCAAATCGGCCCAAAAATAGCATGCGGGTGTCGCACTCCGGGAACCGGCGACTTTCCAGGAAAGAGCCGGAGTTCCGGGCCCCCCGTTGGACCGGTAGGGCTCAAGGCCGCCGCTCGAATGGTCGATGCCCAAAACGAAACTCTGCATGGTGCGCAGGGGCCAGTGGGTCCCGTACCATGTTCCGCCCGAACCCTCCCCGACCTGGGCTCCCCTCGTCATGCCTCCCCAATCCGCTAGCCAGCCTTTTCTGGACCTTCCCAACATCCCAGTGCACGTCTGCGTGCTCTGGCCGAGTGCGGAAACAGCCCTAGCGGCTCCGCGTGGAGACATTGCGATGGTGCTGGATCCGGCGACCGGAATGGCCACGAATCGCGATTTCGATGCCCACCTGTTGGCTTACGGCGAAGGCTACGAGAACTCGCTGGGCTTCTCGGAGTTCTTCCAGGGGTACATCCAGGGGTTCGCCAAGGACCTCATCCAGCGCCATCACTTGGAGGGCAAGGCGGTCATGGAAGTGGGGTGCGGCGACGGATCCTTTTTGCGACTGATGGTCCAAAACGGAGCCGCGAGCGGCATCGGTTTCGACCCCAGCTACCCGCCGGACCAGCCCACCACGCTCGAGGATGGGCGCATCCAGATCCATGTGGAGGCCTTTCCGCCCCGTGGCCAAGAGCTCCACATCCAGGCCGATTTGCTCGTGTGCCGTCAGGTTTTGGAACACGTCCCGGACCCGCTCCGCTTCTTGCAAACCATCCGCGGCGGCCTCCCCAAGGACCACGCCACCACCGTGGCCTTCGAAGTCCCCAACATCTTCCCGACCCTCGAGCAGCAAACCTCGTGGGACATCATTTACGAACACTGCACCTACTTCAGCATCGGGAGCTTGGCGCGGCTGCTCTCCCAAGCGGGTTTCCGGGTGACCCATGCCCACGAGACCTACGAGCGCCAGTTCATCACGGTCGAGGCCACGACGGACTCGAGCGTCGCCGACCGCAGCGCGGAATTCGACGACATGCGTGAGCTCACCGAGGCGGTCGAAAAGTTTGACATCGCCTGGCGCAAACGCCTCGCCGACTGGACCGAGCGCCTGGCACAGGCCAAGCGCGAAGGCAAGCGCGTGGCCATGTGGGGCACGGGGGCGCGGGGGGTCAACTTCCTCAACTTGGTCGATCCCGATCGAACCATTGGCTGTGCCATCGACATCAATCCGCGCAAGCACGGTTTGCACGTGGCAGGAACCGGCCAAGTCATCGCCCCGCCCAGCGCCTTGGTGGACTTCCAGCCGGACCTCGTGATCATCATGAATGGCATCTACCAAGACGAGATTCGTACCAGCCTGGCGAAGATGGACCTTCACCCCGAATTGCGCGTCGCCTAACCCTCCCCATGAGTTCGCCCGCTTCCCCCCAATCGGTAGCTCGCTGCCGCTTCTGCTCTGCCCCCCTGGAGCACACCTTCGTCAACCTGGGCAAGTCGCCCCTGTGTGAGTCGTTCCTCACGCTCGAACAACTCGATCGGGGCGAAATGTTCTACCCGTTGCACGCTTGGGTTTGCAGCGAGTGCTACTTGGTGCAACTCAAGGACTACGTCGCGGCCGACAGCATCTTTGACGATTACGCCTACTTCAGTTCGTTCTCGGACTCGTGGTTGCGCCACGCTGCTCACTATTGCGAGGCGATGACCGAACGCTTCAACCTCGGCAAGAGCAGTTTTTGCGTCGAGGTAGCGTCGAACGACGGATACTTGCTGCAAAACTTCGTCCAACGCGAAATCCCGTGCCTGGGCGTCGAGCCTTCCTGGACCGTAGCCCAAGCGGCCCGAGAAAAGGGGGTTCCCACCATGGAATCCTTCTTTGGTCGGGCCACCGCCAAAGCCATCCGCAAGGAACACAGCCGGGCCAACCTAATCACCGCCAACAACGTGGTGGCCCACGTCCCCGACATCAACGACTTCGTGGGTGGCTTCGAAGAGCTGCTGGCGCCCAAAGGCGTCCTGACGCTGGAGTTCCCGCACCTTGCGCGGCTGATGGAACACGTGCAATACGACACGATCTACCACGAGCATTTCTCGTACCTATCGTTCGGCACGATCGTTCGGATTTTGAATGCCCAGGGCCTGTCGGTCTTTGACGTGGAAGAGCTCCCCTCGCACGGCGGTTCGCTGCGGGTGTTCGCGCACCTCACCGACCCGGGCTACCACAAGGTCTCCGAGCGCGTCGGCAAGCTGCTCGAAACCGAGCGTTCGCAGGGATTTGAAGCGCTGGAAACCTACCTGGACTTCACCGCCAAGGTCGAAGCCTCCAAGCGCTCCACGCTCCAATTCCTGATCGAAGCCAAGCAAGCCGGGAAGAAGGTCGTGGCCTACGGCGCTCCGGGTAAGGGCAACACCCTGCTCAACTACTGCGGCATCCGCAGCGACATGATCGATTTTGCGGTCGACCGCAATCCCTACAAGCACGGTCGCTATACTCCCGGCACCCAAATCCCCATCCTGCCGCCCGACGCGCTCGACCAAGCGCGACCCGATTACATCTTCATCCTTCCCTGGAACCTGGAAAAGGAAATCCGCAAACAGCTCGACCACGCTCGAGCCTGGGGTGCGCGCTTCGTGATTCCAATTCCGACCATCCAGATTCTCGACTGAGTCATGAAAGTGGTGCTTTTTTGTGGCGGGCTCGGCATGCGCCTGCGGGATTACTCCGACAAGATCCCCAAACCGATGGTCGAGATTGGCTATCGGCCCATCCTTTGGCACGTCATGAAGTACTACGCGGCCTACGGGCACACGGACTTCATCCTCTGCCTGGGGTACAAAGCCGACTACATCAAGGACTACTTCGTCAACTACGACGAGTACGTCTCGAACGATTTCGTGCTGCACAAGGGCAACATGGAATTGCTCAACACCGATATCAACGACTGGAACATCACCTTCTGCGACACGGGGATTTCGACCTGCATCGGCGAGCGCCTGTTGCGGGTCAAGGAGCACCTCAAGGGTGAGGAGATGTTCTTGGCCAACTATTCGGACAACGTCACCGATTTCCACCTCCCCGACCTGATCAGCCAAGTCGGCGATTCGGATTGCGTCGCGGGCTTTGTGGCGGTCAAGCCCCCGCACTCGTTCCACGTGGTGGACATCGGCTCGGACCACCGAGTCCGAGAGCTGCGTGAAACCAAGAACTCCGACCTGTGGGTCAACGGTGGGTACTTCGTGCTCAAGCAGGAGATTTTCGACCACATGAACATGGGCGAAGAACTGGTGGTTGAGCCCTTTGCGCGTCTGATTGCTCAGAATCGCCTGCTCGCCATGCGCTACGAAGGATTTTGGCAGAACATGGATACCTTCAAGGACCGTACACTGCTCCACGAACTGCACACGGAGGGCAATGCCCCCTGGCAAATCTGGAACAAATCATGAGCACGGAAACCACCGATTCGCTGCGCTGTCGGGCCTCGGGTAGCGCGAATCTCGAAACCATCCTCGACTTTGGGGAAGTGCCCCTGGCCGACGTCCTGCTCGATAGCAACGACCCCAACATCCAGGACGCGGGCTACCCGCTGCGGCTCGTGTTTTGCCCCGAGTCCGCCTTGGTTCAGATCACCCATGATGTGCCCCCTGCCATCCTGTGGGGCGGCAACTATCCCTACTACACCTCGATCAACCCTTCGCTCGTCCAGCACTTCACGCAGGCGGCCGAGGAGATCATGAAGGCCAAGCCCATGGCCCCCGGCGCCCTCGTTCTCGAGGCCGCCAGCAACGATGGCTACCAATTGGCGGTCTTCCAAAAGGCCGGTCTGCGCGTACTCGGCGTAGACCCCGCCGAAGGTCCCGCCAAGGTCGCCAACGAGAAGGGCATCGAGACCCGCTGCCGCCTTTTCGACGCCGCCTGCGCCGAGGAATTGGCGCAGGAGGGCATCCAGGCCGATGTGATCGTGGGCAACAACATCCTCAACTTGATCCCCGACCCGCGTGAGTTTGTGGCTAGCGTGCAGCGCTTGCTCAAGCCCGACGGAATGTTGGTGCTCGAAGTGCCCTACATGGTCGACACGATCGACATGGTGGCCTTCGACAACGTGTTCCACCAGAACGTGACCTACTGGACGGTCACCTCGCTCCAGCGACTGTTCCAGGACGCGGGCATGGAATTGGTCGACGTCAAACGCATCTCCACCTTCGGAGGATCGCTGCGCGCGTACTTCCGTTGCGGTGGTGAGCCCACCTTTGCCGTCGAGGAAGAACTGGCCAACGAGCACGCCCGGGGCGTCGATGAGTTCTCGTTCTACGAGGCCTTCGCCGCCAAGGCCCAGGCCATTCGCTCGACCCTGCGCCAGAAACTGATCGACTACCACGCGGCGGGCAAGCGCATCGTGGCCTATGGGGCTGCGGGCGGCATGGCGACGACCTTGCTGGCGTTCTTGGATCTTCCACCCGGGGTCCTCCAGTACGCGGTCGATCTTTCCCCCCACAAACACGGGCGTTGGACCAGCGGCTACCGCCTCTTGATCCATCCGCCCGAGAAGATGGACGAGGATGTCCCCGACTACGCCTTGCTGCTGGCCTGGAACTTCGAACCCCAGGTGCTGGCTCAACGGGCCTTGTACCGCGAGCGCGGGGGCAAGTTCATCATCCCCATCCCCACGGTGCGCGAGGTCTGAGCGCATCGTCCGGCCCGCCTAGCCTGCGGTGCCCCAGTGCCCGTTCGAGCCAGGCGGGCACCCATCCGCAGCCGGCGGCGGTGGGATTGGGGCCTCCGACCAAAATATGTTCGGATAAGGCGCGTAGGCCCATAGGTCTCGGCTAGGCGTTGCCTAGTAGCCTGCCCCACTCCACAGGATTCCTTACAGGACGCCCCCATGTTGTTCCGCCACTCGCTGCTTCTTTTGACCCCCATCCTGCCTGCCTGCGCCATGATCACTGCCGTACCGGGTTCAGGCACGATCCTGACGGAAACGCGCGAAACGCCCGGCTTCCAGGCCATCGACGTGAGCGGTAGTGCGAACGTGTTCCTCACCCAAGGCCCGCAGCAGGCTTTGACCATCGAGTGCGACGACAATCTGCTGCCGCATATACGCTCCGAAGTGGTCGATGGCACGCTTCGGCTGGGTTTCGAGAGGGGCAGTTGGAGTCCCAGCCAAACCACCATCTACCGCATCACCGCTCCCGAAATCTCGGGCATCGAAGTGAGCGGCGCGGTGAATCTAAGAGCCGACGCATGGCAAGCGGACCTGTTGGACATCCAAGCGAGCGGTTCGACCGAGATCGCAATCGACCAACTGCAAGCACGCTCGCTCCAGCTACGCACCAGCGGCGCGAGCAGGATCACCCTTGCGTCGTGGACGTCCGAGTCCGTCCGCTACGAGGCCACCGGATCCAGCGACCTGCGCGCCACCCGGGGCCAGGTGGGCCAATTCGAAGCTCTGTGCAGCGGCTCCAGCGACATCGACATGCTGGGCGTGCAAACCCAAAGCGCGACGCTGCGGCTTTCGGGATCCAGCGATGCACAGCTCTGGGTCGAAGGCCAACTCACTTCGCGAGCCAGCGGATCGGCATCGGTCCGCTACCGCGGCACCCCGACGGTTCAGGCCAACGTATCGGGTTCGGGCAGCGTCCAGCCGATCGGCGAGTGATTCACGAGGCCCGACGAGCTCAAGCCCAGCGCAGGCCTTGATCGAGCCGTCCGTTGTTCTTGTGACCGAGGATGGTCTTGATCCGCAGGTACTTCGACGAGGACAACTCGTCGACGGTCAGCCCGTGGGCTTTGTAGGCGGCCAGTAGATCCTCGACGCCTTGGCGAACGGTCCATTGGGGCTGGAAGGTGGGTACTTCCGCGCTGATCTTCTCGAAGCTGACGCGGTAGTTGCGCTTGTCGGGCTCGGCACCTTCGGCAAAGGCGATGCGGCTGTTCGGCACGACCTCCTGCACGATGCGGGCCACGTCCTTGATCTGGTAGTTTTCGGCGGTTTGCCCGACGTTGAAGGCTTGGTTGTGGATCGGATCGATCGGCGATTCGAGCACGCAACGCATCGCGGCGGCGATGTCTTCCACGTGCACCAGCGGGCGCCAGGGGCTGCCATCGGACTTCATCAACACTTCCCCGGTCGTGTAGGCGTACCCGGTCAGGTTGTTGACCACCAGGTCGATGCGCAAGCTAGGCGAAAGGCCGTAGGCGGTCGCGTTGCGCATGTAGGTGGGCGAAAACGTGTCGTCGGCGAGCAACGAAAGCTCGCGTTCGACGTCAATCTTGGCCTTTCCATAGGGAGTCACGGGGTTCATACCCGACTCTTCGGTGAGCAGGTCATCGCCTTCGTTCGCCCCGTACAAGCTACACGAGGACGAGAACAGGAAGCGCCGAACCCCCGCCTGCTTGGCCAACTTGGCAAAGCGCACGGTCGCATTGTGGTTGATCTCGACCGTCAGGTTGGGATCGAGGTCGCTCAGAGCGTCGTTGGAGAGCGCCGCCAAGAAGATGACCGCGTCGAAGCCTTCGAGGTCGTGAACTTGGACATCGCGGATGTCCTTACGCAGCGTCTCCGAGCCCTTGGGCGGGGCTTCGAACTGGCAATCCTCGAAGAAAAAGGTGTCCATGCCCACGACCTTGTGTCCAAAGGACTGCAGCATGGGGTCGAGCACTTGCCCGATGTAACCGTTGTGGCCGGTGAGGAGTACGCGCATGGGAGTCGGGATCTAGAGCAGGATTTTGGAGAGGTGGAAGGCTTCGGCGTAACGACTGGTCGCGTTGCATTCGATGCCGCGCAGGCGCATCAGGCCGCGGAAGGCCTCTTCGTCGAACCAGGTTTTGTCCGCCTGGGAGGCGTAGTGGGTGCGGATCGCGTCGATCTTGGCATCGACGAGTGGGCGGGGCAATTCCACGAAGGCGTTGGGCTGCCCCAAGTCCCCCTCGAACTTGGCGATCTCGTACTCGAGGATCGCGTGGTTGCGAAAGGTGTTCCAGGTGAGTTCGGCCACCATGTGGTGGTCCTGGTGGCGGTCGCCGCGGTGGTGGCTGAACACCAGGTGCGGGTCCATGCGCTGGCGGATGCCGTAGAAGAGTTCTTTGAGCTCCTCGAAGTGGCTGGGCAGGAAACTCGGGCGGAATTCGTGGATGTGGATGCGCTCGAGGCTCGCGGGCAACACTTGGCCCTGGGAAAGGAACCAGCGTGCGCTCGAACGGGCCTCTCGGGCACGTACGGCGTCCGACGTCAGGATCACCCATTCGACCTCGATGGGCCGTTCTTGGGCCAAAGCCAGCAACGTCCCCCCCGCTCCGATTTCCACGTCGTCGCAGTGGGCTCCTAGGCACAGCACGCGCAGGGGCTGCCCAGGGGGCGAGTCGGGCAAGAAGCGCAACATGAAAAAGGGTACCCCAAAATGTGGGCCCAGGAGGGGACCGAGGGGCAACCGCAGGATTGCCTGCTCGGGTTGGCAGGTCCGGCATTCTATACTCGGCCCGCTCCGGGGCATCCCCACTCCCCCCCTTTTCCGACCCCTTCCGGGATCATGGACCAGCCTTCCCTCCCCCCTCACGTGGGCTTCCCCAGCGGCCCCGCCGGGGCCTGCCCGGCCTGTGCCGCCCCCGACTGCCAGCTGGTGTACTCGGTCGCTCGCATTCCGATCCACTCGTGTGTGCTGCTGGCGGACCAGGCCCAGGCCCGGGGGTTTCCCCAGGGGGATTTGGAGTGGGCGGTCTGCAGGCGATGTGGATTCCTCTTCAACCGGGCCTTTGATGCGTCCCGAATCGATTACGGGGAGGACTACGAGGAGACCCAGGGCTATTCCGGCACCTTCCGCGCTTTCCTGGCGGACACCATTGCGCGCCTTACCGACGACCATGACCTCCAAGGCCAGACCGTAGTCGAGATCGGCCCGGGACGGGGCGACTTCCTCGAAGCCCTGTGTCGCGCCGCCGGAGCCCGAGGCGTGGGGATCGACCCCAGCCGAACGGCCGGCCGAGTGGACCGTTCCGCTGGGCTGGGGCTGGAATTCCTGTTCGAGCCCTACGGCCCGCAGCATCATTCGATCGAAGCGGCGGCTGTGGTCTGCCGCCATACTTTGGAACACCTGCCGCGCGTAGCGGAGCTCGTCGAACTTGTGCGCGCCCACCTGGGCTCGCATCCCGAGCGCTGCGCCTTCTTCGAGTTGCCCGACACCGAGCGCATCCTGCGCGAGGGTGCCTTCTGGGACGTCTACTACGAGCATTGCTCATACTTTTCCCGGGCTTCGCTGCGCTACCTGTTCGAAAGCCAAGGCTTCGCGGTCGATCGGCTCGGGCTGGTGTATGCGGGCCAGTACCTGCATTTGGACGCGCATCCCTCGAGCATGCAAACCCATCCCCAACCCGATCCGGCGTCGATCCTGGAAGCGGTGGGACAATTCCAGGAGCGCTGCGAGGCGAGCCTGAAGCGCTGGCATGCTTGGCTCCAAGCCAGCCAACCGGGTTCGGTGGCGCTCTGGGGTTCGGGTTCCAAGGCCACGGGGTTCCTGACCACGCTTGGGTCCTGGGATCGCATCCAGTGCGTGGTGGACATCAACCCCGACAAGGCGGGCAAGTTCGTGGCTGGAAGCGGGCACCCCATCATCCAGCCGTCGGAGCTACCCGGCCGACCGATCGAACGGGTGCTGATCATGAACCCGATCTACCGCACGGAAATCACGCGGGCCTTGGCCGACCTGGGCTTGCACCCCGAAATCGAAGCCCTGGGCGAATGACCCGGTCCCAATCGGACTTCAGCGCCGGGTGAGGGGATCGTCCGAGCGGAAGCGATTGAGGATTGTCCCCAGCAGGGGCACGCCCGAATCGGTGATGATCTTGGCGGCCTTCTGGATGGCGGTCTTCTTGGTCGCACCCGCACGCACCACGAGCACCACCGAGTCCACGTAGGTGAGCAGCGAAAGCACCTCCGAGTGTTCGGTGATCGGCGGCGCGTCGAACAACACGAAGCGGCCCATTTTGGTCAGCGTTTCGAGCAGGTTGCGCGCGCGATCATCCGCAAACTCACCGGGCACCGCCGGCCGTGCGCTACCCGCGGGCAGACCGTACAAACTCGGGGTTCCGGGAACTTGGAAGCGAGCTTCGGAGAGTTGCGCGCGCCCCACCAGGAGATCCGACATGCCCGGCATCCCCGGCAGCCCGAGGTAGGTGGCCAGGGCGGGCCGCATCAGGTTGGTCTCCACCACCGTGGTCTCCTGGCGCAGGTTGCGCGCGAGACCCATCCCACAGGAAGCGGCCAGAACGGTCGTACCACTGCCGCGTTCGGCGGCGGTGAACAGGATGCGGCTGACTTCGTTGCGCGGGTGGGCAACGGCGACCTTGGTCCAAAGATCCTCGGCCAAGGGCTGCACGGCCTCGATGGCCTGCTGCAAGGGGCTCGCTGCGCCGGTGAAGGGGGATGCCATGGGTAGGTTCCTTGGAAAGAAGGCGGATCAGGCGACGTTGACGTGGCCAGGCTTGATGCGGCGCAGGGCCCGGGACTCGGGCACCACCGCCAGGATGGTCATGTCCAATTCCTGCTCGACGGTCTCGCGGTAGCGCACTGTGGGGTCGAGCAACTGCCGCAACACGGCCAGCAGCATGCCCAGGGCCAGGCCGCCAAAGATGCCCGCGCCCAGCGGCTTGGTGCGGTTGGGGCCGGTCTTCTGCAAGGGCATCGAAGCATCGTTGCGCAGGCGCAAGGCGGAGATGCCTTCTTTTTCGAGGCTCGCTTGGTCCTGGGTGGTCTGCAGGTTCTTGCGGGCAAGGTCGCGTTCGGTGTACTTGAGCTCGAGGTAGCTGAGCTTTTCCTTGTGCAACTCGCGGCACTCGTCCATTTTCCGGACGTGGTCTTCGTTGTCGCGGATGTGGCGCTGGAGGATCTCCAGTTGCCCGCGCTTGTCCTCGAGCTCCGATTCGGACTCGGCCCGGTTGGCAAACAGCGAGTTGTACAGTTCGTTGGCCTTGGGCACGATGCGAGCCGGTTCGACCTCTTCGTGCTTTTCGACCAGGGCCAGCTTGTTTTCCTGCTCGGTGATCTTCTTGGCGAGGTTCTCAAGGATGCCTTGGGCAATCCCCCCCTTCGCATCGAGTTCGGCCTTTTCGCGCTTCATGTTGAGCAGGGTCTCCTGCTCAAATTTGTACTCCGTGCTCACTCCAAGCTTGGCGGGCTCGATCTCTTCGATGATCGGGTTGGTTTCGTTCAAATCGCGGTTCAACTGCGCGATCTTGCGTTCCAACCCAGCGATGTCCGTTTCGAGTTGGGAAACCGATTTCTTGTCTTCGCTGATCTGGATGAGCTTGTTGTTGCGCTCGACTTCCAGGTTTTTGTAGCCGCACATCGAGGTGTGTTGCTGCAGCTCCGCGTCGGTCACCTTGATTTCGTGCTCGACCTGGGCCAGGGTCGCCTCCGCGGCTTCCTTGATGCTGCCGGTGGCGTACAACGAAAGATGGAAGTCTTGCAGCGCCCGCAGAATCGCTTGGTTGGTGGCCTGGGCTTTGTCCGGGGAATAGCCGTCGTGCTGGACCGCGATGATCGAAGTCTGGCTGCGGGGCGGAACGTACAGATTGGTGCGCGCCTTGAGGCTCTTGGCAGCACCCAAAATCGCCTTCTCGGTCACCTCAGCGGACTCGTCCACCCCCGAGTGGAAGACGCTGATCATGGTCTTTTGGAAACCGTGCCACAAGCGTGTCACGAGCCCGGCATCCTCGTCGCCCTCAGTGGGGTCGGGGGTCCCGAGGATGTACGCCGGCCCCAACTTGCGGGCGACGTCCAGGTACGGGGTCAAATCCTCCAGCAGGTCCAGCTCGGTAGCCATACCCGGCACATTTCGGCTGTCCACACCTTCGAATCCCGTGACCGAGGTCTCGGTCATGCCCTCGCCGATGCCCGGCCGGTAGTCGAGCTTGCCCACCGATTGGTAGACGTTGGGCATGGAGGCCGCAGCCACCAACCCTCCGACCGTTCCTAGTAGCGTGCAAAGACCGATCCAGTGCTTGGAACGCCAAGCACCGTACAGCAAAAGCACCTTGAGGTTGAAGGGGGAGCCGCCCCCCTCTTCCCCGTCCACATCATCAAATTCGTCCTGGCTCACTAGCTCACTCCAAAGGTCGAGGAATTGGGGCGCCCACAGGCACCCCCTACTGTACGAAGAGGCGGGGCACCGGAATCATGCGGCGAACCCAGTTGTCCAGGTTGATGGCCGCTTGATCGACGCGGGTGTTGGGCACGTAGATGACGTCGTATTCCTGCAGCATCACCGTCTCGGGCGTCCCCCACCATTTGCGCCGGGCGTCGATGGTCCAGCTCATTTGAGCGTTGGTATCGGGATCCCAGCGGATCAGTTTCGTGTTGCCCAGCCAAGCGGTCACGTTGCTCGCGCCGCCGGCCATCGCGATGGCCTGGGCAAAGGTCAACTCGCCGTCGGGGCCCATGGACAGGGGGCCGGGCGTACCCACTTCCCCCATCACGTAGACCTGCTTGGGCGCTTGTTCCGCGATCGAAACCGTGAGTTCGGGGAACCCGCCGGTGATGACCAGGGCATAGGCGCTACGCAGCTCCTCTTCGACTTGCGACGGCAGCATGCCCGCCACGCGCAGGGGGTCGAGGCCTTTGAAGGAAACGTAGCCGTCGCCTTGGACGTGGGCGGTTTGGTCCCACTGCTCGGGGTTGTTTTGGAAGCGCAGCTGGATCAGGTCGCCGGGGGAAATCCGATCCATCCCCGAATACCGGTAGCTGTTGATCTCGGGGGCCAGGCGATGCAGGGGTTTGCCTTGGGGGCCGGAGCAACCAATCAGGACGAGCAGGGCGGGAATAGCGAGCTTAAGCAAGTTCATACCGAAGGGATAACAAGGGGCTTCTGGGGGGCGGGTACCAGCTTAATTCTCGATGTTCCGCGCCCAGGGCAGGAGGGTATATACCGGAAAGTGCCGGGGCCTTGACCCGGATTCCCGTTTCTCCGATTGTCATTGCGGAATTGTCAGGACGGCCCTTTCCACTCGGTGGTTTCCGGAGGATTCCCGAGCGGGTCAGCGGACCTCCGCAATCCGCCCTTGGTGCACGCTCAGGAGCGTGCCGTCGGAATCGATTTCGAGCGTGGTGGGCAACACCAGCCGGAACAGGTCCAGGAAGGCGTCGACCTGCTCACCTGCGGCATCGTCCTCGACGATTAGGAACGCATTGGGGTAGCTACCCCCGCGCGCTTGGAGCAACTCCAGGGCCCGGGCCCGGGCGGAGCCCGCGTCCAAGCTCACCCCGAGCACTTGGTGCCCAGCCCGCTGGTGCAGGGCATCGAGCAGGGGAATCTCCTCGATGCAAGGACGGCAGTAGCTGGCCCACAGGTTGAGATGCAGGACGCTACCGGCGGGGATCGTGGCGGGGTCAAACACCGTCCGGGCTCCGTCTGCGGCTTCTAGGGTGAACGCGGGGATTTTCTGACCGACCGCGATCCGCAACCCATCGGGCCAAGGATCGGGCAGCGGATGGGGGTGGGCGGCAAAGGTCTGGGGCTTGCCTTGGCCTTGCACGAGCAGCACCCGCGAACCGGCCGCCACCTTGCCGAAAGACTCCTCGGTTCCATAAGGCCAGCGAACGCGCAACTCGATTTCGGTCGCTTCCCCGAGTCCAAACACCAGCTCGGGGACCTGACTCGACGCGTAGCCGGCGCCGCGCAGCAATACCTGGGCCTGGGTACGCCCGTTGCGCGTCCCGAGCACCGTAGCCCCAACGGCCTCGGGGCTGCCCTGGGTCGCCTGCAAGCGCACCTTGATCGCATGCCCCGGTGTGTTGATTTCGTTGCGGTACAGGTTGTGCCGTTCGCGCTGGATGTTGTGGGCAAACAAGTCCAAGTCGAAGTCGTCATCGAAGTCGACCGCCAACAGCCCGCGGCCATCGAGCGGGGAATCCGCGCCCGAAAGTCCCCCATAGGTCACAAACGTTCCGTTGCCCTTGCCTAGGAACAACTGGCTGCGCTCGCCGCCATTGAACGAGAACCCTTGGCGGAACATTTCCACCACCCAAGGGTGTTGGAATTTCATGTTCTCGTCGTCGTGCATGTGCTCCGCCGGAGCCGCCACTTCGCCATCCAAGCCCATACTTTGCGCCACCACGTGGCGCCAGAACGCGCTTCATGTGTCGCGCGGGATGTCGCCGGTCACGAATCCGTTGACGCAAAACACATCCTGGTGGCCGTCGAGGTCCAGGTCGGCCAGCACTTGTCCCCAGGCCCACCCCGCCCCTCCCGCGCCGCCGGCTTTTTCCTTCAGTCGGAATCCTCCCCGCCCGTCTCCTTCCAGCAGCAGGTTGCCCCCCGCCATGCGGGCCAGGCTATCCATGGTTTCGGTGTGGGCGTCTTCTTCGAACCGCCGCAACACGCGTCGTCCCGTATTCGACGAGGGATTGGTTAGGAACAGGTCCAAGTGCCCATCCTCGTTGGGATCGCCCGCCGAAACCCCCATGGAATTGCCGCGCAACGCAACCCCCTTGGCCTCCGCCACGTTGACAAAAGTTCCATCGCCTTGGTTCTGCCACAGGTGGTTGCTGCCAAAGGTCGTGACCACGTACAGATCCTGATCGCCATCCTCATCGAAGTCGGCGGCCACCGAAGTGTAGCTCCAGCCCCGCTCTTCGATTCCTGCTGCTTTGGTCTGGTCCTCGAAACGCGTGCCGCCAATGTTGCGCAGCAAGAGGTCGGGCTCGCCGTTGGTGGCCTCGCTCCACGAGTCGTTGCGGATGTATCCCATGCGCCCGTAGGCGCAAACGTACACATCCAAGTACCCATCTCCGTCCGCATCGAACGCTGTCAAGCCAAACGCTGCGCAGCGGATCTTGTCGAGCCCCATGAGCTCGGTCACTTCGGTGAAGTGGCCTTTGCCATCGTTCTTGTAGGCTTGCAACGACTGGCCACCACCCTTCTGGTAGATGTCGCGCCAACCCACTTGACCCACGAACAAGTCCATGTCGCCATCGTTCTCGAAGTCGAAGAACAACACGCCGGTGCCCCCATGGCACTCCATGAGGCCGGCTTCCTCCGCCGCCTCGCGGAACGCACCACTTGGCTGGCCCAGGTAAAGAAAACTCCGCTCGGGGCTCGGAACGAAGACATCCCACAAGCCGTCCCCGTTGACATCGTGGCAGGCAATGCCGTTCCAACCATCCGAATCGTTGCCGGGTCGGCCATAGCGAATGCCCTCGTGGTGCACACCCGCCGAACGGGTCACGTCGTGGAAGAGTTCGCGCCCTCCTGTGGTGGTCGTAGCACTGGTCAATTCGAGTTGGGTCACCTGCCAACCCTTGCCTTCGACGCGATCGACGCGAGCGAACCCCTCCAATTCGATCAGCTCGCGCCCCTGGTCCACGGTGACCCCCACCATGTGCGCCGCCCATTCCACGCGTCCCCAGGAGGGCCGCTCCGCACGTTCGTACTCGGCATTGCGGACCTTCCAAATCGACTCTTCGAGCCGGCGCCAGGCTCCAATGCGTTCCTCAAACGAGGCCAGGAAGGCACCTTTCCCCAATACCGGTGCCTGCTTCACATCGCGCTCGCAGATCTCCGCTCCCAGGGCCAAGGGCTGGGCCTTGGCGACCGGCAAATGGAACGGGTCATGGCCTTGGAAATCCTCGCGCAGGAATTCGGCGAAACCATCCCAATCACGGATGAACACCTTGTCGGCGAACAGATTGAAGGCGTTGGTAAGGCTCTCGCTCAGAAGCTCGATTTGGTCCGGCAATCGAAGCAAGGGCGCGGGGGAAACCACGTGCAGAACCGTAGCCACTGCTGGGTTTGGGGTCGTCGCTTCGGGCTTGGGTGCCGCCTTCCGTCCGCAGCCGACCAGCAACCCCATGCACCCGCAGACCGCCAATATCACCCCCCCGGTCCGATCAACCCTCATCCCGACACTCATCCGTTGAACCCACATGGGCATCCGTTGAACCCTCATGGGGAAGAAGGATAACGCTTAGCGCCGACCATCCCACCGGGTTTCACCGGAATTGGATTTCCGAATCGACGGCCTTCCCGGGCGGTGGGAGGGACCGGACCTACAACACCGCCAAGAGCGCGGTTTGGGCGATCCCAATCAGCCAGCCGAGGACGCCCCCCAAAACTTCGATCGAACGCAATTCGCGCCGCGCGACTTGCAAGATCAAGGCCTCCAACCGCTCCACCGGGAACTGGGCCACCTTGCGTTCGACCAACTCCTTTACGTCCAAACCTTGCTCCAAAGCCTGTTCGAGTTGTTCGACCAGCACCTCGCGGTTCTCAAGAATCTTGGTCACCAGCTTGCCGCGCAAATCCGTGACCCGCTCGGGGGTCAGGAACGCATCCAGCAACCCAGCCATCGGGCCCAGCGACTTCTTGACGCTCGCCAGCACTTCGGGCAAGCGGTCTTCGAGCACCCGGTTGAGCATGCCCGCCAAATCGGCCCCTTCGAGCGCAGCCACCAGGTCCTTGTGGTTGACTAGGTGATCCCCCACCACCCCCCCAATCGAGCGGGCGATCTCGGCCTGGCGACGCCCCACCAAGCCCTGGACGGAGAAGCCCAGAATGCGCACGGGCCGAATGGGCCGGAAGATCATCTTCACGGCCAAGAGGTTGGTCCCGTATCCAATCACGCCGCCGAGCAGCGGTAGGACGACCCAGGCTAGGGGGGAGATTTCCATGTTGGGTGCGATGGGTTGTGGGCCGGGGAACACCGGAGCTCTCCCTGGAAGGCCA
>JACKHT010000018.1 GCA_020638855.1 Planctomycetota bacterium
AGGTCGACTTCCACGACCAAGGACTCGGCATCGGGCAATTGGGCGCGTTCCTGCTCACGACGGCAGGAAACCTTTTGGATTCGTTTCTTGTGGAAAAACATGGGCTCTCTTGGGGGAGGCAGGGACGTGTGTGGCTCCCTTCGGCAAGCCATCTCCCTTGGCTCGATAGGAAGTTGGAATCGAGCCCTACTTTCTACGATTGAGCCAACCGGCCACCTGGCCGGGATCCAAGCGTTCCATGTCGAACAGCACCGCCACCAATTCCTGGGCTTTCCCCGCACGGTGCGGGCTTTGGAATTCCCATACCACTTCGCCGGAGGGGGTCAGCTCTTGGGCGTAGCCAGCGCAGGAAACCGCGGTGAGCCGGTTGCCATTGGCGAGCCAGTGGACGTTGCCAGAAAAAATCGAGACAAACGACTCCGGCGGACTCCCGTGGTATTGCCACGCGATTTGGTCCCCGATGGGATCCCACTCGAGCAGCCGTGTGAATCCATCCTGCCCCATGTTGTCGAAGAGCAGCACGTTGCCGTTGGGGGTGGGGGAAGCCGAATGGGGACCTTTCCAAGGACCCTCTTCGTACCAAACGATGCGCCCGTCGCTCGCCGCTAGGATCGCGAGGGCGTGGATGTCGCGGAAGACCAGCAACCAGTCCTCCGGCCGCGCCCCAGGGATGCGTGGGGCCAAGTCCTCGCCCACGGCTTCGATCGAATTGGTGTGCAGGACATCGGAAGCGGTTTCGGAACGCAGCACAAGGGTTGCGGACCAAGGGGACTCGAACAGCGCTTGATACAGCGAATGGCGCTCGATTTCGCGACCGGTGGTGGCATCGAGCACGCACACCCAATCCTCCACCACGCCGCTCGGGTTGCGCAGGTAGGGCAGGTAGCGTGGCTCACGGGCTAAGGTGTAGACCCGGCCATCGCGTACCTCGAAGTCATGGTGCGCGGCGCCGTCCCAATACCAAAGCATGCGCGACTCCGAGTCGATGCGAACCAGACCGAGGCCCTCATAGCATGCAAGCAAGTCCCCGTTGTCGAACAGGTGCACCTTGCGCCACGTGAGTTGCGTGCGCAAATCGGGCGTGCGCTTGGAGGGAACCGCCTCGAAGGGTAGGTGCCAGCGGTGCAAGACCTCCCCGGCCATGTCCATCAAGATCGCTTCGGGCCCGTGCCCGGAGCAGTACAGGTTGAGCCCTGGCTGCGAGCGCTCGACTTCCCAGCGCGTGACGCCGGTGACCGGCCGAGCTGGCTCGACCCCGTCGCTGTAGCCGAGGTTGGCTAGGCGCTCGAGCTTGCGCCGGGTGGTTTCATCGAGGATCCCGGTTCCCTGGGGGAAGCGCGTGTCCTGCCAATACCCGTCGGGGTGGGCATCCACCGAAGCGAGACCCGGGGGTTTGTCCTTCCCGCAGGCCGCGAGAAGGGCCAAAAGGGCCAGCAGGGCGATCGGGCGGAAGGGGCGGGGCATCGTGGGAAGGTGGGTCGCGAACTCCAAAGTAGCCTGCAAGCCCCCCGGGGTCACCCCTACGATGGGTTGGGTAGGCACTGGAAGCGACCCCAATCGATGGTATGCTGAGCCCCATGGACCAACCCACCCGCATCTACTTGGTCGGCGCCCACGCCACCGGCAAGACTACCCTGGCCCGCATGATCCGCGATCGGTACGACCTTCCGATGATTTCGGAAGTGGCGCGCGGGGTGCTGGCGGAAATGGAAGCGCAGGTCGATCGCCTGCGCACCGACGTGGAGTTGGTCAACCGCTACCAGCTCGAAGTGTTCGACCGTCAAATCGCGGCCGAGCAGGCCCAAGAGGGGGGCTTCGTCTCGGATCGAGCCTTCTGCAACCTAGCCTATGCGGCGCACCACTCCGAAGTCCTACCGCGAGTCTTCGCCGATCCGCGCCTGGCAGAGTACATGGCCTCGGTGCGGGCCGGCGTGGTGTTCTTCTTGCGTCCCCACCGCCGACTGTTGGTCCAGGACGGAGTTCGCGAAACCCTGGAGTGGGACGATGTGCTGCGCATCGATGGCATGGTCAAGCTGATGCTCGAAATGTTCGCCATCCCCTACATTCCGGTCGAGTCGCTTTCGATGCAGGAACGGCTGCGCACGGTCAGCCGCGTCTTGCAGTTGGCAGGCTTGGAATCCAACGCGGTGGCCAGCGAGCCCGAAGCCATGCGGCTGCGGCCCGTGGGCGAGCCCGCCCCTTCCCCGCGCGGGTTCTCCATGGCCCCCGGCCAGGGCTGAGCGCCTCGCGTCCCGGGATGGGCCAAGGCCCGCCCCGGGCAATCGGTTGGGGTAGCCTTCGGCATGGCCCTAGACCCGCGCGAACCCCTGGTGAATCGAACCGCAGACCTTGCTACGGCACCCCGGGAGCGCTTGCTGCCGCTGGGGGACTTGGCCCAACTTCTGGGGTGCGAATCCCACGAAATCGAACGCTGGGCGCTGGCCCTGGGCCTTCGCTTGGAGCCCCTGGCTTGGCGCGGTGTGCAACTCTTGGCCCTGCGCATGCAAGATGCCTTGGCGGTGCACCTGGCCGTGCGCACTCCGGCGGCACCCACCCCAGAACCCATTCGCATCCCGGTTCCCGATCCCGCGTTGGAGCGGGCTTGGGAGGAAGAGCGCAACCTGCGGCTTGCGGCGGAAGCGGCCAACCAAGCCCTGCAAACGCGCTTGGATCGCAGGGAAGCTGAGATGGGGATCCTGGAGGATCGCTTGGACGATTTGGAACGGGTGCTGGTCGAGCGGCGCCGCCTCGAGCGCGAGCTCGAAGCCCTACGCGCCCAATCGGCTGAAGCCAACGTGCGTCAGCGGGAACTGGTGGAGCGCCTGCAGGCGGTCGAAGAGACCCGTCGTTTCCTGGAACAAGCGGTGGCCGAGCGCAACGAATTGGAGCAGGAACTCGAAGAGCTGCGCACCGAGGGCAACCGGGCGAACGAAGAACAACAGGCTTGGTCCGAACGGTTGCAAGCAGCCGAAGTCGTTCGGCAGCGCTTGGAAGCGGATCTGGAAGCTTCCGAGCAGTGTGCCGAGCAACGGCTCGAGTCCCTACGCCAAGTCGAGCAGAACGTGCGCGAGCGTCGCCAGCGAACCCTAAGCCGTGTCCAAAGTCTGCGCCGTCGACTCCGGCTTGCGGGCCAAGTCGAGGAAAACCTTGAGCACTACTGCGAGAGGCTCGAGGCGCGCTTGGTCCAGAACCAAGCGCGTTGGCGCCTGCAGGCTTGAGCCCGGACGAAGCCAGCAACCACCGGCTGGGCTAGAAAATCACACCCAGGATTTCCGCCTCGAACACCACTTGGTGGTTCACGATGGCTTGGGTTTGGTAGCGAAACATGCGCCGCGAAGCCTTGAGCAACTTCGAAAGCAGGTAGAGCCGGCACTCCGGCTCGACCGAGCCACGGAAGCGCGCTTTCTCCACGCCGCCGAAACCGACGAAGGTGTCTTTGGAAAGGGCTTCATCGAGTCGGTGGGCGGCAAAGTCGTACGACGCCAATTGGGCGGCCGCTTCGATTTGCAACGCGCCCGGAAACAGCGGGCGACCCGGGACATGGTCCTTCGCCCACCAATCGTCGGCACGGATGTCGCGGTATCCGACCACCAAGCCGCTCTCCAGGTCCTCGTACAGGACGCCTTCCAACATGCGGAAGCGTCCAACCTGCTGCAGGTAGGCGTCGAGTTCCCGGGGGCCGACGAGGACTTGGGTCAGGTCGATGGTTTGGAGGTCGATGAGGGCAGTGCTGGCCATCGACGCAGTCTACGGGGCTGCCACTCCAAATTCGAGCACGGGGGTCGTGAAGGGCATTGCTCCCGCAGGGCCCTGACCCCGTTGCCCCGTGGCTTCCCCTAGGGGGTCGCCAAAGGCGCGGGGAGCGCGTGCTTCCAGCGACCCCGGACCACGAGCGCGTGCAGCGCGAGGGCCTTGGCGATCGAAGTGATGTTGATCGCCCACCACAAGCCAGCCGGGCCCCAGCCCCAGGTCAAGGCCAAGAGGATGCCCAGGGGAACCCGCGCCAGGTTGCCCGGCACCGAAATCCAAAAGATCGGCTTGGTATGACCGCTCCCGATCAGCACGTTTTCCGAAGCGGTTTCTAGGGCCACGAAGACCTGGGAGAAGGCCAGGATCCCCAGATAGACCAGCGCCTGGTGGGCCACTTCCGGCTCGCTGGTGAACGCGGGAACGATCCAGGGTCCAAGGACCACGAACAGGACTCCCGCCAGCACCCCCGCGGTGAGTGCGATGCGGCGCACCGTGACGACCACCCTTTGGGCGAGCTCCAAATCCCCCGCACCCAGGGCGCGACCGACCATGGAGGCCCCCGCCAGAGCTATCCCGAAGAAAGTAGGGTAGGAAACGGCCTCAAAGGCGTTGAAACCAATGCCAAAACCGGCCAAGGCGGCGTCGGGCAGGTACTGGAAGATGCGTTCGGTGATGGTCAGGTACACCCCGCCGTAGATCGCAATCGACACACACGAAGGCATGCCCACGCGCGCCACGTGCGCCAGCTCGGGAAGCGAAAGGCGGCCGTGGGGGATCAAACGAATGCCCTTGCGGTGCACCAAAACCCAGAGCGCCACGAGTACCGCCAGGGCGCGCGAGATCCCGGTGGCATAGGCCGCGCCGTAGACGCCCAGAAACACGGTGGGGGTGCCCTCCGAGCCAGGCAGCCCGCCGTAGATGAGCAGCGGGTTCAGCACAAAGTTCGAAGCAATCGCCAGCATTTGAAGTTTGAGCGGCGTGCGCGTATCGCCCATCGACAAGAACAGGTTGTCGAGCAGCGGCGCCAGGGCGATGGGGAGCGCCATCCAATAGGTGCCCCGGATGTATTCGAGCGCGGCTTCGCCGACCCCGGCGGAAAGTCCGAGCATGCGCACCAACCAAGGTGCCGCCTGGTAGCCCACCACCCCGACGCACAAGGCGATCCCCGTGGAGAGCGCGAGCCCATGGTGGATGGCTTTCTCTTGGGCGGCGCGATCGCCAGCTCCCGTGGCCTTGGCGACTTTCGCCATCGATCCGGCCACCGCCAAGAAGTAGAGCGCAAAGTTGAGCACCATCACAAAGGTGCTGGCACCCAAAGCCGCCTGGGCGTCACGCCCTAGTGGACCCACCCAATACTGGTCGTTGATGCGGAACGCCGAGTTGCACAGGCACGAGAGAACCGTAGGCCAGGCATAGCGCAGAACGCTGCGGGTGCCCACCCCGCGGGCGATCACGGGCGACAATAGATCAAAACCGGATTGTCCAGATGGGCCGGAACCGGTACGGGCAAGGTGAGTTGACCCGTGCCTTCGCTTTGCGCGTGGGTGGCACGAATCTGGTAGGTCCCGTGGGGCAGGTAGGGGAGCACCACCATGCCATCAAAGTCGGAGCGGGCTTCAAACACGGTCGGCCCGTGTCCACGAACTTCCGCATCGGGTAGCGGTTGTGCTTGGTCGTCGACGATCTTCAAGCGCACCACTTCGGTGCGTGGCAACTGGGCCTGCCAGAAGGCAGGTTCGCGGCGCAGAACGGGGACTTCCGCCGGGGGGAGCAGCGGGCGATTTGGGTGTCCCAAGGAAACCAAATACATTCCTTCGGGCAACTGCTCGATGCGCGCCGTCCCGCGACCGTCGGTTACGGCTTCCCAGCGCTTTCCATCTTCTTTGGATTCGACCGTGACGGGCAAGTCGCTGGCGGGATTGCCTTCCCAGTCTTGGATTCCGACTTCCAAGCGCGACAGGGGCTCGAAGCGCAGCATCACGCGCGAGTGGGCTTTGCTGGCCCCGGGGTTGCCCCCCTCCACGCGGAACAGGCTGACCTCCATCGCGGGCGACGCTTGGTTGGCAGCGACCGCTTGGACGGTGTAGCCAGCAAAGGGCAGATCGCGCACCTCAAAGGTGCTCTGGTTGCCGGGCATCTCCAGGTCCTTGGAGATCGCCAAATCGCGCCCCAAGGCGAAACGCGAGGGGCGGATCTTAAGCGTCCATTGATCTGGGAAGGGTAGGTTGTCGGCAGCAAACACCTCTCCGCTGATTTCCCCCATTCCGTCGTAGGTGCGCTGCATTTCGCGGTACGCCAATGGTTCGGCCTCCAAGCGCCCCATGGGCTCGACCCCTCCTTCCAACTCCGGATCGACCATTTCCCCTTGGGGGGCACCCTGCGCCAAGGGTTCTTCCCCCTGGGGAGGGAGTCCGTGGCCTGCAGTGGCTTTCGGCGTGGTTCGGGTTTGCCACAGGAGCAAGCCCGCTCCTAGGAGCGCCAATACCAGCAACCACCCGATTCCTGCGGCTCCTCGAGTCCGGGCCGTTTCGGCCGCTTGCGTTGACACCTTTGCGCTACCTTCCATAGTCTTCGTGCCCTTCGCTTTGGGACCCGGCCTGGGTCGCCCTGGCTTGGGTCGAACCAAGCCATGATCCTACCGAACCCGGAAGCCCCCGGCAGCCCTGAACCCATGAACTCACCCTCCTCCCCTAGGCCCTACCCTAGGCTCCACCTTAGGCCCTGGCTCGCTTGGTGGGTCGGATTGGCCCTTTGCGTGCCGGCTACTGCCGCCCAGGGGCGGGTCATCGTGCTTGGATTCGACGGGGCCGATGCGCGGCGCACCGAGGCGATGATGCAAGCGGGTGAGCTGCCCCACTTGGCCCAATTGGCCAAGCAGGGGACCTTTGCTCCGCTCGAATCGACCCAGCCCGCCGAATCAGCAGCCGGTTGGGCTGCCTTGCACACCGGCGTTGGGCCGGTCCAAAACGGCGTGGCGAGCTTCATCGTGCGCTCGCTCGAGGGCGGGCGCGTCGCACCGGCCGAGGGCCACGTACGCATTGACACGATCCCGTTGAAGGAGGCCTCGGGGCTTGGCTCCGTTGGGCGATTCCTGGCGAGCCAGAGCTCGCTCACGCTGGTGGCTGGCGGTGGCTTGGCGGCCTTTGTCCTTTTGTGGGGGTTGTTTCGCTTCCTATTTGCCATGGGGAATCGGGCCAGCACCCTAGTGGCGCTGGGCCTGGGGGCGGTGGTCGGCGCGGCTTTTGGACGCGCCCATGAGTACCTCGACTTGGAGATCCCCGACGTGTTCCACAACCGCGTTCAAGCCGACGGGTTTTGGGACTACGCGGCGCGGGCGGGCGTGCCTGCTCTGGTGCTCGATGCCGCGCTCTCCTTCGATCGTCCCGCCACGCCTGGCACGCGCGTGTTGGGCGGGTTGGGGCTGCCGGATGCCACCGGGGCGGTCAGTGGTTCGTGGGCGATCTACACCGATGACCCGCTGCTGGGGGGGGCTTTGCCCGAAGGCGAGCGCGTGGGCAACACCGGCAGCGGTCGGGTGTACTTGCTGAGCGACGTCCAGGGCCGGTTGGAAGGCGAAGTCTTTGGGCCCGTCGATATGCAGCGGCGCCACTCGACGTTGCGCGAATGGCAGGAGGTGGCGAGCCAAGCGGAGGCACCCGGGGACATGGGTTGGAAGGCCAAGGCGGCGCTCGACGAACGATTGCGCAAGCTCGAACGGGACGGTGGTGCGCTTGGTGTTGGCCTCGACGGGGAGTCGGCCGGGCTCGCGGACAACGCGGCTCGCTTGCGCTTGCCCCTAGTCATCCAACGCCAAAAGGACAGCGCCGAGGTCACCATCGGCGACACGAAGAAGACCGTTGCCGTGGGGCAATGGTCCGATTGGTTCCCCGTAACCTTCGAAGCCAACACGCTGGTCAGCGCGCCGGCCATGTGCCGCGTCCGACTCAATTCGGTGGAACGCCCGCTCGAGTTGTATGTTTCGACCTTCGAGATCGATCCCAAGCGACCGTTGGTTTGGCAGCCGGTGAGCCAACCCCCGAGCTTCGCCGCCGAAGCGGCTGGGTGGATCGGAGATCGCTACGAGACCTTGGGCTGGTCGTGCATGACCAACCAACTTAAGGATCGCCAACTCTCGCCCGCAATCTTCCTCGAAGACATCGAAGCGACCATGGATTGGCGCCGCAAGCTCACCCAGGCCGCGCTGGGGCGCGACGACTGGCGGCTCCTGTTCAGCGTGTACAGCACCCCCGATCGGGTGCAGCACATGATGTACCGCTTCGCCGATCCCGAGCATCCCGGCTACGACGCCGCCTTGGCCGAACAGTCGGTTTCGTTCTTCGGGGAACCCACGCGCCTGGCGGACACGATTCCTGCCATCTACCGACAGATGGACCGCCGCGTGGGCGAAGCGATGGAAGCCATGCAACCCGAGGACGTGCTGGTGCTGGTCTCCGACCACGGCTTCACCAGTTTTCGGCGTCAGGTGTTCGTCAACAACCTGCTGCACCAGGCCGGGTACCTGAAACTCAAAGAGGGCGTGCAGGTGGGGGATGGCAACCTGCCCTTGGCCTTTGTCGATTGGTCGCGAACCCAGGCCTACTCGCTGGGGTTGGGCATGGTCTTCTTGAATTTGAAGGGCCGTGAACCAGCGGGCATCGTTGAGGTGGCCGAGGCGCGCGCCCTTTTGGAGCGCATCCAGGCGGACTTGTTGCGCTTGGAAGACACCGGCCCTGAAGACCACCCGTTCGCGGCCGTTCGGCACCCGGTCGAGTCGGCTGCGGTGCTGTGGGACTTGTATCCCGGCGAGTGGCAGGGTCTGGATTATCCGTGCGCGGACTTGATGGTCGGGCTCGGCGAGTTCTACCGCGTGGCGTGGTCCGGAGTGACCGGGGGGATGGCGCTGGAGTCGGTCGAAGGCAAGGTGCGCCCCGCTTCCGCCTATCGCGACAATACGAACGCCTGGAGCGGCGATCACGCCTCCAACGATCCCAAGTTGGTCACCGGCATCTTCTTTTGCAGCCGCAAGTTGGATTTGCCCGCGGAAGGGGTCAGTGTCATGCATGTGGCTCCCACCGTGCTGCGACTTCTGGGCGTGGAAATGCCCCCATCCTTGGCCCGTCAACCCCTGCTATCCCAATGAAGCCCCTGCGCCCCTCCGAACTCGCCGAACGCCTGCAGCGCGGCGACAAGCTGGTCCTGCTCGATGTCCGTCAGCCCGGCGAACTCGAGATTTGCTGCCTGCCCCAGGTGGTGGCGATTCCGCTTGGCGAGCTGACCGCTCGCTACCAAGAACTCGACCCGGAGGCGGAAATCGTGTGCATTTGCCACCACGGCATCCGCAGCGCTCGGGCGGCAGGATTTCTGGCGCAGGTGGGGTTCGAAAGGATCCACAACCTGACTGGGGGGATCGATGCTTGGGCCTGCGAGGTGGATCCCAAAATGGCCCGCTACTAGCCTGGAGATTCCTCGAGGATCCGGGATTGGTGATCCGGGATCCCGGATCCGGAATCCAGGATCCGGATTCCAGGATGCGGCCCGGAAGCGGATTTACCAGGCCTTGAGACAGCCTGCACATTCCCGTGATGGAAGGGTGGGATAGTAGGGCCATGAAGAAGGAACTTTCCAACCGCAGCCAGGCCCGGCCTGCTAGCGGGCAGGTTTTCCGGACTTGGCGCGACCCCGAAACCGGCGAGCGCATGGTCGTAACGGCCCAAGGATCCCCCTACTTTCACGGACATCGTTTGGAGATCCCCTCGAGCC
Source organism: Planctomycetota bacterium (assembly GCA_020638855.1). Lineage (GTDB taxonomy): Bacteria > Planctomycetota > UBA1135 > UBA1135 > NORP259. Next base: position 9,511 of record JACKHT010000018.1, read on the forward strand.
CTTCCATCCTGGTGCTAGCCTCCGAGATGGCCACCCAAACCACCAACCCCAAGGCCACTCCGGCCTCGACTCCCACCCGAAGCCACGTTCAGATCGCGAACGGTCGTGGCATTTTGGTGGGCTGAGCGGGTAGCTTGCCGCCATGAGCGGCGCAAAGGATCGATCGAGCGGGGGCCACTTCAAGGTCCTGCTCTGGATGCTGTTGGGGGTCCTGGTGGGCCTTTGGATGCAGTGGAAGCTCGCTGCACCTCCCTATTTGGGCATGGAAGTCCAGGCTGCCCAAGGGGGCGTGCGCGTGACCCGCGTGGTCCAAGGTGGCCCAGCCGAGCGGGCTGGCTTGGTGGTGGGGGACGTGCTGCGGGCGGCGGTGGTCGATCGGGGCAACGCAAGCCAGCGAGTGATCCCACTGCGGGCCCCCGGCGACCTGGAGATTGGGGTCCTGGCGCAAACCGAACAGGGCGAGGTGCTGTGGTTGCTACCCGAGCGCGAAGCCGGGCACCCGCTGGCTCCCGAGGTTTTTGAACCGAAGCAGGACCGGGCGGTCCCCATCCCGGTCAGCTTGGCCTCGAACTCTCCGCGCGCCCGGGCGATTGCGCCGTTTTCCTTCGCGGCGGGTTTGTTCATCGCGCTGCTCAAGATGTTGATCGTGCCGGTGGTGCTGTCTTCGATCGTGGCGGGGATCGCGGGCGTGGGGGCGATGGCCGATCTATCGCGCCTAGGGGGCAAGACCTTTGTCTACTACATCGGTACGAGTTTGTTGGCGATCTTCGTGGGGCAGATCCTGGTCAACCTGATCCGCCCAGGGGCGGGAGCCCAGTTGGGGCTCGCCTACGAGCCATTTGCCGGGGAAACCGACACCACCCAATACCTCGATGTCCTCCAGCGCATGGTGCCGTCCAACGTGTTCACAGCGCTTTCGGACAATGGGGCGATGCTGGCGATCATCTTCTTTGCCTTGCTCCTTGGGCTTTCGATCACGCGCTGCGAGGAACCCCACCGGACGCGCATGCACGAGTTCTTCGATGGCTTCAACGCCGTCATGATGAAGATGGCCGCGGGAGTCCTGGCGTTGCTGCCCTATGGCGTGTTTGCCTTGATGGTCAAGGTCGTGGCGGGAACTGGGTTCGCGCCGTTCCGGTCGCTCCTTTTGTACATGTTCACGGTGACCCTGGCGCTGTTGATCCATGGGGGCATCACCCTGCCCCTCGTGCTCAAATTCATCGGTCGCATTTCGCCTTTGGGCTGGTTCCGGGCCATGCAGCCTGCCTTGGTGACGGCCTTCAGCACGAGTTCCTCTTCGATGACCTTGCCGGTCACCATGGAAACCGTGCAAGCGCGTGGGCGCGTTAGCAAGAAGGTCAGCTCGTTCACGCTGCCCCTAGGAGCGACCATCAACATGGACGGGACGGCCCTCTACGAGTGCATTGGTGTGATCTTCTTGGCCCAATACTACGCCTCGGTGGGCGGAGACCCGCTCACCCTGGCCCAACAAGGGCTGATCGTGCTGCTGGCCCTGTTGGCCAGCATTGGCGCGGCTGGAATTCCATCGGCGGGGTTGGTGATGATGCTGACGATTCTGTCTGCCTTGCACCTGCCCGTAGAAGGCGCAGCCTTGCTGTTGGCGGTCGATCGGCCATTGGACATGCTGCGCACGGTCATCAACGTTTGGTCGGACTCCTGCGGCGCCGCGGTGGTTGCCCGCAGCGAAGGCGAGGAAGGACCGGCCCGGCCAGCACTCGACGTGCTTTGACGGCCCTGGGGGCTCCGAATCCCCCGGTTTTCGCCTGGAATGCCCTTGGGGCGAGCCCTGTGGTTTTCCAATCGACTCCGGGTCGGTACCATGGGGAGTCCCCCAAGACCCTATTGGATCCCCATGCACGGTACCCTCACAGAACGCATCACCCGCTCCTTGGCCTACATGCTGCGTCACCAGCCCGAAGAGTTCGATTTGGACTTGGATGAGCAAGGCTGGGCCGAGATGGAGGAAGTCGTGTGCGCCCTCAACGAGCGCCTCGGCGAACCGATCGAAGCCGAAGACGTGGCCGATGCCCTCGAAGGCGGCGACCGCAAACGCTACGAGATCCAAGGGGATCGGATTCGGGCGCTGTACGGCCACTCCTTCCACGTGGATCCCGGCGAGCCGGTCGAGCCGCCCGAGTTGCTCTACGTGGGCATTGGTAGCCGCGATGGGTTGCGCGCCGCGCAGCACGGACTCAAACCGTTCCGCCGCAGCTTCGTGCACCTCGCCTTGACCGAGGCCGAAGCCATCGAAGCCGGTCGTCGGGCGGCCCCCGAGTACGTGGTGCTCACCATCGAATCCGGCGAGGCTTGGGAGGAAGGCATCGAGTTCTACGATCGCGTGTCCTTGTTCCTGTCGGAAGAGATCCCCGCCGAGTTCATCGAGGTGGGCGAAGTGCAAACCGATGGAATCCGCCGTTCGCGAGTCGGAGGACGGGATTCGCGTGGTGGTTCGAGCCGGGGCGGCTCGCGCGGACGATCCGGCCGCGACCACGGCGGCCGCCATGCACGCGATGAGCGCGAAGAGCGCCCCGAGCGTCCCGAGCGTTCCGCCCGCGAAGAACGATCCGAACGCCCCGCCCGCGAAGAACGTCCGGCCCGTGAGGAACGTCCGGCCCGTGAAGAACGATCCGAGCGTCCGGCACGCGCGGAGCGCCCTGAGGCAGCCCCGGAGCGCGAAGCGCGGCCTGCGCGGGTCGAAACCCCCGAGCCGGCCGAGCGCAGCGCGCCCAAGCGTCCGAGCGCCGCACCAGCGAGTGGCGGGACCGACTTCGGGGCGGGCCTCTCCTAGGAGCAGGGAAAGGTGCCCATCCAGCTGCCCGATTCCTATTGGGTAACCAGGGAGCCCGAGGGCTCCCTTGCCATTCTGAGGCGCGATCATGACGCGCTCGTTGGGCTTGGGTATGGGGTCGAAAGCGATGGAACGCGGCTACCTTCGACTATGAAGGGGCGCGGCAACCTCGAGGAGTTCCACCTGCCAGGGCGCGTGTTGGTCATCCGGCGCTTTCGGCGTGGGGGTCTGGTCCGCTTGGCGAACAAGGATCGCTTCCTCGATCCCGAGCGGCCCTTCGAGGAAATCCGCTTGTCGTTGGCGCTGCAGCAGCTCGGATTCCAGACCCCGACCATCGTGGCGGCTCGATCGCAACGAGTCGGCATCCTGGGTTACCGCCTGGAGGTCGTTACCGAACGGGTCGATGGGGCGCAGTCCTTGGGACGTCTCTTGGGTTTGCAGCGGGCAGGGCTCGAGCTCCCGGTGCCCTTCGCCGAGCTCGCGGCTTGCTTCGGCGATCTCGTGCGGCGCATGCACGCAGTGGGGTTTGTGCACTCGGACTTGCAACCGGAGAACTTCCTGTGGCGTCCGGGAACCGAGGGGGCGTTGTGGATTCTGGACCTGGACCGTTCGCGCTTCGAAGGGACCTTGCCCTTGGCCGCGAAGCTGCGCGTGCAGAACCTGTGGCGACTATGGCGCTACATCTTGCGCGGGGATGCCGAAGCACGCAGCCTGCGCAGGGTGGATTACCAGCGCTTCTTGAAGCACTACGAACCCGACCGCCTCGCCCGGCGCGAGCTCGTCGCGCAACTGGCACAAATCCGCCAGCGCCGCGCCCGCTGGCATCGCTCGGAGGCGCCCAAGCCCTAGCGGATCGAGCGCCAACGGTTGGATCACTCCAAATCTTCGTTGGGGATCGGGGCGAGTCCCGGCAGATCGCGGGGTTGGCTGCGCGGGTACAAGGGGCCTTCGAGGCTTAGGGCGGCGTGCATCAGCGCTTGGTGGGCGCGGCGGTGACGGCGCTGGAGCAACGAAGTCGAAAGACGTTCGTTGGATTGTTTGAACTCGAGCTCGGCTCGGCGCAGCAAACGCGTACTCCGTTCTTCCCCGCGGGCACGCTGGATCATGTGCGCGGTGCAAAGGATCACCAAGCGGTCTTGCAGCTCGGCGCCCACTTGATCGGAGAGGTACAAGGCCCGCTCGGACAGGGCCTGGGCCCGCTCGAGTTGTCCTCGACGCAAGGCCAACCGAGCGCACAGGGTGGAGGCCAAGGCTTCCAAGCGCGGCAGGTGGTATTCCTGCGCCAAGCTCAAGGCCTTGTGCAATAGCCGCGAGCCCTCGCTTTGGTCGCGTTCGGCCAAAAGGATTCCGAGCAAGATCGTGGCCCGTGCTCGCGAGCGGCGATCATCGATGGCTTCCGCCAAGCGCAGGCCTTCGCGCAGGTCCAATTCGGCTTCGCTCTCGCGACCGAACTCGGTGAGCAACCTTCCACGGCGCACGAGCACGTCGATTTCGAGCGTTCGCTCGCCCGCGAAGGCGGCGAGTCGTTCGGCCAGGCGCAAGGAAACCCAGGCTCGCCGCGGGCGACCCAAAAGTCGGTAGCAGCGCGATCGAATCAGCTCGGCCTCCGCGCTGCGCGCTTTGGCCCGCCGGCGCGTGTCCCCGGCCAATTTGCGCTTGGCGCGGTTGAGGTAGCGCAAGGAACCCTCCAGGTCGTCCTCGAGCAGCGCCAACGCGCCGCGCAGGGTGAACACCCGTGCGGCTTCGGGGCTTTGCAAGTCGAGTGCGCTGGCGGCATCCACGGCCCAATGGGCTTCCTTCCAGTCGCCCAAGGCGGCACACAGTTTGCCGTAATCGAGCAAGGCTTCCGCTTCGCGCTCGATTGCGCCAGCCCGTTGGAAGGCTTGGCGAGCGTTGCGCAAGAACTCGAGCGCCTTTTCCATGCTGGATGTGGCCGCGTGGAAGCGGCCCATCTGCAAGTACAGCAGGCCGAGCCGCAAGGAGTCCTTGTGGGGATCGAGGGGCAGATCGAGCACCTGGCTGAGCAGCGCCTCTTCTTCCTTGCGCTTGCCCAGCTCATGGGCCGCTTGGGCCCCCAAGATGCGGTAGACAAACGTCTGCCGCCCCGGCGGCTGGGCGAGCGCCCGTTCGGCCTCCAAACCCCAGCGCGCCAACAGCAACATCCGGCTGGGATGGCCGCTGCGTTGCATGCTCCGGATCAAGCGCGGTAGGCGTTGCGAGAGGGTCGCGGCGTCGCCACCTTCGCGCAGGTGCCAAGCTTCCTCGAACGCCAACCCCAGCGCGATGGGTTTGCCCGGTTCCTGGGCCAAGGCCGCGGCCAGGTCGCGGTGCAGGCGCTTGCTGCGTTCGGGCGGAATGGCTCGAATCAACGCACGCCGGACCTGAGGCCTGCGGAATCGGGCTCCTGCGGCGCTGCGCTCCAACCAGCCATTGCGCACAAAGCGCGCGAGCTGGTACTCCACTTCGCCGGCGCTGACCGCGAATGCCTTGCTGAGGATTTGCGGGTCCAGGTTGCCGCCCGCGATCGCAAAGCGCACCAACCAAATGCGCTCGGGTTGGGAGAGCATCGAGTAGCGGTTCGAAAGGGCTTCGACTTGGCTGGGCGGCATGGGGATCGCGCTGGGTTCGATCGAAAGCGCATAGCGATCCCCTTTGGGCAGCATGCGACCCTGGGCCTCCAGCGTGCGCAACAATTCGCGCAGTCGGCCGGGATGTCCTTCGGTTCGTTGGTGCAACACCTCGGCCAATTCGCGGCTGGCTTGGCTGGGGACAAAGGTTGCGCGCACGTACTCCAAAATGGCCGGCCGCGTGAGTGGGCCCAATTCGATTCGTTCCGCTCGACCGTGCAACTTCCATGTCTCGGTCAAAGCAGCCAGAGCCCTCTGGCTCTTCTTTTGCACGTGCGGGCCCATGCCCAGCACCACCATCAGTGGCAGGTGCGCCGCCACTTGTGCCAACCGTTCCAAGGGTTCGAGCGTTGCGCGCCCGGCGAAGTCCGCGTCGTCGAGTTGGATCCATAGGGGACCGCGGGCTGCCAGCCGCGCGAAAAAAGCGATCAAGGCCTTCGACTCGGCGGCGCGCGGAGAATCCTGCGCTGCCGGATCGAGCGATTCCCACAGGGCCTGGGCTTCGGAGGGCGGCAACAACTCGAACAACCGATCGCGGTCCTCGGGGCGCGGCGCCGCATGGGGTGGCAGGGCCAACCATTGGCGCACCATGCCCCGCAAAGCGTGTCCGGGGCGCTCCTCCTGGAAGGAGTTGACCCGGCCGGTCAGCAGGGTGGGGTAGACCCGTTGCCTTCGAGCTCGGCGCGCCGCTTCCGACAGGAAGCGCGAACCGCCACCGCTTTGGGGGGAGCGCACCACCACCAAGCAGGGGTGACTTTGCTCGAGGACCGAATGCCAAAGGCTACCAATCCACTTCAGTTCCTCGGTGCGTCCGGCAAAGGGCAGCCGCAGGGCGCCACTCCAAGGGTTTTCCCGTTCGAGGCGTGGTTCGGGGACCATCGACCAAGGCGGTTCGCTGGCAAAGAAGGCCACACTCTCCGACGCCTTGGGCCGGTTCGTGGGCTTGGGATCCAAACTCCAGGCAAGCCACTGGTCCATGGCGGGGGAGAGGGCGGCCGCGCGGCGCGAGGGCCGGCGCGTGTCTCGGCGCGAGAAGGCCTGCAGGACCGGGGCGTGGTCCGCTTGCGCCAAGGCCGCGGGCACTGGGTGTTCTCCGGTGGCTGCCGCGTACAAACTGACCCCGAGCGCGAAGAGATCGCTCGCGGGGGACCAAACCACCGGGCCCAAGTATTCGGGCGGCAAGTAGCCGGGGGTACCTCGCTCGCTGAAGGCACTCCCGATCGGCGCGGCAAATCCCATGTCGACCAGGAAGGCTTGGCCTTGGTCATCGAAGAGGATGTTCTCGGGTTTGAGGTCGCCGTGCACGTATCCCAGCTTGTGGATCGCTTCCAGCGCTCCCGCAATGCGCCCTCCCAAACGGCGAAGCTCCCGTTCGGGCAAGCCACCCAAGGCCAAACGCTGGGCCAGGGTCGGACCGGTGAGCAGCGGCATGATCAGCCAGGGGCAACCGTTCGCTTGGCCATGGGCCAAGATCGGAAGCAGCGCGGGGTGGTGCAAGCGACCCAACAAATCCACTTCCCGGGCCATGGCATCGGTGGCTGGGCGATCTTCTGGGTCGACGACGAGCTTGAGGGCCACCGCAGTTCCCTCCGCAAAGCCCGCCAGTGGCGTTTGCAGGTACGCCAAGCGCACTCGCCCACCCGCACCTCTCCCCAACTCCGAACCCGCACCGGGTTCGGGGAAGCGGACCGGCGGAGGTCCCTCAATGGCCGGTTGCATGACGGATCAGCCGTTGGTGTCGGGCTGGGCCTCTTCTGGGGCCCCATCGGTAGGGACCCCCGGCCGGCCGCCACGGATGGCGGCATCGCGCTCGATGGTCTCCTGGATCAAGCGGTCCAAACGGGCCGCCTCGGCAATCGAATCATCGTAGACCCAACGCATGTTGGGGATGCGCCGCATGCGCAGGATCGATCCGACCTGGCGTTGGATGTACCCCGCCGCGTGGTCGAGCATGTGCTGGGTCTTGGAGAGGTCGGTTTCGTCGCCGAGCACCGAGTACGAGATCTTCGCCTGGGTCAGGTCGGGGGAGAGTTCGACCTTGGTGATCGTGACGAAACTAGCCCGCGGGTCCGCGATCTCATGCTGCAAACAGTGGGCAGCGCGACGCTGGATCTGGGCCTGGATGCGGCCAATCGTCTTTTCGCTAGCCATGGGAGGGGAGCATGGGCCCCCGCGAGGGGGCCACGGTTAGATCTCCAACTTGCGTTTGATTTCTTTGACCGCGTAGGTCTCGATGATGTCGCCTTCTTTGACGTCGCGGAAGTCGCGCAGGACGATACCGCACTCGAAGCCCTCGCGGACCTCGCTGGCGTCCTGGGATTCGCGCCGCAGCGAGGCGAGCTCGCCCGAGTAGACCTCGATGCCATCGCGGATCAGGCGTGCCTTGCTGTTGCGGAAGATCGAGCCATCGATCACGCCGCAACCGGCGATGACGCCGACTTTGGACGACCGGAAGACCGCCTTGATCTCGGCGTGGCCGGTGACCTGCTCCTCGAGATCGGGGGCCAGGGCGCCTTCCATCATGTCGCGTAGGTCATCCAGCAGTTCGTAGATGACGTTGTAGCGACGGATGGTCAGGTGGTTGCGCTCGGCTTCCTTGCGGACCTTGCCAGCGACCCCCACGTGGAAGGCGATCAACGTGGCGACCGAGGTGGTCGCCAAGGCCACGTCGCTTTCGGTGATCGGACCCACGCCCGAGTGCACCAGCTTGAATTCGACTTCCTCGTGCACCAGCTTTTCGATTTCGTGGCGGATGACCTCGACGCTGCCTTGCACATCGGCGCGCACGATCAGGTTGATGATCGTTTTGCCAGGGCCGCCTTTGCCGAGCATCAACTCCACGTCACGACGCGGGGTTTGGGCGTTGGCCAGGGCCTTGGCCCGGTTCGAACGCTCGCGTTCGGTCGCGATTTCCTTGGCCTTGGCCAAGTTGTCGACGATGAAGAAGGTATCGCCTACGCCGGGTAGGGTATCGAGACCGGTGACCGAGATGGGGGTGGAGGGACCGGCTTCGAGGATCGTTGCGCCCAGGTCGTTCTGGATCGACTTGATCTTGCCGTAGCCTTCGCCCGCGAGCAGCACGTCGCCCTTCTTGAGCGAACCGTCTTGCACGAGCAAGTGGGCGATGATGCCGCGGCCCTGTTGGATTTCTGCCTCGAGCACCACGCCGCGCGCGGAGCCCTTGGGGTGAGCCTTCAGACCCATCTGGGCTTCGCCCATCAGCACCAAGTGTTGGACCAGCTCGGCCACACCGTCGCCCTTGAGCGCGCTGATTTCGAACATGGCCGTATCGCCCCCGTAGATCTCGGGGACGAGGTGGAAGCCCATCAGCTGTTGGATCACCGTGTTGGCGTTGAAGGTCGGCTTGTCCTTTTTGTTGATCGCCACGACGATCGGCGTTCCTGCCGCCTTGGCGTGGTTGATCGCTTCTTCGGTGCTGGGTTTGACCCCGTCGTCCCCCGCTACCACCAGAACCACCACGTCGACCGCCTTGGCGCCGCGGGCGCGCATCGAGGTGAACGCTGCGTGGCCGGGGGTGTCGATGATGGTCAGCTTGCGACCGTCGGCCGCCGTGATTTGGTAGGCACCCATGTGCTGCGTGATGCCGCCCGCTTCGCCCTGAGCCACGCGCGTGGAACGCAGGAAGTCGATCAGGGTGGTCTTGCCGTGGTCGACGTGACCCAACACCGCGACGGTGGGGGCGCGGTCGATCAGTTCGCTGTCATCCACGGCGCTGCGCAACTCGCGCACTTCCTCGAGGTGTTGGTCCTCGGCGGACTTGTCTTCACGCACTTCCAGTTCGACCTCGTACTCCGAAGCGAGCAGCACCGCGGTGTCCTCGTCCAGGGTCGTGTTGAGCGTGAACATGCCGTACTTCTTCTCGATGGCCATCTTCTGGACCACCGAGGACTTGAGCTTGAGCGCTTCGGCCAGCTTGCTGACGGTGATCGGGGGTTCGATGGTGACCGAGCTACCCGCCATGGGGGAGTCGGTGACTTCCAAACGGCTGCCACGCCCGCCCACACGCACGCCACGCTTGGCACCGCCCGAGGTCCGCGAGCCGCCGCGGCGGAGGAAACGCCCCTGCTCGCGTTCGCGCAGCTGGGTGGCGGTCAGGTTGCCACGCGGGCCTGCCTTTTCGGTGCGGCCGCGGCCCATGGTGGGGCGCACGTCCGGAGCCACATCGTCCGAAGACACCAGGCGGCGGGCCTGGTGGCGTCCTTTGCCAGCTTGTTGCTGCTGGAAGGTGGCCGGGTCGATGAAACCAACCACGGTTCCCTTCGGGTTGACCTTGGCCGTGATCTTGGCTTTGGGGACCGGCTTGGCGGGAGCCGCTTCGCTGGGCTGGGCTTGGGCCTCCTCGACCTGGGAGGGGGTCGCTTCGTCCGCAGGCTTGGCGACTGGCTCGACCGCGGCGGCGGGTTGCGCCACTTCGGGCTCCGGCTTGGCGGGTTCTTCGAGCTTGGCTGCCGGAGGGGCAGCGAGCGGGTCGACCTCTTGGAGTGGGGCGACCGGCGGCTCTTCGGCGACTTCGGGCTTGCGGGGAGCCGCGGGCTCCACGGCTTTGGGGGCCGGTTCCACCGTCTCGGCGACCGGCTCAGAAGTCGGTGCCGAAGCAGCCGGCTCTTCGTGGGTTTCGGGCGCTTCCACCTCGTCAGGGGTTTCGGCGACGGTCTCGACCGCAGCGACTTCGGTCTTGCGCTTGCGCTTCAACAGGCCCCCCAAGGGCGCCTCCTCGGCCTTGGGCTCTTCGCTTGCGGAGGCCACCGGAACGATCCCATTGGCTTGGAGAATGCCTTCGGCTTGCACCAACTCGAAATCGTCGAGCGCGGACATGTGCGTCCGCGCCTTGGTGAAGCCGCAATCGCGCAGTTTGGCCGCCAAGTCTTTGCCGGGCATGCCATAGCGCTTTGCGAGATCGTGGATTCTTACCTTAGTACTCAATGGGTCGCTGCCTTGGGGAGCGGGTGTGGGGATGCGCAGGCCTTAGCCTTGCACGTCCTCGGGGGTGGGTTCGGTGTCGTCGGCGGTCGAGACAAAGTCCATGGGCTCGTCCGCCTCAAGCAAATCGCTGGGGGTCTTCGCAGCGGCGCCTGCGCCCGCTTCCGCGGAGCTGTCGGTGCCGTAGTATTCTTCGCGGGTCTTGATCTCGATTTCCCAGCCGCATAGGCGGCTGGCCAAACGAACGTTTTGCCCACGCTTGCCAATGGCCAGCGATTGTTGGTCCTCGTCGACCAGGACCACCGCCGAGTGGGTTTCCACGTTGGGGTAGATGTTGTCGAGGTGGATTTCCGCCGGCTTCAGGCCGTTCATGATCAACGTTTCGAGCGAATCGCTCCAACGGATGATGTCGATGCGCTCGCCGCGCAATTCGTCGATGGCTGCACGGATCCGGGAGCCGCGAACACCGACGCAGGCGCCGATGCAGTCGACCTTGGGGTCGGAGGTTTGCACGGCCATCTTGGTGCGGTAACCCGGCTCGCGGACCACGCGCTTGATCTCGATGATGCCGTCGGCGATCTCGGGGACTTCCAGCTCGAACAGGCGGCGCACCAAGTCGGGGTGCGTCCGGCTGAGCTGGATGCGAACCTTGTTGCCCTCTTCGCGGACTTCGACGATGATCGCGCGGATGCGGTCGGAGGGGGCATAGGTTTCGCCACGCACCCGGTCCTCGCGGGACAGGTAGCCTTCGACCTTGCCGAGGTTCACGACGAGGTCTTGACCCTCGTAGCGTTGCACGACGCCGTTGACCAATTGGCCGACGCGACCTTCGTACTCCTCGAACAAGACATCGCGCTCGGCTTCCCGGACGCGTTGCATAAAGCCTTGCTTGGCGGCTTGGGCCGCAATGCGACCCAGGGCGGCCATGTCCATTTCCTCGTAGACGCCTTCGTCGTCCTCCATGGACACGTCCCCGGATTTGCGGTCGATTTTGACCACCAAATCTTCGTCCATGCCCAGGCGCTTGCGCACCGAGCTCGCGAGGGCTTCCTCGAGGGCACGGAAAATGACCTCCCGCGGAATGTCCTTATTCGCGTGGACAAAGTCGATCATTCTCAGCACTTCTTCGCCGTTCATAATAGGTGGGCTCGGGCGGGGGGTCGAAAGGGGCGATTGGGCGTTGTACGAGGCGGCTGGGTAGGCTTAACATGCAAAGAAGTGGGGGAGACCCCACTTCCGGACGGGAGCCATCCCGAGGTCGGTTGTGTTGCTCATCTCACCCTTTCTTCAAGTGTCCATTCTTCAAGTGTCCATTTGCACTGGCGTCCATGGTCCACTATCGAGGGGGAAGATGAGCATGCAGTTTGAGCCATTGGGGCAAAAGAGTCAACCGCCGCAGGGGGTCCGATGAAGGTTTCCGGCGGATCCGTGGGGGTTCCCGTGGGGGGAGGGGCCGCTTGGCAGGCGTTTCTCCAGCGCTTCGATCGGGCCGCCGCCAGCAATGCCTCGTTGTTGATCTGCGGTGAACACGGGGTAGGACGCGGTTTCCTAGCCCACCGGGCCCACAGCCAGAGCCCCCGGAGCAAGGGACCCCGGGTGGAGTTGGACCTTTCCGAGGGTAGCCCAAGCCTGATGGAATCCTTGCTCTTTGGGCACGAGCAAGGAGCGTTTACGGGTGCTCACCGTGTGCGCTTGGGGGCCGTTCGCAGGGCGGAAGGCGGCACGCTGATCCTGCGTGGGATCGACGAATTGGATCGGACCCTGCAGGTCAAGCTCCTGCGGTTGCTCCAGGAGCGGGTGGTGGAGCCGCTGGGTAGCGAAATGTCCGTCCCCGTCGATGTACGCGTGATCACCACGGCCAGCTCCACCCTTCCCGATCGGGTGTCCCGGGGCGAGTTCCGGGAGGACTTGTACTACCGGCTTGCGGTCGTGGTTTTGGAGGTCCCGCCTTTGCGGACACGGCTGGAGGGAATGTCCCAATGGGTGGAGCCCCTGATCGAACTGGCCGCTCAGCGGGTGGGTCGTCCCTATCGGCCCCTGTCCTCCGAGGCCGTGGAGCGCCTATGCGACCATTCTTGGCCGGGCAACGTGCGCGAGCTCGAAAATGCCCTCGAGCGGACCCTGGTCTTGGGGGGCAAGGAAGCCGACGGCCGCGCCATCGAGGCTGCTGAACTCGACTTCCTCCCCGAAGCAGCCATCGCGGACGAGGCCCTACGGGACTTGGCCCGCCAAGGGCTGGCCCTGGGGGTGCCCGCCGACCGTTGGGAAGGAGCCCTGCTCGAACAAGCCATCCATGACCACCGCGGGCGGGTGGCGGCGGCGGCCCGGGCCCTGGGGTTGACCCGCAAGGCCTTTGAGTACCGCCTGCAGCGCTTCCGGTCGGGGCAGGCCGAGGAGGACGAGGGTTGAGCTGGCGCCCAGGACCCGGCCTGGTACTCAGGGTCGTGCTGGCCGCTTGGCTCGCGGGCTCGGGGCTGGCCCAGGCCCCTGCCCCCCAGGGCGCCCTCCCCCGGGAATTCGACCCCAGCCAGTCCTTGGCCGAGCGCCGGAGCCTGGCCCAGCGCTGGGCGGCGGAGGCCCCGGCCGAGGCCGAGGCGAAGCTCGAGGCGCTGCTCGCGGACCCCGATCCCGAGGTCCGGCTGGCGTGGCTGCACTGGGCGACCCGGCCCGACCTGGACCGCTCCGGGGAGGCCCGCCGGGCCGAGCGGGCCATCCGGGCCCTGGCCCAGGAATCCTCGCCCGACGCTGCCCGGCCCTGGCTCGAGGCCCTAGCCCGTTGGACGGTGCGGCCGGTCCTTGACTGGCTGCCTGGCCAGTGGTTGCGGGGCGATGTGGCCCAGGCCACGGTTTTGGCCCAGTCGGTCCGCCCCGGCCCGAGCCACGGGCCGCTGGTGGCTGGAGTCTTGGATGCTTGGGCCAACCGGCCCCAAGAGCCGGGACCTCCGCCCGAGGTTCTGGCGGAGTTGTTGCCCCACTTGGGGCCATGGCTTGGGGACCTGCCACGCGGCGATCTGGTGGGGGCGGATTTCCAACCGCTGGTCGTGGGACTGCACCATCCCAGCCCCGAGGTGCAAGCGGGCGCGCGCACCGGGCTCGCGGCCTTCCTGGATCGCTTGATCGAGCGCGATGATCCCGACCGAATCATCGAAGCCATCGGAGCCATGCAGCACAGCGGGCTCGAAGCTGAGTGGGTGGGATTCGAATCGATTCGGCTGGCGTTCTTTCCGCTTGCGGATGGCAACAGGGCGCTAGAGCAACTGCCCTTGCTGGCGGCGAAGGCGCGCTCGGTCCTGCTTCCGGACGCCCCCGAAGCCTGGTCGTCGGGTCGCTTCGCGTTCCGAGCCCACTACTTGGGCGGCATGGCGCACTTGAGTTTGCTGCAAGCGGCCGAAGCCAGCGAGGCCTTTCGCCTGGGGCTCGATCGCAATCGCTTGGAGTTGGATCGCTATGCGTGGATCGAACCATCCCCCGTCGCGCAGACGGTCCCCAGGATCGAACGCGAGCACCTCGGCGAACTCCTCCAGGAACGCATCCTGCTCTTGATTGGGGCCAACCTTGCCGATCACCTTGCGCAGCCCGATGGGGCGCTTGAGACGTGCCTGGCGCGCTTTCTCGAAGCGCATCGACTGCACCTGGAAGCCCAGGCCCATTTCACGATGGCCACCGGGCAGTCGCTGGGTGGTTGGGACGCACTCTTCGACCACAGTCTGTCGCCTTATCGCTTGCTGTTGCATGGGCGACGCTTTGCAGGGGGCCTCACCCTCGAGCAGGAGCTCGAATGGGAGCTGTGGTTGGCCCGTGGCCTAGCCACGGTTTCTCCCCTGGAAATGCCAGGATTCGAGCCCCTGCCCTGTTCGGACGAACCCCTCAAGAATCCCATGGCCGACGTGGAGCGTCGGACCTTGTTGGGGCAAATCCAACGGGCGCGGGTGGAGTTTCTGGCCGGCCAGATCGATGCCTTGCAACGCCGCGTTTCGGAGGCGCAGAGTTCCCCGGTCTTCCAAGTGCCCGAGAAGGAAATCGAGGAGTTGGCGCTGTTCGACCGTCAGCGACGAATCCTCGTGCAAGCGATCGAGAGCGGGGACTTGCGGACGCAGCCCAAGGCGCTGCTCGAATTGCGCGTCGCAGGGGGCCACGCGTTGCGCTTGGCGCGCAACTACCGGACGGCGGGCATGCGCGCGGAAGGGCGCGAGTTGGTGCGCCGCTTCCAAGCGGACCTGAACCAGGGCGGCATCGGTTCGAGTTGGTACTTCTTGGGTCAAGAGCGGTTGGCGCGCGCGGACTTGGAGTTGGGATCCAATCTGAGCGATGACGATCGCCCGCTCGAATCCGAGAAGGTGTTGCTGCTGGCGGTCGAACGCCTGCAAGGATTGGTCGATCGGCTGAAAGAAGTGGGGGCGCCCGAAGCCACTGCGGAGCCCTATCGCGATCTCTTGGCCAGCGCGCTGGTGAGCGTGGCGGTCAACGCGAACGTGCGCTTGGGGCAACCCGACCGTGCTCTGGAGTTCTACGAACGCGCGTACCTCCTCAAGCAAGACGAGTTCATGCGCGTCCTGCTGGCGTGCTATCGCGCTCGGTCAGGCAAACGTCTCGAAGCGTTGGACTTGCTGGCCAGTGTGAACCCGTCGCCACCGCTGTACTACAACTTGGCCTGCACGCATGCTTTGCTGGGCAATACCCAAGAAGCGTTGCGCTGGCTGCGGTTGGAGTTCACCGAGAACCAGCGGGAAGTCGCGGGGCGCGAGCGCCAAAAGGACTGGGCGCGGAAGGACCCGGATCTGATTTCGCTGCGTGATTTGCCGCAGTTCCAGCAAGCGTTGGAAGCCGGGGATTGATTTTTTGGGCCCGCCCAAGCGGGTCCATAACGGTGCCGTCATGGGGGCCCCGGATCCGGCAAGATTTCTGTTCGAGTCGTGTTTCGGGGGGGTATTTGCCTATCCCGGAGCTAGAATGGACGTCTCGCGGGCCCCCGAATCGTCCCAGGGTAGTGGATTTCCCATGTCCCAGGTTCCGGGCCCCACCGTAGACCTCCCCATGAAACGTTTTGCTCTTACTTTGACCCTTGGCCTGGCGGCCTGGGTTGCGAACCCCGCGATCGCCCAACCCAGTGGTGATGATGGGGTATGGATGGCCGATTTCGATGCCGCCGTTGCTGTGGCCAAGAAAGATGGCAAAAACCTGCTCGTCGACTTCACCGGTTCCGACTGGTGTGGCTGGTGCAAGCGCCTCCACAAAGAGGTCTTCGCCCACGAGATTTGGGAAACCACTGCGACCAAGGAGTACGTGTTGGTCGCCCTGGACTTCCCCCGCGACGAAGCCATCAAGAAGCTCGTCCCCAACCCCGAGCGCAACGCGGAGCTCTCTGAGAAGTACGGGATCGAAGGCTTCCCGACGATCCTGCTGATGACCCCCGACGGGGACGTCTTTGGGCGCACCGGCTACCAAGAAGGTGGCCCGGAGAAATACCTCGAGCACATGGCCGAGCTCAAGAAGACCGGCATGCTGCAGCTCGAAGCCGTCCACAAAGTCGTGGCCGCCTACAACGCCGCCACCGGTGACGAACAAATGGCCATCTGGGAGCGCGTCGCCGCGCTGCTCGAGAAAAACGGTGCCGATTCCGCTGGTGCGGGACAATTGGTCGAGATCGTGGAAAAGGGCATTGCCCTCGACCCCGACAATGCCAAAGGCATCCTGGCCAAGGCCCTCACGACCCTGCTGGGCGCCGGTAAGTACTCCGACGAGTACTTCGCCAAAGCCAAAGGGATCGACGCCAAGAACGAAACCGGTCTGTACGAAACGGCCGTCGCCGCGCGCCTCGACAACGTCAACAGCGAAGAAGCCATGCTGTCCTCGCTGGTGGAAGTCGACGCGTTCTCCAAGCTCGGCAAAGTGGTCGACAAAACCCGTTGCGTGCGCATCTACTCGATCGGTGCTTTCTTCGCCATGCGCTTCAAGCAAGACGAAGAATTGGCCAAGACCTACGCCCAAAAATCCGCCGATCTGGGTGGTTTGGAGAGCGAAGAGTTCGGTGAGCTGATCAAGGGCATCCTCAACCCGGACGCGGAAGAGGATGAAGACGGCGAAATCGAAGAAGGTCGCTAAGACCCGCTCCGGCTCGCTTTGGCAGAGGCCCTGCTCCCCGAAGACTCGGGGAGCAGGGCCTCTCGCTTGGGCCAGGGTGCCCGCGCCTAGGCGATGCCTTTGGTGGCCTCGGTGCCGGACTTGGGCTCCTCGCCGCGCCGAACCCGTTCGGCCTTGGCGATGGCTTGCCGCACCGCCATGGCGGTGTCGGGGGTCACCGAGATCGAGGTGATGCCGCATTCCACCAGGAAAGGCGGGAACTCGTCGGGGTAGTCCGACGGAGCTTGTCCGCAGATGCCAATCTCGATGCCCTTGTCGCGGAAAGTGCGCACCGTTTGGCGGATCATGGTTTGCACCGCCGGGGAGCGGGCATCGACCGGGAAGCGATATCCCTCCAAGTCATCGCGCGATACGGCGTACACGGTTTGCACCAGGTCGTTCGAGCCAATCGAACCACCCGCGAGGCCCATGGCCTCGATGAAGCGATCGCCCTCGATGACGTTCGAGGGAAGTTCGATCATCAAGAACAAGGGCACTCCGGCCTCGCTCCCCAGGCCGCGGTCGGCCAAGAGCGACCGAACGGCCGCGCCCTCTTCGGGGGTACGGCAGAAGGGGACCATCAACTGCAAATTGTCGAGGCCCAAGCGCCGGCGCACCAAGCGCAGCGCATCGCACTCCATCTCGAAAGCCGGGGTGAAGATCGGGTCCACGTAGCGCGAAGCTCCACGCCAGGCGATCATGGGGTTTTCTTCGATCGGTTCGAAAATCCGACCACCCAGAAGTTCGCGGTACTCGTTCGACTTCAAGTCCGAGAGCCGAACCAATACCGGGCGCGGGTGGAACGCGGTACAAATCAGCCCGACGCCTTCCATCACCCGATCCACGAAGAACTGACGCTTGTCCGCATAGGCGGCCGTGCGACGCTCGATGGCGCCCACCAAGAAGCGTACTTCTTCCTGGCCGAGCTTTTGGAGGGTCTCCTCCCAAGGCATCAACTCGGCAGCGATCTGACCGGTTTTGGAGTAGTCCGCCAGCTCCTCGTAGTACAGGAGCGCCAGGGGGTGCACCGAGACTTCGGAGGTGAGGATGAATTCCAAACGAGCCAACCCGACCCCATCCACGGGGAGCTGCGAGTCGACCAGAGCCTTGGTGGGGAAGCCTACGTTGAGCTTGATCTTGGTTTCGAGCTTCTGCGAAAGGTCGATGTCGTGCTGTTCGATCTCGAAAGGGTGGAGCCCTTCGAAAATCAGGGCCATGTCCCCTTCGGCGCAGGTGCCGGTGACCTCTTGCAGGGGCGCGAGCTTGCGCGTGGCGTCCTCGCAACCGACCACGGCAGGAATGCCGAATTCCCGCGCGATGATGGCGGCGTGCGAGGTCCGCCCGCCCTTCTCGGTCACGATCAGCGAGGCGTCCTTCATCATCGGCTCCCAGTCGGGCGTGGTCATCTCGGTGACGAGCACATCGCCGGGGTCGAAGACGCGTTCTTGGTAGGGGATGTCTTCCAGCTTTTCGCCCGCCTGCAAGCGGTTGCGCAACTCGCGCTTCTTGAGGATGACTTCCTCGTAGCTCTTGTACAGCCGCACGCGCCCGGCTCCGATGCGGGTGCCCACCGCTTCGCCCGTGGCGAGCAGCTTGCCGCTGTTCTTCAAACTTCCGATCAAACCGGCAGCCATGGTGTAGCGCGTCATGGTGGCCGGGCCGCTCACCGAGTGCACGGTTTCGGGGCGCGCCTGGACGATGAACAAATCTTGACTGCGACCGTCCTTGGCCCACTCGATGTCCATCGGCTGGCCGTAGTGGGCTTCGATCTTGAGTCCCATCCCCGCCAGCTCGATGATCTCCTCGCGCGAGAGCGACCAGGAGCGGCGCCGGGCCGAGGAGACGTCGATGCTTTCGGTTAGGGCTGCGCCCTGGCCCCCGTAGACCATGGCCACGTCCTTGGCACCCAGGTGGCGGTGGACGATGGCTTGGTAGCCGCGCCGCAAGCCTTCCTTCCAGACCGTGAAGTGGTCGGGGGAGACGCTACCCTGCACGACCAACTCGCCCAGGCCATAGGACGAGGAGATGTGCACCACGCCCTGGTGTCCCGAGTCGGGATCGAGGGTGAACATCACGCCGGAGGTCGCCAAGTCGGAGCGCACCATCTTCATCACGACCACGGCCAAGGCGCTGCGCAGCGGGTCGAGGCGGTTGGCGAGTTGGTACGACACCGCGCGCTCGGTGAACAACGAGGCGCAGCACCGTTTCCAATGCTCGATCAGCGAGTCGACCCCGTGCACGTTGAGGTAGGATTCGCATTGACCCGCAAACGAGGCCAGCGCCGAGTCCTCGACTGTGGCCGACGAGCGCACGGCCACATCGACTTCGCCACCGTACTCGGCGCACAGGGTGGCATAGCCTTCGCGCAGGGCTGCTTCGATTTCGGGCGGGACGGTGGTGTTGACGATCAGATCACGCACCAACATCGTGCGCGCGTGCATCTCGAGGTGGTCGGTCGCATTGGCGCCCTTCGAGCAAGCGCGCAGGGCTCCGGCCAGGGTGGTTTCGCTGAGTGCGGCCCGGCGTACGAGGGCCATGCCTTCGGGCTCGCCCACATGGGTCCAAGTGCCCGGAGGCACTTCGGCTTCCAGGAACAAACGGTAGGCGTGGGCCGTGGTCGTGAAGCCGTTGGGTACGCGTACGCCCTGGGGGACCAATTCGCGGTACAGCTCACCGAGCGAGGCGCCTTTGCCGCCGACCAATTCCGCGTCTTGTTTGCCGACTTCGGAGAACCATAGGAGCAAGGCTTGGGAACGATCTTTCATGGGGGTAGCTAGGGGGGCCTTGGGGGATCGACTCCTTTGGGCCCAGGCCTTAGGGAGATCCCCCCTTGGAAGCGTCAAAATGGGCTGCGACGCCGCACGAAAGGCGGCGAATCCCCCTTCCGGGAAGGGCGCAAGCCAGCGGCTCCGACCTCAGGCGTCCGGAGCCTCGTTTTCGGATTTGGAAGGGGCTGCTTCGCGCTCCATCCCTCGCGAGCGGTACCAATACTCGCCCAGCATCTCCATGGCCTTGGCAAACACCGTGCCCTCAGCAAATTGGCCATCGGCGTCCGCGGTACCTGCCGGCACGCCGGTCAGCAATTCGATGGCTTGCTCGATGCGGTCGATGGCGTAGATGTGGAAACGCCCGGCGTCGCAGGCCTCGACCACATCCTGGCGCAGGACGAGGTTGCGCTTGTTCGCGGCGGGTAGCAGCACGCCTTGGTCCCCGGTGAGGCCCGCGTCCAAACAGGTCGCGAAGAAGCCCTCGATCTTCTCGGATGCCCCGCCGATCGGCTGGATGTTGCCGAACTGATCGATGGCGCCGGTCATGGCCAGGTTTTGGCGGATGGGGATGCCAGTCAGGGCCGAGAGCAGGCAACAGGTTTCGGCTCCCGACGCCGAATCCCCATCGACCCCGCCGTAGCTCTGCTCGAAGGCGAGCGAGGCGGTGAACGCGAGGGGGTGGCGCGTGCGGAAAAGGTGGCGTAGGAGCCCTCCAAGGATGTGGAAACCCTTGGTGTGGATGCTCCCCGAGAGGCTCGACTCGCGTTCGATGTCGACCACTCCGCGCATCCCCGGACCGGCCGTCGCCGTGATGCGTGCGGGGAACCCAAAGGTCAGAGGACCCGCGGACATCACCGCCAGCCCGTTGATTTGCCCGATGACCGCGCCACGGGTTTCGATGCGCAGGGTCCCATCGGCGATGCTCTCGCGGAAGCGCTGGGATGGCCGGCCCGCTCGGCGACGGGTGTTTTCGATCGCGCGTCGCACGTGCTCGCCGGTGGTATGCGCCTCGGTCGGATCGAGCACGGTGTTGATGTAGGCCGCCTCGCGGGCCAAGTCGTTCAACCTGGCAAACTTGGTCGTCAACCGATCGTTGCGCCCACTGATGCGCGTGCCGTGTTCGCACAGGGCCGCCACCGCTTCGCGCGTGAAAGGCGGCAAACTCTCACGCTCGGCCAATCCCGACAGATGGTGCGCGTAGAACATCATCGTTTCGTGGTTGAGCGGGAAGTCGCCCTCGAAGTCGGCCAGAACCTTGAACAGCGCCGAGAAGTCGGGGTCCCCCGAATCCAGCGCGTAGTACAGCGAGGATTCGCCGATCAAGACCACCTTGACGTTGATATCAATCGGCTCCGGCGACAGCGGGGACCCGCCGCCCAGGATGCCCAAATCGTGGGGGACGATCTCCAGCTTGCCAGTACGTAGCGTCCGAACCAACATCTTCCAGGCCCCCGGCTCGGACAGGAGGTCCATGGCATTCAGGATCAAGAACCCAGACTCCGCCCGTAGCAACGATCCCCCTTGGATCATCATGTGATCCGAATGGATGCGTCCACCCGGCAACAGCGAACGATCGATGTTGCCCAAAAGGTTGCGCAGGGTGGGGGTGTTCTCGACCACGACCGGACAACCTTCGGTGCTGTGGTTGACCAGGACGTTGACCTCGTAGCGATCGGTGGGGTCCTCCTCGCCATCGCCAAGGACTTGCAGGATCTCGACCACGTCCTCCAGGATGGCATTCAGGAAGCAGGCTACGCCTTTGCTTGGGAACTCCTTAGCGATGGCGTTCATGCGCGCCTGCATCAAGCGCCGCGCTTCGCTTTCGAAGAGATTGCGCAGCGCCTGCGCGTGATCGGCTTGCACCTGGGCCGCATGGGCGGTGAACTCGCGGAAACGTTCGCGGAACCCAACCAAGGCTTGGCGCAGACGCTCGGCCTCCTCGTCTTGGACCTTGCCCTCCTTGCGCAGGGCCTCATAAGCCTCGGGGGAAACGGGCTTGCCCTCATGCAACGGCACGATGGCCGTGCCGACCTCCTCGCCGTTTTGAATCGGGACCATCGCGAGGCCCGCCTGGGCGAGGTCCTTCTCGAGCGCGCTGCTGTCGATCGATTGGCGCATGGCCGTTTCCAGGGCCCTAGCCTTGGCTTGGATGGGCTCGTCGGAAAGCGCCGGAATCAGCTCCTGGCGGATGTAGGTCGAAAGCTGATCGATCCGGCGCGCGAAGGCGCGACCCATACCCCGGGGCAGGCTAAGCAGCTTCGGCCGATCGGGCTGCTGGAAGTTGTGCACGTAGCAGCGATCCTGGGCCAGCGGGCACAGGGGTTCGATCTGGTGGATGATGCGCCGGACCAGCTCAAGGCGACCCGTCCCGGTCAGACCCCGGACATAGATGTTTTGACCCGGGGCGTGCACCTGCAGCCCGAAGCGCAGGGCCTCGACCGCCTCGTCTTGGCCGGAAATCCCCTGCTGGGGTTCGACTTCCCGGGTGGTTGCGAAGGCGAACTGGGTCGCGTCCACGTGGCGTCGCAGGTCCGGGGTGGGGATCCGCAGGGGGGATTGATGGGGATCGGTCATGGGGCTCATCGGGGAATGGGGGGCATCGTAACCCATGGGCTGGCCGCTTGCCGGGGTTCCCGGGCGTCCCAAAAACCGCTCGGTACGCTCGATCTGGCCGTTGCGAGCTGGCCGGGGCTCAAGGATCGGAGCCTGGGCGCCGATGCTCTCCCCATGGCCTCTACCCTCGGTTCTTCGAACTGGTATCGCTACTTGCTCGCCCCGGCCATGCTGGCCATCTTGATCGGTGGACCCGTGGCCAGCATCGCGGCTTCCGAGTACGGGCTCTCCTGGTGGGCAGTCTTCTTGGCTGCTTCGGGAGGGCTGGCGCTCTTCTGGGATTTGGCTATGCACCGCGAGGAGGACTCGCATCGACCGCTGGAGACCCGCGAGGACCCCGTCTTTGGTCGCCTCATGTGCTACGAACCCGGGATCTGGCAGGCCCAAGAGCGCGTCCAGATGGAAGGTGCTTGGTTACCGGTGGCGGTCGAAGCGGGCAGCGAAGGTCCGAGCAGCGCCCAGCAGGACACCTACCGCGAGTTCCTGCGCGACCCGAGCGCGGTCCGAGCCGAGCTGGTCAAGAGTTTGATCGGGGTGGCGGGACAAGCCACCCACCCCGGCATGGTTCCGGTGGGGATGTTCTTGCCCAAGCACGAAGATCCGGCCGCGCCCTCGATGGAAATCGAAGTGATGGTGGATGGCGATGAGACCGGGCCCCACGAGGAAGTGGTGGGGTTCCGCGCAGGGCGCGCGCTCAGCGTGCGCCACTTGCCTGAGACCCGACCCGGGCGCGTGGCGTAGTTCCGACCACACCGCAAGCTAGCGAGCCCCCAAACGAACAACGGCCAGGCACCCGAGGGTGCCTGGCCGTTTGCTTTCTGGCATCGACGCCCTACGGCATGCGCGTGTAGTCGATGTGCAGCATGCGGTACCAGGTCCCGTCCGGGCTGAAGCCCCACATGTCCCACTCGTGGTGGTCCTGGTCGACGAAGGTCAAGACTTCCTTCATGGGTTGCTCCTTGCCGGTCAGCGGATCAAGGATCGTGCGGCCCAGGGTCAACGTCTTGCGATCGGGCGACATCTGGCCGGTGGAGATGTTCATCATTTGGGTGCCCATCGAATCGACCCAATAGCCCACGTACGACTCGCGCACCTTGTCGTAGCCCATATGCCCGAAGCCATAGAACGGCTGTCCCATCATTTCGCCCGCAAAGTGTCCCTCGAGGAATCGGCCACCCAGGGCCCAGCTGCTTTGCATCGAGCCCACTGACAGCAGCGGGTCGGCTTCGGGCGACATCCACAACTTGACCGCCGCTTGGAATTTGCCTTCTAGGCTGTTCAGCACTTGGTGCTCGGGGCCCGGGGTCGCCAGTTCGAGCATGCGGGCTTGCAGGGCGGCCATGTCCATCTCGGGCGAGATTTCATCGACGGGCTTGGGCGCTGAGGCTTCGGCATAGTCGACGGCTTCGGTCTCGGTCTGATCGAGCTGTTCGTCGAGCTTGGCAGCGCGCGCCTTCTCCACGGTGGGGTCGCCTAGCACGCTGTGCTCGAGTTCGGCGTCTTGCGCGGTCGCCTGCTCGAGCGGGGCTTCGGCGATCTGTGCATCGATCTCCGCACGGGTCTGCTCTCCGCGGTCCGCCAGGTCCTCCAGTCCATGAGTGATGTCGTCCAAGATCGGATTGTCTTGGGAGAGCGAATCTTCCAGCATCGGTTCTTCGAGAACGGGTTCCTCAAAAACGGGCTCCTCGAAAGTCGGCCGCTCAAACTCCGGCTCTTCCAAAACCGGCTTCTCGAGTTCCATGGCAGCTTCCGAAGTCGAGGCGACCGCTTCGGTGACCCCCGCCAGTTGACGCTTGAGCCGCTCGTATTGGGCTTGCGCTTCATCTTGGACCGCCACGGAGGCTGCTTGGATGTCTTCACGCAGCGTGGTGGAGCTGGCCTCGATGGCTTCGCCGACCTGGGTGGTGGCTTGCGCGGCAGCTGCACTCGCTTGCTCCGTGCTCGGTTGGGCTTGCCGCTGAGTCGGCTTCGGGTTCGAATCGGTCGATTGGCACGCGGCCAAGACCAGGCTGGCTGCGGCCAGCAAACGGAAATGCTTCATGGGGAGGGGCGCACGGGGTGCGCGAAGGGTTGGGATCCCGAGGGATCGCCCCGCATTGTTCCACTCCCTCCCGCAGGGGTCCAGTTGGGATCCGTACAACCCCTACCCGCAACCTCTTTGGGGCCCTCCTAGGGACCCCTCTAGGGGCCCAACCTGGGGCTCTGCGGCGCCCTAGGGGAGGAAATTCTTTTTGTTGGCCAGCTTGCGGGGCAGGTACTCCTCGAGCACGAAGTTGAGACCCCACTTGGCCAGGGCCTGTTGTTCGGCGCGCACACCCATCTTGAGCAGCTGGTCAAGGGCCTTCTTCCAGGCCGGGTGGGCCTTGAAGAAGGGGTCGTTTTTGAGCGCATCCTTGGCGCGCTTGATGTCGACCGCCTTGAGCGGGTGGGTGGCGTCTTCGAGTTGGAAATCGAGGATGTCCTGGGGCGTGACCCCCAGGAATTGGGCCTTGGGTACGCAGAAGAAGCGGTTGATGTGCGCTGCATTGCCCGAGCCCACCTTGAGCGTGCGGTAGATGTTGGCGATACCGTAGGGGTCGCAGTCGACGAAGCAGTAGATCGGCAGCTTCTGCTCGTCCGAGAGGCGCCGCATGAAGCGTCGTTGGGCGCGCGAGGGCACGCCGCCCATCGAGATCAAGATGCAGTTCGCCGTGCGCCAGTATTGGTGGTCGTTGAGGCGGTGGAACATACCGCCGGTTTCGATGGCCAGGATGAACTTGGCCTTGGTCTCGAAGCGCAAATGTTCGACCGAGGAAGGGATCGTGTAGGCCCCGGTGCCCATGGCGGTGCAGTCGATGCGGATCTCGTTGCCGGTGGTGCGGTCGCGGTCGATCACGATCAGCTCGCCCGCCAGGGCGCCGCCGTGTTCTTCCGGACGGTAGCGCAACTGCTCGCGGGTCAGGCCTTCGAGGCTCGCGAGGGCCTCGATGTCGTCCATGACGGTGTCCGACTCGGGTTGTTCGTTGAACTTGGCGTCGTTCCAGTTTTTCGAGATGTAGTACGCCTCCCGCTTCGTCGCAAAGTTGTCGTTTTCGACCATCTCCTTCGAGAGCGACATGAGCCGCAGGGTCTGGGCGAAACTCTTGACGGTGTTGACCGTCAGGGCGCGTGCTTTGCGGCCTTTGCCCAGCTCGAAGTAGCCGGTCGACTTCTCGTAATTGACGTTAGAGAGCGAGCGCACCGGGAACTTGAGCTCGGGCAGAATCTCCTGCTGGATCTTGGCGTGCACGGCGGTGGCCGTGCGCGCGATCACGCCGATGGTCTTCTGGTCCAAGTCCGAAAGCACGTAGGCCGCTTTCTTGGCCGCGGGGGCTTTGGCCGGGGCCTTGTTGGCGGCGGCTTTCTTGGAGGCTTTTTTCTTGGCCATGGTGGGGGGAGCTACGCGGGGCTAGGCGGGGGTAAGCGGGGGTAGCGGGGGCTTGTGCTAGGCTAGAACTTGCGGGAACGGTGCAGGACGTCTTCGAGGGTCTCCACAGCGGCGTCGCGGGTGGTGTCGTCCAGGTCCAAGATTTCTTGCAGCGCGATACCGATGTGCGGGATGTACTTCTCGATGTACTCGCGCTTGTCGAATTCGCGGCGTAGGCGCTTGCCCTTGCGGATGTAGATGCCCAGCTTGCGGCCCGCCTCCTGCAGCGCGCGCTTGACCTCGGTGATGATCTCGTCGTAGGCCGCGATGGCCTCCTTGGACTCCGAAGTGAACGGAACCCAGACCGAAGCGATGTGGACCATGATCGCCATGGGAGCGATGGGCAGCGAACCCTTGGGCTGCGAGAGCCCGTAGGAGCGCCAATTGGTACCGATGATGCTTTTGGTGATCGCGCAGCCGGCCTGTTGGTAGAGCAGGGGCACGCGGTTGGCGAAGCGCAAAACGCGCGCGGGCTCGTCGGCGTTGGCGACCAGGTCTTCGGTGGCGAGTTCGGCCTTGGACCGCTTCTGGATGCGGCCGCTGTCGGTCAACTCCAGTCCCACACCGCCCGGCTTGCCGTAGGCGATGCCCACTTCGATTTGGAAGGGGTTGCCGCGGTACACGGCGGGCGGGCGGGTGGAGGTCACGTAGAAATCGGCGGCCAATTCCTTCTTGAGACCCTTGAGGAGGAGCTCTTCGCCGATCGGTGCGATGCAATCCGAGGGCGGGGAGGAGATCTTGGTCTCCTGGATCGCGCGGTGCAGTTCGCCCGCCTGCTCCTTGGCGGTGCGCGTCGGGTAAGACTTGTCGGTCAGTCCGTTGCCTGCGGTGGCGATGATGCGTTTGGCCAGGGTCGGGCCCACGCGGCAGAATTCTTCTTGCAGGAAACCCGAAAGGCTCTTCGCCGGGGTTTCCTTGAGCATGGTGATCAAGCGCCCGAGCTCGACCCCATGGGGGTGCGGCTTGATGTCGACGGTGACCGGGGGCTTTTCCTTGGTGTTGCGCTCGTAGGTGACCGCATTGCCGCTCGGGTCGACGTAGGTCAACGTGAGGTGCGGGTTGGCGATGGCGGTTTGCTTGAGGTACATGTCCACCGAGCGGGCGCCTTTCTTGTAGGTTGCCTCCATCTCGATTTCGACTCGGGTGCCGTGCTTGCGGCCTTCCCATTCGACTTCGTTTTGCGAATGGATTTCAGGCCGGTTGCGCAGCGAGTCAATCGAAAGCACGGTCTCCACCGGGCGCCCCCTGCGGGTCTTCGAGATCACCTTGACGGGCTTGCCGGTGGTCAGCTTGCCATACATCCCCGCAGCCGAGATCCCGATGCCCTGCTGGCCGCGGCTCTGGCTGAGCTTGTGGAATTTGGAGCCGTACAAGAGCTTGCCGAAGATCTTGCCCACTTGGGTGTCGACGATGCCCGGCCCGTTGTCCTCCACGGCCACCAGGAAGTGCTTGTCGTTGACCGCGCTCAACTCGACCCGGATATCGGGCAGGATGCTGGCCTCTTCGCAGGCGTCGAGGCTGTTGTCCACGGCTTCCTTGACCGACATCAAGATCGCTTTGGAGGGCGAGTCGAAGCCCAGCATGTGCCGGTTCTTCTCGAAAAACTCGGCCACGGAGATGTCCCGGGCTTTGGAGTTCTCCTGCTTGGACTCCTTGGCATCCGCTTTGGATTCCCCCTTTGGATCTGCGGAGGGTTCGGTTGCCGGAGACTCCTCGGCGACGGAAACGCGCTTGCTCTTCTTTTTCTTCGGCACTTCGGTGTCGACCGGGTCGAATAGGGTTGGGCTGGTCACGGGCGGAGGAGGGCAAGGGGCCAAGGCACGGGAGGGCACCGCTGGACCTACGACCCGAGGGGCACGCCGCTGGCGAACCGACCCTCTGCTCGGACCTAGCCAGCGTCCCCCCCGGGCCGCTGCATCGGGGGCTAGCTTAGGGCACCGGCGGGCGCAGGCAAAATGCCGGGCACCAAAAAAGACGCACCCTGCTCCCCCGGGTGGTCCCAGCGAGCAGGGGGCGGTGCCGTGCCGCGCGAGCGCTAGGGGTTCGTGTCGATCACCGACTCATCCTGCAGGGTCAAAGCCGTACCCGAGGTGAGCACAAACTCGATCGACTCGGCCGTCATTTCCGCAAAGGCCGCCGCGCTGGGGATCGGACTGATCAACGACTGGTGGGCGCCCTCGATGAAGCGCACCGCACCTTGGATCCCGAGGCCGTCGACGGTGTCGCTGACGATCGTCGCCAAGCCTAGGGTGCTGATCAGAGGGTTGCTGCCCGCCAAGGGGGCGAAGTCTACGCTGTTGGGGATGGTCGCATCGGGTAGTCCTCCACCTGTGCCGCCCCCTACGACTTCGATGAAATGGATCGGCAATCCGGAGGCGCCCACGGCTTGCGCATAGAGCAAAGGATCGGTCCGATCGATGATCGTTTGCGCGCCCCACAGGAAGGCCTCGTAGTCCGGCGTGCCCTTGAGCACGCCAGCCGCAGCGAGTCCGCCTTCCAAGATCGGCCCAAACGACTGGGATCCATCGAGCAGCTTGGCGATGCCGCCGCCCGCCATGGCGAGGGTGGCGGACTGGATGTTGGCTCCCGCTTGACGCAGGAAGGGAATGCCCATCATGCCCCCGAGCGAATGGCCCACAAAGTGCACCCGACTGGCGTCCACATCGGTGCCCCCGCCGTCGTAGTCGAGGCTTGGGAGCAGCGCCATGAGGTGCATCAGGTCGCTCACGGATTGGGCCAAATTGCCCTGGGCCACCAAGAGGTTGGACAGGTTCAGGTAGTGCGTCCCTGAGGCATCCACGACCCCATCGGGGCCCGGCTGGCCTTGGGGCCCAACCAGGTCCAACCCAAAGGTCCGTTCGCGGGCCCCCGATTGGGTGCCCTCGTAGCCGGCGAACAGCACGCTGTCGCTGATGTCTGCGTAACCATGCAGAGGCAAGTCGATGGCGACCATCAAAATGCCCGCGTCGGCATAGGCATCGGCCAGGGCCAGCATATCCAATCGGTTGCGCGTGATGCCGTGTTGGAAGATGACGGTCGGCCACCCGGGGCCGGGCTTGGTCTGCCCACTGGCCCCGTTCGGCACCGAAATTAGGACGGGGATCGACTCTTGTCCGGTCGAGATCGGCAGCACGTTGTAGCGGGTCCAGAAGCGCTGCGTGTCCCCGGGGTAGAACGGATAGCGCGCGCGGATGCGCTGCGTGATGGGTGCGGGATCCGCCACAGGAGCGGTATCAGAGGGGTTGGTTGCCGCCGTAAGGTAGTAGGGGATGGTCAGGGCTCCGGTGTACAAATCGGCATGCCCGGGGCTGCCGGGTACCCGGTCCGCGGTGGTGATCGACGAAGTTTGGGTGACGTTGAGTGCGGCGAGGTTGTTGGGGTCGGGAGTCAAGTCCTCTCCGGCGCATTGGCTGGGGAGGTTGGCGCACAAACCCGCGATGACCGCGGCTTCGTTGCCGCCCACTACGGCCGCGAGCGCATCCAATTCTTCGGTAACCCCTTGGGTCGTGAAGACGTTGGAAAGCACCACTTGGTCGCGGGCGATACCCTGCCCATCGGCCGCGGCCAACTGCGAGTTCACCAGCACTTGCAGTGGAAAGATCGGCGCGCTGGGGGGGAAGAAGTCAGGGCTGGAAGCCAGCAGGTACTCCCCAGTCTTCTGCAGGTTGCGTCCTGCCAAGTCGGCGATTCCGTCGGTCAGGACCCACATGTACGAGGTCGCGGCTTTGAGCGGCTTGTTCAGGTACACGCGGATCGAGGTGTCCGTGCTGACTTCCGGAGCCAGCCCCACGCTAAAATCGATGCCACCCACCAGTTCCGCCACCACTCCGGTCACGGGGCCACCCACCGGTGCCGTGCCCATGTCCAGGGTGACTTCCAACAACCGCACGGTGGTGCCCGCGACCAAGGTGGTGGCATCGATGGGGGCGTTGAAGTCGATGGTGAAGGGCGCGTCCAGGGACCAGCCATCGAGCCCAGACAAACCCACTTCCACGGGAGTCGCGTTCGGGTTGGATCCGTCGTCCACACCCGGAATCGATAGGGTCAGGTCGAGCGTACCCGAGAACAAGAGATCGCTAGGGACAGGCACCACTCCTTGCGAAGGAGCGAACAGCGCGGCAGCCGGGGGCGTCGCGGGGGCGACCGAAAGGTCATCGCCGCAGGCGGCCAACAGGAGGCAGCCCAAGGGGCCGAGCAGTGAATGGCGCGTGGGGGAAGATTTCATGCTGGGGGTCAAGGGGCCTGGGGGCTTGGTCGTGGCATTGTAGCCCTGCGTTTCCGCTTCCGCACCCGATCCCCGAATTTGCGCGCAGACTCCTGCGAAAACCAATTTCTTCGATCCGAGGTCGCCCCGGCGCCTGCCGCGAGCGGTCGGCCTTCCTAGGGCATGTGCAATTCGGCCATCATGCACCTTGCGCTACCGCCGCCATAAGCCTCGATGGTGTCCAGCGCAACAGGTGCAAGTGTGGCGTGGTGTTCCAGGCGCCGCACTTGATCGGGGCGCAGGCTCCGCAGGGCAGAGCGCGAGAGCAGGATGACCGGGTCGCCATCTTGGGAGCGCAGGGCGAGTTGGTTGCCCGCGAAGTGGGCCACCTGTTCCAAGTCGATCGGGAGGACTTCCTTGTGCGCAGCTTCCAACGCATCCAGCAGCGCCTTGCGTTGCGCGGGATCCCACACCGCATCGATGCAGACCACCGCATGGGACTCTCCCAGCGCCATCATCACGTTGGTGTGATAGATCGGCAGCCCGTGCCCATCGCGGGTGTCGAAGGCCAACACTTGATAGCCCGAGGCCGCTTGGAAGCGCGAGAGTCCAACGCGGGTCGTCCGGTTGGAAAGGCCTGCGTAGGCGATTCGCTGCGCATGGTCGAGGATCAACGAACCGGTGCCCTCCAGGAAGGCACCCTCTGCACCCATGGGGGTCAAATCGATCTCCCGGGTCCAGGGGTGCCCCAAATCCTGCTGCAAGCTCGCAATCCAATCCCGACGCAACTCTGGGCGCCGGTTCTCGGCCATCAGCGGGTAGTAGACGAGCGAACCATCACCGTGGAAGCTCACCCAGTTGTTGGGAAAGATCGCATCGGGCGTGTGGGGAAGGGGGTCGTCCTCGAAGACGTGTGCCGTGATCCCGGCTTGGTCCAAGGCAGCGCACAGACTGTCGAACTCCCGCAGGGCTTGGTCGTGGATCTCATCCGGGCAGGCCTCTGCCGGTTGGACCTGGAAGCGGTTGGACTGGGCCGTTTCCGCGTTGAACCCAAAGCGCGAAGGCCGGACCATCAAGACCCGCTGGGCGCATTGGGCCAGCGCGGGGCCTTGGGGCTGGATCGGATTGCCTGGGGGGACGGACATGGCCGACCAATATAAGATTTCGCCGGGAAGTTGCGAATGACAGCTCCTTAAGTCTTGCCGCCCCGCGCCGGGCGCGCTGGAGGGGGTCTTAGGGCATCCAGGCGTGGCTAGGGCTGGGACCGGCTCTTGATCCGCGATTTGTTCAACAGGTAGACCAGCGAAGTGGAGTACTCGTTTCGTAGGCGTTGGTAGATCGCGGCTGCCTCAGCCTGCTTGCCCTCGCCGAACAAGCGGTCGGCCTGGTCGAGCAAGGTCTGGGGGTTTTCCGCGCCGGCCTTGTTTTCTGATCCCCCGAGCAACCCCCCGAGTTGCTTGCCGATCCGATCCTTCAACTGGTCCTCAAGCTTGCCTTGTGCGTCCTGCAGTTGGTCCTTGGCTTGCTTTTCCAACGCTTTGCGGGCGAGTCCCTGAAGCGTTCCAGCGACGTCCACTTTGGGGCGCTCGACGGTCCCTCCGATCGGCAAGCGAATCGCTTCGCCAACCAATCCCTTCAAGAAGCTGTGCTTTTGGACCAAGGCCTCGGTGATCGGGACTTGCCAGACCAAATCCAGCGTGCGGTCGATGCCGACGGAACCTTCGAACTGGGTGGGGGCCCCTTGGATCGTCCAAGTCCAGGGTTGGGCATAGGTCAAGCGACCCGCTGCAATGGTGAATTCGATCGGCTGCAACCGGATCGGCGTTTGCGGGGACTGCCCCAAGAGCGACATCAAGTCGCCGATCAAAGGCGAATTGGCGAAGGACGCTTCGAGCAGTTGGACCCGGCCGGTTCCCGACAAGGGGCTCCAATCGGTCGAAGCGAAGTCGCCTTCGAGCCAAGCCTTAGGCAACGGCTTGGCGTAGGTCAGATCGAACTGTGCTGAAAGCAACCCGTTCAAGTCGCCAGCTCGTGTGGCGTCCATCGCTTGGAAGGCGGGATGCAAGAGCGAGAGCATCGAGCTCACCTTGGGATTGGTCTGCATGCCCTCGACTTGGATTTGGATATGTGAGGGATCGGCCGTTTCGCCTTCCACCCCGTCCAAAGTCCAATTCGACTTCAAGGTGATCTGTCCGCCGTTGGTGACGAAATGCCCGCCCGCCAGCAAGGAAGATCCCTGGTTCTCGAGGTCCAACGAGCCCGAGGTGGTGAAGCCCTGGTCGACGTACTGGCCCAGCCCGATCGTCGCTTTGCCTTGTAGACCTTGGAGGAGTTCCAGCGGATCCACGTCGGCCAAACGACCCTCGAATTGCCAGTCGATGGCGCGCGGCTCTTGGCCGGACAGTTGTCCCGGGAGCATGGGGCCCAGCAATTCGGCCAAGCGATCCGGGATGTAGGTGAAATGCCCGCGCAAGCCGCGCAGCTCGAGGGTCTCGCCGGTGCTCTGATCGGGCCTGGGTGTGGTCCAATGCAAACCGCCGGAGAGTTCGCCTTGCAGCACCTGGCTCTGCAATTGCACGCTCTCAAGCTGCACGGTCTGCGCCTGGCGATCGAGTTTCAGGTTCCAATTCAGTTGCAGGTTGGGGTCGTCGACAGCCAAAGGCTGCGAACCGACCTCCCCCGTGTGGGCTTGAAAGTGCAAATCGGTGACACCCAACTGACCCGTGAATTGCAATTGTCCCGCTTGGCCTTGAACGTGGAAATCGCTGGCTAGGGCGCCACCCAGCGCCAAGTCTTGGAGCGCCAGCAAAGGCTCCAAATCCGCCTGCATGCGCTCGAGGCGCGAGGCGATGCGACCGGTGAGGTTCGCCTGCAATTGCTCGGGATCGTCGCCCATCCAGGCATCGCCCGCAACGTCGACATGGGCCGTGGGGGAGGCGTACACGAGCTCTTGAATCTCCATGGCCCAGCCTTCGTTCTCCTGGTGCAAGCTCAGATTCAGCTTCAAGTCGGCGCTCTGCTCCAAGTTCCGTGGGGCCGTTCCAGCCGCTTCTTGGGGCATGGGCCATGTGCCCGAAAAATGGACTTGCCCTTGCGCGTGCATTTGGCTGTTCGGCTCAAGCCGCAGTTCGAGCGCGCCCTGGATGGTTCCCTCCGGTCCAGGGACCCCAGGATCCTGCAGCGCGCTCCAAGCATCGCTGCGCAGATCCTGCAAAGACAATTCCCAATTGCCCGCGAGCCCCTCAACCGAGCCGTCGTCGGGCACGTGGAGCGTGCCGTCCAACGTGATCACGGGCCGTGATCCGCCTTCGGCCGTGGGGACCGACACCTGCGCATGCAATTGCGCGGGGGCCGTGCGATCGGGCCAGTCGAGCTTGCCTTCCAAGTGCGTGAAGCGGCTTTCACCGCCCTTGCCATGCAGCACGAGCGTCCCGTCGTTCCAAACGAAGTGCGCTTGGACATCGGGCAAAGTGCCCGATTGGGAGGACTCGGACGGCGGGCTTGGAGCCTTGGAGGAGTCGGGCTTTGGCGTCCAGTTCCAAGAGCCATCCGCATCTTGCCGCAAGTGCAACTCGAATCCGCTGAGTTCGCCTTGTACCTCGTAGCGCCCCCGCAACGCCGACCAAGGGGCGATGCTGGCTTGCAACGAATCAACCCGTAGCATCGATTCCCCTTTGGAATCGCTGAGTGCGAGGTCGGCCACTTCCAGCTGCCCACCCCAGCCGAAGGAAAAGGATCCAAGCGTGGATTGTCCACCGAAGGTCTCGCCCAGGGCGGCGCGCACCTTCTTGCTTACGATCGGGCCGATCCAGCGCGGCGCCAAAGCAATGGCAACGCCCAAGACCACGAAGCCAGCGAGCAGCCACTTCGCAAGCCGATGCCGGCGCGGAGCTCTGGGGGGCGGGGAGTCTTGCGGGGTGGCCTGCATGACTCCACAACTAGCACATGCTAGCCCCGCTTGCGAATGTTAGGCCTGGACGGGCTCGGGGATCGCTTCGGGGTGGGTAAGTCCCAAGGCACCGGCGCGCTCGCCAAAGAGCTTCAACGCTTCGTCCATTTCCGGCCCCAGGCGGTACACGCATTCGCGTCCCAGGTAGTCCTCGCAGACCTTGGCCGGCAGGTTCCATGTGCGCGCGGCCTGACCCGCCAATTGCCCGATCGCCGCCCGACCGCGCTCATGGGCCCTTTCCAAGCGGGCGCGGTGCGGAGCGATGTCCACACCGGGGCGTACGATCCATGCGGCAAAAACGAATGGCAAGCCGGTGGTTCGGGTCCAGGCATCCGAAGGATTGAACACCTGGGTCCCGCCGGCGTGGAAGTCGCGCAAGGCGCGGTCCCCAATCGACAGCCAAGCGCTGCTGGCCAGCTTGCGGTGGTCTTCCCCTAACGCCGGGAACAGGTATTCGGGGGGGCCATCGGGGCGGTCCGCCAACAGGATCTGGACCAGGGCTTGCGAAGTTCGGCTGGCTGGATCCATGGCCACCGATTCGACCTCGTCTAGGGGACGCCGCAAGAATACCTGGACGCTGGAAACCACCCCACGGCCGCCCACGCACAGGCCGGGGAGGTAGGAGTAGCCAGGCATGCGAAACAGTTCGATCGAACTGACCAAGGCCACGTCGAGCCGCCCTTCGCGCAGGCCTTCCACCAAGCGCGCAGGAACTTCCTTGGAAAACCGCACTTCCGGATCGTTTTCGAGGCCGTAGTCGAGCGGGCGACCGACCAAGTAGGGAACCGAACCAACGCGCAGCATTTCCGTCATAGCCGGTGAGTGTAAGCCCCCTGCGGCCCCGCATAGAAGGGGGCAAATCATTTTGTGGCCTCCCGGATGCGGGGATTGCTAGGCTTGGGTCATGGTGTTCTGGATTGGTCTGCACATTCTCGCAGCCACCCTATGGGTCGGTGGCATGATGTTTGTTCACTTGGCCCTGCGGCCAACCCTGACCGAAGTCCTCGAGCCGCCCCAGCGCTTGGCGGTTTGGTTGGGGGTCTTGAACCGCTTCTTTCCCCGGGTTTGGTGGAGCATCTTGCTCCTGCATGTGTCCGGCATGTGGGTCCTGTTGGGCGTGATGGGGGGGATGGCGCAGGCGCGCTTGCATGTGCACTTGATGCTCGGCATCGCGTGGGTGATGACCGGGATCTTTGCCTATCTGTACTTTGGCCCCTTCCAAAAGCTGCGCACCGCCGTGGCCCAACAGGACTGGCCCACCGGTGGGGCCCAGATGGGGCGCTTGCGCACCTGGGTGACCACCAACTTGGTGCTGGGCACCTTGGTGATGGTGATCGGGGCCACCGGCCGCTACTGGTAGGTTTTTGGCGGTTCGCCCGTCACCGACAGCCGTTCGCGCAGTCTGTAGTGGGGCACTAGGAATCCACGGTGGATTCGTTGCCCCGGAGGTTGCATGGGATGGATTTGGCTAGGTCTGTTGTGGGTGGCGAGTTGGCAGGGAACGACGACGTGGTGGGATCCCGAAGTCCCCGACCCGTTGGCCCTCGGCGAGAGCACCGGATTCGGGTCCAGCATGGTCTTGGCGGGTTCCAGTTTGATCGTGGGGGCTCCTAGGTCGTTTCGCGATGGGGAGCGGGGTGGTGCGCTGTGGACCGCGCCCTTGCAAGCGCTGCCGCGGGTCGTACCCCTTACTGGCTTGCCGGGACAAGCTTGGTTCTCGTTGGGCTACGACCTGGCCTGGCAGCCCGGACGATCGACCCTCGCGCTGGGGGCACCCTTGGCTCCCAATGACGGCCTGAATCCGGGGTGGGTGTACTTGGCCGAAGCGACGAACTCGAGCGTGTCCAGCCTCGTAGGCGTGCAAACGCTAGTACCCGTTGCCACCTCCGCGGGCGCCGGATTTGGTTCGGCCCTGGCTTGGTCGGGGGAGGAGCTTTGGGTGGGAGCGCCCTTTGCGGCCCATGCCCCCGGACAACCCCGAATCGGCTACGTGGCCCGCTATTCGCGGGGAACGCTGGGCTGGCGGGAAACAGCCCGTATCTATGCGCCGTTGCTCGGTGATGTTCTGCGGTTTGGCGAAGCGTTGCAGAGTGGGTCGGGTTGGCTGGTGATCGGGGCGCCGGGCACCCCGCAAGGCGGGGCCGTTTGCATTTGGTCCCTCGCAGCGGTCGATGGCCCCCCCGAGCAGGTTCTGGTCCTGCCAGGCGCGGGAGCGAGCGGAGCCGAGTTCGGCCGCTCCTTGGTGCTCGCCGAAGATGGTTTGCAACTCTTTGTGGGAGCCCCCTCGCTGGGAGTCGGCGGAGAAGTGCATGCTTTCCGAAGGTCGCCGGGAGGAGCCTTCCGGCTTGCCGCCATTCTGCGTGCACCCGAGTTGGGGATCCACGCACGCTTTGGCGCGCGCTTGGCTTGGGATCGTGGAGTGCTCTGGGTCGGGGCGCCCGGCGCGAACGGGACCCTGGGCTCGTCGGGTGCGATAGGCTCGACGGGTGCGGTGATGGCCTTTCCGCGTGTTCGGGCCCAACCTAGCTTGGCCCAGACGTGGAATGGAACCGCAGAAGATCAAGGGCTTGGGGGCGGGTTGCTCGCCCATGGGGGGGGATGCTTCCTCGCTTCCGCGGGGCATGGGGTGGTCACCTTCCGCGACGCTCCCAAAGGACGCATCGATTGGGTGTTGGCACCTGCCAGTGGGGGTGGCGTTCATTCCAGCGGAGTTCGCCTCGACTGGCTTCGAGCGAGCGATGGATCGGGCAGCATGGTGGCGGTGATCGATGGCTTGATTCCGCACGAGACGGGCATCTGGAAGTGGGTTCCCAAAGCCGGTGGAACGTCGGTCGACCTAGCGGGTGTGGAAGGAAGCTTCCAAGCTGAATCCACCGGGGCAGCGAGGGTGGCCTGGAACGACCCGCACCCAACGGAGGGGGGCCATTTCTGGGTTCTCCGTTCGGGGCACCCTGCCACGGTGTTTGATGTACGGTTTCTGTAAGCCATGCCCGGGTTGGGTCCGGGCCTGGATTCCACCGCGTACCACACCGAACCTTCGGGAAATCCCTTATACTGAGGGGAAGCCTTGGACGATCCGAGGCATACCGGGCCCGGAGGGGCCCACCGTCCGAACTGGAACACCACGATGATTCGCAACACCTTGCTCTCGTTGGCCGCCTTGACGCTGTTCGCGGCCCCCTCGTTTGGGGCCCAAGCCTCTTCTTGCTGCC
>JACKHT010000019.1 GCA_020638855.1 Planctomycetota bacterium
CGAGTCGAACGAGCAGGCTTCCGAGGAGTCATCCAACGATTCGTCCAACGATTCGTCCAACGACCATTCGGAAGATTCGGGCGAGGCGGAAGGTTCGCTATCCGACCAAGACCTGGAGGACACCCTCGAAGCCCAGAATGCTGAGGTCAACGAGGGAGCTCCGGCCCAAGAAGCCGAAGCGAGCGCCCCCGCCACCAGCGAAGCTCCCGACCTGTCGGTCGATCCTTCGCCGGTCGGACAAGTGGACATCACCGCCGCCTTGAGCGAGTTGTGCCTTCCCTTTGTCAACCCCGACCGTGGCATCCACACCGAGGAAGAGGCCCTTTTGGGTGCCGTTCGGATCCTTTCGGACCGGCTCGGTCGCAACGCAAGTCTGCGCACCAGTCTGCGCCGGATGCTGCGCAAACATGGGGTGATCCAGGTCCAGGCAGCAGTCCCGGTCGAGAAGATGGGACGCCACAAGGCGCTCGCCAAGTTCCGTGCCCCGCTCAAGCAAGTCCAAGGACACCGCTTGATCGCCCTGCGCCAGGCCCAACGCGAACGGGTCCTGGCCGTGCACCTCGCCATGGACCCCAAGCAGGCCATCGCCAAGGTTCGGGGCGCCCTCGGGCGTTTCACCCATCCCGCCTACGAGGAATTGCTCTCCGAGGTGGCACGCCGCGCGTACGCCGCGCGGCTCTTGCCGGTCATCGAAGCCGACGTGCGACTCGAACTCAAGGAGCGCTCCGATGCGGAGGCCCTGCGTTTCCTGTGCAACCACCTGCGCCAGCTCATGTTCACCCCGACCTACGGCCGTCGGCCCGTGGTGGGTGTCGACGTGAGCGCCAAGGGGGATTGGGTCCTAGCCCTGGTGGGCGAGGATGGAACGCCGCTCAAGACCGCTCGCATCGAAGTCGGCGAAAAGGACGACGCCACCCTGTTGGGCGAACTCACGGCCTTCTTGGAAGGG
This sequence comes from Planctomycetota bacterium, assembly GCA_020638855.1. Lineage (GTDB taxonomy): Bacteria > Planctomycetota > UBA1135 > UBA1135 > NORP259. Next base: position 950 of record JACKHT010000019.1, read on the forward strand.
ACCGAAGTCCAGATCATGGCCACGGGCCACGACAAGCGTGCCCGCACCGGTGCGGTTCGGTTGCGCCAGATCCTCAAGGACAGCGAACTCGACGTGGTCGTATCGTTGGTCAACGAAGCGGGGCTCGGCAGCTATGCCAACTCCGAATTCGCCCGGGCCGAGCTGCCTGACCAGCCGGTGCCCGAACGCCATGCGATCAGCATCGGTCGGCGCTTGCAGGACCCGATGGCCGAGTTCCTCAAGGTGGACCCGCGCCACCTGGGCCTGGGTGCCGAGCAAGGATTGGTTAGCAAGGCCAACCTCGCGCGCGCCTTCACCGAAACCACCGAATCGAGCGTGGCGTTGATTGGTTGCGATCTCAACTTCGCGCCCAAGTCGGTGCTGCTGCACGTTCCGGGGCTCGATGCCGAAGCGGTGGACAAGATCCTGGCCGCCCGGGCTCAAGCACCGATCGCCTCGCGCGAAGCGTTGCGGGCGGACGGCATTCTTTCGGAAGTGCAATGGACCAACGCGGTTGGATTCTTGCGCGTGGGCAATTCGGCCACGTTGCTCGACCACAGCTTCCTGCACCCCGAGTTGTATGCACTGGCCACCGAGCTCTTGCAGAGTGCTGGCGGTGGGGTCGAAGAATCGTTGGGTCGTCCGGGCGCTACCAAAGGGTTGCGCCGTGAGACCCATGGTCTCGACGAGCACACCTGGCGCGATCTGATGCGCGAGCTTTCGCGTCCGGGCCGCGACCCCCGTTCGTTCTTGATGCGTCCGCGCTTGCTCGCCCCCGACACCGATCCGGCGCGTTTGACCCAAGGGCGCGTGGTGGAAGGAATCGTGACCGCCGTGGCTAGCTTCGGAGCGTTCATCGACCTCGGTTTGGCCAAGGATGCGATCGTGCATATCTCGCAGATTTCTTCGCGTTACATCCGCGATGCGCGCGAGTTGCTCTCGATTGGCCAGGTCGTGCGGGCGCGGATCACCGATCCTTCGGCCCAGCGCCTGACCCTTTCGCTCAAGGACGTGCCCGCCCAGGAGCGCGTTTCTTCCGGAGCGCCCCGCCGCCGGGGCCGAGGCGAAGGCCGCGGTCGAGGCCGTGGACGCGAGCGCGAAGCCCGCGATCCGCGCGAAGGCCTGCGCGCGGGCGATGCTCGCGGCATGCGTTTGGGTGGTAGCAAGGTGCGCCGTGGCGGCGACAAGCGTGGCCGCGGGGAAGGCGATCGCTTCGACAAGGGCGAACGGGTCGATCTGAGCAAGATCAACTCGCAAGCCAAGAGCGCGTCTTCGTCGCCCTTCGCCGACTTCTTCAGCAAGAAGCCGGGTACTGGCGACAAGGGCAAGGCCTGATCCGCGCCCTCGCTTGAGGACGACCCCAAAGCACGCGGGCCACCCCTTCCAGGGTGGCCCGCGTGACGTTGGAGCGGAGCTCGCTCCGATGGAGTTGGCGGCTTACTGCTTGTCCCCGAGGCCGGGGAAGCGGAAGCGCATGGGCGGTTCCTTGGGCGCCGCGTAGGGCGACGGGGCCGGCGGGTTGCCTTCGCCGGGTTGGTCCCGGTTGAGCGGGATCGGCGTCGGGTAGGCCGAGGGCGGAACCCCAGGGATGCTGCGCGGCTCGGCCTTGGCGAACGAGGGCGACGGGGGAGTCTCTTGCGCGGGCTCGCTGGGCAGGGCGGCGGCAGGCTCGTCTTCGGGGAAGTCTTCGAATTCGAAACTCCCCATGCTTTCGTCGGTTTCCTCCATGGGCTCGGGCGCGGGCTCGAAATCCAGGTGGAACGAGGGCTGCGCCGAGGGCTGCGCCGGTTGGTCCATGTCGCCGCGGAAGAGGTGGTCTAGCGCGTGCGCATACCGATCGCGGTCTTGGGTGTTGGGCAGGCTGGGCGCATCCTCCAGGGATGGTTCTGACCCGGTTTCCGGTTCCAAGTACTGCAATGGCTGCGATTCTTGCAGCGTGGATTGCGGCTCGTCGAGAATCGTCTCCGGCATCTCCCAACGGGTCGGCTCGGGACGGTGGGCGATGGGGGTGGCCTCCGGATTCGGCCGCATGGCCGGCTGCGAAGTCGGCTGCGCCTCGGATCCCCTGGATGTCGCCTCCAACCCAACCGATTGGGCTTTCGCCTGCATGGCCGTAGCCGAGGGTTCCATGAAGGAGTTGTCTTCGTCTGTTTCCTCTTCCATGCAAACGATCGCGCGCGCCTCTTGGGCGGCGGTCAGCGCTTCGCTCAAGGTCTCGCTTTGCGCTTCGAATTGCTCGAGCAAGGCCTGCAGCGTGGCATGGGTTTGTTCGAGTTGCCCCTCCAGTTGGCCGATGCGCTCGAGCACGGGCGCTTGATCGCGCTCGGGATCGGACGGTTCGCGATCCTCTTGCAGCGAGTCCACTCGCTCGCGGATCTCGCCTGAGCTGCGCTCGAGCTGGGCGCTGATGGCCGCCATGCGCTCATCCATTTGTGCTCCGAAGGCCTTGAGGGTCTTGTCCAGGAATGCGGAGAGCTTGTCGACGCTGCCCGCCACGTGGTAGATCCCCGACTGCTGGTCCTTCTGGTCGAGTTGGGTTGCGAACTGGTGGACTTCGCCCCGCAGCACTTGCACTTCGCCTTGGATCGGCGCGAGGACTCCGTGCACCGATTCGAAGTGGCCTTCGATGCTGTGCACGGCGACCCCCATGTCTCCCAAGGCGTCGCTAGCCGATCGCTGGGCTGCGTGTCCCTTGCGAATCTGGCGAGCCAAGAGCCCCATGCCGCCGAAGAACAAACCGCCCAGGGCTAGGTTGCCCGGCTGCAGTCCCTGCTTGGTGAGTTTGGCCGCCACTTCGGCGAGGGGTTCGGGCACCAGGGCCAGCGCTACCCCCAAACCGCACAGGGCGAGGCCGCCCATGGTGAGGAGGGCTCCGCCCATTCCGGACGGAGAGTTGCTGGGCTGGGTCGAGTTCGTCGAGCGTGCTTGGTCTTGACCTTGCGAGGGTTGGGTCGTCATGTTCTTGCCGTTGGATGGAATTGAGTCACCCTGGGGTGACGCGAATCGTGGGCGCGGCCCGTGCCGGCGCCGTGGGCTGTCCTTGGCTTGGGACAGCTTCTCTCGCATCGATCCCTGGCTCTCCAGGGCTGGAAGGAAAAAGCGATTTCCTTAGTGGCGCCCCAGAAAGGGGGCCGGATCGCCCCCTTGCGGGGGTAGCATGGTGGCTCCTCCCATTTGGAAACATGGCAACCATCAACGGCATCGCGGTGGCTCCGGGACTGGTCCGTGGACCGGTCCACGTGGTCCGGGCCCGGGCAGACAAGGCCCCTCACTGGACCCTCCGGCACGAAGAGATCGACGCGGACCTCGCCCGGCTAAGGCGGGCCATCGAGGTCGTGCAGGAGCGCTTGGAGCGGCAGAAGGCCCTGGTCGAGCGCACTTCGGGGGCCCAGGATGCCGGTATCTTCGCCGTACACCAGATGATCCTGCGCGATCCGAGCGCCCTCGGCGCGGTCGAACGCGCCATCCGCGAGGAGCGGGTGAACGCGGAGTCCGCCGTGCAGGACTTGGTCCGCAAACTGCGCAGCACCATGGGCCAACTCGACGGTGACAGCGTGCGCGACTACGCCGCCGACCTCAGCGAGCCGTGGCGCGTCGTGCTCGACGAGCTGCTCGAGCGCGATCGGGAACAGGTCTTGGCCACCGATGATTCGGTGATTTTGGCCGCCGACGAACTCAGCCCACAGGTGGTGACCTTCTCCGATCCCAGCCGCATTCTGGGCATCGTGACCACGACCGGCGGGCGCTTCTCGCATGGTGCGGTCTTGGCGCGGGCCTTTGGCATTCCGTGCGTGGTGGGCTTGCCCAACCTGTTGGGCCGGCTGGAGCAGGGCATGAACCTGCTCGTGGATGGGGACCAGGGGCGTATCCTGATCAACCCCACCGAGGAGGAAGCCAAGAGCTTCGACGCCGCCAAGAAATCCCGCGACTTGCGTCGCAAAGCGCTGATCCGCGTAGCCGACAAGCCCGCCGTGACCCTCGACGGGGGTCACCTGCGCGTGATGGTCAACTTGGAGAGCCTCCGCGATCTGGGCACCTTCAACCCGGCCCACTGCGATGGGGTCGGGCTTCTGCGGACCGAGTTCCTTTACATGGAGCGCAGCCAATTCCCCAGCGAGGAGGAGCAGTTCCGCTTGTACCGCCGCGTCGTCGACCACATGGAAGGCAAGGTGGTGGTCTTCCGCACGCTCGACTTGGGAGGCGACAAGCAACTGCCGTACTTCACCCTGCCTGAGGAGGAAAACCCTGCGCTCGGTTGGCGCGGGCTGCGCATCACTTTGGAGTGGCAGGACCTGATGCGCGTCCAACTGCGCGCCATCCTGCGCGCCGGCTGCCTGGGTCCGGTGCGGATCCTGCTGCCGATGGTCACCTCGATCGGCGAAGTGCGGCGCGTGCGCGAGATCTTGAATCGGGTGCGCGAACAGCTCATCGCCCAGGGCTACGAAGTCCCCGAGCGCGTGGAGCTGGGGGTCATGCTCGAAGTGCCTTCTTCGGTGCTGATCCTGCGCGACCTGGTCAAAATCGTCGACTTCGTCAGCGTGGGGACCAACGACTTGGTGCAGTACCTGCTCGCCACCGACCGTGACAACCCGTTCGTGGCCAAGATGTACGAGCCCTACCATCCCGCCGTGATTCGGTCGCTGGCCTACATCGGGCGCGTGTGCCGCGAGTCGGGGTGCGAGGCCACGGTCTGCGGCGATTTGGCGGGAGACTTCGTGGTGGCGATGATGCTCTTGGGCATGGGCTTCTATGGGGTCAGCGTTTCCCCCCACTTCTTGGCGGAAGTTCGGCTGGGGGTGCGCACGACCACCCGCGAGCGGCTCGATCGGTTGGTGCACGATTTGGCCCAAGCCGGCGACGATCGCGAAGTCCAGGCTTTGCTCGATGGCCTCAAGGCCGAGGTCCAGGAAGACATGGAAGCGGGCCTGCGCGCCTAGCCGTGGGCGATCACTATCGAGCCTTTGCGGAGCGAAACCAGTCTTAACGCCTGCTCTTGAGCCCACTCCCCGGGCCCAGTACTGGCCCACAGTTGGGATTCATGGCCGCTCGGACCCAGAAATGGGTTTCCTAGCCTAGCGAGCCAAACTGCCGCCTTTCGGTGGTTTGGGGAAATCCGGTTCGTGCCGAAAGGTTTGGTAGTCTTAGTCCTGCCGTCCAGAAACCAAGGAAATAGCATCGTGTCAGAAACCAACTGGGGTCAACAGTCCAATGCGGCCCCCCGCGCGGGTCAGTGGACGGGCGAAGCCATCGCCCGTTTCCGTGAACTGTACGGCCTGCGCGAGGAGTCCTTCATCGCTAGGGAGTTGAAGTGCACCGTGCAAGCGGTCCGCGCCCTGGCCGACGAAGTCTATGGGGGCCCGGCCAAGCAAGGTCCTTGGAGCACCGAGGAGACCGAGCAATTGCTCACCTACCTGGGCGCGGCCGACATGCGGTCGTTGTGCCACGTGGTCGGGCGCAGCCAGCAGGATATCGAAAATCGCTTGGTGGCCCTCGCGCTTGAGCGCAAGGACGGTCCCTGGAGCCAGGACGAAACCGCCCGTTTCAAGCGCCTTTACGGCACGCGCCGCGACGAGGATCTTGCGATCATCTTTTCGCGCAGCTTGACCGACGTCGAAGGTTTGGCCAACAAGCTTTGCATCGCCAAAGACAAGGCCTTCCTGCGCCGCCAAAACAAGCAAGAGGGCGGAGCCACCCGCATGCCGCGTTGGGGTTCGAGGGATCTCGAGGTGCTGCGCGAGCTGTACCCGACCCACTCCAACCTGGAGATCGCTCGCCGCTTGGAGCGATCGGTCAAGAGCGTGGTGTCCAAAGCCCACAACCTGGGGCTGCGCAAGGATCCTTCGCGGCTCAAGGAAATGGGACGCGAAAACGTCAGCCTACGCTACAACCACGTCCACCCCGACGGGGGTGGCGACCCGTCGAGCGCCAGTCAAGCGTAGGCTCTCTGACCGCCGATCCACAGGGCTCGACGCATGTGCGTCGGGCCCTGTTTTTGTTGGCGGCCTTACCAAATCTGCTCGGTGCGCAGCAGGCAGGCCCCCAGCTGGTCCTCGACCACGCCGCTGACGAGCAGGGTTTCGTCCGAGCGCAACCGGTCCCCGGTCCGGCGATAGACATCGGGGAAGAGGATGGCTTCGGCCAGCCCGCTTTCGTCTTCCAGCGTCAGGAAACGCATCCAGGAACCGTCCTTGGTACGCACCCGGCGGCTGGCGGCGAGCCAGGCGCGCAAAGTGATGCGCGCGCCCACCAAGCGCGGTACGTCGGCACAGGCCCGCGGGGGCATCGGCGCGCGTCGATCCGCTGGGCTGCGCACGGCCGCTTGCATGCGCGCCTCGCCCGGACAAACGAACAGCCGCGTGGGGTGCGCCACCAAGCTGACCCCGAGCAACTCTTGCTCGTGCACGCCGCGCTCGCGCGGACTCCAATCGGGCAACCCCGGCAGCACTGGCGTGCGATCGGGTGGCGCAGCAAAGAGCGGGACCTGGGTTCCGGCCGGCAGTCGCGTGGCGTTCAGCCCGAGCCCCTGTCCGCCCCAGCCCGCCGAGGGGCTTTGGAACAACGGGTCGGTGCCCGCTTGGCAAGCCCCCAGTTGTCCCGCATCCAAACGCGCTTCGCGTGGTGCGCGCGTAGGGGCACGGCGCAAAAGGTGCAAACGCCACAACAACTCGGGTCGCGTGCGGTCGAACGCATCCAAGGCGCCGCAGCGGATCAAATGCCGCGCTTCGTCGCTTTGGGACCCCGAGCGTTCGAGGAAGTCGGGCAGCGAGAGGAAGGGTTGGACCGCGCGTTGTTCGAGGATCTGGTCGAGCGTGCGTTCGGAAAGGCCGTACACCTGGTTCAAACCTAGCCGTAGGGCGACCCGGCCATCGGGCGCGCGTTGCACGCAGAACTCGCGCCCACTGCGATTGATGTCGGGCCCCAGGATCGGGGCGCCCAGCCGCCGGACCTCTTCCACGTACACGCGCGTGGCGTAGTAGCCCGTATCGCTGTTGAGGAAGGCCGCCAGGAATTCGACCGGATGGTGGGTCTTGAGCCAAGCGGCGCGGTACGCGATGCGTCCGTAGGTCACCGCATGGGCCTTGCAGAAGGCGAACGAAGCGAAGCCTTCGATGCGTTGCCAGATGTGGTCGGCCTCAGCGGGGCTCAATCCGTTGTCAAGACAGCCCTGGGTGAAGCTGGCGTGCAGCCCGGGCAGCTCGTCCATGCGCCGTTTCTGCAGCGCCCGTCGCAAACCATCGGCGGTGGCCAAATCCATGCCCGCAGCGGTGGCCGCCACCTGCATCACATCCTCTTGGTACAGCATCACGCCGTAGGTCTCGCGCAGGACGTCGGTCAGGCATGGGTGGGGAGGCGTGGGGTCTTCGAGCTGGCGAAAGCGACGCACGTAGGCTTCTTTCATGCCCGCTTGGGCCGGTCCTGGGCGGATCAGCGCGACCGCTTGGATCACGTCATCCATGGTGCAGGCGCCGGTTTGCTGCAAGAGGTGGCGCATGCCGGGTGATTCGATTTGGAAGCAACCCAGCGTGCGCCCGTGGCGCAGGGCTTCGGCGGTGGGGCCGTCGTCCTCGGCCAGGGTTTCCAAATCGACGGTGACGCCCCGTTGCTCGAGCAATTCGAGCGCGTCGTGCAGGGTGGTCAGGGCTCGATTGCCGAGCAGGTCCATTTTGACGAGCCCTAGGGCTTCGACCCCGTCCTTATCCAACTGGGTGACCACGGGTCCCTTGGCCGAGGGGCAGCAGGGCAGGTAGTCGGTGATCGCCTGCGGCGCGACGACCACGCCACCCGGGTGCAAACCAAAATGGCGCGGGGTGTCCAAGAGTGCGGCCGCATCCTCGAGCGCCGCCGCGAAACGCGGATCGTCGAAGGGGAAGTCGCGGGTTTCGGGCAGGCTGCGCAGGGCCTGCGCCAAAGGATTGGCCGCCAGCGGGTCGTGCGAATGCGGGCCATGCGAGGCCACCGGGTCGTGATCGGCTGGGGCTTCGAGGGTGTTTTCTTGGAGGGCCTCGTCGATCCGGTCCGCTGTCGCTTCGGAACCCGCCGTGCCGTCGAAGTTGCCCGCTTCGCCGCCGCCGAACATCGGGATGCGGCGCGACCAACGTTCGAACTCTGCGGGTGGGATGCCATGCACCAGCGCGGCCTCGCGGAAGGCCGAGCGCGCACCAAAACGCCCCAGGGTGCTGATCATCGCTGTGCGCTGCGCGCCGAACAGGGTGAACACGTGTTCGAGCACCTCATCGCGGCGTCGCCAGCAGAAATCCAAGTCCACGTCGGGGCGGTCCTTGCGCGCCGGATTCAAAAAGCGCTCGAAGGGCAACCGATAGCGGAACGGATCCGCATCGGTCAGGCGCAGGCAGTAGGCGACCAGGCTGTCGGCGGCCGAACCACGCCCCACGTGCGGGATGCCCTGTTCGCGCGCGAACTCGGCAATGCCATGCACCAAAAGGAAGTACGGGGCAAAACCCAGGTTCTGCAGGGTCGACAGTTCGTACTGCAAGCGCTGCAGCACCTCGGGACCCATCGGCCGATAGCGTTGGCGCGCGCCGTCGAAGGCCAATTGGCAAAGCCGCGAGTAGGGCGTTTCGCCGGCCTCGAGTTCGATGTTGGGGAAGACCACGCCGCCCAGGGGCGGCACGTAGTTGCAGCTGGCGGCCACGTCGAGCGTGCGCGCCAGGAATGGGTGGTTCGATGCACCGGTACTCGAATCCACGGGCCAGGCGCCGGGCACATCGGGGAGGTCGGCGTAGTGCCCCAACAGCTCGGTGGGCGAAGGCAAGTGCGCCGGTTCGCGGGCGAGCCAAGCCGCGGGCAAATCGGCCAGCAACGCGTTGTGCTTGACCGCGATTTGCAAACGGTGCACGGCCCGGTCCCGGACTCGCGGATAGTACGCATCGGGCACCGCCAACACCGCAGCGCCGGTGGCTTGCGCGGCTTCGATCAGGTCCTGGGCACGGGCCAGGCGCAGCGGGTCGGGGGTTTTGTTCGGATCGAGTGCGCGTAGCGTCTCGTCCGCTTGGGTGCGGTCGCCCGCGAGGCAGGCAGGGGAGAGCGCCGCGAGCACTTGGCGTGGGGGTACGCGCCCGAACAGCTTGAGCAACCATTCGGGATGGTCGACCAAGAACACGAGCCCCGCCTGCCAGCGCACGAGCGCGTGCACGAGGTCGAAGGGTTGCTCGGCTTCGGGCGTGCCATGTTGCGTGCCGGGGTCGTACCCGATGCGTCGCGCGCTGATCAACTTGCACAGGTTGCGGTAGCCTTCTTCGGTTTGCACCAGCGCCACCACACGCCCGGGATGGCGCGGCGCATCGTCGAATTCGGCGCCCAGGATGGGGCGTACCGACGAGCTGCGCGCGGCCTGTAGGAACTCAACCATGCCCCCCAAGCTGTGCACGTCGCACAGGGCCATGGCGGGCAACTCCCACGTCGCAGCGCGCTCCAACCAACCCTGGGGGGAGCCCACGCCGGTCAAGAGCGAGTGGTGGCTGTGGATGCGGAGGGGAGCGTACATGGCGGCGTGCGGGGGGTGGACCCTAACAGGTACCAAACAAAACTGTCTAGGGCCTACCCACGGCGCGGGGCTGGGTTCGAGCCGGTTGCTAGGCACTATCTCGTTGCTCTGCAACGGGTTGTGTCGCCCGATCGCGGGCATGGATCCGGGCTGACGCCGCAAGGGAGCCCTGGGGATCGCATTGGGGCGGATCGACTCGACCGAAACCCGTGACCCTGTGCTGGGGTAGCATAGGCGGGTTCGATGAAGACGCTGCTCGTTCGTTTGCTGCGCCCGATCCAAGGGGTGCGACCGGAGGGACCTTGCCTGGTGGCTTGGGCCCTGTTCCTGGTGTTGCTTCAGGGGCTGGGTGGGAGCGTGCGCAGCGACTGGATCGACTTGGTGGCCTTGGGCCTGCTCGCCCTGGCGGTGTTCGCCACCTGGCAAGCGCACCTGCACGTGCCCATGGGATGGGTGCAGTGGATCGAGCGGGGTTTGGTTCAGGGTTGGAATCGCCTGATGCGTTCGCGGCCGCACCTGGGGCTCGACTTCCGGCATACGCCGCCCATCCCGCGCGGGATTCCGCGGCCCTATTGGCTGGGTCCGATCTTGGCCGGAGCGTTGGCGGGTGCCGCGCTGGGGGGCGGTGATCGTTGGTTGGGTTCGTTGCGTTACTGGAGCACTTCCAGCGCGTACCTGCCGTATCTGCTCGTGGTGGCCGTGTTGTGGGGCTTGGCTTTGGCCTTGGGCCTGCGTGGTTTGACCTCGGTGTTCTTGCAGCTGCGCGAGTGGTTCTTGCATCGCCGGCAAGAGGGTCGTGCATCGACTCGCGAGCTGGAGGTGCGCGCGTACATGTTCCTCGGGGCCGACCTCGTGCTGTGCATGGTCTTCCTGCCGGTGGAGTGGGCCCTGGGGCTGCTCGCCTTGGCGGGGGCGGTGTGCTTTGTTATGTGGGCTTGGCCCCAACCCGAGCCCCAAGTGGTGCTTTGGCGTCATCCCAGCGGGGCGGCGCGCAGTTTCAGCATGCGTACGTACTATCTGTTGTACGCGGGATCGCCCTATGCGATGGCGTGGGCCCTGGTCTGGATCCTGCGGGGTTCGCTCTTTGGGCATCCTCCGCGCGTGCCGCAGGCCGATTCGATGTTGCTGTCGGAGGTTTTGGCCATTCCGTGCGCCTGGGGTTGTGCGGTGGCCTACGGTGCCGTTGCCGTGCGGCAGGTCTTGCACTTGCGTTGGCAGATGCGTTTCCATCCTGCACGGACGCACCGCCCGACCGTGCACGTGAGCGGCCCCTTGACCGAGCCCGAGCGCAACTTGCTGCGCCGCCGCTTGGCGCGTCAGGGGCTCCTGGTGGCCCATGGACCCAGCGCCAGGCCCGAACACATCGCCGTGCGCCTCAAAACGGCGGTTCCGGACCTTGCCCAGGCCCAACCCACCTGGCCCCTCGCGATCACCCTTGACCAACTACTCGCCGGCGAGCGTCGGGTGGTGCTGATGCGGCGTTGGCAGCAGCAGTGCCGACGGATCCTGCTGCGGGGCTTGCGCAACCTGTTCAAAGCTGCGGCCGCGCGCGAGTTCCTGCGCGGCGAGGGGTATTGGCTGGGGTTCCAGCACGTTTTGGTGCGCGGCCTGATCCGCGATCAGAGCGAGGTGGAGGAGGTCAACGACCCGCTGTTGGTCGAGGATTCGATCATCGGCAAGCCCTACCATTTGCTCTTTCCGGCGGTGGTGCGGCATTACTACCACGGCCTGGCCCGCGATTTGGAGATCGATTTGATCTACGTGGCCGACGGCGTGCGCTTTCCCGGTCTGCGCGGAGTCTTCCATACCTTGTTCGAGATCCACGACATCTTCGGTGGCAGCGAACGCATCCAGGAGCGGCACTTCGCCGGCTTGCACAACGTGCGCGTCGTGATCCAGGACGTGGAGCGCTCGGGCTCGGTGCTGCCCAAGTCCTTCCGCGAGCCCGACTACGCCGAGGTGGGCCGCGCGCGCATCCTGTTCATCTGCCCCAACCACGGCTCCTCCAAGGATCCGGTGAGTCTGCCCACTTCGGGGGGCCGGGTGCCGGTTTTGCACTAGGCCCGATGCTGAATAGGCCTGTGCTTGGGGGTGCTGCGCAGCCGCAGGGCGTTGGCAATCACCGAAACCGAACTGAGGCTCATGGCCGCCGCCGCAAACATGGGGTTCAACAGCCATCCGGTGAAGGGGTACAAAACCCCGGCCGCTAGGGGCACCCCGGCGGCGTTGTAGGCGAAGGCAAACACCAGGTTTTGGCGGATGTTGCGCATGGTCTCTTCGCTCAGGATTCTGGCCTTGCCAATCGCCTCGAGGTTGCCGCCCACCAAGGTGAGGTCCGCGCTTTCGATGGCCACGTCGGTACCGGTCCCCACGGCAATGCCCACGTCGGCCTTGGCCAGCGCCGGAGAGTCGTTGATACCATCCCCGGCCATGGCGACCTTGAGTCCTTCGGATTGGAGGCGATCCACCAGCTGCAGCTTGTCCTCAGGGAGCGCGTCGGCGACCACTTCGTCGAGTCCTAGCTCTTTGGCCACCGCCTTGGCGGTCCGTTCGTTGTCGCCGGTGAGCATGATCACCCGCAAGCCCAGATCCTTGAGCGCTTGGATTGCCTGTGAGCTTTCCGGTTTGACGGGATCGCGCACGACCAGTGCGCCCACCAGGGCACCTGCTTGGCCCAGGAACACCACCGTCGCGCCCGCTTCCTGGGCAGCCTGCGCTTCGCTTGCCAGGGCTTCGATGGAAAGGCCTTCGGCTTCCATGAGCGCACGATTGCCCAAGGCAATTCGTTGCCCGCCCACGGTCCCCGTGATGCCCTTGCCGGTTACGGAACCGAAGTCCTGGGCCTCCAACACCTCGGCCGAGCGCTCGTCGGCCGCTTCGAGGATGGCTTGGGCCAAGGGGTGTTCGCTGCCCCGTTCCAGGGCGGCCGCCAGGGCCAGGACGTTTTCTTCCGTCGAGCCTTCGCCGACGACGATCGAATCCAGCTTCGGTTGACCCAGCGTGAGGGTGCCGGTTTTGTCGACCACCAAAACGTCCACCTCGCGCAGGGTTTGGATGGCCTCTGCATTCTTGAAGAGCACTCCCTCCTGGGCACCCCGGCCGGTGGCCACCATGATCGACATGGGAGTCGCCAAACCCAACGCACAGGGGCAAGCGATGATCAGCACCGAGACCAAGGCGAGCGCCGCATACACGAGCCGCGGTTCGGGGCCCCATAGGAGCCACGCGATCATGGCCAACACCCCGATGGCCAGCACCGACGGAACGAACCAAGCCGATACCCGGTCGGCCAGATTTTGGATCGGTGCGCGGCTCCGCTGTGCTTGCGAGACCATTTCGACGATCCGCGCCAGTAGGGTTTCGGAGCCCACCTGGGTCGCTTCCACTAGCAGAGTGCCGGTTCCATTCACCGTGCCGGATGCGACCTTGGCGCCGGCTTGCTTTTCGATCGGCATCGACTCGCCGGAAATCATCGACTCGTCGACCGAGCTACGACCTTCCAGGACCTTTCCATCCACCGGGACTTTTTCACCCGGTCGGATGCGGATCTGGGCACCCTTGACAATCGACTCGAGGGGCACATCCCGCTCCTGACCGTCCTCCACCAACCGGGCGGTCTTGGGCGCCAAGTCGAGCAGGGCTCGGATCGCACCGCCGGCGCGGCTGCGAGCCCGCAGCTCCATGACCTGTCCCAGCAGGACCAAGGCGATGATGACCGCTGCCGCTTCGAAGTACAGCGGCGTTCCTTCCGACTGGTGCTGCAACTCCTCGGGAAAGAACGAGGGAACGAAGAGCGAGACCACGCTGAAGCCATAGGCCACACCCACCCCTAGGGTGATCAGCGCAAACATGTTGGGGGTGCGGCGCGCCAAGGATTGCACACCCCGTACCAAAAGGGGCCAACCGGCTACGAACACCACGAGGGTCGTCAGCGCGAACTCCAATCGCCGGGCCAGGAGACTCCCCAACCGCTCTGCGATGGGGTGTCCTGGGAGCAACATGTCTCCCATGGCCAGCACCACGACCGGAAGGGCCAGGCCCACGGCGGTCCAGAAGCGCCACGTCATCGAGCGCAACTCCGCGTCGTCCCCGTCCGATCCTCCGGATTCCGGCTCCAGCGCCATGCCGCAGATGGGACAGGTACCCGGACCCGGTTTGCGGATCGACGGGTGCATGGGGCACACGTAGGTTGGATGCTTCGCGCCTGAGGCGGGAGCAGGTTCGGAGCGCGAACCCAAGTAGGCCTCGGGATGTGCTTCGAATTGGCTCTTGCAGCCACTCGAGCAGAAGTAGTACGTCGTATCGCCCTGGCGCGTTTTTGGTGTGTCTGCTTGGACCTGGACCTGCATCCCGCAAACGGGGTCCACCTGTAGGTTTTTCTTGACGGGCTCGTTTGCAGGCGATCTCGCTCGGTCCTTTGTTGGCATCTTCAATCCTCGGTTCTTCCTGCAAGTCTATGGGACAGTTTTCGTTCCTCGACTAGGCAATAGAGCGTCGGAACCACAAAGATGGTGATGAGCGCGACCAGCATGCCTCCCACCGAAGGGATGGCCATAGGAACCATGACGTCTGATCCGCGCCCGCGGGACGTGAGCACAGGAAACAAGGCCAGCACGGTCGTTGCGGTGGTCATCAGGCAAGGGCGAATGCGTCGCTTGCCCGCTTCGACCACGGCCTCCAGGACTTCGGCACGGCTGGTGGGTGTTTCGCGGTCGAACACCTGCTTGAGGTAGGTCGACATGATCACCCCGTCGTCGGTGGCGATGCCGAACAAGGCCAAGAAGCCCACCCAGACGGCTACGCTCAGGTTGATGGGGTGCACCTGGAACATTTGTCGCAAGTCGAAGCCGAACACCGACCCATGCAGGAACCAGTCTTGCCCGTAAAGCCAGAGCATGAGGAAGCCCCCCGACCACGCCACAAAGACCGCCGAGAACACGATGGCGGTGGTGATCGTCGAGCGGAATTGCAGGTACAAGATCAGGAAGATCAAGAACAACGCCAGGGGCAAGACGATTTTCAAACGAGCCATCGCACGCTGCTGGTTCTCGAACGCACCCGAGAAGCGATAGGAAACGCCGGCCGGAAGCGAGTAGGCCCCGCTTTTGAGTACCTGATCCAGATGGGCTTGCGCCTCCTCGACCACATTGACCTCGGCCAGACCCGGCTGCTTGTCGAAGAGCACATAGGCCACCAAGAAGTTGTCTTCGCTCTTGATGTTCTGCGGCCCCGGCGTGTAGCGGATCTCGGCGAGTTGCCCTAGCGGCACTTGCAAGCCTGTGGGGGTCGGCACCAAGATGCTTCCCAGGTCGTCGACGGAATCCCGCAGCTCCCGTTGGTACCGAACGCGGACAGGATACCGTTCGCGCCCTTCCACGGTGGTGGTGATGCGCTTGCCACCCACCGCGACTTCGATCACGTCTTGAACCGCGCGTACGGACAACCCGTAGCGGGCAATCGAGGAACGATCGATGTGGATCTCCAGGTAGGGCTTGCCGATGACCCGGTCGGCATACACAGTTTCCGGCCGGATCGAGGGGACATCCTGCAGGAGCTTTTCGAACTCCAAGGCGACCCCTTCGATGGTTTCCAAATCGGGGCCATACACCTTGATGCCCATCGGGGAACGCATACCCGTCTGGAGCATGATCTGACGGGTTTCCATCGGCTGCAGCATCGAGGCAGTGGTCATGCCGGGGACCGTGGCCGCCTGCTTGATTTGCTCCCAGATATCCTGCGGGGTTTGGATGGAGTCGCGCCACTGGCGGAAGACCCGGCCGTCGGGGTCGGGAATCAGATCGCCCTGCGCGTCCAAAGGGAACGTACCGGAGTCCGCATCGAAGGCGAAGTGGAGCGGTTTCCCGGCCTGATCGGACTTGTACTCGGGCTTGTAGGTGATGATGGTCTCGACCATCGAGATAGGGGCCGGGTCGAGCGGGCTTTCCACGCGCCCAATCTTGCCCACGACCTCTTCGACTTCGGGGATCGAGCGAATGAGCATGTCCTGCTGCTGCACCATGTCGAAGGCTTCGCCAATGGATGCGTGCGCCATGGTCACGGGCATGAGCAAGAAGGAACCTTCATCGAGCCGCGGCATGAACTCCTTGCCGAGGCCTGGAAAGGTTTCGGCTAGGGCGACCCAGGGCCGCCAACGCATCACGTCTTCGGCGCGAACGGGCTCGTCGCCCACCACGGCGGTGGGCAACACCGCGCGCACTGCGTTGGTCAGGCTGGCCAGCGGACCGGCGACAGGAGCGGCGAGCCGGGGGAACCCCAACCAAATGGTGGCACCCAGTGCCAGCAGGAGCAGCGGCAAGCTGAGGAAGAGCCGCTTGTGCCCCAGGCACCAACGCAAGGTCGGCTCGTAGACCCACAATAGGACTTGGAAGGCGAACAAAACGCTGCCCAAGAGCAACACGGTGAAGATCGTGTTGGAGATGGCATGCCCAGGGCCCAGGGGTTGCCACAAACCTGCTAGCACGACTCCGATGACCAAGGCCGCCACGAGGCTGCTGGATTTGCTGCCCACCGCTTGCAGGCGCGTGGGCACCCAGGGCTTAACCCAAGGCCAGCCCCCTAAGAGCACGAGCACCAGCCCCAGCCACCAGCGGCCACCGGACAGGCTGATGGCGGCGGCGATACCGAGCAGGATCGACTGGAGGATCCTCCTTCCCAAGCGCCGGGCCTTGCCCTCCCGGAACAGCCAATGGGCAGCGGGGGGGATGATCACCAGGGCCACGAGGATCGAAGCGATCAGGGCAAACGACTTGGTGTACGCCAGCGGTTTGAACAATTTGCCTTCCGCGCCTTCCATGCTGAACACGGGTAGGAAACTCACCACGGTGGTGAGGACGGCGGTCAGCACCGCGCCGCCGACCTCGGAGGCCCCCTGAAACACGCTTTCGAAGCGTTCGCGCGAGCTCTGCCCTGGCGCCATGTGTTTGAGGATGTTTTCCGTCAGCACAATCCCCACATCGACCATGGTGCCAATCGCGATCGCGATCCCCGAGAGTGCCACCACGTTGGCGTCCACTCCGAATTGCTTCATCGCGATGAACGCAATCAGGACGGCAATCGGCAACAGACCCGAGATGAGCAGGGCGCTGCGGAAGTGGCCCACCATCACCAGAACCACGATGATCGAGACGAGGATCTCCAGCTCCAGTGCCGAGTGGAGCGTTCCAAGGGTTTCGTAGATCAGTCCCGTGCGATCGTAGAAGGGCACCACGGCCACCTGGGAGGTGCGCCCGTCCTCCAACACCTTGGACGGCAATCCCTTGGAGATCTCGCGGATCTTGTCCTTCACGCGTTGGATCACCGCCAGCGGATTCGCGCCGTAGCGCACCACCACGACGCCACCCACGGCCTCGGCTCCCCCCTTGTCCAGCGCCCCGCGCCGCAGGGCCGGACCCGTCTGCACCGTGCCCAATTGGCGCAGGGTGATGGGGACGTTGTCGCTCACCGCGACCACCGTGTTTTCGATGTCGCTCAAGCCCTTGAGCAGGCCGCGACCGCGCACCACGTACTCCGCTCCGTTGAGTTCGATGGTCCGGGCCCCCACGTCCGCGTTGGAAGCACCCACCGCGCGGAACACGTCGGTCAAGGTGACCCCGTTGGCGCGTAAGGCATCCGGATCGACGTCGATCTGGTATTCCTGCACATGACCGCCGATCGAGGCGACTTCCGCAACGCCCTCCACGCTGGAGAGCGCATAGCGCACATACCAATCTTGGATGCTACGGAGTTCAGCCAAGTCCCAACCACCTGTGGTCGCCCCGCTAGGATCCTGTCCCTCGAGCGTGTACCAAAATACTTGCCCCAGGGGAGTGGCATCGGGTCCCAGTGCCGGTTGCACCCCTTCGGGCAGGGTCCCCGCGGGCAGGCTAGACAGCTTTTCTAGCAACCGGCTACGCGACCAATAGAAGTCGACATCTTCGCGGAAGATCACGAAGACTGAAGAGAACCCGAACATGGACGAGCTGCGGATGCTCTTGACCCCAGGGACGCCTAGCAAGGCCACGGTCAACGGATACGAAACCTGATCCTCGACGTCCTGGGGCGACCGGCCCGGCCAGTTGGAAAAGATGATCTGCTGGTTCTCCCCCGTGTCGGGGATCGCGTCCACCGGCACGGGATCCCGCGGCAAGCCCGGTAGCTTCCAATCGAAGGGGGCCACCAAGATGCCCCAAGCCACGAAGAAGATCGTGATAAGCACGACGATCAGCTTGTTGCTAAGGAAGAACCGAATGACGTGGTCCAACGCGGAACGCGGATGGGGGGCAGGGGGGGGAGTCATCGGCATCACTTCGTGCTCGGCAAGGTGCGTAGGATTTCGCCACAACCCAACATGGAGGCACCGAAGTAGGGATTCTGTACCTCGGCTTCCGATTGCAGCCAATCGGCGCCTGCGTTTGCGAAAGCCATGGGGCAATGCACCACACGCAAAGGCTGTTCTAGGGGATTGCCCAGGGATGCGAGCAAGCCGAGCATCGTTTGGGAAGCGGCTCCGAAGTGCACCCGCAACGGGGCCAGTCCAGGCTCCTTGCTAGCTTGCATCAACGTCTGGTGCAGTGACTCCAAGAGGCTCGCTTGGGCGGGAGGGAGGGTCGCATTTGGCACGGCCTGCATGACCGAATTCCTCCAATTCGCTAGCGCCGTGCGCGCCGGAATTTCGGCGTCGGCTGCCAGCGCGCGCTGGAGGTCCAAGTACTGCTCGACCATGGGGGCGAAGCCCGGCAAGGCCGTGGGGGCGCTGGGGGCTGGAGCCACCGTTTCCGCGGTCTCCGTGGGTGCGTTCGAATCCAGCTCTCCGGAACCCGGATCCAGAACTCCTGGGAAGCGCCCGCGGACTTCCCCGCAGCGCAACATGCTGGCTCCAAAGTACGGGTTGGAAACCTCCTCGCCGACTTGTAGCCAATCCGCGCCCCGGTTGTCGAAGGCCATGGGGCAGTGGACTTCCACAAGGAGTGCCGCCCCGTTGTGCCCGAAGGTTTGTACGAGGTCCAAGGTGGTCTTGGCCAACCCAGCGAAGGCCTCGCGCACCCCTTCCAACGACTGCGCCGATGCGGCCACACGCAGCTCTTCGCGCAGCCCAGTTTGCTGGGCCGTCCAGCTCGCACGGAAGGCATCATCCAAGGCCGTAGCGGAAATCTCCTCCAAGGCATGGCTGGCGAGTTCCACCGCCTGCTGCGCAGCCTCCAGATCATCGCCGGCCAAGGCCTGCTGCAACTTCGCGTAGGCTCCGTACCAAGGCGCAAGCTGGGCTCGGAAGGCTGCCGCGGATCCTGGCCCCGGGCGAAGCGCATCCCCAGGCATGCTCATCATGCTTGGCTTGGCTTGGATTTGCATCGAGCTATCGATCCGGAAGGCCCCATGGGTCACCACCCGTTCGCCTTCGGCCAGTCCGGACAGCACGAGGATCGAGTCCCCAGCTCGAGGCCCAACCTGGACCTCGCGACCTTCGTAGGTGGGGCGTTCGGTATCCGGAACCTCGACGTACACGACCGCCCGTTTGCCGGTCGCCAAGACCGCGCTGAGGGGAATGACCAAGGGCCAAGGCTGGCCGGTGGTTTCCGTGGGAACCAAGCCGAGGCTCTCAGCCGGAACCAAATCCATACCACACACGTCGCATTGGCCTGGTTCGTCGTGGATGACTTCGGGGTGCATCGGGCTCACCCACTTGCCAGCCAGTTCGTTGCCCACGATCACACCCTGCGAACCCATGGGAGCCGAAACCGTAGCCCGGACGAACATGCCGGGCTTGAGGCGGCCGTCGGAGTTGTCCACGTTGACCCGCACCTTGGCCGTACGCGTGTGTTCGTGGATGATCGGGTCGATGAAGACCACGGTCCCCGCGAAGGTCTCACCCGGCAGGGCCTCGACTTCCAAGGAAACATCTTGTCCGTAGCGCAGCCAGACCAAGTCTTGCTCGTACGCGTCCAGCAACACCCAGAGCTTGGACAGGTCGGCCACCCGGTAGATCGGTGTTCCCGTTTGCACGTAGGTGCCTTCCTCAAGCAGCTTCTCGATGACCACCCCGCTTTGCGGCGAGGTCAAGTCGACGTACTCCTCGGCTTCCCCGCGCGTTTCCAGCTCGGAGACTTGCGCTTCGGTGAGCCCCAGGAGTTGCAACTTTTGGCGGGCTCCCACGTAAGCCCTTTGGTTGCTTTCGGTCAGGAAATCGCTCGAGTCCGGGGCCACGGACTGCATCCGAGCGCGGGTAGCGAGCAGTTCCTCCTGAGCGGAGTACAGCTCGGGACTGTACAGCTGGACCAAGTGGTCACCCTTTTGCACCTTGAGCCCGGTGTAGTCCACAAACAGTCGCTCAAGCCGGCCGGGAACCCAGGCCGAAATCGTGCGCACCGCCGTTTCGTTGTAGTCGACCTTGCCGACCATGCGAACCAAGCGGATCACCTTTTTGCGCTCCACAGGCGAGGTGGTGATGCGTGCCAAGGCCTTGGCCGCGGGCGACATCGAGAGCTGCCGGGGCTGCTCGGATTCTGCGCTGTCCCGAAGGACCAAGTCCATGCCACAGATGGGGCACGTACCTTTGTCTGGCAGCTGGATTTGCGGATGCATGGGGCAGGTCCAAACCTCGGGGGCATGATCCGCTGCTTGCATAGCTGGCTCGGTTGCGGGCCCCTTTGGACCTCCGTTGGCGGACCAGCGACCCACCAGGAACGTGATCAACACGACGAGCAAGCCCGTAGCGATTCTGAGAGAACGGCGAGGGAATTTCATAGTGAGTCTCCGTTGGGCGATTGGGGCAGAGGCTGCGCGATCAAGGCTTCCAGTTGCGCCCGGCTTTGCAAAGCATCGCGTTTGGCCCGACTGTGCGAGAGCTCGAACTCGATCAAGGTCTGTTCGGCGTCGAGCAAATCCAAGATCGAAGCGGAACCGGTGGTGTAGGCAGAAAGCGTGAGATCCAGCGCTTCGTGGGCGCGGGGGACCAAGGAGTCGCGATAGAGGCGGATGCGTCGCAGCGCATCGTCCCATTGGTACGCGCTGGCCTCCAAGTCGGCTCGCAGCGACGACTCTTGGGCGATGCGTTGCTGACGGGTGGCTTGAAGTTGGTGGTGAGCGCCCCGTTCGCTGGAGGCATACGCCGATCCCCACACGGGCAGGGTCATGGAAACGCTGACGAGCACCGGGTCTTCCCCGCTCCCGGGGGTGCTCGGGTCGCGGGCTGCGCCCGTTTGGATCCAATCCACGCCCGCGCTGAAGCTAGGCTTGCGCCGCAGTTGGGCCAGGGCCTCGGCGTCGCTCGCTGCGGCGAGTTGTTGGTCGAGGGCTCGCAGCTGGGGGTTGCGCTCCAACGCCAGCGCGTACAGCGCACCAGCATCGGCTTGGCTAGGCTGCGGATCCGCCAGCTCGGGGACGGGTAGCGCGACCGAGCGATCGCTCAGGTTCATCGCTTCCGCCAGCCGAGCGGAGAGCATGGGCCGTCGGCGTTCCAAGCTCGCCAGCGCATCTTCCATGCGTCCAATTTCGATTTGTAGCCGCAGCAGGTGCTCTTGGCTTTGGCCACTGCGCACCCGACTCTGGACCACCGGTTCAAGTCCGTGCAGGAGATCGAGTAGCTCCCCCGTGATCCGCAGTTCTTGGCCGAAGAATGCGTACTCGTGGTAGGCATGGGTGATGCGCTCTTGAACTTGCAAACGCATGGCTTCCACCTGGAACCAGGCCGCTTCGGCGCTAGCTTGCGCCTTGCGGCTTTGCGCTTTCAGAAGCCCCGGCCAAGGAAACGCCTGCGAAAGGCCGATCCGGCGCTGTTGGGGCCCGGTGCGGGTTTGGATTTCTTCCAGGAACTCTCCCCAAGCCAGCTTGGGGTCGGGCAAGGTTCCTGCGGACTCCACGGCTTCGGTTTGCGCAAGCCACGACTCGTAGGCAGCTCGCAACCCCGCATGGTGCGCCAGGCCGTAGTCGAGGCATTGGGCTAGGTCCCAAGGAGCCGCGGGTTGCTCCGCATCGATGGGCACCGAAGTTTCCGGGTTCGGTGCGGGCGAGGAACCGTACAAGGACGCGGTGTGCTGTTGGATGAGCTCGGGCGAATAGGTGGAGGCGCACCCGGCGAGGCCCATGGCTGCCGCGGCAGCCAGCATGGCCGACAAAGGGATCGGAGGCATGAAAACGGGGTTCCAGTAGAAACGGATCGATCGAAGTGGGCGTACGGTCTGCGCCAAAAGATGCGCGAATACGCCAGCCAAACAGGAACCGCAGGCACGGGGACTCCCAACGCTCAATCCGCGAACAAGCGGCGCATGGTGGGAGCAGCGAGGCCTAGCGGCGCTCGTTGGCGATCAGATCCGGAACACTTGGAGCCACGACCGAAGGCTCAGCCCAACTCTTGGGACCGTAGCCCGGGTGGGAGATTCCAGGCGAGCGACGACTCGGTGCTCCACCGTCGGTCCTTCCCAGGCCGGAAGCCAAGTGGGGGTGGGGACTTGGAAGCCCAAGGACTCGGGTTCGGGTGCCGGCTCCTGGTCGGCAGCCGCGGAACAAGCGCAGGCGTGCTTCGAAAGCGCCGCGCGTTGGGATTCCGGCTGCGAACTCTTTCCTGCGCAGCAAGAATCGTGCTCTGCGACCTGTTCCAAGCAGCAGCAATCTCCACCTACCACCGAAGCCACCGCGCACCATGCTTTGGAGGCGAGCGGCTGGACGACCAGCTGCAACGCTGCAAAGAGGGCAACGACCAGAATTCTGCGGGCGGAGGAGAGCATGGAATGGCTTAGCACCAATGTACCTCGTACGCCCAATCACGTCGGCGTGCAAGGGTTTCCTTGAAGAATCTCCCCCCGGAGCCCCGATTCGAGCTGCGGGCGATAGGGAGCCCGCGCGTGGAACTCCCGGTCCCATCCGCGGGCACGCCCCCGTGGTGCCCAGACCCTAGCGCGGCGGCCGCGGTTTGCCGACCAGGTAGGGGTTGGGCCAGGGGAGGTCGGGGTAACCATAAGCCACCGCGGCGCGCTGGGTGAGGCGGGGATCGAGCAGGTGCGGGCGCGCCAAGGCACACAGGTCCGCGCGACCAGCGGCCAGCACGGTGTTGGCGTGATCCCAGCCTTGGATCGCACCAACGGCCATGACCGGCAGCCCGGTTTCGAAGCGAATCTGCTCGGCAAACGGGACTTGGTACATACGCCCATAGTCGATGCGTGATGCGGCGGTGTTGCCGCCGCTCGAAACATCGATCAAGTCGATCCCGAGCTCACCCAGGGCGCGGCTGAAAACGACCGAGTCATCGACGGTCATGCCGCCCTCGGGCAGCCAATCGGTCGCCGAGATGCGGACCGAAAGCGGCTTGGCCTGGGGCCACGCCGCGCGCACGGCTTGGGCGACTTCGAGCGGAAAGCGCATGCGTCGCTCGAGGTCGCCGCCGTACTCATCCTCGCGGTGGTTGCTGGCGGGCGAAAGGAAGCTCGACAGGAGGTAACCGTGGGCCATGTGCAACTCGAGCAGATCGAAACCCGCCCGTTCGGCTCGTCCGGTGGCGCGTACAAAATCGGCGACCACGCGATCCATGTCGGCCCGGTCCATTTCCTTGGGCGTGTGCCAGTTGGGCTTGAAGGGCATCGCGCTGGGCCCAATCGTCGGCCAAGCCTCGCTGCCCTTGAGCGACGTATCGCCCTCCCACGGGCGCGAAGTCGAAGCTTTGCGACCCGCATGCCCGATTTGCAAACCGATCTTCGAGGTGCCATGGGTGTGCGCGAAATCGACGATGCGCCTCCACGCGGTTTCGTGCGCATCGGTGTAGATGCCCGTGCAGCCGTGCGTGATGCGGCCATCGGCGGAAATGGCCGTGGCCTCGCCGATCACCAGGCCCGCGCTGCCGGTGGCCATGGCGCCCAAGTGCACCAGGTGCCAATCGCCGGGGGTGCCTTCGATCGCGCTGTACTGGCACATGGGGGACACGACGATGCGGCTGTGCAAGGTCAGGTCGCGCAGCTGGAACGGCACGAAGATCGGTTCGGGGTATTCGCCGTTGGAAGCCTTGCCCGCGCCCTGATCGGTCGCCCACCAATCACGCACCCGGCGCACGAGTTCGGGGTCGCGCAGGGCTAGGTTGTCGTAGGTCACCCGCTTCGAGCGGGTCATCAGGTTGAACGAGAAGGCCAGCGGGTGTTGGTCGCGGTAGCGCGCCGTGTGCTCGAACCATTCGAGGCTGACCTGGGCCGCGCGCTGGATTTTGAGCGTGGTGACCGTGCGCTCCTCGACGTAGGCCTCGAGCGCGGCAGGGATGCCTTGTGTGCGGTGGGCTACCACGGCGTCGACCAGGGCGATCGCATCCTCCATGGCGAGTTTGGTTCCCGACCCGATTGAGAAGTGCGCCGTGTGCACCGCGTCACCGATCAGGACGATGTGATCCTTGGTCCACTTCTCGCAGCGGACCGTAGGGAAGGTGCGCCAGATCGAGCGGTTGGTCAGCAGTGGGTGCCCCTGCAATTCCTCGCGGAAGAGTTCGGTTAAGTAGGCTACCGATGCGGCTTCGTCGGCTTGGTCGAGCCCCGCCTTGCGCCATACGTCTTCATGGCATTCCACAATCCAAGTCGAGATCGGATCGTCGCCCTGCTGGTAAGGATAGGCGTGCACCGCGAACATGCCGTGCTCGTTTTCCTTGAAGTGGAAGGTGAAGGCCTCGAGCGGCAGGTCGGTTCCGAGCCAGATGAACTTGCACTTGCGCCAATCCAGGCTGGGCTGGAAGTGGCTGGCGAAGTGCTCGCGGATGCGGCTGTTGATGCCGTCGGCCCCCACGATCAAATCCGCCTCGGGCAACTTGTCGGGATCTATCTCGGTTTGGAGCTCGAGCTGGACACCGAGTTCCAGGCAGCGGTCGGCTAGGATTCGCAGCAGATTCTTGCGACCCATGCCGCAGAAGCCGTGGCCCGTCGAGCGGACGCAGGTTCCTCCGAAGTAGGTCTCGATGTCGGTCCAGTAGGCGAACTGCTTGCGGATGGCCGCGTAGCTTTGGGGGTCGGCTTCTTCGAAACCGCCCAGGGTCTCGTCGGAGAACACCACGCCCCAGCCGAAGGTGTCGTCGATTTGGTTGCGCTCGTACACCGTCACCTGCGCATCGGGCATGTTCTTCTTGGCGAGCAAGGCCGTGTACAAGCCGCCAGGGCCACCACCGATGCATGCGATTTTCATAGCGAGGGAATTGAGACGGGGTTGCAGCGATTGGCGCTGGGATTGGCGCTGGGATTGGCGCAGGGATTGCAGCAGGGAAGAGGCGAGTTGGATGCGAGCGATTCCGAGGGCCCTACCTAACGGAATTGTGTCTGCGTTGTCCATGCCAAATCGGCCAGGTTGGGCAGTGCCGCGCTTGCGGCCGCGTAGAATGTGGTTGGTTGCGCGGCGGCTCTCGTCGCGGCCTACGCCTCCCTCCTGGACAGGACCATCCCCATGACCCGAAACGCTTTGCTGCTCGCCGGTGCTTGCCTACCCCTTCTGTTTGCTTGCCAAACCGATCCGCCCAAGTCGGCCGATGGAACCAAGCACGTCGCCACCTTGCCCAAGAGCGCTCCCACAGCGAGTGCCACCGAATTCCGTATCACGGTTCCGAAACTGGGTGACGCCGGAGTGGCCAGCGACCTGCGCCAAGCGTTGATGGCGCTGCCGGAAGTGACCCAGGTACTCCCCAATCTAATGACCAACGAAGTGGTCGTGCAAACGCGCGATGCCATCACTTCGCTGCAGTTGATGCAAGTGCTGCAAAGCCTTGGTTTGCAGGGAACGGTGCGGTAGCGGAGTCGTACGACACGCTACTGATTGAGCGAAGGAGTCCGCAGTTGGAAACCATCGTGGCCTAGTGCATGGTCCTGGACCAACGGCAGCGCCGCGCCGCGCACCACCGCCCCAAACCCGTGGCGGCGGCGCAAGTGGTCGAGGGCTTCGTCGACCGAGCGATCGCGGTCGGCCCGGCTGCCCGAATGGGGGACGGCGCCAGGGGCGACGGTGTCCTTGGGATTGCGGTCGCTGTCGGGGTCGCTGAAGAGCGTGAGCTGGTAGTCCGAACAGGGGTGCAGGTTGAGCAAGCTCAGCCCCACGCGTTTGACCAACGCCCGTCGCCGAGGCAACTCATGCAGCAGCGTGCGCGCGTGCTGCCACAGCCGTTCGGTTTGACCGGTAGGCTCGGGGAGTTTGCGGCGGATGCGTTTTTGCCCCGCTTCGGAGGACCCCTCGCTGCGCTGGCGGCTCGAGCGGGTATCCACGTATTGGAGTCGCACTTCCATCGAACGGGCTTGGTGCTGGTGCTGGCGTAGGCGCGAAGCGGCGCGGTCGACCAGGTACGCGAGCATGGCTTCGATGCGCTCGATGCGGCCTTCCTCGGGTTCGAACGAGCTGTCGCGGTGGATCGTCTTGGGCGCGCGCTGCACGATCAGGCCCTGTTCATCGAAGCGGCAATTGCCCACCACCGGATCGGGGTCGATGCCGCGCACGCGGTCGTAGAGCGCGAGCCCGTGCACCCCAAACGAAGCGAACAAGACCTCCTTCGAGACCTGTCGCAGGTCGCCCGCGGTTTGGATGGCGAAGTCCGCCAGCGACTTGCGAATCGAGTGACCTACCCCGGGCACGTGTTGGATCGGCAGGTTCGTCAGGAAGGCACACTCGTGGCCCGGTAGGATTTCGGCGATGCCGCGCGGCTTGCCCAGTTTGCCCGCCAAGCGTGCCATGATCTTGTTGGTGCCGATGCCGATCGTGACCGGCAGGTGCAATTCGCTCCACGCCAGGGTTTGGATCGCCTCGGCCACTTGGCAAGCTGCACCCAACAGGCGCGTCGTGCCGCGCAGGTCCAAAAAGAAGTCGTCGATCGAAGCGATCTCGACCACCGGAGTGAAGCGCAGCAGCAACCCAGCCAGTTGCCCGCGCAGGGCATTGGCGGCGCGCGAGTCGCCGGGTCGGAAGATCGCCTGGGGACAGCGGCGCGCGGCCTCGTGCGAAAACATGCCCGCCTGAACCCCGAAGGCGCGGGCTTCGTACGAGCACGACATGACCAGGCCGCGGCTGTGGGGTGGGGCCCCGATCACCAGCGGCTTGCCACGCAAGGTCGGGTCGCGTGAGGACTCCACCGAAGCCAGGAACGCATCGACGTCCAGGTGCAGCACCCGCTGGGTCCGGGGAGAGAGCGCAGCGTCACGGTGGGGCATGGCGCCACCCTAACAAAACCCAAACCCATGGCAAGGGGCCGCGCCGGGGCTAGGCCAGGGGTAGCTTGGGGAGCCGCAAGGTGGCCGTGTCGGCCCGCCGCGGGGCCGGGCCCAGGCTGGGGACGATCGTTTCTTCGACCTTGGCGGCCGTGGATCGGTACCCGGTGAGCTTGCCTCCGTAGATCGACACCAAGCTGGGGCGCCTCGGATGGTTGCCTACCAAGGTCACTTCGCGCGAGCGCCGGAAGAGCGACCCGTCGGCTCGCGGCAGCACGCGCAGTCCGGCCCAGGCATCGACCAACTCGGTCGAGCCGGCGGGGAAGTGGTGGCGGTAGACTCCTAGCAAGTACTCGATTTCCTGCTCGGTGGGTACGGGATTCTCCGGGGAGCGCGCGGGGTGCTCGGTGGTGCCCACCATGGTGTGCCCCTTCCAGGGGATCGTGAAGACCGCGCGACCATCGCTGGGTGCTTCGGTGTAGTAGATGCCCGCCTCCAGTTTGCCGGGCAGCTCGATGTGGGTGCCGCCGACCAGATCGATGGCGCGGTGGGGGGGCTTGGGGGAAAGATGGTCGGCGATTTGTGCCACGAACGGCCCGCCCGCGTTCACGACGGTGCGCGCGTGCAATTCGAGCACTTCTTGGTTCTTGCGGTAGCGCAGGGTCCAACCGTGCGAATCGGCCTCCGCCGAAATGACCTCGGCACCGAGCGCCACTTCGGCTCCCAGTTCGCAGGCCGAAGCCAACACGGCCCGGCACAGCATCGCATCGTCGGTTTGCCCATCGAAGTAGCGATAGACCGCGCGCAAGCCTTCGGTCTTGAGCCCATCCAGCCCAGCCCAAGCATCCTTGGACAACTTCGAAAAGCGGGCTTCGGGCCGCAAGTTGCCCAGCAAAGCGTACAGGCTCAAACCCGCTCGGATCGTCCACGGCCCGCGGCGCATGCCCCGGTAGACGGGGATGTGGAAGGGGACCATGTGCACCAGATCCGGTGCGATCCGGAGCAGGATTTCGCGCTCGTGCAAGGAGCTGCGAACGAGCCGCCACTGGAAGGTTTCCAAGTAGCGCAGCCCCCCGTGGATCAGTTTGCTCGACTTGGAGGACGTGCCGGCAGCGGGATGGTCCTTTTCCAAGACCTGGACCCGGTAACCCGCAGCCGCCATGGCTTGCGCCACGCCGACCCCTTGGATTCCCGCCCCAATCACCGCCACATCGCAATCCGGTTGCCACGCCATGGCAAAGAGCATTCGACATGGACCCCGCCGATGCAATCTTCGAATAGGATCTGATCAGGCCCGTTGCTGGTGGGTCTCGGCTCCCTAGGCCGACCCCCAAGCCCAAGGCCCGTCGTTCCGAACCCAACCCCCCCATCCGCCATGACGCTACCTACCGACGGTTCCCTGTGCCTGCTGCACAACCCGACCTGCTCGAAGTCCCAAGCCGCGCGGGCTTGGCTTCGAGACCAAGGCGTGGCGGTCGAGCTGCGGAACTACTTAACCCAGCCGCTCGACGGTCCGGAGATCCGGGACCTTGCCCAGCGCTTGGGTCTTCCGCCCCAGGATTGGGTGCGTAGCCACGACCTGTTGGAGTCGCTCAATGGCTTGCACGGGGAGCAGGCCTTGGACCACGTCGAAGCCGCGTTGTTGCGTGACCCGGGGTTGCTCCAGCGCCCGATCGCCGTGTGCGGTTCGCGGGCCTGGTTGGCGCGCTCGGTCGAGGACTTGTCGGCGGGCTTGGCGGCGGCCCGGGGCGACGAAGGCTTGGGCCGCACCCACCCCGGTTAGCCCGGGCCCAGCAGGCGCCCCGGCGAAACCACCGCCCAATGGGGCTGCAAACGGGCGCACGAGCGGGGTCCCGGATAGGCCACGAAACCCACCGGGGTATGGGCGTCGAGCGGAACATTGAGTGGTTCTCCGTCCAAGTCGAGCACCACGCAGCCCGCCTCGCGCGCACAAAGCACCGCGCCAGCCAGATCGTAGGGTTTGGCGCATTGGGTCGGCTTCCCATCGGGCGCCAGCACCCGCGGCCTTGGATCGCACACCATCGCATACTGCCCCTGCAAGAGGAGCGCCAACTGACCTCCGCTGGCGATGTATTGGTCGTCGTAGCAGTGAACGATTTGGGCTCCTTCGTGGCGTTCCAAGCGCTCGAAGAAGGCGAGCCCGAGTCGGTCGATCGGCCCCCGCACCGCCGGGTGGTACGCGAAGAACGAGAAGAACGCGTGGTCGATGCGGGCCAAGTCGGGTGTTTGGCAGGCGGCGAGCGGGGAGAGCACGCGGGCAGTGAGGTCCACCGTGGCCGTTCGGCAGCCTTGGCCTTGGATCGCCTCGAACCAGTGGGCGGTGGCCGCATGGGCCAGCGGGATCTCGGCCAGCAGTCCGAACTCGACTTCGGCCAGGCGCGGTTGTGCTTTCCCCGGACCCGCAGCGGCGATCACCGACCATGCCGACCGCAACCCGTGCAACCAAGGCCGGGTGCCATCGATCGGGTCGACCACCACGCGCGGCCCGCCGTGGTCGAAGTCGGGCAGGGCACGGATCGTGTGCGCTTCGGCTCCTGGCCCCGCATGGCGCCAGCCGCGATCCTCGCTGAGCAATGACAGCGGGCCCATCCTCGCGCAAGCTTCGAACCAAGCGTCCAACCACGTTTCGGCGGCTGCATCGGGGGCAAAGGTCGCATCGCCTGCGCCTTGGCCGACCGGACGATGGGATTCCCACGGGGTGGGGTGATCAAGGGGGAGGACCCGTTCGCGCAACCCGTGGGCCAACTCCCGGAGCCTCGGTACGAGTGCGACAAGCGATGCGTGCATGGCCCCAGGGTAGCGCGTGGTGGGGGCTGGTTCGGCCTGGGGTGGGGTAGAAAGATCCTCGCCGGAAGCTCAATCTAGGCACCCCCGGGGGCTAGACTGTGCCCCCTCGTACCCCGTCCACCCAGCCCAACCCTCCAGCTTTATGTCCGACGTCAGGGAAGTCATCATCATCGGATCCGGTCCTGCCGGCTACACCGCCGCCATCTACGCCGCCCGGGCCAACCTGAAGCCGCTTCTGTTCCAGGGCATGCAGCCCGGAGGCCAGCTGACCATCACCACCGACGTGGAGAACTTCCCCGGCTACCCCAAGGGGGTCCTCGGGCCAGAAATGATGGAGGAGTTCAAGGCCCAGGCTGAACGCTTCGGGACCGAATTCCAGTTCGAGGAGATCCTCGAGATCGACACCCAAACCCGGCCCTTTGTGCTCAAGAGCGATTTTGGCGAATACAAGGCCAAGGCCGTCATCATTGCCACGGGAGCCACCGCCAAGTTGCTCGGCTTGGAGAGCGAGAAGAAATTGATGGGCCACGGTGTGTCGGCCTGCGCCACCTGCGATGGAGCCTTCTTCCCCGACAAGGAAGTTTTGGTGGTCGGCGGCGGGGACTCGGCCATGGAAGAGGCCAATTTCCTGACGCGCTTCGCCAAGAAGGTGACCATCGTGCACCGCCGCGAAACGTTCAGCGCTTCGAAGATCATGGTCGACCGTGCCCAGGCCAACCCGAAGATCGCTTGGGCCCTGAACCGCACGGTGAAGGACATCCACGCGGGCGAAGACGGCAAGGTCGCGACGGTCAGTCTAGTCAACACCCAAACGAACGAGGTCGAAGAGCACGCCTGCGACGGCATTTTCATTGCCATCGGGCACAAGCCCAACAGCGACATGTTCCGCGGCAAAGTCGACATGAACGACGTGGGCTACATCCACGTGAAGCCCGGTACGACCTACACTTCGGTCCCCGGCCTCTTCGCCTGTGGGGATGTGGCGGACGCCGTCTACCGCCAAGCCATCACCGCCGCAGGAACCGGCTGCATGGCGGCCATCGACGCGGAACGCTGGCTCGAAAACCAATCGCACGCATGAGCCAAAACCTGCAACCCAAGGTCCAAACCGCCGGTTTGCGCGGGTCCCACGTGCTCGTCACCGGTGCGGGGACCGGCATCGGCCGCGCGATCGCCGAGCGGCTGGCGCGTGAGGGAGCGGTGTTGAGCCTACTCGCCCGCGACGCGGCTCGACTGGAAGGTGTGGCCGACAGCCAAGGTGCCCCCAAGCCTTTTGTCGCCGCCTGCGACATCCGCGATCGGGCCGCCACGGCCCGTGCCGTGGAGCAGGCCTGCCGAGTCCACGGTCCGCTGTACGCGGCCGTGGCCAACAGCGGCATCGGTGGTTCCAACGAGCCCGGCGAAGGCGACCGCTTCGATGACTTGGTCGCCACCAACCTGACCGGAACCTACAACACGCTGCGCGCTGCCCAAGCGCACTTGATGCCGGCCAAGAACGGTCGGCGACACCTGTTGGCGACCGCTTCGATCTTGGCGCGCATTGGCGTGGCGGGCTACACCGGGTACTGCGCTTCGAAGGCGGGCATCACCGGTTTGGTGCGCGCCCTGGCAGCCGAGTTGGCTGGCGAAGGGGTGCAGGTCAACGCCATCGCCCCCGGTTGGGTCAACACCGACATGGCTTGGGAAGGAATCGACGGGATCGCCAAAGGCACGGGTTCCACCCAGAAAGAGGCCTACCAAATGGCCATGTCCGACGTGCCGCTGGGATGCATGGGCGAGCCCGAACAGGTGGCTGGCCTCGTGGCCTACCTGCTGGGCCCCGACGCCCTGGGCACCACCGGCCAGTGCATCGATATGAATGGTGGCGCGTTCATGCATTGAGCTTGGGCCTAGTTGGGGCACCCGATCATGCTTGCCAAAAGCCTCGCGCACTCGGGCTACGGCACAAAAAGGTGCGCTGTGGTGCTCGAGAAGTTCGAGGTCATCGTCGGGTTGGAATCGCGGTACCAAGCTTGGAAGTACCACGTCTCACCAGCCAAGATCGCGACGCGACCGGTCGGTTGCGGCAGCGACGCGAAGTCCAAGCTGAGTTCCGCTTGGCCGAAGGAATCGGCCTGTTGGATTTCTTGAGGGGCTCCAAAGCGCCCGATGCTGCCCCCGAGGCAAAGTTCGCCCTCGCTGCCACCTGGCAGGGGAACCAAGCCAGGAGCGCGCGAGGCCAGCAATAGGCAGGTGACTCCGGGCGGCAAGCCTTCGACGCTCAGGGCGAGGCCTGGGCCCGACAGGTACCCATAGCCCAGCGCACGCAGCGTGGCGGGGCCCCCGGTGCTGTTGGCCTGCCCTGGATCGCAACCGTGGGTTCCCACCTCTAGCGCCGGCGCGACCAAGTACGCGAGGTAAGCATGCTCCACGTTCTGCGCGTCGCGTCCGAGTCCCAGCACGGCATCGCCCGTCGGGGCGAGCGTGATGGCGCGGGTCAAGGTGAAGCCGCTGGGCAAGTTCACGCCCGCCGCAAGCAGCGCATCTTCCAGGGCCACGGCGCCTTGCCCAGCGCGCCACAGGAAAGCTCCGGTGTAACTCGAATGCCCCCACACGATGCTGTTTTGCGCTTGTCCCAGAATTACGGAACCATTCTGGTTGCTCGCGAGGCAGTAGCTGGTTCCCTGGGGGAGCAGGAGCTCTTCGATGGGCTGACCAGAGACCCGCCGCAGGGCCACACTCGGCTGACCGCTGGCGGGCCCTAGCCCCGAGCCGAAGATCACCGCGCCGTCGGCGGAAATCCCACGGGCCAAGAAGTCTTTAGCAGGTTGTGCGATGGCTTGCATGCCTGCAGCGTTGGTCCAAACAAAGCCGCCCTCCACGGACCAGGAATTGCCCAGCATGTCGACTTGGATTTCCACGCTGCAGTTTCCCACTACGATCGATTCGTCGTAGCTTGCGGCGAGCGCGTAGCCAGAATCTTCGCCCCCGGGGAGTTCGCCGAGGGGTTCGGGTTGTCCCGAGCTGTCCCATCGGCATGCCGTGATGGGATCGCTGGAAAGGTTGAAGCCTGGGTGTTCGAACGAACCGAGCACGAACTGGCCGTCCCCGCTCACGGCTTGGGTCGTCGCCACGCCGGTGCCGCCCGCCGGGGCGGGCAAGGGCAGCAGGCCGAGCGCTGCACTCCAACGCTGCGCCCGAACGTCCTGGGCACCTCCCCCTGCGGGCACGGAAGCATAGGCATAGACCTCACCGTGCGCGTCCATCGCTGGGCCGTAGGCCGAACTGCCGAGCGTGGGCGGTGGACCCGGCGGCATCAGGACCGATGGACCATCGTCATGGGCCCATAGTGCGACTTGGAGTTGCGAGACGTGCAGCAGGGTCCGCGCCCCGTGCTCGGCGACGTTGCCCCGGCCGATGTACGCGCCGCCAAAACTTCCCAAATCCACAAAGCGCCCCAACGATGTTTGAGCCAGCGCGAGGCTTGGCATGAGGATCGCAAGCGAACCGACGAGTGCCTTCGTATTCATCAGGTGGGCATCCGAGCTATGGGCTGGAGGGGACGTGTGGGTTGCCCTGAAGGTACCGATCGGCCTGGAAACGTCCCGTTAAGCTCCGAATGGGATCGCCTCGGCGGCCAGCCGAGGCGTTGGATCCCGCAGGAAGGACCCCTGGCGCCCTTCGCGACCATGTGTCGATTCGAACCCCATCCTGCCCAACCCAGGTCCCTCCCGTCCCTCGGAATGGGGCTTGGGGAGGGTGCGGCGTGCTTGGAACGGGCCCTTGCCGGGGTATAGGGTGGCAAGACCATGCGAATCGCCTTCGTCACCGCACGTTTTCGCCCTGATTCGCCCAAAGGGCACGATCAGCACACCGTTTCCCTGGTGAAGGCCCTCAAGCTCCTGGGGCTCGAAGTGGAAGTCTTCGCCCCCCGGGACATCGCTGGGCTCCATCCGTTGGCCCAACGCCGCGAAGAGTGGCACGGTGTGGGGGTTACTTGGCTGCATGGAGGCGAGCAGGCCAGTCCGGTCGAATGGGCCCAGGCCCTCGATGCGTTCTTTGAGCGCGAGAGTCCGGATGTGGTGCACTTCGACACGATGGTCGGGGATGGCATCGCGCTGGCCGAAGTGGTGCGCACCCGGGGGCTGGCATCGCTCGTGCACTTGAACGACTACCGGACCCTGGGCCAGGACGCCCGTGCCCTCGGTGCGGACCTGGTGCCCTACGACGCCGAGGACATGGAGGCGCGCGCGCGCGGGTTGCTGGTGGATCGTCTGCTCGACCAGCATCCCGGCTTGGGTCGCCATGGGGGGCACTTGATCCCCGAGTTGGTCGAGCCGCCCTTTTGGGAGCACCTGCAAGCGCTCTTGCACGGACCCGAAGCGGAAGGCTTGGAAGCGGCCCGCGACGAGGTGCAAACCTATCGCGAACGCAGCGCTCGGGCCTTCGAGTCCTGGTCGGCGCGTTTCGCCAACTCGCGTTGGTTGTCCGCCTACTTCGAGGAAGTCCTGGGAACTTCAGTCGATGGTCTTCTGCCGGGGGTGGAGCGCAGCACCTTCGCTGGCTTGGTTCCGCCGCGCGCGGGGCGTGGCCCGGTGCGCTTCGGTTTTGTAGGCGAGATGGACAAAGCTTCCGGAGCGCTGTTGTTGCTCGACGCGTTTGCAGGGCTCGACGGGCGAGCGGAGTTGCGCCTGTTTGGTTCGGGTGACGATCGGCTCTTCATGCGCATCCTGCGGGGCCATGCCCAGGAGGTGGGCGCCCGTTGGTACGGCGCCCCCGAAGCAGGAACGCGCGCGCAGATCTTCGATCGCATCGATGTGCTGGTGGTGCCGAGCCTTTGGGCGGAAAGCGCACCCTATGAGGTCTTGGAGGCCCTGGCCGCCCGGCGTCCGGTGATCGTGTGCGACTTGGAGCCCACTTGCGAAGCGGTCGAGCATGGGCAAACCGGCTGGCACTTCGCCGCTGGCGACGTGGGTGCCCTGCGTGCGGCCATGCTGCGCTTCGTCGAGCAACCCGAACTCTTGCAGCAGTTCGAAGCGAACATACCAATCCCGCGGGACATCACCGAAGAGGCCCGGGAGTGGGCCGATGCCTATGCCGTCGCGATCGCGACCAAGGCCTCCAGCACCCTCGAAGCCCAAGCGCCGCCGCACCTGGAAGCCCTCGCCGAGCGCTACCACGAATTGCAGCGACTGCCCACGCGCGAGCTGTTCGAAAAGGTCGTGGGGGGATTGATGGGCTTGTCCGCGCGCATGGGCGTCGAGCTGGACCCCGCCGAGGCGCTTGTCCGGGCCGTGGCGGCGGGGGGGCCGGGGCGCGATGTGCGTTTGGCCTATGAACGCATCCACGAGTGGCTCGAAGGCCACGCCGAGGACCTCAAGCTGGGCCGCCAACAATTGCTCGAGCAAGAAGCACACCTGCGCCGCGAACGCGAACAGGTTCAGGAGCGCGAGCAGTCCATGACTCTCGAGTGGCAGGGGCAATCGCACGAACTCGGTACCCTGCGCCAGGCTTTGGAGAAGGCCACCACCCAAAGCGAAGAGGCGCTCGAGCGCATGCGCCAATTCGAGCGTGAAGCGATCGAGCGCGTGCGTGCCAGCGAGCGCCGGCATGCCGAAACCATCCAGCGCGACCGACAACTGCGCGTGCACTTGGGCACCTTGGCGAGCCGTTTGCTTTCGGCGGCCGAAGCCCCGGTCCGCGCGGGTGAAGCCATCGAACCCGAGGACGTCGAGGCCGTGATGGAGGCTTTGATGACGGTCACGCGCCGCACCCAAGAAGAGATCGCCTGGCGGCGGGGTGAAATGGCCCGGGCCAAGCAGGCCTCCACCGGGTTCCTGGCCCGCCTGGTAGGTGGCGAGGCAACTTCGGTGATGCGCGATTGGGACGAAATTCCCATGCCGCAACGCCCCATGGAGCCCGCCGCATGGATGGGGTCCGATGCCCAAGCGAATCTGGCCTTCCGACCCAGCGCTGCGGCGGGTTCCCCGGCCCGCGATATCCCCGTCGAGCTTCCGAACTTCGAACCCACCCCGTCCGCTGGCTCCCAAACGGAGATCTCCTCATGAACCCGCGCGTTTCGATCATCCAACACTTCACCGGGGACTTGGGGGCGTTGGGCGCCCACCTGCCCGAGCTGATGCGCGAATTGCAGGCCCGCGGCGCGGGGGACGAGGTGCTCTTGGTGGACGACACCGGCACCGGGGAATTGGAGTCTTGGGCTCTCGAACACTTTCCCGCCGTACGGGTCGTGGTCAAGAATCGGCGCGAAGGGCGCTCGAAGGCACACTTGATGGGAGCCCAAGCCGCTAGCGGTGAGTTCCTCTTCCTGCTCGGGCCCGAAGTTCGCATGCAACGGGGATGCTTGGGGCCGCTGATCGCCGCCTTGCAAGGACCCAACGTCTACGCCGCGACCCCGCGCATCCTGCAGGGTCCGGGCGGCGAGCCCGAAATGCCGGGGCCCCTGGCCATCGAACAAGGTCGCCCCGTGGTGCTTCCTAGTTCGGTCGGTGCGGACGAGACGCACCTGCGGCCGGTGCCCTTTGCGGGCGGCTCGGCGCTCTTCGTGCGGCGCGACGCGTTCCTGGCCCACGCGGGCTTCGATGCGTTGTTCCCTTCGCCCTACTGGGAGGATGTGGACTTGGGGTTGACCGTTTGGCGCCAGGGCATGCGCATCTTGGAGGTACCCCAAGCCGTCGTCGAACGCCATCCCGTTGAGTCTATGGAAGTCCTGACGGTACCGGCGGTCGACCGGGCTGCGATCGAACGCGGCCGCCTGTTGTTGCAGTGGAAGCACCTGGACAGCCGCGCGGGTGCCGCCGAACACGTGCAAGGCCTATGGCGCGATGCGGTCGATGCGGCCCTGGGAGATTGGCGCGAAGAGCTCGTTTGGCTGGCCATGGCGCTCGATGACCTGGGTGCGGTGACTGATTCTCGAGCGGCTGTCCATCCGGTCCAGCGCACGGTGGCTGACGCCTTGCGATTGAGCGATCCGACCCGTTTGTAGCGCCCGCGAGCGATTTGTTTCGTAACTGACTGGCTTTGGTGTGGAAGCCACCCGTCAAGCCGCATACACGCCCG
>JACKHT010000002.1 GCA_020638855.1 Planctomycetota bacterium
GCTAGCCGGGCAGTCCGTCCGCACCTGCAGTGTACTCCTTGCTGCTCAAATCGGAGCTGTGTGGCCAGTAGCTGGCGCAGTATTGCGCAGCCAAGGATTTCAGAAGCTGGGCTCGGCAGCCACCTAAGCCCGCGGACCCACCTACGTCCGATGAAGGATGGCGCCCTGGCTTGGCGTCTTGCGCGGCAAGGATTCTTCAGGACTCCCCGGCGGGGTTCCAAAGTGTGAGGGGGCAGCCCGGCGCCAAGCGTCCTCGTATTCGGCCGGTACCGGGTCGGAAATCAAGGCTCCACGTTCGAGGAACGGGTAGACCTGGAAGTAGCTCTGCACCTTGGCCCCTTCCACCCGCCGCATGATGTGGTGCGGGGTGATTTGGTCCGGAGAGTCCAAGCCTGCGGCGCCGACCAACTCCATCAGGCTTTCGACCGTCTCGCGATGGAAGCCAGCGGTTCTCTTGGACTTGTCTTCCACATCGAGTCCCTGCACTAGTGCGGGGTTTTGGGTGGCGACGCCCGCAGGGCAGTCGTTGGAATTGCAGCGGCGCGCCTGGATGCAGCCGATCGAGAGCATCATGGCACGGGCCGAATTGCACAGGTCGGCGCCCAAGGCCAGTTTTGTGGCGATGTCGAAGCCCGTCAGGATCTTGCCCGATGCGATCAACTTGATGCGCTCGCGCAGTCCGAAACCGACGAGGCAGTTGTGGACAAACACCAAACCCTCGTTGAGCGGCATGCCCACCGAATTGGAAAATTCCAGCGGCGCAGCTCCCGTCCCGCCTTCCCCCCCATCCACCGTGATGAAATCGGGATGCTTGCCGGTGGCGCGCATGGCCATGCAAACCGACATGAACTCTTCCTGGCGGCCTACGCACAGTTTGAATCCCACGGGCTTCCCACCGGACATGCGCCGCAGGTCTTCGATCCAATGCAACAATTCTGCGGGGGTGTGGAAGGCCGAGTGACCCGGAGGCGAAAGCACGTCTTGCCCCATGGGGACTCCCCGGATCGCCGAAATCTCTTCGGAGACTTTGGAGGCCGGCAAGATCCCACCATGCCCGGGTTTCGCACCTTGGGAGAGTTTCACCTCGATCATCTTGATCGCGGGCAGGCTGGCCTGCTGGGTGAAGCGCTCCGGATCAAATCCGCCCTGCGCGTTGCGACAGCCAAAGTACCCCGTGCCAATCTGCCAAACCAAATCGCCCCCTGGCTTCTGGTGGTACGGAGATACGCCCCCTTCGCCGGTGTTGTGGGCAAAGCCCCCAAGCCGAGCTCCGGTGTTGAGCGCCAAGATCGCGCGGGTCGACAGGCTCCCGTAGCTCATGGCCGAA
Source organism: Planctomycetota bacterium (assembly GCA_020638855.1). Lineage (GTDB taxonomy): Bacteria > Planctomycetota > UBA1135 > UBA1135 > NORP259. Next base: position 1,328 of record JACKHT010000002.1, read on the forward strand.
ATGTTCAAGATCGATGCGGAGTAAGGCTGCTTGCAGGTCTCCGCGCCAATGACCACGCGCGGCATTTCTTCGCTCGGATGCTTGGGCATCATCGAGTGGGCAATCCACTCGTACCCGTCCGCGTACACATTCCATTGGGTACCGAAGGGAAGCGTATCGAGCTCGCCCTTGGCGCGCTGGTACACCACCGAGCGCCGCTCGCGGTTGAAAGGCGTACCATCGGTGGCCCCTTCGACGAAGTACTGCTGGATCTCGGGCCGGATCATCTCGAACAGGTAGCGGAAGTGCCCCAGCAGGGGGAAGTTGCGCAGGATGGCATGCTTGCGCTGCCGCACGTCGTAGATCGCCAAGGCCCACAAACAGCCCAGCAAGGCTTCGACGACCCACAGGAACGGCCATCGGATCGCGAGCACGCCCACGACCACGGTCACCAGGATCAAAACGCCAAAGATCGGTCCACGCATGCGATTAGCCTAGTTCCATGAGTACTTGCAGCTTGAGGAAGTCCACATCCTGGATGCGGACAGCGATCGGGTAGCCCTCGGTGAACGAAAGGCTGCGCCGGCCGGCTTGAACGGTTAGGGTTGGGCCCTTGAGCTTCGGTCGAGCCCCGATGGCGCGCAACGGAAGGAAGCCGCCGACGTGGAACTCCGGTAGGTGCACTTCGATGCCGCCTCGTGAGACGCGCACCACGCGCCCTTCGTGCTTCGTCCCCACATGGGGCGCCATGAATTGGCAAACCTTGAGGTCCCCCACCGCGGTTTCCGCCATGGCGGCCATTTCGGATTGCAGCGAACAGTGACCAGCCACCTCGGTCAGATCGTCGACCCAGGTTCCCCCGCGCAGTTCGGCTTCGGCCTCCTCGCCGCGGGCCAACAGGTCGCTGAGCCAGCGGTGGACGATCAGGTCCGGGTAACGCCGGATGGGCGAGGTGAAGTGCAGGTAGGCTTCCCGGGCCAGGCCGAAGTGTTGGGCTACGTCTTCGTGGTCCTTGACCTCGTACAGGGCCCGTTCGACCAACCCCATGATACGCGGGATGAGTGCTTCGGCGTTGGGTTTGCGGCGCGCGGCGCGAATCAAGCGCCCCACGTCACGTCCGGTCAGGCGGTCCTTGAGCGGTACATGCAGGCCATGCTCTTCCAGCATCTTGGCGATGCGTTCGATTTCTTCCGGATCCTTTTCGGGATGGACGCGGTAGATCGTGGGCAGGCCGCGTTCGCGGAAGTAGTCCCCTACCGCCTGGTTGGCAGCCAAAGCTGTCTCCTCGATCAGTGTGTTGGAGAAGTACTTGGGGTAGTCCACGATGGCTTGCACCTCGTGATCCGGGCCAAACACAAACTTGCGCTCGCGCGAATCGATGCGCAGCGAGCCTTTGGCGTCGCGCAGGGATTGTTGGCGCCGAGTCCAAACCTGGAAATGCTCGAGCGGAACGCGCAAATCCTCCAAGCGTGCAGCCCCTTCGGTATCCGCCCCATCGAGCAGTTCCTGGACCTCTTGATAGGTGCAGCGCCGCACGCTGCGCAAGATGCTCTTTGCCACGCGGTACGACTCGCGCTCCCCTTGCGCATTGAAGACCATGTGCACCGAAATGGCCAAGCGATCGCGATCGGGCACCAACGAACATAGGCCGTTGGAAAGCGCCTCGGGCAGCATGGGGACCACCTGGTCGGGCAGGTAGACGCTGGTGCCCCGTGCCAAGGCTTCGTCGTCCAAGCGGGTCTGGGGCCGCACGTAGTGCGATACATCTGCGATGTGCACCCCCACCTCGAAGCGCCCATCGCCTAGGGCCTCGATCGCGATGGCATCGTCGTAGTCGCGCGCGTCCTTGCCGTCGATGGTGAAAATCGTGGCCCCGCGCAGGTCCTGTCGGCCTTCGGCGTCGCTGGGCCGCGGGTCGGCGGGTAGGCCTTCCACCTCCCCCATGACGTCGGGGAGGAACACGGTGCGCACTCGGAACGAACGCAAAAGACCCATCTCTTCGCTGTCGGCGTCCCGGTAGAAAGGCGGGCCCGTGTCCATGGCCCCAATGGCCCGGGGCCGTGCAGCGATGCGGGCGCGGGGGCCAGCCCCCAAGTCGGGAAGCAAGTCGAGTTCCTCACCCTGGAAGCGCTCATCCTGGCCGTCCACCATCCAGCCGCGGCCTTCGGTCGGATCCTCGGCTGGCTTCGGTTCCCCACCTCGCGACCGAATGAGGTCTGCAAAGCTCTTGAATTCGCCTTCCCCAGGCGGCTTGCCTTTGCCTTGGGCCATGACGCGCGAGCATAGCCCTTGGCGGCACCGGCCGACAGCGCCGAATCGCCAGACCCACGAGCCGCGCCGGGATTCCCCGAGGAGAACCCCGCTCGGCCTAATGGATGAACGAAACTCCCCGGAAACGGGCGGGCGCAGCGCCGTGGCTCATCTCGGCGATTTGGTAGGGATTGCCCTTGCCGCAGTTGGGCACCCCAAAGACCTGGAAGTGCTCGGGGCTGCAGACGGCATCGCAGCCCGCCCAAAACGCAGGGGTAGACCCCTGGTAGGTGGGCTGCCGGTAGAGGCGGCCGGGCTTGCCATCCTGGACTTCCCAGGCGGCTTGGCAGGTGAATTGGAAGTTCAGTCGGCGTTGGTCGATGGACCAGGTCCGAATCCCATCCACCAAGAGCGCCCCGTCCTCGGTGTCGGCCAAGAGCGCCTGCAGATCCCATCCACCGGGCAACAGCGAAAGGTTGGTGATGCGCACGATGGGCGGGTTGTACCAGCCTTCGGCGCGGCTCGACCCTCGGCTGCGCTCGTCGCCGGCGCCCGAGGCCCATTCGCGGTCGGTCAAGAGTCCCTTCAGAATGCCCTTGTCGACAATCGGCCAGCGTTGACTCGGAACGCCCTCGTCGTCCCACCCGCGGGTGTCGAGTCCGTGGGCCAACTGCGAATTGGCCTCAAGCGTCACTTGATCCGAACCGTAGCGGTGCGTGCCCACCATTTCGGGGCGCACGAACGAGCTGCCCGCAAAGTCGATTTCATGATCGAAGATGCGGTCGGCCTCGGTGGGATGCCCCACCGACTCGTGGATTTGGAGCGCCAACTGGCTGCCCCCCAAGATCATGGTGAACTCACCCGTCGGGCACGGGGGGGCCGAGCACAATGCCGCAGCCTCCTCGCCCATGCGCGGGGCCGTTTCGACCAACTGCATGGCTTCGATGTGTTCCCAGCCGCCGGACAGGTACTGTCCGCCGTAAGCCGGATGGCTGCGGGTTTCCACGTGCCCGTGGGCACTGGCCGTCGCGGTGACATGCGCGCCCACGCGAACCAAAACTTGGTGCAGGCTCGCGCCTTCCGAGGAGGCCTGCCATTGTTCTTCGCGGCGGAGACCGAGCATGGACTCACCCGCCACCACTTCCGAACGCACGTGCACAGCGGCTTCCGCGCGGCGTAGGAGGTCCACCTTGTCGCGCAGGGAGACCCGGAATGGGTCGATTTGTATGGGCGTATGGTATTCCCCCACGTGCCCCGCTTCGGCCGCGAGTTGGATCGGTGTACGACGTGCGGGCCCGAGGTCCCGAGCAGCCTTGTACGCGCGGCGTGCGACTCCGGGGACGACGTCGGCCAAGTCGCTGGGCAAGCCGGGGGCCGCTGCGAAACCCCAGCAGCCCTGCTTCATCACGCGAACCCCAAGGCCAAATTCTTCGGGAGCGTCGGCCATCGACAGCTTGCCGTTGCGCACCCCCAGTTGCTCTTGGGACAGGCGCACAATGCGGGCATCGGCGTAATCAGCGCCCGCGCGCAAAGCTTCTTCGACCGCAAGTTGAGCGAGTTGTTGCATGGCGACCCTGGAAGGCAGTGGTGCTAGAAGGCGGTGGTAGAGGTAAAGCGGAAGCCGTCAATGCGCAGCGAAGGGCACAAAACCTCACCCCCAAACAATGCGCCCGCCACGTGCAATTGGTTGCCGATGCCGCGCACGCGGGTCAACGCCTGCACCCACGATTGGGTGAAGCGCAGGTTGTGCACGGGCCGGGTGACCCGGCCGCCCTCGATCCGGAAGGTTCCGCCGCGGGTCATGCCTGTGAACACCATTTCACGGGGTTCCATCAGGTTCGTGTAGTGGAACTGACTTACCAAGAGTCCGTTTTCGACTCCCGCGATCAGTTGTTCGGTCGATTGGTGCCCGGGTGCTAGCACCAAGTGCCGGGGCTCTGGTCCGCGAGGGGAAGGTTGCGAGTGGCCGTGACCGGTATTGGTGAGACCCAACCGTGCAGCCCAATGGGCATCGGTCACCGGGCCCGTGAACGCCCCGTGGCGCAGGAGATCGGTGCGCAGGGTCGGTGAACCTTCCCCATCGAACGGGATCCCGGGGTACAACTCGTGGCGCACGTCGTCCATCAGGCACAGGCCATCGGGAAACAGTCGTTCCCCGACTCGGCCGCACAGCGGCGAGCGGGACTCGTGGTACTCCTGGGCGCCGAAGCCCGCGTAGGACATGCCAAGCAGCAAGGCGCTCACGGCCTGCGGCATGAGCACCACCGTGTACTCACCCGGATCGATGGGCTCGGGGTGACGCGCTTTGGCGGCCCGCTCGACGGTTTGGCGGATGGCGCTGGGCACATCGAGCCGGTCGACCGAAGCATGCACGGTTTCGCTCGAAGCGGTCACGCCGCTGCCTCCGCCCTCGTAAGCCGTCATCGAGAAGCTGGCGCGGGCTTGGGCCCCGTGGGCCACCCGTCCAGCCGAATTGACCAGGGTTTTGGAGAGCACGGTGGTTTGGACCAATCCGGCGCTGAGGAGCCCAGCCCGGTGGGCGGCTGCCTGGGCTTCGACTATCCAAGCCCCCTTTTCCCGAAAGGTATGGTCTTGGGTTGGGCGTTCCATCGCGCTGCCCGGGATGGTCACCGGTCCGCCCATGGGGCGATCGGAATCCACGGGATCGGCGTGCTCCGCCAGCACCAAGGCCCGATCCATGGCCGCACGCATGTCGTCCGGGTCGATGGTTCCGCACGTCGCCCGGGCCTCGCGCAGCTGGCCATCGACGGGAATGCGGACGCGAAAGGCCACCGCATACTTTTCGCGGTCGGCGTTTTGGGTCGGCCCATCGCAGGCGTACCGCACGAAGCGGTCTTCGACACAATCCAAGGTGACTTCGGTCTGGTCGGCCGGGCTTTGCTGGACCAGGGACTGGCAGAGTTCGACCGCGTGGTCGTTGGAAAGGATCGACATGGTGGCGAGCGCAGGGCCGGGAACCCCGCAGGGCGCTTACTGTATCCCGAACCCCGGGCGGCGCAACGACCTAGGGGTCCCCTCGCTGGGAAGCCAGCGATCGACTGGAAATCAAAGCGCGCCCCCCTGTCTCCAGAAGGGCGCGCTTGGGATGGCTACGCAGCTGTGCCGCGATCCAGAACCGGTGCTCAGCGAACGACGAAGTTGACCAGCTTGCCGGGAACCACGATCGTCTTGACGATTTGCTTGCCTTCGAGCCGATCCTCGATCGATGCCCGCGCCAAGGCGGCGAGCTCGTCTTGGTTGGCGCCTTGGGGGGCGCGCGCTCGAGCACGGACTTTTCCCATAATCTGGACGACCAGCTCGAAGTCTTCATCGACGAGGTAGCTGGCTTCGACTTGGGGCCAGGGAGCAAAGCAGACGCTGGGCGGGTGCCCCAAGCGGCTCCAGAGTTCTTCGGCCACGTGCGGAGCAAAAGGCGCGATGGCGCACACCAAGCGTTCGGCCTGGTCGCGGCGCAGGGCCCCCACCGACTTGGTGGCCACGTTCACGAATTCCATGAACGCCGCCACCGCGGTGTTGAAGTTGAAGTGTTCGAACGAGTCGTTGACCCGCTGCAGGCAGCGGTGGAACTGCTTCTCGAGCTCCAGGCTTTCCCCTACGGCCGCCCCCTGCGAGGCTTCCAAGAGGTTGGGACGCAGCCGGTCGCTGCTGTCGGGGTCGACAAACAGGCGCCAAAACCGCTCCAGAAAGCGCCTCGGGCCGGGCACGTCGCGGTCGTTCCAGGGCTTGGAGTCCGCCAGCGGGCCCATGAACATCTCGTACAAGCGGAAGGTATCGACCCCATAGCGCTGGCAGACGTCGTCTGGGTTGACCACGTTCTTGAGCGACTTCGAGATCTTGGCCACGATGCGTTCGACCGGCTCGCCGCTCGCCTTGAGCACGGGCGGCTCCGCCTCCCCATCGACCTCGTCGACGGGGATCAGCCGGCCCGTGGCGTCCTTGTAGGCAAAGCCCTGCAGCATGCCCTGGTTGAACAGGCGTTGGAACGGCTCCTTGGTGGGCACGAGGCCCTCATCGAACAGAACCTTGTGCCAGAAACGCGCGTACAAAAGGTGCAGCACGGCGTGTTCGGCACCCCCCACGTACAGATCGACTTGGTTCCAGTAGCGAACGGCCTCCTGGGAGAACGGCGCCGAGCCGTTGTGCGGGTCCATGAAACGCAGGTAGTACCAGCAAGACCCGGCCCAGCCGGGCATGGTGTCGGTATCCCGCTGCAAGGTTTCGCCGCTGACCGGGTCGTGGACCGCAAGCCAATCGGTCGCCTTCGAGAGCGGCGGCGAGCCGTCATCGGGCGGGGCGAACTGGGTCATGTGGGGCAAGGCGACGGGCAAATCCTCGTCGCGCACCCGCTGGTGGCTGCCGTCGGGACGATGCAGCACGGGGAACGGTTCCCCCCAGTAGCGCTGACGGCTGAACAACCAGTCGCGCAAACGATAGGTCACGCGCGCTTCCCCCAGCCCCTGCTCGGCCAGCCAAGCGATCATGCGAGCCTTGGCTTCGGCCACGCCGAGCCCGTCCAAGAAGCCCGAATTCATGGCCGGCCCGTCGCCGGTGAAGGCTTCCCCGTCGAAATCCGCAGGCGGCTGGACCGTGCGCACGATGGGCAGGTCGTAGGCCTTGGCAAAATCCCAATCCCGTTGGTCCTGGCCAGGAACGGCCATGATCGCGCCGGTTCCGTAGCTGATCAGCACGTAGTCGGCAACGAACACGGGCAGCCGCGCGCGTTCGTCGGCAGGGTCGAAGGCCGGGTTCAGGCAGTACCCACCGGTGAAGACCCCCGACTTGTCCTTGGCCAAATCGGTGCGCTCCAGGTCGGACTTGACCGCCGCTTCTGCCACGTAGGCGTCCACCTTGGTTTTCTGCTCGGGCGTCACCAGGCGATCCAGCAACGGGTGTTCGGGCGCAACCACCATGAACGTGGCGCCAAACAGCGTGTCCGGGCGCGTGGTAAAAATCGAAAGGGCCTCGCCCTTGCCGCCGGCGATCGGGAAACGCACTTCCGCGCCTTCGCTGCGCCCAATCCATTCGCGCTGCATGGCCTTGACCGATTCGGGCCAATCCAGGCCCTCCAGATCTTCGATCAGTCGGTCGGCGTAGGCGGTGATCTTCAGCATCCATTGCTTGAGCGGGCGCCGTACACACGGGTGGTCACCTCGTTCGGAGCGTCCGCCGATGACCTCTTCGTTGGCCAAAACGGTCTTCAGGGCTTCGCACCACCAAACGGGTACTTCGGTCTGGTAGGCCAAACCCCGGTCGTAGAGCCGAGCAAAGATCCACTGGGTCCAACGGTAGTAATCCACATCGCTGGTAGCGAATTCGCGGCTCCAGTCAAAACTCAACCCCAGCCGCTCCATCTGCCCCCGGAAGGTCGCGATGTTCTGAGCGGTGGTCTCGGCAGGGTGCTGGCCGGTCTGGATGGCGTATTGTTCGGCGGGCAGACCAAAGGCGTCGTAGCCCATGGGGTGCAACACGTTGAAGCCCTCCATGCGCTTGCGCCGGGCCACGATGTCGGTGCCCAGATAGCCGATCGGGTGCCCCACGTGCAGCCCCGCCCCCGAGGGGTAGGGGAACATGTCCAGCACGTAGTATTTGGGCTTGCTTGCATCGAAGCCCGGCTCCCCGGGGTTGGGGCAATGGAAGGTCTGGTGGGATTTCCACCAGGCCTGCCAGCGGGCTTCGATCGGTTGGGGGTCGTAGGGTTGCACGGCGAAAAGGGCTCGGGACTGGGGACCATGGGCCCCCTGGGACCGAGCAGCATAGGCATCGGAACCGAGGCGGTCCTACCTGCCGCGCAAAAAACCCGGGTGGGGCTTGACTCAGACCCCGCCAAGAAACAATCTTACCGCCCCGATGGTCGCGCAAGCGGCCGTCCGCAGGGGCGGCGACGCCCCCCTGTGCCGGGCAAGGGGGATTAGCTCAGTTGGTAGAGCGCTTGAATGGCATTCAAGAGGTCAGGGGTTCAAATCCCCTATCCTCCACCACCTACCTTGCCCGGCTGCATGAGGCCCTTGTGCATGAGGCCCTTGGAGGGACTCTTGGCGAAGACTCGCCGCGCCCGCAAGCAAAGGAATTCGGCTGCGCCTTTGGAAGGACCCCCATTCTTACCTGTGCCAGCGTTCCTTCGGCACGGGTTAGGAACTACTCTGGGGCTCGCCATGACCGAAATAGCCCAGTCGGACCGACTCGCCAAATTGGAGACCCTGCGCGCGGCGGGGATTGATCCGTATCCCCCGCGCGGAGTCGATGGGACCCCCATCGACCAAGTCTTGGCCGGAATGGGAAGCCCGGAGGCTCCCGGCCCCATGTGCGGCAAGGTCCTCTGGGTCGCCGGACGTGTGCTTTCGCTGCGCGACTTCGGGAAGCTGATCTTCTGCCCGGTCCTCGACCGAACCGGTCGCATCCAAGTGGGTTTGCAGCGCGACGCGCTGGCGGACTTTTGGCCCATGCGCAAGACCCTGGACGCGGGGGACTTGGTAGGGATTCGTGGGGAACTCGGATTCACCCAGAAGGGCGAACCCACGGTTTGGGCCCAAGAGGTGCGCCTGTTGGCCAAGTCGGTCGCAGCTCCGCCCGAAAAGTGGCACGGATTGACCGACAAGGAAACGCGCTACCGCCGACGCTACGTGGACCTGTGGGCCTCCGACGAGGTCATGCGCGTGTTCCTCCAGCGCAGCCAGATCCTGAGCAGCATCCGGCGCTTCCTCGAGGCCCGCGGATACCTCGAAGTGGAAACCCCGACGCTCCATCCGATCATGGGCGGCGCCACGGCGCGCCCGTTCATCACCCACCACAATGCGCTGGATACCGACTTGTACCTGCGCGTCGCCCCCGAGCTGTACCTCAAGCGACTGATTGTCGGGGGAATGGAGCGCGTGTTTGAAATCGCCCGCAACTTCCGCAATGAGGGCCTTTCCGTCCGGCACAACCCCGAGTTCACCATGCTCGAGCTGTACCAGGCCCATGCCGACTACCACCACATGATGGAGATCACCGAAACGATGATTTCCAGCTTGGCGATGGAGCTGTATGGCAGAACCCAGATCACCTGGCGCGGCAAGGAATTCGATCTCAAGGCTCCCTTCGAGCGACGTACCTATGCCGATGCGTTCCAGAGCGCCAACGGTTGCGCATTCGACGACGAACCGGCCGTTCGTGCCCGGGCCAAAGAGCTTGGCTTGCACGACCATGGGGACTACTGGAAGCTGATGAACGACGTGTTCGAGGCCACCGCAGAGAAGGACTTGATCGGCCCGCTCTTTCTGTGCGACTACCCCATCCAAATCTGCCCCTTGGCCAAGCGATCCACCAGCGACCCGCGTCTGGCTGAGCGCTTTGAGATTTTCCTCGATGGCATGGAACTGGGCAACGCCTTCACCGAACTCAACGATCCCGCCGATCAGCAGGAACGCTTCCAAGCCCAGGTCGATAGCAAGGACCCCGAAAGCCCCGCCGAGGTGGACATCGACTACGTCCAAGCGCTCGAGTACGGCATGCCCCCCGCCGGAGGTTTGGGCATCGGCATCGACCGCTTGGTGATGGTGCTGACCGGCCAGGATTCGATCCGCGACGTGTTGCTCTTTCCGGCCATGCGCAAGCTGGCGCCGGGCGGTAACGAGGTCCACGAAGTCGAGAGCCCGGCCGAGGCCTGATCCATGTACCGCTTCTTCCTGAGCCAGCGTTACATCCGTATGCGGCCGATCAATTGGATCGGAACGCTCAGCATCTTTGTGGCGGTTTCGGCGCTGATCTTGATCCTGGCGATCATGTCGGGCTTCCTCGAGAAGAGCCGCGAGCATTTGCGTGGGCACCTATCGGACTTGGTCATCGCGCCTTCGTTCGACATTCCGTTGAATTCCAACGGTCAAACGCCTCCGCGCGCGGCGGGCCCCATCTTGGAAGCGGTCCGGGCGCATCCGTCGGTCCAAGCCGCTGCGGCCCAAATGGTCTGGTTTGGCATGCTCGTCCCCCCCCGGGGTGAAACCGTGCTCAGCGATCCCTCGGGCATGGGGATGGTCATGGTCAGCTTTGTGGGGGTCGACATCCCCGATGAATACGGGGCCACCAGCCTGCGCAAGGACTTGGAGATCAAGGTCGAGAACGGGTTGCCCGGCCAGCGCCCAGAGAATCTGGACGACCCCTTTGCGTACCCTAAGGACTACGAGCGGGATCCGGACGAACGCCCGCTCGACTGCATCCTGATGGGCGAACGCTTGGCCGCCAACTGGGGACTGCGCAAGGGCGACCAGGTCGAACTCGCCACAGCAACCCTCGACCCCGACACGGGTTCGTTCCGGCAAGCCGCCAACCGCACGGTTGTCTTGGCGGGAACCTACCGCAGCACCTTCAATGAGATGGACCTGTCGCGCATCTACATGAAGCGCGAAGCTTTGGCGGATTGGCTCGGGCGCCATGGCCAGTACAGCCAACTCGTGGTCAAACTGCGCGACTACGAGCGCGATTGGGTGCAAACGAAGGCGGACTTGCGACAGGAACTGGGTCAACGGGGGTTGATTCATCCCTCGCCCAAGACTTACACCCCGGGCGACTTTGGCTGGGAAATCCAAACCTGGGAGGACTCGCGGCACTCCATGCTCGCCGCGATCGAAAACGAGCGCGCGCTGCTGGGGATCATGCTGGGGTTGGTGCTTTTGGTTGCCGGCTTCGGTGTTTTTGCCATCCTTTCGATGATGGTTTCTGAAAAGCGCCGTGACATCGGCATCTTGAGCGCCTTGGGCGCTACTCCGAAGGGAATCTTGACTCTGTTTCTCTCGATCGGAGGCCTGGAAGCTTTGGTCGGCGCCTTCCTAGGTGTGGTGATGGGAGTCTACGCGGCGCACAACATCAACGATTTCGAATTGTGGCTCAGTTCGACCTTCGGCATCCAAATCTTCGACCGCAAGGTGTACTACTTCGACCACATTCCAACCGTGATCGAATGGGGCGGAATCGTCCTGATCGCCGTCGCGGCGGTCGGTACGGCCTTGGTTGCAGCCGCCATCCCCGCCCTGCGAGCAGCCTACCTGAACCCCGTGGATGCCTTGCGCTATGAGTGACCCCGCTCCCTTGATCCGCGCCCGCGGCATCCGTCGGTCCTACGCGGTCGGCGATCGCACCCTCGAGATCCTGCATGGGGTCGATCTGGACCTTTATCCCGGCGAACGCTTGTGCCTGATGGGTGCTTCGGGGACGGGCAAGACCACCCTGCTCAACATCCTGGGGCTGCTCGACCGCCCCACCGCGGGCAGCGTGCACATAGAGGGCCGCGATGGTTGGTCCCTATCGGTCGCGGAGCGAGCCGAGTTGCGCAACCAGCGCATGGGCTACGTATTCCAGTTCTACCACCTGTTCGCGGAGCTCAATGCGGTGGAGAACGCGGTGCTGCCGGCCATGATCCACCATGGGGCGATGGCGTACATGAGCCATCGCAAGGAGTACCGCGACCGGGCACTCGACCTGCTCACGCGCTTTGGACTCGCGGAGCGGCTCAAGCACCGCCCGGGCAAGCTGTCCGGCGGCGAGCAGCAGCGCGTGGCCATCGCGCGCGCCCTCTTGCTCAACCCGCCGATCCTGATTGCGGACGAGCCCACGGGCAACCTGGACCGCGCCACCGGGGAGAAGGTGTTGGAGCTTCTGTTCGCCGAGCAGGAGCGCCGTGGACTGGGGCTGCTGCTGGTGACCCACGACGATTCGCTTGCCGAACGCTGCGACCGGGTGATCTACATGGAAGACGGTCTGATCCGGGGCCAGCGCGTTCTGCGCTCCGTGGGCGGTTCGACCGATTCTCCGGAGCTGCCTTCAGGCGAGGCTACCGCGCCAGCCTAGGCGATCCGATAGCCGTCGCCAGGGATCGAGTCCCGAGGGAACCAACAGCGGGTAGTCGACCGGATGGCGGCGGACTTGGAGTCGGCCGCCTTCCTGGAGCCGCGCAACCTCGTGTCCGTCGAGCACCACCGCGACCCCACTCTTGCAGCGAATCACCTCGGTGGTCACCACCGATTCGGGTCCCAGCACCAGCGGCCGATGGGCCAAGGCGTGGGCGGAAATCGGTGTGACCACGATGCCCTGCAGTTCGGGCGCCAAGATTGGCCCCCCCGCCGCCAACGAATAGGCCGTCGAGCCGCTGGCCGTGGCCAGGATCAACCCGTCCGCGTGGTACTCCGTGGCGATTTGTTCATCGACATAGAGTTTGAGAGCCACCATGGCCGATGCCGCTGGACGGGCGATGACGGCATCGTTCAGGCATAGGTAGCGCGATCCGTCGGGCAGCTCGACTTCCAAGCGCATGCGCATTTCGACCAGGCAACGCCCTTCCAGCACCTCGGTGAGGCCCGCTTGCCAGGCATTGCCCAAGACCGGAGCCAGGAAACCCACCCGACCAAAGTGCACGCCCAAAACCGGAGTCGGGCGCCGCCCGAAAGCGCGCACCGCAGTCAGCACCGAACCGTCGCCACCGAGCACCACGACCAGGTCCACCTCCGGGGGCTTGCCCTCGCCTCGGTCGCCGTGTCGTTCGGCAAAGCCGCGCACGTCGGGCTCCACCGTCACGTCGATCTTCCGCTCCTGGAGCCAACGGACCATGGGACCCAGTGCACTCTCGACGCTGAGCTTCTGCCCATCGCCGAGCAGCAAAACCCGCCGAACCGGACCCTTCCAAGTGTGGGTACCCCCGCGGGAGCGTAGGCTTGAGGAATCCATAGTCAATGGCCGGCCGGGCTACGCCGCGTTCCGCCCAGCAGGTTGCGGACGGTGCGTGCGACCCGCTCGGTATCCAAGCCGGCCTCGGCCAATTGCTCTTCGACCGTGGAGCGGTGCTCGAGGAACCGATCGGGCATACCCAAGATCTTGACCTTGGCCAGCGGGCTCGCATCCCATGCAGCCAGGCGGTTGGCGGCTTCCAGCACGGCCGAACCGAAGCCCCCCATGCGTTGGTGGGCCTCCAAGGTCACGATGTGCTGGTACGCCTTGAGGTGGCCGCGCAACAAATCCTCGTCGAGCGGTTTGACGAAACGCGCATCCACAACGCCCAAGCGGTGGCCTTCTTCGGCCAACAATGCGGCGACTTCGAGCGCGGTTTGCACCATCGAGCCATAAGCCCACAGCACCACTTGGGTTCCCTCGCGCAAGACCTCGGCCTTGCCGGGAACCATGGGGCTCCGCTCGCGTTCGGGGATCGACTCTTCCTTGGGGCAATTGCCCCGCGGATAGCGCAAAGCGGCGGGGTGCTCTTGGGCCAAGAAGGATCCGAGCATGCGCCGCATGTCGGTTGCGTCGCGGGGTGCTCCAAGGACGAAGTTTGGGAGGGTGCGCAAGAACGCGATGTCGAACGCCCCATGGTGCGTGGGCCCATCTTGTCCCACGGGACCCGCGCGATCGAGCGCAAGGATCACGGGTAGGTCCTGCAGCGCGATCTCTTGGAAGCACTGGTCGTAACCCCGTTGCAAGAACGTCGAGTAGATCGCCGCCACGGGTCGCAGCCCGCCCTTGGCCATCCCCGCCGCCATGGCCAGGGCATGTTGCTCGGTGATGCCGGTGTCGTGGAAGCGGCCCGGGTAACGTTCGGCAAAATGCGTCAAGCCGGTGCCCGAAGGCATCGCTGCGGTGATCGCGTGGATGCGCACATCGGAGGCGGCAGCGCTTTCCAGGGATTCGGCGAATGCTTGGGTGAAGGGGATCCCCTGGGGAACCTTAGGGACGCGCTTGCCTTCGGTCTTGTATTCGAGGGAGGAGGGTTTGGGTTTGACCGCGTGCACCCGCTCGGGGTGGCTGGGTCCGTCGGGGTGGCCTTTGCCCTTTTCGGTCAACACGTGCAGGATCACCACGCCATCGAGCTGGCGTACTTTGGCAAGTACGTCGATCAAACCGTTTACGTCGTGCCCATCCACGGGCCCCACGTAGCGCACCCCGGCCTCCTCGAAAACGTGCCCGGGGACCACCGCGTGGCGCATGACCTCGCCGATGTCGTCGAGGGCCTTGTCGACCCGCGGTCCGATCAGCGGGATGGCGTGGATCAGGCTCTTGGTCTCTTGCCCGGCGCGCTGCATCAGGCGGTTGGCGCGGATGCGCGACAGGTACTTGGCCAAAGCCCCCACCGACTTGGAAATCGACCACTCGTTGTCGTTGAGCACCACGAGCATGCGGACTCCCGACGCACCGGCATGGTTGATGGCTTCGAAGGCCACCCCCGCGCCGAGGCTTGCGTCCCCGATCACACTGACCACCTTGGGCGGGTTCTCTTCGTGGGCCCGCGCCATGGCGAGTCCCACTCCCAAGCTGATTGAGGTCCCTGCATGCCCCGTATGGAACAGGTCGTAGGGAGACTCTTCGGGATGGGTGAAACCACACAGCCCTCCGGTCTGACGGAGCCCTTCGAATCCGGCCATGCGCCCGGTCAAAAGTTTGTGCGGGTAGCACTGATGCGAAACATCGAAGATCAGGCGGTCGCGTGCAAAGTCGTACAAGTAGTGCAGCGCGACGGTCAATTCGACGATGCCGGTGTTCGAGCCCAGGTGTCCCCCGGTCTGTTGGACCGTATCGAGCAGGAAGGAACGCATTTCCTTGCACAGCTGGGGCAGCTGGCTGCGTTCGAGCTCTTTGAGCTGAGCGGGACTTTGGGCCAGGGCCAAAAGCTCTCCCACGTGGGTTCCGGCCTCTTCCGGGGCGCTGTCTGAGGGTTGGGACTCGACCATGACACCATCGTCGACCCCCGCTGCCCGGGCCGCAAGGGAGAACCTGGACTCCTTGGCTCGGGTCCCGATCAGGAACGTCGAGCCAGCAACCAATCGACCAATTGCAACGCCATGTGGTCGGGACCTAAGCCCAATTGGCGGGCGGCCTCCCGGGCCTCTTCGGCCCAGGCTTCGGCCTCGGTTCGGGCCCCCTCCAGGCCTAGCCCCTGCACCAGGGTGGCCTTGTCGGCGGCGGCGTCCTTGCCGGGGGTCTTGCCCAGGTCGGCCGAGTCTCCGGTCACGTCGAGGCAATCGTCGATGGCCTGGAAGCAAAGCCCCAAGGCCAAGCCATAGCGCCGCACCGCGGTACGGCAACCATCGTCGGCTCCAGCCGCGATGGCCCCCAATTCGCAGGCCGCTTCGATCAAAGCCGCGGTCTTGAGCCGATGGATGCGGCGCACGCCCTCCAGGTCGGTGATCTGTCCTTCGGCCGCAAGATCCAAAACTTGGCCTCCGACCATGCCGGAGGGACCCGCAGCTCGAGCCAGGACCCCGACCATTTCCAAGGCTCTGGGGCCACCGCTTTGGGCTAGCAATTCAAAAGCCAGTGTGAGCAGCCCGTCGCCCACCAGGACGCCCACGGCCTCGCCGAACACGCTATGGGTCGTCGGAACCCCACGGCGCAGGTCGTCGTCATCCATGCACGGAAGGTCATCGTGCACGAGCGAATAGGTGTGTACGAATTCGATGGCGGCCGCGGGCCCCTGGAGTTCGGAATCTTGCGCCCCCAAAGCGCGACCGAACAATCGGACCAGGCTAGGTCGCAGCCGCTTTCCACCCGCTTCCAACGGATAACGCAAGGCGCGTGCCAGCTCCACGGGGCCCAAATCCAGCGACTGCAAAGCCTCCTGGAGGCAAGCGTCGCTCCAACGCACTCCCTCACGCAACCATGCCTCGAAAGCTGCGTGCGAATCGGATTCAGGACTTGCCATCGGGGTCGATCGCCAGGGGCTGGTCCGGACCGCCAGGCTCCCCGGAAAGTTCTTGGACCTGGGCTCGCACCCCCTCGAGTTCTTTGCGGCAACTGCGCAAGAGGGCCACACCCTGTTGGTAGTGCTCCAGGGCTTGTTCCAGCCCCAAATCACCGCTCTCCAAACCAGCCGCGATGCGTTCGAGTTCGGCCAAGCGTTCGTCGAAAGTGGTCGGAGTGCCTTCGTCGGGGTTACGACTTGCCTGTTTGCTCGCGCTCATGGCCACAGTGTAGCCCGAGAAGCGACTTCCTCCGAATCGAATCCCGAACCAAGCCGCTCCCCCGGCAGTCCCAGGGCTGGCTTCCTGCGCAACCCAAGCTCACCCGCCCAAGCATGCCAAGGCCCACTTGAGCTAGGCTTGGGCATGCTCTCAGCGGAACCCTCCCTTGCCTCGACCACGGTGGCAGTCCCCTGCGGGGTATGCGGATCCTCCGCGCACGCCGTGTACCAGCCGGGGATGTGCGAGGCGGAAGGTGCCCGATTGGATTGGGTTCGCTGCGCGCAGTGTGGGGTGGTCTACGTGCACCCTAGGCCGCGGCTGGATGGGCATGCCCGCCTGCTGCAATCGGAGGCCTACCTCGAGCACGGCTTTTCGCGCGGACTCAGCGAATCGACGTACTGGGCCGGCCGTGACCGATGGCTGGATGAAGCGGACCGCGAGCTGGAAGCGCTCGAACCCCGCTTGGGATACGTGGGCCGATTGCTGGAGTACGGGGCCGGTGGTGGGTTCTTCGCCGAGGCCGCCCGTCGCCGCGGGTGGCAGGTTCAAACCATCGAAACACGCAAAACCCTCGCCAACTACGCCGAGGAGCAATTCCCATTGCCGGTCTACCAAGGCAACCTCGTGGATGCTCCGTTCGACGAGGGATCCTTCGATTGCAGCGTGGCACGCGAAGCGCTGTCGCTCAGCCCGGACCCGCGACAGGTGGTCGCGCAGCTCTATCGCTGGACTCGGCCGGGTGGGCACCTTTGGATTCGCGAACCGAGCTACTTCCATTCGCCCTGGTTCCGGGGTCTGCGTGCGGCCCAGCGAATGGTCCCAAGGCGCTTCCTGGGACCCGAACTCACCTCGGTGCTGCGCATCGACGAAACGCACTCCAAGCTTCCGCCCTACCTGCTGCACCACTTCCATCGCCCCTCGCTGGAGCGCCTGTTGGTCGATGCGGGCTGGAAGATCGAAGCCATGACCGGCTCGCTGCCCAGGCCCGATTTCTTGTTTCGGCGAGGCCACTTGCATGCCCGCGAACGAATCCTGCAATGGGGTTTTCGGGCCATCGATGGGTTGATACGCGGGCGGTTGCTGCCTGCGGCCCACCTCCAGGTCTTGGCCCGTCGCCCGCTGTGAACGACGGCGGTTTGCCCCATCCCACCGGGACCTGCGACGGCCAGCCGCCGTGGGCCTTTGGCTTCGCCCTGGTGCTGGGGGTGCTTGTGTTGTTTTTGGTGCCCGCACTGCGAGCAGGATTTGGGTACGACGATCGTGCCGTAATCCACGAGAACCCGCTGGTTACGGGGTCGGTTTCGGGCTGGGAGGCTTGGAGCCGGGACTTTTGGCATTCGGCTGGGGATGCGGGGCTTTACCGGCCGTTGGTCACGCTTTCGCTGCGAGCCCAAGCGGATTCCCCCGACCCCCATCCTCGCCCCTTCCACCTGGTCAACCTGGCCCTGCACGCCTACGTGGTGTTGCTTGCGTTGTGCGTCTGGTTCCCGCGCGGCAGCCTGGGTTGGGGAGGGGTGGTCGGGCTCTTGCTGTTCGCGTGGCATCCGGTGCAAACCGAAGTCGCGCTCTGGATCCCGGGTAGATCTTCGAGTCTCGCTGCTTGGCTCGGCTTGCTGGGCATGTGGGCTTGGCTGCGCTCGGGCTCGCGATGGCGTCCGGCCTGGGCCTTCTTGGGAGTCCTGGGGCCTTTGCTGGTGAAAGAAGATGGCTTGGCGTTTGCCGCATGGTTCGCGGTCATGGGTTCCAAGCGCGATCGCGGAGCCTTGCTCTTGGCCTTGGGAACCTACTTGGGGATGCGCTGGCATGCACTCGGACCGCACGGATGGGGCGCGATCCACGCGCCGCTGATGGGGCTTTCGCTGTGGGAACGCTTGCAGGTTGGGGGCCGGGTTCTGGTTTGGGGTTGCGCAGAGTGGGTATGGCCATGGCGTCACCCGCTAGCCCCTGACCGGGCGCAGCTCGCGGCCATGGCGCCCTGGCGTTGGATCGTGGCAGGGACCTTGGCCCTGGGAGTTTGGGTGTCCGCGCGCAGGGGTCGTGGGCATGGGAGTAGGCCTTGGACTCAGAACCAACGCGCGGCACTGGCCGCCGGTGCGACGGCGTGTTTGCCTTGGCTGCAGCTGCTGCCAGCACCCGAGTTGTTCGCACCCCGGTTCCTCTACTTGCCGATGCTTTGGGCCATTCCGCTCCTGGATCGCTGGTTTCCGAAACCGGTACGGCCCAGGCCTTGGGCCCTTCTGGCGGTGGGATCGGTGTGCTGGATGGGCGTCCAGGGGCTCGTTCCGGCCTATCACGATGCGCTGGGCTACTGGGAGTACCGTCGTCGCGTCGAACCCGGGCGCGGGGAGGTTTGGAACGGGCTGGGCAACGAATGGCTGCGCACCGGATCGGACCTCAAGGCCCAAGCCGCCTTCGAACAGGCCATCCAGGTCGACCCTGGGTACAGTCGGAGTTACGTGGGCTTGGCGCTGTGCGCCGAACGGTCGGGGCAACTCGCCAAGGCGGCCGAATGGCTGGACCAGGCCCTGTTGCGGCAGCCTGACAACCCCGTAGCCCTCGCCAATCGCGCGCGGCTTTGGATGCAAGAGCTGGCTTGGGGACCTGCCCTGGCTTTGTACCAAAGGGCTGCGGCCCTCCAACCGGGGCGGGCGGTCTTCTGGCGCGGAGTCGCGCGGTGCTCGTTCGAGCTGGGAGACAAGGAGCTGGGACGAAAGGCTTTGGAGACCGCACTCGAGCTCGATCCAGGGGATGCCCGCGCGCACCGATTACTCGAGCGCTGGTTGCGGTAGGGGCTTCGCCGGTTCGCGCTTGACCCCCACCCAAAGCCCATCGCCGATGGGCACGATCACGGCGTCCAAGCCCGCAACCGTGGGGACGAAGTCGTTGAAGCGCCGGACGGCGGGCGCTTCGCGGTCGGTTGGATGCTGGTCGAACAATTGCCCAAAGGCAAACGCGTTGTCGGCCATCATCAGCCCCCCCGGCCGCAACAAGCGCATCCCCTCGCGCAGGTATTCGGGATAGCTGGCCTTGTCCGCGTCCAGGAACACAGCATCGATCGATCCATCGGCGAAGTGCGGCAAGTGATCGGCGCCGCCGCCTTCCAAAACCTCGACGCGGTTGGCTACGTCGCTCTTGGCCACCCATTCGCGTGCAAAGGCGGCGTGTTTGGGGGACAGTTCGATCGTGGAGAGCTTGCCATCCGCCGGCAAGGCCCGCGCCATACCGATGGCGGAGTACCCCGCCAGGGTGCCCACTTCGACCACCCGCCGCGCGCCCACCAAGCGCAGTAGGATTCCCATGAACGCGATCTGCTCGGGAGCCACCCAAATCGGCGGGATGCCAGCCGCTGCGGCCGCCTTCTTCAGTGCAATCAGGAAGTCATCATCGGGCTGCGTCCGTTGGGCGATGTAGGCAAAGTGCGCACCGGTTACGAGCGTGGAGGTGTGGGACATGGCTAGCCTCTCCAATGGAAGGTCATTTCGACATTCACCCGGTCACCCAAGCTGGCGCGCACGGGGCAATCCAGCGCGGCCTTTTCTAGGACGATCCTTTCCTCCTGGGTCCACGTACCACCAAGCTCCACGTCCACGGTCAGCCGAGCGATGTGGCGCACGGGGGTCGCCTTCATCGTCTTTTTGACCTGGGCTTGGGGGTGCTCCAAGTCGCGTCCCATGTCGTTGGCCGCGATCCCCATCAAGGTCAGCACGCAGGTCCCGAGGGCCACCCCCACCAAATCCGTGGGAGAAAAGGTCTCCCCCTTTCCGCGGTTGTCCACCGGGGCATCGGTGATCAGCGTGTCCCCCGAAGGGCCGTGGGTCGCCCGCGTGCGCAGGCTGCCTTCGTATACGATTTCGCAGTGAACCATCTGGGCAGTATACGCCCCGATTGGAGCTGCCGTATACTGGCCCCTATGCAAGCAACGCTGAGCGGCAAGACCGCACTGATCACGGGGGCGAGTTCGGGCATTGGCGCGGCCACGGCCCGGGCCCTGAGCCAACTTGGCGCCAGCGTCATCTTGGCCGCACGCCGCACCGATCGCCTCGAGGCGCTGGCCGCTTCCTTGGATCGGGCCAGCACCCTAGCCTTGGATGTGCGCGATGCAGCCGCGGTCCGCGGCGCGCTAGAATCGCTCGACCTGGACCTGGTGGTTTGCAACGCCGGTTTGGGGGTCGGCGTGGGGCCATTGCAGGAAGGGGCCCCCGAAGCTTGGGACCGCATGATCGACACCAACGTCAAAGGTGTTTTGCACACCCTGCGGGCAACGTTGCCGGGGCTCTTGCGCAAAGGCGCTGGTGATGTGGTGCTCTTGGGCAGCGTGGCGGGGCGCCAGGTGTATCCCGGGGGAAACGTCTACAACGCCACGAAGCACGCGGTTCGTGCGATTTACGAAGCCCTACGCCTGGATGCAGGCAGTCGCGGGGTGCGCTTCACCACGGTCGATCCAGGGATGGTCGAAACCGAGTTCTCGGTGGTGCGCTTCGGAGGCGACCAGGCTGCCGCGGACAAGGTGTATGCGGGCATGCGCCCCCTAGACCCCGAAGATGTGGCCGATGCCATCGCCTATGCCGTCACCCGGCCAGCCCACGTCAACATTGGTGAATTGGTGATCTGGCCTACGGACCAGAGCAGCACCCGGGATGTCCGCCGGGATGCCTAGGATCCTGGGAGCGCGGATCGCAGCCCCCGGGCCGATACTAGGCCCCATCAGGACCCCTCTCAGGACCCTCCTCAGGGCACATTTCTAGGCTCCTCGCTTGCCCTACCCCGCTCTTCATGGGAGGCTGATCGGCCCCAAACTTGGCCGCCCAGCTTTGGAATTCCTGCCATACTGGAGTTCCGCTTCGGCCCAGTACTGACTTTCTGGTGGCCCAAGCAAAAGCCGCCCATCCCGACCCTATGACTCCGAACTCCAACCCCGATCCCGTCGATCGTGAAATCGAACAGGCCCTTGCTGGCATCAACCTGCAAGAGATGGACCTTGCACCCCAAAGGAGCGGGAGTTCCAAGCCGGGCGAACGCCTGTACGACGGCGTCATCGTGGGCGTCAGCGGAGACGACGTCATTGTCGAGCTGGGACCGCGTATGCAGGGAGCCTGCAGTCTAGCGGAGTTTGTGGAACCGCCCGCGCCCGGGGAAAAGCACCGCTTTGTGTTGCACGGCCAAGAAGATGGGCTGTGGATTCTTTCCAAGCGAGCGGCTGCCGAGATTTCGGACTGGGAAGCCTTGGAGGTCGGTTCGTTGGTCAAGGCGCGCGTCACCGGTCAAAACCAAGGTGGCTTGACGCTCAAGATCGGCAAGCATGAAGCCTTCATGCCGAGCAGCCAAGTGAGCACCGATCGCGCCGAAGACATTTCGCAGCACCTGGGCAGCACCCTGACCGCCGAAGTCCTGGAAATCGATCGCAGCCGCGACCGGGTGCTGCTTTCGCGTCGTCGCGTGCAAGAGGCCGAAGCCCTCGAAGCCATGCAAGATGCCGCCGGGCGCCTCGCCCCCGGAAGCATCCAGATGGGCAAAGTCACCCGCATCGAGCCCTTCGGCGCGTTCGTCAGCCTTGGATCGGGCATCGAAGGCTTGCTGCACGTCTCCAACATCTCCCGTCAACGCATCGAGAACCCGTCCGAAGTCCTGAGCGTCGGCCAAGAGGTCCAGGTCAAGATCCTGGAGATCAAAGACGGCGGACGACGGATTGGCTTGGGTATCAAGCAACTGGAGCCTGATCCCTGGCAAGAGGCCACGCACAAGTACCAGGAAGAGTCGGTGATCACCGGCAAAGTCACCCGCATCATGGATTTCGGGGCCTTTGTCGAGCTCGAGCCAGGCTTGGAAGGCTTGCTGCACATCTCCCAGCTCGGGCGCGCGCACGTCAAGAACGTGGGATCGGTGCTTTCGGTGGGCCAGGAGGTCACCGTGCGCATCACCAGCATCGAACCTGGCGCCAAGCGCATTTCGCTCTCGATGCTCGATCCCCGTGGAGCCGTCATCGGATCGGAAGATTCGGTCGACGGAGCGGACATCGCCAAGAACCTGGCTACGCCCGCCACCGGGGGCCTATCCACCAGCTTGGGCGACTTGTTCAAAAAGGCGCTGCAGAAGCCTGACGGGAAGACGGGCTGAATGGCCCCATCCGGCCGTGGCGCACTCCCATGGAGAGCTCGGGTCTAGCCGCTAAGCGGCAGCCTTGGCCGCCCAGGTTTGCCGCGGCACCAGCAGAAGGAACTCCGACTCGCCGTATCCTGCAAGTTGGACTTGCGCGGAACTCGTGACCATTTCCTCGCCTTCCGAGTAGAGCAAACGGGGGCGCACATCCGCCTTGACCCCTTGGCATCCTTCGAAGCTCACTTTGCAGGGAACCTCCAGGGCGCGGAAAGCCGCCTCGGTGGCACCCGCGATGAAGTTGCCCACTTCGAGCATGGCATTCTTCGTGGGTTCGTCGAGGGTCGCTTGCGCGCGGCACTGTTCGATGACGTCATCCGTCACCATCATCAGGCTGCCTGCCAGCGTGATGGCTTCGGGCAGGGGCACCAACAGGGTTCCATGTTCCAGGCGGTCTTCGAGGCCGAACCCCAACCGGAACGAGATGTGGATTTGGCCTGAACCAGCGGCCCGGTGATCCAGCACCCGTGTGTCGACGGAAACCACATCCAGCTCACGGTCAGCGATCATCGACAGGTCGCCAGCAACCCGCTGGAAGATCTCTTCCGAGCATTGGGTTTCGATTTGGGTGACGGGGTTCGGCATGGGACAGCTAGGAAGACGCTAGGGACAAAGGGAATTCGTCCAAGCCACAAGCCCAAATGAAACCTGAATGGAATCCTTGCGCCCTGTCCCGCCAGGATGCACGTGGGGCGGGAAAAACTTTCCCAAGTAGCCCAGCCGAGGATCGCAGCTGAGGATCGCAGCTAAGGGCCACAGCCGACCCCTCCGGTCACTCGTAGCTCTCGTCCAAGTTGGGGAACTCCCCGGCTCGGACATCGTGCACATAGTCCTCAAAGGCGCGTCCCATCGCCTTGGCGATCTCGCCATACCGACGCACAAAGCGCGGCTTGAAACGGGTGTACAAGCCCAGCATGTCGTGGGAAACCAGGATCTGCCCGTCGCATCCGCTGCCAGCACCGATCCCGATGATGGGCACCGTCCGATCCTTGGCCACTTGAGCTGCCAAGCTATGGGGAACCTTTTCCAAGACGATGGCGAAGGCGCCGGCGGCCTCCAGCCGTTCGGCATCACGCCGCAGGACATCGGCTTCTTCGGGTTCGCGCGCCCGCACCTGGTAGGTGCCAAACTTATGGATTGATTGGGGGGTCAGGCCCAGGTGTCCCATGACCGGAATGCCCACGTCCACGATGCGGCGCACCGTCTTGGCGATGACCTCGCCGCCCTCGAGCTTGACCGCTTCCACCCCGGCTTCTTTGACCATGCGGCCCGCATTGCGCAGGGCTTCGTCGGAGTTGACCTGGTAGCTCATGAAGGGCAGGTCCCCAACCACCAACGCCCGGCTCACCCCGCGGCGCACCAGGGTGGCATGGTAGAGCATGGTTTCCATCGAAACCGTGACCGTGGTGTCCAGGCCTTGCATCACCATGGCTACCGAGTCCCCCACCAACAGCAAATCCACGCCGGCGGCATCGAGCAACTCGGCCATGGTGGCGTCGTACGCGGTCAGCGCAGCGATCTTGATGCCGCTCTGCTTCATCTCGAGCAGCCGGTGGGTCGTGACCTTGCGGTCGTCGGAATCTTGTTGGACCATAGAATTCGAAGGGGAACCCAAGGGGAAGTTCAAAGGAAAATCAACGGATGGAGCTCTGGGACAAGCGGACTTGGGCTGCCCGTGCCCCATCGATCGCTGCGCTCATGATACCGCCCGCGTACCCGGCCCCTTCGCCGATGGGGTAACAATTTTCGAACCCCGTCGCCAAGTAGGTGTCGCGATCGCGAACCATGCGCAGCGGACTGGAGCTGCGGCTCTCGACGCCCACCAAGATGCCCGAGTTTCCGCCGAAGCCCGGCAGCAGCTGGTCGAAGCGTTGCAACCCTCGCGCCAAGGCCGCGCGGATCGGAGCGGGCAGCAAGTGGTCGATGCGCCCTGGAGTGGTGCCAAAGGTGTAACTGGTTCGCCCCACTTCGCGGCTTGCTTGCCCAGCGAGAAAGTCCGAGACGCGCTGCGCCGGGGCTCGGTACGAGGAACCCCCTGCCTCGAAGAAGCTGCGCTCGAAGTGCCTTTGGAAAGCGAGCCCCGCGAGCGGGCCCGTCCCAAAGGGGGCGAAAGCCGCGGGCTCGATGGTGGTCACGACCGCTGCGTTGGCGAAGGGAGACGAATGCGTCGAGTTGCTCATTCCGTTGGTGCACAACAGCCCTGGTTCCGAAATGCTCGCTACGATCTTGCCCCCCGGGCACATGCAAAACGTGTGCGCTCCGGCCACATCGGCTTCGCCCTTGAGCGCCAGGTTGTAGGACGCGGCCCCCAGGTTTGCGGCCAGCGGGTGCTCGCCAAAGCGGCCAGCGTTGATCAATTCTTGCGGGTGCTCGATGCGCACTCCGAATTGGAAAGGCTTGGCAGCCAACTCCAAACCCTGTTCCGACAGGGCTTCGACAGTATCCCGCGCACTATGACCCAAGGCCAAGAACAAGGCGTCGCAAGCGAGTTCGCCGCGGTTGGTGAACACCCGGTCGATGCGCCGCGCCGGGCCCTTGCGGAACCCCATGCCTTCCAACTTGGTATCCCACAAAATGGTGGCTCCCGCATCCAACAGGCTCTGTCGAAGGGCCGGCAAAATGCGATGCAACCGATCGGTTCCAATGTGCGCACGCCCATCGTACAGGATCTCGGGAGGTGCCCCCGCAAGCACCAGTTCCTGGAGGATGGCTTGCTCCAAGGGATCCTGCACGCGGGTGTAAAGCTTGCCATCCGAGTAGGTCCCGGCCCCTCCTTCGCCAAACAACAGATTGGTGTCGGGATCGAGCTCCCCACCCCGATGGAAGGGTACTAGGCGTTTGTGCCGTTGTTCGAGCGAGGCTCCGCGATCGATCAGGGTGACGCCAGCCCCATTGCGAGCCAAGGTCAACGCGGCAAACAATCCGGCGGGTCCCGACCCCACCACCACCGCTTGGCGCGGCGGGCCACCGCGGCGCGTGGGCGGCATTTCCAGCGCTTGGTCCACTGGGGCTTCGCGTACGCGACCCGAACGAAGGGCCTTTTGCAAAGCAGACGAGTGGTGGACGGTGCGCACGACCAAGTCCACATGGCACACGAACCGTAGGATTCCCCGGGAGCGCCGAGCGTCCAGCGAGCGCAAGGCGAGGCGCATCCCCACCAAGTCCTGGGGGCGAATCCCCGCCTGGCGACAGGCGCGTTCGCGCAAGACTTCGGGGCCCTCGTCCAATTCCTGGGGGACCCCCAGGACGCGTAGGGTTTGCTGGGACGGATCGTGCATCGCGGCTAGTTTAGCCCACCCGGGCGCTGGGTTTTCGCACCCAGGATAGCGAATGCTGGGTGGCGCTCGATTTAGGATGGTGCCATGACCTCGCCCGACCTGCCCGAGGGGATCCTGCGGGATCTCTTGGCTAGCCCGGATCGCGCCGCGACCCCCGGACAACCCCCGATTTGCTCGCTCAATGGCGAGGAGGATCCACACGAGCTGGCAGCTTGGAGCCCCTGGATTCGCGAACGCTTGCAGCTGTCCCGGCGCGGAGTCGATCATGGTGAATGGCTGATCCTGACCGAGGATGCCGTCCCGCTTGGCCCGCAGCCTCCGATCGAAGCGCTTTGGGAGCAACATTGGTTTGAGGCCCGACCGATCCCGATCCGAGGCTGGGCTCCCACGGTCCCCATCGAGGATTGCATGGCCTGGCACGGGGTCTTGCGCAGACCCAAGGGATTGCGAGCCTTCCTGAGCGAGCGGTCCGGGGCCTTGGGGCAGACGTTCGCTCCGGGTAGCAACATGCACCTGGCGGATCCCCACCGCGACCTCGAACGCATCCGCATCGGGTCGGACCACGACCTGTGGGTCAAACTCGGCCGGCTCTCCGCCCACGACCAAGACCATTCGCTGCGGGTGCGCCACTCGTTTGGCAAAGAGATTGTGGACGATGCCAGCCGGGACATCGAAGCGCATCGGTTGGTGGCCGAGATGGCCGAAATCCTGTGGCCCATCGCAGCTCGCTTTCCCAAACAAGACGAATGGGGCGAGCGTTTGGTGCGCTGGATCGAGCAACCGGTCCTGAGGACCCAGCACATTGCCTACTTCAATGCTCCGGAGGGGGGCGCACTGTGGCACCACGACGCGTTCGACGAACCGCTAGAAGGGGGTCAACGGGGCGTGTTGTACGTACAGCTGGCGGGACGCACGGCTTGGTTGGCCTGCAGCATCGATGCCTTGTGCAAACGCATGCAAGAATTCCTCGAGTACCTCGCCGAGGGCGAGCTGCCTTGGGTCCTGGCCGAGTCGCTACCGGGGGCGGGGGCGCTCGACGGGCTGATCAAGCTATCCGAGCGCTTCCCGCGAATGCGCCGCGAGCTGGGACGCCCGGGGGGCGGCGCCTTCGGTCCGTTGCTAGGCCGGGGGGAGTTCAGCGCCTTGTGCGCCGACGCGGGCCATGCGTACCTCCTGGAGCCGGGCGACGCCCTGTTGATGCCCAACCACGGGCTCGAGCGGACCGTCATGCACAGCGTCTTCTGCGCCGACCCCCATGTGACCCTGGGCCTGTCCATGGCGTTGCGAGAAGATCGTCCGGCTCCCGTCCCGGAGATACGCCGCCACGTGCCCGGGGCAAGGCGCTCGCGCCGGGGTCCCCGGCGGCGGGTTTGATCCTGGCAGCTCGCCTCGAACCGCCCAGATCCGTACCCTACGCCCCATGCCCATGCAGTCGAAGCCCACCGATTTGCTTCAAGCGGTGTTTGTCGATACGGACCACGCGAATGGTCAAGTCGTGCCCCTGGGTCAAGCCGCCGAAGCGCCCCACCGTTGGGTTGTCTTCAACGATGCTCAGGAAGCCGCGCACAACCTCCCCAGGCGACTCGACCAAGTCGACTTGCAAGGGACCTTGTACGTGTATCTGCGGGTGCAGCCCTCGGACCGGGCCCTATCGGAATTGCGCAACCAACTTTGGCCCCGGGTTCACGTGGGGTTGTTGTACTCCGTACGGGGCGGGCACCTGCGCCGGCGCACCCTGCAGGGGGAGCAAGCCTGTGGACCCTGCGGAGCCAGCGGGTTGGTTCTGGTGGCCGATCCGCTGCAAACCGTGCTATCCCAGGACACGACGGCTTCGAAGTTCGATCAAAACGCCAAGCGTTGGGATGGTGAGCCGGGATCCCCGGGCTATCCCCATTTTCGCTGGATGCGGCGTTTTGTCGCGTTGTACGAAGAGCCTGCCACACCCCAACGCATTTTGGATTTCGGGTGCGGGGCCGGCTGGGTCGGAATTGAAGCGGCTCTACGGCACCCAAAGGCCAGCTTGAGCTTCTTCGATCCAAGCCCGGAAATGGTTCGCATCGCCGCTGAGAACGCCCGCCTGCAGGGGATCCAACAAGCCGAGGGCCGAGTTGGATTCGGAGAGGCCCCGCCCTTCCCCGGGCCGGGGGAAGCGCGCTTCGATTGGGTCATCAGCTCGGGCGTGATCAGTTTTTCGCCCGACCCCACGGCTTGGATCCAGGGTTTGGTCGACACCGTGGCTCCGGGAGGCACGTTGGTGGTAGGCGATATCCAGGCGGCTGCCTGGGGCTTCAAGAAGCGCCGCCGTTCCCACCCACTCCTGCCCGTGCGCGAATTGAATGCCAAACACCATGACGAGGTGCGCAAGGCGCTCGAAGCGGCGGGCTTCCAGTTCCTGGGCGGATCCGGCTACCAATGCACCTACCCGATTCCCCAACTGTTGCACCTCAATGAAACCCGGCTCAAGGGCTGGCTGACCCAGCCGCTTTTGGGGCTCAACCGTTTGGCGGCCCGTTTGGCACGGCTCAGCGGTGGGAAGTTTGCGGGAGCCTTTGACTCGTGGGTCATGGCCTTTCGGGCGCCTTGATTGGGAATGCCCTTCAGAAGGGCCTTAGGATTTTTGGGATTTCTGCCACGCCCCGGGAGCGGTCGGCAAAGAGCCTGTGTCACGCGCACAGGGGGTTCCGCGTGACACACCACCGCGGGGCCTGCCGCCCAAGTGGAACCGCCCGGATCCCCGACCGCTTTCATGGCTCTCCCCATGCTGCAATCCAACATTTTCTTCGCTGCTTGGCTGTGCGCCGGCACGGCGTGGGCCGGTGGCGGCCCTGCCCACCTTTACGACCACCTGGTACAAGATCAGGCCCGATCGCTGGTTTCTGAGGGCACGACCCCAGGCGACTCGCCCCGCGTGGACGCGCATCACCCGCAAGGCGCGCCGGCTAACGGTTTGTCGATCGACCAAGCTTGGAATCAGGTGAAGCTGATCGAACTGTTTGACCACACTTCGGTGCTGGAGCAAGCCCGAGTCTTGACCCCTGCGGAACGCCTCGCCCGGTTCGATCGCGACTTCGATGGATTCCTGCGGGGCTCCGAGGCACGCCAAGCAGCCGAGGATCAAGCCCAACGCAGTGCCCGCATGGCGGAATTGGTTGCCCGTTTTGATGACAACCGCAATGGGCGCCTCGATGCTTCCGAAATGTCCCGAGCCCGGGCCGAAGCCGATGCCGCCCGGCGGAAGGAAATCCTGAGCCGCTACGATCGCAATCAAGACGGGGTCTTGGACCCGGTGGAACGACGCCAAGTGAGCCAGGACCGTGTTCTGGTCGAACGCCTGTTGCCCTTGATTCCCCGCTTTGACACGAATCGCAACCAGCGTCTGGAGCCGGCGGAGCAGCCTTCGCTGGTGCACTACCTCACCGCCGAAGGGGTTCCGACTCCGAGCGTTCGCAGTCCGCGCAGCCATCCTTTGAACACGGGGAAACCCAACCGAGCAGGTTCCATGGGCCCAGGCCGATGAAACCCGCGAT
The DNA here is from genome assembly GCA_020638855.1 of Planctomycetota bacterium. GTDB lineage: Bacteria > Planctomycetota > UBA1135 > UBA1135 > NORP259. Next base: position 30,449 of record JACKHT010000002.1, read on the forward strand.
CTTGCGCTCCTCCTCGGGGGCGCAGGATCGGTGAATGCCTCCGGGAAGCGGCCTTCACCACCCATCGCCTGCAACATTCGACACCAGGCGTAGAGGGAAAGGAGCCCACGTCCGCAAGGAAGTGGGCTCCTATTCTTTGGTCGCTGCGAACAACCGTTGGCCGATCAGCCCACGCCTTCGCCAGCGTCCGTTTCGGCAGGAGCTTCCCCGCCGGGCAATCGTTTCAATCCAGCAGCTTGGCTCGATTGGCCACGGCCCGCGTAGGAGCTCCAAGAAGCCGTTCCGTAGTCGATCAAGCGCGCCAACACGCTGGGCAGCTCGCTACGGGTCACGAGGGCGTCCAGCTGCCCCTTGCCCAACAGGAATTCGGAGCGCTGGAAACCGGGGGGTAGGTCGATCTTGAGGGTGCTGGAAATCACGCGGGGGCCGGCGAATCCAATCAGTGCCCCGGGCTCAGCCAAAGTGATGTCGCAGACCGATGCGAACGATGCGGTCACTCCACCGGTGGTGGGGTTGGTCATCACGCAAATCGAAAAGCCACCGGCATCGTTCAAGCTGGCCAGGGCAGCGCAGGTCTTGGCCATTTGCATCAACGAGAGCATGCCTTCGTGCATACGGGCGCCACCCGAGGAGGTGAACAACACCAAAGGAAGTCGCTCGCGGCGCGCCACGTCGGCGGCCAAGGAGATCTTTTCTCCCACGACCTCGCCCATGGAGCCGCCCATGAAGCTGAAATCCAACACGGCCAGCACGCAGGGGCGGCCCTTGACCTCACCCTTGCCGCAAATCAAAGCGTCCTTCTGGCCGGCCCGCTTTTCGGCGCGCGCGATCTTCTCGGCGTAGGGTACCGAGTCGGTGAAGTTCAAGCGGTCGAGCGAACTGAGGTCGGCGTAGAGCTCCTCCCAGGTGCCTTCGTCCATGGTCATTTCGACCCGCTTGGATCCCGGCAGGGTGAAGTGGAACCCGCACTTGGGGCAGACGAAGCCCTTGCTTTCGAGGTCCTTGCGGAAGATCGTCGACTCGCAACTCTCGCACTTGAGCCACAGACCACCCGGGACATCGCGTTTGCGGAAGCGCAAGCGCGAAAGTCGGCTCCCACCCTGTTCGGGGATGGGTTCCTCATCCGGTTGTTTTTTGCCCTTGTTGTCTTTCTTCACGTGTTCCGCCATGGGTCCAAGGTAAGGGGTTAGCAACCCTCGACGGGCAAGCCCCCCATTTGGGGTATGCCCGCGGGAGCGTGGCGCAGGTCCAGAATGGCCTGTGCTCGGTCGGGCGCGCGGAAAACCGCGGTACCGGCCACCAAAACGTCTGCGCCGGCCTCGCGGCATAGGGCAGCATTGGACGGGGAAATCCCACCGTCCATTTGAAGGTATCCGTCGAAGCCTTGGCGTCGGACCCAACGGGTCTTGTCGAGAGCCGAGGCCTGGAAGCTTTGCCCCCCAAACCCCGCCTGGACGCTCATGATGAGCACCAAGTCCAACTCTCCCAACAATTCGCGAATGGGTTCCACCGGGGTGGCACCGTCCACGGCCATCCCCACCACCGGTACACCGAGGTCCCGGTAGCCGCGGGCGATGGCGCGAGCTCCGGCCACGCCTCCAGCCACTTCCCAGTGGAAGGTCAGCACGTGGGCCCCAGCCGAACGGTATTCACCGGCCAACGCCAATGGGTTCGTCACCATCAAGTGCACGTCCAGCGGTCGTTGGGCCACTCGATGCACGGCGGCCACGATGGGCGGGCCCAGCGTCAGGTTCGGAACGTAGTGCCCGTCCATGACGTCGACATGGAGCCAATCGGCGCCAGCCCGTTCTACGTCGCGCACTTCTTCACCGATGCGTGCGAAGTCGCAGGCCAGGATCGACGGAGCGATCAACGTCGTGCGCGTTGCCATGGGGTCATTGTAGGCGCGACGAGCGCGTCCGTACCAGGGTAGGAATGGTCAAGGAGTGCCCGATTTCGGGAAAAGTGGCCCCTACGGCCACGCAAGATCGAACGCTAGGCTCCCCAAAGTAGGCGTGTAACGCGCCTGTATGGGGAGCTGGGCTTCCCAAGGGGGTCTAGTGCACTTGGCCCAAAGCCGCGATGCCCGGGAGGACCTTGCCCTCGAGTAGTTCGAGCGAGGCGCCACCACCGGTGGAAATGTGATCCACCGCGCTTTCGAGCCCCAAAAGGGCAATGGCTGCGACCGAATCGCCCCCACCCACCACCGTGTAGCCTTGGGCTCGCCCCAAGGCATGCCCCACCGCCGCCGTGCCCGCCCGGAACGCTTCCATTTCGAACACCCCCATCGGACCATTCCAAACCACGGTATGCGCCGCTTCGATGGCCTCGGCGTAGCGAGCTTGGGTCTTGGGTCCGATGTCGAGTGCCATGCGATCCGCCGGGATGTCGATCCCGCAGACTTCGGCGTGGGCATCGGCTGCGAAGCGGTCTGCCACTACGTGGTCGCTGGGGAGCATCAACTGGACTCCCTTGGCTGCTGCTTTGGCCAAGGCCTGCTTGCAGGTGTCCAACCGATCCAGTTCGACCAGACTCTTACCCACCGAGTGGCCTTGGGCGGCCAAGAAGGTGTAGGCCATGCCGCCTCCCACGAGCAGCGCATCCACCTTGTCGAGCAGGTTCTCAATCACCGAAAGTTTGTCCGAAACCTTGGCGCCCCCCAGAATGGCCACAAAGGGCCGCGCGGGTTGGTTGAGCACGCGATCGAAGGCTTGGACTTCTGCCTCCAAGAGCAGCCCAGCCGCGGAAGGCAGGTAGGCTGCAATCCCCGACACGCTGGCGTGGGCACGGTGGCTGGCACCAAACGCGTCGTTCACAAACACGTCGCCTAGGTCGGCGAAGGCCCGAGCCAGCGCGGGGTCGCCTTTGGTTTCGCCGGGGTGGAAACGCACGTTTTCGAGCAGGACGATTTGGTCCTGGGGCGCCGCATGGATCGCGGCGCGAACCGCCGGTCCGGTGGACTCATCCAGCTTCAAGATGGTGCGCCCCATCAACTCGCCGAGACGTACTCCGATGGCATCGACCCGCGCGTCCTCGTGGACTTCGCCGTCGGGTCGCCCCAGGTGCGTCAAGCACACCGGGCGGGCACCGGCCCGGAGCAGGGCTTCCAGGGTTGGGATGGCGGCACGGATGCGGGTGTCGTCGGTGATGTTGCCCGACTTGTCGCGCGGAACGTTGAAATCGACCCGGACCAAGGCGGTCTTGCCTTTCAGATCGAGCGACTGGAGCGTGGGGGCGTGAAGCGTCATCGGGTACCAAAGGTTGCGGAAGAAACGCACCACCGGTTGCCTGATAGGGCCGGTGGTGCGCGGTCGGACGGAGAGTGACTCCTGAAAGCGGGTCCTTACAGGCTATGCGCAAAGCGCATCAAATCGACGACGCGGTTTGAGTAGCCCCACTCGTTGTCGTACCAGGAAAGGACTTTGACCATGCGCTTGCCCATCACTTGGGTGCTCAGGCTGTCGAAAACCGAGCTGTGCGGGTTGCCCAGGATGTCGGTGGAGACCAGCGGGTCGATGGAATACTCGAGCACGCCTTTGAGCGGGCCTTGTGCGGCGGTCTTGAAGGCCTGATTGACCTGGTCGACCGTCACATCCTTGGACAGCATCGCGACGAGGTCCACGATCGAACCGTCCGCCACGGGAACCCGCATGGCACCCCCATCCAGCTTGCCCGCCAGGGCGGGCAGAATCTTGCCCACGGCCCGGGCGGCACCGGTGCTGGTGGGAATGATGTTAATGGCGGCCGAACGGGCGCGGCGCAGGTCCGAGTGTGGGAGGTCTAGGATGCGCTGGTCGTTGGTATAGGCGTGGACAGTGGTCATCAGGCCTTCGACGAGGCCGAAGGAGTCATGCAGGACCTTGGCGACCGGGGCCAAACAGTTGGTGGTGCAGGAAGCGTTCGAAATGATCCGGTCGCTTGCTTTGAGGGTTTCCTGGTTGACCCCCATCACCACCATGGCGTCGATTTCGTCCTTGGGCGGAACGGTCAAAAGGACCCGGCCAGCACCGGCTGTGAGGTGCTTGGTGCAGTCGGCCCGCGAGGTGAAAACGCCGGTCGCTTCGACCACAAAATCGATTTTGTTGGCCTTGTGGGGCAGGTTCGCGGGGTCCCGTTCGGCCGTGATGGCGACCGACTGGCCGTTCACCACGATGGCCTTGTCGGCGGCTGCGACCGTTCCTTGGAAGCGACCATGAACCGAGTCATAGCGCAGCAGGTGGGCCAAAGTGGCGGGGTCGGTGAGGTCGTTGATGTGGACGACTTCGATGCCGGGGGTGTTCTGGAGGATGCGGAAGACGTTGCGGCCGATACGGCCGAATCCGTTGATGGAGATGCGCATGGTATTGGTAGCTCGGAGGTGCGAAATGCCTCCGATTCCCAGGTTCGGGAGGGAGTGGAGCCGGTCGCTGGGACTTGCCCAACCGGGCAGGCAGCAGGTTTTCGGGGACCCCTTACAATTTGTGGAAGGATTCCCAAGAAAGGTGGCAAAGCGTACCCAGTAGCGCCGATGGCATCAAGCGGACGCCCTCCTTCCCCCAAGGGGGTGTCCCAAGTTTTTCCGGTTCCCCCCACCGCAAAGGCATCCCGTGCACCCCTCCCAACCCAAAGTCGCCTACCCCTGGAGCGATCGCTGGTCCCAGATGGCCTTGGCCTCGGACATCGGTCCCAACCACCCGGTCCTGATCGCCCTCTCGGGCGGTGCGGATAGCGTCTTTTTGCTCCACCTGCTGGCCAAGGCCGAACCCCGGCCGCGCGTCCTCGCCATGCACATCGAGCACGGCTTGCGCGGGTCGGAAAGCCAGGACGACAGCGCTTTTTGCGCCCGCCTGTGTGCCCGGCTCTCGATTCCGTTCGCCCGTGCCATCATCGAGCTCGACGGCGACGGGCCGAATTTGGAAGCCCGCGCCCGCAAGGCTCGCTACCAGGCCCTCGCCAAAGAGGCCCGCGCAGCGGGGATTGGCATCATCCTGACCGGCCACCACGAGGACGACGCCCTCGAGACCTTGCTGATGCGCATGATGCGCGGCAGCGATTTGGCAGGATTGAGCGGCCCCAAAGCGCGCTTCACCCTGGCCGGCACCCCCGCGGTCGAGGTCATCCGCCCTTTGGTCACCCTGCGCCGCGAAGAGGTACGACAAATCCTCCGTCGTGAAGGCATCGCCTGGCGCGAGGATAGTTCCAACGAGAGCGAGCGCTTTACCCGCAATCGGGTTCGCAACAACCTGCTGCCCAAGATCGCCGATGCCCCGGGAGGCATGGACGGCCTGCGTGCTTTCGCCCGGGCCGTCGAAGGCCTCGAGGAAGAGCTGGCCGAGCGCACGGTCCACTTGTGCTGGAAGCCTTTCTCCCCCAGCACCCATGCCCTTCAGGGGGGCACCTTGGCCCGCAAAGACCTGGCTTCGCTGCCTGGTCCCCTACAGCGCCGGGCCCTGTGGCGGTTGATTCAGGAAGGCACCGGCAAGCCTGCAGGCAAGACGGTTTTGGCGCTGCTCGCCGATGATTTGGCCCAGGCCCGGAACATCCGCCGCAGCCTTCCCGGCAACTGGACGCTCCAGCTGGGGGCCACCGAACTGATGCTGCTGCCCCCGGGTTCCGGGGGAGAGGAGCCGTTCCAGTCCCCCGATTCTGGGAGCCGGTTGGCGGTGCCCGGCACCCTGGACTTGGCCGATGGATCCCGCCTGGTTGCCGAACGGGTCCGGGTCCCTGCTGGTGCGGGCTTCTCCACCGATCCCAATGTGGTCGAGCTGGATGCGCGCGGACTACCGTCGACGCTCGAGGTCCGACTCCCCCGAGCTGGAGATCGTTTTCATCCGCTGGGGGCCCCTGGCGGCCGTGAGCTCACTCGGTTCCTGGCGGATGCCGGTGTGCGGCGGGAGGATCGGGGACGCTTGCCGGTTGTCTTTGCCGGTGAGGAACTGGTCTGGGTCGCTGGCGTGCGCCCCTGCCAGGGACGGCGCGTCCAACCCGACTCGATCGAGCGTATCCGTCTCACGTTGCATCCTGCCCAATAGAGGCACGCGGTCGTTGTCCCCGTAGTTCCCCCCGGTAGTCCACCCCCGTAGTTCCCCCCGGTAGTCCACCCCCGTAGTTCCCCCCCAGGCACGACCGGGGCTGACCGGGTTTCAGGGGTAGTTTTGCCAGGCACATGACGCGTGCGCTAGGCTAGGCGTGTGTCTTCCCACCCCGATCCTGAGGTGTTGTCTCGGCTCAGCATCAACCGCTCGAGGGTCCTCGAGCGGATTCGGCTGGCGGCCAGAGGGGCTGGTCGCGATCCCTCGGATGTCCAATTGCTAGCGGTCACCAAATCGGTCGACTTGGCGACCATTCGGGCGCTCGTAGCCCTCGGAGAGTCAGAGTTTGGCGAGAACCGGGCCGACGCCTTGGTCTCCAAGGCCGAAGGATTGGGAGATCCGACCGTGCGCTGGCACTTTGTGGGCCCCATCCAGCGGAACAAGGTCCGCAAGATTGTTGCGCACGCCTCCATCCTCCACTCCCTAGACAGCACCCGCCTGATCGGGAGCGTGCAGCGGGTTGCTGCGGAACTCGGTCGGACCGTGGATGGCTACCTGCAGGTTTGGCTCTCGGGGGAACGGAGCAAGCAGGGGCTCCTGCCCAGCGAAGTGGCCCAGGCACTCGAGGCCATCGACCCCGATGGACCCCTACGACCCGTGGGATTGATGACCATGGGGCCGCTGGAAGATGCTTCCGGGGAACGCACACGCCGGGTCTTTGCCCAGCTTCAGGCCATCGGTCAAGAGCTCGAATCCTCGCACCACCGTCGGTTTCGAGCCGGTCGGTGCCTCCTTTCCATGGGCATGAGCGGGGACTTAGAATGGGCGGTCGCCTCGGGAAGCACCCTGGTCCGGATCGGCACCGACCTTTTCCACCACCTTCCCCATTCCGCCCCCCCGCCCCTGTGACGCTTCCCCAACTGGCCCTGGACATCCCCGCCCTTGCGGATGCCCCCCAAGCCCTGCCGGTGCATGGGACTTGGGTCCTCGGATCGGATCCGGATCGTGCAGATTTGTGCCTTCCAGATCCGGAAATCGAAGGGGTGCACTGCGTCTTGGATTTGGCCAAGGACGGCTCGGTCCAAGTACGCGATCTGGGCTCGCTCGCGGGTACCAAGCTCAATGGGACCCCCATCCAAGCGGCGGCCATGCAACCGGGCGACCACTTGGATTTGGGTGGATTGCGGGTTTGGCTGGTGGATCTCAACCAAGGCGAGGCGGCCCAAGGGTTGCCCAAGGTGGCCGGTTTCCAAATCCTGAGCGAGCTGGGTCGCGGCGAAGGTGGCACGGTGTACCTCGCCATCCAGGAGAGTTTGGCGCGCCGCGTCGCACTCAAAATCCTGTCGCCCCAATTGGCCCACGACCCCGAAGTGGTGTCGCAATTCCAACGCGAAGCCCGGGCGGCCGCGGCCCTAGGGCACACCAACGTGGTGACGGTCTTCGATGTGGGCAGCGATGGCCCGATCCACTACCTGTGCATGGAGCACATGGCCGGTGGCAGCCTTGCCGACCGCTTGCAAACCCAGGGCCGGCAAGGATGGGAGCAAGTCCTTGGAATCCTGAGGGACGCGGCGAGCGCCCTCCAGTTCGCGGAGAGCCGCGGCTTGGTCCACCGGGATATCAAGCCTGCCAATCTCATGGTCACCGAAGCGGGCGTGACCAAATTGGCCGACCTGGGGCTGGTTCTCGATGTGCGCCAAAGCGAAGGGCGTGGCCCCCTGATGGGAACGCCTCATTTCCTTGCGCCCGAGCTGATCCGAGGCGAAGCACCCAGCCCGCAGAGCGATCTGTATTCCCTGGGGGCCAGCGCGTTCCAACTGTTGACGGGGCGCACTCCATTCCAGGGAGGGCAGACCAAACAGATCCTGCGCGAAGTGGTCCACGGAACCGCGCCCAGCGTTCATGAGCTCCAGCCGGAAGTGCCGCTGGGGCTGAGCGTTTTGGTGGGTGACTTGATGGCCAAGGATCCCGCGGCACGGCCCCAGGGGGCGGCATCCCTGTTGCAGCGCTTGCAAGTTTTGCAGCAAAGTCTGTTGCAGGACTCCTCGCCAGTGCGCGCGAGTTCGAAACGTACTTGGATGGTTTCCTTGGTCGCCTTGATCGCCCTGCTTGCGGTGGCTTGGTTTGCATGGCGCAGCCCGCACTCGAATCCCGAACGGCCGCATCCTCTGGAAGGCCCATCCGCAACCGCGAGCACGGGTTCGCAATCCGTAGTTCGGGGGCCATCCGAATCGGCGCTGATTTTCGAGCAACCGGTCGACAACGGAGAACCCGAAACCGTCGCCACAGGGGAGCTCGAATCGGAATTCGAGGTCGAAGCGCAAACCGCCATGCAAGCGCTTGCCGAGCAATCCATGGCGGAGCCGGATCGGATCCAGCAACTGCGGGACCTCGCCACCAAATACCAGGGCAGCTCGGCTGCCGATGAAGCCTTGGTCCAGGCAGGTGCCCTCGAAGAATCCATTCGCGCTTTGCAACGCAGCGAAGCCGAACGGGATCAGCAACTGGCCGCTGAACGCAATCGATTGCGCGACGAGTTCCGTTGGGACCCCACACAAGGCGACTTGGCCGATGTGATTGCCGCGGTGTTGGCTTTCGAGCCGATCGTGGCGCCCGAGAGCGTTGCCGCGATCGAGCAGGCTCGCATCGAGCGCGTGATCGAGCTGCTCCAGCAGGCGGACAGCTGGCTATCCGAGCGGCTGAAGGCCGTGGAAGGGCAATTGTCCGCGGGGGCTTTTGGTCCCGCTCGCCAGGCCTTGAAGGAGCTACGCGTACGTTTCGCGAAATCGCGCGATGTGGTCCTCCCCGCATCGTTGCTGCAAGGGGGCGCGGAACAGGCGAAGCTCGAATGGGATGCAAGGGTTGCCGAAATCGACGTGGTTTTGGATAGCCTGCCCGAGCGGTGGACGGTTTGGAGTCGCAACCTCGAGCGACTCGATCGCGAACGGTTCGGAAGCCTCTTGGGACGGGGCTCGGGGCTGTTGCCCCTGCTGCAGGACATGGATTTTGAAGCGGCGCGCAAGCGACTGCAGGAGGCTCAAGGTCAGTTGCAGACCGAAGCGGCAAGGGGTTGGGTGGCTGGTCTGCTGCGGGATTTGGATTCGATCGTCCTTGTCCAACGCGCGCTGATCGAGGAGTACCAGGCGAGCCATTGGAAGCGCAACACCACCCTCGACCCCCGCAGTGAGCGCCCTCAAAATGTGACCATCACCGCCATCACGCCTCAATATGTCTCTTTGGACGGCGATCGCGTGGCGTGGGGCGCATTCCGCGCCAGTGCCTTGGTGCTCCGCACCCTCTGGGAAGATCGCATGCCTCGCGCTTGGTCACCCGAGGAGAGCGAGGGAATGGCCAGTCTGTATCGCCTGCAAGCGGTCTTGGCATACTTGGATCAAGTCGGTGAGATGTTGGTCGAGGGCAGCGAATCCCGCTTCACCGACGGGGAGAAGCGCAAGGCCCTGGAATGGCTGGAGTCCGCCCGAGCAGGCCAGACTTCTGCTGGTCTCGTGCGCTTGGAGCGGGAGCTCCGGGTTGCCTTGCCCCTGGCCCAAGGTTTGCGCTGCTTGAGCGATGGCCAACCAGGTTCGGCAGCGGGGTACTTGGAGCGCGCCATCGAGTTGGGGCATGGCACGTGGATCTTGGCCTTGCTCACGGATGGTAGTCAATTGCACTTCCCCATTCCGGACCCGATGCTGGCGGCGGTCGAACCCATGGTTCCGAAGGAAGTCTCGCCTGCGCCCGAACCGGAAGCTGTGCCCCCCCCTTCGGTAGCCCAACCTCAAGACGAATGAGGCGACTCGCGTCCTACGCGGCTCCGCTTTGCCACCTCGCTTTCCTACCTCGCACGCCCCCCCTCGCTCGGACCCATGCAAACCACGCTCTTGGACCAAGCCGTACTTCCCGCGGCTGCGCACCTAAAGGAATTGGGTGTTCCGTCTCCAGACGTTTGTTTCCTCTTGGGCACCGGCCTAGGAAACCTTCCGCGGCTGCTCAAACTCAAACGCTGGCTGACGGGGTACGAGATCCCCTCGGCTCCGCAAGCTTGGCAGGAAGTCGGCCTCTTTGCTGGCACCTATCGGGGGAAGACCCTGTGGATGATCGAGGACGCACCTGGTCACCTGCAGTTTGCTGGCGGCGCCGGACCCGGCCAACCCGCATGGCACCGAGGCTATCCCGTGTGGTTGGCCGCCGCTTCCGGTGCCAAGCTCTTGATCCATACCTGTGCAGCGGTTGGGCTCGACGCGAACCACCCCGTGGGATCCTTGGGAGTCGTCTCCGACCACATGAACCTCTCCGGAACCACGCCCCTGCTTGGGCTAGGTACGACTCCCTTGGGCCCCCTCTTTCCCGATCAAACTCGCTTGCACCATCGCGGTTTGCGGCTTCGGGTCCTCGAGCGAGCGCAGGCACTGGGCACCACCCTGGTAGAGGGTGTGGCCGCTTGCCTGCCTGGCCCGAGCCTGAGTACCCCTGCCGAGCTCGCCTGGTTGCGCCAAACCCCCGCTCACCTGGCGGCGCAAGACACCGCCGGTCCGTGGATCGCGTGTGCCCATTCCGGCATGGCGCTGCTGGCCTTGACCGCGATCTGCGATGATGGATCGGGGCCGGTGCGCATGCCCGAGTTGCTCGACCGCATGGACCGCATCGCCCCCCTCTTGGAAGACCTTCTTCTCAACGCCCTTCCGGACCTGATCCAGGTCGCGGCAGAATTGGAATCCGAAGCATGATCGGACACCCGACCGCGATCCTGGTTGCTGGCACTGGACGCCATTTGGACCATCTGGCCCGCCTCAGCGCCCAAAGCGAACTACCGCTGGACATCCGCCTGTGCATCAGCCATCGCCCGGGTGTCCGGGCTTTGGAATTGGCGCGGCAGCATGGAATTGCCTCGCTGGTGGTCGATCCGGAGCGCAAGCTCGGACCCGAAGCTTTGTCCAGCGAAGTCTTCCAAGCACTCGACGAGCAAGGCATCGAAACCGCATTGTTGGCCGGATTCCTGCGTTTCTTGCCGATTCCGGCCGCATGGCAAGGTCGAGTCCTCAACGTACACCCCTCGTTGCTGCCCGCGTTTGGGGGCCAGGGCTTCTATGGAGATCGCGTCCACCAGGCCGTCCTCGACCGCGGTTGCAAGGTTTCGGGGTGCACGGTGCACTACGTCGACAACGTGTTTGACCACGGCCCGATCCTCGTCCAAAGGGTTTGCCCAGTGTGGCCCGATGACACGGCCCACGATCTGGCCGATCGGGTGTTCGAGCAGGAACGCATCGCCTATCCGGATGGCATTCGCTTGCACTTGGGTATGGCGGGCGCGCAAGGGCTTGGCGGACAGCTGAGTTAGTTGGCTTGGCCCTCGGGCCTGGAAGCCTTGCCGGCCAACTGGTGGTTCAATCGCTGGCAGCGGCGAATCAAATCGGATTCCAGCGTCGTGCGGCCCGAAAACGGGCGCATTTCGGCTAGCAGTTTCCGCGCTAGGTTCGCATCGGCGAGGGCTCCCAAACCGTCGCGCAAGCTGCGTTCTCGCAGCTTCGCTGCCAAGGCCAGTGCCCGAATGTTTAGGACTTCGGGGCGCGGCTCAGGGAACCCATGCCGCAAGCTATCCAAAGCATCTTCTGCCCGCCCCATGCGATCTTCGAGTTGCGCCTTTTGAAGCCAAGCCTGCGGGGGTGCTGGGTGCTTTTCCTGAACCTGGGTCCAGCGCGCCCAAGCCCGGTCGTACTGCCCCGCTTTGGCCAGCGCATCGATCCACGCCGCCTCCCGGGCCCATTCCACGGGGCCAATCTCCGAAAGCTCGCGCACCGGCAGCGCCGCCAACCAGTGCAACAAGGTGATCAACGAGAGCACATCATCCAGATTGTGTTGGAACACCCCTTCGAGTCGATGGGCGCGACCCGCGAGAAAATCGAACCAAGCCTCCGGGGCCAAGCTGCCCGGTAGGTCGTCGGGCCGGACCACGCCGCACAAGGCACGCTCCATGGTTTGCAAACGCGTATCAGGCAATGTCTCACGGTGCAAGCGGCGCAAGGGGTGGAACAGATCCAAGTGAGGCTTTCCGGCGAATGGCGGAGTGATACCGTGCAGCCTCATTTTGTCTTCCAAGCGATGTCGGTCGAAAGACTTGCCGAAGAAGGAAACCACACCAGCGCTGGCGGCGATGCGGGAACTCACCTCGGCCAACAATGCGGCCTCCTGTTCGGGCCCACTTAGGAAACCCTGCCAAACTTCGACCCCATCGGGGACGAAACGGGCCAACCCTACCATGTACACAAACACTCCTGCGCCTCCAGACAGCCCAGTGGTTTCTGTATCGAGGTACACCACCCGCTCCCCATGCAGGTCCGCCAAAGTCGGGTCGCCGGTGAGTAGAGGAAACACCTCACTCAAGTGCTGCGGGTTCCCCTGCAGTTCCATCGCCCCATGGCGGTGGGTTCGCGCGAACCGTTGGACACGATATTGGAACCGGCCACTGGGGGCGGTGAGCAGATCCTTGGGAGTCTCGGCGGTCTTGGGGACTTGGCTCGTCCCCAAAGGGCCCACCGGAGCCGGAGTTTGCGTCAATCGGCGCTTCATCCAGGCGGGCAACGAGGCACTGGCCGGTGGATGAGGAGGAGCCGGCGAAACCGGAGGCGATTGTCGCCGCAAGCGCGCGAGTCGCTGGCTCAGAGACTCTTCGGCTGGCGGGCTCATGGCGCGGCTTCCTCGCTCCGTACGCCCCTTGCGTAGTGGCCCTCGGGTCCGAAGTCGGAAGGAGCCATGGGCTCCTGGCCCTGCTCGAATTCCCAACTTCCCACTTGGCCTTCCACGGGGACCTCGTTGAGGTCTTGGCCCTGAATCAGGTGCCGCAGGAGCGCCACCACCGTTTGTTTTCCTTCAGGGCCGACTTGGGCGCGCGGGCCCACACAGGCCGGACAGCCTTCGAGGCATTCGCAGCGCTCAAGCACCGCGAGCGCGCTCCGCACCAAGTCTGGAAAAGCGTCCACCAAGAGCTGCGAGAGTCCAACGCCACCTTGGACCCGGTCGAACAAGAACAAAGTGGGTCGCCCAAAGAAGGGCGATCGTACGTGGCTCGAAATCCCCAAATCCGATGCGCTGCAACGAATGTGCAGCGGCGCCATGCGCCGCAACAAGTCCGCCAACGCGCGCCAAGCCGATCCCCGGTCACCCTGGTCCAGCCCCAACGCGGTGGCCGTCCCTTCGGAGAGGGTGATCAAGAACGACTCGGTGTCGAGCTCCTCCGGCGGTAGTTGGATCGGCCCGGCCCCTACGTTTTCCCGGGTGTAGAAGCGGACCTTCTTGTAGATGGTCGCCACCGTGGTCACATGCACCTCGCCCTGCCAAATCGAAAAGTCTTCGGTGGGTTGTAGGCCCTGGGCAAGGGGGTGCTGCAGACAACGCTCGAGGCGCAGGACCCGGACCTCGGTGTCGGTTTGCGCGTCGGTGAAGTAATCCGACTCTACCGGTTTGGCGTAGGCCCGATGATGGATGTGGTCGTAGCGTTCGATGCGCCAAGTACGACCTTGTACCTGGTAGATAGCCCCCTCATGGCAGGTCGTCAGCGCGCTTTCGCGATCGCACTCTCCAAGCGCCTTTTCGGTGCGCTCCTCCAAGATCAGTACGTTGTCGAGGTCTCCGCCCGCCAGCGAAACGTCTTGAGCGGGGTAGGCGTCGGCCATCCAAAAGTACGTGTTGCCCCGGCGTAGTAGGAACCCGGAGGCTTCGGCTAGATACTCCAGGATTTCCGGGGCCATCCCGCTCGAATCAAACTCAGGTTCGCCCAGCAAGCCTTCGCCGTCGGGATCCAAACGGAAGGGCAACTCGAAGGCTGCGCACTTGAGTTGCTCGCTCAAGATCACCAATTGGTCGGCATCGACTCCCAGTCGTTCGCGGGGTGCGCCCAAGAGGTAGTCGGGATGGGCGGCGAGGTACTGGTCGGTGGGCTCGGAGCGCGCCAAAAGGACCACCAAGCTTGGATTCCCGCGGCGGCCAACGCGCCCGGCCCGCTGCCAAAACGAGGCCTGCGAGCCGGGATAGCCCACCAGCACCGCCACATCCAAGGCGCCGATGTCGACCCCTAGTTCGAGAGCGTTGGTGGATACAACCACCTTGACTTCCCCGCTTCGGAGCCCGGCTTCAATCTCCCTGCGCAGATTGGGCAGGTAACCTCCGCGGTACCCGCGGATCTGGTGCGGAACCAAACCAAAACTCTGGGCGTTTTCCTTGAGGTAGCGCGTGAGCACTTCCACGGCTGTGCGGCGTCCGCAAAAGAAGATCGTCTGGTGATCGGAACCGCAAAGGAACTTGGCCAGCTCGCGCGCTTCTTCCAAGGCATTGGCTCGCAGGCCGGCGGTCGGGTTGATGATCGGGGGATTGTAGACCGCGAGGGTTTGGGGGCCCGCCGGAGAGCCATCTTGGTCGACGATCGCCATTTCCCGACCGAACAGGCGACGACCGTGCCCGCGTGCATCACGCAGCGTCGCGGAGCTCGCCAGGAACCTCGGCTGCGCCCCGTAGTGCCGGGCAATGCGCAGCAAACGGCGTAGGACACAGGCCACACTCGAGCCGAACACCCCCGAAAGCGAGTGCACTTCGTCCACCACGACAAACTCCAAGTCGCGGAAGAGCTCCGCCCACTTGGCGTGGTTGGGCAGGATCCCCTGGTGGAGCATGTGCGGGTTGGTCAGGATCATGTGTCCCCGATCGCGCGCGCTGCGACGGACTTCCGGGGGCGTATCGCCGTCGTAGGTGGACACGTGCCAATCTTCGCCGAGCGCTTCCACCAGCGCCGAAAGCCCCGCCGTCTGGTCCTGGGCCAGGGCCTTGGTGGGATACAGGAACAAGGCTCGCGAACGCCCACCGGTTTCGAGCAGTCGCTGCAAAATGGGAAGGGTGTAACACAGCGTCTTGCCCGAAGCCGTGGGCGTGGCCACGAGCACGTCGCGGCCCGACAGCGCCAGCTCGATGGCCTCGGCCTGGTGACTTCGCAGCTCGGTGATCCCCCGATCGCCAAGCATGGTCAACAGACGCGGGTCCAAGCGCTCCGGAAACGGAGCTGTCACGCCCTCCCGGGCCGGGCGGGTGCGCCACGCGGTGATGCGTTCGTTCCAAGGGGGTGCAGCCTTCAATCCTGCAACCAAAGCGGGCACCCTAGGGCCCCGCCCCCGGGTTGCCCCCGTCTGCTGCGCGGCTGCGCGTTCGGCATCGTTCCCCTGCGACGGCGTGTTCGGCATTTGTTAGGGATTCTAGCCCCACCCAAGCCGATGGGGCAAGTGCGAGCTAGCCTCTCAGCCGAGCCATTCCCGGAGATGGAGCCTCAACCGCCCAGCAGCTTGCTGAGCCCCGCGTACAAATCCTGGTTGCGGGCGATGGCTTGGAATCCGGACATGGCGAGCCGGACCTGGCCGGCGGAATCGGGTCCGATTTCCGCCACCATCCAGGTCCCATCCACGGTTTCGAACTCCACTCGAACCGGATCCAAGAGTTCCTCCACCGAGTCCTGGGCTAGGTAGCGCTCGGCTTTCAGGTACACCAAGTGGTCCAACAGGGGCAGGAGTTCGGTGGGCGTCACGTCCGCATCCACGTAGCGCCAAGTTCCCTGAAGCTTGCGGAGGAACGTGCGCGTTTGGGTTCCCTGGGTCAAGCGGAGCGACTTCAAACGGCTCTCCTTGAGGTCCCAGACCAAGGGGCTGCGCCAAGCCTCGATCCCCCCTTCCAACCAGCTGCCCAGGGGCGCCGCGATCAGGGCAACCACCCCATCTCCGTCCCGGAGGAAAGTCCGCAGGGGGGTCCCCGCGTCCGAATAGGTGACGGGGCCCACCAGCGCGGAGGCGACTTCGCCCAGCAGGGCGTTGCGGAAGTGGAAGCTCACTCGCAGGGTTGGAGCTCCAGCTGGGACACATTGCGCGATCGGGTCGGCCGCTGGCGGCAGCCAAGACACGATCTCTGCTTGCTCCCAATCACCGAGAAACTCCCCTACGCGCGCCTTGTCCGCCGGCCATTCCGCGTCGAATTCCAAGCTTCCGCTGCGCCGCCGGGCCACCGTCCAATCCGCATCATGGGCGGCTCCTTGCGAAAGGCGGACCACCTCGTCCCCTACCTGGAGTTCGATCTGGCCCAGGTCATCGCGCAAGCTCCGCAAAAGATGCCCATCGCGCAAGTCCGTCCAAGCATCGGTCAGTTGCTGCGCAATCGCCGAAGGCAGGGCGTACACGTAAGGGCTTCCCACCAACGTTGCGGCCCACCCTCCGCCCTCTTGGTTCGTGAACCACAATTCCTGCCGCCCACCCGCGGCATCGGTCAGAGTCAGTTTGGCCTCTGGCTGCGCCAACCCATAGCGTTCTAGGTCGGGCTCCGGAACATCCGAGACGAAGGCCTCGACGTAAATCGCCGACAAAACCCGCGCCCACAATCCCATCGCCACCGGATCCAGCTGGACCCGCACCGGGTCGTATTGTTTCCAGGCCGGACCTTCGCGTCGAGCCGTGAAGGCCAGGTCCCTCAGGCCTCCTTCGATCTCCGTAAAGCCCTGGCGTTCGATCGTCACGATCCGATTGGGGGTCACCCGAAAGATGCGCTTGTCGCGCAGATCGGAAATCGAACTTTCGAGCACCGCATCGAGGTTGCGCAGGATGCGTAGGTAACGACCCTCATAGCGAACCTCCATCTGCATCCCATCGGGATCGAGCGAGCCCACTTCCAACTCGTGGCTGCGCTGGGCGCCCCCCTCCTTGGACTCGATGACCGTCACGATCGCGCGCGGCGGATCGAAGTGCGGCGCCAGGCTGGCCGGTTCCGCCTTGGGAATCTCAATCGCTTGCGTGAAAAGCCCATCCAGCACCAGTTTGACCCGATCGGGGGCTGCGGGATACTCCAATGGGTCGGTCAACATCCACGTTCCGTCCTGCTTTTCGAGGGCTACGTATTCAGCCCGTTCGATGTGCTCCCAACGGATCTCGGTTACGTCCTCGGGACGCACACCGCCCAACAACGGCCCCTGGTAGAACTCGGGCCCATGCTGCTCGGAACCTTCTTGGAGGCGCGTCAAGTAGAGCAAGCCGCCGACCAACAGCAGCAAGAACAGCAGGGTTTTCCAGTTCATAGTAGGGGTATGGGGGCGGATCGAAGCGGCCGCCCCATTCAAACGGTGCCGGACTTGGGTCCCCCGCGTGAGCGCAGGAACGCCATCAACAATCCCAAAGCCAGAAGCACCGGAGGAAGGATCCAAATCACGAAGCGGGTCACCTTGGGCATCGCTTCCGCAGGCAAGAGCCGCAGGTCGGGGTCCTTGGGCGAAATGTTGACGCGCCACTCGCGGCTCGCGAGCCAATTGAACGCGTTCTTGGCGAAGTCCAGGCTGGAGCCGCCCCCGCCGGAGGTCTTCAGGATTTCCGAATACAGGAAGTCCGCACTGCCTAAGACCACCAACCGCGAGCGTTGGCGTTCGGTGCCTTCGCTGACGTCTTCGCCATCGAGCACGCTGAACTCGCTGACGGCGGCCAAGTCATAGGAACGGATCGGCTCGACCTCGGCGTCGTTTTGGTAATTGAGCGGGACGGTATCCAGCCAGGACAGATTCTTGGCCGAGTGGAACAGCGCCATGGTCAACCCCGTACCCACCGTAGGTTGGCGCACCACGCGGATCGCATGGCTCCGGCTAGCCACGAGCGACCGTCCACTCTCTAGCAAGGGCTGCAGGATCTCTTGGCGGTTCATGTCGCTGGGGGGAACCAAGAAGAAGACGCTGCGAGGGCCGGTGATCAACGCACCGCTTCCCGAGGGATCGGGAAACGGTTCCATGACGGTTCCCTCGGTCAGTTCGAGGCCCCAGTCTTTGACCCATTCTGCGATACCCGAAGATTTGAGGTAGCGCGGATCGGCGTGAGGAGCGACCAACAGTCGCCCACCGTCGTTCAAGAACCTCGTCAAGCGGTTCTGCGTCGCTTCGCCCAAGGGATCGATCGGGCCGACCACGGCCACCACAAAGGCGTCCTCGGGCAGGTCCCCGTCTTCAGCGGGATTCCACGTGTGGATGACAAAACCGTCCTCGCGCAGGGCGGTTTCGAGCACCCCTGCGGTCTCGGCTCCCTCTTCAAATGGATCGGCCTCTCCATGGCCCGTGGTGAAGTACACATGCGGACGCTCGCCACGGGTCACGCTCAGGATCCCCTTGAGCAGGTTGATCTCGGCGTCAAACGAACGAATGGCTGGCGGCCGGTACGCGTCGGGGTTGGGGTTGCCGGGATCGAAGGTGGCCAAACCATCGATCAATCGGACGACCTCGCGTTGCTCGCCCTTGGAAACCACCACGCAGTTCTCCAATCCGCGAAGTCGCAAGTCCAACAGGCGCTGCTGGACCGCTGTGAAGTCGGCCATGTCGTTGCGGCGGATTCGCAAGCGCCCCGCAGAAACCAGCGCCATGCGTTCGAGAAGCTGCGAAGTCCGATCCTGTACTTGGGAAACCAAGCGCGCCAGCGGTGGATGCACAGGACGGAAGAAGATGTCCACGGTCACATTCTCGTCCTCGGGCAACTGCTCCAAGACCCGCGTCATGGCCGGGTCGAGCGAGTTGGTCTCCTTGGCCGTGGTGTCGAAACGCACGCGAATTCCCGGTCGGGCCACCAGGTAGTTGATCAGCTGCACGGCAACGACGGCCAAGCCTACCGACAAGGCGACCTGCAAAGCGATCCACCAACGGGTGCCGCGTCCGCTTTGGCGCGGTTTGCCGAGGACGGTCATACGCGCCACCTCCGGGCTTCCAGGGACCGAATCGTCAGGAACAGAAAGAGCCCTGACCAAGTAAGGAAAAAGACCAACTCGGCGCTATCGAGGACCCCCGGCAAAAACGACTGCTGGAAGTGCATGGCCACATCGATCGAACGGATCCCGCTCTGAATCCAGGCCTCCGCCCGATCCCAGCCCCCCACCCATTGCGCCAAAATGTCGCGCAACTGGGCCAAGGCCGACTGCATCAGCATGGGCAATAGCAGCCACCCGGTGCAGCCGATGATCGCGAGGAACGCCGCCAAGAGCGGTGCCTGGGTAAGGCTCGATGCAAGCAGGCTTAGGCTGACAAACAGGCCTGAAACCAGTATGGCCCCCAGGTAGGCGCACAGCAGTGCGGCCCAGTCGGGGGGCGAACCCAACCATTGCAGTTGCAAGCCGTACAGCAGAACCGATGACCACAAGACCGCCATGAACGTGGTCGCTGCCAAGAACTTGCCCACGATCACCGCCGCGTCACTCACGGGTGCGGTCAACAAGTATTCCAAGGTGCCGGTTCGTGATTCTTCCGCCAGCAAGCGCATGGCGAGCAGCGGCGGCAGGAAAATCATCACCATCCAAAAAACGATGCCCCAACCCATGGCTGCGCTGAGAGACGCAGTAACGTTGCCACCGGTTTGGTTCAGCTGCGCCCAATACAGCAATCCGTTGAGCAACACGGCCGCCACGAGCAGCAACCAGCCCAAGGGGGTCCAGAACAAGCTCGCGCACTCGCGACGGAAGATCACCCAGGTGCCTTTCACTGGTCGCAGCCCTCCGGGTCAGAAGGGGGTTCCGGATCTCGGGGAACGGGCTTGGACAAGTCTCGGCTGGCTCCGCGGTCGAAGGGATTGAGGCTGTAGATGGCGCCGCCGGGTTTGGAGCCGGGATCCGAAGGAACTTTGGCATCGGGTAGCGCGAGCTGCAGCAGGTTGGTGGGAGCCGATTGGGCACCCGACTGGGCAGCCGACTGGGCAGCCGGTGGGGCGGGAGCTAGCGCCGGACTTGCGGCCGTCCCAAGCTCGCCCAACACCAGTTTGGAGAACACTTCCTCTAGGGTGGCCCGGGTCAAACTCAGTTCGCGCAGGGCCCATCCCTTTTGCATGGCGAGAGCTCCCACATCTTCACGTAAGTCCCCTTCCCCGCGCAGTTCAAAGGCTTGGTGGATGCCGACCCGCTCCCCAACCACGACCGAGGCCACGCCGGGCAAGGCAGCCAGCGATCGGCGAGCAGCCTCCACATCGGAGCCACACATCGCTTCCAGTCGGATGCGTTGATCGCCAGCAAGCTGGTGGAGCAACTGCCTCTGGGTTCCATCCGCCAAGAGCTTGCCGCGGTCCAAGATGATCACCCGTGGGCAGATCAGCTCGATTTCGGCCAGGATGTGTGAGGAGAGCAGGACGGTGTGGTCTTGGGCCAACGCGCCAATCAGCGAACGAACTTCTTTGCGCTGCAACGGGTCCAGGCCGCTGGTCGGCTCGTCGAGAATCAGCACATCCGGATTGGGTAACAACGCCACAGCGAGCCCGACCCGCTGGCGCAAACCGCGCGAGAGGTTGCCCACCAGCTGCTCGCGCCGATCGAGCACGCCCACGCGATCGAGGACCCGAGGAATGGCCTTGGCGAGGCTCGCTCGATCCATCCCATGCAGCCGGCCGTGGAAGCGCAACATTTCGCGCACCCGCAACTCTCGGTACAGCGGAACAGATTCGGGCAAGTAGCCGATTCGGCGCCGCACTTCGATCGACTGGCGCAAGACATCGAAGCCCGCTACCGAAAGCCGGGTGGCTTTGCTGGCGGGGAGGTACCCCGCCAGGATGCGCATCGTGGTGGTCTTGCCTGCCCCGTTGGGCCCCAAGAATCCCACCACCTCTCCCTTCTCGAGGCGAAAAGTAAGATCCTCCACCGCCAGAACTTGGCCGTAGCGTCGGTAGAGGTGTTCGACTTCGATCATGGCATGGGGCGCGGACACGCTCATGCAGGACCCGGGTATGGGCTGCCTGGGGTCGCTGCGTTCGGGCGGAAGGCCAGAGGCTAGTCCCTACCAACTCCCGTGCCAAGCACCATCGCCGGCTTCGGACGCAAGTCAGGGATCCGTGTTACATCCGTGCGACAGCCCGCGCAAAACGAGGAAGGCCGCGCAACCCACGGCTGCACGGCCTTCCTTGCCTAGCTTACAAGCTTAGCAGGACCTAGGTCCTCAGGACTTGACTTCGAAGTCTGCATCCACCGCTTCGTCGTCGCCTTCGGCCTCGCTGGCTTCCGGTCCGGCCGGTCCCGCTTGGGCTCCGGCTTGAGCCGCTTGGGCCAACTTCTGGGCCTTTTGCTGGAGCGCGGTCATGGCGGCGGTGATCTTGTCCTTGTCCTCCCCCTCGCAAGCGCTGCGCAGCTCGGCGATCGACGCTTCGATTTCGCCCTTCACGTTGGCAGGCACCTTGTCGCCTTGCTCGGTGAGCTGCTTCTCGATGTCGTGGGCCCAACGGTCTCCTTCGTTGCGGGCGTCGACCAGTTCGCGCTTCTTCTTGTCGCTGTCGGCGTTGGCCTCGGCTTCGCGCTTCATGCGCTCCACTTCGTCCTCCGTCAATCCCGAGGAAGCCTCGATGCGCACGGATTGCTCGCGGCCGGTCTTCTTGTCCTTGGCCTTGACACTCAAGATGCCGTTGGCGTCCATGTCAAAGCTCACCTCAATCTCCGGAACTCCGCGCGGAGCCGGGGTGATGTCGGTCAACTGGAAGCGTCCCAGCAAGCGGTTGTCCTTAGCGAACTCGCGCTCGCCCTGGAAGACTTGGATGTCCACCGAGGGCTGGTTGTCGCTGGCCGTCGAGAAGGTTTGGCTCTTGGTGGTCGGGATCGTGGTGTTGCGCTCGATGAGCTTGGTGAACACCCCCCCCATGGTTTCGATTCCCAGCGAAAGCGGGGTCACGTCCAGCAGGACCACATCGGAAACGTCGCCGGCCAGAATGCCCCCCTGGATCGCGGCGCCGAGGGCCACGACTTCATCCGGGTTGACACTGTGGTTCGGCTTCTGTCCGAAGAACTCTTCCACCTTTTGTTGCACCAGCGGAATGCGGGTCGAGCCCCCGACCATCAGAATCTCGTCGATATCGCCCGGTTTGAGCCCCGCGTCCTTGAGGGCGCTGCGGCAAGGAGCGATCGAACGCTCTACTAGGTCGGCCACCAAGGACTCGAACTTTGCGCGGCTGACCGACATGGCCAAGTGCTTGGGTCCGCTTGCGTCCATGGTGATGAACGGCAGGTTGATGTCGGTCGAGTTGGAGCTCGAAAGCTCGCACTTGGCCTTCTCGCAGGCTTCTTTGAGGCGCTGCAGCGCCATCGGGTCGTTGCGGATGTCGATGCCCGAAGTCTTCTTGAAGTCGGTCGCCACGAAGTTGATCAGGACTTCGTCGAAGTCGTCGCCGCCCAAGTGCGTGTCGCCGTTGGTGGCGAGGACTTCAAACACACCGTCCCCAATCTCGAGCACGGAGATGTCAAAGGTTCCCCCACCGAGGTCGTACACGGCGACTTTGCCTTCCTTCTTCTTGTCGAGCCCGTAGACCAGGGTAGCGGCCGTGGGCTCGTTGATGATGCGTTCCACGGTCAGACCGGCGATGGCGCCTGCGTCCTTGGTGGCCTGGCGCTGCGAGTCGTTGAAGTACGCCGGGACCGTGATGACCGCTCGATCGACGGTTTCGCCCAAGTACTTCTCGGCGGCTTCCTTGAGGTTCTGCAGCACGATGGCGCTGATTTCCGGGGGAGAATAGTGCTTGCCGCCAACTTCGACCTTGACCAGGTCGTCCGGGCCACCCACCAGTTTGTAGGCCACCGATTTCTCCTCATCCGCCACTTCGTGGTGCCGGCGGCCCATGAAACGCTTGATGGACGCGATGGTTCGGGTGGGATTGGTGACGGCCTGGCGTTTGGCCGGGGCGCCTACGAGACGGCCCCCATCCTCTTGAAAGGCAACCACCGAAGGGGTGGTTCGCGACCCCTCCAGGTTGGTGATGACGACGGGTTCCCCGCCTTCCATGACCGCGACCACCGAGTTGGTGGTTCCCAGGTCGATGCCGATGATCTTGCTCTTGCTCATGGTAGTTAGGCCTCCCGGCCGTCGCCGCGGCACTCCCGCGGACAACAAACGGTAACAAGACCCGTGCCAACGCCAAGCGGCGCACCTAAGCCATTACGTAGGAGATACTTAGGAGCTTCGTGTGGAGGCCAGTCGATCGTCAAACTGCCCTATTGGCAGCCTGCTGCATGGCGCTGTTGATGGGCTGCCACATTGGCGCAGAGCCCTTTGGGGCCCGTACTCGGGGTCTCAAGACGCAAAAACACGCGTCGCAGAGACGGTAACGGTGCCGCTTCCACCGGCTAGGTGCCCCCCAGATGTCCTTGGCATCCCTATCATGGGGACCTCGGGATCCTCTCCTCTTTCTCCTCCAGCATCCATGCATACCCGCACAACCCTTGCCGCGCTGGTCGTGGCTGGCGCCTCTGCCGCCCCCGCCCCCGCCCTGGCCCAGAACAGCGTCCTCTGGGCCGAATTCCAGCAGGACAACTCCGTGCTCGTTTCGGCACCCGCGGTCGGCCTCTCCGACGTCGATGAAAAGGACTACGCCTGGGCCGACCTCAACCAAGACGGCTGGATCGACTTGGTGTCGGTTCGCAAGCAGCCCTTCACCACGCAAGGCCGGCGTACCAACGTCTTGTTCATGAACGAGTCCGGTATGTTGGTGGATCGTACTTCGCAGTATGCCACCAGCTCCGATGTGCCCGGCGACATGGGGTTTGAGACCCCCACCAACGATCGCGATGTGGCGATCATCGACGTCAACGGTGATGGCTGGCTGGATGTGATCACTGCCACAACCTTCAGCCCCGGGCAACCCAAAGAGATTTCGCACCCCCGCGTCTACATCAACATGGGGGAATCTGCGGGGCAGTGGCTGGGGCTCAACTACGAGGCTGCCCGTACCCCCGATTGGGGCACCTACCCGAACATGTGC
This sequence comes from Planctomycetota bacterium, assembly GCA_020638855.1. GTDB lineage: Bacteria > Planctomycetota > UBA1135 > UBA1135 > NORP259. Next base: position 54,216 of record JACKHT010000002.1, read on the forward strand.
GGACTGGGCGTGGGCGATGTGACCGGAGATGGCTTTCCCGAGCTCTACTTCTCGCACTACGAGCAAAACGCACAAGTCGACTTGAACGACCGCCTCCTGATCAATGACGGGAACGGCTACTTCACCGATGAAAGCACGCTGCGCATGACGACCGCCATGCGTTCCTCTTCGTTTGGCACCTCGGCTTCCATGGCCGACATGAACGGGGACGGTTACAACGACATCGTTTCCGTTTCTGGCTCGGGATCCACGGGCGGGCTCACCCGTTCTTCGGTTGCCTACAACAACCCGAACAACGAAGGCTACTTCAACGTGCTGCAGGAACCCTACTCGGGCGCACCCTACCACTCGGCCGTTGGCGACCTCAACCAAGACAACCAACTCGACCTGATCATCAGCGACGATGGCGCCGACCGGTACCTCCTCAACCAGGGCAACGACGTCTTCGGACGGGTGGTCTGGAGCCCTGCGTACACCTACGGGGCGGGAGTGGACATTGGTTTTGCTAGCAACAACCTGATCCGCGACCTCAACGGCGACGGATGGCCCGAGGCGATCTTCTGCGACGTGGATGTCGACATCCCAGGATGCACGCGCCGCATGCAGATCTACCACAACCGTGGAGGTACGGCGGGCGGCTACGTCGAGCTGCGTGAAGAAGTCGGATCGGGCTACTACGGAGCTTTGGGCCTTCCCCAACTAACGGCGACCCACGACGTGGCCGTGTTCGACATCGACAACGATGGTGACGAGGACATGGTCGTTGGGCGCTGCGCCGGTACCGATGTCTACCTGAACCAGCGCGACTCGATGGGCACCAACTACTGTGGTCCCGCCGCGCTCAACTCCAACCTTGGTTGGGGCATGATGTGGGCTACGGGTTCCCCTCTCGCCAGCGCCAACGACCTGACGCTGCATGCGAGCAACTTGCCGCCTTCGCAGTTTGCCTACTTCCTGGTCAGTCAAGCACGCGGAACGATTGTCATGCCCGGCGGTAGCCAAGGCACCCTGTGCTTGGGTGGCATGATCGGCCGCTTCAACCAGGCTGGCCAGATCCTCTTCTCGGATGGCACGGGCAACATCTCGCTCGCGGTCGATACCACCGCGATCCCGACTCCCACCGTGCCCGCCACGATTCAGCCGGGCCAAACCTGGAACTTCACCGCTTGGTATCGGGATTTCGTAGCCGGTCAATCGACCAGCAACTTCTCCGACGGGCTCGAAATCATGTTCCGCTGATCTGTGCCGAGGGCTGGGCTCATGGCTCAGCCCTCGCGCAGGATCGCTTCCACTCTGGGCCCCTGACCCTTTGCACGCCTCATGACTCTCCGCTTGGTTCCGCTCCTGGCATTTGGGCTGGCCTCCTCCTTGGCTGCCCAATCGCCCCAACCGCTGATGGGCCAGCCCCTCCCGGGCCTGACACCGACGCAACTCCAGCTCTTCCAGCAAGGCTTTGCGGCATTCACACACCCGCTGACCCCGGCCGAAGGGGTAGGGCCAATCTTCAATGAAGTCAGCTGCGCTTCGTGCCACAGCCAGCCAGCCATAGGAGGATTCTCGACGCGCCGGGTCACACGCTTTGGCAAGGCGGCCTCTGGTGGCGCGGCCTTCGACCCCTTGACGGGCTTGGGCGGAACCCTGCTGCAAGATCAATCGCTCGACGTCGCTTGCCGCGAGTTGGTTCCGGTGGAAGCCGATCACACCGCCATGCGCGGGACCCCGGCATTGTTTGGAGCCGGGCTGATCGAGTCGATTGCGGATGCGGACATCCTGAACGGACAAGCTGCGCAGGCGGTCGGAGTCCGCGGGATCCCGCACTGGGTGCAGCCCCTGGAAGATCCCACCGGCCCGTTGCGCGTGGGGCATTTCGGTTGGAAAGGCGGCGTCGCCACCGTCCAATCGTTTTCGATCGATGCAGCGCTCAACGAAATGGGGCTCACCAGCCCCTTCGCGATGGTCGAGAATGCGCCCAACGGCGACTTGGTGACTTTGAGTCAATGGGACAGCGTTAGCGAACCCGAAGACCAACCCGATGGGGCTGGCTACTTGCGAACGGACCGGTTCACCCATTTCCAGCGGTTTCTCGCGCCGCCTGCCCAGACGCCCAGGTCCGGGCTGGATGGAGAGGCCATGTTTGCTCAGATTGGCTGCGCTGCCTGCCACACCCCGACGTTCACGACTTCCCCCACTGCGGGTTCCGGGCTGGCCGGCATCGAGGTCCATCCCTACTCAGACTTCCTGTTGCATGACATGGGGGCGTTGGGCGATGGGATCGTGGATGGCGCTGCCACCGAAACGATGATGATGACCCGCCCCTTATGGGGCTTGGTGATGCGCACGGCTTTCTTGCACGATGGGCGCTCGACCGGTGCCACCTTCGAAGGCATGATCGACGATGCGATTGCCAACCACGGGGGACAAGCCGATGCCGCGCGCATCGCCTTCCAAGCGCTCTCCCCCGTCGACCAGGCCTCGCTCGTGACCTTCCTCGAGAGCCTGGGCCGCAGCGAATTCGATTGGGACATCGACAACCAGCTAACGGAATTCGATTGGTACTTCCTCGAAAACTACCTCACCGGACCGGCCCCGATGACCCCCATCGGGCCCAACGATCCCGCCGCACTGTGCGATGTGGACCAAGATGGAGACTTTGACCTGGTCGAGTTTGGCCAACTGCAAAGGGTTTGGACCGCGCAATGAAGAACAACATCTTGGTACGGGGGCTGGTTTTCACTTTGGGCTTGTTGGGAACCCAGGCGGCCTTGGCCACCGATCTCGACTTGACTATTTTGAGCGCGGGCTCCCCCGTGGTTCAGGTCTTGCCGGGCGATCCGGTCAACTACACCATCACCGGCGAATTGACCGACGCCGCGAACCTGGGGCTGGCAATGTTCGCCTTCGACCTCACCTACGACGGCGGCAGCCTGAGTCCAGCGTCTGCGGGTCCGTCCATGGCACCCTTTGTGACGCCCCTGGGTTTGAACAACCCGGCGGGATTCGGAGGCACCCCCCAGGGCGGCGACTTGCTGCAAATCGGTGGCGCACAAAACACGATCGTCAACACCTTCGCATCCAAGCCGATCGGGCCGGTGCAGACGGGCATTGCTTTGCCCGGGTCGCCGGTGACCTTGGCCCAGGGCGTGCTGATGGCTCCCAGCCAACCGGGTACCTACTCCCTGCGGGCGACCCATCTGTTTGCCAACGTGATCGACCCCTCCACGACCGGCAACCCCTTTTGGCGTGTGCTCCCGTGCGCCGAGGGAACCTTGAGCGAGTTGGTGATCATCGTCGGCGACTGCGCCCCCGAGCTGGTGTGCACGGGCAAGCCCAACTCGTTGGGTTGTGTTCCGCGCATGGTCTGGTCGGGCGAGGCTTCGCTCTCGAGCAGCACCGGGCTCGCGCTGGGCGTACTGCGCGTGCTCAACGAAGAGTTTGGCGCATGGGCTTGGAGCACCTCCGCTGGTACCCCGAACCCGCTGGGCAATTCGTTGTGCATCGGAGGTCCGGTCCAAATCGAGGCCATTTCGGGGACCTCTGGGGGTGGTGGGTCACCCCACACCACCTGCGATGGATCCTTCCGCTTCCGGTTGGGTAGCGCCTTCTTGGCCTCGCGCGGACTGATGCCGGGGACTACGGTGTATGCCCAGTGCATCTACCGCGATCCGCTGGCTGTTGGCCAAAACATCGCGTACACGCCAGCGGTTTCGTTCGTAGTGTGCCCCTAGGATCGCCACCCTTATGTCGTCGTTCATGGCTCGATCTCGCAAGCTAGTGGCCATTGGGGTTGCGGGGTTGGGCTTGCTGGTCGGCACGACGGTGGCCATGCCCCAAGAGTCCCAGACTCCCCCAGCTCTGGACGGGGATGCCGCGGAGGCCCTGGCGGACGCTACGGGCCCGGCTTGTCAGGCGCTCGTCGCTTTCCTTCGGTTTGGGACCGAGCGAGAGGTACTGGACGATTGGTTCCTGGGAAACGGGCCATGGCCTAGCGCAGGGGACTCCGGCTGGGACGCATGGAGCCGGGGCACCTTGGATGGCGGAGTCCAAGGTCCCTGGTTGGGAGCCCCCCAGGCCCTGCATGGGTGGCTGGACGAACTGCGCGAACCGCTAAAAGCTTTGGGCCCTTGGACTAGCGCCAAGAGCAAGACCATCGGTGTCGAAGTCGAGTCGGAAGAACGCTTTTGGACACGGGTCCTCTTGGACTTGGCCCGGTCCGAGGAAACCCAAGCTTGGATCGAATTGCGGTTGGCTTGGCCAGTCGATGACCCCAGCCACTGCGTAGGCGCCGAAGTGGTGCGCTACGAACGTTCTCACGCATCCGAGCCCATGTTTGTCGAGCGCACCCTGGGCGTGCTCCAACATGCCCCCGAGGCGAGTCGGGCGTTGTCGCTTGGGGGGCGCGAATGGGCCCCTTTCCTCGACGATGCGGCGGGTACGGCATGGTTTGGGCACCAGGGGATGGCCGTCGGCGACGTCAATGGGGATGGTCTGCCCGACCTGTACGTAGGCATGCCCAGCGGACTGCCCAATCACCTGTTGATCCAGGATCCCGACGGTTCGGTCCGCGACACCGCGTTCGAGGCAGGGGTCGCCTGGTTCGACGACACCAAAGGCGTATTGCTCGTGGACCTGAATGGCGATGGGAACCGGGACTTGGTCACCGCCTTGCACCATGTGCTCGTGATCCATGCGGGCGATGGGCACGGAAACTTTCAAGTGGTGGCTGGCTGCCCGGCTCCTGACGAATCCCCGTTTTACTCGGTAGCGGCCGCCGATGTGGACTTGGATGGAGATCTGGATTTGTTCGCGACCCGTTACGTGCGCACCCGTTATGGGGAAAGCATCCCCATTCCGATGGAAGACGCGCGCAACGGACCGAGCAATCACCTCTTCGTGAACCTTGGGCAATTCCGCTTTGCCGATGGAACCGAAGCCTGGGGCCTGGACGAGTCGAACTCGCGCTTCAGCCTGGCCGCCAGCTTTGCGGACTACGATCGCGATGGCGATCCCGATCTGTATGTGGCCAATGACTTTGGTCGCAACCGGCTTTGGCGCAACGAAGGCCAGCACTTCCGCGACGTGGCCGCCGAGGCGGGAGTGGAAGACCAGGCGGCGGGAATGGGAGTCGCCTGGGGAGACTACGACGGCGATGGCGATCAAGACCTGTACGTCAGCAACATGTTCTCCTCGGCCGGTCGACGCATTGCCGCACAACGTGGTTTCGGGCCTGGGCTTTCCGACTCGGACCTGGCGGGGCTTCGGCGCCACGCTCTAGGGAATTCCCTCTGGCGTCAAGGGGAAATCGGTCACTTCACCGACGCCTCCGAATCGGCGCACGTGCGCATGGGACGCTGGTCTTGGGGCGCCGTGTTTGTGGACCTCAATGCCGATGGCCTGCCCGATTTGCTGGCCCCGAACGGCTTCATGACGGGGCCGGGGCAGGGCGACTTGTGAAGCCCGTTTTGGCGGCGCGTGGCGTCGACTTCCAGTACCTCGGGGACTTCCCTTTCGACCTACCAAAATGCCTGGGCAGACATCAGCCGGTCGATGGACCAAGGTGTTTCCTGGAGCGGACACGAACACAACAATGCCTGGCTGAATCTTGGACGAGAGCCTTTCGCGGAGATTTCGGGAGCCTCGGGCCTCGATTTTGATGCCGATGGCCGTTCGGTTTGCGCCGTCGATTGGGACGGCGATGGCGATCAGGATCTTTGGCTCCGCTCGCGTACCGCCCCGGGGTTGCGCTTCCTAGAGAACACACAAACACCCAGGAGCGTTTGCCTAGCGCTTCGGGCCCGCAACCGAACGGAATCGGCAGGGTTCCAAGCCGATGCCATCGGCGCGCAAGTTTGGTTCCAAACCAATCTCCAGCGAGCCGTCATGGAGGTACGCGCAGGTGAAGGGTACTTGGCGCAAGCTTCCAGCACTCTGACCCGGGCCTTGGCCCCCGGCGAAGTCCTCGAGCGAATCGAAGTGGTGTGGCCTGGTGGGTCCAAACAAGAGTTGGAGCCCGAACCCAAAACTTGGGCCGGCGTGCTCAACATGGAATGGCGCGAAGGGGAAACGGTCCCGAGGCTGCTGCCCCCACGCAAGCCTTCCAAGCCACTGCGCGCCAGCAGCCTTCCCCAGGCGAACTCCGAGGGCACCGTGGTCCTGCGCACGCCGCTGCCCCTGTCCAAGGGCTGGCTGCGACAGGCGGGTCTTGCTGGCGAACCGGCTGTCCTCTTGGTCTTCCTGGGGAACCCAGCTCCGGCCCTACCTTGGGTTGGCCTGGCCCAGGGGATCGCCGGTGAAAGCACCCCGATTCTTTGCCTGGGCCTCGCCCCGGGATCGGGAATCGAGCCCAGCTCCGGGATCCGAATCGAAGCGCTGTCCGCGGAGGAAGGCGAGCTTTGGTCTCTGATCCAGGCAGACGTTCTCGGCTTGGGATCTCAAGGCCCGCAGACCGCCCTTTGGTTGGTCGACCGAGAGGGAGCCTTGCAGGCCATGGTCTTAGATCCGCGCTTGCAGGAGGCTTCGATCCGCACCGCGCAAACGTACCTCAAAGATCCCCCGAAAGGTGCTTACCGAGGCATGTATCCGGGGCGTTGGTTCCATGGCACCGCGCGGGACACTAGCCACCTCGATCAAGCGGTTCGAGCGTTGGATCTGCCCCTTTGGAGCAGCACGTTCCGTCGCTAGATGGGATCGACCTGGGACTTGGGACTTTGCTCCCCTCGCCCCCTGTAGCCTGCTACACTTCCGGGCCCGACGCCCCTATCCAACCGAGTTGCGGCCTCCAACCGTGACCCAGTTTGATTCGCTTGCGCCGGGCACGCAGCAGCCCCGCGAAGCCATCGCCCCGTGATCCAGTTCTTCAAGACCCTAATCCACAATCGGAAGCTCCTGGCCGACTTCGTCCGCCGGGACTTGCGGGCCCGCTACGTCGGATCCAGCATGGGTTTCTTTTGGTCGGTCATCTTCCCGATCATCAACCTGTTCGTGTACATGTTCGTGTTCAAGATCATCTTGAACGCCCGCTGGAGCGATCACCAAGGCGGCGAAACCGTGGCGGTCATCATGCTTATGGGCATCATCGTCTGGTCGGCCTTTGCCGAATCGATGTCGCGCTGCACGAACTGCCTGGTGGACAATTCCAACTTGATCCAGAAGGTCGTGTTCCCCTCCGAGGTGCTGCCCACGTACATCGTGGTGTCCTCGTTGATCAACATGATCATCTCCTTGCCGGTGGTGCTCCTAGCGCTGTTGTACCTGATCTACATCAGCCCGGAAACCGACCCCACCTTGCTCGAACGGGCACGGCTTGCGGGAGACGATGGCTTCCACATCACCTGGACCCTGGTCTTTGTCCCCGTTCTGATTTTCCTCCAAGGCTGTTTCACGGTGGGCCTGGGGATGTTCTTTGCCACTCTGAACTTGTTTTGGCGGGACACCTTCCACCTGATGGGCGTGGCTCTGACAGTGTGGATGTTTTCGACCCCCATCTTCTATCCCGCGCTCAAAGTCTCGATGGAAGGCTACGGCTGGATGCTCTTGATCAACCCCATGCACTGGTTGATCGACATGTACCGTGAGGTGATCCTCAACGGGCATGTGCCCAATGGCCTGGACTTGGGGCTCTTGGTCTTAGCGTCGATGGCAGCCATGTCTGTAGGTTCCCTGTTCTTCCACCGTCAGAAGCGTCGCTTCCCCGACCTCTTGTAATCGGCCATGTACGAGAAAACCAACACAGGGGAAAGGGCATCCGGAGGCGGCTCGGCCATCGTGGCGCGCGGGCTTGGGAAGACCTATCTCATCTACGACAAGCCGATCCAGCGCCTATGGGACCTGATGCTCCCGGGGCCGAGTCGTGGCAAGGAGTTCTGGGCAGTTCGCGACGTCTACCTCGACATCCCTAGCGGTTCGACGGTGGGCATCATCGGCGAGAACGGCGCTGGCAAAAGTACCTTGCTCAAGCTACTGACCGGAATCACGCACCCCACCGAAGGCGAAGTGATCGTTCAAGGTCGTGTGGCCTCGCTGTTGGAATTGGGAGCGGGTTTTCACCCCCAATTCTCAGGTGCCGAGAACATTCGCCTCAACTGCTCGATCCTGGGGATGGGCGAAGATGAGATTCGCGAGCGCTTCGACAAGATCGTCGAATTCAGTGAGTTGGGCGAGTTCATCCACCGCCCGGTGAACACCTACAGCTCGGGCATGCAGGTCCGCCTAGGCTTCTCGGTGGCCACCAGCGTCGATCCCGATATCCTGATCATCGACGAGGCGCTCGCCGTAGGCGACGAGCACTTCAAAGGCAAGTGCATCAACCGCCTCAACGAGTTCAAAGAACAGGGCAAGACCACCCTGTTCGTCTCCCACGACATGGGTTCGATCAAATCCATGTGCCAGCAGGTCATCCTGATGCACGAAGGCCGGGTCCTTGAACAAGGTACTGCCGAAGACGTGGCCGACGAGTACCTCAAACGCGCCCATGCCCGTGGCAACGAACGCCTGTCGGCGATCAACCGCACTCTAGACGCGTACCCGCGCTGGGGCTCGGGCGAGGTGCGCACGGGCACCGTCGAATTGCTCAGCTCCGGCAACACTCCAACCCACACCTTCGAGCCGGGAGTCCCCTTCAAGGTACGAGTCCATTACGAGGTCCAACAAGCCTGCAAGGACCCCGTGTTTGGCTTGGGCCTGTACCGCTCGGACGGTACCTACATCAACGGAAGCAACCACTCCTGGCGCAAGGACCCAATCCAGATCGGACCTGTACAGCCAGGGGAAAAGGGATTCGTCGAAATGGCGTTTGAGAGTCTGCCCTTGCTCAAGGGACAGTACTACCTCACGGTGTTTGTCTACGATCACAGCAAGCCAGCCCCCACGCCTGTCGACCACCGCGAGCACGCCGTGACCTTTGAAGTGCTCGATGGCAGCCAAACCCAACACGGCATCCTCTTCCTGCCGACCCGTTGGTCGGTAACCCGAGGGAAAGCCAAAGCCCAGGTGTCCGAGGAGTGATCTCCGCGAGGATGTATGGTGCAGCTACTCGAACTTCCGTTTGATCAATACCAGCGCTACCGCTTGGTAGCAGACCTGATCGAGCAAATTCCGGGTAGTGCCCAATTGCGCATCTTGGACGTAGGCGGCCGGACCGCCTTGCTGCGGGAGTTTTTGCCCGAGCACCGGGTCCAGCTGGTCGACGTGGAGTCTTCCGACGTTACGGGGCTGATCCTCGGAAGCGGGGCGGCCTTGCCCTTTGCCGACCAAGCGTTCGACGTGGTGTGCGCCTTCGATACCTTGGAACACGTGCCCGTCGAATTGCGCGATGCGTTTGTTCGCGAGTGCGGTCGGGTGGCCCGGCGCTTTGTGTTCCTAGCCGGCCCTTACGAGGATCCCGACGTGGTTCGTTCGGAAGAACTCTTGCAGGCGTTCCTCGCCAGCAAGGTTGGCGAGCCCCATCGCTACCTCAATGAGCACCGAGTTCTCGGTCTTCCGGATCGCCAGCGTGTGGAATCCTTGCTGCGCGAACAGGGAGCCGAAGTCCACTCGATCGGTCATGGCCGGCTCGACCGGTGGCTACTGGCCATGTGCCTCGAACTGTATGTAGAGAGCGACCCGCTGCTCCGCCCCTTGGGCAAGCCGTTCTATGCGTTCTACAACCAAATGATCTACCCCCGTGATCACGGAGCCAAGGTCTACCGGCACGTGGTGGTCGCGGTTTTGGACGGGTCCCCCATGCCCAAGGTCGAGTCGGTTCTGGAGCACGGGGAGATTCCACCTCAAACCGAAGCCTTGCTGGCAAAGTTTGCTCAAGATCTCTTGCAGGTGGACCGCGAAGGAAGGCTCTGGAAGCCCGAATATGCCCGTTTGGAGGGCATCATCGCTAGTTTGGTCAAGGACCTCCAGGAACACAAAGCGACGCTTGCCAGTACGGATGCCGACCTAGCTGCGCACCGCGCTACCGTGCGCAGCCTACAGGCGGATTTGATGGGCCACAAAGAAACCCTGGCAACCGTCGAAGCCGATCTTGCGGAGCATCGCAAGAGCCAGGAGAACTTGCTCAGCATGCTGGCGGCAGAGCAAGAGCAATTCCGGTTGGCTCGTTCGCAATGGGAGCAGGAACACCTGAACGAAAAGGAGCGCTGGTCCACGGACCTCGACCGGGTGAACCGTTTGGCCAGTGATCTCAACACGCGGCTGGTCGACCAAATTGCCGCCACCAAGCACCAGGAAGCCTTGCGCGACCAGGCGATCCAGCAAGCTGCGGAACTGCGATCCCGCCTGCAATACCTAGAATCCAAGGCCAGTCGCCGCTTGGCTCTGCTGCGCCTCTTATGGAAACCCTGGACTCCCACCGAACCGCATGACTAGTCAGGGCGCAGCCCGCGGGAAATGGATTCTAGAGTCCGTATTCCTTGATCTTGCGGTACAGGGTGCGCTCTCCCATACCCAGCACTTGAGCTGTCTTCTGGCGGTTGCCGGACATCAACTCCAAGTTGGCGGAGATCAAAGCACGCTCGACTTCAGCAAGCGAAGCTCCAGCTAGGGGGTAACCACCCGAAGCGGCCCCCGAGCTCTGGCCCCCGCGAATGGCCTCGGGCAAGTCTTCCACGGTAAGGCAATCCCCGCGCGCCAAAACCACCATGTTTTCAACCGCGTTGCGCAACTCGCGGATGTTTCCCGGCCAAGGGTAACGCACCAACAAGGCCCGCGCTTCCGGAGTGATCGCATGGACGCTCCGCCCGTGCAAACCTGCAAACTCCTTGATGAAGTGCTCAACGAGAATCGGCACGTCGCCTTGGCGCTTGCGCAGGGGGGGAAGGACGAGGGTCACCACTTGCAAGCGGTAGTAGAGGTCTTCGCGAAAGGTCCCTTCCTCGACCATGGCTTTGAGGTCCTGATGGGTGGCGGCGATCAAGCGGATGTCCACCTTGCTGGCCTTGTTGCCCCCCACCGGCATCACTTCACGCGATTCTAGAACGCGCAGGAGCTTGGCTTGGGTGGCCTTGGGCATGTCCCCCACTTCATCGAGGAAAAGCGTACCCCCATCGGCGTACGCGACGCGCCCCACTTTGTCCGCAGTGGCCCCGGTGAAGGCTCCCTTAACGTGTCCAAAGAGCTCGGACTCGATCAAGCCTTCCGACATGGCGGCGGAGTTGACGGCCACAAAGTTCTTGGAAGCCCGTGGGCTGTTGTTGTGCAGCGCATGGGCGACCAATTCCTTGCCAGTTCCACTCTCCCCCAGGATCAGCACGTTGGCCGAGGTACTGGCCACCTGCCCCAAGGTCTCCAGCACCCGTTGGATCTCCGGGGAGTGCCCAAGGATGCCCTCAAAACCGAAGCGTTTGTCCAATTGGCGGCGTAGATCCGCGTTTTGGCGCAAGAGCTCTTCGTTCTGCGAACGCAACCGAAAGCGCTCTACGGCGCGGGCGACCTTGCTGCGCAATTCGGGAAGCTTGACCGGCTTCGGTAGATAGTCCAGCGCTCCCGCACGCATCGCGTCGACGGCGGTTTCGATCGAAGCATGCCCGGTGATCAAAATGACCGCCGCATCCGGTTGCAATTGCCCCGCGTGCTTGAGGACTTCCAAGCCGGAAAGGTCCGCCATCCGCAGGTCCGTGAGTACGACAGCAAACGTGCGCGCTTCCAAAGCGCTCACCGCCTCGCCACCCGATCCCGCCATTTCGCACTCGTACCCCTCTCCCTCAAGAACATCCACAAGGGATTCCGCGTGGGCTAGATCGTCGTCGACGACAAGAATTCGAACCTTACTCACCAACTTCCTCCGTTTGCTCTCGCGGATCCGCGGCTGCGGGCGGCCGCTCGGTCGCCTCCATGGCGTCCTGGTCAGGATCGTGTTCGGGTCGGCCCGCCAATTCTTGGACCAGGGGTAGATGGATCGTAAAACTCGTGCCGCGGCCCGGTTCCGAGATCACGCCGATTCGACCGCCGTGCTCCAGGATAGTGCGTCGCACCGTCGAGAGTCCTAGCCCTGTTCCACCCCGCTTGGTGGACCAGTACAGGTCGAAGCAGCGACTCAACTGCTCTTCATCCATGCCCACCCCCGTGTCGGTCAACCGCAACTCCGCCCAGGGCCCATCGCGCCGCAGCTGGCAGATCAACTCTCCCCCGCCGGGCATGGCCTGGCGAGCATTGACCAATAGATTCATCAGCACGCGCCGAATCGACTCGCTATCGATCAAGACCAAGGGCAGGCTCGTGGGAAGCTCGGCATGAACCACAATGCCAGCGCTCTGGTGCTGGGCGGCGGTGAAGTCCAATACTTCGCGAACTAGGGCCACGAGGTCTCCGGGAGCCCGATTGATTTGGCCGCCCCGGGCGAACCGTAGGAAGTCATCGAGGATGTTTTCCAGGTGCGAAACCTCGCGATGAAGAACCGAGATTCGCTTGAGGCAGCGCTTGTCCCTAGGGCTGGGCTCAGGAGCTCCTTCCGCTCGATCCCCAGTGAATTCCTCCTCCAGCAAGGTCAAATTGATGGCCATGGTGGACAAGGGATTCTTGATCTCGTGCGCCAGCCCCCTTGCGACCAGGGTCAAGAATTCGTCGGGATGGGGTGGGCGTTCCGGCCCGGGTTCTTTTCGCGTTTCCGCCATGGTGCACCGGTCCTGATTCTGTGGGTTTGCGTGCCAAAACGGCACGGAAAAACTCCCTTCTTCCGAGCGCCTACCGGGGCCTCACCGTACGCTACGGGCCATGCAGCCCCAGTGGATCCCCCTTTCTAGGACCGAAGCCGCCCCTGCTGAGGCCGTGGATCGGTTTGTGGAGCAGCTTGCGCAGGGGCAGGTAGTCGCCCTTCCCACCGAAACCTGCTTTGGGCTGGCGATTCGGGGGGATCGGTCGGAAGCGATCCAGCGCTTAGCAGAGATCAAAGGGCGCCCGGCAGATAGGGTCTTCACTTGGCACCTCGGGGATGGGGACTCTGTTTTGGACTGGGCCCCTTGGAAGGCTCTGACCGGCCGCTTGATCCAGGCGTACTGGCCAGGCCCGTTGACCCTAGTTCTGCCGATCGATGCATCCCAGGCTGCTTCGCGCGGCCTGGTGCACATCGTCCAACGCGACACCGTGGGGGTCCGTGTGCCGCAGCACGCAGCCGTTCAGTCCATTCTTTCCGCTGCCGATTTCCCGGTGCTCATGACGAGCGCCAACGTGAGTGGCCAGGACCCACTGAGGTCGGCCCAGGAAGTAGCCCAGACCTTTGGTGATTCGCTTGCCCTCGTTGGAGACGACGGGGCGCCCACTCCGGGCTATAGCTCCACGGTGTTGGCCGTGGGCGCCGGACGCTTTGACATCCTGCGAACCGGGCGACTCGCCTTGGAGGATCTGCGGGCTACGGCCGGGTTGCGCATCTTGTTTGTGTGCACGGGCAACACCTGCCGTTCCCCCATGGCGGAAGCGCTTGCACGCCACCACCTTGGACAGTGCCTGGGTGTCGCAGGGGACCAAATCCAGAGGTTCGGTTTCCAAGTGGCGAGTGCAGGGGTGTATGCCGGGGCAGGCGCTCCGGCCTCGCAAGAGTCTGTGGTGGCACTGCAGGATTGGGGGCTCGACCTGCGCTCGCACCAATCGAACCCGATTTCCGAGGAAATCCTGCGCCCAACCGATCGGATCTACTGCCTTACGCGCAGCCATCGGGATGCGCTTTTGTCGATGTTGGATGCTGGCCTTCACGGGCGGGTGGAACTCTTGTGCGCCGAGGGTCAAGACATACCCGACCCGATTGGCGGCCCGTTGGAATACTACCGCGAAACCCGCGATGCCATCGACCGCTGCATACAGGCCCGTTTGCGCCAGTGGATCTAACCCACCGAGCGCCCTTTCAGACGCTGGCGAATTTCCAAGTTGGCTTGGTAGATGGCCGACATCAGTCCCTGCTTGGACTCAAACAGCTCGTCGTCCTGGGTGAGCCCTTGGACCGTTTGGAAGCGGGAGGCTACACCCGTATCCGCGGCCGGTTGCATGGCTGCACGGGCAGCCGAATCGACCATCAGCCCCAGTTTCTCGAGCCGCTTCTCCAGGAGCTGAACCCTTCGTTCCCATTCGAGATCACGGCCTTCCAGCAATCGGGCGAACGCTTCGCCATAACGCGCCGCCAGAGTGCGTTCGAGCTCCTCGGGCGTGGGGGCGGGAACGGCCTTGGGTTGCACCGGCTGGGGCGAGGGCGCGCCGTCTGCCTTCGAAGCTGTGTCCAAACTGCGGTCAGGTTCCGCGTGCACCTGGCTGGGAGCCAACCCGATGGATTCCGGCGGGGCCCCACCAAAGCGCTCGATTAGGGCGAACTGACTACCGCCCGTGCGGCCCACAAGGCGCGCTCCCCGCCGGGCGGCGAACTCTAGATCTTCGAGTTGACAGGGGGCGTCCGTGCTTCGGTAACCCTCGAGGTGGGCTGCACCCATGCTGACCGTCAATCGATCGGGGCCACCCCGGGAAGCAAAACTCATCGCTTGAGCACGGCGGCTCCAGCCCTGGGCCACGACACCCAACTGCGCTTGCGTGAGGCTTTGTAGAAACAGCGTGGCGCGTCCCCCCGTCCGCATGCCACATACCAAGGCGCTTTCCCCTCGGACCAAATCATCCAAGAGGGAGACGAAGAGTCCGTCGGCGAAGGCCCGATCCCGACGTTGGATCCAGTCGCCATACCCATCCAATACGAATTCGAGCACTCCGAACCCCCTACCCGCTTGGCGATTGGCGATCATTGCCCGAAGCGCGAGCTGTCGGACTTGGTCCGGGGTCGCCGGCAATTGCCCGGCCAGCACATCGGGGTAGAACAGCACGGTGGTTTGGCGGGGAGAGTCTTCCAGGCGAGTGCGCCAGCCTAAGCAAGAATCCAGTTCAAGGCGATCCCCCGAGCACAAGTCCCTGGCTGGGCCACTGGACCCCCTCAGGAAGCCCTATCCAGAGCCGCAAACGCTTCCTCAGGGGTGGTTGCAGCGGACAACGTGGCCCGGACGGCGGGATCCCCCAGAACCCGGGCAACCTCTGCTAGGGTCCGGATGTGCAGTAGCTTTTGGTCCTTGGGGATCAGGAGTAGCACCACCAATTCGGCCGGGGCTCCGTCCATGCTTTCAAAAGCGATCCCCTTTCCTGCCGGCGTGATCCCAAGGCATGCCACCGGGGCCGACAGGCCGTCCATGGCCGCATGGGGAATCGCGATCCCCTTCTCCATCCCCGTGGACATGGACCTCTCCCGGCGTAGCACGGCTTCTAGGGCAGACTCCCCCTGGCGAGGTGTCAGCGATCCCCGAGCTACTGTTTGTTGAACGAGTTCTCCAATCGCTTCCCACTTGTCGACGGGCGCAAAAGGGACCACCAGCCCCATGGGACCGAACAGTTCGGCGAGATTCATAGATCGTAGTGTAGCGCCCCGGCCCCCTGGGCACGCTAGGGGCAGGCTCGGAAAGAGCCGCTGCCGCCGCCTGCCTACCCCAAGTTCCAGGCTGAGGGCGCCCGCCATGTACCCGAGACGCCAGGAGCACCCTGAGTTGGTCGCGGCCCTGACAAACAAAACTCCGGCTCCCCGGCGAGTCCCTCGTGGATCCCAGAGCCTCCGACACCGTTTCCGGAATGGGAAGGGAAGCCGAAGAAGGTTCGATCGTCCAGTGCCGGAAGGCCAGACCCCATCCTGGGGTTTGACCCGCGCTGGCCCGACCCCTAGAGTGCCTCCGGGCAGGACAGGCTGGCCATAACTTCCATTCTGCCAAGAACATAGCCGGACATCCCGGCAACGTACTCCCCCCGACCCGCCGCACCTATCGGACGATGATTGCCACCGCGCTCTTGCTCCCTCTAGCCCTAGCCCTCCCGGGGCCCAGGTTCCAGAATTCGTCCCAGGGGCAGCCCGTTCCCGCCATCCAGGATGTCGGGGACAGCTACATCCTCAACTTCCCCCAGCCGGCCGATGGCCAGGGGGGGATGTCCTTGGCCCAGTTTGTCCAGGCCTGCCAACAGGTGACGGGCTTGACCTTCCACGTCAAGGACGACGCAGCCACTCGCCTGACCAGCACCAACGTGCGCCTACTGGGCACGAAGCGGATCCCGAAGAAGCAGTTCTATTCCTTCTTCCAGATCCTGATGGTCATGAACGACTTCGTCTGCACCGAGATTGGCCCGTCAGGGATCTCGGTCATCCAAATCGATTCGCTCGTGGGCGGTGGCACCCAAAACGCACCCAAGATCCGCGCGGCGGCCCCCTACGTGGACCCCGAAGACCTGGACCAATACAACGACCAGCCGGCAACGCTGATCACCACCGTCATCAACCTGCCCAACACGGACGTTCGCAGCCTGTCGAACACCATGCGGCAATTGATCGCCGACCCAAACACCCAGCAGATGATCCCTGCGGGCAGCTCGAACTCGTTTGTGCTCACGGGGTTTGGTAGCCAAGTGGCCGCCTTGGCGCGCATGCTCAAAATCATCGACGACGCATCCGCTGTCACGGTGATCGAGCCGGAATTCGCTTTGATCCGGCTTGAATTTGCGGCCGCGGACGAAATCGCCAGCCTGGTCGAGGAGTTGCTGGATTTCAGCACGCAGGTCTCCAACCGCAACGCGGCACAAAACCCCCAGGGCCCCACCGCTCCGCTTTCGCGCGGCCAGGGTCAAGTCAAGATCATGGTCGATCCCCGCCAGAACTCGCTTCTGGTGCTCGCGTTGCCCGAAGACATGCCCCGCATTCGCGACCTCGTCGCCCAGCTGGATGTGGACGTAGTGGATTCCGAGCGGGCCTACCACATCTATAGCGTCGAGAACGTCGAAGCGAGCGAATTGGCAGAAACGCTCAACTCGTTCTTGAGCGACGCTAGCCGACTGGAGGTCCAAGCGGGCTCCCCCCAGACCAACAACACAGCCTCCCGCGGGACCAACAACTCCGAGTTCGTCGTCATTGCGGACTCCAAGTCCAATTCCCTGCTTATCGCTGCCAGCCGCACCCGCTACAGCGAAGTCCTCGACCTGATTCGGCGCCTGGATCAACGCCAACCGCAGGTATTGATCGAAACAGCCCTGATCGAATTGACGGGCCAAGACATCTACGACCTAGGGGTGGAGTTGGCGCTTGCGAACATTCCCGGGGTCGGGCAGAGCGGTGGCTTTGGCGTGACGAACTTTGGACTATCCACCCTGTCGGATACGGACGGGGACGGCATCCCGGACGTGCGCGTACCCAGCACCACCACCGGGGTTTCTGCGGGCCTTTTGGATGGAGATGACTTCAGCCTCCCGGTCCTGCTCCGCGCCCTGGAAGAGAATCGCAACTCGAATGTGCTCAACGTGCCCAGCGTGCTGGTCAACAACAACGTCGAAGCCACGGTCGAAACCAAGGAAGAGCAACCGACGACCACCATCACCGCCGTGGGTGGCAACGCCGGGCAGACCCAAGAGAACTTCAACTCGTACCAGGAAGCTGGCATCACGATGAAGATCTCCCCGTCGATCAGCGCCTCGAACTACTTGCGGCTCAAAGTCGACCTCAAGATTTCCAACTTCATCGGTAGCGTTTCGGGTGCCATCCCGCCCCCGCGGAGCACGCGGATCCTGACGACCGAGGTCACCGTCCCCGACGGCGACACCATGGTCATCGGCGGTATCATCATCGATAACCGCTCCGAGACGGTTGACAAGATCCCCATCCTGGGGGACCTGCCCGTCCTCGGAACTTTGTTCCGACGCGAGTCCAACTCGGGCACCCGTACGACCCTGTACTTCTTCGTGACCCCTCACATCCTCGATGACACCGAGTTCGCGGACTTGGCCGAAATCTCCTACCAGCGCAAGATGGAAGCTGCCGATACCATCGGCAAGGAACGCATCCGCATCATCGATCCGAAGTTCGGTAGCGACCACGGCATGATCGACCTCGACGGGTTCGATATCCCGCTCTACCAGAGCCCGCCCCGTGGAGAAACGGATGCGGCGTCCATTGGCATGACCCCCGGTCAAGTGCAGAGCGCCATCGATGAGGCAGGCGAGTGATGGGACCCCTTGAGGCCCCCCCCCATACCATGGTCAGTATCGGAGACTTGTTGGTCGACGCCGGCCTCGCCCGGCACCATTTGGAAGACTGCCGCCTGCAGGCGGCGGCCAGCGGCGAATCCGTCGACCGCATCATCTTGCAGCGGGGATTCCTCGACGAGGCCACTCTCCTGCAAGTGTATGCCAAACACCTTGGATACGAGTTCCGGGCGAGCTTGGAAGGCACCAAGGTCCCCGCCAAGTTTGTCGACTCGATTCCGGTCCAGTTTGTCCGCAACTACAACCTGATCCCGTTGGCTCAGGGCGAAGATCGTGTGGTCAAGGTGGCCACCTGCTCTCCCCTGGACCCGCACCCCATGGACGACCTGTCGGCCATGCTGGGCTGCGAAGTCGATGCGGTCCTGGCTCCGCGGCTGGAGATCACGGGTCTCATTTCCCGGGCTTACCGACACAAGGCCGACGGAATCGACGAAGCCCTGGATGCGGTCGCCGAAGATGGGGACATCGGGTCGATGGCAGCGCAGATCGACGAAGCGGAAGACGTTCTCAACGTCTCCAACAAAGCGCCGATCATCAAGCTGGTCAACACCGTGTTGTTCCAGGCGCTCAAAATGCGCGCTTCCGACGTGCACTTCCAGCCCTATGCGGAGCGCATGCAGGTTCGCTTTCGGATCGACGGCATCCTGTACGACATGGATTCGATTCCGCGTCGGGTCCAAGACGCCATCATCAGCCGCGTGAAGGTCATGGGCAAGATGGACATTGCCGAGCGACGATTGCCTCAAGACGGCCGCGCCACGATCCGCCTCGGTGACGGGGAAGTCGACGTTCGTATCAGCACGATTCCCACCTCGGATGGGGAGCGCATCGTGCTTCGTTTGCTCGACAAATCGGCGAAGCTTTACACCCTCGATGAGATCGGCCTCACCAAGGAAAACCAGGATTTGATGCGCGAGTACTTGGATTTCAACCACGGAATCATCTTGGTGACCGGCCCCACAGGAAGTGGCAAAACCACGACCCTGTACGCCTCGATGGCGCAAATCGACACCAGCCAAAAGAACGTTTTGACCATCGAAGACCCGGTCGAATACGCGCTACCTGGGGTGAGCCAGGTCCAAGTGAACGTTAAGAAAGGCTTGACCTTTGCAACGGGTTTGCGCTCTTTCCTGCGCCAAGACCCGGACGTGATGATGGTCGGTGAGATTCGGGACTTGGAAACCGCCGAGGTCGCCATCCGCGCCGCCCTCACCGGTCACTTGGTTTTCTCCACTGTCCACACCAACGACGCAGCCTCCACCATCACACGTATGGTGGACCAAGGAGTGGAGCCCTACCTGGTGTCGTCTTCGATCGTCCTGATCATCGCCCAGCGCCTAGTCCGGACCATTTGCCGCCATTGCCGCCACCACATCCCGATCACGGATGAATGGAAGGCCAAACTCGACAAGGTGGGTATGGACCTCAAACGCTTAAATGGCAAGGTAGCCGTGGGTGCGGGTTGCGAGGAGTGTTTCCATTCCGGCTACTCAGGCCGGACCGCGATCTATGAGATCATGCCCGTGGACGAGGAGCTTCGTACCCAAATCATGACTGGGGCCAGTGCCTCAGAGATGAAACGCTCCGCGGTGACGCGTGGGTTGATCACCCTGCGCGAAGACGGGCGCCAGAAAATCGAAGCGGGCCTAACCACCGCCGACGAGGTCCTGCGCGTAACCCAGTTGGACTTCGAGTAGCCCGAGGCCCCCCATGCCCATCTACGAGTACAAAGCCTATGCACCCGGTGGTGGCACCAAGGCTGGCATCATTGATGCGGACACCGAGCGCGACGCACGCCACAAGCTTCGACGCGACAACCTGCACGTACACACCCTCTTGGAGGTTCGCGGCGGCAAAACGCGCCGGAAGTCGGATCCCAAAGAGAACATGGTTCGACGGGTTCTCAATGCCCGCGCCGCCCGCCAAGGTCCGGGCGCCAAGGAATCGGAGATCATTGGTGGCGTGACCCGCCAAATGGCCACGCTGCTCGGGTCCGGCATCCCCTTGACCGAAACCCTTTCGGCCATCGTGGAACAGTCGGAGCAGCGCACGGTGGAAACCATGTTCCGGCAGATTCGTGAGGACATCCAGTCTGGTAGCAACTTGGCGGAGGCCCTTGGGCGACACCCCCGCTGGTTTTCTCCGCTGTACGTCAACATGGTCCATGCCGGTCAAGCCACGGGCAATTTGGACACGGTCCTTTCTCGGCTCGCCGACTACATGCAGACCCAGCGGACCTTGCGGCGCAAGGTTGTTGGAGCTTTGACCTACCCGATGATGATGCTTGGCATTGGCTTCATCGTGGTCACCATCCTGATGGCCAAAGTGGTCCCTGAAATCACCCAAATGCTGGTGGATCAGGAAAAGGCACTTCCTCCCCCCACCAAGATCCTGGTCGGAATCAGCAAGGTGTTTCAGGACTATTGGTGGGTCATCTTCTTTGGACTTGGCGCAGTCTCCGCAGTCTTGGAGCGTTTCTACAAGAACTCGGAAAAGGGCCGCCTCGTCATCGATCGCAACCTGCTACGGATCCCCGTACTGGGCGACTTACTCCGTAAAGCTTCTGTTGGGCGCTTCACCCGCACCCTATCCACGCTTTTGCAGTCGGGCGTACCTGTTATCCAGAGCCTGGAAATCACCAGCAGTGTGGTTGGAAACCGCGTGATCTCCGATGCGACGGATCACATTAAGACACGAGTCATCGAGGGGGCCGACATCTCGACCCCACTAAAAGCAAGCGGCGCATTTCCCTCGGTCGTAGGCTATATGGTAGCCGTCGGGGAACAGTCGGGCGAATTGGAGCAAATGCTCGATCGGATTGCCGGCGCCTATGACGAAGAGATCGACATGGTAACCGAGCGCTTTACGGCCCTCCTGGAACCGATCATGATCGTATTCTTGGCAGGAATCGTCGGCTTCATCGTCTGGGCTATCGTCCAGCCCATCCTCGAAATCGGACGCGTCTAAAAACGCACTAGCAACTATGAAACCTCTCCATTCCTTTTCCCGCATCCAAAGCGTTGGCCGACGGGCCCGCCGGGCAGGCTTCTCGATCGCGGAACTGATGGTCGTGATCTTGATCATTGGACTGCTCGCCACCCAGGTTGTGCCGCGGGTGCTCGACCGCCTCGGCGATGCCAAATGGGGCAAGGTCCGCGGCGACCTGTCGACGCTGCAAAACGCGATCAAGACCTACGCGATCCGCAACGGCGGCGAGTACCCCGATAGCCTGGAACGGCTGGTCGAGCGCGACTCGAACGGCAAGTCCTTCCTGGAGCAAACCGAGGTCCCCAAGGACCCGTGGAACAATGAGTACCACTACTTGGCGCCCGAGGGCAACCGGGACATGGAACTCTGGTGTTACGGAAAAGACGGCGCCCAGGGTGGCGAAGGCGACGACCGGGACTTGAGCGCACAAATGGTGCTCAACGGCGAAAAATAGGACGACTATGAAGACTGCTCAGGCATCTGCCGGAAGGAGCAGGAACCGCGCGGGTTCCCGAGCAGGCTTCTCGATCATCGAACTGACGGTCGTGGTCTTGATCATCGGCCTCATGACCTATGCGGTCAGCGTCAGTTTCGAGGCCATGGTTCCCGGAGAACGGCTCAATACGAGCGTCCGGGAGCTGGCCTCCACCTTGCGGGACACCAGACGCGAAGCGATCACCCGCAACAAGGATTTCTACCTGCTCTATGACCTAGACCAAAACCGCTATCGGGAGATCACCCCGTTCTTGCGGGGGGGAGGTCTGTTCATCTCTGGGTACCACGCCGACGACGAACGCTTGTTGGGTAACTGGGAACCGCTGCGCGAGGGGGTGGAATTCGAGGCCATTGTCTTGGCAGGAGAGCGCTACGAACAGGGCCAGGTTCTGGTCCACTTCGATCCCTCCGGTTCCGCCTCGGAGCACTACGTCATCTTGACGCAGCCGAGCTACTCGAACCAATTCACCGTGGAAGTCTTGGCGCTGACCGGCTTGATTCGTTTCCACGAAGGGCTCTACCAACGGGAGCCTCCCCAAGCGGGAGACTTCGACTAATCATGAACGTACTGCGCCCCCACCCGACCCGCTCCGGCTTTACCCTAGCGGAAGCCGCCATCACGATCGCGCTCGTGGGACTCACGATCACGTACACCCTCCAAGCGCTGACTTCGGCCCAGACGACGGCGGCTCATACCCACGAGGTCAAACTGGCGCGAGAGATGGCGCTGCGCACACTAGGCGAGATTGCCACCGGTCAATACCAAGCCGAAAGCACCGAGGTCATCGTCGGTACCTACCCCGAAGACATCGCCCCCTACATGTCCTATCAAATCGCATTCGGGGACGCCTCTTTGCCCGATCATGGCCAACGGGAAGACCGCGATGTAGAGCGCATTGACAACTGGGCCAATCGGCGCCAATGGGAACAGAACAACCAAACTAGCGACGAAGAAACCGTTGAAGAGGATTACGAGACGGTCCACATCCGTGTGATCTTTCCCAAGCACTCGGAGGAACTCAACGACTCCATCGAACTGGAAGCCTGGATCCCCTGGGAACAAGTGCATGGCAAGGCAGAGGCCGATGTGACCGCTACCGACACCGCCACCGAGGACGGGTCGGGAGCCGCAGGCGGATCCGCTGGTGGAGACCCAGGAGGTACCAACAATGCGGGCAAGTAGCCAAAAAGCCGGATTCACCGTCATCGAGGTTCTGATCGCCGTGGCGGTCATGTCCCTCATGTTGGTTTCCATCCTGAAGGTCTTGTCCGCGGTTCGCATCACCCGCGACCGCATCCACAACACCCAAGAAACCCAGCTAGCAGGCCCGATCATCATGGACCAAATCCACGATGATCTTATGGGCCTTCACATCCTGGGTCGTCCCCGGACCGAGCACCTACGCATCATCGATCGGGTGCAGTACGGACTCGATGCGGATCGTATCGACTTTGTCAGTGCCAGTCGCAGTCGTGAGCCGGTCTGGGTGGACGGAGAAATTCGACGCGCCCAGGTGTGCGAGATCGGATACGTGACCCGCCCCAATCCTGACGATGACGAGTTCCTCGAGCTCTATCGCCGCGAAGACTACGGCGTCGACGAAGAGCCTTTCAGCGGAGGCAGTTACACCTTCCTTAGCAACCGGGTCAAGTCCTTCAGTATCGAGGTGTTCGAGAGCGACGAACTGGACCAGCCAGCCATTTTGGAATGGGGCGCCACCCCTTCGCCCGATCCCGAGCATCAGGGGCTTCCAGCTTCGATCGTGATTTCGATGACTCTGGAGAACACCCCGCGCCTGCTCCAAGAACAGCTGGAGTTTTCTTCGAATCAGCTCATGACCGTCACCTACAAACGGACAATACGCTTTCCCGAAGCCTTACGGGCCGAAGACCCGGAGCTGGCCTTCCTGGCTGTGCCTGAAGCGGACAACGGATCCGGAGCCCCTGGGTCGGGGAATGAGGCGGGTCAGAATGATCTAGAGGTCGGCGGCTCTGCTGCTGGGGGCCGCGGGGGTGGCGGCGGAGGCGGGGCTGGTGGAACCGGCCGCGGAGGCAATTCCCGCACAGGCGGCGGAAGCACGCTTAGCGTAGACGGTGGAACGACTCGCCCTTCTGGCAAAGACTGAGTCTGCGCGAGCTGCGAAAGCCTGTAGACCCCCTGTGCTGCCCTGGCTTCAGCAGTCTAAGTACGCGTCTAGAGGCTCGCAGCAACGAACCCGCTGTACCGTTCGCCAGGAATCCTCTCTGGGGACAACCTCGGCTAACAGAGTGGCTTACCGATGAGCTCCCGCCCGCCCATGTAGGGCCGCAAAGGCGCCGGGATACGAACTTGGCCCTCCCGGGTTTGGTGGTTTTCGAGCAAAGCAATCAACATCCGCGTGGACGCAGCCACGGTGTTGTTGAGGGTGTGGCAAAACTGCACCTTCCCCTCGGCATCGCGGTAGCGCAGGTTCAGGCGCCTCGCCTGGAAATCATGAAAGCGCGAAGCCGAATGGGTCTCCCCATACCCTTCGCGACTGGGCATCCAGGTTTCGATGTCAAACTTCTGAATCTGCGGTTGGCCCAGGTCCCCCCCACAAACGTTGACGACCCGGTAGGGCAACCCCAAGCTGGTCAGGATCTCCTCGGAGTTTTGCAGAATCGACAGGTGGTGTTCGAGGCTCTTCGCATCGTCCGCCACGTCGATCACCACCTGCTCCACCTTGAGGAACTGGTGCACCCGATACAAACCCTTGGTGTCCTTGCCATAGGTTCCGGCTTCGCGCCGGTAGCAAGAGGACAGCGCCACAAAGCGCAGGGGCAAAGTGTCCAGGTCCAGAATTTCGTCCTGATGCAGGGCGGTGATCGGAACCTCTGCGGTCCCTACCAGGCAAAGGTCATCCCGGCTATCGGTCCGGTAAGCCTGTTCCTCTCCACCGGGAAAGTACCCAGTTCCCACCATCGTCTCGGTGCGCACCAAGGTTGGCACCGACAGGGGGACGAACCCCTTGGCCACCATGACGTCGAGCGCGTAGCGCATGACCGCCCCCTCTAGCAGCGACAGATCACCCTTGAGGAAGTAGTTGCGCGATCCCGCAATCCGGGCACCCCGTAGGATGTCCAACCAATCTTGCGCCTCACCCAGATCGATGTGCGAGCGGAAGGCAAAATCGAAGGAGCGCGGAACTCCAACCTTGCGGATTTCGACGTTGTCGGCGTCGGTGGCCCCTTCGGGCACAGCTTCCGCCGGGATGTTGGGAACCAAAAGGAGTAGGCGCTTGAGCTCTTCCGTGAGGGCCCCCTGCTGCAGCTCCAGATCCTTCAACTTGGCCTTGAGCTCCGCCTGAGCCTCAATCAGCGCGGCCCGAGCATCCGCTTCCACGCTGGCCAGATGCTTGCCTGCATGGCGCTGCTCCTGGCGCAGGGAGTCAATCTCCACCCCCAGGGCACGGTGCTGGGTATCCAGCTCGAGGATGCGATCCACATCACAAGCCATGCGCTTCTTGTGTGCGCCAGCGCGGACCTGATCGGGATGGGAACGAATGAATTTGAGATCGAGCACAGGGGTTCCTTGGGGCAGTCGAAGGGGGAGCCGGCAGATGCGATCAGCTACCGAACTTCAGCCATTGGGAGGTGATTTTGCCAAACAACGGGTGCTTTTTCTCGGTCAATTGGACCTCGACCTCGCCTTCCGCGCCTTTGACGTCGATCGCTAGGTCCTTGGGGAACCAAGTCACGTTCCAGCCCTTCTTCTGAACCTCCATGGTGTCGGTCGTAGCCGGCATTTTGACAAACTTGGTGCCCTTCTTCGCTCCAGCCACGCGGGCGCTGGCCTCAGGCCGAGCCACGCATAGATAGGGTCGCTCGTAGCGTTCCCCAGCGGCCCCAACCACCACAACCGTCTCGCCGATCACCTGGCACCCCTTTGGATCCACGTCGGCCTTGAAGTCAAAACCAAAAGGGCCGCCCAACTCCACGTCCACCGACTTGCCCGCTTCCACCGTCCAGGTCGGAGTCGATTCTCCAGCGACGATCAGGACCTTTTGCAGCTGCTTCTTTTTGCCCACTGCGATCATGCCTGCCAGCAGCTGATACTCGCCAATGGGTACCTCGACGCTACTGCTTGTGGTCAAATCGAACAGGGCTCCCTCCATGCTGCCTTTGCCCTGGAAGACCAGGAACGCAGGCTTGGGCCCTTTGAACTTCAATTTGAGCTCACCCGTTTCCGGTTCGACTTTGGCTACCTCCAGGGCCGTTCCATCGTCCACGGAGTGCAGCTCGTACCAAGCCTTGCCGATCTTGGCGAATTGAGAAAACGGGACCGCCGTCTTGCTTGAACCGATCAACATCGAGTCAAACTCGGTGTGGAAGTACCCCTTGGTCATGCCAACATGGGCATACGGCGCGGGTTTGCCCCCGTAAATCCCATCCATGTCTTCGTCGATGATACGGATCGCCTCTCCATCGATCGTCCCGACCATGGTGCCACCTGGCGAGGCATAGATGCCGTACTGGTTGTCGTTGCCTTGGAGATTGGCCTCCATCCCCTGGTAGTTGTCCTTCTCCTGCCCAACCTGGACCCAGAAGGCCGAATCTCGCGGCTGCCCATCAACTTCGAGATGAACATGCACCGGGGCCAAGTTGCCTTTGATGGGAACATCCACGTCGCCTGGCCCCCTGGTCTGATCCCCATCCACATCGATGAAGATCTTGGCGGCACCTTCGCGACGGGCTGCGATGGTGTGGCCGGATCGCTTCCAAAGCGGCTCAAACCGCAGAACTCCGGTGATTTCCGATCCTACTTCGCGCAAGTAAAACGAATGCCAGAGCGGATAGTGCTCATCGACGAAGTAGTTGGGGCGCGTGAAGGCGTAGATATCCTCAAGCAGCTGGAAGGTCAGCGGAACGCGCACCATCTCGGCGGCGGGTTGATCGGGCCCAGCGCCTTCTTCGCCTTCGCCACCCGGTGCTACGGCTCCCTCAGGGCCGTGGCCCTGCTTGACGAGGGTGATGTAACGGGGTTTGGCCTGAACCAGGATGTTGTCTTTGAGCCCAATGCGCTCGCGAACCTCGATCATCCGCCCGTAGGCGCTGCAGGCCTTCTTCAGATCGGCCTTGTCCTTGGCGCGCTCTTCGTCCCAGGTTACCCCCGAGTAGGCCCAGCATTGCGAAGCGTAGTAGTCACACTGAAAGTCTGCGAACTCTTCGCCAAGACTGTCAAAGCTGGTCGCGAAGTCGACCATCTCTTGGGTATCGGGGCCCCCTTCCTTGTTCAATGCTTTGAAGTAGTCCGCAACCAGCTTGTTGTAGGTTTCAATCAGTTTGTTGTAGGTCTTGAAGTCCTCTTTGTCGAAGCGATCGTAGAAGCGACGCATTTCCGCCGGAAAGTCCGTGTCTTTGGCATCCTTCCAAGCCTTCTCGAGTGCATCGAAGGTCGCGAGCTTGCCGTCGCTGGGAGCGATCACCTGACCGTAGGCGACTTCCAGGATCCAGTTCACCGTTTCATCTACGTTTTGGCGCACCAAACGCTCCATCTCCTTACGGGAGTTGACCGTCATCGCGCTCTGGAATTTCTTGCGAAAGGTCTCCCGATCCTCGGTGCTGCTACGCACGGCCGTAGCCATACCCGGCTCCGGAGGAGACCAAGCACGGGCGGCCAGGGGGGCGGCGACTAGGGCAAGGCAAACCAGCGTGGGTCGTATCATGATCGTAAGGGGGTGAGCGGGCGTCCAGCGGACCGATAGTTTACCACCCGGCCCGTTTCGAGCACAAAATCCGCTCCCCCAAGAGCCCTTGACCAGCCCAAACGGTGGCGATTCAGCGTTTGCGCTCAGACATCCGCTTAAGGAAATCGCGCTCGCGCTGGCTCAAGCTAGCGATGCCATCCCGCGCGATTTTGGCCAGCAGATCGTCCATGCGTTGGGCCTCGTCCTGCTCCGTCTGGCGGGCCTGCTGGGCGCGCAGCGCTGTCCAACGGCTGGGGAAGTCGATCCAAATCCACCCCTTACGAGCCCACAAAAACCCAAACAGGGCCCCACCCAGGTGCACCCAGTGCGCCACCCCGGAGTCCATCCCATCCCGAAGCGCAACGATCACCATAAAGGCGTCGAGGCCGACGATGAGCATCGCCATGACCTTGAGCGTCATCGGAAAGATCAGGAAGATTACGGGGGTCTGGGGCCGTAGAACGGCTACCGCGACGATCACCCCCAGTACCGCTCCGGAGGCTCCGATCGCTGGGTGCGGGGAACCCAGCATGGAAGCGAGCAAGTGCAATACGCCGCCTGCCACCATGGCTCCGAAGTAGGTCACCGCCATGCGCGTAGATCCCACGAGCTGTTCCAGCAGGGTGCCAAAGAAGTACAGCGCCAACATGTTGAACGCCAAATGGCTGAGACTGCCCACACTATGCAGGAAACCATAGGTCACCAGCTGCCAAACAGGGAAGTACGGAGCATGGGTTCCCCATGTGAAGGGGTTCAAGCTCAGATACGTCATTCCCTCCGCAAACACGCCCTTTTGGAACGACAACACCATCGAGACCAAAAAAATGGCCACGTTCCACATCAAGAGTTTGCGTACAACCGGCGTGAGCGACGGCAAGGTGTCCTCCAGTTCCGTTGAAAGGCTTGATCCCTAAAGATCTTGGCGCCGGCCAGACAGCGTCGGGCTCAGCGCCCCCACCCTAAGTCCTTGGCCGTCATCCCACAACGCAAAGCCGCGCTTTGCAGGGTGTTGACCAACAGCATCGCAATCGTCATGGGCCCGATTCCGCCGGGCACAGGGGTGATGGCCGAAGCGATGCGGGAGGCGCCCTCAAAATCCACATCCCCGACCAGGCGACCGTCTTCGGCGCGGTTGATGCCCACATCCAGTACCACCGCGCCGGGTTGCACCCAATCGCCTCGGATGAGTTCGGGAATCCCCACGGCTGCGACCAAAATGTCGGCCCGCCGGCAATGCTGTTCCAGCTCCTGGGTCCGGGAATGGCAGATGGTGACGGTTGCGTTGGCCGCCAAAGCCAAATGGGCCAAGGGCTTTCCGACAAGCATCGATCGGCCCACGACGACCACGTGCTTGCCTTCCAGCCCGATCTCGTAGCGCGTGAGCAATTCGATGCAGCCGGCTGGTGTGCACGGGCGCAACCCTGGACGCCCCGTAACCAAGGCCGCCACATTGCTTTGGGTCAGGCCATCCACATCCTTATGGGGCGGGATCGCCTCGATGACTTCCGCTGCGTCCAGGTGGCTGGGCAAGGGCAGTTGTACCAGGATTCCGTGCACGGCGTCGTCTTCTGCGAGGGTGCGGACCTCCTGGAGCAGGCGTTCTTGCGTCGTCGCGGCACCAAGCCGTACCGTCTGGACAGCGAGCCCAGCATCGCTGGCCGCGCGGTCCTTGTTGCGCACATAAACATGGCTGGCGGGATCCTCGCCCACCAACACCACCGCAAGCCCGGCGCGGCATCCGCTCTCTTCGAGTTTCGCCGCAGCCGAACGCACTTCGGTCCGGATCGCCAAAGCCGTGGCTTTGCCATCGAGTATCCGAGCTTCGGACATCACTTAGGTCCGCTCCACGAGCTGACGCCGATCCTGCATGTACTTGGCGAACAGCGCAAGACCCACGATGACCAGCTCGAGGCCGTAGAACGAGGTCAGCCAGAAGCCGACCCCTTCGGTGAATCCGTAGCTATGCAGACCCACCCCCAGAAGGTTGACCCCCCACCATGAGAACGCAACCACAAGGCCCAGCAACACGTTCATGATGGCTAGGCCAAACTGGCGGATGTAGCCCCCCATACGGGCGTGCAGGATCAACAGCTCCCACAGGCAAATCATCAAGGCCCCGTTTTCTTTGGGGTCCCAACCCCAGAAGCGGCCCCACGAGTCGTTGGCCCAAACACCGCCCAGGATGGTACCCACCACGGAGAACAGCAGGCTGAAGCAAAGAACGCCGTACACCATGCGCGACAACTCCGCTCGTACGCCGCTGTCCTTACGCCCCTTGCCGAAGAAGAATGAACCCAACCAAACGTGGGCCAGGGCTGCAGCCAACATACCTGCTGCGTAGCCAATGTTGATGGTGGTTACGTGGATGGCCAACCAATAGTTCGTATCGAGCACTGCAACCAGACTTGGCATGGTGTCCCCAGCCGTAGCGGCCTCGCGCAGCTCGTAACGACCGGCCATGAACATGCCAAGTGCACCCAGGAAACTAGCCACCGCCAATCCAATTCGGCGCCTGGTGGTCCACTCCAGGAAGAGGGCCGTCACGACCGCTACGGAAGCAATGAACAGGATCGTTTCGTACAACGTCGAGATCGGCGGGCGCTGGCGAAGGATGCAGCGGTAGGTGATGCCAACGGTCAACAGCACCCAGCCCAACGAACTGAACACCCATGCCCCGCGGACCAACCACGAGCCTTTTCCGCCCGCACCACTGCGTAGCCAACTGAAGGCGATCAGAAGAAAGCCCAGAACAAAGGCGTAGAGTGCTCGGTAGAAGAAGTCGTAGCGATAGAAATCGCGCTCCATGGGAATGCGGGCGTACTCCCCGCGTGCCTTGGCGCGGGCTTCGATTTCCCCGGCAAAGGTAGATAGCTCCGCTTCAAAGCCCGCAGGGTCGTTTTTGGAGGCTACTACGCGGCCCAAAGTCTCCATCAAAGGGACCTCAGCCATGGCCGCTGGATCGCCCTGCAAGCAAAGCGTGATCATCTCGGGCCATGCCATCCATTCGGGCTCTTGCTCCGCGTCTACCTGCGGTGGAAAGATCCCCAATCCGCCAATGTTGCGGCGGGCCATGCTGTCGATCTTGTCCGAGAGGGCTTGCCACGCGGGGCCCGACTCCTGCCCGATCACGCGCTGGCGAAAGTCGGGAGCCAATGCAAGAAACTCCGGCAACTCCGGGTCGCGACCACCGTACAGGTCGGACACCGAATCCAAAGCCGAAGTCGGCAGAGGATTCCCGGCAAAGGCCGTGAAGCGGCACAAGTCTTCAAAGTCGGAAACGTTGCGCCACAGGTTGACCACCTGGCGTTCTACCAAGTCGCGCTCCTTGCTGTCCTTGCGGAATGCCGCACCCGCGACCTGATCCAAGCGAGCACGCACGGGAGCCAACTCCTCGTAACTATAGCGATCCCGTTTCTTCTTGGTTTCCAAGTCGAGCCCGATGGCCACAGCCACGGCTTTGTACTGGATCACAAAGTTCGGATAGCGCTTGGCCTGCTCGGGGAAGAAGAAACAGTCGAGCAGCCAGGCCTCGGGGTTGAGGGTTTCTTCAGGCGCCAGCCCCCCGGACTTCATGCTCCGTTTGCCATAGAAGCGCAGCATTTTGAACCCGGCCAGGGTGCTCAGCGGTTTGATCCGTCCACCATCCTGCACTGGGATCGCCCCGAAGGTGTCGAGGATCTCTTTGGAGTAGGCAAAGGTCCGTTCGGGCTTCTCCGGCCCCGATGACCCGGTTTGGGCCTGGACAATCCCACCCAACCATACCATGGCCACCAAGGCCAACAGGGACATCATGCAACGCTTCATTGGGCACTCTCCACCTGGCGGTTTTGGCTTTGTTTCTTGAGGAAGGCGAGCAGTCTTTGGCCAAACGCGATCAGCATTCCGGCTGCGATCACCCAACACGAGTACTCGGGCCAGCGGTCCGAGGGATTGCGCACCACCGAAAACACCGAGAACAGGCGTGTGCCCGGGCGGGCGTTGGACGGGCCCCAGCTGCTCTGGAAGGCCACAATGCCCTTGTCGCGCAGCGGCTCGTTCATGGCGATGTGCACCGGGGTTTCGCTGGCCGTGGTCTTGTCGATCTTGATCACGTGGCTGGAGTACACACTCGCGATGTCGGTGCGCGGGTGGTCTTCCTTGGTGAACTTCTCGAGCCGCATGGCGAAGGGCATAGGAGTCCGCATGCGGCGGATTTCGATGGCGAACTGCTTCCCTGCCCTGGATACCACAAATGGGGCATTCTCGCCTGCCCATAGGATCGCTTGCTCGCCGCCCACTTCGTGGGTGGCTCCCTTGGGCACAACATCCGCGAAGATCGCCGCTGCGTTGAATTCCTCGTCGGGTTCTGGTTTGACGGGCATGACCGCAAATCCGTCGATCACTGGGTAGTCACTGCTCCACATGGGCCCCTTCGGCAAGACCCGCGCATTGCGCACAAAATGGCGCAAGCGTAGTTCGAAGGGAAGGTCCGCAGAACTCACGTAGGCGGTCTCATCACCGTGGATGCCGCGGAAGGCTTGCTCATCCACCACCCATTCGGTGCCACTGGTGAGTCCGCCAGCCGGTGCCGGAACCAGCTCGCGTACGGCCACTTCCCATTGGTTGTGGCTGACGAAGTCGGTGGCCTGCTCGCCCTCGTACAGTCGGACGTAGCCCTCCACGGCGGTCAAGTGCTTGACAAGTCCGGCGAGCAGCAGAATTGCGATGCCCGTGTGCACCACCAGAATGCCGGCCGTGCGCTTGGATTTCCGAATGCGGACAAAGCCACCCACCAGAAGGTTGAGTGACAGCATGGTCATAAGCGCGATTCCCCCGGGGAGCGGAATGCGCAACTTGCCCAAGGGCTGTAGCAAGTACCACGACTCGAAGTACATCTTCTGCGCCGCATACAGGCCCTCCTTGGTCGATGCCAAGGTCCCGAACAGGGTTAGCAAGAACAGACCGATGAGCAGCGCGCATGCCAGCGCATACGACCCAAAGAACCGCATGAACGATTGAACGAGGGTTTTCATTGACCATCCTCCCAGCGCAGGGTCTGCGCAAACTCGCGCAAGCGCGCCGCTTCCTGGCCCACTTGGTCGCTGGGTCCAACCAACTTGATGAACAGGGTCTGGTCGCCGAGCGGCACAATGGCCCCCATCAAACGCCCTTCTGCGATTTGTACTTGGTCACCCATGCCTTTGTACGAGCCAGTCAGGTCTAGCCAATACCCCTCGGCGCCGAGAATCTGCACCCGCTCCAACTGGTCGACGGCGTCCTCACCGACGCGCGGTAAATCGAGCTGGTCCCGCCAGCGATTCATGTTGAGTGCGACACCGCCCGCCGCACCACCCAGAAGAGTGACCGACAGATCACAGTCTTGGCCCACATCGAATCCAAGCTTACGCATTGGGCGAGGAGCCTGAAGCCGCCAGGAAACCGGGGCATCGTGGATCAAGTTGCGCTCCCCCGAAGCAGGCCCCGAAGCAGCGCCCGACGCCGGAGCTCCCGTGGTCCCAGCGCCGGGCAACCCCAACGACGCGCTGAAACGATCGAAGTTCTCGACCTCTTGGTCCACGATAGCTTTCGGGCCCACGAGCTTGAGGAACACCAGGGTTTCCTGCCGGTAGACGATCAACCCAAGCAGCCCAGCCTGCTCGATAGGATTGCCGCCCATGCCATCGTCGAAAGTCCCCTCGCAGGCCACGCGCACTCCGGGCACACCGAACAATGGCTGCTGCGGCAAGTTGGCGAGCTCCGTCGAATCGATCGCGGGCAAACCGAATTGGCGGCGCCACCGATTCACGTTGTCGAGCACCCCCTGTTCGTTGCCCCCTAGGGCCGACAAATAGCAAGTGGCTTGCTCGTTGCCTTGGATCTGAAAGTTGAGCAAACGCATCTGCGTACCGGCGATGCGCTTCCACGTACTGGGCAGGTCAAAGGAAAAGTCGGGCATCTCATGCGGCGCATGGTCTGCCGGAGCGCTGGGTGAACGCGAACCGAAGCGTTGCTCGCTGGTCACCACACCCAAGGAAACGTCGGGGCGCCCAATGAACGTGGGCTCCCGCCGGGTCAGGACAGCTTCGCGATCCCCCTTCTGACATGCCGCCAACGTCAGCAAGCAACTGGTCAACAGCGCCGTGGTGGAGCGCCTTGCGCCTTGTGAATGAAGCTTGATCATAGGGCTATTTCTTTCGGTACAGCACGTACTCGGCGATGCGCTGGAGCGCTTCCCGCGCAGCGCTAGGCGGAATCGCCTCCAAGCGACCCAAGGCGCTGTGCAGCAACTCTTGAGCGCGCCGGCGAGCGAAGGCCAGGCCGGCCTCCAAATCGCAGGCTTCCCGCAGCGCCTGTAGGCGGTCGGTCACGGACGGATCCTGGTAAGCTAGGCGGATGCGAGCTTGCACGGTTTCGGAGCTGTTTTGGTAGGTCCATAGGATGGGCAAGGTCACCTTGCCATCCTCTACATCGTTACCAACCCGTTTGCCGACCTCCACTTCCTTGCCGATTACATCGAGGACATCGTCCATGATTTGGAAGGCGAGCCCCAATTCGCGGCCAAAGGCCTTGAGCTCCAGGGCCTTGCGCTCCTCCTTATCGGACCAAGCGCCGGGTTCCCCTTTGTACCTAGCCCCCAATTCGCAGGCTGCGGCATACAGCTCGGCGGTTTTGGCCGCAGCGATCGACTCGTAGGTGTCCTGATCTAGGTCAAATCGATAGCGCAAGGCGGCCTGTTCCATTTCGCCGGCACAGATGCGCTGCGCCGCCAAGGAAAGCAGGCTGGCGGCCAAAATCGAGCGCAAACGGGTCGAAAGGTGGAAAGCACGGCTGTACAGCATGTCGCCCAGCAGGATGGCGGTCTGTTCGTCCCAGGCCACGTGCACGCTGGGCAGGTTGCGCCGCAAGTCGGCCCCATCCAAGACATCGTCGTGCACCAAAGTGGCCAAGTGGATCAACTCGAGCACCGCGGCGACCTGCGGCAATTCGGGATCTCGATTGTCGACGGCTTGCCCCGCGAGAAGCACCAGAGCAGCCCGCAGTTCTTTGCCGCGAAAGCGCGAAATGTGGGCGACCCGTTCGCCCACCGGCCCCTGGTCGGACAGTTCCGCCGAAAGGATTTCCCGCATGGCGATCAAGCCCGCGCGAACCGGCGCCAACAGCTCCGGCAATGCCACCACTTCGGAACTCATGCGCCCGGCTCCCCAGCGTTGCGCCAACGAGTCCAATCCGAGGGGCCATTGACGTTTTCCAACGACCGCATGCCAGGCTGTTTGGGCTCCGATCCCAGCCAGCGCACGGCCCCAGGCTTCAAGCCGCCGAGGAAGCTGATCATGCGCCGATCGCCGCGGTTCAAGGCAGCTTCCACAGCAGGAAGCACCGATCGGTGGTACAGCGCGCAGAGCGGTTCGGGAAAGTCTTCGTTACCGAATTGCACCACTTGGTCGCCCGTTTCGACGGACTGCATCAAGCGGTCCAGGATTGCCCCATCCAAAGCGGGCATGTCCACAGCCACCAGCAGAACCCACGGGGTCGCGGAACCGAGCAGCGCCGCATGCAAGCCACCTAGGGGCCCAGCTTCTGGAACCTGGTCGAGCAGGCACGGCCACCCGATCTCAGCGTAACGCGCTTCGCTTCCCGTAGCCAAGTAGCAAGCGCTCACATGCGGTTGCAACACATCGCAGACATGCTGCAACAGAGTGCGGCCATGGGTCTCGAGTAGGGCCTTGTCCGTTCCCATGCGCCGGGATTGACCGCCGCACAGGACGACACCACTGCATGCATCAGGACCCATCCCTCGTTGGTTCGTGGTTCGGCTCAAGGGTGGTCGAAGGTTGGGGTCACTCCCCCTTGGGGGGGTCACCGCCATCGATGTTGCGCGGCCCCTCGCTGCCATCTTCCTTGAGGCCCTTCTTAAACTGGGTGATGCTCGTGCCCATGGCGCGGGCGAGCTCGGGCAGCTTGCGCGCACCAAAGAAGATCAACAACAGGATGGCGATCGGCGCCAGTTCCTGCCAACCAGGCAACCCGAGGGGTAGGTGCATCATGGGATTGGGGGGGTACCGTCCGTACAGGACTGCCCACTAGTTTAAGGCCCAAGGCCCCCAATCCATCCCCCCAAGCGGTCAAAAACCAGCGAGAGGTCCCAATCGGCCCGAGTTCTGGCCCGCGAACTCGGGTTCCCGAGTCCCGGGCTCAGCGTCCAGCCTAGACGGCTAGGTCCAAACCCTTCGCGAACAGGTTGGGCTGTAGCGCTACGATCTGCGCCTTCGAGCCATAGGTGGCCAACCCCAGACCTTGGGCTTGACGCGAGTCCGCGTGCAACCCACCCAAGAACTGTTGGAAATGGGCCTTGGCACGCCAGTTCGCGGCCAGTCCCGTCGACCCGTTTTGCGTGCTTTGGGGTGCCAGTTGGCGCAGCAGCTCGGGGAGCTTGGCCACTTCCGAGGCATCGCCGCTGGAAGCCAGCTCGCCCGCCGAAGCTGCGGCGGCTGCCGGCGTACCTCCCGTGCCCGGCCCCATGGTCAGGGCTTGGATGCTGACCGGTGACTCCAGGTCATCGGCTAGCGATTGCATGGTCCGGGACAAGCTGCGCTGGATGTCCTCCAGGGACATGTGCCCGGATTGCAGGGCCTCGCGCATGCGGTCGAAGTTGTGGGTCAATCGATCCGAAGCCTCGCTCACCTGGGAGCGGCCCTCTTGGGGGGTGTTGGCCATGTATTGATCGAGGCGGGCCCGGATGTGATCCTCCATGGCCTGCAACCGCTCCATGGAGTGGTCGACGTCCAAGGTGGTGCTTTCGCTGCCCGCTTCTTGGGCGCTACCCACTTGCGAGGCGCCCTCTTGGGCACTCCGCATGGACGGCAGGTCCATCGCTTCGCGCACCCCATCGCGCACTCCTCGGAGCGCGTTCTGGATCCCGCGGGCCAAATCCTCCCCCGAAAGGCCCCCGTCCGCCATGGCGTTCTGCAAGCGCTCGATGTTGTGCCGGAAGGAGTCCCTCACCCCGCTCAGATCCACACCGGACTCTTGTTGGACTAGGCCGTCCAGTCGGGATTCGATCTGCTGGGCATAGCGCTCCAGCCGTTCTTGCGGGGTGAGACTCTCCGACCCCTCCCCGACGCCAGTCGAAGCAGCCCGGGTGCTAGCACCAGGCTGTCCCTGTCCAATCGTCGCGAGTACGCCGCCAGGGCTGCGGGGAATCGAGGTTTGTCCGGTCAGGGCGATGGGTTGTTGGGAGGAGCCAGAGATCTGCATGGTTTGCCTATCGTCACCCGGGCAACTTCACCCAAGGCAAACGATTTCCACTCGAGCAATAGCCCTAACGTCATTCAGGCAAAGAAGTTAGCGCTAACAACTTTGGGACGATTGCAGCTCCGACTGGGCGCCCCGGAAGAAAGTTCCGGATCGCAAAGAGGACTCCTAGCGTAGATCCCCGTCGAAGGCTGCCCCACAATGAGTCCATGGACCCCGCTCGCATCCAACGGAATCTCTCCCAGCGCCTCAGCGCCCTGACCTTTGGCCCCCCGGTGGCCCAGGTCTACAACCCACTTGTGTACGCCAAGAGGAGCGCAGAGCTGTACCTCAAGCGCTACCTGAAACCTGGCGCCGAAGCCCTTTGGCTCGGGATGAACCCAGGTCCTTGGGGCATGGCGCAAACCGGGGTGCCCTTCGGCGAGGTCGGGATGGCAAGGGACTGGCTGGGGCTCGAAGCTCCCGTCGACAAGCCCGAGCACGAGCACCCCAAACGACCCATCCAGGGGTACGACTGCCCGCGCAGCGAAGTCAGTGGCCGCAGGCTTTGGGGCTGGGCCCGCGATCGCTTCGAAACGCCGGAGCGCTTCTTCGACCGCTTCTTTGTTTGGAACTATTGCCCGCTGGTCTTCATGGAAGAAGGTGGCAAGAATCGAACGCCCGACAAGCTGGCGGCAGAGGAACGCGAGGCTTTGTTCGCGGAGTGCGACCGCGCCTTGCAGCAACTGGTCGACGTGGTCCAGCCGCGCTGCATCCTTGGCGTGGGACGGTTCGCCCAGGATCGCGCGGCCCGCGCACTGGCCGGCTATGGCCTGCCGGTGCACACGATCCTGCATCCCTCCCCCGCCAGCCCGATCGCCAACCGAGGTTGGGCAGCTCAAGCAGAAAAGCAACTGACGGCGCTTGGAATCGAACTGCCCGGGGTTTCCAGCAAGTAGGGAAGGGGTTCTCAAGCCAAAACGAAGAGCCCCGCTAGCAAGACTAGCGGGGCTCTTGGCATGGATCGTGGGACGCGGGTGCAGATCAGGCTTTGGCGCTGGCCAAGAGCCCGCTTTCCTCGAGTCGCTTCTCCATCATTTCGCCCAGGCGGGCGGGGCTCTTGCTCATCCAAACCCCGGCTTTCTCCATGGCCGCGACCTTCTCAGCCGCCGTGCCTTTGCCACCGGCAATGATCGCGCCGGCATGGCCCATGCGCTTGCCCGGCGGCGCCGTTTGCCCTGCAATGAAGCCCACCATCGGCTTCTTGACGTGGGCCGCAATGTACTCGGCGGCGGCTTCTTCGGCCGTTCCACCGATCTCCCCGATCATGATGATCGCATCGGTTTCCGGATCGTTGTTCATAGCCGTCAGCACGTCCACGAAGTCGGTGCCGTTGACCGGATCGCCGCCGATGCCCACACAAGTGGACTGACCGATTCCGCGGGTCGTGAGTTGCCAAACGGCCTCGTAGGTCAGCGTGCCCGAACGGCTGATGACTCCGACGCGGCCGGGCTTATGGATGTAGCCGGGCATGATTCCGATCTTGCACTCGCCGGGGGTGATCACCCCGGGACAGTTGGGACCGATCAAGCGCGACTTGGACCCTTTAAGCGCATCCACCACCCGCACCATGTCGAGCACCGGGATGCCCTCTGTGATCGTGACGATGAGCTCGATTTCCGCTTCGACCGCTTCGAGGATGGCCGCGGCGGCGTAGGGCGGGGGCACGTAAATCACCGAAGCGTTGGCTCCCGTGGCCTTGCGGGCCTCGGCGCAGGTGCCGAATACCGGAAGTCCGAGATGCTCGGTTCCAGCCTTTCCGGGCGTCACGCCCCCCACCATTTGGGTCCCGTACTCGATCGCTTGCTGGCTGTGGAACGTGCCGGTCTTTCCGGTGAACCCTTGGCAAATGACCTTGGTGTTTTTGTCGACGAAGATGCTCATGGGGTCAGGCTCCTTGCACGGCGGCACAGATTTTTTGGGCGGCGTCATCCAGGTCGGTGGCCGGCAAAATCGGAAGCCCCGACTTGGCCAACATCTCGCGACCCTTTTCGACATTGGTGCCTTCCAGGCGCACCACCAGGGGAACAGTCAATTGGATTTGCTTGACGGCTTCGATCACGCCAGAGGCGATCACGTCGCACTTCATGATGCCGCCAAAGATGTTGATCAGCACGCCTTCGACCTTGGGGTCCGAAAGGATGATGCGGAAGGCTGCCGTCACATTCTCCACGGTGGCCCCGCCCCCCACGTCGAGGAAGTTGGCCGGAGTCCCGCCGTACAGCTGGATCACGTCCATGGTGGACATGGCCAAACCGGCACCGTTCACCATGCACCCGATCGAGCCGTCGAGCGAGATGTAAGACAAGCCGTACTTCTTCGCTTCGAGTTCCTTGGGATCCTCTTCGTGCTCGTCGAGCCAACCAAGGGTTTCGGGGTGGCGGAAGAGCGCGTTGTCGTCAAAGTTGACCTTGGCGTCCAAGGCCAGGACTTTGCCGTCCTTGGTGGTCACGAGCGGGTTGATCTCGGCAATCGAGCAATCCTCGGCGCAAAAGACTTTGGCGAGCCCGTGGAAGTACGCCATAGCCTGGGGAACCAACGCGGCGGGAATGCCGATGCCCTCGGCCAAGCGCTTGGCGTCGGCGTCGCTGAGCTTGCCTTCGGCGTTGATCGGGGCCTTAAGGATCTTTTCGGGGTGGTTCTCGGCCACCTCTTCGATCTCCATGCCACCTTCGCTCGAAGCCATCATCACGGGACACTGCTGTTCGCGGTCGATCGCGATGCCCAGGTAGAATTCGCGATCGATGGCGGATCCCTGCTCGATCCAAACCTTGCGAACCAACTGACCTTCCGGCCCGGTCTGGTGCGTGATCAAAGTCATACCGAGGATTTTCTTGGCGGCCTCCTTGGCCTCCTCCAAACTCTTGACCAAGAGCACACCGCCGCCCTTGCCGCGACCACCCGCGTGGATTTGGGCTTTGACGACTTGCACGGTGGTCCCCAAGGCGGTGTACGCCTGAGCAACCTCTTCGGGGGTTGTGCAGACCCGCCCCTGGGGTACGGGGAGTCCGTACTTCGCCAAGAGTTGCTTGGCCTGGTACTCGTGAATCTTCATCGGAAACGGCTTGGGGATAGGCCCGGAGGCGGAAGGCCTGGAGGGCCCCACGCATCCAGCGCGAGGCAGCCTAGAGGCCCATCGAGCCAAAGAGCATAGCGGGGCCCCGGCCCGATCTCCAGCCAGCGCCGCCCTTGCTGCCTGGGCAGGGGCCCCTCCGGCTTGCTACGATCCATGGTCATGGTCCCCCATCGGCCCTACGGGCATATCCTCACCGACCGCGAGCTGTTGCCCCTGCTTGAATTGGCCTTCCGGCCAGCTCCTGGTGGCCTGCCCACTGCCCCCGCCCAGGTTCAGCCGGCCAGCGTCGACCTACGCCTAGGATCTCGGGCTTGGGCAATGCGGGCCGGATTCCTCCCGGGCGGCGATCCCATCGAGACCCGCCTACGCACCCTCGCGGATGGGGCCATGAGCCTCGACGGCGACGGGGCCCGCCTCGAACGAGGCCGGGTCTACCTGGTCGAACTCGAAGAGCGCTTGGCACTCCCCAGCGACATGTCTGCGCGCTTCAACCCGCGCAGCTCGGCGGGACGTTGCGACCTGTTCACCCGGGTACTCTGCAACGGACATGCGCGCTTCGATGAAGCCCCGAAAGGCTATCGCGGACCGATGTACTTGGAAGTGTGCCCGCTTTCCTTCTCTGTGCACCTGAAACGTGGGGACCGACTGTGCCAGGTTCGCCTGCAAGTGGGCGACCCCACGATCTCTACCGACGAATTGCGCGATGTTTATCGCCAGACGCCCCTGGCCTTCGATGGCGAGCGACCGCTCAGCGAAAGCGAGGTCTTGTTCGGCGACCAAGGAGATTTGCTGCTCCGAGTAGGACTCCTCGGCCGACAACCGGCGGGCTGGTGTGCGCGGCCGAATAGCCCGCTCCTTCAGTTCCACGCCCAAAACCACCACGATCCCAGCCAGTTTTGGGATCCGGTCCATGCACCGGAAGGCCGCTGCATCCTGCACCCCGAACACTTCTACATCTTCGCCAGCCAGGAGCGCATCCGCATCCCCCCGCACTTGGCGGCCGAGATGCTGCCGGTCGATGTCGGCATCGGGGAACTCCGCAACAACTACGCCGGCTTCTTCGACAACGGCTTCGGCTGGCAGGAAGATCCCGAAGGACGGGCGGTCGGCTCAGGGACACCCGCCGTGCTCGAAGTGCGCGCCCATGATGTGCCCTTCCTGGTGGAGCACGGACAGGTATTCTTCCGCTTGCGCTTCTTCCGCACAAACGGAAAGCCCCAGGCCCTCTATGGAGAAGGGCGCACTGGGGCCTCGTATCGCGGGCAGGATTTGACCTTAGCCCGCTGCTTCCGCCGGGACTGATCCCGGGGGTCGCTCGGCAAACTAGAAGCTGCCGTGGCGAGCGCGTTGGCGGCGGTTGACCTTGCGGCCGCCAGCCGAGCGCTGACGGGTGCGGTAGCCGGTTTTCTTGGCTTTCTTCGAGCTGCTGTTGCGGATGTTGATCTTCATGGGAGTACCGGAAAGTCGTACTGGGGAACGGGGTGGCTTCCCCATTCGGGCCGGGCAATCTACTGGCCAGGGCCCCGAAAATCCACCCGGAGCCCCGGGTTCGGCCCAAGAACGCCCCCAAGCCCCCTAGTGGGTCGATCCGGGGGGGTGGGTCGATCCGGGGGCTTTGGGGAGAGGCCGGGCTCAGACCTTGCGGGGACCGACCATGTCCCCCGGGATCACCGCCGCGTCGAAGTCCGGCCCGGTCATGAACCCCAGGTCCTGGACCGCTTGGCGCAGGGTGGTGCCCTCCTGGAAGGCCTTCTTGGCCACTTTGGCCGCCTTGTCGTACCCGATGTGCCGGTTGAGGGCCGTCACCAACATCAGCGACTGTTGCATCAGGCTCTCCACCCGGTCGCGGTTGAGCCCGAGCCCCTCCACGCAGTGTTCGCGCAGCGAATCGCAGGCATCGCTCAGCAAGCGCACCGACTCAAGCACGTTGTGGATCATCACCGGCTTGTAGACATTGAGCTCGAAGTTGCCCTGGCTGCCCGCCACGCTGACGGCCATGTCGTTTCCCATCACCTGGGCACAGACCATGGTCATCGCTTCGCACTGGGTCGGATTGACCTTGCCCGGCATGATCGAGGACCCCGGCTCGTTCTCCGGCAAGGCCAACTCGCCCAGCCCGCAGCGCGGCCCGCTGCCGAGCCAGCGCAAGTCGTTGGCAACCTTCATCAAGGCCACCGCGCAAGTACGAATCGCCCCGTGCGCAAAAACGAGCGCATCGTGACCGGCCAAGGCAGAAAACTTGTTGGGTGCCGAAACGAAGGGCAACCCGGTTTCGTTGGCGATCGCGGCCGCTACGCGCACCGCATACTCCGGATGGGTATTGAGCCCAGTACCCACCGCCGTGCCACCCAAAGCCAATTCGTACAAGGCGGGCAGGACCGCGTGCAGCGCCCGTTGTGCATCGCGCAACTGCTGGACATAACCCGAGAACTCTTGCCCCACGGTCAGGGGCGTCGCGTCCTGCAGGTGCGTTCGCCCGATTTTGACCACGTCGGACCAAGCCTCGCGCTTGGCTTCCAAAGCCGCCTCCAAACCCGCTAGGGCTGGAATCAGCGCATGGACAATCTGCTCGGTGGCCGCGATGTGCATCGCGGTAGGGAACGCGTCATTCGACGACTGCGCCCGGTTCACGTGGTCATTGGGATGGATCGGAGACTTGCTCCCTAGCTTGCCCCCGCGCAGCTGAATCGCCCGGTTCGAGATCACCTCGTTGGCGTTCATGTTGCTTTGGGTTCCCGAACCCGTTTGCCAAACCACCAAGGGGAACATCGCGTCGTGCTGGCCGGCGATGACTTCGTCGGCCGCTTGCAGCAATGCCTGGATATCTTCCGCCGTAAGGGTCGACAATTCGCCCAGGTCGCGGTTGGTTAAGGCGGCGCACTTCTTGACGAGGCCCAAAGCGCGGATCATGGGACGCGTGAAGCGTTGGCCCCCGATCTTGAAATTCTCCAGGCTACGCTGGGTTTGGGCGCCCCAAAGGCGGTCGTTTTGGACCTCAATCGGCCCCATCGAATCGGTTTCGGTACGGGTACTCATGTTGACATCGGAAGGCCGTGGGGCCCAAGCTCCGGCTGGATAAAGGGTTTTCGCCGACGGGTTACATCAGGCCCAAATCGCGCATGGTGGCCACATCGGCCTGGATCGAACCGGCGGTCTTTTGCATCAGCGCGCGGGCTTCTGCGGTGAGCGACAGTTCGACGATGCGTTGGACGCCGCCTGCCCCCAGGATCGCGGGAACGCCCATGTACAGCCCATCGAAACCGAACTCGCCTCCCAGCAAGCACGCGCACGGCAGCATGCGTTGGGCGTCGTGGAGGATCGCTTCGGCCATGGCCACCGAAGCACTGGCGGGGGCGTACCAAGCGCTGCCGGTCTTCAAGAGCGCCACGATCTCGGCCCCTCCATGCTTCGTCCGGTGGGCCAACTCGCCGATGGTGTCTTCTGACAAGAGATCTTGGGCCGCGACCCCGTTGATCGAGCAATGCCGAGCCATGGGCACCATCGAGTCTCCGTGGGCCCCCAAAACCATGGCATCTACGTCCGCAGGAGCCGTTCCGGTGGCTTCCGCCAAGAAATATGCGAAGCGGGCCGCATCGAGCACCCCCGCCATGCCGATCACGCGGCGCGCGGAAAAGCCCGTATGGTGGCGCATCAGCGTGACCATCGAATCCAAAGGGTTGGTGACCACGATCACCACGGCCTCAGGTGAGCGACGGCGCAGCTCCTCGGCCACTTGGCGCACGATTTTGCCGTTGGTTTCCAAAAGGTCCGACCGGCTCATGCCCGGCTTGCGGGGCAGTCCGGCGGTCATGATCACCACGTCGGAGTCGGCCGTTTCCGCCCAATCGTTGGTCCCGATCACGCGCGCCTGGAAGCCTTCGATGGCCGCCGATTGGTTCAAGTCCAGGGCGATGCCCTGGGGTCGGCCTGCGAGCACATCGATCAGGACGATTTCCTTGGCCAGGTTCTTCAGGGCACTCAGCTGGGCGCAGGTCGAACCCACGTAACCTGCTCCGACCACGGTGATTTTGCGGGAGGGGGTGGCGCGCATGGGGGCAGCTTACTCGCTGCGCGCCGCCCTTCCACCCTGGAAGCGAACGAACCTAGGGGGGAGCCCCCACTTGGACCCATCCCTAAGGTGGCTGACCGCTTCCCCTACTCCTGGGACCCCAGGTATTCCAAGCGAATCCAAAACTCCGCGCCGCCGCCCGCCCGATCCCGATAGCCACAGGTCCCGCCCCAGGTGGTGACCGCGTTGCGGCAGAAGTACAAACCGAGCCCCGCCGCACCTGCGGACCCCGCTCCTTGCGCAAACCGGTCGAACAACCGCGCTTGCTCGCCCAAGGGCACCCCTTGGCCCCGGTCGAGGACCCGCACCTCTACCTGGGCGGGAGTCGCAGCGAGGTCCAAGCTGGCCTCAACACGGACCTCCGTACCCGCAGGCGCAAACTGGGCAGCATTGCCCAGGAGATTGCCCAGAACACGGTCCAGCCGATCGGCATGGGCGGCCACCGGCAAGCGGGCCGGGGTGGCGGGAAGTTCCAATTCCAAGCGGAGCTGAGCTTGCTCGAAGGCTGGAATGCGCTCGCGGATGCGCTCGCGCAGCACCTGCGCGAGGTCCGGGGCGGATGTGGGGTCGGTGTCGTAGCTTTGCAGGGCCGCCACCTCGGCGGCAAAGATCTCCAAGAGATCGCGCATCATTTGGTCTTGGCGTCCCGCTTGGCGCAGGGCTAGATCCAGCAACTCGCGCACCTTGTCGGGCTCCAGCCCCGACCCCTTCAAAAGCGACAGCACCCCCATCATGTTGGCCAGCGGTGCGCGCAAGTCGTGCACGATGCACTGCAACAAGACCTCTTTTTTTTGGACCTCGCCCCGCAGGGTTTCGAAGTCCAAATGGGCCTGACGGGCCCGCTGGAGCGTTCCTTGGCGCTCAGCATAGCGGGCATCAACGCGCTCGATGACCAGGTTTCGGTGGCCTCCCTCATCGAGGGCAGCGAGCGCCTCAAAGCAGGCTTCTT
The DNA here is from genome assembly GCA_020638855.1 of Planctomycetota bacterium. Taxonomy (GTDB): domain Bacteria; phylum Planctomycetota; class UBA1135; order UBA1135; genus NORP259. Next base: position 98,783 of record JACKHT010000002.1, read on the forward strand.
TGCCCCCGTCCAGCGCCTCGCACCACACACCGGAAGCCAAATGCCCGGCCTGCCCGGAACTCCAGAAAATCTGGGCGTCCTCAAGGAAGTTGTCCAAGAAGCTCAAGCCATCCCCCTGCTTCAACGTACGCCCCGTGCTGGCCTGGCCCGCCAAGGCCGGTTCGACGAACGGATCGGCCCATGGTGCCAAGGTTCCCAACGCACTACAAACCCCGTTTTCGTCGCATTCGAACACCGCCATCTTGAGCAGGCTCAAGAGATCCTCTCCCGACCGCACGGCACTTCCCAAACCCTGACCGGTCAACCGCGCGTTGACCAAACTGAGCTGGTAACCCTCTTGCTGCATGCGCCCTACTTGCCGCACCCGATCGCTCACGTCGTGGGCCACCAATCCGAATCCATCGGGGACTGGGAACACCCACACATCGGCGCTGACCCCGGCACCAAAGGTGACCGATGGCAAGGCATGGGGAGCGAGGATCGGAAGGCTACCCACAAGGAACGGGAGCGCATCCATGGCCACGGTACCGGGCAGCAAGGACTCGAACCCAAACCGACTCCAATCCCCGCCGCGCTCCCTGACCACCCCCTGCTCATCCACGCGAACCCACGCCCAAGCCCCCTCCGCAAATTGCGCCCGGAGGACCTGGGCGGCGAAGAGTTCGGGGAGCGCGTCCATGCTACGTAGGATACCCGCGCCTTAGCGTGGCGAAAGGCAGGCCCGCGCCAGGGCATCGAACGCCTGCTCGACGCCCTCCCCCGTCTTGGCGCTGGTGAAGGTCAGCGGGGCCCAGTCGATCCGGGCGCGCCATTCCGCCAAGGGAATCGCCAACCCATCGCGCAGGTCCACTTTGTTGACCACAACCTGGAGGTGGATGTCGGGGTCTTGCTCGCGCAAGCGCTGGGCAAGGCCACGGACGACATCGAGCGTTTCCAGGCGGGTGGCGTCGGCGACCAAGAAGCCACCCGAGGCGCCCCGCAGGTAGCTGCCACGAACCTCCTGCCAGCGGTCCTCCCCGTACAAGTCCCAAATCACCAAGGTGATCGCTTGGCCGTCGATCTCGAGCTCCTTCTTGTCCACCTTCACGCCAACGGTGGTCTGGTAGCGGTCCGAGAACTCCGAATGGAGGAAGCGCCGGACGAGCGAAGTCTTGCCCACGGCGAAGGAACCGAGCAGGCAGACTTTCTTGCGGATCATGGGGCTTGCGGAAGGAGGGCTCGGACACCCAAACGCACACCGGGCTTCGAACCGACGGCAGCGCTTTCTTTGGGGGCAGGTTGGACATCCAGGATTGTGCATGCGAGCCCGAGCTTCGCCAACGCGGATTGCACTTCCTGAAGGCGTTTCTCGGCCAACCCCCGATCGTAGGACTCGTCCTGCCCCAAAACCGAAGCCAGCTCGATGCGCAGCACGCCGCCGTAGGCCAACACCATGGCATCCAGCGCCCGGATCGCATCCAGTCGGGCCCGAACTTCGGGACGGGCCTGATCCAGCGCCCCTGACCGATTCCCGAAAGGCAAGTACAACCCGTCGAGGCTACGACTGCGCATCTCGATGGCTTGGCGATCTTGGTCCACCAGCGCACTCCAGTCGATGCTTTGGATCCCGGCAATCCCAGGCGCCATGGCAGCCGCCCGTTTGGACCACGCTCCCGAGGCCAAACCACCTACCAGGAGCCGCTGATCGACCAGCTTGAGCGTCACGCTAGCGGGGGGCTCGAGCACGGCATGCGCGCGCTTGAGTACGATGGCCGGGTCGATCGATTGGAAGGCCTGCCAAGACCAATCCACCTTGACTTGGCCCTCCAGATCCCCGAGCACCTGATCCAAAGGCCGGGCCAAGGGGTCGCGCAGGCCGGTCCAAACGGAGTGCTCCGCATCGCCCTGAATCCAATAGCCTGGTTCCTTTTGGAGCGCCGCCAAGGCTTGCTCACGGCTGGACTCCAACCGTTCGGAGGAAACCTTGGATCCTCCCCACCAAAGCAGCATTCCCGCCAGGGCAGCTCCCAAGAGCCAGGGTCCCATGCCGCGCTTACCGCGGGCTTTGGCCTGGCCTCCCAAAAGGCCTTCGAGTTCCCGGTGGGCCACTTCGAAGGGGGTGACTTCGCCGTCAAAGGTATCCAGTTCGTTACCCAGTCGGCGCTGGAGCGACTCCAGCGTTGCGCTCATGTCTTCGGACAGCTGCTGCGGCGGAATCCCCCGCACCAGCGCAGCCAGGCCCGATTTCGCCCCTTGGGCCAAAAGAACCCGGAAACCCGAGATTTCGATCTGCTCCAATTCGCCACCCCCAGCCCCTTGGAAGGAGTCCTGGACGAAGTCCTGGATGGCCGCCAGCATCCCGGAAACCAAATCCGGGTCGCGCTGGCCATCTACGTTGGCCGAGGCCCCGTTGAGCAGCACACCGGTTTGTTTGTGGATCCAATACACCTGCTCGACGCGGTACTCAAGGCTGTGGAGAAGCACCACTTCGCTGAAGGGTTTGCCCGTGCGCCAGGCTTCCAAACGCCAACGAATGCCCTGGGGCGAGATGCTGTTCTCCAGCGCCACGTTGAGGCTCTGCAAGCTAGCGGCCAAGGCCGCCCGAATCGAACGCCGAATGGCTGGGCCCAAGACCGGGTAGATCGCCTCGGCGAGTTCCTCGGGATTCTTGCGGGCGGAGGTGAGCAAGCCTTTCTCGATCGAAGGCCGCAGCGCCTCGGCCAGCTCGCCGTTCGCGCTCGTGGACCGTTGCACGGCGTCGGCCAGTACCGTGGCCAGATGTTCTGGCTTGGGGGGGTGGTTCTCGAGTTGCTCGATGCGCTCGGTTTCGGGCCCGACCAAGAGCGAGCGCAGCTGCGCCCACTTACGATCCTCGTTCCCACCCGGGGCCGCCCCGTTGGTCGGCTCACTGGAAGGTTCGGTGGAAGGCACCTGCGGCGCGAGCCGCGACACATCGTCGGGACGACCGCGGTCCGGATTCGCTTGGGAATCGGCCATGGATCATTCCCCTTCGTGTTGCAGGTGGTCCGCCAGAAGCCGCAATCGGGAAGCCAAGTCTTCGCGGGAGACGTGGCTCTTGCTGAGTTTGTGCACGACTTGCTCCAGGGCCTCGCGTTTGGCCACCTCCGCCTTGAGCGCCTGAACCAGATCCACATGCCGACGTTCCAGCCCCATGTAGAGCATTCCCAGGCGTTCCCCTTCGGCTGCAAGCTGGTTGCGCAGTTCGCCGAATTGTGATTCGGTCGACCGGCGGTGGTCGCCCAGGAGCAGTTCTTGGACTTGGTTCCAGCGCTCGGCTCCGTCGGCGGGCTGCGGGCCCGCGGGGGGCGCCTGATAGTGGTTCGGTTGGTCGTTCACGGTTCCATCCAGGGAGTTTGTCCGCAGAAGGATAGCGGGGCCCGAGGGGGCCGAGTCGGCCCGTCTACCTGAATATGGTTCAATACCGAACAATTGGGGAATGGGAGCCCCTCGGGATGTACCATTTGGATCCAAACCGCACCTGAATCGCTTTCGAGGCGACCAAGGAACCGAAAGTGCTCGTGGGAGAAAATGGCTTGAAGGTACTGCTCGTCGACGACGACAACGACTTCCTGGAGATCACCAAACTAGCTTTGGCGCAGCGCTCTATCGAATGCACCTCGGCGGTGAGTGGAGAGGAAGCGGCCCTAGTGCTGGAGGAGCGCTCCGGGTTTGACTTGATCCTGCTCGACATCGAACTGCCTGGGGTGTCCGGTTGGGACTTGCTCAGCCACCTGCGTGAGGCCGGTGACGAAATCCCCGTGCTGTTCGTCAGCGGACTCGACCAGGTCGAGAAGCGCGTCCGCGGATTGCGCATGGGCGCCGACGACTACCTTGTGAAACCGGTCGACCACGATGAATTGGTCGCTCGCATGGAAGCCGTCCTCCGACGTCGCTCCGCCATGCCCACCGTCCAGTTTGGTGACCTCCGCTTGGACCTCGCTTTGCGGCGAGCGTATCGCGCGGACCGCGCTCTCAATCTCTCTCCGAAGGAATTCGACTTGCTGCTGGCCCTGGTCCAAGCCAAGGGGCAAGTGGTTTCGCGCGTCGACTTGCTCGATCAGGTTTGGGACATGACCTTCGATCCGGGAACCAACCTGCTCGATGTGCACGTGGGTCGCCTACGGCGCAAGGTCGATCGCGGAAACTCAAGCCTGATCCGGACCGAGCGAGGCCGCGGCTACTGTGTCGTCGCCCAGGCAGACCAGCCGTAAGCCCCCGCCATGGACAACATCACGCTCCTCAAGTACTTCTTGATCATGATCGCGGCTCCCATTTGGGTCCCCTTCATGAAAGAGCTTTGGAGAGAACTGCAGCTCGCCATGCGCGAAGACGGCGGTTTGTTTGCCCCGGTTCCTGACCCCAAGAAGCGGCGTGAAATCCATGCGGCGCTCGCGAAAGAGCCTTCGCCGCAGATTCATATCCTGAAAGGGCACCTGGGTGCGCGCAGCGCTGCGCCCCAGGGCACGCGAGCCGCTGTCCAGCCGGGCCCGCAGTTGGGACAACGCGGACGGCGCACGCTTGGGCGCTGATAGGCCCATGCGCCTGGGTATCGACTATCGGTTGGCCACGACGCATGCTCCGGGACTGGGGCGGTACTGTCGGGAATTGGTGCGTGCTTTGGTTGCCCTTGAGGATCCGCTGTCGCTGGCACTCTGGGACTGGGGCACCGCATCCTCGAAGCTACCTGACCACGCTTTGGGGCTGCCGGCCCAAGGGGTCCAGCGGGTGCGGATTCCCCTTCCGACTCGCTGGCAATCCAAGCTGGGTCCGCTGGGCATGCACCCCGGGCGGCTCATGCGACCCCTCGATGGTTTCCACCGCATCCAGCCTGATAGGCCGTGGCTGGGCCAACTGCCCTTTACCTCAGCGGTTGTGGAACTGCCCACGCCAGGAAGCCCAGCCCAAGCCCGACTGCGTCGCGACCTAGAATCTGCGCAAGCGGTCCTGGTCTTCAGTCGTGCCGTGGCGGCGCGGGTCCCTGGCGAACTGGGAGTCGAGCCTCAAAAGGTGGTTCAAGTACCTGTGGGCGCCGACCATTGGTGGCGCGATTTGGGTGAACGACAACCCGCCCCCAAGCCGCAAGTGGTGGTATTGGGAGCCCTGCGCAAGGCTCGCCGCATCGAGACCCTGCTGGCGGGAATGCAAGCCTATTGGTCACAGGGAGGCGTCCTGGACCTATGCCTGCTTGGAACACTCACCGGCGATGTTCCCGGTATCGAGCGCGCCTGGCAGACGGGCCCCAACGCCAGCAAGATCCGCCATGCTTTGCCGCCGGAAGCCGAACTTCCGAGTTGGGTTGCCGCCAGCCACGGACTGCTCCACCTTGCGGTGGACGAAGGCTCCCCCGTAACACCGCTTGAAGCCGTGCGCTTGGGCGTGCACCCCGTTTTGGAATCGTTGCCAGCATTCCGCGAGGCCTTCGCGCAACTACCCGGCGCGGCCCCCATTTGGCTTGAACGCGATCCCCAACCCGAGGCCATCGCGGCCGCCTTGTTCGCCCTCGAAGCGCGTCCGCGCGCCGAGCCGCTGGCTTGCCCAGAGTTCACCTGGGAAGCCAGCGCCCGTGCCCATGCCGCTGCCTGGAAGCGCTGCTTCGCTTAGGCCGCAGAATCGGGTGACTAGTGGAACAGCACCGAAACCCCGTCGGTGAAGTTGGACGTATTGGCCGGGTTCACATCCCGGTACCAACCCTGGAAGTTCCAGGTCTCGCCCGCCATCACGGCGTAGTCTGGATTGATGGGGATGTGGGTCAAGTCCACTTGGATCTGAACCTCGCCCAAGGCGCCCGAACTCTGCACCTGCGCCGAGAGGCGCCCGATGGGTTGCCCGCCGCCCACGCACAGGATCCCTTGGCTGCCGCCCGCAAAGGCCACCAAGTCTTGGCCTTGTGAAGCCAAGAAGTAGCAGAACTGAAAAGCCGGTAGCTGCGTGGCTCGCAAGGACAGGTTGTTCAGGGTGACATCGGCATCGCCGCTGGCCTCGATGGCCCCGGGTAGCCCGGTGGAGTTCGTGAAGGCACCACAAAAGTTCACCGCGCCCAAACCATCCAGGCTCAACATGGCCTGCGCTGCAGCGAACAAATTCAGCCGACCGCCCGATACGGTTTGGGTAGCCAGCGACGCGATCGGATCGACGTTGTCGAGCAGCATCGCCTTGATGTCCAAGGCGGCCTGGCCCGGGTTTTGGGCCCGTAGCGCCTGGAAGGCGGGCGGCGCCAGGCTGTGCAGGAACGCCACCGCTCCCGTCACGTGCGGCGTCGCCATCGAGGTTCCCGATAGGGTGCCGTAGGTGTTGGTCGGAAGCGTGCTCAAGATGGAGTCGCCCGGAGCCGCCAAGTCGATCGTGGTTTGCCCATAGGCGCTGAACGTACGCGCATCGTTGCGATTGGTAGCGGTAACCGAAAGGATGTACGGACTGGAGCAAGCCGTGGGCACGTCCCCGACCACGTCGATGTTGGTCGTATTGTTGGCCGTCGCCGCGCATGAGAGAATCCCCACCGAGCCCATGTCGTCGTAGGCATCGTTCCAGGCGGGGTACGAACCCGATTGGCAGTTGGCGTTGTCAACTCCAAAGCTGGAATTGGTGACCACCACGTTGGCTCCTTGCGTCCCGCCGGACGAAAGCCACAGCGCCTTTTGATCGCGCACGTAACCGTACGCCAAGAGCACGGTCGAGGTCGTGCCCGAGGACCCGGCCACGTACATCAAGCGCGTATTCCAGTTGACGCCCACCACTCCCAGGCTGTTGTTGCCGCGGGCTCCTGCGGTACCCGCCACGTGCGTACCGTGCGAACTGGAGGGAATCGTCCCGTCGTTCGAGTAGGCGTCCCAACCGTACTTGTCGTCGACGTAACCGTTCCCATCGTCGTCCACGCCGTTCACGCCGGAGACTTCCGCGGCGTTGGACCAGCGATTGGGTAGCAGGTCCGGGTGGTCGGTCTGCGCCCCCCCATCCACGATGGCAATCACGAAGTCCTGACTACCGGTGCCCAGGTCCCAAGCTTCGGGCGCGTCGATGTCCGCATCCGCGGTACCGCCCGACTGCCCGGTGTTGGAAAGCCCGTACATCTGGCTGAAGCTGGGGTCATTGGGACTCGTCTGGCGCTCGACGATCGGGTGGTCTTGCTGGGCATAGATCACCTCCGGGCGCAACTCGAGCTGAGCACACAGGGCCTCGCTAGGCTCATCCGCCGGCGCGAACACCAGATAGAGGTTCAGGGCCTTGTAGAGCCTGGGGCCGACCTGAAAGCTCGGACCCAAGAGGCGCTGGATGGCTGGTGCCTCGAGGTTGGCTTGGAAGCGGACGATGACCCCCTGGGTACCGGCTGGGGCGGCGGTGTAGGGCGCCTCCGAAGGCGGGGCTTGGGCTTGGGCTTGGACGGAAACCTGGCCCTGGATAGGCAGCGCGCATCCCAGGGCAAACAAAAGGGCAGGGAGTCGATTCATCCCCCTAGGACGGGGCCAACGACCCCAGGGTTCGCCAGTTTTTGGCATTCCCGGGACGCCAGGGCCACTTCGGACAGGCTCACCACCTCGGACCAACCTGGATTTTACCGTGGGGCCATACCAAGCTCGGAACCATCCCCTAGGATCCTGCCTGGGCCCCGACCCTCACAAGCAACCATGAAGATCCAATCCCTCTCCACCCGTTTCCTTCCCCTACTCCTTCCCCTTCCGTTCCTGGCCCTCTTGGCGCTCAACCCGGCCAGTCCGAGTCAGGACCCCACGCCGACGCCCCAGCAGAAGGGCGAACGCCCGCAGCGCCGCGGCGAGCATCAAGAAGGGGCCGAAGGCAAGCACGAGAAGCACAACAAGCTGGAAGACGCCATGGATGGCATGAAGGACGCCCAACGCGCCCTGCGCGGCTTGCTGGCCGATCCCGCTACCAACCAGAAAGACATCCTGCGCGCTCTCTTGGCCATGGAGTCTGCTTGCGCAACCGCCTTCGCCCAAGAGCCGCCTCGCCCCGAGGCCAAACTCTCCGACCAAGAGTGGGCCCTATACGTGATTTCGTTCAAATCGTCCCTGCTTGAGTTGCAGCGAACCATTCTGGACATGCAAGCCAACGCCTGGAAGAACGATGCCGAGGCCCTCAAGAAGGGCTACGAGGCACTCAACGCCGACAAGAAGAAAGGGCACGACAAATTCAAGCCGGAAGACGAGTGATCTCGCGCTAGCTCGAACTCCGGTCCCGAGTCTTTGCACCGCGGGAACATCCGCCAGCCACGCAACGCCCGTTGCGTGGCTGGCGCGCTTTTGTGAAGCCTTACCATCGGCCACCCAATTTGAGGCATGTCCTTCCCAACCGCTTCAGTTTGTGGGTTTCCGTAAGGCCCTCCACGGCCAAAACCCGAAGGACCGGATCCAGGGAAACGGGGCCACCCCCGTGCCGCAACGCTATGGAATTGCCGCTCAAACAAATCATCCTCGACATGCGCAGTTTGGAGCCATTCCCCAAGGTAGCCACGGCAGTCTTGGCACTGGCCAGCAAGCCGGGAGTGGTCCCCTCCGATCTGATCGAGGTCGTCCAAACCGACCCGGGCATTACGGCCAAGGTACTGCGACTGTGCAACTCGGCCTACTACGGATTCCAACGCGAGGTCGGATCGCTCTATGAAGCCGGCAACATGCTGGGCTTGGATACGCTAGTCAACCTGGTGCTCACCTCGAGCGCCAGCCGCTACTTTCGCAACTATGGCGGCGCCGGCGCGGATCGGCGCGAGGACCTTTGGAATCGAAGCATCACCCAAGCCCTCGCCAGCCGACTGATCGCCCAGCAGTACGGATACGCCAACCCCGACCGCGCCTACACCGTGGGACTCTTGCAGAACATCGGCGAGATCGTCCTCGACCGTTTCTACGAAGCCGAATTCCGGCGCGTACAGGCCGAGGTGGCCACCGGTCGCTCGGCCCTGCAGGCGGAGCTGGTCGTGCTCGGCATCCACCACGCGGAGATCGGTGCGCGACTGACCAACGAGTGGAACCTACCCCACTACTTGGTGGACACGATCCGCTACCACCACAGCCCCCAATCGGCGACCGCGGACCCGGTGCTGGCGAGTACTGTGCACCTAGCCGAAACCATGCTGGATCTGGGCAACCCCGAGATTCCCCGTGTCCCCCACGAAGTAAGCGTTGCCGCGCTCGAACTCACGGGACTTCACCCCAGCGACTTCGACGCCATCCACCTGAGCCTGGATCGTGAAATCAAGCGCGCGACCGAATTGATCGCAGCCTAAGTGATCTACCGGGGTCCAAACCCGCGAGCAGCGCTAGGCCGCCTTCTGCCCCAAGGCCCGTCCTGTAAGGGGCATCCAGCAAGGGGCATCCATGGGGTGGGTGACGGGAATCGAACCCGCGACTTCCAGAACCACAATCTGGCGCTCTAACCGACTGAGCTACACCCACCATGGAAGTTGCACAAAGGCCGGGGAAGGATCGGATTCCCGAGCGCTCTTGTCAAGCGGTGCGTCCGGGCAAAATCGCCGGAGCGTGAAAAAGCGCCGCGCCGATTCGTTTCCAAAGGGAATGCCGCTCCCGGGCAGGCTCGATGCGCCCAAGCCTGGCCTGGAGGGTGTCCACCCTGGAAGCTAGGCGCTCGTTTTCGCGCTGCAAGCTACCCATCAGCACCAAGAGCCGACGGGTCTGGGCCTGCTCGGCTTGCATCCGGGTTTCCACCCGCTCGACATAGCGGGCGGTACCCCGCTCGACTAGGCGCGCCACGTCGAGTTCGGCTTCCAAAGAGTGGTGCACTCCTTGGAGGGCCTCCATGTCCCGGCTAAGCCGGGCAATCTGGAGCTGGTACCCGCGCTCCAAACGCCCGGGTCCCACCAGGCGCAGGGTCACCGCTTCCGCCCCTGACTGGAGGCCGGAACGGGGTGCGGTACGGGAAAGCGGCGGCGGGGTCGGGATCAATTCCATGGTGAGGACCTTGGGCTAGGGGCCGGGACAGCCACACCGACTGCCCCTAGGGGTTCCATCGGCACAAGTCCGAAAAACTTGCCCCGCTCGCGGCTCGATGGACCGCAGGGCTTCGCAAATGGGTCGAGGGCCTAGGGCTTCCCAGATCCGGCAAGAAGACCTTGCCCTCGAGTCGTGGATGGTCGCTCTGGATGGGCTAAGCTCCACGGCCGACATGACCCAACCTCCTGAATCCGAATCCGGCCCGCCCCCCAAGAGCTACGGCAATATGGGGCCCGATCACTGGTCCAAGACCCGTGGGGTGCGCAACGCGGAAGCGATCGATTACTACCGCGAGCGCTCCGCGGCACCGGGGGTTGCCGAAGGAGGAGGACCCCGGAACTTCTATTGCATGGAGTGCGATGGGGTCATCCCTTCCTCGCCCCCCACCGATCAATGCCCCCATTGCGGAGCCCCGATCGAGGGCGGTGCTAGACGCTATTTCAATTGGGTAGAAATCGACACGCCCCCGGCCAGCGAATGGAAGGCTCTACGGCCCTGGCTCTTGGGCGGCTTGGTACTGATGGGCCTCTTGGTTTGGGCGATCTGGTAACCCCATGACCACCACCCCCGACAACCGTTTCGATCGCCAAACGCGCTTCGCCCCGTTTGGCACCGCAGGCCAAGCGAAACTGGAGCAAGCTTCGGTCTTCCTGCTCGGAGCCGGAGCCCTCGGTGGCGTGATCGCGCAATCCCTTGTGCGTTCCGGCGTGGGTCGCTTGGTTTTCGCGGATCGCGATAGCGTGGATTGGACCAATCTTCCACGTCAGGTGTTGTTCGAGGATCGGCACGCCGCGGCCAGCACCCCCAAGGCTTGGGCCGCCCTTGAAGCCCTCGAACGCATCGGCGGACCGACCCGCCTGGAAGCCCACGCCACCCACGTCGATGCGGACAACTTGGTCGAACTCAGCGCTGGGTGCGATGTGTTGCTCGACGGCAGCGACAACTTGGAAACACGCTACCTGCTCAACGATTTGGCCGTGAAGAGCGATCGGCCATGGGTGTACGCGGGCGTCATCGGCGGAGGGGGCCTGGTCATGCCCATCCGCCCGAACGTTGGCCCATGCCTGCGCTGCCTGTTTCCCGAACCGCCACCGCCGGGAACCTTGGAGACCTGTGATACATCGGGCGTCTTGATGCCTGCGGTCGGAAGCGTGGCTTCGCTTGCGGCCGGAATGGCGCTGCGTTTGTTGGTGGACCCCGCAGGAACACCGCTACGGTTGATGGAAATCGACGCTTGGCACGGCGAACTGCGCACTTTGTCGATCCCACGTCATCCCGAGTGCCCGGCTTGTGGCAAGCGTACGTTTCCATTCCTCGAGGCTCCGCTCAGCGAACGGACGCTCACCCTTTGCGGCCGCAATACCGTTCAAGTTCGAGGCCAAGGCGTTGAAGTGGATCTGGACGCGATGGCGCGACGCCTAGCCCAAGCAGCCAGCCGCGTCGAACGCCTGGGCCCCTTGCTGCGCGCTGAATTGGATGGACACCGGGTCACGCTGTTCCGGGATGGGCGTGCGCTGATCGAAGGCACCGAAGACCGGGGCACGGCCCTAGCGATCTATGACCGCTTCCTGGCCTGACGGCGCGCCGGTTCGGCTGGTCGTCCTGGCGGCCGGAGCCTCGCTGCGGCTGGGCTTCCCCAAGGCCTTGGCTCCCCTGCCGGGGGGCTTTCCCGTCGTACGTTTGCTCCAGGCGGGTCGCGCGGGTACCTCGGGTCCACCCTTGGTGGTGACGGGCGTGCACCATGCGGAAACCGTTTCCGCTCTGGAGCGAGCAGGACTGTTGAGAGATGTGCAGGTCGTGCACAACCCCGACGCGGCCCAGGGTCGTACGGGCTCGCTCCAACGGGCCGCCCAATACGCCCGAGGTGAGGCCTGGATGGTGGCGCCTGTCGATTGCCCGCGGGTCCCGGCGCGGGTCTTCGCGCAACTGCTAGCCGCTTGGAAGTCCGCCGCCGGGCCCACAAAGGGCTGGATCGGGCCCTACGTGCAAGCTTCCGCCAGCGGCGCCCGCACCTTTGGACACCCGATACTGATGGGTCCCGAATTGGTAGCGGCGCTACGGGCGTTGGATCCCGATACACCCCTTTCCACGCTGCGCGCCCAAGCCCACCCCCTGCTGGCGTGCGCCGTGACTCGGGTTGAGATCGTCGAAGATCTGGACACTCCGGCCGATTTCGATCGACTTTGCAAAGCGGATCGGGATCCGCTTTAGATCGCCTTTTGCTGGGACCGAATAGGGATCAGGCCGTTTCACATGGCCCTTAGCCCCCACCCCTCCCCAGCCCCCTCCCCAGTCGATCATGAGTTTCCAAGGCGACGTTCGCGGTATCGGACTTGCAGAACTACTGCAAGGTCTAGCCCGAGGACGCAAGGAGGGCTTGCTGTCCCTAGGAGCAACCGGTCGGTCGAGTTGTCTGATCGGCCTGGCGGACGGGCGTTTGCTTTTGCTTCCGGACGCCGACGAACGCGACGACGAACTCTCCGAACGCGTGCGAATCGCCTATTCGCATGGGCTCGAGGATGCGGTGCTGCCCGCGGACATCGAGCGCTTGGGGGCGGCCCAGCGTCTAGAATCGCTCTACCAGCTGTTGGACGGCGGGGAAGTCCACTTCCGTTTCGATCCCGGCGACTTGGCGCAATTGGGCACGGAAATCCAGCCGGGTTCCGGTTCGCAGTTGGAACTGATCCTGCTCGAGTACGCCCGCATCAGCGACGAGCTCGAAGGGTTCCCCGACCTGAGCTTCCTGGAACCCAACGCGGTCCCCCAATGGGTGGACCCCTCGCGCTCCCAAGCCACCTCGCAAAAGGTGTTGGCAGAAATCGATGGACGATCCACGATCCAGGAGATCGGGGATCGCTTGGCCTGGCCCACCCGGCAGACCCGCTTGACCCTGGCTGGCTTGTTCCAGACGGGCGCCTTGCGCCTATCCACCCACCAGGAGTTGCTCGCGCTGACCTTGTACGAAATGGAAGCGCGCCAGTTTGCCCGGGCTTGCCAGCGCCTGCGCGCCTGGGTCCGGGCTTGCCCGCCGGGTCCCATGCACCCGGAGGCGGCTCGCATCTTGAGCGAGGAATGGGTTTCCGGACGCCTCCCCGCCTCGATGCGCGGGATGCAGCCCAAGGAGACGCGGGCCATGCTGCGGCGCTTGGATGCCAGCATCGGCAACCCCACCACGGCGGTCAGTCACTGGAACGAAGCGGTCCAAATCCATCCCGAAGACGCCGTCTGCCGCATGCACGCCATGAGCCTGCAGTACGCGGAAGACGATCGCTCCGACAAGCCCAGCGTGCGCGACCTTTTGGCGCTGGCTCGCAAGTTCAAAGAGGACGGCACCCCCGCACGGGGCGCGCCGCTCTTGTTGATCGCCGTCCAGAAGAAGCCGGAAGGGCTGGGTCAAAAGCTGGAAGTGGGCTTGGGCCTGCTCGAAGCTGGCCAACCCGAACACGGAGGTCCGTGGGTTCTGGCCGCTGCTCACTCGCTGGTGGACCGTGGCCAAGCCGACCGCGCCCTGGCACCGCTGCGCCTTTTGATCCAAGCCTACCCGCAAAGTCGGGAGGCCAAAGCCCTGCTGAGCAAGGCCAAACGCGCATCCACCCAAGCCAAGAAGTTGCGGCGCAACATGCTGATTGGCGGGGCCGCGCTGGCCTTGCTCGGTGCCGGCGCCATGGTCAAGGTCCGCACCGACCAAGTGCAAGAAAGTCACTTGGCCGAAGTGCGCGCCCTGATCGACACCCCGGAAGCCGCCCTGGCTTCGCTCAACCGTCACTTCCCCGACAACAACAGCTCCAAAGTCCTCCAGCTGCGGCGGCGCATCGAGGACAGCCAGCGTTCGCTGGAGACGAAGACCAAGGACGCTTGGCTGGATCTCTACAAGGAAGCCCAAGAAGCCGCTAAGAACCAGGCGCCCGACGCGGCGCTGCAGGTCATTCGTGCGCTCCCCACGCCGCCCAAACTGACCCTAGTCAAGGATGCGTGGCCCTCGCGAGGCGACCTGTATGACTTGATGGGCAAACGCCTCGTGTCCGAGGTGAACGCCCTGGGCGAAGTTCGTGCTTTCGCTGAAGACCAAGTGAGCATGGAAGCACGGCTCCAAGTCCAATCCCAACAGCTGCTCGAGATCCTCCTACCCGAGGAGCTCAAACTCAAAGAAGTGGGTGCGATGCAGGCCGGCGTCCGGAAGTTCCAATTGGATCTCGAGGCCCGCTCCAAAGCCCGCAAACTGCTGGAGCTGCAGGAAATCCACCGCAAGAATCTCAACTACCAGGATCAGTTGCGCGACCAAGCCGAGCAAGCGGTAGCAGCCGGCGACTTCGACCGCGCCCTCAACTTCTACGAGGAAATCCTGCAGGACGATTTGGATCCCCGCGTGCGGGACTTCATCCAGCCGCAGGTCGACTCGTTGCGCAACACGATCCAAGCTATCGCCGAAGCGCGTGAACTCTCCAACCGCGGCCTGCAACGGGAGGCTCTGGCCCTCTTGGAGGCGCGTATCCCGACCCGCGAGCATTTCGAAGGGATCATCCTGCCCTGGAAGGTCCAAACCTACCCAGAGGGAGCCAAGGTCACCCTGAGCTCGGGGCGCACCTACACCACCCCCTTCGAAATCGAAACGCGTACGATCGAAGCGCTGTCGTTGCACTTTACCTGCCCGGGCTTCGAGCCCTACGACGTCGAGGTGACGCAGCCCGGAGATGTGATGGTCTACATGACCAGGACGCCTCAAACCGCTTGGCAAGCCTCCGGGCGGGTGGACGCAGTGCCGGTGCCCTTCGAGAAAGATCACATTGTGGTCGACCGTGGCGGAAGCATCGCTCGCATCCGCGGCACCGAAACCGAGATCTGGCGCAAGGCCATCCCGACCCTGTCCGGAGTGGCGCGCGCGCCGGTCTTCTTCCCAGGCGGGTCGGACAAGCTGCTGTTGGTCACGGAGGAAGGTTCCGCCTGGCTGGTTTCCGCCAGCGATGGAGCCCTAGAAGGACCCTGGGAACTTGGATCACCTCCGCGGGTGGGTCCTTTGGCAAACAGCAACCGGGTCCACGTTTTGCTGGCCAACGGACGCTGGTCGGCCTGGAAAGAAGCACTCCAACCCGAGCCCTTGGCTCCCGACGCCCAGCCCTACGACGAAGCCGCGTGCGCCACATACCGCTACGGCCCCAACAACGGGATGCAGGTCCTACGCAGCCGTGAGGGCGAAGTGAGCCAACTCAAGAGTCGCTTCACCGGTTGGCAAGCCCGTGTGGAAGAGGACCGTCTGTTGGTGACGCCACCGTCGGGTGAACCCGGATTCTCGGCCCACATCGAAGGTCGTTGGACCTTCCTTGCCTGGGAACCCGCCACCACGGAATTCCCGCAAGGGCGCCTGTGGCTCTCGGACGATTTTGGCCTGCGCGGTTTCATCCCCCGCAGCGAGTAGGCCCGCCCTGGAAAGCCCCAAAATGCCCTGGCCGCGCGACCGGGCATTGGGGCTAGACTGTGCCCATGCGGACCAAGTCTTGGTGGGTACGAACCAGTCTGGTGGCAGCACTGCTGGTGGGCTGTCAGAGCGAAACGACCTTAGAACCCACAGCGCCTCCGGCACAGATTCGGGAGCTACCAGCCGGCTGGGATAGCGGGGACACCGGAGCCTTTGAGGCCCTGATCCACCAACCGCCGTGGACCGAGCCGCTCGAATGGAGCGAGCCTGCGCGGAGTGTGCTGTTCGAGACCACGCTCGAAGACCTCGCCACGCCGCGCAGCGCCGAATTGGCCGTGCGCGCCGCCCTGTTGATGGCGCTCGACAAACGCCCGAGCACAGCCCCGGCGCTGTTGGCCCGGCTCGAACGCCGCTTGCCCGCTCAAGCCCGAGGACGCGCGGCGGTGGACATCGTGTGCGCGCGGGCCTTGGGCCGGCGCGCGGAACTCGAACCCGCGTTGCGCGGCAACTTGCGCGCGTTGGCGATTGGCCCTTATCCCCATCCCGAGCTGGACGTGCGCGTCGAATGTGCCCGCGCCTACCTCGAGCCGATGGACAAGACCTTGCGCCCGATTGCCCTCAGTGCGCGGCCGGTCCTACGCTTCCTGGTGCGCGTTCTGCGCGCCGAAACCCCGGCCGAACGCAACGACCCGCCCGATTGGAAACGGGTCGAAACCATCGCCTGGCCCAAGACGCGGGCTGCCGATGCCTTGGTGCAGTGGCTCGCGGACCCCGCGCCTTACACCGCGGACGCCTCCTGGGGCGACCAGAATCGGTGGGCCGAGCGCGCGCTCCACGAGCTGGGGCTCGAACCGTGATCCCCCGCCCCTAGGGGCGGATGCGTGACATGAGGCGCGGGAACGGTGCCGCTTCGCGCACGTGTTCGATCCCCGCGATCCAGCCCACGACCCGTTCGAGGCCCAGCCCGAAACCGGAGTGGGGTACCGATCCAAACCGACGCAAGTCCAGGTACCACTCGAAGTCTTCCTTGGGCAGCTTGTGCTTCGCAATCGACGCCAAGAGCGTGTCGAGGTCCTCTTCGCGTTGGCTTCCCCCGATGATTTCGCCCACCCCTTCGGGGGCGATCATGTCCATGCACAGGACGCGCGACGGGTTCGCCGGATCCTCTTTCATGTAGAAGGACTTGATGTCCTTGGGGTAGTGCGTGATCAACACCGGCTGGTCGTGCAGCCCGGACAAGATCGATTCGTCGGGCGCACCGAAGTCATCGCCGGCCACGAACTCGGATCCGGGGTGTTCGAGCAATATCTTGCTGGCCTCATCATAGGTGATGCGTGCAAAACCACCCTGGATGCGTTCCAGCAGCGACAAATCGCGTTCCAAAGCCTCCAATTCGCGCCGACGACGCTGGAGCACATCGCCCACGATGCGCACGATCAAGTCTTCAGCCAATTGCATGATGTCTTCCAGGGTGGCAAAGGCCACCTCGGGCTCCAGCATCCAGAACTCGGTCAGGTGGCGCCGCGTTTTGGACTTCTCGGCACGGAAGGTGGGGCCGAAACAAAACACCTTGCCAAAGGCCATGGCCGAAGCTTCGGCGTACAATTGACCGGACTGGGTCAAGTAGGCCTTGTCCTCACCAAAGTAATCGACTTCGAACAGCGTAGACGTTCCCTCACAAGCGGAAGGGGTGAACATCGGCGAATCGATGCACACAAACCCGCGCTCGTCGAAGAAGTGTCGGATCGAAGTGATGACCGCATCGCGAATGCGCAGGATCGCCCACTGGCGCTTGGAACGCAGCCAAAGATGGCGACGGCTGAGCAGGAAGTCGGGGCCATGCTCCTTGGGCGTGATCGGGTACTCCTCGACCAATTGGTACACCCGGCCATCGGACACCTTGATTTCGAACCCGCCAGGAGCCCGCTCGTCGGCTTCCACGTGTCCGGTCAATTCCAGGCTCGATTCCTGCCCCGCGCGGGATACCTGCTCGAAGAGCTCTTCTCCGACGCCACCTTTGACGAGCACGCACTGTACGTAGCCCGTACCGTCGCGCAGCATCACAAAGTGCAGCTTGCCCTTGGAGGTTCGGTTGTGCACCCAGCCCCGCAGGGTCACGGTTTCCCCGATGTGGTCGGCGAGGCGCTCAATGGTGGTCACGGTCATGATCGAAAGGGCCAGCTGGGGCTGGCCAAGGCAGTTCGCAGGGAAGACACCCTGGGGTCAAGGGAACAGGGTATGGGCGGGTTTCAGGTGGATCTCGCCAACCAGCCCGCCTTGGATTTGGACGCGACCTTTGTACACCGCGCCACTGCGACGGGCTTCCACGAGGACTTCGCCATCGCCCGAGTCGATCGATTCCCACCGCTCGCGGGGGGTCAGGATCTCCACGCGTTCGTAGCCTTGCGAAGCCAGTCGAACGATGATGCGGTCCGCCAAGGGCCAAGCATTGGCCCCGCCGGTGGCAGGGCCCGGCCCCGAGGGCTGACCCAACCATTGCTCATGGATGCGTCGGTTGCTGTCGCGGATGTCCACCAGGAGGTGCTCGATCCGGCGTAGGTCGAGGCCCGCCCCCTGGGATTGCCGGATCGCCTTGAGGTGCTGCTCGATCGCCTCCAAGGTCGGCCCCGTGGGGTGGGCGGATGCCGGGTCTTCACGCTCGGCCAGGAGCCGCATCAGCAAAGCTCCAATCCACAACACCCCGCCCACCAAGAGGGCGAGCAGGACGAGTCCAATGGACTGGGACAGGTCGAGGGTCGAGACCGGGGGCCACATGCGGGCAGGGTACCAAGCCCGCGACCCCTTCTGACCGTTTTTTTGCCCCGTGGGAGCCCCTCCATCCCCCCTGGGGTGGTCGAAAGGGCAAGAAGGGTCACCAGGGAGTCCGGATCGGGCCGGTCCAGCCTCCGCATCCCTTTGTCCTGTCCAAGGGCCCCTGGAGAATCCTATGCTCCCGGCATGATCCGAGCCTTGAGTCTTTTGATCCTGGCCATCCTTGCGGGCCTCGCCTGGCGATTCGGGGGTGCCGAACCTTCCCAATTGGCTGCCTTCGAAGCCGGCCTGGTGGCCTCGGAGCCCATCCATTCGATGGGCGGGCCGGACTGGCAGCAGCTGCTCGGCCCAGGCGACCGCGTCGCGCTGGCCGACGGGACCGAAGCCACCATCGCCGCCAACCCAGGACCCGAGCTGCTCCTCGAGGGCGAACCCCAGCGCAGCGTCGCCCGCGAGCAAGCGACGCGCCTGGTTTCGAGTACACGCACCTTGATCGAGGCCCTAGGCAACACCCCCCTGGTGGGCATCCAAGGCGAGGAGAAGGCCACACGCGCCAGCATCCACCTGGGCGAAGTACGCTTTGTGGACGCCCGCACCGACACACCCGCTTCGGCGCCCACCACCGACCGTGAGGCCCGGCTCTCGCTCGTCCGGCAGCTGCGCTCGAAGCTAGCCGAACATCACAAGCTGGAAGACCAAAACCTCTCCGCCCCCGAAGCGGGCGCACCGGGGGGCGTGGTGGAATTCCACCGCGACGACCGGTTGTTGGTGCGCATGATCCTTACTCCCGATGGGCCCTGGATCGCTGCCGAACGCAGCCAGCCCTTGCCTGGACCGCTTTCGCTCGCGCCCCCCTTGATCGCCATCCTCTTGGCGATCCTGCTGCGCCGCCCGATCATCGCCTTGCTCGCCGGAGTGATCGGCGGTGCTTGGGTGATGCACGGGCTGCAGGAAGGAAAGGTGCTTTTGGCCATCACCGAAGGAACCCCGGCTGTCGTCACCCATTACCTGCACGACGTACTTTTCGATCGCTTCCGCTTCGAGATCATCGGCTTCGTGGTGGCCATGCTGGCCATGGTCGGCGTCATGACCCGTTCGGGCGGTGTACAAGGGTTGATGGATCGCATCGCGCGCCTCGCAGGAAGTGCGCGCAAAACGCAACTCGCCACCTGGTTGATGGGCTTGGCGGTGTTCTTCGATGACTACGCCAACACGATCCTGGTGGGCTCGACCATGCGCCCGCTGACCGATCGCTACAAGGTGGCCCGTGAGAAGCTCGCCTACATCGTCGATTCGACCGCCGCGCCGGTGGCCGGACTGTCGCTTTTTTCGACCTGGATCGCATTCGAAGTCTCCACTTTCAAAGACGCTTTGCCCGACGCGGGCTACGCCACCGATGCGGGCTACGGGATCTTCCTGCAAACCCTGCCCTATCGCTTCTACTGCCTGTTTACTCTGGTCTTCGTGGGAATCGTCGTGCTCTCGGGGCGTGATTTCGGCCCCATGCTGCGCGCCGAGCGCCGCGCGCGCAGCGGCATCCTGATGAACCCCGGCTCGAAGCCCATGGTCGGGCATGGGAGCCCCGAGCTCCAGGCGGATCCTTCGGTGCCCCACCGCGCACGGGCGGCGTTGGTGCCCCTGTCCGCGTTCGTAGGGGTCACGCTCTTTTCCATTCTGTACCTAGGCGGAGTCTTCCATTCGACCCAACTGGCCACCATGCAAGGTTGGGCCGATGTGCTCTACAAGGGCAGCGGTTCCGCTCCCCTGCTCTACGGGGCGCTGGCGGGGCTGGTTTCCGCCTGGGCCCTGGCCCGGCTCTCCGGAGTGCGGTCGGGACTGCTCTATGCGGCCTTGCACTCGGTACGTTCGATGGGAGTCGCCCTTGCGATTCTGTACTTGGCTTGGATGCTGGGCGCGGTTTGCGTGGACTTGCGCACCTCCAATTACCTGACGGTTCAGATCGGGGAGGCCATCTCCCCGTTGATCCTACCCACGACTCTGTTTTTGCTTTCCGCCCTGGTGGCCTTCTCCACGGGTTCTTCGTGGAGCACGATGACGATCCTGCTCCCGCTGGTTGTGGGTCTTTCGTTCCGGCTCGGAGAGACCGTCGACATGGGCGGATCGCTGTTGATGGTCATGAGCATCGGGGCTGTGCTGGAGGGCGCCATCTTCGGCGATCACTGCTCGCCGATTTCGGACACCACGGTGATGTCCTCGATCGCTTCTGCCTCGGACCACATCGACCACGTCCGAACCCAGATGCCCTACGCGCTGTTGACCATGGGGGTGGCCGTGGCCTTGGGCTACTTGCCTTGCACTTACTTCGCGGCTCGCGTCGGATCCTCGCTGCCCTTCGTCTGCTGGGTTTTGGGGATTGGTTTCTTGGGCTTGTTCCTGTGGATCTTTGGGGGCAAGACCGATTTACCGGCGCAGGTTGAGCCCAAGCAAAAGGCATAGGATCGATCCAACGGCGAGCCCACTCGCCCAGGAAGTCCCCCCAAGTCCCTGCTCCAGGGCGGCTCCGGATTCCGGACGCTGCAAGCCTGCTTGCGCCGAAATCCGTTCGGATTGCGGGACGATTTCGGCTGGCATGCGCCGCGTTTGGTCGAACACGCGGATCCAAGCAACCGCTAGGGCGTCCGCGTCCCCGGTGACGGCATCGAGGCGCGTCAGCGAGGTATGACAACGGCCAGGTTCCCATGCCAACCAGAGCGGTGCATCGGCCCCCTGCGCGAGGAGCCATGGACGCAGACCTGCGAGCCCGCGCAGAGCTTCAGGGGCATAGGCTCCACGAACACCAAACCCTGGACCCTCCCAAACCAAAGGCACACCAGGGCCTTCCGGAGCCGCGACCAATTCCAAACCAGGCACGTCTTGAGGCAATGGGTCGAGCCCGCCGAAGCGAAGACCACGGGCTTCCGCCCAAAGGCCTGCCAATCGCCGCCAAGCTTCGGGCCACCCAGCCCCGCCGCGCAATTCCTGGTGCGGGGCTGCCCGGGTTTCCCACCGCTCTCCCCCGAGCCAAACGAGTTCTTGGTCCTCGACCAGGGCCACCGGGCCCGGGACTTCAGCTCCCCCGGTTGCCAACCACCCTGCACGCAGGGGAGACGCGAGCGGCGCGTGGTCCGTCAACCACCAAGTGCCTGGTTGATCCCAACGTTCCCAGCGAGGTTCTTGGAGCGCTTCGCCGGGGGCGGTATCCCACGCGCTCGGCCAGCCCCCTTGCTCCGTGATACCGGTGGAACCATCGACCCAATCCACCGCTCCCAGATCTTCGAGCTCGCGCAGGCTCGCCAGCCCCAAAGCCAAGCGTGTTGGGCCACCCTCCCCTGGCAAGTACATCGAAGGACTGCGATCCACCACCACGCGTACACGGCGGGGCGGCGTGGAGCCCGACCATTCAGGCCCCGCCAAGGCAAGCAGGGCCAACAACAAGGCCAACCACTCGGAGAACCGGTGGGGCAAACCGCGGCGTGTCCGCGTACGGTTCGAAAGCGCTGAGCTCGCGCGCCACAGGGATATCGACCCGGTGTAGCGCAACGGCGGTCGCGGTTTCCGGCTCAGCCAATACCAAGCCCACAACAAAGCGGGGAGCCCCCAAAGCGCCCAGGGATGCTGCCACTCCCAACCCAACCCGAGGTTCACAGCGCAAGCCCTTGGTGCGGTCCACGTCCCAGCAAAGCATCTTCAAACGGCGTTCCCGCCAAGTGCACGTGGTACCCAATCCGGTGGCGACCGCACCAGCTCTGCCACGCCTCGTCTTGGTCTGCTAGGGCCTGCAGGTAACTCCAGCGATCGGCGCCTCCATCACACACCATTCGTTGGCGAGAGTCCTCGGGATCGAGCCAAACCACCGCTTGCCCAACGGGTGGTGCGGTTTCCACCGGACCGAGCACGCGCACCAGCGACCAATGACTGCGCGCGCGAAGCCATGGTTCCAGATCACGCGGTTGCAGATCAAACAGGTCTCCGATCAACACCACGTGATCGTCCCCGGATCCCAGCGCCGTCAGCAAGTCCCGCAACCCAAGCCCGCCCTCCGCCCGAGTGGCGAACAACGCGCGCCGGCATGCGGCAGCGTCCACGGGACGGCTCATCCGCAGGCTTTCGATCGAACCCGGGTTGCTACCGTGCAGCCAGCGCACGCGAGCCCCCACCGACCCCCAAAGGTGCCCCAATGCCAGGGCCAGCTCCACGGCGCTTTGCCACTTCCCCGGCGGTCCCACCGCCATCGAAGCGCTGCGGTCGAGCAAGATCGTGACCGCCGTGTGGGCTTCGGGGCGCATGACCCGCACGAAGGGTTTGCCCAAGCGCGCCAACAGCGAAAAGTCGAGGGCTCGCGCGTCTTCGCCGGGGCGATACGGCCGGTAGCCAACGAATTCTTGGCCGCGCCCGAAACCCAGGTCGCGCCCCGCGCCAGCACCCTGGGCCCGACGCCGCCCGTACGCCAAGGTCAGCCCCTCCAAGCGCCCCAGGAATTGACTCGGCTCGGAAGCCTCAGGACAAGGCGGACCCGAATCCCCGCGGCCCATGCGGCCAGCGAGCGGTTGCCTAGCCATCCAACCCGATGGCCACGAGGGTCATGTCATCCTCGCGGGCCCCGTCGCAGAACTCGAGGACGGCCTGGCTCAACTCCTCGACCAACTGATCCGGACCACCTCCACGGTGCCCCACATCGCTGATCACCGCCCGCAACCCCGCTTCGCCGAACCAGCGATCGGGGTGATCCGCATGGCGGGCTTCCAGCACGCCATCGCTGTACACCAAGAGCACGTCCCGGGGACCCAATTGGGCCTTGCAGATGCGTTCAAAGCGGTGGCTGGGAGAAAGCCCCACAGCTAGCTCGTGCTCATCCAAGCGTTCGATGCTGCCCGACTCGGCGCGCCAAATCAGCGGGGGCGGGTGCCCAGCGTTGATGACGCGCACGCGCCCGTCGCGGGCCACCTGCGCCACCACCAAGGTCAGGAACATGCCCACTTCCATGCGGCTGCTCAAGTCGTGGTTGAGCAGGTTGAGCACTCGGGCAGGATCCTCCACAACCTTCAAGTACGCGCGCAATCCAGCTTGGGCGGTGGCTGTGACCAAGGCCGGGCCGATGCCGTGCCCCGATACGTCCCCCACCACGGCGGTCAAAGCCCCGGACTCGGTCTCGACAAAGTCGAAGAAGTCTCCGGCCGCGTGTTCGGCCGCTCGGAACCAACCTTGAGCACGGAAACCGGCCACCTTGGGGGCTGCCTGGGGCATCAGCCCCTGCTGGATCTCCTCGGCGATTTCCAGCGATCGCTGCAAACGCGCGCGCTCCACGGCCTCCTGGGCAAGCCGCGCGTTTTCCAAAGCGATCGCAATGTGCTGGGCCAAGGCATGGAACAGCGCTAGGTCGGCATCGTTGAACTCCCGCGCGGCGGCGCGGGAATCCACGTACAAAACGCCGCGGGGTCCCTGCCCAGATTTGCCTCCTGGTGCATCCACGGGCACGCACATGACTGCGCGGAGTTTGAGGTCCACCACGCTGGCACCCAGATCGAGCGGGTTTTCCCCCGCACGGACGGTGCTGCGCATGGGATGGCGTTGCTCCATCACCTTGGCCACCACGCTGGTCGAGTAACGCACGTCCATGAGGCTCGTGCCGCCTCCCCGCGCGACCCGTACCTGGGGATCCGAACCGGGCGTGTCTTCCAACAAGAGAATCCCGCGCTCCGCACCGGTGGTGGCCACGGCGGAATCGACCACGTGATCGAGCAGGTTGTCCAAGTCTCGCGATGCAGAAACGTTGGCGATTGCGTCGAGCAAGGCTTCGATGCGCCGACCGTCCGAATTGTGCCGGTTGGCGAGGATCGAGACCGAGGAGGGGCTGTCCTCTTCCTCGGCCCACGTTTCGCTCACGGGCACCGGGGGGACTTCCGGCGGCTGTTTCCGTTTCCACAAGGCCATGGCCCTATCCTAGTCCCTGGGGAGCCTCTGCATCTATCCCCAGTTTCCAAACTGCCTGCCGAGCCCCCTGCGACCCATACCCGGGCCAAATGGGGTCTGTGGACCTAGCTCCCGACTCCCCGAATGCTCCTCGGTTTCGTACACTTGCCGGGCACCCCCATCCCTTTCCTTCCCAGAGCCCATGCACATCTCGGTCGAACCCATCGGACCCACCACCATCCTCCACCTCCGCGGGGAGTTCGATACTTTCTATTGCTCGCTGCTAGAGAAAGAGGTCCAAGCCGCGCTCGACAAAGGGGCCCGCAATGTGGTTCTGAACCTGCGCTTGGTCAAGTACATCAACTCCACCGCCTTGGGGTCGATTTTGAAGGTCTCCAAGCAGGTCCAAACGGGCGGCGGTACCCTGGGGATCTCCAGCCCTAGCCCGTTCTGCCGGGACATCCTTGGTAAGGTCGGCCTCGACCGCATCGTGCCCTCGTTCGAATCGGACGAAGTGGCCCTCGAGTCGATCAACGCGGGCCAAGCCAGCGCAGCCAAGGGCGGCTCGGGCGAGTTGGAACTCGACCCGGCTTCGTTGATCTTCCGCCCGCTCGATCCCGAGCGCATCGACCACTTCCTCGAGCAGGCCAAGTCCTACAATCCCCTGCACGGCCACGCTTTCGGCAAGAACTGGTCGGGCGTGGGTCGCATGGCAGCCCTCTCACCCCAGGCGCTGTCGTTCACATGGGCGGGTGGCAACACCGGCTTGTCCCCCTTCGAAATGGGCCAGCTGTTGGCCGTCGGGACGGACCTCAACGTGAAGTTCCGCTTGCCCCTTTTGCAGCGCGGCTTCTGCGAGGCGCAAGTCACCGTCACCGATGTCGAAGAACGGACCCAGGGAGTCAAGCTGGCTTGCAACTTCAAGTCGATCGATTCGGAGACCGAGTCCGCCATCCGGCAATATGCCCAGGATCTGGATTTCTTGCGCACGGAATTGCGCAAGGCCACCGATTCTTGATCCGAAGCTACGAAGGCTCGGCCAGGTGTTGGCTGCGCTCCTCGCTAGCCGCTTCGCTCGCGACCTCCTCGGGCGTACGCGACGGAAGTCGCTTGCGGCTCTGCACCTGGTCGATGGCTTCGATGAGCAGCGCTTCGATGTGGGCGCCAATGGTCGGCCAATGGAAGCGTTCCTCGGCGAGCTCGCGCGACCGAAGGCGCCACGCTTGCCGGCGCCTTGGCGAGCCGGCGGCCAAGCGAATCCCGTCGCTCCAATCCGCTAGCCGCCCGGGTTCGAGCAACAAACCGGTTTGACCATGTTCGACGGCGATCTCATAGCGCGGGAGCTTGGCGGCCAAAATGGGCAGGCCGCAGGCCAACGCCCGGCTGGCCAAAACGCCATCGGCCACCCGATCGCCACCCGGCGCGACCAACAACGTGCTCGAAGCCAACAGCCCGGGTAGTTCTTCCCGCCGAACCCGGCCCAACCAGTGCACGCGACTCCCGACCCCGAGACGGCTCGCCTGGGCCAAAAACGTCGAGCGCTGCGCGCCATCGGAGGCCAACAACAGGGCCCAGTCCTCGCGCTGCCCCACCGTCGCGGCAAAGGCCTTGATGACCGTCTCCAGGTGGTAGCCATCCTCCAGCGGTCCCAGGTACAACAGACTCAAGCCGGTTGCCCCGTGGCGAGCCGCAAGGTTGCTCGCCAACCCCGGCCGGAATTGCTCCAAGTCCAGACCACGCGGAACCACGCGCACCAGGGCCGGATCGAATCCCCGTCGCACCGCCTGCGCTTGGGCAAAGGGATCAAGGGCCAGCACTCGGGTCGTCGCGCGCCGCACCGCTCGACCCCAGAGGAACTCCCCAATGCCCCTTAGCCGCCGCTCGAAGAAGCCTCCGGTCGAAGGGAAGCCCTCTTCCACGGCGATCAACGGCACACCCAGCTTGCGGGCACACCGCATCCCGTGCCACCCCGCGGGAGAGAGAGCGTCATAGGCGATGACCACATCGGGGCGGAAAGCAATCACCCCCAAGCCATCTTTGGCGCCGATCGTCTCGATCCTGGAGCGCGGGATGACGCCCGGAGGAGCCCCAAAGCCACGCACCTGGTGCCCGCGCCCCAAGAGTTCGCTGGATAGCACGGGCGCATGATCGCCCCCTTTCATGCGCAGCATGAAGGGGTCGACGATCAGGGCTATGCGTAGGCTGCGTTTGGAATTCACGGGGCGGGGATGGGGGTCCCTAAGGGCAAGCGGGACTCCGCTAGGGTATCGAATCCGCAAATGGGCAAAGCCCACTCAATCCGCAGGGAATCCGCGGGGCTGGCCCAGGTTCTCGCATCGAAACGTGCGTAGGGAAAGTCCTTCCTGAACGGCAAAGGATTCTATCGAAGCCCCCAAAAACTTGGGCCCCCGTACTCAGGAATGCTCGGCGCAGGTCGAGAACCGAATTGCGTTCGTGATCCCCAGCGAACGACCCACACTCCCCATGCGTCACTCCATCCCCCCCCTGCCTGGAACCGGACGACCCCGTCGCGGTCTTTTTGTGGATCACCTTGGAACCCTGCTGGTCATGCCCACCCGTGGCTACCTGAAGGGCCCGGAGGAAGTCCTATTTTCCGAGGATTGCCTCGAAGCCCTGTTCCACGCCGGTCAATCCGGCTGGAATGTCTACCTAGTCGGCAACGAAGCCTCGGTTCATCGCGGACAAGTCGATGCCGCCACCTGGGAAGCCATCCACGCGGAGATCCTGAGCGGCCTGCGCGCACACGGAATCTGCCCCGTGCGCAGCTACATCTGCATCGACCACCCCGAAAGCCAAACTCCCCACAACAAGGACTCCGTCTATCGGCTGCCCAACACCGGCGCCATGTACCACGCGGCGCAAGCGGACGGGATCTCGCTACCCCATTCGTGGGTGATCGGGGACCACACCGAAGACCTGGTGGCCGGCTGGAGAGCGGGCTGCCACACTGCGGGAGTACGAACCGGTATCGCCGTGCAAGACGGTACGTTGCAAGTCGAACCCGAATTCCTGGCCGAGAACCTCGCCGTCGCCGTCCGCGAAGTCTCGGCAGGGACCGCCGTCTCCCGCTAAGCGCGGCACCGCCAAATCCCCCATCGAGGCGGGCGCGTTTGCCCCCCGTTCCTGACCCCATCGCACGGGTTCGGAACGGGGGGCCCCTTTTTGTCGAGTGACCCGTCTGAGCACGGGACAAGCCGGCAGATCTGCGACCTACGCAAGCGGGGTCGCACAGGCTGTGCGACCCCGCTTGCAAGAACTCGGCCCCTAAAGGCTAGTGCGTGGTCCGGAGGGACGGGCGCCCGGGCTGGGCCGCGAAGTTTTCGATCGTGCCGTGGCTCATCACCAGCTGGCCTTTGTCGTCGAACACCGCCACGGCGCCAGGCATCAGGTGGTAGTCGGTAGTGGCGGTGAACACCCAACACGGCTTGCCTTCCCAGCGGTCGACGAGGACCTTGGTACGCCCGCCCGCGAAGACGCGCACTTCGGAACCGGTCGCTTGTTCGGCCACGAGACTTCCCAGATCTTGCAGGTTGCGACGGGCCACTTGGCGCCATTCCTGGCTGTGGAAGGGCGTGGTCACCAAAGCTGGAGCCACCGGGGTGGCGTCGCCGGGTGTGCCCAACTTCGGATCAGGTTGGACAGTGCTTTCGGAGTTCCGCGGCTCGTTGCCCTGGGGGGCTACAGGAAGCGGCGCTTTGGGACTCGTGACTTCGACGCGCACGGCTTCGATGGACGGCGTCAAGGGAACTTGGGCTTGGGTTTCGCTCCCGGGTTCGGGCGAAAGCTCAGGGGTTCCGTTCGTGGCCACAGGGCTGGGCAATTGCGGCATGGGCCAAGCCGGTGCTGCCGGCACGCGTTCGGGGCGTGCGGCGCGTTGGGCTTGCTCGCTCGGGGTATCCGAGGTGCGACGATAGGGCCAGGTGGGCTCGGTCCAGGCCGACCCCTTCGAACTGTTGTCCAGCGGGGCTTGGGTCGGTTGATCCAAGCGAATGTTGGAGCCGGGATAGATCAAGAGCGGCGGGCGCGCTTGGCTCTGATTGCCAACCCAATCGACCGATACGGGACGGCCTGCGTTGAGGCGCATCTCCAAGGGGCCCGTGGCCAACCCGCGCAAACGCAGCGATCCGCCATCGATTTGCGCGCGCCAGTCGCCCGGCAGATTGAGCTCGTGGTGTCCACGACGCACTTCCACATCGCACCAGGTCACCTGGAAGATGTGCCACTCGATGCCCTCTTGGGCGCCGGTGCGGGGTTGCCAATCGAGCGATGCGGGGCCCCAGACGCGCAGGCTTGCGCTGCCGGGGTAGGTGATCTGGACTTCGGACCCAGCGCCCACTTCCAGGTGGGACTTACCCTCCAGGTTGAGGCTCTCGCCTTCGCGTACGGACTTGGGGGCGTCGGCGTGTTGGACGAGCTCGGCTCGCCCCGTCTTGACTTCGATTCGGGCGAAGAGGTCGAGCGACCCGTTCGCCAGGGCCTGGCTGGCCAGCGGGAGCGCCAGGACCAGGGCACGGAGATGGAATTTCATGTGGGTGGACTCTGAAAAGGAACTTCCTTGGATGTGCCCGGGCTATCGAGTCCCAAAGTGCTGGATCTAAACCCCATCCAGAATTCCCGTTCGGTTTTTGCCCGGCAGGACCTGAGGTCCCAACCAACCGCCCCAATGCGAGACGGACCCAGCGAGCAGGAACCGCCCTCCCTTGGGAATCGCCCCTAGCCCAGGCGCGAACGGACCAGCGAAGCGCGCAGCTTGTCACGCTCGGTCGCCTCGAGCAGCTCCTGCGATCCCTGGTCCGACAAAGCCTGCAAATGCCCCTTTTGCAGGTGGGTCCAAAGCCGATCGACGGTCCCCAGGGGAACCCCCGGCAACAAACCCAGGTTCACCCCCAAACGGACCGCCGAAATGTGGGCCAAGGCCTCGCCCGTGGGCAGCGACCGGCTCGTGCGCAGGGTCGCGTAAGACTTGGAAATGCGGTCGTGCAGCGGTCCTCGGTGCTCCTCGAGCAAAGCCTCGCGCACCGAACGTTCGAAACCCACGATGTACGGCACGAGGGCTTCCATGTCTTCCAGCAGCTGCTCCTCGGATCGCCCCAGGGTGATTTGGTTGCTGATTTGGAAGAAGTCACCCGCCGCGCGGCTGCCTTCCCCGTGCATCCCGCGCACCGCCAAACCCGTGTGCTGCGCGGCGGTAAACACCTTTTGCAGTTCGCTCCTCACCAAACTCAGCCCGGGCAGGTGGAGCATGATCGAAGCTCGCAGCCCGGTCCCCAAGTTGGTGGGACAGGCCGTCAGATACCCGCTCGGTTCGTTCCACGCGTAGGGCAGCAACGTTTCGAGCCCTTGATCCAAAGCACGCACCTTCCCAAGGGCCGTGCGCAGGTCGAAGCCCGGAGCCAACGAGCACAACCGCAGGTGGTCTTCCTCCCCCACCATGGCCGAAAGGGTTTCGCCATAGCTAAACGCTACCCCGCGACCCGGAAGCTCCTTACCCAGCTCCTTCTCGTTGACCAAGTCCCGGCTGATCAAGTTGCGTTCGAGCAACAGAAGGCGCATCACCGGCCCCGCATCCCCAAGCGTGATCCACTGCGTATCTCCCTCAAGGCCGACCTGGAGCAAGGCCTCGCGCAGCCGCTCCCCCGCGGCAAGCGCCTGATCGGGGGTCAGGTGCGAAGGAAACGGCATGTCCGCCAGATTCCGGGCCAACCGTGTCCGGGAAGAAATGACCACATCCGAGTCCCGGGCCCCAGAGTCGAGCCAGCGGTTGGCACGTTCGGCAAAGGCACGCATTTCGATCGGGGAGGATGTCACGGCAAGGGGGGGAAGAGCAGGTCCGCTACTTTATAGCGCACGCACAGCGAGGACGGAACCCGTCGATTTCGTGGCCAATCGGGCTGCTCCCATCAGAGGGTGCGACGCCCAAGGGCCGACTCGATGAATTCCACCGCGACCGTGGCAGTCTGGTTGCGATGGTCCAAAATCGGATTGATTTCGGTCATCTCCAACCCCACCAGCCGTCCGGTTTCGGCGGCCAGCTCGAGCACCGTGTGGGCTTCCCGATAGGAAATCCCGCCGGGGACGGGCGTCCCCACCCCGGGTGCCACCGAGGGATCGGTGCCATCCAAGTCGAACGAAAGGTGGAAACCGGCAGTACCCCGGTTGGCAATCTCCAAGGCATCTTTCATCACCCGATGGATTCCGAACTGATCGACTTCCTTCATCGTGATGCAGCGTAGCCCCGTATCCCGGATCAATCGCTTTTCCCCCTCATCGAGCGAGCGCACTCCGATCAAAACCGCGTTCTCGACGTCGATCGCGGGAAAGCGGCTGCCTAGCCGCGTCAGAGCCTCGGGTCCATGACCCAAGAGCGAGGCCAAGGGCATTCCGTGGATGTTCCCCGACTCGGTGGTCTCGGGTGTGTTCACATCACCATGGGCGTCGAACCAAATCAGTCCGACCTTCTCTCCTTTTTTGTGGAAGTGAGAAGAGATACCGCTGACGGTTCCAATGGCGATCGAATGATCGCCACCCACCACCACCGGAAACTCGCCCCGCCCCATGAGGTCCTCCACGTCGCGGGCCAAACGCGAGCAGCAGTCGGCGATTTCATCAAGGAAGCGCGCCCGCGGGTCGGCGGGCTCGCGCATCTCTGGAGCCTCCACTTCCACGTTTCCGTAGTCCTTGAACCCCATGCCCATGCCTTCGATCGCCTGGCGCAAACCCGCGATTCGCACCGCGCTGGGGCCCATGTCGACGCCGCGGCGCCCTCCACCCAAATCCATGGGTACGCCAAGGAAGGCGATCATCTTTTTGTGTTTCATTGGGGCTCCTGAAGCTGCACGGGATCACCCCGTTCCAAGCCAAGCTTGCGGCTTGCGTTTCCATCGCGCACGGCGATTTCCAAATAGCCCCAGGAGTTTACCAGGGCCACGCACGCGCCTCGCGCCACTTCTCCATAGGTTGCCAAAAGGGGAATCTCCATCGCGCCGCTCCGGACGTGGCTACCGGGAGCTGGAACACCGTTTTCCGCAACCTGCCAATTGGTCACGAGGTTGCCGAACCGATCTACCAGCTGCACCCGCAGGCTATGGCGTCCGGACCCTTCCGGCACCGGGGAGCTGGCATCGAGCCGAACCGGGTCCGCGCAGGGTTCCTCCTCGGCAGGCCGCAACTCCCCCGTAAGGAGGGCTGCCGCTAAGGGGGCGAAGACATCGCGTCCGTGGAACGTGCGGCTCGGGCTAGACAGCGTCCAAGGCGCCTCGGGCAGAACAAAGTAGCCCGCCCCCGGACCCAACACCGCGGGGAGGATGCCGTTGTCGGGCCCCAAGACGCATTGGCCCCCGTGCACTCCGCACAAAACGCGCCGCTCGGTGCCCACGCCTGGGTCCACCACCACCACGTGCAGGCTACCCGGTGCGAAGTAGGGCAACGCGCTGCGTAACTCGATGGCGGCGACGTCGAGGGCTTGGGCGGGGATTCCGTGGGTCAAGTCGACCCAGGTGGCTTGGGGGGCCCGGGCCAGCAGCACGCCGCGCATGGTTCCCACGAAACCGTTCTCCAAACCAAAGTCGGTGGTCCAGGTGACCAAACCCGAAGGCTGCCATTCGTGCGAAGCATCCATGGTAGCAAAAAGCCCTAATAGGTACGCGAACTGAGCACGCCTAGCATGGCACCTTGGAGTTCGGGACGATCCGCCCCCACCACCGCGTTGAGGTGACGGGCCAAGATCTCGACGGCCTCGATGCCCCCCAGACTGCCAATGATGAACCCCACGCGCCGCAGATCCTCGGTGGTGGCACCCTCGGGCGGCCGCTCGACCCACTGCATCAAACGCAAGTCGCCGTAGCGCTGAGCCAACAGCGCACCCGCCAAGAAACTGCGGTTCATATCGCCGTTCCAGATCGCGTATTTGATGATCGGCAAAACGTCCTCGCTGCGCAGTCGCAACAGCGACTTGGCCAAGGCTACGTTGATGGACTGATCTCCCTGCTGGGGGAAGGCATCCTCCAAGAAGCGGCGATCCGCATCCAAGGCGCTGTATCCCAGCGCTTCGATCATGCGTAGGTGCCAAAACTCGCCGGAGATCCCGGCTTGCAAGTACCCACGAATCGAATCGGTCGCGACCGGCCGACCGCCTTGGAGCAAGATGGCGGCCATGCTCGCCTTTTCGAACCCAGGAGCCATGTCGCGGTGCATGCTGGCGACCA
This sequence comes from Planctomycetota bacterium, assembly GCA_020638855.1. Lineage (GTDB taxonomy): Bacteria > Planctomycetota > UBA1135 > UBA1135 > NORP259. The sequence goes on from JACKHT010000002.1 coordinate 131,065, forward strand.
AGTCTAGTACGCGAGCACTGCGCGCCTCCAACATCAGGGTCAGTGCCAGATAGCGCACCGCGTCGGGGGTTTCGGCGCGGTCTTCGAAGAAGTACCCACGGATCGGCCCCTCGGCCTTGTCGTCACCACTTTGCAAACGCGCAACCATGGCTTCCACGCGAACACCTGGATCGGGATCGCGCGAAAGGTCCCGCAGTCGCACCACCCATTCGGGTAGGGCCGCTTGGCCGGCGGCCTTGGCGCCTAGGGAGCGCAGCCTCGGCTCGGGAGAACGCATGTTTTCTTCGATCACGTCCTGATAGCGTGAATCGATGCTGGACAACCACCCCGCAGCGCGCAGAGTCAACGACGGCTGCATCGCCGTGCGCGCCAAGAAGTTGGGCAGGAACCGCGAAAGCCCTCGCTTCTCCGCCAAATCCAGCATTTTGGTCTGCTGTTCGAGGGTTGCCGGCAACCAATAGCCGCTTTCGATCATGCGATCGAGCTCGGCCGGCATGCACAGGATGGCAGCCAAAGGCGGCCCTTCTGCTGCCGGTTCGCGCAACAGCAATTCGGCCACGTAATCCTTCACACGCGGGTCGAGCAGGTCCCCCACGGCAGGTAGCAAGACCGCGTCCAAGTACTCGGGGTCCTCGGCGAGTCGATCCACGAGGTGCGCCGACCACAACAAGCCATCGACCGTGCCGAAGGCGCGCGCGGCCTGCCAACGCAATTCCAAACGATACGAAACCGGACCCGGTCGCGAGCAGGTACCCCGTTCGTGCCACTCAAGGATGTGTTCTGCGGCTTGGAAGAGCGGTTCATCGGGCCGTGCCACCAGGAAGGCCAACCGATCGAGCACCAGCGCGGGCGTGTGCATGTACAGAGCGAACAGGGCCGCCTCGGCTACCGGACGCTGCGAGTCGCCCAAAAGGTCGACCAGGAAGGGATCCTCCCCATCGAGGAAGGTACCCATCTGCCCCCAGGCCAAAACCGCCGCGCACCGTTCTTGCACGCTACCGCGCTTGAGCCACGGTTCGACTAGCGAACGCGCGGAACTGGTTTGGGTTTCCCCCAGGGTGAACAACGCGGCGGCGCGCATGCTCGGCGTGAGCCCCTCGGACTGCAGCGACTCGACCGCGGTGGCCCCGGCGCGCGGGGGAAAGGAAACCCCTCGGTCGCGCTCCAAGAGCTTTTGGAAATCGAAGGGCTCGGCCTGGGCCGCAGACGGACTTTGTGGAACCGCCCATACCAGCGACCCGCCTCCGCCCCAAGCGACTGCGAGGACCCACCACAGCCCCCAACCCTTTCGAACGCGTTTGACCATGCCCGATTTTAGGTTGTGGCGAACGGGAACCTAGGGCTGGAAGCGAAAAAGCCCTCCCGGGTCGGTCCCGCAGCTGGGGCGCCAGCTCCCGAATCGGACCCGAAGCACCAGCCTGCTAGCCCGCCTCGCCCCCCCAGCACAGGGGCTCACTCGGGCGTCCCGAGCAGGGCACACAATTCCGCCTTCTTGGCCTCACATAGCGCCGCATCGCTGGCTTCCAGGTTGAGTCGCAGCAAGGGCTCGGTGTTCGATTGGCGCACGTTGAACCACCACCAGGAAGGATCGCCCAGGGCTCCGAACTCCACGGTGATTCCATCGAGCTCGTCCTGGCGGCCATCGGCGTAGCGCTGGCGCAGGTTGGCGATCGCTGCCTCCTTGTCTTCCACGTGGAAGTTGATTTCCCCGGTTGAATGGTACCGACGCAGATCCTCGACCAGGCTCGAGAAGGCCTTGCCCTGGTTGGAGGCACGGCTGAGCAGATTCAAGGCCGAAACCATGGCGATCACACCCGAGTCACAGACGTAGTTGTCCTTGAAGTAGAAGTGCCCCGAAAGCTCGCCGGCAAAGATCGCCCCGGTTTCGCGCATGGTCCCCTTGATGAAGGAATGGCCCACGCGATCCCGACGCGGCACGCCTCCGGCCTGCGCGATGACTTCCTTGACCACCCAGGACGAGCGCAGGTCGTAGACCACCGTGGCCCCAGGCGAGCGTGCCAGGAAATCCCGCGCCAGCAGCGCGGTCATCAAATCGGCCGGAACGGTGTGGCCGCGTTCATCGACAAAGCAGCAACGATCGGCGTCCCCGTCGAAGCAAACACCGATCTGCGCTTGGGTGGCCAGCACGCGTTCGCGCACGGGGTCGAGGTTTTCTTCCTTGAGGGGGTTGGCCTCGTGGTTCGGAAAGGTCCCATCGGGCTCCATGAACAGGCGGTCGGCCTGGACACCGTGCAACCCCGGCAAAATGTGTGGCAGCGTGTAGCCTGCCATGCCATTGCTCGCGTCCAAAGCCAATCGAACCGGCCGATCCAGGTCGGCAAACGACAGCACGTGCGCCGCGTAGGCTTGCACCAAATCCAATTCGGTCAGCGAACCACGCTGCGCCACCGCGCCCGGATAGGGCTCGGAGCACATGCGTTCGATGTCACCGATCCCGTTGGCGTAGGAAATCGGCGTGGCCCCTTTCCCGCACAATTTCATGCCGTTGTACTCGCCCGTGTTGTGGCTGGCGGTCACGCACAGCCCCCCATCGACCGGCTGCGAGCCGATCGCAAAGTAGGTCATGGGCGTCGACGCCAACCCGATCGACACCACATCGCAGCCTGCATCCCGGATGCCGTCGATCACGGCCTGGGTGATTTCGACCCCGTGGGTGCGCATGTCGCGGCCCACCAAGAGCCGCTTGGCCGAGAGCAAGCGCGCAAACGCGTGGCCGATCTTGCGGGCCAGATCGGGGTTGAGCTGGGTGGGGACGATGCCGCGGATGTCGTAGGCTTTGAAGATTCCCATAGGTTCTGCTGCGGATGCGGTTCGGGGCCGAGCAGCATACCCCAAACACGGCCCCGGCGGCGCCCACGGTCCCCTAGCCCGCCGCGCATTCCCGGGCCAGGGCCCGCAAAGCAGCGAGTAGCCGTTCGGCTTCCAGAGGGCCCACATCGCGGTGGGTCACGATGCGCAACCGCCTCGGCCCCATGCCGCTGACCCGTACCCCAGCCCCGGCCAAACGCTCGATCGCAGCCTGGGCAGCGGGCAATCCGGGGCCCAATCCGACCATCACCATGTTGGTTTCCACCAGCTCCGGCTCGACCTCGAGGCCTGCGACGTCCGCCAGGGAATGCACAATGGATTGGGCCAGGGCGTGGTCTTGCTCCAGGTGCGCCAAGCCTTCTTCCAGCGCCAAGCGCCCCGCTTCGGCCAAATGTCCGGCTTGACGCATCCAACCGCCCAACCGCTTGCGAACCAGTCGGGCCCGCTCGAGGAACGCCCCGTGGCCGGCGAGGACCGAACCGACCGGTGCTCCCAGCCCCTTGGACAAACACAGCGAAACCGAGGCAAAGGGCCGGCACCAGGTGCGCGCGTCGATGCCCGTACGGACGACGGCGTTGGCCAGCCGCGCCCCATCCAAATGCATGGGGATGCCCGCCCCCTGGGCGACTTCGGCGATGGCCTCGACCGACGCCAAAGGCACGATTCGCCCGCCAGCCATGTTGTGGGTCTGCTCCATGCAAATCAGGGCGGTCTTGGGGCAATGGATGAAGTTTGGGCGCAAGACTCCGACCAAGTCTTCCGCGGACATGCTGCCCTCGAGACCCCCGAGGGTCATGGTCTGCAGCCCATGCAAAGCACCCGCGGACCCCGCTTCAAAGGTGGTCACGTGGGCAAAACGCTGCACGACGATCTCATCGCCGGGTCGGGTGTGGGCCCCCAAAGCGATTTGGTTGGCCATCGTGCCCGAAGGAACAAACAGCGCGCCTTCCTTACCCAACCAATCGGCCGCGAGCCGTTCGAGTCGGGCAACGCTAGGGTCCCCATCGAGCACGTCGTCGCCCACTTCCGCCTGGGCCATGGCTTGGCGCATGGCCGGGGTGGGCTGAGTGACCGTGTCACTGCGGAAGTCGGCGATTCGTTGGGTGGTCTGCATGGCGGAAGGCCCAGGATAGCCGAGACCCCAGGCCCATGCCTTCCCGTTCCCCCATCTACCGTAGGCGAACGATCGCTTCCGGTCCCAGTTGCCAGCAGAGATCCTCGGCGCGGCCCCCGCTCCAAGCTAGAATCTGACTTCGTCCCGGCCCCGAAGCGCGGCCCCGCATTCCTCGCGGCAGCTCCTATGAAGTTCCTCCAAACCCTCTTCCGCACCGGTTTCACCGAACTTTCGCTGACCAAGAAATGGCTCCTGAGGCTCGCATTGTCGGGTTTGGTGGTGGGCGGCGCGTTCCAAGCCTGGTCGCTCTGGGGGGACGCCGCCGGCGGCGAAGGCTACTCGCTGACCGCCTTCCGTTCGGGCCTTGGCTTTGTGGCGGGCTTCCTGATCGGCGTCGCGGCCCGGATCTTCTTCAAGGTCACCGCGCTGGTTGGCTTGGGCTTGGCAGTGCTCGGCTACGGCCTCCAGAAACTGGGCGTGATCGACTTGCCCTGGGATTCGTTGGGGGACGTCGTCCATGCCTTCGGCAGTGCGGTGCAACACAACACCGACCGCTTCCAGGACTTCCTGACCAGCTACCTGCCCGCAGGTCTTACCAGCTTTCTAGGGCTCGGAAGCGGCGTCACCCAAAAACCGCGCTTCGACGAAGACTGAGCCCGCAGCGCTCCCGCACGATCTAAAGGTCGCGGTCTAAAGGTCGCGGTCTAAAGGTCGCGGTCCGAGACCTCAAACAAATCCTTCATGCGGGCCGCATCGCCGGTGGTGTACCCCAGCCGGAACCAGCGCACGCGCTGGGCGCCGGTCCCGTGGGTGAAGGTTTCGGCCGATCCGACCCTACCGGTGGCGCGTTTCTGCAAGACATCGTCGCCAATCTGGCTGGCTGCGCCCAGGGCCTCCTCCACGTCGCCAGGCTCCAGGTAGCCGCGGGCTTCCGCATGATGGGCAAACACCCCTGCCAAGAAGTCGGCTTGCAACTCGAGCCGCACAGACAACGCGTTGGCTTGCGCCTCGCTGGCACCTTGTTGTTCTTGGTGGACCTTTTGCGAGTAGCCCGTGAGCTTTTGGACGTGGTGACCCACCTCGTGGGCGATCACGTACGCCCGCGCAAAGTCGCCCTTGGCGCCGAGCTTCTGCTCGAGCAGCTCGAAGAACCCCAGCTCAAGGTACACGGTTTGGTCCCCGGGGCAATAGAAGGGCCCCACGGCTGCACTCTGATCGCCGCAGGCGGTCCGGATGCTGCCGTCAAAGACCTTCATGGCGGGTTCCACGTACTCTTGGCCGCCTTCGGCAAAGACCTGATGCCAAATGTCCTCGGTGTCCTTGAGCACCACCGAGCTGAAGGCCAGCAACGCCGCCTGCTCAGGATCGTCTGGGGTGGTTGCTCCCGAATGCTCCGCCCGCGATCCACCCTGTACCTGGTTGGCCACATCCAAGAGCGGGGTGAGGTCCTTGCCGGTCAACAGCGCGATCAGCGCCACCACCACCGCCAACAGACCGCCCCCGACGGCGACCTGCTTGCCCCTCCCGGTGCGGACGTCCTGTACGTTGTCACTTGCTGCGCGTCCTTGCCACTTCATGTACGTTGCTCCAACCCTGGGGAAAACGGAGGGATCCACCCCCCTTGGCGGGTATCCCAACCTGCCCGGAGGCCAGGCGCAAGTCGCCAGTCCCACCCACCGCGCAGCTGACACGGATTGTCAGAAAGCTTCCTGTCCGGGGTCGTGCGGCAGCGCGGTCCCGATCCGGGCTCGACCCGATCCGGGGTAGTACCCCACCGTTTGGCCCCCCATTCCTGGACCCGGGACCCTGCCCCGGGCTAGGATGCCACGGGGCAGCCAAGTCGCCGCCTCGCACTACTTATGACGAGACTCAGAATCTTGGTGACGGGGGGAGCCGGCTTCGTGGGAGCCCACCTGTGCCGTCGTTTGCTTGCCCAAGGTCACGACGTGATCTGCCTGGACAACTTTTTCACCAGCCAAAAGAGCGCGGTGGCGGAATTCGTGGGCAACCCGAACTTCGAGTTGATCCGGCACGACATCACCCACCCGATTTGGCTAGAGGTCGACCAGTGCTACAACCTAGCTTGCCCGGCCTCGCCGGTGCACTACTGGCACAACCCGATCAAGACCATCAAGACCTCGGTCTTGGGCGCCATCAACGTGCTGGGCATGGCCAAGCGCACCAACGCGCGGGTCCTGCAAGCTTCAACCAGCGAAGTCTACGGCGACCCTGCGATCAGCCCGCAGCCCGAAAGCTACCACGGCGATGTGAACCCGATCGGGGTGCGCTCGTGCTACGACGAGGGCAAGCGCTGCGCCGAAGCGCTGTTCTTCGACTACCACCGGGCCCACAACGTGGACATCCGTGTCGTGCGGATTTTCAACACCTATGGCCCAGGGATGCACCCCTACGACGGCCGCGTGGTGAGCAACTTCATCCTGCAAGCCCTCGCCGGTGAGGACATCGAAGTCCACGGCGATGGCAGCCAAACCCGCTCGTTCTGCTACGTGGACGATTTGGTGCGCGGACTGATGGCCATGATGAACGGGCCCGCGGGCTTCGTCGGCCCGGTCAACCTAGGCAACCCCTCGGAGTTGTCGATGGTCCAGCTCGCCGAAGAGATCATCCGCCGCACAAACTCCAAGTCCAAGCTGCGCTTCACCCCCGCGCGCTCGGACGACCCGCACCAACGCTGCCCCGACATCACTTTGGCCAAGTCCAAGTTGGCCTGGGAACCCACCATTTCCCTCGCGGAAGGGCTGGACAAGACGATCGACTACTTCGCGAAGCTTGACCTGTCGCTGTACAAGCACCCCACCCAACGGGTCTAGGCGCGCGCACCGGGGCCGCCCGCCTGGGCGAGCCACCGGCGCATTTGGTGCGTGTGACGCATCGGGTGCAGCACCGCGTGCTCCAGCATGGCATCGATGCAATAGGGTACGCCCCAGCGCGATTCGTAGGCCGGTCGGTAGAACGCCTCTTCCTCCACTCCCGCCAGGGGCGCGCGCCAGCCCATCAGCAGGTGTTCCAAGTACCCATCGGCCTCCGCAGCGATGCGATCCAGCGCAGGGGCGGGTGCCAACCCAGGATCGGGCAAGCCCAACACCTCGCACATCCAGCGCATGTAGCCCGCCGCGCAACCCAAGGTGTGCCGCAGGATGTGATCCCAGCTCGCGTAATCCGGGTCGAGGCTTTCGGGCAGGGGACACTCCCCGCCCGACGCTTCGCGCCAAACCGGCAAGAACTCGCGCAAGTGCTGCTCATGCAGCTCGACCAACGCGCGCGCTCCGCCATATCGATACTCCAAGGAATTGCTCATGGGCGCAGGGTCGCTCGATCGGCGCACGAACCGTGGGGCGGAATCAGGCGAGGTACTCGCGCACCCGGCGCAAGCCCTCTTGGATGTTCTCCACGCTGTTCGCGTAGCTGAAGCGCAGGTAGCCTTCGCCCATGGCACCGAAGGCCGTGCCGGACAGACAAGCCACTCCGGCTTCGTTCAGCAACCCGTTTTCTAGGGCCTGGGACTTGCGACCCGTGCCGGTGATGTTGGGGAAGGCGTAGAAGGCGCCCTTGGGCATGACGCAGCTCACGCCCGGAATGGCGTTGAGTTCGCGGTGCATGACATGCCGGCGCTCGTCAAACGCGCGCAGCATTTGATCGACGCTGTCTTGGGGGCCGCGCAGGGCTTCGATGGCAGCCACTTGGGTGGCCGCGTTGGCGCAGGAAACCGAGTTGATTTGCAACCGCTCGGCGTGTTTGACCAGGTTCTTCGGCCAAACGCCATAGCCCAACCGCCAGCCGGTCATGGCGTAGGTCTTGCTCCAGCCGTCCAGCAAGATCGAACGGTCGGCCACCGAGGGATACTGCAGGATCGAAACGTGTTCCGCTCCGTCGTACAGCTGTCGCGAATAGATTTCGTCGCACAGGATGGTGACGTGGGGATGCTGCTCCAGACCCCGCACGAGCTTGTCCATTTCGCTGCGCTCGACGATGCCGCCGGTCGGGTTGGCCGGCGTGTTCAGGATCAACAGGCGCGTGGCCGGGGTGATCTTGGCCAGAACCTTGTCCGCGTCGAACGAAAACCCGCTTTCCTCGCTCAGTTCGATCGGCACCGCCTTGGCACCCGACCAACGGATCAGCGACTCGTAAATCGGGAAACCGGGGTTCGGATACATGATCTCCGCGCCCGGCTCACCGAACATGAGGATCGCGTAGAACATGGTCGGCTTGCCCCCCGGGACGATCAGCACCTGGTCCGGGTGGACCTCGGCGTTGCGCCGCAGGGCGATGTCCTCCACAACCGCTTCGCGCAGTTCGAGCAAACCATTGGCGGGGGTGTATTTGTGCCATCCATCGCGCAGGGCCTTTTCGCCCGCCGCCACGATGTTGGGCGGCGTGGTGAAATCGGGGGCGCCAATGTGCAAGTGCACAATGTCTTTCCCCTGGGCTTCGAGGGCCTTGGCCTTCGCAAAGACTTCGAATGCGGTTTCCGTTCCCAGCGAAAGCATGCGCTGGGCCAAGGGGGTGACGGTGGAGGTTGCCATGGGGTAGGAACGTTTGGCCAGGACAGGGGCGCGCTGGCCCCCATGCGAAGGGCCCATGGTAGCGCCCCAGGCCCAAGAGTCCGCCCCAGGTCTGGGCAAATTGTTTTGCCCATGATTCGAGCGACTCCCCCATGCAACCCCGCCTATTGCGGTCCAGGCGGGGTGCGCCGCAGGCTCGCGTCACGGGGGCGAAACGAGCCCTGACCCCCTGTGGTGAGCGCGGGTACGGAGCTTTCCGAGCCCAAAAGAAAAGCCGTTCCCTTCGATCCAGGGGGGACTACGCTAGGCGCCCCATGCACAAAATCAATAGGACCACACGCTCGCTACGCCGCCTCACCCTGTGGCTATTGGCTGCCAGTCCGCTTCTGACGGCCTGCTCCAAGGACCCCGACTTGGTGGTCTACGTTTCGCTCGACATGGAGTTCTCGGCTCCCTTGATCGCCGAGTTCGAGGCCGAGACCGGGCTCAAAGTTCGTGCCGAGTACGACACCGAAGCCAGCAAGACGGTCGGGCTCGTCCGGCGCATCGTCGAAGAGGCCAAGAACCCGCGCTGCGATGTGTTCTGGAACAACGAGATTGCCCAGACGGTCAATCTCGCGCACCTCGGGCACTTGACCCCCTACGACTCCCCGGTCGCAGCCGACATCCCTGCGGAATTCCGCGACCCCGACCGCCGCTGGACCGGATTTGGGGCCCGGGCACGGATCCTGATCGTCAACACGGAACTGGTCCCCGATCCGAGCGAGATCGATTCGATGTGGGACCTGCTCGACCCCAAGTGGCGTGGTCAGGCATGCATTGCCAGGCCCTTGACGGGCACCACCTTGACCCACGCGGCCGCCCTCTATCTGGCACTGGGCAACGAACGGGCCGAGGAGTACTTGGGCGCCATCGCCAAGGGCCAACACCTGGAACCGCCGGTGGTCAACGTGGCCTCCTCCAACGGCCAAACCGCGCGGCTGGTGCGCGAAGGCGTGCTGGCGTTCGGCTGGACCGACACCGATGACTTCGCCGTGGCCAAAGCCACCGGTGCGCCGGTCATCGCGGTGTACCCGGACCAAAAGCCGGGCCCGGGCGGCGAGCCACCGCTCGGGACCCTGCTGATCCCCAACACGGTTTGCATCCCCAAGGGGGCCCCGCACCTCGAATCGGCCAAACGCTTCGTCGATTGGGTGCTCTCGCGCAAGATGGAAGAGCGCCTCGCCTTTTCCAAGTCCGCACAGATTCCCGTGCGCCCGGATGTCCCGCGTCCCGACTCCGTACGCAGCGATTTCGTGCACATGCAGATCAGCTACGTGGCGCTAGGCCAACAAATCGCGAATCGCACCCAGCGCATGCAAGCCATGTTCCTCGACCAATAGACCATGCCGACTCCGCGCCCAGCCTTGGGGGTCGCACTCGCGGTCCTGGTGCTCTTTGGCATCTTGCCCCTGGCGATGATGTCGACCCGCTTGGGGGTCGACCCATCGGCGCTGGGGCTTTTGGGAGAGCCCCGCATCTTGGACTTGCTCGGGCGCACGTTGCTGTTGGGCTTGGGTGTCGTGGGGCTCTGCTTGCTGCTTGGCGTACCCTTCGGTTACTGGATCGCCCGCACCAATGTGCCGGGTGCAGGGCTTTGGGGCGCGCTGGTTTGGGTGCCGCTCTGCCTGCCCCCTCTGATCATGGGCATGAGCTGGATCGAAGTGTGGCCCCACGTGCGCGGCGCGCCCATGACGATTTGGATCCTGGGTTTGTCTTACTTCCCGCTGGTCGCAGCGTTTGTGGCCAAGGCCGCACGGCGCGTCGACCGACGGCAGATCGATGCCGCCGGGACGGTAGGTGGCTGGTCGGCGCAGTGGCGCATGGAGTGGTCCTTGATCGCACCGGCAGCGTTTTTTGGCGCGACCCTGGCATTTGTTTTCGCCATCAACGACTTCGCCGTTCCGGACTACGTCTCCTCAGTGGGCAGCAAGTTCAATGTTTACGCCGATGAGGTATTCGCCACTTGGCAGGCGGGCCAAAAGGACTCCAGGGCGATCGCCACGGCGCTGCCTCTGATCGCCATGACCCTTGGCGCGCTTTGGATTGCGTTGAAGTTGCGCCGGGGTGGCAGCCTGCAGTCGGTGGGCAGCGGCTTCCAGGCGCCCGCCCGCATGGATCTTGGACCTTGGCGCTGGTTGGTCCTAGGCGGACTCCTCTTGATTCTGACCGCCTCCGTGTTCCTGCCCGTGGGTCGCCTGTTCTATGAAGCGGGCTTGCCGGTGCCCATCCAAGCGCAAACCGCAGTCGGCCAGCCCCCGGCGGCGATGATTCGACCGCCCTGGACCTTGGGCCACACCTGGGAGGCGTTCCAAACTGCGCTCGAGCGCTGCCGTGACAACCTGCGTGCCTCGATCTTGCTGGCGTTTGCTGCCGCCACCGTGGCCCTTCCGGTCGCGTTCTTGCTCGCCCACGCGGCCGCCCGATCCCGCCGCGGAAAGTGGATCCTCTTCGGCAGCCTGCTGCCCCTAGCCGCCCCCGCCATTCTGTTTGGCATCGGCCAAATCGTGGTCTGGAACCACCCGCTGACCCAGTCGTTCTACACCGGCGATGGGTTGGTGATCGGGATGTTGCTCGGCCGCTACCTGGCCTTCCCCGTAATGGCGTTGACTTCGGCCATCGAGAACCTCTCCCCGCGCTTGGAAGAGGCTGCGGCCCTGGTAGGGACCTCCCCCATGCAGCGCATGGGGCGCATTGTCGCCCCCGCCGTGTTGCCCGCGCTCGCCGGTTCGTGGACCTTGGTGTTCGTGTTCGCAATGCGCGAACTCGACGCCGCCATCCTGGTGCCGGCTGCCAACAAAACCGTGATGTTCCGCCTGTACAACGCCGTGCACTTCTATCGACAGGATTACGTGGCCGCGCTGGCCTTGGTGACCCTGTTCGTGATCCTGATTCCCGGTCTGTTGTGGACCCTATTCGCCCGTCGCAAGATGGAGGTGTTGACTTGAGCTTCGCAGTGCAAACCGAAGGACTGGTGTTGGAAGCGGGTGGGGTGGCGCTTACCGATCCGATCGATGTCCAGGTCGAAGTGGGCGAGCATGTGCTGCTCTTGGGCCCCTCGGGCTGTGGCAAGACGACCTTCCTGCGCACGCTGGCGGGCCTTGCATCCCCGGCCAAGGGGCGCTTGCACTTGTTTGGCGTGCTGACTGACGATGGGCGAACGCGCAAGGTCGCGCCCCACGAAAGGTCGGTGGGCTACCTCTTCCAGGACGGAGCGCTCTGGCCCCAATGGACCGTGGCCAAGACCCTCGACTTCGTGCTCGCGCGACGCGGCATGGCGCGCAACCAACGCCGCGCCGAGGTGGGCCGATTGCTGGAAGTGGTCGAGCTTACCGGCAAAGAGAAACGCTCGGTCCCCACCCTTTCCGGCGGGGAAGCCCAGCGCGTGAACTTGGCGCGGGCCCTGGCCTGCGACCCCAAACTGCTCCTGCTCGACGAGCCCCTGGGCCCGCTCGACAAGGAATTGCGCCACGACCTTTTGCGCAAGATCGACGAGCTGGCCAAAGCGCGGCACCTGACGATCGTGCACGTCACCCACGATGGCGAAGAGGCCCGCCCCTTCGCCCAACGCGAATGGACCCTGCGCCACGGGAGGCTGCGCGAAGTGTCTTCCAGCGGCGCTGTTTCGAAGGAGGAAGCAACATGCGACTGATTGCTGGAATCGTGGTGCTCGCCCTGGTGGGAGCACTCTTGTATGGCGTGATGGGACCCGGCCCGAAGCCGGACCCGACTCCGCCGGGTGGCTTCACCACTTCGGAGCAATGCAAGTCGTGCCACGAGCAGGTCTACGACGAATGGCAAACCTCGTGGCATTCGCAGGCCTGGATCGATCCCGACGTGCGCGCCCTGTCCAACGACTTCGCCAACGTCGACTGCATCGATTGCCACGCCCCCCAAGACCTGTTCATCACTGGCATGGGCCAGCGCGTGCTGCCGCGGGCCGAGCGCCGCTCGGAGGGTGTGGACTGCCTGGCCTGCCACCGCTTGCCCGAGTCGATGGGCGGCGGAGTGGCGGGAACCACCGACCATCCTACAGCGGCCTGCCGCCCGCAGATTCGCACCGAGCTGGCGCGGGTCGAGTATTGCGCCTCGTGCCACAACCAGCACAACACCGTCGACCAGTGGCGCGAGTCGCGTTTCGCCAAGAAGGGGGCGGACTACAAGGATTGCCGCGACTGCCACATGCCCTTGCGCACCGGTCCGGGCGCCAAGGGCCGTAGCCACGTGATGCACGGCGGGCACGACCTCGAACTGGTGCGCTCAGGGATTCGCCTGGGAGCCGCCCGCCAAGGCGACCAGGGCACCATCCGTGTCGAGGTCGAAAACTTTGGCGTAGGCCACGCCTTCCCCACCGACGAACGTTCGCGCGCTGCCGACGTCTTCTGGCGCGTCCAACCCAGCGACCCGAACGCCCAGGGTGGCTGGAAGCACTTGTACCGGATTCGCTCGCCCTACCGCAGCGAGGTCGACATCCCGCGCACGCTGATCGATGCCGGGCAAACCCTGCAGGTGGACATCGACGACCCGCTGGCCAAGGGGCCCGTCGAGGTGGCTCTGTTCTACAAGCTCACCCCCTACTTCCGAGACCCGGCCACCGGCGAGCCGATGGAACTGTCGCAAGTCAGCGATCCGTTCCAAGATGCCCAGCTGATGTTCCAAGTGGAGGTACCGGCCCAATGAAACGTTGGATCTTGATCGCGGCACTGCTGGCAGGCGCTTGCACCCGACCCGAACCTCCCAAGCCCGCGCCCGATCCCGAAACGGTTCCGCAGGAGCCCCTGCGGCCGGCGGTGGTCCAGGACGCCTTGCAACGCTATGCGCCGCCCCAGGAGGCCGATTCGACTGCGGATGGAACCGAGGCTGTACCGCGCGAGCAAATCGAGGCGCTCTTGGAGACCCTGGGCGGCGGGGATCGCCGGTTCGTGCGCATGGCCCAGGAAGAGCTTGCAGGCTTGGGCGCAGCGGCCTTGAAGCCGCTCCGAGACATGGCGCTCGATCCCGAAACCTCGAGCGCCACGCGCCTGCAAGCTGCGACGGCACTGGGCACGGTCGGACTCCCCGCAGCCCCAACCCTTTTGCATTTGGCGCAGAAGGATCCCGACGTGGCCGTTCGGCGCCAGGCGATCTACCAGTTGGGGTTGCTCGACACCAACAGCTACCTGCCCCAGCTCGGGCTGCGGCTGAAGTACGAACTCGACCCCGAAAACCGACTTTGGTTGGCTTGGGACCTGGCCAAACACGGCCAGGGCAGCGCGCTCCCGGTGCTCTTTGACCTGACGCGTTTCGACGACGAAGCCCTGCGCTCGCGCGCCCAGGGCGTGTTGGCCGACCTCGAAACCGAACACGGCATGCCCAGCGCCGACTTGTACCAAGCTTGGCTGGCAGGATCCGAGGAGGCCTGGCCTCCCATCGAACCGTCGAACGAACTGATGCACGAGTTTTGGTTGCAGGTCGACCAACTCTCCGGCGAACACTTCCAACTGCGCGGCGTCGACGACGCGCGCTACGCGTTGAGCCAACTGGGTACCTGGGCGACTCCCCATTTGGCCCAGGCGCTGGAGGACCGCGATCCCTACGTACGACTGCACACCGCGCAGGTGTTGGAGCGCATGGGCCCGCGGGCCCGCGCGGCGCAAAGTGCGCTCGAAGCCAACCTGCAAGACCCTCAGATTGGCCCCACGTGCGCAGCCGCCCTGGGTGCGCTCGGGACGACCGAAGGCTGCCAAGCCTTGGCCAAGGTGCTCGACCCTTCGAACCCGCTCGCCCTGCGCTCTGCGGCGCTGCGAGCCCTGGGAGATGCCCAAAAACCTGAATTTGCACCGCAAGTCGAGAAGGTCTACCAAGCCGCCCCGGTCGATTCCGAACTGCGACTCGATGCTGCCTTAGAGCTCCTGCGTTTGAGCCCCAAGCGCGAACCGCTCGAGTTCCTGGTCGGCCGGTTGCCGGCGCGTCAGGGTGGCTTGATCGCTGGACCGCTCACGCAATGGGCTTCCGCCCGAGTGGCCCTTTTGGGCGATAGCGAACTGCAAACCAGTTGGAACGCCGCTTTGGCCACCCGCGATCCGATCCCTAGTCCCGCTGCGGACCAGGCTTGGCGCGGCGTCCTGCAGCAATGGCTGGGGACCCATGCGGACGCTTTGTTGACCGAGCCCAAGGCCCAATAGGCCCATCACGCGTGGTTGGCGCGGGCGAGCAGGTAGATCACCGTGCCCAGCCAACCCAACGCGTTGACCATGAACGCCAAGTCGCCGCCTAGGAGCACGCGCGTCGGGTTGCCCCCGCCGCGTTTGGTCTGCACCAAGAGCAGGTAGCGCAGCAAACCGAACACCACGAACGGAACGGTCCACCACAACCCGTGGTTCGGACCGAACTTGGCTTCGGTCTCGTCTGCGACGGTGTACATGGCGTAGCTCAGGATCGCGCTGGCCGCCAAAACCGAGACCGCTTGCCCCAGGAACTCGGGCGTGTACTCGAGTAGGATCTTGCGGTGCTCGCCACGGTTGTGCCCCAAGAGGTCGATTTCGGCCTGCCGCTTGCACAAGGCCAAAAACAGCGATAGGAAGATGGTGCACAAAAGCAACCAGTGCGACACGCCCGATCCCAGGGCGAAGCCCCCAGCCAGCACCCGCAACAGGAAACCCGCGGCGATCGAAAACACATCCACCAGCGCGATGTGCTTCCATTTCCAGGAGTACATCGAATTGATCGCGAGGTAAGCCACGATGCAAGCGAGCACCTGAAGGCGTTCGGCGTCCGCCCAATAGGCCAATCCCAACGCCACCAGCAAACACCCCGCCGCTCCGAGCATGGCCGCCCCACGGCTCAGGGTGCCCGCCGCGATGGGCCGTAGGCGTTTGATCGGGTGCTGCCGATCGGACTCCACATCGCACAGGTCGTTGACCAAATAGATCGTGCTCGAAGCCATGCAAAAGGCGATCACCGCCCAGATCACATGGGTGACCGCTTCGGTATGCAGCAGGCTTTCGCCCTTCTCCCCCCAAGCAAACAAGAGCGCCGCCAACACGAAGACGTTCTTGACCCACTGACGGGGCCGCATGGCGTGCAGGAGGGGCAATGGGCTCATGGAGCTTGTTTGGGGCAGGGCAGGTGCCCAGGTCAGGGCCGTGGCCCGTTCCTCAATCCAACGTCAACTTGCGTAGGTCCTCGATCCAAGCATCGGGGCCAACCATCACAAATTCGTCTTCAGGGGTCGCCCGGCCCGCTTCGCGTTCGTCGACGATCTCGAAGCTGCGCACGGCGTAGTCTCCGAAAAGGGCCAGCGTGGTTGTCCGGTGGTTGCCCTCGGGGTCGTTGTCGTCGGCCACCAGCACTTCCTTGCCGGTCACTTTGCGGATCGGGAAGCGTTTTTGGTCACGACCGGCGTAGGCCGACCAGCCCCCGTCGAGTCGATCCAAGTCCTTGTACCAGTCCGCCATGGGGATCTTCTCCTGCGAAGGCGTGAGCGAACTCAACTGAACGCCGGGGCAAGTCAGCTTCTTGGTGCTGGTCTCCGTGGCTTCCCAGATGTCGCGCGCCACCAGGGCGGCGAAAAAGGCGACCCCGGACTGGCTCGGCAAACTGTTGTGCTTGGTCTGGTGCAGCATCAATCCCTTGCCGATCTCGTTGAGGTTGGAGCGGCAGGCCGTGACGTTGGCGTTGTCGATCACTTCGGGGATCTTCGGTAGCAGGAAGGCCACCAGGATTCCGATGATCAACATAACGGCAAGCAGCTCCACCAGGGTGAAGCCCGCTCGCACGGCTTGGAGGGCGCGACGCCCCGAAAGGTTCAGGATCAGCATAGGACTCGGGGGAAGGACGCATTCAGTAGTCCGGGCACGGGGCCCGGTTACCGTTCAGGAGACCTTGGCAGCCACGGCATCCTTGAGGGCCTGGGCTTTGCTGGTGTCTTCCCAAGCGAAGCCTTCGCGGCCGAAGTGCCCATGGTAGGCCGTGTGGCGGTATTTGGGCTTCTTGAGATCCAAAGCCTTGATGATCCCGTCAGGGGTCAAATCGAACACCTTCTGGATGGCATCGGCAATGACCATGTCATCGGCCTTACCGGTTCCAAAGGTGTCCACCCGGATCGAAAGCGGCTTGGCCACGCCGATGGCGTAGGAAAGCTGGACTTCGCAGCGGTCGGCCAGGCCGGCCGCCACCACGTTCTTGGCCACCCAGCGGGCCGCGTAGGCAGCCGAACGGTCGACCTTGGACGGGTCCTTGCCCGAGAAGGCACCGCCACCGTGACGACCCATGCCACCGTAGGTGTCCACGATGATCTTGCGCCCGGTCAAACCGCAGTCGCCGTGGGGTCCACCGACCACGAACTTGCCGGTCGGGTTGATGTGATAGATCGTCTTGTCGTCGAGGAATTCGGCGGGGATGACGGCCTGGATGACCTGCTCCTTGACGCGCTTGGCGATCACGTCGAGCACGTCCTTCTCGGTGGTCTTGCCTTCGACGACCGGGTCGTGCTGTGTCGAGATCACGACCGTGTGCACGCGGACGGGTTTGTCGCCTTCGTACTCCACGGTGAGCTGGCTCTTGCTGTCCGGGCGCAGCCAGGGCAGCGTGCCGTTCTGACGCAACTCGGCCAACTTCTCGACCAAGCGGTGCGAGTAGTGGATCGGGAAGGGCATCAATTCTTCGGTTTCGTTGCAGGCGTAGCCGAACATCAAACCTTGGTCGCCGGCGCCCTGCTCCTTGTGCAGTCCCTTGTCCGAATCGACCCCTTGGGCGATGTCCGGGCTTTGGCGGTCGAGCGAAACCATGATCGCGCAGGTGTCGGCGTTGATGCCGAAGGCGTCGTTGGTGTAGCCGATTTCGCGCAGGGTTTGGCGGACCAGATCCTGGTAGTTGATCACCGCATTGGTGGTGATCTCCCCCGCCAGGACCACGACCCCGGTGGTGATCAGCGTCTCGCAAGCCACCCGGCTATTCGGATCCTGGGCGAGGCAGGCATCGAGGACAGCGTCCGAAATCTGGTCGGCCACCTTGTCAGGGTGGCCCATGGAAACGGATTCAGAGGTGAACAGAGGGCGTGCCATGGAAGCTTGGGTCGGAAGGGTCCGTAGGATGGATCCCATCGGTGGATCCCATCGATGGAGTCGGGTTGGTGTGGAGTTTGAACCCACAAGGATACCCTGCTGAGAGGGCCGGCCCAAGTCCTGGTCCCGCGCTTGGACAAGTTCTCCCTATTCGGGGCTGGACGCGTGCTGGGGAAGGCCCAAACGCGACTCCAGCGCCTGCACGCTGCGACGGGTAGCCCCGCGTTGGGCCAGCGCCACCTGGATTCCCGCTTGGGACATCCTTTCCCGGGCCAGCGGGTCCCCCAGCAGGAACCGAATTTGGTGTTCCAGATCGGCAGCATCCCGCACCCGAATGGCGGCCCCCACCTCCTCCAACAGCGCGGTCTCCTGCAGGAAATTGTCGGTGTGGGGTCCGTACAGCACGGGTTTCCCGCGGGCAGCCGGCTCGAGCATGTTTTGGCCCCCGTGGGGGATCAAGGAGCCCCCCACGAAGACCAAGGTGGCCAGCCCGTAGAACCTCCCGATCTCCCCCACGGTGTCCACGATCAAGGGTTCGGTCGGGTCGAGCCGTTCGGCGCCGCTACGCAGGCGGGTCAAGCGCTGGGCACGGACGCCCAGCGCCGCGAGGGCTTCGATCACCTCGGGGGCCCGCTCGGGGTGCCTCGGCACCAGGATCACCCGGCACCCGGGACTGGCCGCTTGGAAGGCCTGGAACACGAGCAGTTCCTCTTGACCGTGGGTGCTCCCCGCGACCAGCACGTTTTGATCGGGACCGGCGGCCACCCAGTGCTGGACCTCCGCCTGGGCAGGATCCTGGGGCAGCGGCCCCACCTGAAGCCCGTCGGCCTTGATGTTCCCAGTCACCACCACCCGCCGATCGTCGTCCAAGAGTTGCACAAAACGGCGCGCGTTGGCTTCGTCCTGGGCGGCAAACAGGGTCACGCGCAGGAATTGGGGCAGACTGCGGTGGAAACGCAGGTAGTTGCGCAAGCTGCGCTCGGTGATGCGTCCGTTGACGATGGCAATCGGCGCGCCACAACGGTTGGACCACTTCAAGAAGTTGGGCCACACCTCGAGCTCCATCAAGATCACGTGCTCGGGCTGGATGCGCCGCAAGAAACGCCGGATGACCGGCGAGGGGTCGAGCGGAAAGCGGATCACCTCGAGCTTGGGGTACAAGCGCCGCGCCACTTCCATGCCGGTGTTGGTCGAGGCCGAAACGACCACTTCACAGGTGGGCGACAATTCGGCCACCAGCGAGCGCGAGGCCATGATTTCGCCCACCGAAACACCATGCACCAAAACCCGTGGTCGACCCGCTTGGGGCGTGCCCAAGCGAGCTAGCCCTAGCGTCAGACGCTCGGCCACCATGCGGCGGAAACTTCGCTTCCACAGGCACTGCAGGATCCACCAAGGGGCCAACAGCAACGCGACCACGACCCACAACAGGTCGTAGCACAGGTACATCAGCGCGTTTCGGACCCCGGGGTAGGGATCCTGGCGGACCGGCGGGGGAATCGGAGCCGCCTCGGGCATGACTGCCTAGCGCCCGTGGCACTTCTTGTACTTCTTGCCGCTGCCGCAGGGGCAATCATCATTGCGCCCCACGCCTTCGAAGGCCTCCGCCGCTTTGGCCACCTGCGCCTTCGGCGCAGCGCTGGCGCCCTGGGCCCGTTCGGCCTGGGCTTGGCGCCGCCGCATCACGTCGAAGGCGTTGGAGGCGCTGACGTTTTGCTGCATGGCTTGGCGTGCGATTTGGCCGCGGGCCCGAGCCTTGAGCGCTTCGAGCTGCTCGGGGCTGAGCTGCTGCGGGACGGCACCGCCGGGGCGAATCGCTTGGCCGGACCCCGAGGGAACCATGCCGTGCGGCTGCAAAGCATCGCCGGGTGCCCCCGCAGACGCGCGCTCTTCTTCGGCGCTTGGCTCTTCGGGCTTTTGCACTTGGATGCGCAGGACCAAGCTGGCGACCTCGTTCTCGATGGCGGGCAGGAGTTCCTCTTGGAACATCTGCGTGCCCTCCTTCTTGTAGGCAATCTTCGGGTCCTCTTGGCCATAGCCACGCAACCCGATGCCGACTTTGAGCGAATCGATGGCCTTGAGGTGATCCTTCCAGCGCGAGTCGATCGCGTTGAGCAGGATGTAGCTCTCGATGCGGCGCATCAAATCTTCGCCGAATTCGGCTTCGCGCTTGTCGTAGCGCGCTTGCACGCGTTCCATCACCACGCCCAAGTTGGGGCGCTCGCCGTCACAGGCTTCCTTGGCCACTTCGGGGTCGAGGTCCATGCCGAAGGTGCGACGGCACCAATCGATCAGCCCGTCCGGGTCGCCCGCGTGCACGCGCAACGAGCGCAGCAAGCTGCCCTCGATCATGGTCATGACCTTGTCCTTGAGCCCGGTGGACTCAAGCACTTCCTGGCGCACTCCGTAGATGGTCTTGCGCTGGGTGTCCATGACCTCGTCGTACTCCAGCAAGCTCTTGCGGATCTCGAAGTTGCGATCCTCTACCTTGCGTTGGGCGCGGGCGATGGCGTTGGAGACCATCTTGGACTCGATCGCCTGCCCCTCGGTCATGCCGAGGCGCTCCATCATGTTGCGCGTCCAATCGCGGTAGAAGATGCGCATCAGCGGATCTTCAAGCGAAAGGAAGAAGCGGCTGGCCCCCACGTTGCCCTGGCGACCGGTACGCCCGCGCAGCTGGTTGTCGATGCGCCGGGCTTCGTGGCGTTCGGTGCCCAGGACGTACAACCCGCCCAGCGCCAACACCTCGGCTTCATCCTGGTCGCACTGCTCGCGCACCTTGGAGCGGATTTCGTCGATACGCTCCAGGTTGTCCAAGTCGCCCTCTTCGAGCCCGACCTCTTCGAGGGCCTGGGCCAGGCGGTATTCGAAGTTGCCCCCCAACTTGATGTCGGTACCCCGGCCGGCCATGTTCGTGGCCACGGTGATCGCGCCACGCTCGCCAGCGCGGGCCACGATGTGCGCCTCGCGTTCGTGGTTCTTGGCGTTGAGCACCTCGTGGCGCACCTTGCGCTCGGTCAGGTAGCGATCGAGGGTCTCCGAACTCTCGACCGAGGCCGTACCCACCAAAATCGGCTGGCCGGTGGCATGCACCTTCTCGATCTCGTCGCAGATGGCATTCCACTTTTCACGCTCGGTGCGATAGACCAAGTCCGACTGGTCCTGGCGCGCGATGGGCAAGTTGGTGGGCACACAAACCACGTCGAGGTCGTAGATCTTGTGGAACTCACCCGCCTCGGTGATGGCGGTACCTGTCATGCCCGACAGCTTGTCGAACATGCGGAAATAGTTCTGAAAGGTGATCGTGGCCAAGGTTTGGGTTTCCTGCTTGGGCACCAAGCCTTCCTTGACTTCGACCGCCTGGTGCAGACCATCCGACCAACGCCGGCCCGACATCTTGCGCCCGGTGAATTCGTCGACGATCACGACCTCTTGGACCATTTGCCCCGTGCGGGGGTCCTGGGCCTCTTCGATCACGTATTCCTTGTCCTTGGTGTACAGCTCGTGGGCACGGATCGAGTTTTCGATGTAGTGCGGCCAATCCTCGAAGCCCGGCTCATAGAACGACTCGATACCAAGCAGGCGCTGGGCCTCCACGATGCCCGCCTCCAGCAGCGACGCGCTGCGTTCCTTTTCTTTGACCTCGTAGTGTTCCTCGTTTTTCAGGGCACGCGCCACCCGGTCGGCCTCCTGGTACTTGCCAATGCCATCTTCGGCCGGGCCGGAAATGATCAAAGGCGTGCGCGATTCGTCGATCAGGATCGAGTCCACCTCGTCGACGATGGCAAAGAACAGGTCGCGCTGCACTTGCTGCTCGAGCGACGTCTTCATGTTGTCGCGCAAGTAATCGAAGCCGAACTCGTTGTTCGTGCCGTAGACGATGTTGCAGTCGTAGACCGGCTTGCGCTCCCAGGGGTCCATGTTCGACTGGATCGAACCCACGGTCAGCCCCAGGTAGTCGTAAATCGGCTTCATCCAGGCGGCATCGCGCCGCGCCAGGTAATCGTTGACCGTCACCAGGTACACCGGCCGACCGGTCAGCGTGTTGAGGCACAGGGCCAAGGTCGCCATCAGGGTCTTGCCTTCCCCGGTCATCATCTCGGCGATCTTGCCCTGGTGCATGACGTAGCCCCCCACCAGCTGCACGTCGAAGTGGCGCATGCCGAGGGTCCGCTTGGAAGCTTCGCGGATCATGGCGAACATGGGGACGACGAAGTCATCCAGCTCGGCCTTGCCGCTGGTCACCGCCTCGCGGTACTTCTGGACCTCCGCCTTCATGGCCTCCTGATCGAGCCCCTGCGCCCAGGCCTCTTTGGCATTGATCGCGGCCACCACGGGCTCCAAGGTCCGCAGGAACCGTTCGTTCTCCGAGCCGAACATGCGCTTCAGCGCTCGTCCCGTCCGCTCTCCGAAGGTCCCAAACTTGTCGAATATAGAGTCCCAGTCCATGGTTGGTGCTTCCTCAGCAAGTGATCCGCCCGGCTGGCCCAGCCAGCGAAGCGGCCCGGCATTATGGTACGAGCCCCCCGAGGGGGCCAGCAACTAACCATGCTTAGTCCCATCCCGCCCCAAACTGGCCCCCAAGATCGGTTTTCGAGGCCGATCAGGCCCGCAGAACCCGGAGCCAGCTACCTAGCACTCTTCGCAGCCGAGCAACTGGTCCACCATGGCCAGGAGCAGCTCCCGCGGGTAAGGCTTGCGCAAGTAGGCGGCACAGGTCGGCACTCGGCCCAGGTCGATGTCCGAAGCGGTGGCCAGGAGCACTGGCTGGTCGCGGAAGCGCGGATCGGCCCGCAGTTGCGCCAAAACCTGCTCACCGGTCATTTCGGGCATCGAAAAATCGAGCACGATCAGGTCGAAGCCCCCGGATGCCTCCAGCCGCGGCAACACCTGGCGCCCGTCGAAGGCCAGCTGCACTTCGAAACCCCGGGCCCGAAAGATCGCGGCCAACCCCTCCGCCACCTCGTCTTCGTCGTCGACCAAGAGGATCCGCCCCCGGCGACGCGGATCGTGCTCCCGAGATGCAATTTCCTCCATCAAGCGGCGCAAATCCTCATGGGTGGGCAGCCCCGCAGCCGACCAAGCCCCCTCGATGCGCAGCTTGAGCTCCTGATTGAAGCGCCGCAGCTCGTTCCACTCGTCGTAGTCGGGCATGTTCGGCGTGACCTTCAGCTCATCGTGCGTGTCGACCGAGAAGAAGTACTCGCCAGCCACCAGGTATTCCTGCAGGACGAACTTCATGAAGGGGTACTTGTGGTTCCCCAGCCGCAGGGTGTAGCGATGGCAAACCACGTTGTCCTTGGCCTCAGGGGCCTGGAACACCTCACGAATCTGCTTGAGGTTTGTGGCCGCATGCAAACGATCGACCTGCTTGCGGACCGCTTCGGGCGGGCCCAGGGGCCAAGCTTCCTGGAGGTAGACGGCCACCGCCTGTTCCACCAAATCCTTGCCTAGTCGCTGGAGCCGCATGATCGGAAGGGTTTAAGCCAGGGGGGCGGGACGCCAGGGAACCTGGGGTGGAACATCCAGGGTACCGATCCAGTCGCTCAGCGGCCTTCCCCCCTCTTGATCGAGCAGATTCGAGAGCGATTGCGCCAAATCTGCCAAAAGGCTCGGATCGGCAAAACTCGCTGTCCCAACTTGCACCGCCGTGCACCCGGCTGCGAGAAACTCCATCACGTCCTCGGCGGCCTGGATGCCACCGCAGCCGATCACAGGGATCGAAACCGCCTGGACGCACTGCCAAGCGCAGCGCAGGGCCACCGGCATCACCCCGGCCCCCGAGTAGCCTCCCGCCCCGGTAGCCAACCGGGGCTTACCCCGGCGCCAATCGACCGCCATGCCCAAGAGCGTGTTGCAGGCGGTGATCGCGTCCGCCCCGCCCGCCTCGCAGCCCTTGGCGATCTCCTCCACGCGGGTCACGTTGGGGGAAACCTTGGCGAACAAAGGTTTGTCGGTTTCGCGCCGAACCAGCGCCATCACCTCTTCCGCACGCCCTGGATCGGTGCTGTAGGGCAGCTTGCCCCCATCGACGTTGGGGCAGGACAGGTTGATTTCGAAGGCATCGATGTCCTCGCGATCGGCCAGATGAGCGGCCAACTTGGCAAACTCCTCCGCCGTGTGGCCCCCCAGATTGGTGACCACGATGGTGGCGGGGTGAGCCCTGCGTTCGACTTCAACCTGTGGCAGCACATGGTCCACATAGTGGGCGATGCCGCGATTCTCAAGCCCGATCGAATTGAGGAAGCCCGCGCGGGTCTCAAAGATGCGCGGCATGCGATTGCCGGGGCGTGGATTCCACGTCACGGTTTTGCTCACCCATCCGCCCAAACGCTCAAACGGAACGAGCTGCGTCATCTCGACCCCGTGACCAAAGGTCCCCGAAGCCGAAAGGATCGGATTCGTGAGCCGCATTCCGGCCAGTTGCACCGACAGGTCTGCCATGGCGAGCCTAGGGCTTGGGCTCCTCGGCCGTAGCCTGCAACGCTTCTTCCTTGGGAGCCAAGAGCGTGGAAAGCAACAACAGCCCCACCCCCACCGAAATGCACGCATCGGCCACGTTGAAGGTGGCAAAGTGCCAATCCCAAACCGCGAAGTACACGTCGATGAAGTCGCGCACCGGGCCAAAGGGCTTGTCCGGATGGGGAATCAACGGTTCGTAGAACAAGTTGTCGTACAGATTGCCCAAAGCGCCGGAAAGCACCAACACCAACGCGCACAGGTAAACCGGCCGGTGCGGCGGCGCACGCAGCACCAAGATCACCAGAACCAAAATCGCCAGCACGCGGCCGGGCACCAGGATCTTCTGGATCCCGCCCCCACGCCCGAATGCTGCCCCATAGTTCAGGTTGTGCATCCAGGCCAACCACTCGCCCGCCACGGGATAACGTTCGTGCCCGTGGCTGTCCCGCTCGAGTTCGGGTTCAGGCGGCGGTCCCGGATGGAAGGCCTGGAATTCGGTCATGCGCGCTTCGAGGAAGGGCATGACCGTGGCCTTGCTCCACAGGTCCAGGCCCACCAGCAGGGCCACCGCAAGGAAGGCCCCCACGAGGCGGCGGACGGATCGGGTCGGGGGCGGGCTGGGTTGACTCACGGGAACCTGGGCGGGGGAACGCTTGGGGAGGGGACGATAACCGGGGGAGCGGGTGGGCTCCAGGGCAGGTCCCCAGGGAACGGCAAGTTGCCCAGGATTTCCCGATCTGGCCGGATCCCGGTTGGGGCGCCGACCGTGGCGGTCCTCCCCCCTTGCTTCCAGCCGACCCAGGCCCCAGCCTGGGCCCATGACCGCACCCCGTCGGCGCCCAGGCTCGCTCAAAGCCCGCAGCGAGCCCACCGCGGGCCGGGGGCTGCCGCCGGAGCTGCGCCTGGCGCGCGAGGAATTCCTGACCACCATGCGGGTGGAAGCGGGCCTCGCCAAACGCACCTTGGAGGCTTACGGCCGCGACCTCGACCACAGCTTGGCGTGGCTCGCCGAACGCGGGCTCAAGCGCCTCGCAGCCCTGGACCAAGCCGAAGTCCTCGAATACCTGCGCATGCGCCGTGCCTCCGGACTCTCGGAAGCCACCCTGGCCCGCGAACTGGCCAGCTTGCGCATGCTGCTGCGTTTCGCCCAGGCCGAGGGCTGGATCACCCAGAGCCCGCTCGCGCTCTTGCCCCAGCCCAAGCGCAGCGAACTCTTGCCCGACGGGCTCAGTCCCGACGAGGTCGAAGCCCTGCTCGCGGCCCCCACCGGTAGCGATTGGCGTGCTCAACGCGACCGCGCGTTGCTTGAGGTGCTGTACGCCACGGGGGCCCGCATCTCCGAGGCCTTGGGGTTGACCACCGATTCGCTGCACCCCGAACTCGCCTCGCTTCGCTTGCACGGCAAGGGCGACAAGATGCGCATGGTGCCGCTCGGCGCCCAAGCGCGCAGCGCGCTCGAAGCATGGCTGCAAAGGGGCCGGCGACAGCGCTTGAAGGGTCGCCCCAGCCAAATCGTGTTCCTGGGCCAGGGGCTCGCACCGCTCACGCGCGGCAGCGCTTGGCGGATCATTCGCCGCTACGCGGCCTTGGCCGGCATCCAGGCCCAGATCTCTCCACACACCCTGCGCCACTCGTTCGCGACCCACATGATCGAGGCCGGTGGCGATTTGCGCGCCGTGCAAGAGATGTTGGGCCACGTTTCGATCCGCACCACCGAGGTCTACACCCACCTCGATTCCGAACACGTGCGTAGCGTGCACCGACTGTACCACCCGCGCAGCTGAGGGCGCTGCGCGTCCGTTCGGAGTGCCTATGCCCCCAAATGCCGCAGAATTTCGGTCGCCAAATCGGGGCTGATACCCTCCACCGTGGCCAACTCCTCCACGCTGGCACCCGCCACGCCCTGCACCGAACCGAAACGTACGAGCAGAGCCCGCCGCTTGACGGCCCCCACACCCGGGATCGAATCCAGTCGCGATTGGATGCGCCCGCGCTCCTTGCGGTGGTAGGTGATCGCGAAACGGTGGGCTTCATCGCGGATTCGCTCGAGCAGGTGGCGTGCCGCAGAAAAGCGCGCCAACTCGATGGGTTCCTCGGATCCGGGCAAGAAGACCCGCTCCTCGCTGGCCTGTTTGCGGCGACCACCGACGCTGCGCTCCGCGCGCGCCTTGGCGAGTCCCACCATGCGCACCTCGAACGCAGCCGCCTCATCGCGCGCCTCCAGCGCCTTAGCCAGTTGCGCCGGCCCCCCGTCGATCACGACCAAATCGGGCAAGTCGCCCTCGCGCACCCCGCGTTTGAGGCTGCGCAGCACGACCTCGTGCATCGAAGCAAAGTCATCCTGCCCGTCGACCCCGCGCACCTTGAAGCGCCGATAACCCGCCCGGTCGGCATGCCCGCGGCGGAAACGCACGCGGCTCGCCACCACGTGGCTGCCCTGTAGGTTCGAGATGTCGAAGCAATCGATCACTTCGGTTTCCGGATCCAAGTCGAGGGTCTCGATCAAGGCTTCCAGCGCCGCTTCATCCCCCGCTGCTTCGCTCTCAAACGTCTTCAGAGTGGCGCGTGCGTTTTCTCCCGCCAATTCGAGCATGCGTTTGCGCTCGCCGCTTTGGGGCACGATCCATGTCACGCCCTCGCCCAAAGCGTGCTCCAAGAGTTCGCGTTCATCGGGCTCCCAAGGCAGTACCACCTCGCTGGGCAGGGCGCGGCGACCGCCGCCGTACAAGGCAGTCACCACCGAGTGCAATAGCTCGGGGTCGGGGAGTTCGGTTTGGAAACGGTGCGAGCGACTCTCCGATAGGCGCCCCTCGCGGAACGAAAGCCGATGCACCACCGCCCGGCCACCACGCCTTGCCACGGCCAACACATCGCGATCGACCGAGTCCTTAGGCCGCACTGCTTGGTTCTCGACCGTGCGGCGTAGGGCCGCCAACCGATCGCGCCACTCGGCTGCGCGCTCAAACTCCAGCGCCGTGGACGCGCGTTGCATGCGACCCAGCAGGTCCTGTTCGAGCTCGGCGATGTCGCCACCCAGGATTTGCATGGCCCGCTCGACCAACTCGGCGTAGGCCGGGGCCTCGATCAGCCCCACACAAGGCGCGGTGCAAAGCCCGATCTGATGCTTGAGGCACGGGCGACTGCGATGGTTCATGACCGAGTCGGGACAATCGCGCAGCGGAACCACTCGATGCAGGTCTTCGAGCGTGCGCCGCACCACCCGCGCCGAAGCAAAGGGTCCAAAATAGCGGCTGCGCCCGGCCGCCTTGTCCTCATCGGGCCGGTGGGCGCGCACGAACCGAAAGCGAGGGAAGGGTTCGTTCAGATCCACGCGCAGCATCAAGAACGACTTGTCGTCCTTGAGCCGGATGTTGTGCGGCGGCTTGTACTGCTTGATCAAACTGTCTTCGAGCAGCAAGGCCTCCGCCTCGGTGCGCGTGACGATGGTCTCGACCCGCTCGGCGTCGCGATCGAGGAAGGCCACGTTCAAACGCCCATCCGCCCCCGGCCGCTGGTAGGAGCGCAGCCGCGCCTTGAGGTTGACCGCCTTCCCGATGTACAGCACCCCCCCTGCCCGGTCGCGGAACAGGTACACCCCCGGCCGCTCGGGTATCGCATCGATCGACCAGCGGACGGCGGACATGGGGTCATCCTAGAACCCGGGGGCGCGTCTTCCAACGAGCCCCCGGGTTTCAGGCCGCGTGGGCGGCATCGAGGAAACGCGAACCTACGGGCAGAAGACCACCGTCACGGCCCGCGTCGTGTTCGACGTCGGTCCGGGGTTGGAGTCCCGGTGCCAGAGCTGGAAGTTCCAGGTGGAGCCGGCTTGGAAGGTCTGGCCTTGGGGCAGGTTTTGGAAGTCGAGCGGGAAGGTCACCGCGCCCGCAGCGCCCGAGAAGACGATTTGGCTCGAGAAGCGATAGAAGGGGCTGCCCATGCACAAGAAGCCCGAACCGGGGGCCGGCAGGGCGATGCGGTCTTGGGCCGGCGACATCAGGAAGATCCCGAACACGTTGGTCGGCAACTGGGTCGCGTCGAGGGTCAGGTTGGCGTCGGCCACCGAGCTGCTACCCGAAACCGCGAGCAATCCGGGCAAGCCGGTGGTGTTGGGGCTCACCTCGCAGTAGCTCGAGAAGCCGCAACCCGCTGCGCCCGAAGCCACCAAGTTGGCGGTCCAACTCACGTTCACGTCGCCCTGGGCGACCGTTCCGTTGAGCAGGAGGTTGGCGGTGCCGCCCGCAGGCAGAACCGTGGGGACGGGGAACGGGATGTCGGTGATCTGGAAGCCGGGCAGCGGGTCGAGCACGGTTTGCTGTACGGCGAGGTTGAGGCTCAAACTGGTCGAAAGCGCCGCGCCGGTCACGTCGAGGGTTCCGCTGAAGGGTAGCAGCGTGTCGAAGGGACCCACCGGGGTCGGGCTTCCGTTCACGTCCACGGTCAGCGTGATCGAAGCCGGGACCGACACGAGGAACAAGTACTGGCCCAAGGTCCCGGTCGGGGTCAGGGTCCCCACCGCGGGCGCCGTCTGCGCCAGGTCTCCTTGGCTGATCGCCTGGCTGCCCAGGGGCAACGTGACGGGGATGCCGCCGGGGAACAGCGAGTCGGGCGCGAAGGTGCGGAAAGTCGAGTAGAGCAGGTCCACCGAAACGTCGCTCGTGGCGCTCCCGCCGCCGAGCAAATCGACCGCCAAGTTGCTGCACACGAGCGTGCCGGCCAAGCGATCCAAGTCCAAATCGAAGCTACCGAGCGGCGCTTGCGTGCTGCTCAAGGTTCCGCTCAGACCCAAGTCCATCGGAATCGCGTTGTTGCCGCTGCCACCGAACAACCCGGGCACGGTGCGCGTGCCGCCCGGGTTCGTAGCGGCGTCGTAGTCGCCGATCACCGAGGCGTCGAGATCGGCGCCGTAGGAGCCTTGCAAGCTCTGCGAGCTCGCTTGGGCATCGACGACCACGTGGAACTGCTGGGCCTGGAGCGGCCAGCACAGAAGGAACGGGGCTGCCACGAGGCAGGCGCTTCGGCGGAGATTCATGCCCCAAGTCTACCGGGCCAAGGCACAGGTCACACACCCGGGTCCTCCCCCGGAGCCCATTCTGGGCCTAGGGTGGTTCCAAGGGATACCCCAGGCCGTCCCGTCGGCCATGCCGGAAACCGCCAGAGAAGCCAAGGCGCTGCAAGCCCAGGCCGGTGGACCTTGGTCGGTGGCGACCCCGCTAGCCCCCTAGTTCCAGCGTCCTTCGCCGCCGGTCACGCTGAAACGCCCCCCGCCAGCGAAGAACAGCGCCATGGCCCCGGCGAAATACAGCAGGTTGAGCTCCACGTTGAGGCCCCCATATTCGTTCAACCCGAAAGCGTCGGACCCGAAGCCCAGGTAGATCGAGGCCAACATCGTGAAGGCCGCGAACAGTGCCATCGGGCGCGTCATGAAGCCCAGGAGGATCAGAATCGGAGCCACGACTTCGCCCAGGTAGACCCCGTAGGCCAGCGAAGTCGAGAGCCCGGCGTTCGTGAGCATGCCTTCGATGCCATCGATTCCATGGCGGACCTTGTGGATGCCGTGGAACAGCAGCAGCCCTCCCACCGAAAGGCGCAGGAAGAGCTTGGCGAGCGAATCGGAATAAAAGGGTTTGTCCATGGTGGCACCATCCAATCTTGGGGCGGGGCCCCCATGCCACCCCATCCCAAAGGCCACTTCAAGCGAGGTCGAGGGGGATCCGAGCAACCGTCCCGATGGTGGCCCAGGCTAGCAGCCAGCAGGGGCCCAGGCTCGCTGCCAGCTGGGGCACCGGCATGCAGCCAGCGGACCGGGGTTGCCTCTGGGGGGTCCCCCGATTGGCGCTCAACGGCGGGCCAAGTCCTCGGACCGGTCGCGCGGGACCCGATAGCGCCCAAGGATGCGCGGTCCCGCCTCGCGGGCGAGTTCCGTGTCGAGCACGATCGAGAGACCGCTCGAGGTCTTCAAAGTCAGAAGCCCCTGGGTCGACTCCACCAGCTGCACGAAGTGCGCCATGTCGCGCGGGGCGACGCCCCCCACGCTGACCACACGCTCGTCGGAAATCCCGTCGTAGCCCACGTTGACCCGATCGCCGAGCACCATCGAGAGCACCACGACTTCCTGGCAAGCCTCGCTGCGCACCCCGCGGTAGTAGATCTGAACCAACTCGCGCGGCGCCTTTTCCCACCAATTGTTCCATTCGCGCAGGTACTCGAGCGTCAGCGGCTGGAACACGATGCCGCCGTACACGAAGTAGGTCGGCTTGCGATCGTAGTTGTGTGGTTGCACCAAGTGCGTCGGCGGCTGGAGCGGAACCTGGCTACGCTGCACGACACCCGCCCGGCTCCATTCGAGCTCCATGGGGTCGCCAACCTGGTACTCGCACAGGAGGCCGTACCATGCCACGCGGAAGCGATTGCGGTATTGGACCGTGCCGTTGTTCGCGATGGGATGGCCGCCGATCGAATGCAACACATCGCCGACTTGTACGAGCCCGTAGCCAGTGCTGCCGTACGCCACCGAGGTGACCAAGACGCCCGCTTGGCCCGCCTTCAGGTTGTGTGCCCGGCGCAATTCCGGGTTTTGCATGCCCTGCCAGCCCACTCCAATGGCGGGTAGGATCGGGGCGCGCCCTGCGGCCACGCAACCCAAGAAATGCTCGATCACCGGCGTGGGAACCATCTCGCCGATGTTCTCCGCATCGTCGAGCGATTGGAACGCGATGCCCACCACCTTGCCGTCTTTGACGACCGGACCCCCGCTGTTGCCGTCGTTGATCGCGGCATCGACGGTGCCTGCCAACAACCTCCGCTGCGAGTGCGAGTAGGTCTGCACCTCCATGCGGCTCACCACACCTTCGGTCACCGAGAGCTCTTCGCCCCCGACGGGATAGCCAAGCACCGAGACCCGGTCCTGCAACTCGGGCAGGTCGCCGATTTCGGCGGGCTCCACGTCCTCCATGAAGTCCGGGCCCTCCACTTCGAGCAACGCCAGGTCGCTGTCGTGACAGATGGCGACCACCCGAGCGATGGCTTTGTCCGGGTGCGAGAGCTTTTGGACCTCCAGAAACGTCGCGTCGGCCACCACGTGGGCGCCGGTCAGGACCCGTCCGGGCGCCACGACCACGCCCGACCCGGTCGAGGACTCGGTCAGCGAGGCCTGCCAGGGCGAGGCATAATTGGAAGCTTGGACGGTCGCAAAGACCTTCACTACGGCGTCGCGCATGGGGTGGAGACCATAGCGATCCGCTTGGGTGGGTCCTCCCAGCAACCGGGAAAAACCCGCCCTAGGGGCCAACCTCCGGCGGAATCCCTAGGGACGCCAAGCACCGCGGGCCACCGCGGGGACAAAGCTGGTGAGGTCGGTCGTGCGCGGGTCCACCGCCACGCCGGTTTCCGCCGAGCGGTAGGCCGCCATCAAGAGCCGCACGACCTCGAAGCCGTCGGCAAAGGTCAACTCGGGGCGGGTCCCTGCCAAGAAGTGCTGGACCATGTGTCGGTTTTCCCCCGCGTAGCCGTAGGCCGCGGCCTCGCCCGGCACGATCGGCATCACGCCTTGCTCGGCGTTCTGCTTTTCGACCAAGTCTTCGCCGGTATGGCCCTGGATGCGGCGCGAAAAGAACACTTCGAGGCCGGTCTCCAAGCTGTTCGAGCGCATCGAATACTCGGGCCCCAGCAGCTCAAAGCTGAGCCGCAAGCCCGCGCCCACGAAACACCACGAGGTGGTCGCTTCGGCGATCAGAGTGTGTCCGGCTTGGTCCTCGAAGGTGATCGTGCAGCGCGCGAAATCCTCCGAGGGGGTCTTCGAGTAGTCGACCTCGGGCCCGTGCACGCGCTTGAGTTCGTCGATGTACTCGGGCCGCGTCCATTTGAGCGACGCGATCTGCGCCTGGACCGAGATCGGCGTCAGGCTCTCGCGCGGGGAACCGGGCTCGGACAATAGGAAGCGCGCGGTTTCGACGCTGTGGCACATCATGTCGTTCATGACGCCCCCGCCTTGGATCGCGCCTTGCCAGAACCAGGGGCTGTGCGGGCCCGAGTGTTCTTCGGCAGCGCGCGCCAGGTAGGGCCGGCCGGTGAGCGGCACCGCGCGGCGCCAAATCACGTCCTTGCCGCGCACCACTGCGGGCGAAAAGACTTGATTCTCGAGGTAGCCGGTCGGGATTCCGGCTTCCCCCATCAAACGCACGACATGCGCGGCCTCGACCAGGTTGCGCGCCAGGGGCTTCTCGCAGGCAACCCCCTTGAGTTTGGTCTTGCGCTTGGCGTTGCCCGCGGCGATCGCCTGCATGACCGCTACTCGACTGTCGTTGGGCGAGTTGACCCAGATGGCGTCGACGTTGGGGTCGGCGGCCATGGCTTCGACGGTTGCGAAGGCCTTGGCCTCGCCCAAGCCCAGCTCGCGCGCCAATTGCGCCGACTTTTCCGCCGAGGCTAGCGTCCGGCTGGCCACGCCGGTCACGTAGCAATCCCGAACTTCGGTGAGCGCCTGCAGGTGGAAGTTCGTGTTGAAACCGGCGCCTACAAAGCCGATGCGGAGGGAGCTCATGACGGGGTTGCTTGCTTTTGGGTCGCTTGCTTGGGATACAAAAGGAGGGTCACGACGAAACAGCCGACCGCGATCCACATGGGCACCGAGAATAGCTTGGTGAAGTCCATGCTGCCATCCTCAGCCTTGGCCCACTTGCCGATCTCGGTGGCGAACTTCGAGCCGACGATGATGCCCACGCCGAAGATCACCAGGTTGAACAGGTTCTGCGCGCTGGCGCGCACGTCTTTCGTGGTGTGCTCATTGACGACGAGGTAGGCCACGAAGATGAAGCAGCCAAAGCACAGGCCGTGCAGCGCAAGCGCGAAGAGAATCGCAGGTAGCGAGCTAGCCGCGTAGGAAAACAGCGCCATGCGCCCTGCGTACGCGAGCAATCCGACCAGCAACAGGCTCTTGCGCGAAAGCCGCTTGGCCGCCAAGGGCATGGCCGCCAGTACCAGGATTTCGCCCATCTGACCGATGGTCATCAAGCCGCCTCCCCCCACGCCAAAGATGCGGTTGACGCTGGTTGCGAAGCCTTCGGCGCCCTGGAACTTGTTTTGGATCTGGGTCAGGAATTCGGAGGTATGCACGAAGTAGAACTGGTGCACGATGCTCACGGGAACCGCGATCAGGAACAGGGTCAAGAGCGGCTGCCGCCGGAACTCCCCCATGGCGCGCAGGCTGGCGTTGCTCTCGTGGGCCGACTTGGAAGGCGGCGTGTGCGGCAACAGGAAGCTGTAGAACCCCATCAACGCACCGAGAATGGCCGATAAGCGGAAGGCATCCGCCCGACCCGCATCTTGGGCGGCTTTGATCAGCTCCTCGGACACCCCACTGGGCGTGTGCTTCATCAGCAGCCACTGCCCCATGCCGATGCCCGCCGCGATCCAACCCACGGTCCCCCATACGCGGATCGGTCCGAAGTCCCGGTCGGGGTCCTTCAAGTGGGCCAGGGCCAACGAGTTGGTCAAGGCCAAAGTGGGCGTGTAGATCACGCCATAGGTCAACGACAGCACTAGGAACGTGGTGTAGGTATCCACCGTAGCCAGATACCAAACGAGCACCGCCCCCGCGAGGTGGCAGATGCCCAAGAACTTCTCGGTCGCCATCCAGCGGTCGGCGACCTGCCCTGCGATGAAAGGTCCCACGATCGCACCGGCCGCTCCGGCGGCCAGGATCCAACCCACTTGGTCCAGCGAAAAGTGGCGATGCCCGAGCAGGAACGGATAGAGGATCGGCAGCCAAGCCCCCCAGATCGCGTACTGGAGGAACATCATCACCGATAGGCGCAGGCGAAGGCTCATAGCTGGGTCACCCGGATGTTGCGGAAGCGAACCGGCGAACCGTCATCGTGGTTCTGCAGCCCGATGTACCCGCGCAAGGCGCGTTCGCCTTGGAAGCGGTTGACGACTTGGCCGTTGATCGTGACCGTGTATTGCTGGCCGACCACCTCGATCGAGTAATCATTCCATTCCCCCGTGGGCCGGGTCGGCACGGCGGTCGGGCCCTGGAAGGAGTACACCGAACCGGTCTTGGTCTTCTCGCCGTCCTCATCGCAGATCTGCAATTCGTAGCCGCCGTTGACGGCGACCCAGGGATCCACCCCGGGGTCGGGGAAACGCACAAACACGCCCGAGTTGTTGGCCGGGTCTTGGACCTTCCACTGCAGGTCGAGCCGGAAGTCGCCAAACTCCTCACGGGTGTACCACAAGAGGCCCATGCCTCCGGTGGTCCGCAATTCGTTGCCCTCCACGATGAACGACCCCGGACCGGCCATCGACCAGCCTTCCTTGAGAGGGTCGCCGCCGTTCCACAGGGTCTGGGCCGGGGAATGGCAGGCGCCCAGGGCGAGCGCGGCCAACAGGACAAATCGGTAGGTCAGGTTCATGAGTCGAGTCGTCGCAGGAGCAGGGAATCCACTTTCAGTTGGGTTCCGGGCACACGCTCGGCCTCCAACAAGATTTTGCCCGGAGGCAAAACGTGCGCAGTGGTGATGTCGTTCATCAATACGTCGTTGAGCCAAACTCGGACGCGCGTATGCTCGCCCTCGTCGAGGCAGGAGACACGCACATCGAAGGGCACGCCGGGTTGTAGCAATTGGGTCCGCAGCATGCCATCGGACGAGCCCGGAGCGGGTTCGAAACCGACCAAGCTACCGGTGTGGGCCTTGGCTGAGCTGTTGTGGTCGAGCACCAACCGCAATCCTTGACCCGGGGCGGTTTCCCGCAGCCAGATGGCTGCGGTCCCCTGATCGGAGAGCTCGAGGGTTCCACGCAACTCGAAATCCCGCTGCGCCTCTTCGTTGCCCTCGAGCGGGGTCCAGCCCGCGCCCAGGGCCTGCGCTTCGCCGTCCTGCAGCACGCGCACGCGCACGTCGCCGATCGCGACCCGCCCGGCGCTGCCCTGGAACATGAGGGGACCCATGGGCACTTCGTCCGAAGCCATCGCTCCGCCCGTGGGGCCTTCGCATTCCGCCGAACCGATCACCATGACCCCGTCGGCTTGGATCGATTCAAAGCGCGCGTTGGCGGTCTTCTTGCCGTTTTCGTCGAAACGCGGCGCGTAGAACTTGCCGGTCACCACATGCCACTCGCCCGGTCCGCGGTAGCCCTTGGCGCGCGGGCCCTTCGAATCGATCACCCCCAGGCATTGGTCCGCACGGTCGTTGAGCTGCAATTCGTAGCGACCCATCAGGTACAGCCCCGAATCCCCATCCTTGGGCATCAGGAAGCTGAATCGAAACTCGATGTCCCCGAATTCGGGTTTGGAGACGAAGTCCGGAGCGGGAAAGCCCGTGTTCACCAAGGCGCCATTGCCTGGCGTGATCAAGAAACGGGTGGGGTCCTTCGGATCCAACTCGGCGTTGACCAACTCCCAACCGTCCCCATGCCACGCGTCGAACGGATCGAGCCAGGTGAGGGTCAACCAGCCTTCGTCGGGATTCGCTTTGACCTCGGGCGGATCGACCAACTTGGCCACCGGCACGGTCACGCCCCCGCCGGGCATGCGGTGCAGCGTGTAGTCAAATTCATCGTGCAGGAGCCCCGCTCCGCCGATGCGCACGCGCACGTTGCGACCCGCTTCGAGCCCATCGATGCCGAGTCGCAACTCCTTGCGATCCGCGCTGAGGCTCGCCCCGCTGATCTTGAGCTCGCGCTGGCGCATCATGGGCGACCCATAGTCCCACCAGTAGTTGTAGTCGTAGTCGTGTGCGCTGATTTCCAGATCGGCGGCAGCCACCTCCAAAGGCTCAGTGAAACGCACGCGGAACCCGCTGCGCTCCAACGAGGCGGTGAGGACCTCCCGCGGCGCCTTGCCGGTGTAATGGATCCGCCCGATTCCCGAGCCCGGGGCCAATCCACCCCAACCGCGATTGGTGAAGCCCGTGAAAAGCGTCCCATCGGAGGCAAACGCGACCCGGAAGGCACTGCCCACGCCGTGCCGGAAGGGCACGCAGGCCCCCTGCAACTGGCCATCGACTTCTTCGAGCATGGCGCGCACCACCATGCCGTTGGTCAGTTCCGCCAGGAACAACTGCCCGCCAAAGGGACCAAAGCGTCCTCGGGTGGTGTCCTCCACCATCGATCCCGTCGAGCGCGACCATTCGTATGGAATCCAGAGCACCGGCGGCGTGCGCTCGTCGCTCGGAGGTTCGATCACGCTGGGTTGGATACCCTGGCTGAGGTAGGGCTCGCGCCAGCGCAGGCTGGCCGGGTGTCCAAAGAAGTCGCCCTGTTTCACCAGGAACAACCCGCAGGCGGGCATCCAATCGCCCTGGTTGTCGGTGTAGAACAGGTGTCCCTTCGAGTCCTGTCCAAGCCCCGCGGGGCTGCGCACGCCGCAGGCCCAAGGCGTCAGCGCGCCGTTCGGGTCGACGCGCACAATCCAGCCGCGGTACGGCTGGTTCGAAGTTCCCAGCCACCAATCGGGCGAAGAGAAACCCACGTTGCACGAAAGGTAGAAATTGCCCGCCGCGTCGCGCGGCAAGCCGAAGGCGAACTCGTGGTAGTTGCCGCTCATGCCCCAGCCTTGGCTCAGGGTCTCGATGCGGTCACAAACTTTGTCCCCGTCGAGGTCGACCAACTTGGACAGTTCCGAGCGCTGCAGCACGTAGATTTCGCCATCCACGACCCGCAAGCCAAGCCCCTCTTGCAGCCCCTCGCAGAACAGGTGGAAACGAGCATCGGCCGGATCGGCAGCGGTCGGATTCTCGATCCACCACACTTGCCCACGCCGTGTGCTCACGATCAGCGAACCATCGGGCAGGAAATCCATCCCGCCCACTTCGACCGCCTCGCCTTCGGGCGGGGTCAAGTAGTCGAGCGCGTAGCTATCGGCTTCGGTCTGGGGCAAACAAGCAGCAAGCAGCAGGGTGGCAGCGATCAACGGGGGTCCTCCGTAAGGGACTTGAGGGCGGCGTCGAAATCGCCAGGAACAAACAACCAATCCTCTTGCAAGCGCGTGGCCCCCGATGCCAAAGACTGCGGGGCATGGCTCAAGCGCAACCATGGGCGCCCTTCGGCATCGGTCTTGCGGTAGACCCGGGCGCCCTCGACGCGCACCCCATCGACCAACTCCCCGGGATCCTCAGCCATCCGCACGGACTCCGAACCCGGCCACGGGTTCACGTCCAGCGTCCGGCGGAACCCCACGAGGTCCCCCTGGTGCAAGGCCTCGGTCCATTCGACCACATGGGCGCGCGTTGCCGATGCGGGCAACGCCCACTCGGACTCCACCTGCACGCTCCCGCCCACGACGGTCGTGGCCAAGAGCCGAGCTTCGATCGGGATTTCCTCACCGTCGGGGGTGACCGCCTTCCAATCGCTGATCGGATCCCCGTCGCCAAAGCGGTAGATCACGAGGCCCAGCGGCTCCAAAGCGTCCCCACCCCGCGATTGCCAATCCTTGCGGTCGCAGAACAACCCCTGGCGCACCGCCAGCAAGCGCAGCGGCGCACTGGCGTATTCCATGCTCAACCCATCGGTCCCGCCCACCAACAACCCCCGCGGGTGCGCAGGCAGCCCGTCCGCCAAGGGCGGCAGGCCACCGCGCACCACCAGCCCGCGTTCGGCGACGGTCATGAGCGTTTGCTTGGGATCGACATCGGGGTCGCGCGGGGGGCCGAGCGCCAACACTTGGTCGACGACAGCGCGCAACTGCTCGTCATCGAGCACCCCACCAAAACCCGGCATGGGCGAACCTCCGATGCCGTTGGTGATCGTGCGCAAGAGGGCCTCGGGCGTATTCCCAAACGAGAATCCCCCATCGACGAAGCTCCGAGCCGGGCGATCGAGGATCACCGTTCCCTTGCCATCGCCCGTCGCGCCGTGGCACAGCGCGCAATGGCTTGCGAAGAGCTGGGCGCCATCGGTGACCTTGGTTGTTTCCACCGTCGGTGTGGGCTCCGTCGGCCCCGTAGGCGTGGGCTTGGAGGTTTGGGAACAAGCCGAAAGGCACAGGGCCATCGTCCAGGTACGCAGAATTCTCGTATCCCGGACGGAACGCGGAGGGCAAGGCATGGGCCGCACTATAACGACTAGGTCGAGTCGCGCATCAGTCACTTTCCACCACTTTCCCCGGGCCACCCCCTTCCTGGGCTTGGGCCGGGGAAAGTGGTGGAAAGTGACTGACGCCGCACTCCACGGTACGATGGGGAGCCAAGGCACGCTTCGGTGCCTTCGCTCGCTCTCGACCCATCGGACCTATGAAAACCATCCAAGTCAACGGGACCGCCCTATCCGTGGAGGGCGTGGACCCCCAAACACCGCTGCTCTGGGTGCTGCGTGACCACCTGGGCTTGACCGGAACCAAGTTTGGCTGTGGCCGCATGCTTTGCGGCGCCTGCACCGTGCATGTGGATGGATCGAGCACCCGCTCGTGCCTGCTGCCCATCGCTGGGCTGGAGGGTAAGACCATCACGACCATTGAGGGGCTTTCGCCCGATGGGGACCACGTGGTCCAAAAAGCCTGGCGCGACCACGACGTGCCGCAGTGCGGCTACTGCCAGTCGGGCCAAATCATGTCGGCCTGCTCGTTGCTGGCCAAGAATCCCAAACCCAGCGACGCTGACATCGACCAAGCCATGTCGGGCAACATCTGCCGCTGCGGAACCTACCCCCGCATCCGCGCCGCGATCCACGCCGCCGCTGCCGCCCGGGAGGGCAAGTAACATGACTCCCCAAATCGCCCTCCATCGTCGTGACTTCCTGCGGGCTGTGCTTGCGGGCTCGGGTTTGGTTTTGGCCAGCCGCGTGGGCACCAGCCACGTATGGGCCCAATCCCAAGCCGATCCCACCACCTGGAGTCCGGACATCTTCCTGACCATCGACTCCACGGGGCTGCTCACGATCATCACGCATCGTTCGGAAATGGGCACGGGCATCCGCACCACACTGCCCTTGGTCCTGGCCGAGGAGCTCGACGCCCTGGTCGACCGCA
This sequence comes from Planctomycetota bacterium, assembly GCA_020638855.1. GTDB lineage: Bacteria > Planctomycetota > UBA1135 > UBA1135 > NORP259. The sequence goes on from JACKHT010000002.1 coordinate 170,035, forward strand.
TCGTACTCGAGCAAGCCATCGGCGACGCACGCTACGGCGATCAAAACACCGATGGCTCGAACAGCATCCGCGGATTCTACAAGTCCATGCGCACCATCGGCGCCAGCGCACGCAACCTACTCGAACGCGCAGCGGCCGAGCGTTGGAAGGTGGATCCCAGCGAGTGCAGCGTGCGCGAACACGCGGTGCACCATGTGGCCAGCGGCCAATCGATCGGCTTCGGCGACTTGGTGGCCGATGCGGCCAAGCTGGAGCCCGCCAAGAAAAAGGAACTGCGCTACAAGTCCCCTGAAGAGTGGCGCTACGTGGGCCAGCCCACCAAGATCTACGACCTGCACGACATGACGGTCGGCAAGGCAACCTTTGCGGCCGACGTAACCCCCGCGGGCTGCGTGTACGCGGTGATCGCCCGTTCGCCCGTGCTCGGCGGACGCGTGGCCAAAGTGGACGATGCGGAAGCCTTGAAGGTTCCCGGCGTGACCTCGATCCAGCGTCTTCCCGAAGCGTCGGCCCCGTATGCGTTCAAGGCGCTCGGCGGGGTGGCGGTGATCGCTCGCCATACCCACGCCGCCATCCGTGGTCGCGATGCGCTGGTGATCGAATGGGACAACGCTCCGGCCGGGGACAACGCCCAATACGATTCGGACGCGTACCGCACGCAACTCGAAGCGGCCGTGCGCGCTCCGGGCAAGTCGGTGCGCTCGCAGGGCGACGCAGCTGCCGCACTGAAGTCCCCCACCAAGCGCCTCGAGCGCGATTACTACCTGCCGCTACTGGCCCATGCGCCCATGGAACCGCCCGCTGCGGTGGCCATCACCGGCGAGGATGGAGTCGAGCTCTGGGCTTGCACCCAAAACCCGCAAGCCGTGCAAGCCGCGGTGGCCGAGGCCCTCGAAATCGCGCCGGAGAAAGTCATCTGCCACGTCACCCTCTTGGGCGGCGGTTTCGGGCGCAAGTCCAAGCCCGATTACTGCGTGGAAGCTGCGCTCTTGAGCCGCGAGCTCAAGGTCCCGGTCAAGGTCGTCTGGACCCGCGAAGACGATCTACGCCACGACTACTACCACGCCTGCGACGCCATGCACCTGGAAGCAGGTCTCGACGCCGAAGGCAACCTCGTGGGCTGGCTCGGCCGCAGCGCGTGCCCCCCGATCATGTCGACCTTCCAGGCCGGCATGGAAAGTCCGGGCATGGAGCTGGGCATGGGCTTCACCAACATGCCCTACGCCTGCGAAAACATCGCCATCGAGGCCTGCGACGCGCCGCCGCACGTGCGCATCGGTTGGTTGCGTTCGGTGGCCAACGTCTTCCACGCCTTTGGGGTCAGTTCGTTCTCGGATGAACTGGCGCAACTGGCGGGCCGCGATGCGCTGGAGTGGGTCACCCAGTCGGTTGGCAACCCCGAGCACCGGCTGGTGAAGATCTCCCAGTTCTGCGCCGAAAAGGCCGGCTACGGGCAAGAGCAACCCAGGGGCCAAGCCCAGGGCTTCGCGGTCCATGCGAGCTTCGGTTCGTACGTAGCCGTGGTCGCCACGGTCGCGCTTTCCAAAGAGGGCAAGTTGAGCTTCCCACGCGTCGACATTGCGATCGACTGCGGATTGGCGATCAACCCCGACCGCATCCGCGCCCAGATGGAAGGCTCGGTGATCTTTGGCTTGAGCTTGACACTGCAAGGCGCGATCACCGCCAAAGATGGTGCGATTGTCCAGGGCAACTTCGATACCTACCCGGTCCAGCGCATGTCCGAAACCCCTGCGGCGATCCACGTGCACATCCTGCCCTCCGACCAAAAGTCGGGTGGGGTCGGGGAACCCGGGGTTCCTCCGGTCGCGCCGGCCGTGTGCAACGCCATCGCGCGCATCACTGGCAAGCGCATCACCCACTTGCCCCTGACGGGCCAAGACCTGTCCTGGTCCTGATCGCGCTGCGCTGGGCTTACCAGCGCAACGGATAGACCACGAGCCCCCGGGTCGAGAGCGGGTCGCCGCACTCGACCCGGGGATCGTTCATCAGGGCTTGTGCGCGAACCGTGGGCGCGCCGTGGATCAAGAGCCACACCGTGCCCACGCTAGGCACATTCAAGTCCGGCGCAGCCACGACCAGCTCGTCCATCCAAACCTGGGTGGCTGCGGCCACAACCCGCTGGTGTTCTTGCCATTCCGCGCTGAGCTGGGTCACACGCTTGGACAACCACGGTCCCACGGCGGGTAGACCCCCCAGCCGATCGAAGGCCCGCTCCCACTTGGCTTGGTTGTAGGCAAAGAACTTGGTCTCCTGGAAGCGCGGGTCGTAGTAGGTGAGCGGGGTCGGTGACGGATAGTCCGACAGAATCCGCACCGGCGGTTCCGCACCCGCCAGTCGCGCCCCAAGCGCCGCGCTCAGCCCCCGCCAGTCGGGATTCGGTTTGTAGACGGTCCATTGATCGCCCCGGCCGACGAACGCCAAAAGCACCGTCGCTCCCACGGCCAGCGCGATTCCATCGCCGATCGCGTGCCGGCGCCCCAAGCGCTGACGCACGGCTTGGAAGCCCACGGCCATCAGCAGGTACACGAAGGGCATGCTCGGCAAGGCCGATCGTTCGATGTACACCTGCCCATGGCCCGCCCAGGCCAAAACCCAAAGGCCGGCGGGAATCGCCGCCCCCAAACCCAACACCCAACCGAGCGCTCGGCGGTTCTGGCGCCAGGCACTTACGACTCCCAAGGCGAACAGCGCGAACCAGCCCCATGGCAGCACGCGATGCAGGCCCGCTCCCCACAACCCCTGCGAGCCAAGCGGTTGCAGCGCCGACCCCGTCGGGAACCACACGAACCAAAGGCGCCACCATTCGAGCAGGCCGAACGAACGCAGATAGCCCTTGCTGGTGGGCACCTCGGACAAGTAGGCCTTGCCCAACACAAGCCCCACCGCCAAACCCAGCGCCAAAGCGCCGGCCAGGGCTCGCGCACGCCAGCCACGGGGACGCTCCAGCATTTCCCAAGCCAGGATGCCGGCGGGAATCGCGGCTAGGTAGTAATGACTCCAAGCGGTCAGGGTCAACACCAGCGCGAGCACCCCATGGCGCCCGAGGCTCGGACGCTCGCGATCGCGCAGGTAAAGCGCCAAGCACGCCAGTGCCAAGAACAAGTTGGCCGCGTAGGGACGCCCTTCGGTGCTGTACCAGATGTGGGTGGGCGACAAGGTCATGCCCCAGGCCGCGATCCAACCGACGGGCTCCGAGAACAGTCGCCGCCCCAGCCGTTGCACCAGGACCAGACTCCCCAGCCCCAGGATCAGCGGGGGCAAACGCAGCGCCCATTCCCCATCGCCCAACAGGGCGATCCAGCCGTGCATGAACAGGAAATAGGCCGGCGGGTGGATGTCGCTGTACAGGGTCTTGGCGAGCACCAAGGGGTGCCCGCAAAACAAGCTGGAGGTGTACAGCTCATCGATCCACACACTCTCGCCCATAAAGGGCAGCCGCAGGGCCAAGGCCACACCCAGGAGCAACACCCAAGGCCACCACGGCCGATGCCCAGCGGGGATCGCGGTCGATGTCGAGGGTGCAGTCATGGGCAGAGGATTGGGTCTCGCGGGGGCAGCGCGTACAATCCTACCCCAACCCCTCGGCAACCCCTCCGCCCCTCCGTGGATCGCACGGCGGGGATTCTCTCCTCCGGGCTCGGCGTGTCCCAAGAGCACTCTCCTTCGATGGCCACGGCGGCCCCCACCCAGCACGTGCACTATCCAGTCCTGGATGGCCTGCGCGGGGTGGCGATCGCGCTGGTCATGTTCCAGCACTTCTTCCAGCGTACGCCCAAGGGGACCGCGTTCGTCGATGATGTGGTGTTCGGCTTGGCGGGCCGCAGCTGGATGGGAGTCGATGTGTTCTTTGTGCTATCCGGTTTTCTGATCACCGGAATCCTGTGGGATAGCAAGGGACATGCAGGGTACTTCCGCAAGTTCTACGCGCGCCGCATCCTGCGCATCTTCCCTGCGTACTACTTGGTTTTGTTCTTGGCATACGTGGTTTTGCCGCGACTGGGATCCCCGCCCGTCGATGCATACCTGCGCGATTCGCTGCCCGATCAGGCGTGGCACTGGACGTACCTTTCCAACCTCAAGATCGCCCTGCGCGGGGCCTGGTACGAACACCACATCCCCAACGTGTTTTGGTCGCTCGCGATCGAAGAACAGTTCTACATGGTATGGCCGTTGGTGGTTTGGGGGCTCGCCAAGCGCTCGCTGATGACGCTGTGCACGGTGCTCTTCTTCGTGGCCCTGGGATTGCGCGTGTACCTGGCCATCGATCCGGATGTGAACTGGATCCAGAGTTTTGTCCTCACGCCGAGTCGCATGGATGGTTTGGTGCTGGGTGCGTTCCTGGCGCTCTTGTTCCGTATGCCCCAGGGCCAGGCGCCCAAGGTCCGCTGGCAAATCGGCTTGGTGGGCGTGCTCGCGACCGCTTTGGTGGGCGCAATGACCTTGTACACCCCTGAAGGTTGGCGCGAACAGCCGCTGTTTGCCTTGCGCTTCACGGGCATCGCGCTGGCGTCGGGGGCGGTGCTGTGGCTGGCGCTCACGGGGCAGCCCGGCTCGATCTGGGTGCGCATCTTCTCGCAGCGCTGGCTCCGCTTCCTGGGCAAGTACAGCTATGCCCTGTACCTGTGGCACGGTCCTGCCGATGCCCTAGTGCGGCACAGTTTCCAGCCCACGGCCTTGGTGGGCGGATCCCGGCTGCCGGCCCAATTGGCCTTTGTGCTGGCCGCCTTCGGGGTGGCTTTGCTGGCGGCCCTGGCCAGCTGGCACCTGGTGGAGAAACACTGCCTGCGCCTCAAGCGGCGCTTCGCCTAGGCCCCAGGCACCCCGCCAGGGCCCAGGAATGCGCCCGGGCCCCGGATCCGAGCGGTTTGGGCCTTTTGATGTCCCGATGACGCCATTTTAGGGGATCCTTAACCGTGGATGGCTCGTCCGAGATTTCGTTCCTGCCTGAACAATCCCATGTTTCCAACTTTGCGATGGTTGCGCACCGCCCTGCTATTCGGGGTCGCGAGTGTGCCAGTTCAAGCCCAAGTGCTTCCGCAGTTTGCGCCCGCCTCCCAGAATTCGGCCGGCGCCCGGACCGCTGACGCGGTCGACTTGCCCGTCCTGAAGACGCGCATCCTGTGCGCCGGGGACTCGATCACCCATGGCGTCAACGGCTACACCTCGTATCGCTACCCCCTTTGGTTCCGCCTCTTCCCGCTCAAGTCGGTGGTGGATTTCGTCGGAACGCGCTATACGGTCCACCAGGAGAACGGAACCACCATTCCGGACCTGAACCAATTCAATCGGTACTACACCCATTTCGACCGGGACCACCAGGGGTACAACGGAATGCGGACCGACCACATCCTACCGTGGCTTCCCCAAGCCGTGGCAACGACGCGCCCCAACCTGGTGATCCTGATGATCGGAACCAACGACATCGGGCAGATGGGTTCCTATGGGGTGGACCATGCGCTCGACGGGATCGATGCCATCGTGTTTGCCATCCGCCAGCAAGTCCCCACGACGAGTTTTCTGATCGCGACCTTGCCTCCGATTGGGGTCGGCACCTCCTACTTCTTCCAGGCGCCTTCGATCGACACCTTCAACGCCTTGTTGCCAGCCCACGTGGCGAACTTGGATACGCCGCTCTCGAGGGCCATGTGCGTCGACGTGCACGCGGCCCTAGACCTCGCTACCGACATGCAACCCGATGGGCTGCACCCCAACGCGCTTGGCCAGGAAAAGATCGCCGACGTGTTGTATCCCTACGTCTTGTCCGCGATGCGCGGGTCCTACCGCCCGGTGGCGCAGCCCGCGATCCAAATCTTCGACACAGGGTTTGAGAGCCTAGGCTTGGCTGACGGCGTCTATTCGCAGAGCCCCTTGAACGATTGGCGTTATCCCATGGTGCCGCACATCATCGCGGGCACATGGAATCCCGACGAAGTCTCGTACACCGGAGCAGCTGGAAGCGGCACCCCCCTGGGGGCCGAAGGCGACGAGGTTTTGTCGCTGGAGAACAGCGGCGGAGACCCGGCCCTGGGCTGGGTGTACCAACTACTCGGTACCACCCTGGAAATGGGAACCACCTACCAACTGGATGTGTCCATCGGTCACCGGCTGCCAACCACCACCCGCGGCACGGGGGACTGGGGTGGCTACTGGGTGGAATTGATGGCCGGCAGCCAAACCATCGCAAGCGCCACCAACCAAGTCAGCCCCGCTCCGGGCAGCTTTGCCTTGCAGACGCTGACCGTCGACAGCTCGAACATCGACCCGTCGCTGCTCGGCGCTGCGATGACGGTGCGGGTGCGCTTGGTGGACAGCCTCGCGGGCTCGGCCACCGACTTCGACGGCATCCAGTTGACCAAGTACTAGGCCGCCGCATCGCCAGCAGCCCACTCTGGCTTGGCCCCGCCCTGGTGTAGGAAAGCCCACAGGGCCACCACCAGCAATACGTTGGATCCGACCAGGACCCCGCGGGCCCCCAACCACGGATAGAGCAAGCCCCCCACGCTCCCGCCGATGGCCACCGCCAGGGTGCGTGCGGAAAACACCACCCCAAACGCTCCCCCGCGGCGATCCGCGCTGGCCTCGCCAGCAGCTAGGCCGAAGGCCAAGGGCCCGGTGCCTGCCATACCGACGCCCATCACCATGCGTCCCACGAGCAGCACCAGGTACAAAGCGGCCGCAGCTTGGAGCGTGAGCGCCAAGATACACAGCACCGCGCAATGGACCAGTGCCCGGCGGTGCCCGAGCCGGTCGCCGTACATGCCCCATGCCGATAGGCTCGCCAAGTTGGCCACCGCCATGGTTCCAAACAAGAGCGACGTCGCAAAGGTTTGCAACCGCTCGCGCGCATCCATGCCGTGTCCGCTGCTCACGCCCCACTCGGCCAAACTCGCCAGCCAGGAATGATCCGGGTCGACGCCCGCCATCAAATCGCGCACGTAGAGGTCGAGCAGCGGGTTGATGGCTCCCAAACTAAACTGCAAGGCGAACACCAACGCGGCAGCGCTACGCAGGGCAGGGTTCTGGAACACTTGGCGCAAATCGTCGAGGGTGCTGGCCAGGACTCCGCCGCCCTGTCCATCCTCCGAAGGAGCTCGACGGGTGGAACGATCTTCGACCGCGCCGAACCAAACGAGCAACGCCGCCACGCCCGATAGGGCTCCCACGATCAAGAAAACGGTTTGGTGCGAGCCAAAGGCGGCGGCGATCAGGCCCCCGAACATGGGCCCCACCAAACCACCGATCGCCAGCGAGGTGGTCAAGTTGCCCGCCAAGCGCCCCTGGCGATCGGCCGGAGCCGCCACGCTCACCAGCGTGATGCTGGGCGGGATGAACCCCGAGAAAAGGCCCTGCATGCAGCGCAGGGTCAGGAGTTGCCAGGGGTGTGACACGAACGCCATGCCTCCGACGAACAGCGAAATCGCGAGCATGGCCCGGCAGACCATGATCTTGCGTCCCACCCGGTCCCCCAAGGCTCCCCAGAGCGGAGCCGAAAAGGTGGCGGTCAATGGGGCCGCCGCGAAGCACAACCCCGCCCAGCGAGCCACACTGGCCTCGCCCTGGACGCCCATCTCCTCGAGCAAGCTCGGGAAGAACGGCAAGAAGCTCATCATGCCGATCGAGGTGATCAGGTTGGCAACCCAAACCACCCAGTAGGTGCGCTTCCAGTGGGGCATAAGCCCAACAGTCTCGCGGGCTCACGTTGCGGCTGCAACTGCGAACCACGATCCTTGGGCGGGCTTTACAGGCCGTCGACCTCCCAGCCCGGGCGGTAGGTCTTGTGCAACAGCGCCGAGGCATCGGGCCGCCCCGCAAAGCGCAGCTTGGAGGACTCCCAAGCCAAACGCTCGCCCGGGAACTCCAACGCCACGTTGCCCAATAGGGCCAACTCGCTGAGCCGACCCGCATAATCAAACCCGCAGGTCGTCTCCCCGCGGCCCAAGCAGGCGTCGACCCATTGGTGCCAGTGGTCGATGCCCTCGACCGGCTCGGGGGTCAGGGCCACTTCGCCTTGGCCCTTCTGGAAGAACCGGCAGGGATCGTAGGGACTGACCATCAACGCGCCCTTGTCCCCCACGAAGAAGCTCCCGTTGCCGTAGGGCTTCTCGACCCCGTAGGCCGCGAACGGTTCGGAGGGTTGGCGCCCACCGTCGTGCCAGGTGACCGGGATGGTTTGTTGGGCGGTTTTGGAGGTCGGTTCGAATTCACACACGATGCGCGACCACAACGGGTACGAATCGGCCTTGGGCTTGGGCCCCTCGGAAAGCACGCTGAACGGATCACCGAGCCCCAAGAACCAAAGCGCGGGGTCCATCAGGTGACAGGCCATGTCGCCCTGGGCGCCCGTCCCGAAATCCTTGCGACCGCGCCACACGAACGCGTGGTACGCCCCTTCCTTGTAGGGGCGCTCGGGAGCCACGCCGAGCCACAAGTCCCAATCGAGGTTGGCCGGCACCGGATCCGAGCCCTCGGGCCGGTCCACGTCCTGGGGCCACCAACCGGCGGGCCGATCGGTCCATACGTGTACCTCCGACACAGGTCCCGTGATGCCCCCTTCGAACACGCGCAGCGCGGTGCGGTACGGTTCGGCGGAGTGATTCTGGATGCCCATTTGGGTGGCCACCCCGGCCTTGCGCGCAGCCGCTCGCAGGGTGCGCGCTTCGACCACGGTGTGGGTGAGCGGCTTTTGGCCGTAGACGTGCATCCCAAGGCCCAAGGCGGTCATGACGACCGGGGCGTGCATGTGATCGGGGATCGAGACCGAGATGCCGTCGAGCTTGCCCGCCTCGACCCGCAGCATTTCGCGCCAGTCGCGGTACAAGCGCGCTTCGGGGTGCAGCGCCGCTGCGGCCATCAGATGGCTCTCATCCACATCGCACAGGCATTCCACGCGCACGTCGGGATGCGACGCGATGTTCTTCAAATCCCACTCCCCCATGCCCTTCACCCCGACGGCGGCGTAGCGCAGCGGCCCCTTGGTGACGCGGCGGGGAAAGGTGCTCTGGCAGGCGGACGCCCAGGCCGCAGCGGCCGAGGCGGCGGACAGGTGCAGGAACGAACGGCGCGTGAGGGGGAAGCTCATGGGGTGAGTCGAGGTGGAGGTGGGAAAGGGTTCCGGGTTGTACCACAGAGACCCGAATCTGCCCACCTCGTCGCCATCCCGTCACCCTGCTCGACGCAATCCCATCACCCTGGGGAATCAGCCCACGCCCAGCGAACGCAAGAGCTGCCCGGTCTTCTGGATGCCTTCGTACTCCGAAAGCGAATCGCCCTCGTACTCGATCCCCAGGTAGCCCTTGTAGCCAGCTGCCCGCACGATCTGCAGCATGCGCGCAAAATCGATGTGCGTCTCGTTGCCGTCGGCGTCGAAGTCGTAGGACTTGGCGCTGACCGCCTTGGCATAGGGCATCATCTCGCGCACGCCCCGGTAGCGGTCGTACTCTTCGTCGGCCGAGATGCGGAAGTTGCCGAAATCGGGCAATGTGCCCACCCCCGGGTGGTTCGCCAGTTCCATCACCCCCGCCAACCAGGCCCCGTTCGAGCTGTAACCGCCGTGGTTTTCGACGATCACGTTGATGCGTTTGGGCGCCCCATACTCGGCCAAAGCTCGCAACGAACGCGACACGCGCCCGGCGAGTTCCGCCATGCTGCCCGGTCCCCCGGCGTTGACACGGATCGAGTGGCAGCCGAGGAAAGCGGCCGCGTCGATCCACTTGCGGTGCCGATCGAGGGCCGGTCCGGGATCCTCGGCCCCGAGGTCGCCCTCGGCATCGATCATGATCAGCAGGCTGCGTACGTGGTGCTTGGCGGCTCGATCGCGCAATTCGGTCAAAAAGGCCTGGTCCTCGACGTGGTCCTTAAAGAAGGTATTGACGTACTCGACGCCTCCGATGCCGAACGCGTCGCGGGCCACCGCCGAAAAGTCGAGCGGGTCGAGCTCGCCCGACCAGAGGGCACGGTGCAACGACCACTGGGCCAGCGAGATCTGCAAGTCCGGGGTGCGCTTGGACCGTTGCAAAGTGCTGCATGCGAGCCCCGGCAGGGCCAGCCCGAGCGCGAGTCCACCCGCGCTGCGCAGGAGCTGACGACGGGAGAGCGAGCCGAGGGCACTGGAGCGGGGGATCTGCATGGCCCTAGGATGCCGTCCACCGCATGAGGTCCCGAGCGATTTCCCCTCGTGTGTCCCGCTCGGGGGCCCGGGGCGCTACATTGCGGGACAAATGGACGCCCCCCAAAGCCAGCCCGACCCCCACGACGCCCCGGGCAGCGCCCCCTCGGAAGCGCTCGACCCGATCGCCTGGCTCGAGTCCCTGGCCGCCGACACCGCCCGCTTTGCCGCCCTCAGCGAGGACCAGCGCATCCGCCTGCGCCGGGCTGCGGGGGCCCTGGTCTACCCCGATCGGGACGCCCGCAAGACCTTCGTTCGCAAGAAACGCCGCATCGAACGCACGCGCGAGCGCGACCACAATACGGCGGCCCTCGAAACCACCAGCAACCGCGCCCAGAAGCGCGCCTTGCGCTTCCCCGTGCCGCCACCGGAATTGGCGCTCGAGCCCCACCACCGCGCCTTGCTCGAGGAGCAGGCGAGCGCCGCCCCGCCTTTGCCGCCTGGCCGTGCAAGGGTGCTCGAGACCCCGCGCGGATGCTACATCTGCAAGGCCGACTACACGCGGCTGCATGCCCACTACGACTCCATGTGCCCGTCCTGCGCCGAGCTCAATTGGCTCAAGCGCCACCAAAGCGCCGACCTCACGGGCCGCGTGGCCCTGGTGACCGGCAGCCGCGTCAAGATCGGCTATGAGATCTGCATCAAGCTGCTGCGCTCGGGTGCGCGGGTGATCGCCACGACGCGCTTCCCTACCGACGCTGCCGAACGATTCGCCCTCGAACCCGACTTTGCGAGCTTCCAGAGTCGGCTGGTGCTGCACGGGTTGGACCTGCGCCATACCCCGAGCGTCGAAGCCTTTGCCCAGCACGTGCTAGCGGAAGAAACCCGCCTGGACTTCCTGATCCACAACGCCTGCCAAACCGTGCGTCGGCCCCCGGGCTTCTACGAGCATCTGGTCGAAAAGGAGTCCGATGCGGGGCTCGATCCCAAGGTGGCCTCGCTGCTGCATTCGCACAGAACGCTGCTGGGACAAATGGAATCCGACCAGCCGGCCGGTGCTCCCACCACGTCGTTGCCGGGTTTGGCGCGTCCGGCGCACCTGAGCCAGCTCGACCTCTTGGGAGATGGCCCGACCGCGCACCTCTTCCCCAAAGGCGTGATCGATGGCGAGGGCCAACAGCTCGACCTGCGCGAGGGCAACTCTTGGCGCATGGACCTGCACGAAGTCCCCACGGTCGAACTCTTGGAGGTGCACCTCGTGAACGCCGTGGCTCCCTTCGTGCTCAATGCGCGGCTCAAACCCCTGATGCTCGCTGTGGAGACCCCCGACAAGCACGTGGTCAACGTCTCCGCCATGGAGGGCCAGTTCTACCGCACCTTCAAGACCACCCGACACCCTCACACCAACATGGCCAAGGCCTCGCTCAACATGATGACGCGCACCTCGGCGGCCGACTACGTGCGCGACGGCATCCACATGAACAGCGTCGATACGGGCTGGGTCACCGATGAAGATCCGTTTGAACGGAGCGTGCGCAAGCAAACCGAGCAGGGCTTTGCGCCGCCGCTGGATTCGGTGGACGGGGCGGCCCGCGTACTCGACCCGATCTATACGGGCTTCCTCACCGGAGTGCACTGCTGGGGCCAGTTCCTCAAGGACTACCAGCCGACGCGCTGGTAGCCACGCCCCCGACGGCCTTTTGCCAGAAGGACACGTCCCAAAAGCGATCGAACTTGTGCCCGACTTCGGTCCAGGTTCCGCAGGGTTCGAAACCAAACGCCCGGTGCAGGGCGATCGAGGGGTCGTTGGGCAGGGTGATGCCGGCGTAGGCGCGGTGCACGCCCGCTTCGGATATGGCCTGGAAGAGGCGCGTGTACAAACGCCGCCCGATCCCGCGGCCCTCGCAGCCGGGGCGCAGGTAGACGGTGGTTTCCACCGAACTATCGTAGGCGGCCTTGGTGCGGAATTGGGAGCTGTGGGCGTAGCCGACGAGCTCGCTCGCGTCCTCGGCGACGAACAGTTGGTACGGGCCGGTGGACCGGAAGCCCTGGATCCAAGGCTCGCGCATGGCGCGGGTCTGCAACTGGAGATCGAATGTGATCGGCGTGTGTTCGACGAAGTGGTTGTAGATCGCGAGGATCGCATCCAAGTCGGCCAACGCACCACGTCTCAGGTTCACGGGAGGCCTCAGGTTCACGGGAGCTTCCATCGGATCAGCGCGCCAATTCCAAGGCTTCCAGTTGTTTGAGCCGATCGCGCAGGGCCGCCGCGTCCTCGAAGCGCAGTTCCTGGGCGCAGATGTGCATGTCCGCGCGCACCTTTTCGATCTCCCCACGCAGGCGCGAGAGCGACCAAGTGGCCTCCTTGGACTCGGATACCTGGGTCCCGCGCATAGGGATGTCGGGTACGCCGGCATAGTCCATGTCGTAGAGCGCCTCCATCGAATCACGCACCGGCTTGATGACGGTCTTGGGCACGATTCCGTGCTCGGCGTTGTAAGCCAGCTGCAGGGTGCGCCGCCGGGTGACCTCGTCCATGCAAGCGCGCATCGAATCGGTGATCTTGTCGGCGTAGAAGATCACGCGGCCTTCGACGTTGCGTGCAGCCCGGCCACAGGTTTGCACCAGGCTGGTTTCGGCGCGCAGGAAGCCCTCCTTATCGGCGTCGAGCACCGCGACCAAGGCCACCTCGGGCAGGTCCAGCCCTTCGCGCAACAGGTTGATGCCCACCAGCACATCGAATTCCCCCAGGCGCAGGTCGCGCAGGATGGCGGTGCGCTCGATCGCGTCGATTTCCGAATGCAAGTAGCGCACACGCACTTTGAGGTCTTCGAAGTAGCTGGTCAATTCCTCGGCGCTACGCTTAGTAAGCGTCGTCACCAGGGTACGCCAGCCAGCCTTGGTGGTCTTGCGGATCTCGTGCAGCAGGTCGTCGACTTGGGTGCGCGCCGAGCGCACTTCGATTTCGGGGTCGAGCAGCCCGGTGGGGCGCACGACCTGTTCGACGACGTGCTTGCCCGAGTGCTCGAACTCGTAGGCGCGTGGCGTGGCGGAGACGTAGATCGCCTGCTTGACCAAGTGCTCAAACTCCTCGAAGCGCAGCGGCCGGTTGTCCAAGGCGCTGGGCAAACGAAACCCGTGCTCGACCAGAGTGGTCTTGCGCGACTGATCGCCCTTGAACATCGCCCCAACCTGGGGAATCGACACGTGGCTTTCGTCCACCATCAAGACCCAGTCCTCGGGGAAGTAGTGCAGCAAGGTGAACGGCGGCTCGCCCGGCGCACGGCCGTCCATGTAGCGCGAATAGTTCTCGATGCCGTTGCAGACCCCGGTGGTGCGCAAGAGCTCCATGTCGTACTTGGTGCGTTGCTCGAGGCGCTGGGCTTCGAGCAGCTTACCCTGGCTGTGCAGCTCGGTCAGCCGTGCTTCGAGCTCGGCATCGATCAGCGGAACGGCCCGCTCGATGCGATCCTGAGGCGTGACGTAGTGGTTGGCGGGGTACACCACCATCGCGCGGGCTTCGCCCAGGACTTCGCCCAGCAGCGGGTTGACCTCGACCAAGGCCTCGATCTCGTCGCCGAAGAACTCGACCCGCAGCACCCGATCCTCTTCGTAGGCCGGGAAGATCTCGACCACGTCCCCACGAACCCGGAACGTCCCGCGTCGGAAGTCGATGTTGTTGCGGGCGTACTGCATTTGGGTCAGCCGCCGCAGTAGATCATCGCGGGCGATTTCCTGCCCAACGGCCAACTCGAGCGACATGCCGCTGTAGTTCGAGGGCGAACCCAAGCCATAGATGCACGATACCGAGGCCACCAGAATCACGTCCCGCCGGTCGAGCAGCGAGCGCGTGGCGCTGTTGCGCAACCGTTCGATGTTTTCGTTGCGGCTGGCGTCCTTCTCGATGAACGTGTCGGTCGAGGGCACGTAGGCCTCGGGCTGGTAGTAGTCGTAGTAGCTGACGAAGTACTCGACCGCGTTGTCGGGGAACAACTCTTTGAACTCCCCATACAACTGGGCCGCCAGGGTCTTGTTGGGTGACAGAACCAAGGTCGGGCGGTTCACCTGGGCGATGACCGAGGCCATGGTGAAAGTCTTGCCCGACCCGGTGATGCCCAGCAAGGTCTGGTGGCGCGCCCCCGCACGCAGCCCTTCCACCAACCCAGCGATGGCCTGGGGTTGGTGCCCGGTGGGTTCGTAGGGACAGGAAAGACGAAATTGGGAATCCATCGCCGCGTGGGTGGGTAAGGTTCCTCCGAACCCTGTCCCACCATTGTGCCCGGTACCCGGGCCCGCTCCCAGCCCCGTTTGCTCGGCCCACAGTATTTGGGCGGGCTCGATTTGGGCGGACTCGCACCCCTGGCCCCAACAGGCCCGCGCTCCCGCCTAAGGGAGCGCCAAAGGAACGCGAAGGTCGCGGGCCCCCCTTTCCTACGGCGGGTTTACGTCCAGGCGGAGGTTTCGTACCTTGCTGGCGGTCCTTGCCTCCTCGAACCTCCTTTCCCCCATGATCATCACCTGTCCCGCATGCAAAGCGCAGGCCCAGCTGCCCGATAGCAAAGAAGGCGCCAAGGTTCGCTGCGGCGAGTGCGGCCGCATCTACCGAGCCACTTCCGGGGGTCGCAAGGCGCGCGCCGCCGGCCAATCCGATCCGACCAAGTACTTCATCATCGGAGGCGCAGCCCTGGTGGTCGTGCTTTTGTTCCTGGTGGTTCGCGGCGCCAAGGACGGGGAGACCGAGCCCGAGCCCGAGACCAAGATCGTGACCGAAGCTCCCGAGAAAGAGCCGACCGATTGGAAGTCCCCCGCCGTCCAGGCTGCGGTCAAGATCCACAACTTGGCCTTCCAAAACAACGCACCGCTTTTGCGCGCCCAGCTGTCGGGGCCGCTGCTGCTGGCCGCCATGCCGTTGGCGGAAGGCGAGGCCCCCAAGGACTTCCGCCTGCTACCGATCAACGAGCAGACCGCCATACTCGATGCGGCCGTGCAGGACATCCTCGAAGGGGATTTGGTCCGCGACTGGGAACCCTTCGATGGCTACGTGGTTCCGCCCGACCAATGGGAGGGTGCCATGCCCGATCATGCGATGGTGGTACGCGTACACGTTTCGCCGCGCGACCTCACGAGCGATTTGGGGAACCGCTATGTCGAATGGCACCTCGAAAAGAATGGGCCCCTGTACAAGGTCTTCGGCTGGAAGCGCTGGATCAGCCCTGAAGAGTCCGAGGCCAAAGCCAAGGGCGCCAAGCCCTATGAGCAAAAGACCCTCTCCGATGGGTCCAAGGTGATCGAGGGCGTCATCCGCCCGATCCCGTACATGGAGGAGACCACCGCCGAAGAACGGACTCAAATCGAGGCGTTGATCGATCAACTGGTCGACCCCGACAACAACAAGATCTTCAAGGTGCGCAAAGAGCTCGCCGCGATCGGCAAGCCCGCCATCCCGGGGCTGCTGACGCGCATGGCTTCGATCCCTCCTGAGACTCCGGTTGCGATCGAACAGCTCAACCTGATCCACAAGACGCTTTACGACATCACCGGACATCCCACGACCTTTAACCTGGACCTGATGGGCGCCACCGCCGAGCGGCAAGAGTCCGGGCTCAAACAGTGGTTCGGTTGGTACGACCGACGCTTCAAACGCTTCACCCAGCGCGAAGAAGCTGCTGAATGATTCCCTTCCAAAGTCCCGCCTCCCGCGGGCCCCTTTCCCCTGATCCCCATGAGTGACAACAACCAAGGCAAAGAGACCCCCAAGGGCTTCGAACAGCATGTGCCCTCGGGCAAGTCCGACCGCGGCCCCTCGATGAAGGAGCGCCTGATCGCCCAGCGACGCGCGGAAGCCGAGGCACAAGCCAAGGGCGGAGCCAAGCCTGCCAGCGCACCGGCGCCCAAGCCCGCTGCCAAAGCTCCGACCAAGCCCGTGAGCGCGGCCAAGCCGGCCCGCGCCGCCGCCAAGCCCCAGGCCGCCGCAGGCGAAGCCGCTGCTGAGTCCAAGCCGACCCGCCCGGGCCGTGCCGCCGCCGGGAGCTCCCGTCGCAGCTCGACCCGCGCAGGTGGCTCGTCCCGTCGACGCGGTGAGAAGGCCGAAGGCGACGAAGCCGAAGAAGGCGAAGGGCGCCGCCGCGGCGGCAAGCCGAAGCAAAAGAACCTGCTCCTGCCCGTGGTAGGCGTGGTCGCCGTCCTGGCGCTCGCCGGGGTGGGGATCTACAAGATCTACTCGGGTGGCGAAACCGAGGCCGCTCCCAAGGACCTTCCGAACCCCGACGACGCCAACCTGGCCCCCGCCGAGGGCCAAGTCGACCAAGCCGCTGCGGACGCTGCCGCAGCCAAGGCCGCCGAAGCCAAAGCCGCCAAGGAATCCAAAGCCAAGGAAGACGCGGCAGCAGCCAAAGCCGCAGCTGAGCAGAAGGCCACCGAGAGCGCGGACTCGGGCGCGCCCCAGGTCAAGCGCAAGAACGGCAAGCAAGTGCTCTTGCGCAGCGTTCCCGATGACCTCTACGACGTCAACGACCCGGCCGAGCCCGACCTGGGCGCCATGGAGCGCTTCGGCAAGCCCGAGGGCTGCAGCGATGCCATGTGGACCGAGATCCAAGGCAAAGTGGCCGACATGATCGACCCCGACGCGGGTGCCGCCGGAACGCGCGCCGCCAAGTCGCTGGAGAAAGACTACGGCCAGTACGCCTTCCCGGCCCTGGTCAACGCGCTCTTGGGCTTGAACTACTCCACCCAAGCCGGGCACGAAACCGGAGACTTCATCCAGCGTACGCTGATGAACCTGGCCAACGGTCGCAACGCCGATTGGAACTACGACTTCGCCGAGATGCCCAATCTGTCGACCATCGCCAACCGTCGGACGGTGGCGGTGCTCTACGATGTTTGGGCCAAGGTCGAGAAGGACCCCTCTTACTGGGAAAAATACGCCGGAGCCACCGAGGCCGCCAAGCGCGCCAAAGGCGATGCCGCCGGTGCGGGTGATGCCGCCCCGGCCGACGACAAGCCGGCGGACAGCGGGATCGACGACCTGCTTCCCGAAGACGAGTGAGCGCGGGAGTCCCCCGCCGGACTCTCCCTGCCCGGGTGGCTCTCCTTGGCCAGCCCTTCCAAGACGCCGCTGGCCTAGGCCGGCGGCGTCTTGCCGTTGGGCCCCTCGACTTGGGCGGAGGATCCCAAATAGCGGGTCACAGGCTCCCCCGGCGGGCGTACACGGGGGCGACCATCCGAGTTCCCCCATGCAGTACTTCCTTCGCACCCTGGCCCTAGTCCTGATTCCGACCTTCGCGCTCGCGCAGGCTGTCCCCACCCAACCGATCGAGGTGGGAGCGCCGCGGGCCGACCTGGCAACCCTCCAACTCGGTAAGGGCAACCTAGCCATCGACGGCTGGGACCCGGTTGCCTACTTCCCCGAAGGCGGCGCAAAGCCCAGCAAAGGGCGCGCCGAGTGGAGCCTTACCTATCGGGGCGTGGTCTATCGCTTCGCCTCGGAAGCCAACCGCAAGACATTCCTCGCGGCGCCCGATCGTTACGAACCCGCCTACGGGGGCTGGTGTGCGTACGCGATGGCGGACGGCAAGCGGGTGGAAATCGATCCCGAGTCGTTCTTGATCCAAGACGGCGAACTGTTGCTGTTCTACAACGGCATCTTCAGCAACACGCGCAAGTCTTGGGGCAAGGAAGGACCCGCCAAGCTACGCGCCAAAGCCGATGCGCAGTGGCGCAAACAACACCCGGGTTCCGAGCGGGATCTTTCGGGTTGGCACCTCACCGACGGTCTGGCTTTGGGCGGGTTCGATCCGGTGGAACTGGTTTCCGATCATCCCAAGGCCGTCCCCGGTCAGTCGGAACTTGCTTGGCGCTACAAGGGCGTGACCTACCGCTTCGCGAACGTCGCGAACCAAACGGCCTTTCGCCTGGCCCCTTGGAGCTTCGAACCCGCCCTGGGCGGCGGCGATGCCGTAGAGCTCGCCCAGGGAAAGTCGACCGCGGGAGTTGCCCAGCACGCGCTGGTTCACGACAAGCAGCTGTACGTCTTCGCCAACCAGGCGAACCGCGATCGCTTTGCTGCCGACCCGGCTACGACCCTGAAGGCCATCGCCAAAGCCGAACCCGTTTCGCCCGAGAGCCCGAGCCCAACCCCACCCAAGTAGGCCCAAAAACTGCGATCCGGACTCCCGCCTCGCTAGGGTTTGGACTGGACCGCGCCGACGCCGCCACGCCTTGGGTCGCTCACCGCCTGGGGCTCGCCATCCTGGCCCACAAAGATGGCCTGCACCGAACCAAAGCGTTCGCCGGGTTCCACGCGCACCTCTTGGCCATGTTGGTTCTCAAGCGTCTCCAACAGGTCGCTCGGCCAACCCGCCTCAAAGCGCGTGTAGCTGGGATTCCACTGCTGGTGCAGCCGCGGGGCGCGCACCGCGGTTTCCAAGTCCTGCCCGTAGACCAAATGTCGCAGAAGCACTTGGAACACCGAGGTGATGATGCGCGGACCTCCCGGGGAACCGATCACCAACAAAACCCGGCCGCCCCCTTCACGCACCACGGTGGGAGTCATCGAAGACAGCGGGCGCTTGGTCGGCCGTAACCGGTTGGCCTCGCTTCCCACCAACCCGTAAAGGTTCGCGGCGCCGGGCGCCAGCGAGAAGTCGTCCAGCTCGTTGTTGAGCAAGAAACCGGCCTCTGCCACCAAGATCCCCGACCCAAACGACGCATTGAGCGTGGTCGTCATGCTGACCGCATTGCCCTCGCGGTCGAGCACCGAAAGGTGCGTGGTCTCCTTGCTTTCAGGCGGCACCGGCGCGACCCAAGCGGCTACGTCGGGATCGGCGCGTTCACCGATCGAGATCCGGCGTTGGGCCACCCACTCGGGAGCGAGCAATTGGGCCACGGGCACCCACACGTGGTCGGGGTCGCCCATGTGTTCGGCTCGGTCGGCGAAGCCGCGGCGCAGGGCTTCGATCCACCAATGCACGGCTCGAGCCGAAATCCCGGCGCTATCGGTGGAGTTGCCCACGCCCAAGGCCTGGCGGCGCAAGGTGGCTTCGCGTTCCGCATCGAGCGGGAAGCCCTCAAGCATGGCCAACACCTGCAACAACACCACGCCACCCGAGCTGGGCGGGCCCATGGTGAGGATTTGATCGCCGCGGAACCAGCCCACCAAAGGCTTGCGCACTTTGGCGGTGTAGCTGGCCAAATCCTGCAGGCTCATGTGGCGATCACCCACCACCGAGCCCATGCGCCGATCGGCGTCCTGCAGGGTTTGCACGATGGCTTCGGCGATCGGGCCCGCATAAAAGGCCGCCGCGCCGCCGCGCGCCAAGCGTTCGAGGGTGGCGGCCAGGGCTGGCTGCACCAAGAGCTCACCCTCTTCGAGCGGCTCGCCGTTCGGGTAGAACAGCCGGCGCGCGGCAGGATCGGCTTCGAGTCGCGCCCGCAAACTGGGCACCAACAGATCGTCCGCCAACCAATTGTCCACGGGGAACCCGTTGCGCGCCAAGGCGATGGCCGGCGCGCACAGGCGTGCAAACGAAAGTCGCCCGGATCCGTGGCTCTTGTACAGCTCGAACAACCCCAAAGGGCTGCCCGGCACCCCCACGCCCAGGGGCGTCGCGATGGAGCGCTCAGGAACCACTTGGCCGTTCGCGTCCAAGTACAGATCGGTGCGGTATTCCTTGGGAGTCGTTTCGCGGAAGTCCAACGACCAGGGCTCGCCCTTGTGCGGAACCCACAGGGCGAAGCCCCCCCCACCCAGATTGCCGGCCTGCGGATAGACCACCGCCAGCGCCAACGCGGTAGCCACCGCCGCGTCGGCCGCATTGCCCCCTTGGTCCAAGATCGCCAAACCCACCGACACCGCCAACGGATGCTCGGCAACCACCGCGCCGCGGACAGGCGGCGGCAACGGATCTTCGACGGCAAACGGATCGCTGGCCCGGCAGGCCGCGCCGAGGACCAACACGCAGGCGCAGAGTGCGCGCCCGACGCGTGCCCTAGAACGGCGGCTCGTACTCATCGTCGATGGCCGCCACCGAAACCCCACGTTCGATCAAGTACTGCACCGCCCGTTCGATCTCGTCGGGCTGGCCTTCGATCTCCACCACCACCTTGGCCTCGGTCGCCCGGATGCTCGCCGCCCGGATGTTGGGCACTACCCGGAATTTCTCCCCTAGGGTGTGGCTGATGATGGGCTCGGAGATCAACTCCTGGGGGAAGGTGCAAAAGTACTTCGCGGAAGCCATCGTGGGATCGGGGTGGGGAAAGGGAGCCCGCTACGACCGCATCCGGCCTAGGCGAGCGAGCCAGCATCCCAACACATGCCCCCCCCATCCCGCAAGACTCCCCGGCCTGTTCCAAGGCCCCGGCCCAGAACCCACCGTTCTTGGGTGGTGTGGACGGCGGCGCAGGTCCCGGCCTTGCCCGTGGTGCGAGACCTCGAATGTCCCAGCCGAAAGTCCCCCCCAGCAGCAACCACCCGAGATTCGGACTTCGGGTCGAGTCCCCGAGCCCGCTATGCTGCGCGCATGTCGCGATCGCCGATCTCCGCCAAATCGCCCACCCACGTGACCCTCGGGGGCCGCTCGCTGCTCGCGTTCGTGGGAACCGACTACTTGGGCCTAAGTGCACACGAAAAGGTCTTGGAAGCCTGTCGCGAGGGGCTCGAGCGCTACGGCTTGAGCGCGTCGGCTTCGCGCGTGACTTCGGGCACCTACGAGGCCCACGTCCAGCTGGAAGAAGCTTTGGCCGAGTTCCTGGGGCTGGAGAGCGCTTTGGTGCTCCCCAGCGGAGACCTCGCCAACCAAGCCCTGCTAGAAAGCATGGAAGGCGAGCTCGACCGCATCCTCATCGATGCGGACTCGCACACCAGCCTGGTACGGGCTGCCCGGGCCAACGGGGCCCCGCGCCATGACTACGGCCCCGGGGACCCCACCCGGCTCTTGGCCCTGTGCGACCGCTTTCGCGGCGAGCGCTTGGCGATCCTGACCGACGCGGTGTTCCCCGCCAAGGGACGGCTGGCCCCCATCGCGCACCTACTGCGCTACGCGCCGCCCAAGGCGCTGGTGGTGGTCGACGACAGCCACGGCATGGGAGTGCTCGACAAACGCGGCCGAGGCACCCTAGCCGCCTTTGGAACGCCCTCCAGCCAAGTGGTGGTGACGTTCTCGCTGGCCAAATCCCTGGGGGCCTTCGGTGGCGCGTTGGTGGGGCCCGCGCAAGTCATCGAAACCGTCCGCCGCCGCTCGGAGGTGTACCAGGGCGGCACCGCTTTGCCCCCGGCCGTGGCTTTGGCCGCCCGCACCGCGCTGGGAATCCTCGAGGCCGAGCCCGAACGGGTGCGGCGCTTGCATCGCAACATCCGCTTGTTGCACGAGATCGCTGCCAGTCATGGCCGCATCCCGCAGGGTTCGTTCCTGCCGGTTTGGAACATCGAGTTCCCAGACCCAGCCGAAGGGCAACGCTGGCACACCGAATTGATGCGGCTCGGGATCTTCGTGCCTTTCAGCCACTATCCCTCGCACCCGGGCGGGGCCCTGCGCATCAGTGTGTGCAGCGAACACTCGCGCGAGCACATGGCCGAGCTGTACGAGGCGTTGGCCAGCTTACGCTGACCGCGTCCCACTGCCCGGCTTGACCCCTTGGCTTGACCCCTCGGCTTGGACCGAGGCAGTCCTTACTCCGTCCGCCGGCTGCTGGGCAGCATGGGCGATAGAACGTGCCCTACCGCGGTCGGCGGCACGTACAGGATGTCGCCATCTTCCAGGGCCACGTTGAAGTTGGTCTTGCCGCGCGCGATGCTGCGGATGTTCAGTTCGGTGGTACGTTCTTCGCCTTTGGGGCCGCGGATCAAACGCACTTGGGTCAAATCGGCGTAGCTGTCATCGGGCCCGGCGAGCATGGTTCCCTCCAGCGCGGTCAAGCCCTTTTCGAGCACGTAGCGGCCCGGTCGCGCCACTTCGCCGTACACGTAGAAACGCATTCCGGGGCGCACCACGGAGACTTCCAGTTGCGACGAACCGTAGACCTCGTTGTAGCGCTCGCGCAGCATCTCATGCAGCTCCAGCTCGCTTTGCCCGCTCACGTCGAGCTTGCCAAGCCCCGGAAACTCCATTTGGCCGTCGGAGCCAATGCGGGCCGAAGCCATGACCACGTCGGGGCGCGCTTTGTCGACCACCGACACGGTATCCCCCGTCGAAATGCGGTCGTCATCGGCACCGGCTTGCAGGTAGAGGTGCCCGTTGGAGGCGGAGCGGCAAGCCCCTAGGCCGAAGGAGACGACCAGGAGCACAAGGGAGAGCAGAGCGTGACGCATGGGGAGAGCTTCAGGAATGGAGCGAATCCGTGGCGGAAGCCATGGGAAACCTGTCCGAGCCCCAGGTGTAACCCAACAGGAACACCCAAAACAAGGCTGCGGGGCCCGCGTTGGCCAAATCCGCCCAATGCCAAGAACGGCGGGGGTCCGGTCGCTTGGACCGGCAGCGAGGTGGAGGCGGCACCCGGACTCGAACCGGGGATGATGGATTTGCAATCCATTGCCTTAGCCACTTGGCTATGCCGCCCCTCGGGTGGGGAAAGATACCCGCAGTAGGCCTTCCGTCCAATGGAGAAGGGGCTTTTTGCCCCAGGTTGCCCCACTCAGCGCGGAATCTTGGGCGCAGGACCGGAAACCCCGGAACCGAGCCCAGCGCGAGCCCAGTGCGAATCGAGGCGCGGCGAGCGTGGCCGGGCATTCCCAACCGCCCCCGCTAGGAGGGTGGTAGGGATGCCGGGACTTGAACCCGGATGGCCCGCAAAGGGCCCTCGGATTTTAAGTCCGATGCGTCTACCGATTCCGCCACATCCCCGTGGAGTCCATCCCTTTGGATGCCTTCGGCTATTTGCCCGCGGCCGAGCGCTGACCGATGGGCACGTAGCTCACGTCCTTGCGACCGGTGTAGATCTGGCCCGGACGGAAGAGCTTGTTGTCTTCCATTTGCTCCATCCAGTGCGCGAGCCACCCAGCCATGCGCGACAGCGCAAAGATCGGGGTGAACACGTCGGTCGGGATGCCCAGCTTCTGGTAGACGATGCCGCTGAAGAAGTCGACGTTGGGGTAGATACCCTTGCCGCCCAAACGCGCGGTGACTTCCTCTTCGAGGCGCAGCGCGGTGTCGTACAACGGGGTGGAACCGTGGATCTCGAACAACTCGCGAGCCAGGATCTGCAGGTTCTTGGCGCGCGGATCCTTGGTCTTGTAGACCCGATGGCCGAAGCCCATGACCTTTTCCTTGGCCGCCATCTTCTTGTCGACCCAAGCCGAAACGTTCTCGGGGCCGCCAATGCTCTCCAATTGAACCAAGACCCGCTCGTTGGCCCCACCGTGCAGCGGCCCGTAGAGGGCACCGACGGCCGCGCTGGTCGCGGTGTAGGGGTTCGTCTCGGTCGACGCCACCACGCGGCAGGCGAAGGTCGAAGCGTTCATGGTGTGCTCGGCGTGCAGCACCAGCGCACAATCGAGTACGCGCGTCTTGATCGCGTCCGGTCGCTCGCCGTTGAGGCAGTACAGGAAGTTGCCCGCGATCGAAAGGTTCGGGTCGGGCTCCACCAGGGGCAAACCCTTGCGGTGGCGCTCGGCGGCCGCGATCAACGTCGAGACCGCGCCCATCGTGCGCAGGCAAGCGTCGAGGCGCGCAACCGGATCGCGCAAATCGACGCGCGGTGACACCATGCCCAGCGTGGCCAAGCTGGCTTGCAGAGCCTCCATCGGATGCCCTTGGAGGGGCAGCGCACGTACGAAGCGCTCGAGATCGGGGTGCAACTTGCTGTGCGGCCGCAAGCGCTCCTTGAAGGCATCGAGCGCCGCTTGGGTGGGAAGCGTCCCATCCCAAAGCAAGCAGATGACTTCTTCGAAGTTGCTGTGGGCTGCCAGTTCCTCGATGCGAATGCCGCGGTAGGACAGCAAGCCCTCCTGGCCATTGATGAAGGAAATGGAGGATTCGGCGGCGGGGATGCCGGCCAGGCCGGGGACGAGTTCGGTTTGGGTCACAGGATCACTTTCCTATCGCGCTTCCCGGGGCTTCCGGGCCGGGGCATACGGGGGTTCGATGGCCTTATCGGGCTATTTTCGCCGCTCAAGGTACTCCATTAGCAGTCGAGTTCCAATCCCGGTACCCAAGCTACCCCCGGCCCAGTCCCGGGAGCTGGTCCCCCAGGCGGTTCCGGCGATGTCCAGATGGCACCATTCCTGGCCCTCTTCGACAAAGTACGACAGGAAGGCCGCCCCTTGGGTCGAACCGGCACCCAGGGTGCCCGGGCCGATGTTCTTGAGGTCGGCCACTTCCCCGCGCATGGCTTCCTTGTGCACGGGCAACAGCGGCAGGGGCCAGCACAGCTCCCCTACCCGCTGGCCAGCGTCTTGCAGGGCATCGCGCAGGCCGTCGTTGCTGGGGAAGATCCCGGTCAGCTCGTGGCCCAGGGCGACGATGACCGCCCCGGTCAGGGTGGCCAGGTCAAACAGGGTGTCGGGCTTGGTCTTGGTTTGGGCATAGGTCAAGCAGTCGGCCAGCACCAAGCGGCCTTCGGCGTCGGTGTTCTGGATCTCTACCGAAGTGCCGTTCATGCCCACGTGGATGTCCCCCGGCTTGGTGGCTTCGCCATTGATCACGTTTTCCGTGCAGCCCACGATGCCGTGGACTTCGAAGGGTACAGCCACATCCGCCAGGGCGTGGAACAGCCCCAGGACCGCTGCGCCGCCCGACATGTCGTAGCGCATCTCCTCCATCTTGGCGGCGGGCTTGATCGAAACGCCGCCCGCGTCGAAGGTCAGGCCCTTGCCGACCACGGTGATCTTGCCCTTGGACTTGCCCTTGGGCTTGTAGGTCAGGTGGACCAACTTGGCCGGCTGCTCGGATCCCTGGGACACCGACAGCAACAGCCCCATGCCCATCTTCTTCATGGCCGCTTCGTCGAACACCTTGCAGGTGATCTGCGCGCTGCGGGTCGCGAGGCCCTTGGCCTTGTTGGCCATGATGGTGGGCGTGAGTTGGTTGCCCGCGGCGTTTTGCAGATCGCGAGTGAAGTTGCAGGCCTCCGCCAAAGCCAAGCCCTTCTTGGCACCTTGGGCAAAGGCGCTGCCTTCGGCCCACAGGGAGACCTGCTTGAGCTCGGGGTCGGTCGACTTGGCCTTGGCGCCCCGATAGGCGTAAGCCCCGAGCACGATGCCTTCGGCCAGATCGCGGCCGACTTCGGTCTCGCCACCGGCCAATTCGGTGAGCTGGGGCGCCACCCAGAAACCGGCTTGCTCCACCTGGGCCGCCTTTGCCGCCCGCACCCCGACGGCCGCGGCGCGACGCAGACCTTCCGAGTCGAGCGCATCCGCTTCCCCGAGCCCCACGAGCAGGACCCGCGGCCATTGGGTGTCGCCGGTAAAGGTTTCTTGGGTCGCGCGCGCCTTGCCCGAGAAGCCCTCGAGGAAGCCCTTGGGCAAAGCCAATCCGGCGGGTGCGTGGGCCGGCTTGCCTTGGGTCGCGAAGAGCACCAAGTAGGGGGATTTCTTGGCCAGCTTGGCCTGGGCAATGGTCAGTTTCATGGGAGCGGATTCAGGGGCAGGAAAGGCAGAGATAGGAGCGATGGGTCTACGGTTGGTGGTGGTTCCTTCGTCGCGGATCACATGTCCACGTACTTGGGTCCACCACCACCTTCGGGGACCACCCACTCGATGTTTTCGTACGGGTCGGCGATATCACAAGTCTTGCAGTGCACACAATTCGAGGCGTTGATCACCACCTCGGTGCTGCCCTTGGGCCACTCGTACACGGCGGCCGGGCAGAAGTGCTGGCAGGGGTTGCCGTACTCTTGGGTGCAGCGTTCGACGCAGATCTTGGGGTCGTTGACCAGGAGGTGCGCGGGCTGGTCCTCTTCGTGCACGGCGCCCGAGTAGTAGACATCGGTCAGCTTGTCGAGGCTGTCGCTGTCGTTGAACTTGGGCAATTGGAAGGTGGATTCGGCCAAGGGGCGCGTGGTTTCGTGGTCCTTGTGCCCGTCGCGCCGGGCGACAAGGCCGCGGCCTCCAGTCACCATCGCCACACCGAAGTCCAACATGCCGCGGAACATGCCCTTGGCGAAGGCCTGGCGATAGTTGCGCACCTTCCACAGTTCTTCCTTGGCCCAGGACGCTTCAAACAGTTCGCCGTAGCGCGCCAAGCTCGCTTCCGAGGTGTCGCCCTTCTCGAGCGCGGTCGCGATGGCTTCGGCGGCCAGCATGCCCGACTTGATCGCCAAATGGATGCCCTTGAGCGTGGCGATGTTCAGGAAGCCCGCGCTGTCGCCCACCATGCAAAACCCATTGCCGTAGAGCTTGGGCATCGAGAAGTAGCCGCCTTCGGGAACGGTTTTGGCGCCGTACTTGAGCACCTTGCCGCCTTCCAAGAGCGGTCGAATGCGCGCATGCTGCTTCCATTGGACGAACAGTCCGTGCGGATCGAGCGAGGCGTCCTTGTGGTCGAGCCCCACGACGAAGCCCAACGCCAGCTTGTCCTCGGCGATGCCGTAGATGAACGAGCCGCCATAGGCATCGCGCTTCAAGGGATAGGCGCCAGTGTGCATCACCTTGCCAAACCATTCCTTGCCGATCTTGGGGTCGACTTGCCAGATCTCTTTGATGCCCGTGCCGTAGGTTTGCGGGTTGCGGCCCGCGCTCAGGCCGAGTTTGCGGTCGAGGTTCTTGGCTAGGTTGCCGCGCGTTCCTTCGGCGAACACCGTCACCTCGGCGCTGATGCGCATACCCGGCTCGAAGGTACCCTTCGCGCTGCCGTCCTTGGCGATGCCGCTGTCGCGGGTGACCACGCCCTGCACGCGACCGGTGGCCTCGTCGAGCTGGATGTCCGCCGCAGGGAAGCCCGCGTAGAGTTCGATGCCCGCTTCCTCGGCTTGCGCGGCCATCCACTTGACCACGTGGTTCAGGCTGACGATGTAGTTGCCGTGGTTGCGCAACTGGGGCGGACACAGCATGCCCTTGAGCGCCGTGGAGCCGCCGCCCGGCTTGAGCATTTCCGCCCAGTCCTCGCGCACTTCGCTTTGGATCGGAAACCCGCGCTCCTTCCAATCGGGGAACAGCTCCTCGATGCCCTTGGGGTTCATCACCGCGCCGGAAAGCGTGTGGTGACCCACTTCCTCGGCTTTGTCGATCACTAGGATCGTCTTGTCCTCGATGCCCTTGGCTTTGAGCAAGCGATCCAAGTGGATCGCGCAGGCCAAACTTGCCGGACCCGCGCCCACCAGGAGCACGTCGACGGGCAGTTCTTCACGCTCCACATCGGTCAGGTTCAGGGAGGTTAGGCGGGGCTGCATGGGCACGTTGGGCGCGGGAAACACCGTTCGGGAAGGGGAAGCGACGCGGTGGGAGCGAAGGATGGTACCGGGGCCCAGAGGAGGGCGCAAACGCAGTCAAGCGAATGCTTCGGGTGCACCTCCCCCCGGCCCGCTGCTGGCGCTACGAGCGCCCTGAAACACGCATCACGGGTCCCCTGCCGGGCCTCCTCGGCGCCGGTCGCTAGTGGGCGTGGTGCGAGCAGCCTTCGACCCAGGCCTCCCCGTCGGCGTAGACCTCTTTCTTCCAAATGGGCAGGCGTTCCTTGAGCGTGTCGATCAGGAAGCGGCAGGCGGCAAACGCCGTATCCCGATGGGGTGTCGCCACCGCGATCACCACCGAGGTCTGCCCCACCAACACCCGGCCTTGGCTGTGCACGCACAGCATGCGTAGCGGCCCGCGGGCTTCGGGCCCAAAACGTGCCCGACAAGCTTCGAAGATGCGGTCCATCTCGGGCCCCGCCATGGCTTCAAAGATCTCGTAGTCGAGGTACCGCACATCCTGGCGCCCGCGGCTCGAACGCCGCGTCAATCCGCGGAAGGTCGCCAAACCGCCGCAGGCGTCGTCGATCAGGACTTCCTCCAGCCCCGACGCGTCGATGCCACCGCTCACCATGCGGAAGACGCCTCGCTCGTAGTCGGATTCGCCTCCGGACACGGGCGGAAGCAGCGCGACTTCGTCACTGGCCAAGAGCACTCGGTCCTCGCGCACGTACTCGGTGCCCACGACCCCTGCCACCGAACTCAAGTCGCCCAGCTCGGGAAAGGCTTGCCCCAAACGCAGCTTGAGCTCGGCCACAGTGATGCCGTCGGGCAGGTCGTCGAGGCTGACCTCGTGCGTACCTGCCCGCTCGCGCAACACCGCGAACAGTCGAATGCAAAGCTTCATGATCGAGACGCCCGGCTGGACCCCGGCGGGGTCCTAGAAAGGCGTATCGTCGACTCCCAGGAAGTCGCCCGCGCCGCCGCCGTAGTCGCCGTAGCCCGCCTGCTGCGAGGGCTCGGACTCGTAGCCACCACCCGACGAAGAACGACCGCCGCCCGCGGAGCCCGAGGAGCCTTGTCCCACGAATTCCCAGTTGTCCGCGACCACGTACAGCTTGCTGCGCTTCTGGCCCGTGGCCTTGTCATCCCAGGTGTCGAGCTCCAAGCGCCCTTCGAAGAACGCCGACGCGCCCTTCTTGTGGAACTTGTCGAAGGCCTCGGCCCGCTTGCCAAAGATGGTCACGTCCACGAAGGTGGGCTTCTCGATCCACTCTTGGGTCTGGGCATCCTTGTAGCGGCGGTTGACGGCCACCCCCACCTTGCACACCGCCATGTTGCTTTGGGTGTACTTGAGTTCGGGATCGCGGGTCAGGTTGCCCATCAGGATGACTTTGTTGAACGAGGCCATGATCGTAGTTTCCGGGCAGCCCGCCCGGCAGTGGGGTTGTGTGGGGTTGGAGATTCTGGGGTCGGGGGCGTCGCTTCGGTGCCCGTGCTCCGATCCGCCCCCATCCAGGGGGGTCAGTATAGCGGCCCGGACCGCCACGACACACCCGCCCGTCCCACACTTGGGGCCCGCCCCCCCAAACGGCCCTCGGCACGGGCTTCCATTGCAACCCACTGCCGGCCTCCCTAGCATGGATCGAGCGATCCAGCGCGTTTCCTGCGCCCCCATCATGGCATCTCCCCAGTCCACTCCGCCCTCCTCGGGCTCCCCCTCCGGCCGCAATCGGCGGCGCCACGAGCGCGCCCGGGCCGAATGGCCCATCCGCATCCATCTCACCGATGGGGAGTGCGAAGCCAAGATTCGCGACATCAGCCGCGGCGGGCTGTGCTTCTTCCTCGATCGCCCGATCGAGGAAATGACGCTTTTGGAAGTGGCCTTCGAGCTCCCCGGCGCGCCCCAGCGCATCCTGCGCGGACAAGGCGCGGTGGTGCGCTGCGAACGGATCAGCGCCCGGCTCGAACACTTCGAAATCGCCGTGTTCTTGACCGAGATGGCCCAAGCCGACCGCGAAGCCATCGCCCAATACGTCGAACACTGGCAGTCCGAGGCCTAACGCGCCCGCGTCGCCCAGCTAGGAGGCGCTAGCCGGTTTCCAGGCGCTCGCCAAACGCTCGATGCGCGACAAATCGCGTACCAGCTCGCCTTCCAGGCCACTTTGGCGCAGCAGGCCGAGGACTCGCGGGGATTGGTCGTAGCCCAACTCGACGATCATGCGCCCCAAGGGGGCCATCCATTGCGACCACCCCTCGAGCAGCCGACGCAGGAACGCGTCCGGATCCCCGTCGGGAGCAAACAGCGCTTCGTGGGGCTCGTGGTCGCGCACTTCGGGGGCCAAGCTTGGCAAGTCCGCGCGTCGCACATAGGGCGGGTTGGACACCACCAGGTCGAAGGGGCCTTCGCGGCGTGCCACTTCGAAGCCATCCCCCAAGTGCCAGGCCACTTGGGCGGCGTGGCGTTCGCCGTTGCGACGGGCCCAAGCCAGCGCATCCGCGCTCAACTCGGCGGCCACCACGGTGGCCTTGGGCCATTCCAGCGCCAAGCTGATCGCCAGGGCTCCGCTGCCGGTGCCCAAGTCCAAAATCCGCGCATCGACGGGTACAAGCCCCTGGCGCATCCAGTCCTTGGCCAGATCCACGATGCCTTCGGTTTCGGGCCGCGGGATCAAACAGCCGGGGCCCACGCAAAACGGCCGACCGTAGAACTCGCGTTCCCCGGTGATGTAGGCCACCGGCTCGCGCCTGGCGCGCCGCACCAGCGCATCGCGGGCGCGGTCGATCTCGGCGGGCTCGACCGGCCGGTCAAGCTGTAGCAACATCCCCAGCCGCGGCAGGCCCAAGGCATGGGCCACCAGCAAATCGGCTTCCAGGCGCGCCTCGGGCAATTCCTTGCGCTCGAGAAAGGCGCGCGCCATAGCCTGCATTTCGCGCACGGTTGCGGGCGCG
Organism: Planctomycetota bacterium; assembly: GCA_020638855.1. GTDB lineage: Bacteria > Planctomycetota > UBA1135 > UBA1135 > NORP259. The sequence goes on from JACKHT010000002.1 coordinate 200,432, forward strand.
GGCGGCACCGCTGCGCCGCTCCCCGCCGGGCTCGCCGCCCCAGTCGGGGTGCGCTCCGGGCGGGGAGTCGGGGGTTGGGGGTCGCTGTTCAACGGCTACGAGCGGTTGCTCTTCCGCTTGCCCGCCCTTTCGGCCATGCGGTGTTCGCGCATCGCAGCCTTCTTCAACTCCCCCTGCACCTTGGCTTCCTTGAAGGACATGTACATGGTGTAGATGGCCAGGCCACCGCCGGCGGCCACGATGATGCCACCCGCCAGGGCGATCACGCCCAGCATTTTGGAGGGGTTGCTGAATGCGGAGAACGACCCAAGCAGGTTCAAGATACCCGCGAGGCCCGGACCGATCATCAACAGCGGGAACATCGGGTTGAACTTGCCCCCGTGCTCGTATTCGAAAATGTGCGCGATCGAGTACAGCGCCAGCATCAGCGTCATGACCTCGGCCACCGCGCCAAACTTGAAGTACTCCTTGGTGACGCCGGCCGTGGTTTCCACGTACACGCCTGGCGACAGGAAGACGAAGACCAGTGCCCCGATCCAGAGCAACAGAGCCACCCCAAGACCGGCCATCGAGTGGACCTTGGCCAGCCCTGCGAGCACGCTCTTGGGCTTGGTGCCCGCGCGCACTTGGACGCATTCGTACAACACCCAACCGCCCAATAGGACCAGTGCCTTGGCGATGATCAACGTCTTCCAGTCGAAGGCTTGGGTGAGGTCCCCCACTTCGTGCTTGGCGTTGGCCGCGTACATCAAGCCGCTGAAGAAGGGCAGGAGCGCCCCGGCCAAGAGGATGTAAGAGGCCTTGCGCAACATCAGCGGGGCCGTTTCCAGTTCGCGCTTGGCGCTGTCCTGTTGGCGGCTACGCGGCGCAGTCTCGGGCTTGGTTTCTTCGTCACTCATGGGATTTCGGGGATGGGAGGGTGCCTCCCCTCCGGTGCAAACGGCAGTCCACTCCCGAGCCAGCGGGGGTGCAGGACCGGAGGATAGTGCCTTGGGGCGCAGCAGTTTACCAAAGCCCGGCCGAAAAACCCTCCCCCTTGCCCGTGCGAGGGGCAGGCTGCGCCCGGCCTGGGCCCCTTACAGGTCCTTGAGCCGGTTCTCGCGCTCGAGCAGATTCAATTGCTCGATCAGCCCGTCGAGGCGCCCCGCGATGATCTGTTCCAAGCTGAAGTTCTTTTGATCCGAACCTTCGAGGCGGTGATCCGTTACCCGGTTTTGAGGCCAGTTGTAGGTCCGCACCTTGCCGCTGCGATCCCCCGTTCCCACCAGCGAGCGGCGGGCCGCCGAACGTTCGGCATGGATCCGGTCGCGCTCGGCCTCGTACAGCCGCGAACGCAGGATCCGCATGGCCTTGGCCTTGTTCTTGTGCTGGGACTTTTCGTCCTGGCAGACCACGACCGTGTCCGTGGGCAAGTGCGTGATGCGCACCGCCGAACTGGTCTTGTTGACGGATTGACCGCCCGGACCTGACGAGCGCATGGTGTCGATGCGCAGGTCGTTGTCGTGGATTTCCACGTCGGCCTCTTCGGCTTCGGGTAGAACCGCCACCGTCGCGGCGGAGGTGTGCACGCGGCCTTTGGTTTCCGTCGAAGGAACCCGCTGTACGCGGTGCACGCCCGATTCGAAGCGCAACAGGCTCCAGGTGCCCTCACCTTCGACGGCGAACGACAGGTCCTTGTAACCCCCGACTTCGGATTCGGACTCCGAGAGCATCTCCACCTTCCAGTGGTGGTTTTCGAAGTAGCGCATGTACATGCGCCACAGGTCCGCGACGAACAGCGTGGCCTCGTCCCCGCCGGTCCCCGCGCGCATTTCGAAGATGACCTTGGTGCGATCGTCCTCCGCGTCACGGATCAGCGCGGACTTGACTTCTTCGTCGAGTTCGCTTTCCTCACGCTCGGCATCGGCCAACTCCTCCTCGGCGAGTTCGGCCATCTCAGGATCGCCCGAAGCCAACAGCTCGCTCGCTTCGGCCCGGCGCTGGATCAAACCCTGCACCCGGTCGAAGAGCTCCTTGCTTTGCTCCAAACTGCCGCGCTCGCGCAGCAATTGCGTGAAGCGTTTGGCATCACCGGCAACCGCCGGGTCAGCCAATTGTTCGGTCAGCTCCGCGTGCCGTCCGGCGCGTTCGGTGAGCTTTTGAATGAGTGCGGGGTGAAGGCTTGCCACGGATTCCTAAGCGGGAATGTTCCGATGGAAGGGAGCTGTGCCCCCTGGGAAATCCAAGGGGGCTCGAAGCCGCCCTTACGCCTTCTTCTTGCCGTACTTCTTGAGGAAACGATCCACACGACCGGCCGCATCGACGAGCTTCTGCTTGCCGGTGAAGAACGGGTGGCACGCGTTGCAAATTTCGATCTTCAGTTCGGAGACCGTTGCTTTCGTGGTGAATTCGCTGCCGCAGCCGCAGTGGACGCGGCATTCGACGTACTTGGGGTGGATGTCGGTTTTCATGGTAGTGCCTTGCTGTGGGGGCCATTTCTAAGGGCCAATCCCAGGCGAGTTGGGGAGAAGAGAATACGACCCGAATCAGCCCAGAGCAAGCCCTGAACGCTCCAGGAGCGCAAAAACCCGTGCGACGGGAAGCCCCACCACGTTGTCGAATCCCCCACCCTCGAGCGCCTCCACGAAGGCATCGGCGGTCTCTTGGATGGCGTAACCCCCAGCCTTGTCGCGCCATTCGCCGCTGGCCACGTAGGCCCCCACCTCCGCCTCAGAAATCGGCCGCATATGCACCCAGGTGCACTCTTCGTCGAGGAAATGGGCCCCATCCTGGGTCCGAACCACGCAGATTCCGGTCACCACCCGGTGGCGGGTTCCCGACAACGAAGCGAGCATGCGCTGGGCATCGGCTGGATCGGTGGGTTTGCCCAGCAAAATGGGCGCCTCGTCGGATCCCAGGGCGACCACGGTGTCCGCCCCCAGCACCCAACGGGGCGGGAAAGCGGCCAAGTCCTTGGCGACCGCCAAAGCCTTGCGCAGGGCGAGCTCCCGGGCTGCCTCGACTGGACCAATCGGTCCCACTAGGTCTTCGTCCACGTGACTGGCGCGCACCTCGAAGGGCACCCCCACCTCGGTCAAGAGGTCAAATCGGCGCGGCGAAGCCGACGCGAGCACCAGGGGGGGCAAGTTCATGGCAAGGGTGGGCCGTCCGGGACCCCCAGCATAGCGTGGGTCAAAAGACCTGTCGCGTGCTGGCTCCGCCCCCGCTGGACCGTGGGTCGCCCGCGGGCTTCCCGGGGCTTACTTCTTGCGGCCTTGCGTGCTGGCCTTCTTGGTCACCGACTTCTTTTTGGTGGTGGCCTTCTTGACCGTTTTGCTGGCCGTTTTCTTGGCACTGGCGGGCTTGGAAGCCTTGCCCGATTGGGTGGACTTCTTCTTCTGGACTTTGGGAGCCGCCTTCTTCGAGCTGGCTTTCTTGGTCGTGGGCTTCTTGGTGCTGGCCTTCTTGGCCGGCGCCTTTTTGGCCGCAGGCTTCTTGGTGCTGGCTTTCTTGGCGGGAGCCTTTTTGGCCGCAGGCTTCTTCTTGGCAGCCGCTTTCTTGGCGTCGGCTTTGGCCTTCGCATCCGCCTTGGCCTTGGCGGCAGCGGCTTTCTTGGCGGCCTCCTGCTTTTTGGCCTCGGCCTTCTTGGCTTCGGCTTGGGCCTTTGCTTCGGCGATTTTGGCTTTGCGATCGGCTTCGACCTTGGCCTTGGCTTGCTTCTTCTTGGCTTCGGCCTCCGCCTTGCGTTCGGCGATCTTGGCCAGACGTTCCTTCTCGCGCTGCTCCTTGAGCGCGATGGCTTCGAGCCGCTTGCGTTCCTTCTCTTCTTCCTTGGCGAGCAGTTCGGCTTCGCGTTTGGCCGCCAGGGCGAGGCGAGCTTCTTCCTTCTGACGAGCCGCCGCTTCGCGACGCAGGGTCGACTCGCGATCCTCAAACGACTTCTTGCCGTAGGGCAAGGTGCGCAGCACTTCGTGCTTCACGTAGGCCGGCTCGGCCTCGTCGTTCCAGTGCGCCAACACCTCGTGGATCGCGAGGTTGAAGGCGAAGCGATCCTTTTCGGGCACCAAGGCTTCGATCGAGGCGCGTCCCTTGGGCAAGGATGTGGTGCGTGGAATCAAGCCCAACCGGTCAAGCAGTTTGAGCAAGGGCGTGTGCACGGTGATCTGCCCGCCGCTCGCCAACCAGAACAGGTACGCGGTGCTGGGCATGTCGAGCACTTGGAAGTTCTCGAAGATCTCCCCCACGTCGGTGGCGTCCTCGCGGAAGAACTCCAAGTCCAAGCCGTGGGTCTGCTGGTACACATCCTGCAGATAGTCCTTCAAGTCACGCGCGGCCGGAGCGCGCGAATTGAGCAACTCCATGCCCTTTTTGCGCGAACTGGTCTTGATGTACTGCGCCAGTTCTTGGGCTTGGCACACGCGTGCCTCGTTCCAATCGCCGATCCCCGCGCGCAGCGAGGCCACCGAGGCCTCGGCTTGGGTTTGGGTCAAATGCCGCATCAGCACCACCACCGCCCCCGTCTCCAGCAGGGTGAAGCCCTCTTTGGGGGCATCGGGCAGCGGGAAGCGCGGTTGGACCTCTTGGATCAGGCGGGTGACGAAGTCGGACTTCTTAGCCAAGGAAACTCCCTCCGAAGACGGGATGAGATGGCGCGGACGCCGATGGGGTTGCTAGCGAAAGGGGGGTACCGGAGCGCGAGGGGTCCCTCTCCACGCAATCGGGGATTCCACCTGGAATCCCCGTGCTTGGAAAGACGCGACCCCAGGGGATCACTCTGCGGCGGGTTGTGCGGCGGCCTTGGCAGCCTGGCGCTTGGCGGCAACGCGTGCTTTGGAGCGCGCTTGCTTGCGCTCGCTGCGCATGGTCTTGTCCGCTACGCGGCGGGCGCTGGTCTGGGTGTTCGCCTTGCGGCCCGAGCGATCGCGCTTGGGCTTGGGTTTGGCGAAGCCGACGTAGACCCCGGTGCGCTTGAAGATCGAACGCACGGTCTCGGAGGGCAGGGCGCCCGACGACAACCAATGACGGGCACGCTCCACATCCAAACGGATCTGGGCGTCTTTGGACGGTGCCACCGGATCGTACAAACCCAGGGTCTCCAGGGTGCGACCATCGCGCGGGGCGCGCGAATCAGCAACGGAGATACGGTAGCAGGGCCGGTTCTTGCGGCCCGTCCTCTTCATGCGGATGACAACTGCCATGGATTGGTGAGGGGGTCCTGGAACGCTCCAGGCGACTACGGAGATAAGGGAGGGATCGACGGCGAAGTGCCCGAATGGGCGAGCCGCAGATTGGAAAAGGCCGGTTTTGGGGCCCCGGTAGGCCCAGTCGGGGGTTCTCCCCGCAGGTACCAGCCCCGGATCAGACACGAATCGGGGCGCCGAGTCTACCTCTTCTTGCGGTTTTTGCGACGGGCTTTGGCCTTGGCCTTGTCCTTTTTCCGGTCTTCGGCGCTCTTGCCGCTACCCCGGGTGGCCGACGAGCCCATCGGACGCGGGGCTGTGGGGTCGAATCCGGCCGGCAGGTCGGGGAAGCCCTCGGGCATCCCGCCTCCACCGCCCCCCCCGAACAGCCCCCCTAGGCCACCCAGCCCGGGCAGCATCCCCCGCTTGCCCGCCTTGGGGTCGACCATGGCGCCCGTGGGCGACATGCCCGCCAAGGCCTCGCGCTTGCCCTTGGCCCCGAGCATCGAGCCCATGCCCATCTTGCCCAGCTGCTTCATCATCTTCTTCATGTCCTTGAAGCGCTTGAGCAGCTCGTTGACGGCGTTCACATCCTGGCCGGCGCCCCGGGCGATGCGTCGCCGGCGGCTCATGTCGATCACGTCGGGCCGGATGCGCTCGGTGGGCGTCATCGAGGTGAACAGCGCCACCAAGCGGTTCATGTGGCTCTCGTCCACGTCCATGTTCGAGAGCTGCCCCATGCCAGGCATCATGCCGAGCACCTTCTTCATGGGGCCCATCTTGCGCACCATGCGGATCATCCCGAGCATGTCTTCGAGGGTGAAGGTCCCCATGACCATCTTCTCGAAACCGGCTTGGGCTTCCTCTTCGTTGATCTTTTCGGAGGCCTGCTCGACGAGCCCGACCACGTCGCCCATGCCCAGGATGCGCCCCGCCATCCGTTCGGCCTGAAAGCGGTCCAAATCGTCGATCTTCTCGCCCATACCGAGGTACAGGATCGGAGCGCCAGTGACCGCCTTGAGGCTGACCGCAGCCCCGCCGCGGGCGTCGCCATCCATCTTAGTCAAGATCACGCCAGTCAGCGCGAGCCGCTCGTGGAAGGCTTTGGCCGATTGGACCGCGTCCTGACCGGTCATGGCGTCGACCACCAGCACTTGGTTGTGCGGGTGCGTCACGGCGGCGATCTGGGCCACCTCGTCCATCAGTTCCTGGTCCACGTGCAGGCGACCTGCGGTGTCCAGGATCACCACGTCGCGGCCGGTCCGAATGGCCTCGGCGACCCCCGCTAGGCAGACTTCGGTGGGCTTTGCGCCCTCTTTGTGGAAGACCGGGATGCCGATGCGTTCGCCCAGGATTTGCAGCTGCTGGACGGCGGCGGGGCGTTTCACGTCGGCGGCGACCAACAGCGGACGGCGGCCTTCCTTGGTGGCCAGAAGTTTGGCCAGCTTGGCGCAGGTGGTGGTTTTGCCCGCCCCCTGCAGACCCGCCATCAGGATCACGGTCGGTCCGGATTTGGCGAAGGTGAGCCGCGCATCCTCGGGCCCCATCAGCTCGACCAGTTCGGTGTGCACCGCGTGCACGAATTGGTCCGAGGCCTCGACCCCACGCAGGCGTTGGTCCCCCAGCGCGCGCGCCTTGACGCGATCGGTGAACTCGCGCGCCAGCTGGAAGTGCACATCGGCCTCGAGCAGGGCCTGGCGCACCTGGGTCAGGCCTTCGCCGATGTTCTCCTCGGTCAATTCCCGCTTGCCGCGGAAGAAGGAGAACGAGTTGGTCAGTCGCTGGGTGAGGGATTCAAACATAGCTCTAGAGCACCGGGCCCCCCATACCAGCGAAAACGGGGCGGTTTGTCGAGCAAAAGCGCGGTCCTATTGGATCGCGCTAGGAACCTGGGCACGCATGCTTGGGGCGCCTCCGCCCCGGACCCGACCCGGTTCCTACCCGGATCCTATCGGCCCCGACGGCGGGCGGCATCCGATCGGTAGGCTCCCCAGCGCTGGACGTGCCCGCCATCGATTGCACAGCGCTCCAGACGTTCCAAGGAGTGCCCCACGCAGAATCCCACCCACCCGGGACCCGGAATCCCCCCAGCCTCTCGCCCAGAGAGTAGGATCGGGGTAGGGCCCCACCGGCCCGCCCCCCCATGAATCACCCCGATTGGATCTGCGTGTTTGTCGCCCCCTCGTTTGCGGATGCCCAGATCCTTTGCGGTCTGCTGATCAGCGAGGGCCTGGACGCGCGCGTGAGCGGCGCCGAACTCAGCGACGAATTCGGCATGGCGCGCAAGTTGGGCCCGGTCGAGGTCGGGGTGCCCAGCGCCCAGGCGGAAGAGGCCCAGGACATCGTGGCCGCTTGGCAGGAAAGCACGGGCTCGGCCGAAAAGGCCTGAACCAGATTCTCGCGCTCCCGAAGAAGCGGTGTTGGAAACTCCCCGGACCCGCGCCTTGGGCAGAACCCTATACTGGTCGGCATGAGTCCCTCCCGTACCTCAACCCGAACCTGGGCCAAGGGTGGCGTTTTGGCCGCCCTTTGGTTGGCCTCGGGAACCGTGCTCCCGCTGCCCAAGCCCGTCGCCTTCTCCGATCCGCACCCCCAGGAAGCCCGCTTCCTGGTGCTTTCGGAGAGCTGCGCCCGCTGCCACTCGGCCGTGCCCACCGCCCAGGCCCTTTGGGGTTCGACCGGTCAGGATGCTTCGCCCTTGGGAACCTGGCGCGCTTCGGTCATGGCCAACAGCTTTGCCGACCCCTACTGGCGCGCCCAAATGGAGCGCGAGGTGGATTTGGCCAGCGAAGCCGGTCGCCCCGAAGTACGCGAGTTGTGCACCCGCTGCCATGCCCCCGCAGCGGTCCACGAAGCTCGCCTGGGCGGGGATGCCGCCCCCACGCTGGCCGCCTTGGATGCCGACCCCGCCGCCCACGAGGGCGTGACCTGCACGGTTTGCCACCGCATGAACGGGGAAGGCTTTGGCGAGAAGAAGACCTTCGACGGCAACCTGCCCTTGGACTTGGGAGCCAACCTTTTCGGACCCTACCCCGAACCCTTTGATGGGCCGATGGCGGCCATGAGCGGCTACCAAATCCAATACGGCGAGCACGTGTCGACATCGGCCTTGTGCGCCACCTGCCATACGCTGGAGACGGGCCACGGCGAAGCGCGCTTCCTCGAGCAGTCGCCCTACTTGGAATGGCGCAACAGCGTGTTCTCGTACGAGTCGGGCGAGACCGAACAGTCGCGCTCGTGCCAGTCCTGCCACATGCCCAACATGGGTTCGATGAACATCGCCCACAACCCGATGGGCGGCGACTTCCCGTTCCTGTCGCCCCGACCCGATGTGCGCTCTCACGCGATCGTTGGGGGCAACGCCCTGCTGCTCGACCTTTTGCGGCTGGGACGCGAGGAACTCGGGGTGCGGGCCAGCGCGGCCGAACTCGAGCAAATGGCCCAGGAAACCCGCCGTCAGCTCTCGCAGGACACCGCCACCGTCGACTTGGACGAAGTCGAATGGTTCCTCGATCGCCTGCGCTTCGACGTGCTGGTGGAGAACCTCGCCGGTCACAAACTGCCCTCGGGCTACCCCTCGCGGCGCATGTGGCTCGAGGTCACGGTCACCACCGAAGACTTCCCCTGGTTCGAAAGCGGAGTCCCCGACGCGCAAGGCCGCATCGTCGAGCGCGGCGAGGACTTTGGCCTCGTCCACCACAACACGATCACTTCCACCGAACAGGTGCAGGTCTACGAAATGGTGGCCCACGATAGCGAGGGGCACGCTACGACGCAGTTGAGCGCCATGCAGACCTTGGCCAAGGACAACCGGCTCTTGCCCTTGGGTTGGGCCCCGGCCGGACCCCACGGCGACCAAACCTCGCCGGTAGGAATTGGCCAAGATGAGGACTTCGTGGGCGGTGGCGACATCGTGCACTTCGACCTGGAAATCCCGCCCGAGGTGCAGAAACTCCCCGGCCGCCCGATGATCGCGGTCCGGCTTCTGTACCAGTCGATCCCCCCCGGCTGGGCCGACGAGCACCGCGGCCGCAAGTCCGAGGCAAGCCAACGCTTCCTGCGGCTCTACGACGCAGCGCCCACGCGTTACGAGGTCTTGGCCGAAACGCGTCGAATCGCACGCTGATTCCACCCGGGCCCGAAGCCCTTACGCGCCCGAGGCCCCATTTGGGGTCCACCAGGGTTTCGTCGGGGATCCGCAAGGGATCCTGGCGCGACTCGCGTGCGCGGGGGATGCAATTGTGGGTTGGGAGCCCTATGTTGGCTTGGCCCCTTTCCCCCTGCCCACCACCTTGAGCCAGCTCATCCTTCATTACCACCGAGACTTTGACGGCATGGTCTCGGCGGCCATCCTCGCGCGTATCCTGCGCGGCCAGGGTGAGCAAGACATCCGCTACCGGCACATCAACTACGACCAAAAGCGCAATTGGGATGAGTTCGGCGAAGGCGAACGGTTCGCCATCGTCGACTTCCACTTCCACCCGCGCTGCGAGTATTGGTTCGACCACCACCCGACCACGTTCCTGTCGGAAGAACTGCGCGCCGCCTACCAGCCGAGCGAGCGCTGGGCCTGGGATGAAGCCTCGCCTTCGTGCCCCCCGCTGATCCTGCGCCACGCGGCCGAGTACTGGGGCTACCAAGCCCCCGAGCGCTTCGTCGAGATGGCCTACTGGTCGGACATCATCGACGCCGCCACCTTCAAGGACGTGGACCAAGCCATCTTCGGCGACGACCCCGCGTTGCGCATCATGCGCTCGCTCACGGTCGCGCCCAACCCCAACTGGACCGACGAGCTGACCGGTGCCCTGAGCGGCGGCACGCTCGACAAGGTGGCCGCCCGCGCCGACGTGGAAAAGGCCTACGCTCGCGCCGCGCGCAACCGCGACCGCGCGCTCGAGCAGTTCCCAAGCACCGTCCTGTGGAAACGCGGATCGGTGCTGTTCTTCGACGCGGCTTCGAGCAAGGTCCGGCGCGAACGCTTCGCGCCCTTCTACCACCACCCCGAACTTTCCTACGCCGTGGGCGTGATCCCCACCCGCGCCGGTTTCCACATCACCTGCGGCGAGAACCCCTGGAACCAACCCAAGAACGGCGTCCACGTGGGCGAGCTCTTGGGCAAGTACGGGGGCGGAGGCCACCGCGCCGTGGGCGGCGCCAACCCGCCCAGCCAAGCCGCGGCCTTGGCCCAAGGCGAAGAAGTCGCCGAATTCCTGGTGGCCCACATGGCCGCCAACGCCTCATGACCGCCCCCCAAACCCACCGCCCGCAAGGCCTGTTCGAACTCGACCCCCAAGCCCTCGAAGCCAAGGTCGTCGAGCTAGGGGGACGCCCATTCCACGCCCGCATCCTGCGCAAGGAAGTGCTCTCGAAGGGCATCTTGGACGCGCAAGAGCTGACCTCGTTGCCCGCCGCGCTACGCGCCGCCTTGCCTGAAGCCTTGCCGTTGCTCGTCGGCCACGCCTTGGACCGCCGCGAAAGCCGCGACGGCGCGATCAAACTGCTCACCGGCTTCGATCAAGCGGGCCTGCGCCAAAGCGCGATCGAAACCGTGTACATGCCGCCGCGCAAAAAGAACTCGACCAAGGGCGCTACCGTGTGCGTCTCCACCCAAGCGGGTTGCCCGGTGGGGTGCCCGTTTTGCGCGTCGGGCATCGGCGGCTTGATCCGCAACCTCAAGGCACACGAGATCGTCGAGCAATTCGTGCGGGCGCGAGCCCTGGGCCCCATCTCGCGCTGCGTGGTGATGGGGATTGGCGAGCCCTTGCTCAACCTGGAAGCGTTGCAACGCGCCTTGGCCATCGTGCGCGAAGGCCTCGAGCTGGGCGCGCGCAAGGTCACCGTGTCCAGCGTCGGCTTCCCCGAGCGCATTCGGCGCGCAGCCGCCTCGGACCCGCGCTTCGACTTGGCGATTTCGTTGCACACGCCCTTCCAAGAACAACGCGATGAGTTGGTGCCCGCCATGTCCGGCGTCCCCATCGACGAGATTCTGTCCGCGGGCGACGATTGGTTCGCGGCCACCGGACGCGAAGTGACCTACGAATACGTGCTCTTGGGCGGCACCAACGACAGCGAAGACCACGCGCGCAACCTGGTCGACCGCCTCGTCGGCCGGCGCGCCACGGTCAACCTAATCCCCTACAACCCGAGCCCCGAACTCCCCTTCCGGCGGCCCAACCCAACCAGGGTCGAAAACTTTCGGGCGCTGCTCGAGGAAGACGGTTTGGTGGCCACGGTGCGCTGGTCGCGCGGACTCGAAGAGTCCGCCGCCTGCGGCCAGTTGCGCGCCCAGGGTGTGGCCGGCGAAACCGACCCCGATCTCGACTCGGTCTCCGCGACCTAAGACAGGTAAGCCCTTTCGAGTAAGCCCTAAAGAGGGAACCCTGCTGCGGAAACTCTGGAGAGGGATTACAAAAGAGCGCATTCCGCAGAACGAGCGCCAGAACGAGCGGAAGCCGGACCTAGCGCCGCATCCAAGCGTCCAGCCGCTCGCCCATGCCCCGCATCTGCGCCGCAGCCGCCGGCGAACCACTGTCGTCGCGGGTGTTGTTCGGATCCTCAGCCACCAAGCTGAGTAGGTCGGACCCGTTTTGTGTGCGTAGTAGGCGCCAGCGGGCGCTACGGATCCAGCCGCCGCCGGTGGTGCCCTTGGCCAATACGTAGCCTCGCCATGCCAAGGGCTCCTGCAGCAGGATGCGCGCAAAACTCGCAGCCCCCAGAGGATCCTCTTGCGTTCCTTCGGGCCACAGCCCGCACAGATCGAGCAGCGTGGCCCCCACATCGGGCAACGCCACCACCTGTGGCCGGGTTTCCCCCGCGCCTAGGCCGTCGGGCAGCACGAACAGAAGCGGCACTTGCAGCCGCGCTTCGCATAGTTCCGGCTGGCTCGCGTCGCCGATCCAGGCCGTCAGGGCGCGGATGCGCGGACGCTTTGGCTGGGGTGCTTGGGCCAAGGCCTGAAGCTCGGCTTCCAGCGCGGCCCAACCCGAATCGGTCAGCTGCTCGACGAAGACCCCTGGCGCGTTCGCATCGGCAGCGAAGAACGCTTCGCGCTCGAGCGCGCTGCCTTCTTGGTAGCGGTAACCGCCTTGGCGCCATTGGCGCGCCCACTCCGAATTGTTGCCCAGATAGCCGAGCCCGCCCAAATCGGCTTGGTTGCGTTCGGGATCGACAAAGCGCACGTAGGCGCTTTCGCAGGCCACCCCTTGCGCCATCCAAGCCGCGACTTGGGTACCCGGCGCGAGCACCAGAGGATCGTTCCAACCGCTGCGGTCGAGTCCAGGGCTCACGAGCATCAACACATCGGGCCGATCCCCCGCCGCCACCGTGGGCAGCGCTCCAGCCTTGCTCGGCGGCCGCGAATCCAACGGCCCCTTGCTGCAAGCCAGCAGGCACCCGCAGGCCCAGAGTGCCAAGAGCCAAGACCCCGTCCCCCAGCTTCCCAGAACCGCCGCCCAAGCCGGGGCCGGCAGCTTGTCACCACCGGCCCGGCCCGATTGCGCGCGCGTCAGGCCCACGGTCAGGCGCCCACGAGGGTGCTCAGGGCTTCGCTGGTGCGCTCGAGGGCTTGGTTGACTTCCTCGGCGCTGACCACCAAGGGCAAGCGGAAGCGGATCGCCTGGGGGCCCGAGGGCAGGACCAGAAGCTCACGTTCGCGCATGGCCTTGATCATCGCGTTGCGCGTCTCGGGCGAATCGAGGGTGAAAGCCACCAGCGATCCAACGCCGCGCACGTTCGAGATGTTGCCCTTCTCGCGGGCGATCCCGCGCAGACCTTGGATCAATTCCTCGCCGCGGGCAGCCACGTTGTCGCCCAGCTTTTCCGCGAGGATGATCTCGATGAACTTCCGGCAGCGCACCATGTCCACCAGGTTGCCACCCCAGGTGGAGTTGATCCGGCTCGAGTGGTGGAACACGTTGTCGGGCACCTCGTCGACGCGCTTGCTGGCGTAGATCCCGCACACTTGGGTCTTCTTGCCGAAAGCCACCACGTCGGGGGCCACGCCCTTGATCTGCCACAACCAGGGCTTGCCCGAGCCGAAGAAGCCGGTTTGGACTTCGTCGAAGAGCAGCAAGGCTTCGTGTTGGTCGGCGTACTGGCGCAGCTTGGCCAAGAATTCGGTACGGAAGTGCACGTCGCCGCCCTCGCCCTGCATGGGCTCGATCAAGATCCCGGCGATGCGGCCGGGGTACTTTTGGAAGGCCGCTTCGATTTCCGCGCAGGCTTTGGCCTCTTCGGCTTCGATGTCGTTGGCGATGTTGCCGTCCAGGTCGAACACGATCCCGGGGTTGTGCACCCGCGGCCAATCGAATTTGGGGAACAGCGCAACCTTGTCCTTGACGGTGTTGGTCAAGCTCATCGTGTACCCCGAGCGCCCGTGGAAGGCGGCCTTGAAGTGCAGGATGACCAAATCGTTGCCGTCGTGCACCTGGTCGACGCCGACCTTGTGGGCCTTCCAATCGAAGGCGACTTTGAGCGCGTTCTCGACCGCCAAAGCGCCGCCTGCCACCCAGAAGTGGTAGGGGTACTCCGCGGGGGTCACCTGGGTCGCGAAGGCCTCGACGAAGTCGGCCATTTGCGTGGTGTACAAGTCCGAGTTGGCCGGGTTGTTGCGCCCCGCCAATTCGATCTCGCGCCGGAACGACTCTTCGAGCGTACCCGGGTGGTTGTACCCAATCGGCCACGAAGCAAAGCACGTGAAGAAGTCCAGGTAGCGACGGTTCGCGCGCGAGTCGTAGATCCAAGATCCCTGCGAGCGCTCTAGATCCATGACGAAGGGGAAACCATCGGCCAACTGGTGCTTGGCGAGGGTGGCGTGGACGGCTTTGGGATCGATCATGGGCGTTCTCGGGGAAAGGGGGGTCGTGGGTGGGGATCGGGCGATCCTGCCCCCCCGCTTAAGTCGGGGTTCCGAGGGTCCATTCTCCGCGGCAGAGTGCCAGGGAGGGAGTCATCCAAGCCGCCATGGAATGGGCGGTTTCGGACCCTACGTTGGTAAAAATCTGACAGGCTAACGTAGCACAAACCCCGCTTGGAGTCGAGATGGCCGGACTGTGCAAAAGCGCCGCACCCTTGCCCAAAGCTAGGTTTCGGACGGCCGCCAGCGAATCGCGATGGCCTGGATCCAAAATGGGAAATGCGGGTCCCAACGAATCCCCTTCCAGGGCTTGCAAAAGCGTCTCGGTCACGACCGAAAACTGACGGGCCGGGAGGACCCATGCCCCCGGTGCTGAAGCGCTCCAGCCACCCAAAGCTGGCCCCAGACCCAAGCTCGTTTGCAGGGCTTCGCGAACCCAAATCTTGGGGTCGCTCGACTCGGCTTTGTGCAACGTCGGCTTGGACAACACGCAGTAGTGCAGGGCAGGCGCAGCGCGCGGTAGATCGACGCCAAAACCAAACGGCGGGTTGGAGGGCACCCGCGCGCTCCCGGCCGGGTGGTTCGCGCCCACCAAAGCCTGCCAACGCGCGGCATCCTGGCGCGGGCCAGCCACCTGCACCTCGCCGATCCGGTCCGTGTCGAGCACCGCGCGCACGAGCCCTTCGCGTTGACCGATCAACGGGCAAACCAAGTCGCTCGGACCGCCCGCCGCGAGCAACGCTTCGAACAAAACGCCAAAGCCTTCGGGCAGCACCTCCGAGACCAACACCACGCTGGGCCGACCCGCCTGCAGCGCGCGGATCCAAGCCACCCAGGCCCCCGGAAACTCGGCGCGCCAATCGTTCGCCACCAGGAGTCCCGAAGCCGCGCGCCCCCCATCGGCCCCCTCGCACAAGGGAGCCCTGCAAGCGGCTTCGAAGGCCTCCCACCCAACCCAATCCTGGTTGGGCGGGTAGCCCAACGCCGACCGCAATCGCCGCGCCCCGTCCCCCGAGCGCAGCTCCTCCAGGAAGCCGTCCAAGGCGCGCGCCTCGAGCCGCGCCCCCTCCCGCGCCGGCCACAAGCGCCCCAATTCTCCCAGCGCCCGGGCCTTGGGCCGCGCCCACGGCGCACGCTCGCCCTCGCCGAGCAACGCACCCGGGGGCTGCCAGGCCTCGGTAGCACTCCAGGCGCTGCCGAAGGGGCGCAGTTCGGGGAAGCTTTGGGGAGCAGGCATGAAACGGTGGGATCCGCGGTAAGGGAATCGAAAGCCCCCGTGGGCTCGAAAGCGGGGAAGCCGTATCCTACCGGGTGCTCCGGGCATGGCCCAGGATCCTCCCATGCCCACCCCGGAACCGCCCGAATCGCCTGCGCCCCAGTCGGCAGCTCCCGATTCCCCCGATTCTCCCGATTGCCTCCGGCCCAAGCGCCAACGCTTCTCGCGCGCCGAACGGCTCCTGCGGCCGCCCGAATTCCAACGGGCGTTCCGCACCGGCAGCCGCGCCAAGGCCCACTTCCTGGTGGTCGTGGCCGTCGAAGGCCAAGCCCAAACCCGGCTGGGGCTGTCGGTGGGCAAGCGCGTCTACAAGCATGCGCACCGGCGCAACCGCCTCAAGCGCTGCCTGCGCGAGGCCTTCCGCCAGGCCTACCAAGAACTCCCCAGCGGGCTGGATCTGGTGCTCGTCCCGGCCATCCCCAAGTGCCACCCAACCTTGGAAGAGGCCCGCGCAGAGCTGGTGTACTTGGCCGCCAAAGCCCACCGCCGGCTACTCGAAAAGCGCGCCCAGGAGGCGGCCCAATGAGTTCGCACCTGCTGCGTCAAGCCCTGGTCGCCCCGGTCCGACTCTACCGCCGCACGCTGTCGCGCATCACGCCCGCCACGTGCCGCTTCCACCCCTCTTGCAGCGCCTACTGCATCGAAGCCGTCGAACGCCGCGGCGTTCTGGTGGGCCTCGCGCTCACCCTTTGGCGCCTTCTGCGCTGTCATCCGCTGTGCCGTGGCGGGTACGATCCCGTCCCGCTTGGAAAGGATTCCCCAAGCGACCCCCTGTCTCCCCATCCACCCCAATCCGAGTGATGCGCATTCTGAACCCCACTGTCCTCTCCCTCCTCGCCACGTCTTGGGCCCTGGGGGCTTGCCAAAGCTCCCAGGATGCTTCGGGCGCCCCGCAGAGCCAGGTCGCCCAAGCGCCCATGCCGGGACTGGTCAACGTGGATCGCCTGATCCTGCCCGAGGAAAGCCACTTCCAGCACCTCTGGCAAGTGACCAACGGCGGCGAGAACGCCGAGGCCTACTGGAGCTTCGATGGCAAGGCCTTGAGCATGCAGGCCAAGCACGGCGACATGCAGTGCGACCGCATCTTCGTCGTGCGCAACGGGGGCACGCCCGAGCAGATCTCCAGCGGCAAGGGCACCACCACCTGCTCGTACTTCCTGCCCGACGGGCAGCACGTGTTGTACGCCTCGACCCATGCCGCCCACGACGAGTGCCCCCCGCGCCCGGACATGAGCCACGGCTACGTGTGGTCGCTCTACCCCGAGTTCGACATCTACACCAAGGACCTCCAGAGCGGAGCCATCACCCCGCTGATCGCCGGCCCCGGCTACGACGCAGAAGCCACCGTGTCGCCGCGCGGCGACCGGATCGTGTTCACCTCGGTACGCAGCGGCGATGTCGAGCTGTGGACGTCGAACCTGGAGGGCGGTGACTTGAAGCAGGTCACCGACACCCCGGGCTACGACGGCGGCGCCTTCTTCAGCCCCGATGGCCAGTGGTTGGTGTTCCGTTCGACGGCTTTCAGCCCCGACCACTACGAGCAAGAGCTCCAAGACTATCGTTCGCTGCTGGCCCAAGACTTGGTTCGCCCGAGCAACATGGAACTGGCCTTGATGCGCGCGGATGGCCAGGACCGCCGCCAGCTCACCGAGCTGGGGGGCGCCAACTTCGCTCCGTCGTTCTTCCCCAGCGGCAAGCGCATCATCTTCGCCAGCAACCACCACGACACGGCCAAGCCTGCGATGAACTTCGACCTGTTCGCCATCGACACCGACGGCGGCAACCTCGAGCGCATCACCTACTACAACGGCCAGCGCGGCAAGCAATTCGACAGCTTCCCGTTGTTCAGCCCCGATGGACGCTACTTGGCCTTCTCGTCGAACCGCGGCGACGGAAAGCCGGGCGAGACCAACGTGTTCATCGCCGAGTGGAAGTAGGCCAAGGCTGCCACCATGCAATGTCGGGTTCTCTCCAGCGGTAGCAAGGGCAACTGCACCTTGATCCGCGCGGGGGGCCTGCGCGTTTTGGTCGATGCGGGGCTGACCCTGCGCGCCCTCACACCCCGGCTGGAGGAAGCCGGGGTGCCCTACCGCGGGCTGGACCACGTGCTCGTGACCCACGGGCACCTGGACCATGCTCGCAGCGCCGGGGCCTTGGCCAAGCGCCACGATGCCATGCTGCATTGCCCCGAGGCGATGATGAAGAATCGCTCGGTCGCGCGCGCGCCACGGTTCAACCGGGCCTCGGATGGGCGCACCTGGGCCTTGCCCGCGCGCGACGGCGATGGGCTGCGCGTGTTTGCCAAGGCCTTGCCCCACGATTGCCTGCCGACCCTGGCCTACGGTTTGGAATCCGAAGGGCGCCGCATGGTGATCCTGACCGACATGGGGCGCACCGACCAGGCCATCGCCACCTCGCTGCGCGACCCGCACGTGTTGTTGCTCGAGTTCAACCACTGCCGCGACATGCTGCTGAAGGGCCCCTACCCCGAGGCACTCAAGCGCCGCGTGGGCGGCGGCCAAGGACACCTCAACAACGACCAAGCCGCGACCATGCTCGAATGGCTGGTGGGCCCCAACACGCACACGCTGGTGCTGGCCCACCTTTCGGCCCACAACAACGAACCCGAGCGTGCGCTCGACGCCGCGCGCGGCACTTTGGCGCGCCTGGGCTTGGACTCGGTGCGCGTGGTGGTCGCCCAGCAGGACCAGAGCCTCGAAGCCATCGAAGTCTGATCCGGGGTCGATGCCGCTCCCGCGCGAACCCGCTTCCCCGATCTCCGGCTCCATCGATCGTTAGACCGCCCGTTCCCCATCTCCCCATGACCGACCCGATCCTCGCCCAAATGGCCGCCCACCGAACGGTCCGCGCCTTCCTGCCCGATCCGGTACCCACCGGCGACATCCGGCGCGTGGTGAGCGCCGCGCAGATGGCAGCCACTTCGAGTTGGATCCAAGCCTACAGCCTGCTGCAAGTCACGCGCCCCGCCGAGCGCGCCGCGCTGTCCGAGCTAGCCGGCAACCAGGCCCAGGTGCGCGATGCGGGCGCCTTCTTCGTGGTGCTGGCCGACACGCGCCGCCACCGGCGCATCCAAACCGAACGGGGCAAGCCCTACGCGCACAACCTCGAGGTGTTCTTGACGGCCTCGATCGACGCCAGCCTGTTCGCGCAGAACGTGCAGTTGGGATTCGAGGCCTTGGGCTACGGAACCTGCTGCATCGGTGCGCTGCGCAACGACGTGCAGGCGGTCTGCAAAGTCTTGGAGCTGCCCGAAGGGGTCTACCCGCTGTTCGGGCTGTGCGTGGGCCGCCCGGCTGCCGATCCCGGACTACGCCCGCGGCTCGCCACCGAAACCGTATGGTTCGAAGATCGCTATCCGTCCGACGATACCCTGCGCGAGCAGGTGCGCGAGGCCGACGCCTTGGCTGCCCCCTACTACGCCGAACGGGGTCAGAGCGGACGCGATTGGTCGGGCGCCATGGCGCGCCGCTTCGACCACCTCGAGCGCACGCCCTTGCGCGGCGACTACGAAGCCCAGGGCGCGAGCTTCGAGTGAACGCGCCTAGCTGCGGCCAAACCCGCTGAAGCGCCAACGCACGATCGTCCAGGCGGCGATGAAGGCATCCTTGATGCCGATCTTCTTGCCCTCGTGGTAGTCGCGGTTCTTGTAGCGGATGGGCACCTCGGTCACGCGCAGCTTGAGCCGCGCGAACTTGGCGGTCATCTCGGGCTCCACCGCAAAGGTGCGCGACTGGATGTCGAGCTTGCGCGCCACATCGACCCGAAAGACCTTGTAGCAGGTCTCCATGTCGGTCAGCTTGAGCCCGGTGCAAGCGTTCGAGAAACCCGTCAACAGCCGGTTGCCCAGGGTGTGCCAGAAGAAGTGCACGCGCTCGCCCTCGCCACCGAGGAAGCGACTGCCATAGACCACGTCGGCGCGGCCCGCTTCGATCGGTTCCATCAGCCGTCCGTAGTCGGCGGGGTCGTATTCCAAATCGGCGTCCTGGATCACGACCACGTCACCGGTGGCGGCGCGGAAGCCGGTGGCCAGGGCGCCGCCCTTGCCCAAGTTTTTTTCGTGGTAGATGGCGCGAACCTCGGGGTGCGCGGCCTCCAGGCGGCGGATGATCGCGCGGGTCTCATCCACACTGCCATCGTCGACGATCAAAAGTTCCTTCTCGAACGGCGTGGCCAGCACCAGGGCCACGATGGCTTCCAGGGTGCGCTCCTCGTTGTAGGCGGGCATCACGACCGAGAGTTTCACGCCGGGGGGTCCTCCCCAGATTCCAGGCCATCAAACAAGGCGTTCAACCCAAAGCGCTCCGAAAGGTCGGCTTGCAGGTTCTTGTAGGCCGCGTCGCCTTCCACGCACCAATGGGGCCGCAGGAACAGCCGCAGGATCTCGGCATCGGGCCGCTTGCGCTTGGCTTGCAGCTCGGCACGAATGCCCATCCAATGCTTCCAATCGCCGATCACGTCGTCGATGGCGATCAGGTCGGCCGCCCCGATCTTGTCGATCGGTTGCTTGGCAGCGCGCGCCTTGCGCAACCGGCGGCGCAGGTCCTGCCAGCGTCCGACCTTGGGCAAGCCCACCATCTTTTCGATCCGGAACCCCTCGCGATCGATCCCGCTGGCCAAGAACGCGCGCCGGTTGGCTAGGGCCAGCATGACCGGGAAGACCTTGGCGAAGTTCGCGTCGTCGTAGTTCTTGAGGCAAGCCAGCATGGGGTTGCGCACCTGCAAGAGCCGCAAGCGCTCGGGCGGAACCCGGCGCGAGGTGCTCGAAAGGTGGTGGTAACAGCGCGCGCTGGGCACGTAGCAAGTCTGGTAGCCCTGCACCCACGAACGCCAGCCCAAGTCCACGTCTTCGTAGTAGGCAAAGAAGCGGTTGTCGAACCCGCCTAGGGCCTGGTAGACGTCGGCGCGCATGGCCATCGCTCCGCCGCAAGCAAACAGCGTCCAACGCGGCTGCTCGTACTCGGGTGTAACCGGCTTCTTGTAGCCACGCATGATCCCGATGCCATGGAAGTTCATGCCGCCGCCGGCTGAATCGATCTTCGTCCCGTCCCAGGACTGCATCAGCCCGCCCGCGGCGTGGGCCTGGCCACGCACGATCGGGGCCACCAAGTTGCGCAGGAAGTCGGGCTCGATGCGCAGGTCGTTGTTCAAGAAGACCAAGATGTCGGGCGCGTTGGCGTTGGCCACGCCTTGGTTGCAGCCCCCCGCGAACCCCAGGTTGCGTTCGTTCTGGATCACCCGCACCCACTGGTGGGTCTTGGCCATGTGCATTTGGCTGCCATCATCCGAGCCGTTGTCGACCAGGATCACGTCGAGCTTGGCGCGCTCGTAGTCGGCGCCCCCAAGGCTTTCAAAACACCCATCCAAGTGGTGCCGACCGTTCCAATTGAGGATCACGATCGTGAGCCGGGGTAGCTCGGAGTCCTTCAAGGGCGTCACCTTCGGACCGCTCAGGTCGCTTGAAAGGTGCAGCATGGGGTGTTGGGCAGGCTTGGAGGTGGGCATCAGACGCGAGGTTGCCAAGTGACTTGGGCGATGCGGAGGTGGCTACCAGGACCACCAGCGTAGCGCAGCGTATCGACGCGCAGCTCGCTGTCCCCCAGGCCTTCCAGAATTTCGAGTTCGACGCGCAGGGTTTCGAGCACACCGCGACCCCGACGGGGCAACAGGCTGGCGATCGGCGTGTCGCCGGCCAAGATGCGGCCTCCCTGTTCCAGGTCGGGTTCCTCGGCTAGGAACACAAGCTGAAGCCCCAGCCTTCCGGGGCTGTCCATGGCGATCGGGTAGGTCACCCAACCATCGGGCCGCAAGAGCGCCCGGTCCTCGCCCTGGCGTTCGACTCCGCCCCCCTGGGCGGTGTGGTCCTTGCCCAACCAAGCCAGCGGCGCCAAACCCTCGCGGACGCGCGGGATGGCGGCCAAGGCCCGGTAGCGGAACTCCGTTTCGCGCACGTTGTCGTCGAGTCGCTTAAGCGGGGGAAAATCCTGGGACAAGGCCGGCAAAAGCTCGGGCTCGCGCAAGAATCGCTCCATTTGGCGCGCCAAATCGCGGTCGTCCCCCACCGCAAAGTGCAGGCCGTCGACCCCGTCGCGCACGTACTCGGCCATGCCGCCGATGTCGCTGGTCAGCACCGGCGTGCGCAACAGGTGCGCTTCGTGGATCGTGATCGGCGAATTCTCGAACCACAGCGAGGGCACCACCAACACGTCGATCTGGGCGTAGACCTCGGCCAGCTTCGAGTTGTCGAAGCGCCCGTGGAACACCACCGGGGCGCCCTCGGCGAGCCTTTGGAGGTCGCGGTGGTGCGCGTCTTGCTCCGGATCGAACGACCCAAACACGTGCAGCTCGACCGGGCTACCGCGCAAGTGGCCGATGGCTCGCACCAGGGTCTCGACCCCCTTGTACCACACCAAGCTGCCCACGAAGCCGAAGCGCATGGGCTCGTCCCCACGGCGCTGCTTGCGCACGGGCTGCACGTGGTCGGTGCGCATGCCGTTGTCGGAATACAAGAACGCGTGCGGGTCGAACGGCCCGTGGTCCAGGTACATCTGGCGCAGGAAGCGGCTCGGGCTGATGCGCAGGTCGGCGGCGGCGTAGGCGGCCAGCACCTCGCGCTCGCGGTCGCGCATGTCGAGGAACTGCCCCGCGCTGCGCGCCAAGCGCCCCTGGGCGCCGCCCAACCTGCGCGCCACCTGGGCCGCCTTGGTCACCACGTGCGGGTTCCAGCCAGCCATGCGCTCGACCCAAGCCGACCCCTTGTCCTTGATGCAGGCGAAGCACCCCGCGCCCTTGGGGTGGTCACAACGGGTGCCATTGGGCTGGATCATCTGCACGCGCGCGCACAGTCCCCAGAAATCGTGGCAGGTCAGCACGGTGGCAATGCCCGCCCGGCGCGCGATCGCAACGCAACCGACCGACATATGGATCAGGTGCTGGAAGTGCACCACGTCGGGCTGGGTCTGCGCCAACACCCGTGCAAAGATGGCCTCGATGCGTTCGTCGGCGAAGCTGTCGCGCAGGTTGCGATGGGCCAGATGGTTCACCAGCCGCAGCACGCGCAGACCCTCGAAGGTGTCCTCGCGCACGGTCAAGTTCTCGTCCCCGGGCTCGCCGGGCGAGCGCGCCAGGATGGTCACCTCGTGGCCCAGCTCGGCCATGCCGCGCGCGAGGCCCAGGGTGTAGATCTCGGTGCCAGCCCAGGTTTCGGGCGGGAAGCCGTGCACCACGTACAGGAGCCGCAGCTTGGGCGTGCTGCGCAGCTTCGAAGCCGCACGCCGCAGCGGATCCTGCGACCCCTTGCACAAGCCTTCGAACAACGGCCGGCGCAGATCGGCGAGCTCTTGGCGCAGCGCGCGCGCCTCGCCCTCGGGCAAACCCAACTCGGCCACGGCGGCTGCGTCCTCGCTGGCAAAACGCTTGAGCAGGAACTCCACGTCGCCCTGGCTGGGTAGGCAAATCCGCCCCAGCCACTGGGCGTTGAAACTCCCGTCGATCTCGCCCCGGGCGCGCATCTGCGCGGGGTTGTAGTCGTGGCTGTGCTCGACGCAGGCCTCGGCGTCGTAGATCACTTGGTAACCCGCCTCGATCAGCGCGCGCGCCATCAGCACGTCCTCGCCGAAGTTGGTGCGCGGGAAGGGATGCAACTCCCAAAGCTCGCGGCGCACGGCGGAAGCCACGTCGTTGAAGTTGAAGAGCAACCGCTGCTCGTCGGGGCTCAGCTCGGCGAAGTTTGGGGGGGCCTGCTGGACCACCCGCTCGGTCGCGTAGCCTGGGTCGTTGGCCGACAGGATCTTGGTCGAGGCCCGCGCATCGGGACGCGGCACGTTGCGACAATAGGCCGCCCCGACCCGCTCGTCGGCGAAGTTCGCCACCAGCGTCGCGAGCCAATCGGGCCCGGCCGGGATCGCGTCCTGGGTCAGGAACACGAGCAGGTCGCCCTGGCTCTTCGAAGCCATCAGGTTGCGCGTGTCGCCGTGGTCGAACTCGACCGAATGGATGCGCTCGAGCCGCATGGGCACCGGAAACTCGGCCTGCAGCCCTTGCAGGTACTCCCAGGTCCCATCGCTCGAGCCCGAATCGATGGCCGTGAAGTCCCAGGCCAAGTCCAAACGTTGCCCCGCGAGCGCACGCATCACGCGCTCGAGGAACTCCATGCCCTGGTAGGTGGGCATGTGGACGGAAACGGTTCGGATCGGGCGCATCGAGGAAATGGGCCCTCGCCACCAAAGGGGCGCGGGCCGCGGGCCTAAGTGTGCCCCACCCATCCCCGTGGGGCAACGCAATCCGAGTCCCACCGGCAGGAACCCGCGCGCCAAACGCACCCATGTGACCCCGGTCGAGACGAAACCAAGTCGATTCGCACACCGCGTCCCAGCGCGGGATTCAACCCTGCGTAGCGCCCTCGTCGGCGTTCGCGTCAGCGCCCCCGTCGGCGGCTTCATCGGCGGCGCCCGAACCGCCCGCACGACTGCCGCGCCACTGTCCCAAAACCTGACCGAGCCGCAGCCCCGGGGCCCGCACCCAATCCCCCAGGCTGCCCCCCTCGCTGCGCAGGTAGCGCAGGTCCTCGCGCAGCTCAAAGGCCACCCCGCGCAACACGCTCCAAAGGCTCGGCCGCACGATCAGCCCGTGAACGTCGCGCAAGAACGCCGCATCTTGGCGGTAGCGGTCGAACGCCGACCGGGGACCATAGCGATGGGTGTGCAGCACCACCGCCTCGGCCACATAGGCCAAGCTTCTGCCCGCCCCGAGCACCCGCGCCGCCCAAGCGCTGTCCTCGCCGAAGGGGACTTCGGGGAACGGCTGGGCCTGCAAGGTCGCGCGGCCCATGGCGCTGGCCACGTTGTTGAAGCGCGTCAACGAAACCCGTTCGGCGGGCGCCAGGTCCGCCAAGCACTGCCCCTCGGGCAACCTCACTTGGCGCGAAATCGGGCTCGATTCGATCGAAGCCAGCAGGCTGCGCACGGTCAGCGCGTCGTCGCTTGGATGGGGCAGGTTGCGCGCCCAGACCCCCGCCACGTCCGGATCGGCCAACGGCGCGATCAGCGTCTCGACGAAGTCGCGGCCCACCGGCAATGCGTCCTGCGACAGGAACACCAGCCACTCACCGCGTGCCATCGAGCCCAAGCGGTTGCGCGCCAGCCCGTGCCCAAAATCCTTCTGCGCGATCGACGCCGTGCGCACCCCCGCCTTCTTCAAGACCTCGAGCGTGCCATCGCGCGACTCGGAATCGAGCGCCACGATTTCCAACCCACCGGCCACCTCTTGGGCCGCAAGCACCGGCAGCAACCGCTCCAAATCCGCCCGCCCGTTGTAGGTCGGGATCAGGATCGAAACGCGCGGCGCAGGCATGGGGCCAGTGTAGCGGGCGGCCCCTGCAAAGACACCGCCCGAGCCAAGCGGCCCGGGCGGTGTCCCATGCGATTGCGCTGCGCACCCGTCCGCGATATGGGACGCGGTAGGTCCCGCCTACTTCTGCATGCGGCGGATGTAGTCGAGCGCTTTGGCCTCGTACTCGGGCGTTTTGAGCCCGACCTCCTTGGCCTCGGCCAGCGCCGCATCGACGCTCACGCCTTCGTCAAGCACGCGCCAGGGCAGCCAAACGGCCCCCACCCGGTTGGCCGATCCGCAGTGCAAAAGGATCGGGCGCTCGGCGGTGTTGAGCATGTCCCGGTAGCTTTGGAACACCTCGTCGGTCAGCTCCTCGGGGCCGTTCCAGCCGGGGTTGAAGTAGGCCATGCCCAAGCCTTCGACCGTGGCCGCTTCATCGAAGGCCATCTCGGCGGGCTTGCGCATGTTGATCACGGTCTTGACGCCGCCCATCTGGGCTTGGGCGAAGTCGTCTTGGGCCGGTTGGCTGGCCAGGAACACGCCACCCAGGGTGTGCATGCGCTGGATCGTGCCGCAGGTGTAGGGCTCCAATTCCGCCGTGGTGATGGCTTTGTGGGAGGGTTCCGCGGCCGGGGCGGGGGCCGCTTCCGGAGCCTTCTGGGTTTCGGAAGCGTTGCAGGCGGCGATCGAGAGAGCCAACAGGAGCGAGGCCGGAGCCCAGAGTTTGCGTGCGTTCATGTCTTGGGGAACAGGTTTCGAGAGGATGTGGTGGTGGAAGAGGTCTGCCCGGCCGTTGCGGTCCGGGCGCCGGGCAGGGTTCGTACGTTCCTTTGGTGGCCGATCCAAGGCGTGGGGTTCCCGAAGGGGCCCCAAAAATCAGCCCGCCTGGGCCTGCAGCGCCGACAAGATGCGCGTTTCGAGCCCATTCGGCCACTCCGGGGTGCCCTCGAGGTGGCACAACTCCTGGGTGAAGTCGAGCGTGCTGAACACGTCGCGGCAACGCTCGCAGAACACACCCGCAGGAAACACAAAGGGCTCGCCCCGATCCAAGCAGCCCTGCTTGGCCGAGAGCAGGTCCATGCAGATGGCCTTGTCGAGCGCAAAGGGCGGCACCTCCTTGGTGGGCAGGCTCGCATCCAGCGTGCGGCGCAGCTTGAGCCGCGCCCGGTGCAAGCGGGTCTTCACGGTGGCTTCAGGGATGTCGAGGATCGCGGCGACCTCGGCGACCGAAAAGCCCACCATCTCCTTGAGCACCAAGGGCATGCGGAAGGTTTCCGGCAATCCCATGATCGCCTGCTGCACCGCACGGCGGCCTTCTTCCTTGATCTCGTCGCTCAGCGGCTCCTCCTCGGGGCCGGGAATCATGGCCAAGCGACTCTCGCCGCTGGGCAGCAGATCGTCGAGCGACTCCATGTGATCGGGTTCCCCCGAACGTCGACGTTGCATGCGCATGCAGGTGCGCGCGGCGATGCGGTACAACCAAGTACCCACTTGGGCATCCCCGCGGAACTGGTCCCAACTCTTGAAGGCTTGCAGGAACACCTCCTGCACCAAGTCTTCGGCTTGGTCGGGGTTGCCACAGAAACGGCGGGCCAAAGTGTGCAAACGCGGTCCCTCCCGCTCCACCAGCTTGGGCAGAGCTTCGTCGCGCGACTCGTAGGTCGCCGGCTCGGGGGGGCGCGAAGGATCCGGGGGGAACGGCATGGTCGGGTTGGGCATCCTAGCACCGATCGCACAGTTCTCGATAGTTGCAGCTGGCGCAGACCGGGCCGGGCTCGATGGCCGGGAAGGCCTGCGGGTCCCCCGCTTCGCGGTCGGCGTTGAAGTGGACCGCGGCCATGGCCTCCATCGAGACCCGGATGCGTTCGAGGACTTCGGCCCGGGTTTCCTCGGTGCTGTGCACCTGGACCAGGTTCCCGTCGCCCAAGTACGCGTCGTAGCACACCACCTCGTCGGGATCGGCATCCCACTTGGCCACCGCGTACTCGACGTACACCGCCAGCTGGAAGGCATCGCGCTCGTTGGGCCGGCCGGTCTTCCAGTCGTACACGTGCACGCGCCCATCCGGAGCGCGGTAGGCAAAGTCGGGGATGGCGTAGATCTTGGTCGAGAAGAGCTCGAAGGTGCTCATCTCTTCGCAGGCGAGGAACGCGGCCGGATCCGCCTCGCGCACCGCGAGCAGGGCGTCGGATTCCATGAAGGTGCGCAGCGCGCTCTCCATACGGTCGAGGTAGCGCTTGCCATAGGCCCCTGCACTGCCATCGGCTTCGGCCACAACCGGCTCCTGGTAGTGGTGCTCGGCCAGGTGCACCAGCTTCGAGGGCCGCGACTTCCAGGCACCATCGCGACTGGACTTGTACCCGTCGCGCAGACCTTGGGTCACAAACCCCACCAGCTGCTCCAGGTTTTGGCTGCGCCCATGGGCGCGCCCGCGCAGCCAGCCTTCGATGGCCTGGTGCACCAGATCGCCCGCCAGCATCGGCATGCGCGTCATCTTCTTGAGCAGGTAGGCCTTGCGCCGCGCCGGCTCCGCGCTCGCCCCCCAGCCCAACCACGACAGGTAGTAGTCGTAGTAGTAACGCCGCTTGCAGGTGGCGAAGGTCCCGGCCCGCGAAGCGGACCACGAAAGCTCGTGCTGGATGGCCATCGGGGCAGTATCCCGCTTGCCCCCCGCCAGTACCAGCACCTAGCCCCAATCGCCGCTAGGCAGCCCCGCTTTCGACGACTTCGTTGGGATCCACGCGCCATTCGACCGCGTTGCCCGCCAGTTTGGTGGCGAGCACCACCGGCGACCCCCACAGCCGCGCCAGGTCGCCCAGGATCACCATCGCGTCTTCCTGGTGCAAATCGCGGCCATCGTGCACGTGTTCGAGCTGCCAAACTTGGCCCGGCTCGGCGTCGAGGTTGCGCACGCGGATCTGCGGGGTGCCGCACCACGCCAGGCTCTGCAGCAGGGCTTCCTTGACGTCTTGCCAGGCCTTGCCCTGGACCATTTGACGCGCAAAGAAGGTACTCGTGCGGGCAAAGTCCGCGTCAACCCATTCGTCGAGGAACGACAGGTCGTTGTGCTTGCGGCGCAGGGCAAACAGGTCCTCCCCCGCCCGCTCGGCCGAACGGAACAGTTCGAGTCCCAGCTTGTACGGGTTGAGCCCATTCGTGTCGGCCGTAGCCCCCGCGTGGCAATCGGAAAACTCGACGATCTCCGAGTCGTCCAGGATGCCCCCGGTGAGCAGCTTGCTGTGCCAGTACGAGGCCCACCCCTCGTTGAGGATCTTGGTTTGGCGCTGGGGCAAGAAGTACGTGGCCTCGGTCCGCACCATGCGCACCAGCTCGACCTGCCACTCCTCCAGCGGCGCCTTGCGTGCCAGGAACTCGAGCAGGTCGTAGGGCGAAGCCGCTGCCCCCGGGTTCCAGCGCTCGCGCTGGGGCTGGTAGGGATCGAGCAGGGTATCGAGCGCCAAGACCCGATCGAGGAAACGCTCCACCGCCGTGCGCCCGAGTCGCCCCATCCAATGGGCCACGCGCTCGCCGTGGTGCTCCATGCGCGCCACCATGTGCCGGTCGGTGGGCGCAAACCAAATGTTGTGCCGGAAGAAATCCGCGTGCCCAAACACGTGCGCCATGACCAGCTTCTGCTCCATCAGCGAGTTGGTCTTGACCAGGTAGGCCAAGGTCGGGTCGCCGTTGATCACCAGCTCGTAGATCTTCGAAAAGCCATAGGTGTAGCCCTTCTGCAGCCGTTCGAAGTCCATCCCGAAGCGCCACGAGGGATAGCGCTTGGCAAAGCCCCCATAGGCCGCCACCGCGTTGACGTCCTCGGCCGGCAGGGCCTCGAACACCACGTCGAAGAAGTCGAGCCCCGCCTTGCGCGCGGCTTCTTCGATGCGCTGCGCCTCGCTTTCCAGCTTAGGTCCCAAACCACGCGTAATCACCATCACCGCCCCCTCTGCAAGAACTTGCGGATCGCTTCGGGCACCCCCATGCGATCCTCGACCGCGGCGGTCACGACCACCTCGTGCTCGCCATAGTGGTGATCCAGATCGACCTTAAACTGACCCGAGCCATAGACGCTCTTGACCTGGCTGTAGGCGAACTGGTTGACCATCGGCAGCAGCTCGTCGTCGAGGATGCGCAGGCATTCCTTGGTGTCGCGCGCGCTCCAGTTGTCCCCGTCCGAGTAATGAAACGGGTAGATATTCCACTGATCCGCCGGATAGCGCTCGCGCACGATGTCGCGGCACAGCGCGTAGGCCGACGAAATCTTGGTGCCGCCCGATTCACGCACGCGGAAGAAGGTCTCCTGATCGACCTCCTTGGCCTCGGCGTCGTGCACGATGTAGACCACCTCGATGCTCTCGTACTGGCTGCGCAGCCAGGTGTCGGTCCAGAAAGCCTGGATGCGCACCATGTCCTTCTGCTCGCGGCCCATCGAGCCCGAGACGTCCATCATGTGCACCAACACCGCCGCCGACTGGGGTTTGGGGTGCGAGCGCTGGGCGCGATAGCGCTGGTCCGCGGGGATCGGCACCACGCGCGGATCGGCGGGATCCCATTCGCCCGAGGCAATCGTGCGCTGCAGCGCCTGGCGGAAGGTGCGCCGGAAGAGCCGCAGCGAGTTGGGCCCCTCGGGGGCCACCCCGGTGTAGCGCCCGCCCTCGACCCACAGCTTCTTGCAGCCGCGCGGTTCGATGCGCGGCAGCCCCAGTTCCTTGCCGAGCAGCTCGGCCAATTCTTCGATTTCGACCTCGACTTCGAGCGGGTGCTGGCCGGGCTGATCGCCCGAGCCCCCCACGCCGTTTTCGCCGTCCTGGGGTTCGCCCTTGCCCTGGCCGGGCTTACCCTTGGCGCCCGCCCCGCCCTTCTCGCCGGGCCCGCCAAAGCGGAAGCGCGGCAGTTCGATCTGCGGCACGGGGATCGAGATCACGCGCCCCGCTTGGCGTCCGATCAGCTCGGAGCTCTGCAGGTACTTGCGCAAATCCTCGCGCAGCCGCCCGCGCACGATGTCGCGGAAGCGGGCCTGGTCGGTGGCCATGCGGTGCGCGGGACGGCTCATCGCTAGGCGGCTTTGCCTTCCGATTCACCATCGGCCGCTTCGTCGCGCGCAAACAGCCCGGCGACCTCCTGCAGGATCGCGCTGGCCGAGAGTTCGTCGTAGCCAAAGCGCCGCACCAACCGGTCGCGCACCACCGCGATCTTGGCGGTGGCGTCGGGATCGACCACCCCCGAGACCAGGCTGGTCAGGTGGTATTGGTCCTTCTGGTCCTCGAACAGCTTGCGCTCGAGCGCCTCGGCCAGCCGCTTGTTTTGGCGGTAGTCGAAGGTGCGCCCGTCGGCGTGCAGCATGGCGATGTAGTTCATCAGCTCGTGGCGGAAGTCCTCGCGCCGGCTCTCGCCGATGCCGACTTTTTCCTCGACCGACTGCATCAGAGCCTCGTCGGCTTCCACCGACTGGCCCCCGACCCCCTGCACCGGCTCGCGCGTGGTGTGCGCGCGCACGCTGTCCAGGTAACGCGCGCAGAGGCGATCCATGGCGTCTTCGTCGGAGGTCAGCGCCGCGCGCACCTCGCGCAGGATGGTTTCCTCGTACTCGCCCTCGACCAGGCTGACGAGCTCGAGGTAGCGTCCCCGGTCCTCGGGCCCGGCCACCAGCGAGTGGTGCAACAGCCCCTGGCGGATCGATTCGAGCACCTGGCGCGGCCCGACCATTTGCGGGTGCTTGACCAGGCACAAGGCGATGCGGTCTTGGACGTAGCGCGGGCTGATCCCGAACAGCCCCTCGCGCTGGGCGCCGGCGCGCAATTCGGCGACTTGCTCGGGCTCGAAGCCCTGCACCCGCTCGCCGTTGTACAGCCGCGCCTTTTGCAGCAGGCTGAGCCCCTGGTGGCTGGGCTCCTCGAGCCGAGTCAGCACCGCCCAAAGGGCAGCCAGTCGCAGGCTGTGCGGCGCCAAACGCCGGTTGGGGCTGCCCAACTTGCCGTAGCGGCGGCGATAGATCTGCGCCTCCGAGTCGACCGCCAGGTTGTAGGGCACGTCGATCCGAATCGTGCGATCGCGGAAGGCTTCCATCAGCTCGTTGCTCACGAGCCGGCGGTATTCGGGCTCGTTGGTGTGGCCCAGGATCACTTGATCGATCGAACTCTGCTGGAACTTCTTGGGTTTGATGACGTGCTCCTGGGTCGCACCGAGCAGGTCGTACAGGAACGCCACGTCGAGCTTGAGCACCTCGACGAATTCGAGCATGCCACGGTTGGCCACGTGGAACTCGCCGTCGAAGTTGAACGCACGCGGGTCCGAATCCGAGCCATACTCTGCGATCTTGCGGTAGTTCAGATCTCCGGTCAGCTCGGTCGAGTCCTGGTTCTTTTCATCCTTGGGCTGGAACGTGCCGATCCCCACCCGTGCGGCCTCCTGGAACACAAAGCGGTGCACGGTCACATGGTTCATCACGTTCGACCAGTCGCCGTCGTAGCGCTCCATCAAGCGGTCGTAGTAGAAGCGGCTGACCGGGTCGAGGTCGCCTTCGATGCGCAGCTCGTACTCGCCGCGCCACGACTCCGCCAGCTGCGCTTCGACCGCCGCGCGTGCCTCCTTGGGCAGCAACAAGAGCGGATCCTGATTCATCGGCGAAGGCACGTGCTCGCCATCGACGTCCCAGGAGAAGGTATAGATCGCCCCTTCGTCGCGCGCCGTGTAGTCTTCCAGCCCGCGCTTGAGAAGCCGCGCGATGGTGCTCTTCGACGAACCCACCGGCCCATGCAACAAAAGCATGCGCCGCTCGGGCCCCAAGTGCATGGCGCCCGCGCGCAGCATGTCGACCAAATCCGACAACGACGATTGCAACCCAAAGACCCCATCGCGGCCGCCGCCCAAAGGATCTTCAAACAGCTTCCAGGTGCGCAGCCCGTCGTCCCCATCGCGATACCCATGCAGCTCGATCATGTCGAGCATGCGCTGCCAGGCGTTGCGCGCGAGCGCGGGCTGCTCGGCGACACGCTCCAGGTACGCTTGCAAACTTCCCTGCCAACGCAGCGCTCCGAAGCGTTCCTTGGTTTGGGCTTGGGAGGCGAGACGGAATAGAGGGTTCGGCTCAGTCATGTCGCAGAGGCTGGGGAGAAAGGAGCCTTGCGTTCTTCGACCGCGGGGCGCGAGCCCTTGAGTCCCTGGCGCGCAACTTTGCGCCTTCCTACAGCATGGGGCCCTGTTCCGTGGGCACGGGTTTCGTATGCTGGAGTGGACCCCGCCCCCGCACCGCCCCGTGAACACCTCCCGAATCGTCCTTGCCGTCTGCGGCCTGCTCGCCTCGCCGCTCGCCTGCTCCCCCACCCCGGCTGCCCAGGAACCGCCCTCTCCGCGCGTTTGGAGCACCCCGCGCTTCGACGATGCGCGCGCCTGGAAGGATCTGGAAACCGTGGTTGGCATCGGCCCACGCCCCAGCGAGTCGCCGGGCATGGCCCAGATGGTGGCCTACCTCCAATCCGAGCTGACCAAGGCCGGGCTCAAACCCCAACTCGAATCCTTCGAGAGCGAAGTCCCGGTCACCCCGTCGACCCCCGAGGGCAAACTCAAGTTCCAAAACCTCTACGCCGACCTCGAAGGCGCCGCTGGCCCCGATTCGCCCATGGTGATCGTCGCCACCCACATGGACACCAAGTTCCTCGAGAACTTCGTCGGCGCCAACGACGGCGGCTCGTCGACCGCCGTGGTGCTCGAACTCGCGCGCGGCTTCGCCGCCGCCGCGCCGCGCCCAGTCACCTATCGCTTCGTGTTCTTCGACGGCGAAGAAGCCGTACGCCCCTTCTGGGAAGACCCCGACAACACCTACGGCTCGCGCCACCACGCCTACGAGCTGTCCAAGAAGCGCCAGTTCGAACACCTCAAGGCCATGGTGCTGCTCGACATGATCGGCGACAAGGACCTCAAGCTGACCACCGAGGAATACAGCACCACCTGGCTGCGCGAGATGTTCGAGAAGGCGGGCACCGAAGCCGGCTTCGGCAAACACTTCGCCGGCCACAGCCAACGCGTCAAGGACGACCACATTCCGTTCTTGAACCTGGGCGTCCCGGTACTCGACCTGATCGACTTCGAGTACGGCCCTGGCAATCAATATTGGCACACCAGCGAAGACACCCTCGACAAGTGCAGCCAGGAGAGCCTGCACGCCATAGGCCAAATCACGCTGACGGGATTGCTCGAGCTCGAGAAGAAGTTGAGCAAGCCCTAGGTCGCCGTTGCGGCGTGGTGCGCGTTGGTCTGCGCTGGGACCAGGAACGCGCACACCCGTGGGTTCCACCCCCCGCGCGCTGCATGGCCATTCGGCCCGGATTGGAAATGTCTTAGCGCTGCAAAGCCATTCGGCCTTGATGGGCAAGTTCTTAAGGCCACCCACAGCGCCGCGAACGCAGGTAGGCAGCGAGCCGAACGGTCCCGAGGCAAGCGGGCGCACCAACTCGCCCGGGCACGCGCGCGCGAAACTTGGCACCTAGCGAACCGCGCCCGGCAGCCCGTTGTGGGCAACCAGGCGCAGCCTGGAACCTCTACCGCGGCTGCGCCACAGCCTTAGGCAGCGCCACCGCCAAGGTCAACGCGGGCAAGCGAGCCCCATCGAAGCGCACGAACAAACTGTCGCTGCCAGCGCACTCGATCACGACGCGCACGGTGCAGCCTTGACCCGCCACGGGCAAACGCCCGACGCTTGCCTTGGGCAGCAGCGCCAGGTCCTCCGCCCCCGCCGGCCCCTGCGCCGCCGCCTTGGCCACGCCCCCGATCACCTGCCAATGCAACTCCGGCGGCGAGGCGCCCAGCGCATGCTCGGCCACGTTGCGCAGCTCGAAGTCGACGCTCCACAGGGTTTCCGACAGCCGCCGGATGCCCAGAACGCGCCCTTCGACCCGGTCGCGCAGCCCGTCCAACACCCGCAACCCGCGCGTCAAGCTCTCGGGCCCTTCCGCATCGACGGCGACCGAAGGGATGCCCAGCACCTCGGCCGCATAGGCCACCAAGCTCGCCCCTTCGCTGGCCTGCGCCTGCCAACGCACCAGCCCCATCACCCCCGGGTGTTCGAGCGCCCACTGCACCAGGCTGCGCGACTCGGGCTCCGACAGCGGCGCGGGCCCAGGGTTCTGCCCAGCCCCCAGCCACGGCGTCCACCCAAACGGAAAGTTGCGCTCGAGCTGCACCGCGCCCGCTCGCGGCCCATCGATCCAAGCATCCGGATTGGGCACCGGCACCACGCACACCGCGATGTTGCCCTGGCCCTTCCCGCTGCGCAGCCAATGGTTCGCCGCCGCCAACAGCGCAGCCGGCCGCGGCGGCGCGTCCATGTCGGGCACCACCCAAGCGATCGGCAGCGACCCCGAAGGCGTCTCGCCGTTCAGGTCGGTGGGCTCCAAGCGCAGCACGTACAAGGGACGCCCCGCCCGGCTTTGGCCATAGGTGCTCCAAGCCACGCGCCCGGGAAACTCACGCTGCATGCCCTCGAGCACCGCCTTGAGCACCAACGGATCGGGCTCTTGTTCCAGACGTTCGAGGCTGCGCTCCCACTCGCTGCGCAACACCTCGCCGCCCCCCGCCGAAGCGGGCAAAGCCGTGCCGTCGGCCCAAGCTCCGCCCATCAGCCCAAAAGCCAACAAGACGCACCAGCACGCAATGCCAAGCAAGCGCCCGCTCACAGCGTCAACTCCTTGCTCCCCAGCACCGCCTGCCGCCAGCCAAAGCGCAACACCAGCCGCGTCCCCGCCGGCGCATACACCAGCCACTCGAGCGTCGGACTCTTGCTACCCGGATCGATGCTCGCAAAGGGAGTCCGCGCTGCCCCCGCCAGCCGTTGGGCCGAAGCGGGCAATTCCAATTCCAACCAAGGCGCGTCCTGCGCCTGCAAACCCGGCCAGCGCCCGTACACCTGCGTGCGCATCGGCAGGTTGCCCTGGCACCGCAGCCTCGCACGCACGATGCACAGCTCGCCGTCGCGCTCCAACGCCACGTCGCACAGCTCCAGCCGCGGCTGGTGTTCGAGCAACTGCACCACAAACGAATCGAGCCCCACCAGAGCTTCGGCCAAAGCATCCTCCGGCGGGTTGAAGTAGGTCCGCGGCTGCCAGCCCCCCACCAAACAAGCGGGCGCATCCGAACGCTCCACCGGCCGCCACTCGACAAATCCGAGCCCCCCGCGCACATCATCCAGCCAATGCGCCCAAGCCCGATCCCGCGCCGTCATCGGCGGCCGCATCGACCAGGGGTCGGGAGCCGCCGGCTCATCGCTACGCACCACCTCGGGCACGTCCACGCCCAACGCCCCCCAAGGCGCAATCTCCATCGCCAACACTCCCGGCACCTGGTAGCACCAATCCACAAACGACCCCACCCGCGCCGCCCGACGCGCTTCGAACTGGGTCTGCACCGGCACCCGCTCGCGCCCCGTCGCCTGGGCCAACACGCGCCCCAGCCGCTCATAGGTGGCTTGATCCGGCAACTCACTCCAAGGCGAAGAAGCTCCCGCCCCCGGCGTCGCAAGCCCGCCATGGTTGCCCTGGAAGACCACCACCGCTGCCATCGGCCGACTGAGCACCAAGTTCTGCAAGTACACCACCAGCCCATCGGGCTGCGGCACCCCGCGCAAAGCCGGCGCGCCAATCACCGGAAACGCCGCCTCGGGATCCAAACTCTGCGCCGAACCCTTGCCCCCGCCGTTCTCGTCCATCCCCGAGGCCGCGCTCCCCAAACCAGCCCGAGCACCAACTCCACCACCGGCTCCTCCACCAGCTCCCAGCTCCTCACCCCCAGCCCCCAACCGTTGCCCCTCTACCAACCGCCGATACCGCGGCGAATCCCCCGCCCGCGCCTCGACCAAGAAGCGCCGATCCTTACTCATCGTCCAACGCCCCGCCGGATCCTCGACCAGCATATCGAGCACCAACCCATCCCCATCCAAATCGCGCCCGAGCGCCGGCTGCCCCTGATCCACCGACTGCAACCGCCCAGGAACCGCCCAAGGAATCGCCACGATCGTCAAGTCCGAACGCAGCGCGCCCAAATCACCCAACAACCGCGAACAAACCGACAAAACCGCCTCGCCCCCCGCCACCGAGCGCCCATCCAGCCCACCAACCAACAAAACCGTACGCCGCTTCTCCAACGGAGCCGCCACCCGATCCCCGCCACCAAACTCAATCCCCTTCACCCCGTCGGACACATCCACCCAACGCGCCGCCCCACCACTCGCAGCAATCCAAGCCCCCAGCAATTCGTTGACCTGGTCGCGATTGTGATAGCGCGGCTGCCAGACGGGAGACGCCTCTTCGAGGGTCGCCGAGGCTTCCTGCCCGACGCCTTGGCCGGTGCTATGTGGGGCTTGCGGCTCGGAGCTGCGCGAACCTTGGGGCTCGGTGCTGTGCGATGCTTGAGGCTCGGTATCGTGGGATGCTTGAGGCTCTGCGCTGTGGGATGCTTCCGATTGGGCAACCGCATCCCTGGAACCTTCCACGCCCGGCCCATTTACCGCCTGCTCGGCAGCCCAGTGAGCATCCGATTCCTGGGTACCTGCCTTCAGGGTCCCCCCTTCCTGGGTACCGACTCCCTGGGTTCCGACCACCGTGCCAAGCCCCTGCCCCCAAACCGGAAGGCACCCAACCAAGCCCAAGACTCCCCCCAAGCAACGCAAACGGGCCGGGCCCAAAACCCTGCCCGTCAAACGGCAAAACCCCGCCCAACAGGCGACAAACTGGCTAGAAACACCCATTCCCGCAACCGCCATCGACCTTCCGCACCACCCGAATCAACCACGCTGCCCGAAACTTCGCGCCCTAGCCAGTAGTGCCCCGGCCCGATGCAAAATCGGATAGCCGATCGTGACTCAGGAGGAGATTTGCGGCCGAAAGCCCAAAGGAGGCGATTGAGCGAGCTCTCACCGACTATCGGACCGAGTGCGTTCTGTGGACGTAAACTCGACAACCTGCGGTCTCCTCCTAGCGATGACGGCTCTCCCGGGCGCAAAACAGGCCGTTCCTCCGGCCAAGTACTGGAAGGTCCAATGGACCGGAAACAGAAGCGAAGCAAGGGGTACAAGGCAAGGAGCGGTTCAGCGGGTGAGGCGCCAAGGACCTCTAACCTGATCCCCACCATTGCAGTCTCTCGCGTCTGTCCCGCGCTCCTCGGAAAGGGCGCTAGGATATTGGGACCTCGCTCAGCCACGATTTCCTCCTTTACGAAGACCATGTCCAACTCGGGTCCTGCTCCCCGCCGGTTTCAGTTACTCGGCAGCTCCAAGGATAACACCGATGAATTCAGGGACTGGAGTGCAGTCGTGGCATTCCATCGCCAGGTGATCAAGCAGAGTGAGGAAGACTTCTACACGTTGCGCCTAGTGAAAGGCGCCGCTCGCTGGTCTCCACTTGCGGAGGATTCTTCACGAAGCGTGGTGGGTCCATGGCAGATTGCAGACGACGCGTTTATCAATCCGCACTTCAAGGAACAACTGGAGGTACTTGGAACTGAGTTCTACCTAGGGTTGGGGTGTATTCAGACAAAGACAACCGACTCCGCTGCGCTTCAGCCCATTTTCGTCTTAGAAGCCAAACTCAACAAGAGCGAAAGCGGATATGTCCTAACGCCAGACCGTTCCAAGTGGAGCCTGTCCCCGACCTTTCTCAGTTTGCTGGACCGCATGAACATCGGCCTCCTTCAAGAGCCCGAGGAGCTAACCGTCCAAATCCTGGAGGCTGCCAACAGGAAACACGCAGATTCAGACCACTCGCTCGGCGAGCACGTCATCACTAGCTTGGCCGGTGCATTCGAGCCCCTCTCGGGCCGCCTAAAACCGGCACGCTGGTCTTGGTGCTTGTTCGCTCCACCCCAAAACGTCTCAGCTTACAATGCGCATTTGGTCCGGGACTATGACGACCTGAGCGCCTACCTTGAACATTCGTCCTATTCGGGTGGACTTCGATTGCTAGAAGGGCAAAAGGACCTCCCCCATGGCGAGACTTTGACTCCGCTCTCATTTGTACCACTCAACACTTCGCAGCTCGAAGCGGTCAAGGGCATACTTGGTGATCAACCGGTCACGGTAGTAAGCGGTCCCCCTGGCTGTGGGAAAAGCCAAGTCGTGGTTTCGACCCTCTTGAACGCTTGGGCGCTTGGAAAACGAACGTTGTTCGCGAGCACCAACAACAAGGCTGTCGATGTCGTTCTCGAACGCTTGCAGCGCTTTGAATCAGAGTTCCCTATCGCCGTCAGGGCCGGATCGAAACGTCACAACAAGGTCGTAGAAACCATCAAGCATGCGACCAGTATCATTGAGCGCCACAAACGCGGCGTACTCAACATTGAAAGCCTTAAGGAAGCGCAAACTCTCCAACTAGAGTCGGACGACTTGCGCGCCAAGCTCGACAATGGCCGCTGTGAGATGATCGACCAGCAACTCAAAGCAGCCTTGAAAGCCTACGCCGACTGGAAAGAAAGCCTGGCGCGGCTGGCGGAAAGAGATTCGTCACTAAAAGATCACGCCATCGCACTCAATGCTGGCGTTTCCATCACCCCTTCACAATTCCTAGACCTCATCGACGGCGCAAGAGCCTGGATCGCGCGTATCCCAAACGTGCAAGCCCAGATAGATACCAACATAGCATCCCGGACATCACTTGTAGAGCGACGCAACCTTCAGCTACTGGACCGTGACCGCTGCCTCTCGGAGCTTGGGCTCGACCCCGAGACCGTGAAGGATTGGGAGTGGCTTGCGAGCACTCAACCCGCCCGAGCGCTACACGATTGGTGGAATCGCCTTACCGCCTACCTAGACCAACCGATTGAGCAGAACCTCGCCACGGTACCTTGGGCTCGAGCGTACGATGAATTTCGCGGTGCCAATGCAGCCCGCAAATGGATCCACCAGGCGACTTCCTTAGCCACCGAACTGAGAGACTATGCAGGCGAAGTGTCAGCAGCTCAGGCAGCCCTCCATGCAGCCACAAGCAAGCACAGCTCCGCTGCCCGCGTCGCTCGCAACCTAGACATAGAGAGTGAGTTTCCGATCGACATCGACAGTCTCGAGATTTTTCTAAGCGAGCACAAACGGTCTGCAGCTTTGGCTAGCAAGTGGTCCGCCAACATTCCATTCACCTCGGCATCCAGAGCGAGAGAGCGTCTCGCACGAGCATTCCTTCAGGTGAGAGAACATCTTCCTGCAAGCCTTTGGGACCGCTTGAACCGAAACTCAGAAACAGCCACGCAGAACTTCTTACCCATCGCGGAAGGTCTGCTTCAGTTAGGCCTCGCCCAAAATAGCCTCGATGCAGCCACTACAAGTTACAGGGAACTCGAAACCATACAACTGGCGTTGTCCAAAGCAGCCATCCGCGTCCAACTGCCGTCTCTCAGCCTCGAAGATGCAGCTACCGTTTGGCCTCGCCACGCAGCAGCCTTGGACCGCCGCATCATGGAGGCCGAAGTCGCGGCGGAAGCCCATGATCGCAGGGCCGCCCAAAAGCAGACCTTTGCAGTCCTTGCGGGCTTCGCCAATGAGTTGGATGCTATCGGCCGCGGCATGCCACTGCGAACTACTTTCAACAACGGCTTTGGGAGGGACTTTGTGACGACCATTGGCCGGCTGGCGAACTCCCCGACGCTTTCCGACCTGGACTCCACAAGACAGCTAAAGTACAGCGGGGTGATGCCGCGATTGCTGGAAGGTTGGAGAGAAGCGCAAGCCTTCCAATTGGCGGCCACAACCCAAGCTAACCAACTCGACAAGCTCCGACTACCGTCCTCGTATCTTTCCGCTTGGTGGCACGATCGGCCCAGTTTCTTCGCAGATATCGAAGAACCGGATTCGTTGCCACAAGAGGGAGATGCCCTCCTGCAAGAGCCGCTCCGCAAACTGGAAGCATGGGAGAGCGAGTGGCATGAGTACCACGCCACGGATCGTCCGACCCTAATCCAAAAGATTCAAGAAGAGTCTCAATGGGCACACGCAGAACTCATGCGCGCCGTCGCATCCGTTCCAGCTGAGGAGCGCTCGGGTATAAGCCATCGCGTGGACTTACTCCTGAGCGACCGAACAGACTGGCCTATTTCTGACCTATCGGATACGTTTCAGGCCTACAGTCCTGAATTCTTGCGATCCCAACTGCAACGCATCAATTCAGAATTGGAATCTCTGTCCTTCTCCGGTGCCAAACTCGCGTGGCTCGATCGCGCGTCCAGCAGTCCGGGCGGTCTAGCAGCCCTTGCAAAGCTGCAAACGGCCTATAGTCGTAGCCTGCGCTTGAAGGGCGGGGATATCGAACTCTTCAAAGACGCTTTGGATGTTTTACCCATCTGGATTGCCACGGGTCAAGGAACCGCAAGCATTCCTCTACTCCCTGACCTCTTTGACCTTTTGATCATCGATGAGGCCTCACAGTGCACCTTGACAAACATCCTGCCCCTCTTGTTCCGAGCCAAGCGTTTGGTCGTCATTGGAGACAAGGAACAACTTCCGGCCATTGCCTCAATACCCATTCCCATGGAGGAGAGCCTTCTGCACAAGATGGGGCTGTCCGAACTTGAGTATGGGCTGCGGCATTGCGAGAACAATGCCTACGACGCAGCCCTCAGCCAGCTCCCGGGGCAGCATGCAGACGTCATCCCACTCACGGAGCACTACCGCAGCCATCCTCTTATCATTGGGTTCTCTAACAGCCACATCTATCACAGCCAACTCCAGCTTCGAAAACGCACTCAGACACAGTCGGGCAAGCTTTACCCCGGTGGCGTCTACCACCGACACGTAATCGGTACGGCCGCGAAAAGCTACCCCTCTTGGAAGAACACAGCGGAGGCAAACGAAGTCATTCAGGTGATCCGGGAACTCCGACAGGATAGATCGGTAGGCTCCATTGGCGTCGTCACCCCCTTCCGAGGACAAGCCGAACTCATTTCAGAACTCCTCCACCAAGCGGTGTTACGTGACATCGAGGTCGGAACGGCCCACGCCTTTCAGGGCGACGAGCGCGATGCAATCATCTTTTCACCTGTGGTCGCCGGGGGCATGCCTGAAAGCACCTCCCGCTGGGCATCCGATAGAAATCTCATCAACGTTGCCATCACAAGGGCACGTGATGTCCTAGTCATCGTCTGCGACATGGACGCGTGTCGCCAATCCGGCGAGATCCTGCGCGAACTCTCCAAGTACTGCGAGGAGGTCGAACGCCTGCGCGACTCCAGCCCCGCCGAACTTGCACTCTTCACCCACCTGGTCATGGAAGGCATTTCTTCTATCCCCCACTTCCTTATCGGCGACGCGGAAGTCGACTTCCTCATCCCAGCATCCCCCAAGGACATTTGCATCGAAATCGACGGAGACAAAGAACACGCACACCGCAAAACCGCCGACCAGGCCCGTGACGCGTTCCTGACGTCAAGCGGCTACGTCGTCAGGAGGTTCGAGGCGCGCCAGGTTTTGCATACGCCCAATTTTGTGATCAGCGAGATCCTGAAAGCAGGCCAGCCACAGGCTCGGAAAGGCCGCAATTAGAGGTACACGTGCTGACAATCAAATGGACGGTGTGCCCCTTGGGTGCCTTGGTCCTCGCATTCCCGAAGGCCTAGGGCTGCGACTGGGTCACACCCTCCCACCTACAACAAACTGCTACAGGCCGGCATTCACGTCCAGGTCGGGCCCTTTCCCCCACTCAAGCGAACAGCGGACCTCTGCGCCCCCCTGCTTGACAGTCAACGTATCCACCGATCGCGGCACAAGGTCGAGCGAAATCGTTTCTCCAGGGGCGAAGTAACCCGAGAAGGCATCGGCCCCAGCTACGGGCACCCCAATGCTCGCGGCAGGCACCCGATAGCTCACCTGGATAGGCTCGGTCCCAGTCGACGTCACGTGCACGACCACGCGCCCCAGGTCTACCGAAGTACGCCCGCCCGGGTGGAAACCCGCGAGCACGGTGGGTGTGTCGCCCGCTCGCAAACGAATCAGCAGCAAGCGCTCGGGCCGGCCCATCTCCACGAGCGCATACCTCCCTAGCCCATCGATTCGCACCCGCGGCGCGAGGGGCGAAACCCGCGCCGGCATTTCCAGCGAGCGGTACACCGGAACCAACGCGAGCGAGCCCACCAAGCTGGGATCCAGCCCTTCGATCTGCCCCTTAATCGGATCCTCGGGCCACCAAGCCTCGTTCCACGCCACGGTTGCGGTCTTGCCACCCACCACCTGCACATCCCACCCAAACCCAGGGTACATCGACCGATAGGATTCCTGGTCAAGCCAGGGCCCGGGCCCGATCAAGTAGCGCCCGGGTTGCAGGCCATCAAAGCGCAGTCCCTTGGCGGTCCAAGCGCTCGCTTCCAACGGGCGCCACGTACCTTCGCGTAGCACCCGGACAGCCGCCGAAGCCTCGGGCGCCCCCGCAAGGACAAGACTTCCGGCACGCAAAGGCAGCACCACCTCCAAGGTGGACTCTGCCCTAGCCTCGGGCTCCTTCAAGGTCGCCAACTCTATCCCCCGGCCGCTATCCAAGATTCGCCAATCCCCCCCAAGCCCAGCCACCGGCCCGAGCTGTCCCCAGCCATCGGTCGGCCCCTCCCAAATGGGCCGCTCCCCAGCCTCATCCACGATCCACAGCCTTCCGCGATAGGCCTCCCCATCCGCAAACCGCACCCGCAAGAACTTCGCCGACCGTTGGCGAGGCATCAGCCGCACCTCAAGAACACTCCCCACAGCTCCGAACACTTCTCGCGGATTGTCGCGCAAGTAAAGGTCATACCCGTCCGCCCAAATCGCAAGCCGCCCATCGTCGTAAGGCCCATGCACCGGCACCCAATCGAGCCAACCCGCTTCAATCGACCACCGTTTTGGATCGAAAGCCTCCGCGTTGGGCGGCGACATCCCTTTCCAGCTCGCCACGGGCGATCTCGAGTAGAACTCGTACCCCATGTACGCCTCAGCCGTCACTGGCGCGCCGGTCTCCGCATCCACGACCCGCATGCGCGTCCCCTGGCACTCCAACCTAGCCACTACCTCGCCCGCACCGGGAAGTAAGACCGCGCGCCCCTGTCCAATCGAAGCCACCGCACCGGCAGGCTCCCAACCCGTCACCTCGCAGTACACGGAGCCAGGCTTCACCCATACCTCGGCCCCATCCTCGGCCAAAGGCACCTGCACGAGCCCTTCTCCATCGGTTTCAAGGTCCACAAAGGCACCCCGTCCGGGACCCAACGATCGCACCCTCACAGCAATTCCATCAAGGCCCATACCGCTTGCATCCACTACCCGCAAGTTCGCGATCTCGCAGGCAAGTACCACCGTAAGGTCCGCCCCTGGCGCCACGTCCCACTCGCGAACCACCTCGCCGACTTGAACCCCAAACCTTGCTGGCCCACCAAGCGTCAGAGTCCAATCGTCGCTCGTCGGAAGCGCCAATTCTTGCCTGCGCGCTATGCCACCACCCCCGCGCAACCATGCGCGGACTTGACCAAGATCAACACGATTTCGGCCCTTCAAGTGGATCGTCGCCCTACCCGTAGGTGCCAAGCCCCAGACCTGGACCTCATTATCCGACGCACCATCCAGCGAAAACCGCTCACTAGCATGAAACGGCGCAGACACCATCCACGTCGCGCCATCCTCCCAAGGCAACAAGCACAGTCCGGTACTCGCCTGGGTCACCAATTTGAGCCCGTCTGATTCCAAAACAGCCGCGCAAGGCCCACCCAATTCAAGGTCCTCAACACGCACGGCGATCCAAGTGGCAGGTCCTGGCTCCGCAGCATTGTCCCGGGCCCTAACCCTTTCAGGTCCAACCCCATTGGCCTGCGAGAGCTTGCCTGAAAGTTCATTCCCCGCCGGCTCAAGGAACCCATTGAGCCCAGAATCCCAGCTCAAGAATGCGAAGGCCACAAGAAAGATAGTCAGCCCCACTAGAGGCCAAAGCCATTTTCTTTCCATCGCCCAATTCTATGGCCCTCTACGGTTCCGTAGCCCGGGAAACCACCCCAGAAGTGGGCACGACACCCCACCGACACTTGGAAAATGCAGTGATCGCTGCCCCTACGCGCAATAATCTACACTCCATGCCCCCGATTTTCGAAGTCCAGCCAGACAAACTCCGGCCACTCTCTGAAACCACTTTCCAGTCGGCCTCCATCGCCGAGCGATCCGATCTGCAGCGGCTCCTGCGAGATCAAATCCAAGTGGTCGCCGACGGGGTCCTAATCATCGCCGAAGAGTTTGGCGAATGGGTCGACTCGCGCCGCCGAATCGACCTGCTCGGTATTGATCGAGATGCGAATCTAGTGGTCTTCGAGCTCAAGCGCACCGAAGACGGGGGACACATGGAACTGCAAGCAATTCGCTATGCCGCCATGGTTTCGACCCTAACCGCCGAACACACCGTAGAAATCTTCGGCAACTACTTGGCGTCCCGCGGCCGACAAGATGATCCCGAGCAGCTCCTCAAGGAGCACCTCGAGATCGATGAATTCAACGAAGACCAGTTTGCCCAAGACGTGCGCATCGTTTTGGTCTCAGCCGATTTCTCGCGTGAGATAACCACCTCGGTTCTCTGGCTAAACGAAAAATACCTAGACATCCGCTGCATACGCATCAAACCCTACTCTGATCGGGGTCGCACCCTCATTGACGTCCAACAAATCATTCCCCTTCCGGAAGCGAGCGCCTACCAAGTACAGGTCCGCGAGAAACGCAGCAAGGAGCAAAAGTCGCGCAACTCG
The DNA here is from genome assembly GCA_020638855.1 of Planctomycetota bacterium. Taxonomy (GTDB): domain Bacteria; phylum Planctomycetota; class UBA1135; order UBA1135; genus NORP259. The sequence continues at coordinate 244,782 of JACKHT010000002.1, forward strand.
ACCGTAGACTTCACTCGCTATGATGTAACCGTCTCAGGCCAAATCCACAAGAACCAGTGGAAGCGCAATGCGATCCTGATTGTCGTCAAAGCCCTCATCAGCAGTGGTGTTCCGATCTCCACCCTGGTCGAGTTCTTCAAGGCCCGAGGTAGAAAAGCCGCCTTCTACTCCATTCCGCAAGAAGTAGACAGCATTGGTGAATTCCTAGCACTCGCAGAAGAAGACCCCGAATCAACGGATAGCGCATTCCGCCCCTCCAGGTTCCATACAAAAGACAGCGATCTGATCCATTCGGAGGGCCGCACTTGGGTCTTCACCAACCAGTGGGGTACAGGGTGGCCGAATGTGATGCGGGACCTTCGGGGGTCCTTTCCTCGAATTCAACTTGAGTATCGCCCCTGCCTTCAAGAGGAATGAAGGCTCTTGGCAAGTCACAAGGATCGAAGCGGCTCTTGGCCGTTCGAATCCTTCACCATCTTTTTTTATACCTGAAGGCTTATTGACCCAGCCTCCGCCATACATCCACCAGGAATGCGAGACTTCGCTGGTTTTGACCTGCCGAAGCCGCATCAGAGGCGACTTCGAACCAGTAACGCGCTGAAACGCCTCTGCCTCGGAGTCAAGTGAAGGACCCGAGTGACTTGCCTTTTCCCGAACGCCCCCTCCCTGAGGCGCCTAGCCACCTCTGTCATCATGGAGGTCAGCGAAAATTGGGGGACCGACCGTATCTACCTAGACACGGAAACCGAGTGAGGTTCAAAACACGAATCATAAATCTGCCAAGGTCTACAACAGCCGAGGCGCGGCCCCCTGACGACATTGAGTTGCAGCGTGCTTTACTCAGGCGGGTAATCCGATAGGCCCCCTTCCCCAATAGATAACCCTCGGCTAACATCAGCACCATGAAACTGTTCCAAACTCTGGGTTTAGCGCTTCTTACGGTCATTTGGGGTGCTTCTTGTGCCGCACCGCAGCCAAAGTCCACTTCTTCCTATGTTAGTCCGAGTGTTGTACGGGTGGCGAATTCGGCGTTAGTCGAAAGCAACTTTGAAGACACCTGGGATAGGCTTGTTGGCGAGCTAGCTTCCCGATATTATGTGATCAACAATATCGACAAGGATTCGAGATTGATTAATCTCTCGTTTACTACGAACGAACCATCGAAGTACGTATCGGGTGGAAGGTCTACCCGATATTTTAAGGCTGGCGGAACGGTGGAAGACGTTTCTTACGATGTAGCCGAAGCAGCCCGTTACACGATTGGTCAAAACGCGGGGGATTTTGGCGAGTACCTAATCCTGACAAGCGTTGTAAGGAAGCCGACTTTGGAAGGCCGCGCTAATGTCTACATTGCTCCGGAGGGGGAAGGGACAAAAGTATCGGTAAACTGTAGGTACTCGCTAGCGGTCGAGATTTCGGGGGTAGCGGAAACCAAGAATGCACAAGGGGGTGTGTTGCGGAGAGACCGTATTCCCACTTCCAATGTCACGGCAGCATTCAGCACCAATGAACCTTGCACAGTTGACTGGGGGACACCTCAAGATCCCACGCTCGTAACTTTCACTTCTTTGGGGGTCTTTGAGAATGACATACTGGACATTGTACGAAGGAAACAAGAATAGTTGGGGCTGGGTCAGGGGGCTTCTCCCCCGGACTGGACTGCTAAGCTTCAGCCAACTTGGGGGCAGCCTCACACGACTCCCCCAATGAAAATGGGCGTGCAGTGCGGTCTAGTGCCCCCCTGCGGTCAAGCCACCGACAGGGATTGTTGGGATCGGTACTCGCGGGGGCTTAGGTAGCCCAGCGATTGATGCGGTCGCTCGTGGTTGTACCACAGGATCCACCGAGCGATGATCCGCTTGGCTTCTTCAGGCCATCTTTGAATCGGAGAAGCGCCCAGACTCGGCGATATCCGAAGGAAGGATACTTCTCGATGAGCTCTTTGATGCGGACATCCAGCGAGTCTCGCTCCGCCATGGGGCACCGCCCCTTAAGGGTGCGGCGCTGCCCCATGGCGGATCTCGAAACCTTCAGCAATCGACAAATTCGGCGCTGCGAGGCTGTAGGAAACGCGCTCTTCATTCTCCGGACATCTTCGGGGCAAAAGGGGGGCGGCCATTCAGGGCCGTCTTCAGGATGTCGTTGTCGAGCACGAGCTCTCCGACTTTCTGCTTAAGCAGTTTGATCTACTCGTCTTTCATCGCTTCTTCCTCGCGAGGCCGGGACCTCAGGGAGTTTTCGGCGCCAGCAAGGAACTTGTCCTGCCAGTCCTCAATCTCAGCCACAGTTAGGCCATGCTTGCGGGCCGCCTCGCTTGCGCTCGTCTCGCCCCGCAAGATCGTCAGCACCAACGCCACACGTCTCTTGGCTGTCCAGCGTTGCACATTCTCCAGCTCTTCCTTCTCGGTCATAGCTACTCCATTTGACCCGATGGGCAGGTCTTAGGGGTGGCTTATGTTCCGAGGGGGGCACTATACCCAGGTCAAGCGGCTGTGGCGGCCGCCCGAACTGCATCTAGAGCGTGCAGAAGTTCATCAAGTTGCGTCGCGCTGAATAGTCCGTCGGGTCCCCGAGACGCCAGGTCGGTAAAGGGTGACTCGTATAGCAAATCAGGCTCGACAATGCCGTGCTCGGTCAGATGGTCGATGATTAGGTTCACAAACTCAATCTGGTTGGCGGACAACGATCGGGCTCCAAGGAATGCGGCCAGCGCATCCTTGGCAGCGCTGCGATCCATTCCCACCAGCGACCGCACGAACAATCCAAGCCCTTGCGCCTCTTCGGCCGCCCGCCGAACCTCATCCGGGGTTCCGAGTCCGCTCTCGGCAAGCATCCGTTCGAGTTCAACGAGATCGGAGGTTGTTAGCGGCTTGTTGTTGCGCAACTTGGAGATGGCCGTGTGCTCCAAGTGACCGCGAAGAAAGGCCCGCGCTTTTTCCCGAAACTTGGCCAGGTCCGTCCCTGGGGCGAAACCAGGCAGCTCGACGTCGATCTCGCCGCCCATTAGGTCCTCGAAATCGGTGTAGACCGGCTTGCGCTGTCGCTTGTCAATAAGCTGGACTAAGCTTCGGAGCCGCCTACGCATGACTTCCAGCATCGGGACCGTGACGTCCTGCCACCACTCATCGGTCTGGACATCCTGGATGAGTGCCATTTGCTCCCGCACCATCGGGATTGCGGTCTTCTCCTCGAGCAACCCGGCGATCTGCTTCACCCGATCGCGCAGCCGGGCGAAGCCGGGCTCGTGTCGCAGGAGGCTGAGCTGAAGGCTCAGCGCCAGCAGGTCAAACCGCTTGGCTTCCTCGTTCTCTGGGTCCAACTCCGAGGGTAGCCCGGCCACTTCGTGCGAGAGCTTCGTCAGCGCCTCCGCCGGCAATGACTCCCAAGCCTCGAGCTTCGCGTACTTCTCGACGAGCCGGCGCCGGGGGCGCACCACGAAGTTGTCGAGGTTCATCGCCGCGACCTCGCGCTGCAAACGCTCGGCGAGGGACCGGCGAACCGCGTCGTCCGATTCCGGATCGCCATAGTCGGTCTCGGGCTCTTTGACCATGCCCGACTCCGCTCTCCCGCCCTGATGGTCCAGCGTGGAAATCAGCTCCAGCCGCGCGTTGAACAGGCGCTTGCCGAGGGAATCGGCGATAGAGCCCTCGGTAGCCGGAATGCTTTGTCGGAAGTACTCCAAGTTCTGACAGTAGTCGAAGACATAGAACCTCTCCTTGTCCTGCCCCGGCCCGAACAGATCAGGACAGAGCCGCGTACCGCGACCGACCATCTGCCAGAACTTGGTTTTCGAGCGCACCAGCTTGAAGAAGACCAGGTTCACGACTTCGGGCACGTCGATGCCGGTGTCGAGCATGTCCACGGAGATCGCGAGGTGCGGGCTCTTCTCCTTGTTCGAGAAGCTGTCGATCAGGCTCTGCGCGTACTCGGTCTTGAAGGTGATGACGCGGGCGAACTCGCCCCGATAGTGCGGATAGTTGGCGTTGAAACGCTCGGCAATGAAGTCCGCGTGGGCCTGGTTCTTGGCGAAGAGGATCGTCTTGCCCAGACGGTCGCCGCCCGCCACGGTGAGGCCCCGCGTCATCAAGTGCGCGAGCACCTTGTCCACGGTGTCCTTGTTGAACAGCCACTTGTTGACCGCTTCGGCCTCAACCCGGTCGGGCACCGTGCCGTCGTCATCCCATTCCAACGCGTCCCACTGGTCCTTGTCCTCTTCCGACAGCTCGTCGTATTTGATGCCCTCGCGCTGGAACTTGAGCGGCACCGAGACGGCCCTGGGCGGCACGAGGAATCCGTCGCGCACCGCCTCTTCCAGCGAGTAGGCGTCGGTCGGCACGCCGTCCTCAAGGTCGAACAGGCCGTAGGTGTTACGGTCGACCTCGTCCTTGGGCGTGGCCGTGAGGCCGACCAGCAGCGAGTCGAAGTAATCGAAGATGGCGCGGTACTTCTGGAACACCGAACGGTGCGCCTCGTCGATGATCACCAGGTCGAAATGACCCACCCCGAAGCGCCGTTGGCCATCGCTCGCCTCGTCAATCAGCCCCATCATGGTCGGATAGGTCGAGACGTAGACGCGCCCCTCGGCGTGCTTCTCGGTGACCAAGTTGACGGGCGAGGCGTCGGGCAGGTGACGCTTGAAGGCATTGACTGCCTGGTTCACGAGTGCCACCCGGTCGGCAAGGAAGAGCACGCGCTTGGCCCAATTGCAGCGCATGAGCAAGTCGGAGAGCGCGATGATCGTACGCGTCTTGCCGGCCCCCGTCGCCATCACAAGCAGCGCCTTGCGGTCGTGGTCGCGCTCGAAGGCCTCGGCCATGCGGCGGATGGCGCGGGTCTGGTAGTGGCGCTCGACGATCTCCGAGTTGATCGGAGCCGCCGCTAGCGCGCGCCTCGTCTCCCGTCGCTGGATCAGCAGCCCCAGCTCCGCCTTCTTGTAGAAGCCCTGCACCTTGCGCGGCGGGTAGCGGGTGTCGTCCCAGAGCCAGTGCTCGTAGCCGTTCGAGTAGAAGATGACCGGCCGTTGCCCGAACTGGCGCTCCAGGCAGTCGGCGTAGAGCTTGGCCTGCTGCTGCCCGACGCGGGCGTCGCGCCGCGTGCGCTTGGCCTCGACAAGCCCTAGCGGCTTGCCGTCGTCGCCCCAGAGAACGTAATCGACGTATCCCTTGCCCTCGGCATTGGGCATCCCGCTGACCTCGCACTCGCGGTCGCGGGCCTGATCGAGCGGCCAGCCAGCCTCCTTGAGTAGAAGGTCGATGAAGTAGTCGCGGGTCTCGGCCTCGGAGTAGTCGTGGGTGTCCGGCTGCACGGCGGCCGCCTGCTTGGCCTTGGCCACCTCAGCCCGCAGGCGCTTGAGTTCCTCATCGAGAGCGCCCTTGTCCGCGAGGAGTGTCGCGAGCTTCTCATCGCGCTCCCGGAGGCCCTCCTCTAGCGCGCGCAGTTGTTCCGCAGTCTGCTGCGCCGCCGCCGCGGGCCGGGGCAGCGCCCCCGGATCGAAGGCGAGCTGGGGCGCCGGGCGTCCGGAGCGGCCGTAGGTCCGCGCGAACCAGTAAGCCACATGGAACAGCTCCCGCACTGCCGCCAACGCGTCCGCCTCCGGCACGGCGCGGTGGCTGTGAACCGCGCGGTTGCCCAGCGCGTTGATCAACCGGGCCTTGCTGAACACCGCCTCGCCCGCGGCCTGCTTGAAGCTCGGCTCGTGAATCAGCGCGGAGAGATTGTCTTGATAGGGCAGCCGGAGCGCCGCATCGTGCTTGTAGGCCCAGCTCACCGTCAGCTCCAGCGCGCGGCGGGCATAGAAGCACGCCGTCCGCGGATCGGCTTGGACGGCCGCCTCGGCTCGCGACGCAGCGTCGAACACCGCGGACCATTCGTGCTGGAGAAAAGTGAACTGGCTGATGGCCCTGTTGCTCATAAGTCTCTTGAGAACCGCGTTAGCGCCTTGTCGAATGCCATCTCGTATCGTTCAGCGGCCCGTCTCGCGGTCGCGAGTTCCTCTTGGGCTTGTTCCAGTGCCTGCACACTGTGCTCTTGCGCGTCCAGTGACGCGGGCAACGGAATCCGGAGAGATTTTAAGCGATTCAGGTTAAGCGACACATTGGCAGCCCCCCGCATCAACGGCACCAGCAGATCGTCCTTGTGGGCCAACAACAGATAGAACACATATGGCACGCACACAGGCACCTTGGGATTCGCCTTTTTCATCAGTACGGCCGTGATCGTCGCGGCGGCAAAAGCACCTGTGACATAGTGGATTCGCTTGATCGAGGCGTGACCATGGCCTGTCGCAGAAACAATTGGGATACAGATCGCCTCACCTTCGAAGTCAAAGGAGGCATACCGCCGAGGTTCCTCTGCTGACGTGATGAACGGGTACTCGCCACCGTTCGCTTCCGCTGCGGCTGTTCTTCCTTTCTGAATATCAAAGAGATCCCCTAGATGCACTAAGGGCATCCCCTTTGGATACTCGTAGCCGCTTAGATAAACTCGTTCGCACAGGTCATAGTCATTATCCACGAGCTCTTGCCTCGTGACACGCCGATGCTTTCGCCGCTGCGGCACGTATGGCGTGGAGTCTCTGTGTTTCCATAGTTCCAAGACCTCTGGGAGCTCACTGCCCGCACGCGGGGTCTTATTCGCATCGTCACTGAACCCGTCGTTCTCGATGCGGTAGAACCAGACCGAATCGGTGGCTCCCGATCGACCGAATACAAGAATCGCAGTAGACACGCTTGCATAAGGCTTGAATACCCAGTGTGGCAAGGAAATCACAGCTTCAAGACGATTGGCGTCGACTAGAGTCTTCCTGAATTTTCTATGAGCGGCGCTATCGGATTCAAGCACTCCTGCAGGCACGATCACCGCCGCGCGACCGCCGGGCTTCAGGAGCCGAAGGAAGAGCGCGAGAAAAAGCAGCTCGGTCTTCTTCGTCTTGACGATCTGCAGCAGATCCTTGGCGGTGTTCTCGTAGTCGAGGCTTCCGGCGAAGGGCGGATTGGCCAGCACCAGCGTGTACTTCTCCTCCTCGCCCCCGTGCTCCTGCGCCAGCGAGTCGCGGTAGCGGATGCCCGGGTTCTCTACGCCGTGGAGCAGCATGTTCATGCTGCCGATGCGCAGCATGGTGTTGTCGAAGTCGAAGCCGTGGAACAGGCCGTGGTGGAAGTGCTCGCGCAGCTTCGCGTCGTGCAGCAGGTTCGCGTGGCGCTCACGCAGGTACTCGCCCGCCGCGACCAGGAAGCCCGCCGTGCCGCAGGCCGGGTCGCAGATGACGTCGGTGGGCTGGGGCGCGGTCAGCTCCACCATCAGCCGGATGATGTGGCGCGGCGTTCGGAACTGCCCGTTCTGCCCGGCGGTGGCGATCTGGCCGAGCATGTACTCGTAAACGTCGCCCTTGGTGTCGCGCTCCTCCATCGGCACCTTGTCGAGCAGGTCCACCACCTTGGCCAAGAGCGCCGGCGTCGGGATGGTGAAGCGCGCGTCCTTCATGTGGTGCGCGTATGTGGAGTCACCGTTGCCTAGCTGCCGGGCGAGGTCGGTGCGCAGATAGGGGAAGACGTGCTCCCCGACCACCGTGAACATCTCCGCCGGAGCGAAATGCTTGAAACGCGACCAACGGAAGTCCTCGTAAGGGCGGCCCCTCTTTCCATCCTTGCCGTCGTCGCCTTCCGGGAAGATCCGCCGCTCCATGGGCTTCTTGAGCCGGTTGGCCTTGTTCTCCTCCAGCGTGTGCATGTCGTCGAGCCGACGGAGGAAGAGCAGATAGGTGATCTGCTCGATGACCTCCAGCGGATTCGAGATGCCACCGGACCAGAACGAGTCCCAGACGCGATCGATTTGATTCTTAATTTCGCCGGTTAGCATGGTATTGCGGGCTGGCAGAGGAGGCGATTGACTGCCAAACCGGGTTGGCTGCCTCTGCTGGAGTTGGGTTTGGGCTTGCCTGCTCTTCGGACTTGGTTCAGATTCATTATGCAAAGCCCCGGGGGGGCCTGAATCGTGGTCATTGTGCTCACTCCCTCCAGTCTTCGTGACGTAATCTTGGCGGTTTCCCATAATAACTGGCAGCTTGCCAGCACAAACATCTTTGCCGTGTCCTTAGTGGCGTTAGCTGGCCTCAATTCGCAGGTATGTCCCAGGTCCCAACCCGCACGTTGTTGGTCTGGTGGAACTGACGGACCCAGCTGACAAAGTCCCGGAAGTCCGGGCTCTCCGACGCCAAGCGGTTGCAGGCGTCCCAGTCGATGTCTGGACGTTCGCGGGCGGCGATCAGGATCTCGCTCTCGCTGGGGTCATCCGGGTTTAAGGCGATCAGGCCGATGCCGTAGGAAGAAGCGAGCAGGCGTAGTTCGGCCATTGCGGACTCCTGAACTTCGGCCGCGACGAGGTAGCCGAGGTTGGCCCAGGAGGAATTAGAAACCGTCTGGAACCAGACCTCGCGTACGTTGACGCGGTTGATGACCAGCTTCACTTCGAAGGACCAGAGGCGAGCGCGTTGGCCGCCCACCTGCTTTACGCAGTCCCGGACCTCTTGGTTCCATTCCTGGCCGAGGTCTTCGAGGGCGACCAGGTCGGGGTACAGCCACTTGTTTCCGTTCTGGCCTTGGCGGTTGCTGCCCTTCTTGTCGTCGACGCGGAGGGGGTAGAGCCCTAGTTCGGTGTGCAGGTAGCCGCAGATCCTTGGATAAAGCTCCGCCTCGGTGGCCCGGCTGCGCAGAGAAGTTCCCTGGTCGGTAAGGCTCGTTTGCTGAGCTTCCTGCTCTTCGGTGGCCGAGGTCCAGTAGTAGCGGCGGGGGCGCGTCTGGGTAGTTCGCAGTTCTGGGTGTTGCTTCTGGATGTCCGGCCGGTTGGCGCCAATCTCAGCAACGACCTGTTGAACCAGGGCGGCATCATCGGAAAGGTCCTGCTTGCTGCTTCGGCGCTTCACCTCGCATGCCTCTCGGTGGTTGAAAAAAATCCATTCCGCAATCTCGCGGGCCGTGAATCGTTGTCCTTCGCGCTCCGAAAGGTACTTTTTAACAACTTCGCGAAGGCGGTATCGGGTTGTTTTGGCCATAGCAATTCTGGTCGAACGGCACCGTGAGCTTCCTTGAGGCCCAAGTATCAAGTATAGGGATAAGGAGGCTTTGTGGGACGACTCAATCGAATGGGGCACCTGCAAAATCGTGCCTGACACCATGACTATCTGTCGCCATGGGCTGTCCGAAGGGCGGCCATGATGGCCTGGCCCCCACTGCTGTTCGGCCCCATGTGGGCGGCGCGCGACTCAGCGCCGTATTAGATGGTGGTGTTCGGGCCCGGTTCCATTCCCCATTGGCGGGCTTGGCGGGTCACCAGCAGGGTGATTTCGCCGGATGCGGCCCGGGGAACCAAGGAGTCTTGAACGAAACTGCGGTTCAATTGCACCGAGCGAAGTTATCGTGCGATCCGATGCGTGGTGCCGAATCCGCTGGATTGGTAGGGTAGGAGATCCAGCACTGGTATGGAGTGCTGCGCCAGGCGGAAGGCCTCGCCGAGCGGTACCTTCGCCTCTGCCGCAAAGGCCTCGAGGGTGCCAAAGAGTTTGTTGTGCCAGTAGCGGAAACGGCCGGTCCAGGAGACGTTCGGGTCGATTACATAGAAACCTCGGTCCCTTGCGGTGGAGCTCTGCAGAAGTCAATCCGTGACGGCCGAATGGTAGGCCGGGTCCTCGAGCTCTGCATATTAGTTGAGTGGACTGAGTCCTGGGTTGAACAACAGGATGAAGAGGCTTGCTTGGCTCAGGCTGCCCACATAGGGAACTGGCTTAAGGCCGAGGTGGATGCGATCGGTACGGCCGGCCCAATGCTCGCTGGCGACGAACTCTGGCCAGGTGGCTATGTGGCAGAGCTTGTCTGGAATCGTAAGAAGGGCTTCGTCGCCCGGGAGGACGGCGCGAGCGCCGGCTTCAAACCAAGATCGCCAAGCTTGGATGAATTCCTGCAGCTGGCGATCTGTGCTTTGGGGAGACCGACCCTGGGATCAAGATTCGGCGCCGACTTGTTCTTCGGCAGGAGCCGGTGGGGCGGGGGTGAGTTCCACCACCGGTTCGCCGCTTTCTGGGTCGGTTTCCCGGGAAGGGTTGGGGCGGGTGGTGGGTTTGGCTTGGCCGGTGGCGTCCGGCGTAAACGCATCGACGTTGTCCAGGGTAACCCCCACAAAAGCCGAGACGCCCTTGACCTGCATCGTGACCCCATAGAGGGCGTCGCAGGCGGACATGGTGCCTTTGTTGTGGGTGACGACGATGAACTGCGTGCTGTCCGTGAATTGGGTCAGCATGGTTAGGAAACGGTCGATGTTGGCGTCGTCTAGGGCGGCGTCGACTTCGTCTAGGACGCAGAAGGGGCTGGGGCGGGCTTCGAAGACGGCGAATAGGAGGGCTAGCGCGGTCATGGTGCGCTGGCCGCCGGAAAGAAGGCCGATCGAGAGCATTTCTCGGCCGGGGGGGCGGGCTAGGATTTCGATGCCGGCTTCTAGGACGTCAACGTTGGGCTCTAGTTGGATGTCCGCTTTTCCACCGCCGAAGAGTTGGCGGAAGATGCGTTGGAAGCCGGTGCGGACTTCTTCGAAGGTTTCGAGGAAGAGGCGTCGGCTCTCTTCATCGATGGTGCGCAGGGTGTCGGCTAGCAGGCGGCGGGCGTCGGCTAGGTCTTTGGATTCGGTTTCGAGGAAGGTGAGGCGTTCGGTGACCTCCTCGAGTTCTTCGACGGCGTCGACGTTGACGGGGCCGATCTTGTCGAGGGTTTGTTTCCACTCGGCGACCTTGGCGTCGAGGGCTTTCAGCGCGTCGGGGTCGGTCAGGAGTTCCTCGTCGGGGACGAAGTCGCGGCGCAGCGAGTATTCGTCGAGGGCCAGCTCGTCCGAGGCGCGGGCGACCACGTCCTCGCGGGCCAGGTCGAGCCGCTGTTGGCGCAGTTGGCCCTTGTTGAGGCCGTCGGAGACCTGGTCGAGGCTCTTTTGGACCGCCTCGGCTTGGGTGCGCACGACTTGGGCCTGTTCGGCGTGGGTGCGTTCTTCGGCGCGTAGGCGTTGGAGGGTTTCCTCCATCGCGGCGCGTTGGTCGCGCAGGGCTTCGGCTTCGACGGCGAGGTGTTCGCCTTGGCCCTTGCCCTGTTCGGCGTTGGCGAGGAAGTTTTGGCTGCGGCCTTCGGCGCGGTCGATTTCGGCGCTGTCGATTTCGACGCGCTTTTGTTCGGCGGCGATGCGTTCCTTGAGCGACTCGAGTTCGCTGTGGGCGCGGGTTTTGGTGACCTGCAGCTGGTTGAGCTCGCGCTGCACGGTTTCGCGCGCGGCTTCGAGTTCGATGCGGGCTTGGTCGAGTTCGGAGTGGCGGCGGTTGGCTTCTTCGAAGTCCGCTTCGGCGCTTTCGGTGAGGCGGTGGGCGCCGGCGAGTTCGGCGGCGAGGGCCTCTTTCTCTTGCACCAGGCGGCCGCGGTCTTCGGCCAGGCGTTGCACCGACTTTTCGAGGTCGGCGGCGCGCGCGGCTTCGGCCTGGGCACCGCTTTGGGCCTGGGTCATGGCCTGACGGGCTTCGTCGCGTTCCTCTTGCAGCGCAACGAGCTGGGTCCCCCACTGCGCGAGGCGCGCAGCTTTGGCTTCGAGCTCGCGGCGCTTCTCGTCGATGCGCTGGCGCAGGACTTCGATGCGGCGCTCGAGCTCGCCCGCTTCGCTACGGCGGCCGACGGCGCCTTGGGTCAATTCGCGGTAGCCGCCGAGCACGCCGGCCGCGTCGACCAATTCGCCGCGCGGGGTCACGAAGCGCCAAGCGGGGTTTTGCGCGACCAGGCTCAGCGCCAAGTCGAGCGACGACACCACCACCACGTCACAGCACAGGGCCCGCGCCAGGGCGCGCATCTCGGGCTGGCATTGGATCAGATCGCTTAGGCGCCCTTCGACGCCGTTGCCGTAACGGGCAAACAAGGCGTAGTCCGAGGGCGACGGGCAGACCGGCGCGCCGAGGCCCGGGGGCACGACCACGGGGATCTGGCCGACCTTTTCGCGGCTGGCCCAATCGACGATCGAACGCGCCACGTGGGCGTCCTGGGCCACGATGGTGGCGGCCCGCTCGGCCAAAACCACGTCGAGCGCGCGCGCGAGGCGCGTGTCGATCGACAGGTGGTCGGCGACCACGCCACGCAGGCGCTCGACTTCGCAGGGGCCCTCGCCCTGCTCGAGCGCTTCGAACAGTTTTTGCGTGCCGCCCGAAAGCTCTTCGCGCTGGCGTTCGAGGTCGACCAGCGACTGGCGGCGCGCTTCGAGCGAGGCGACTTCGACCTCGGCTTCGGCGACCTGCTCAGCCAGGGCTTTGTGCTCTTGCTCTTCGCCCGCCAGGGTGCCCGCCATCGAAGCGGCCTGGGCTTGCGATGCGTGGAAGCGCGCGGAGCTCGCTTCGGCCGCGGCTTGCAGCGACTGCAGCTGGGCTTGCGCGGCGCGCAGGCTTTCCTGGGTCTGCTCCAAACGCTCGCTGGTCACGCGCAGGCGCTCGTCGGCGGGGGCCTGGGCTTCTTGCAGGTGCAGCACGCGGTTGGCGGTTTTGGTGCGCGTTTGCAGCGCTTGCAACACCGCTTCGTTCTGCTGCTCGACCGCGCTGCGCGCGTCCTTGTACTGGGTGCCCATGTCGCGCGCTTCGCGCGTCAGGCGTTCGACGTCGGCCTGCGCGCTGCGCGCTTTGGCTTCCAAGCCAGCGGTGCTTTCGACCATCGCTCCCAGCTCGCGCCGGTGCTGGGCCAACTGCTCGCGCAGGGATTCGGCGCGGGTGGCCTCTTCCTGGGCCGAGGCGAGCCACGAGGTCACGCGCAAAGCCAACTGGTCGCGGCGCTCCTGCAAGGCCCGCACCTCGCCCTCGAGCCGGCCCGCGTCGGACGAAGCCCGGTCGAGCTCCCCCACCACGCGCGTGCGCGCCTCTTCGGTCGCGAGCCGCTCGGCTTCGAGCGCGCTGCGCTGCTCGCGCAGGGCGGCCTGTTCGGTGTCGAGCCGCTCGAGCTCGGGCAGCAAATCGCCCAGCTCCTGGTCGATGACGTGCAGCTTGTGCTTGAGCTGGATGGTGCGCGCGCTGGTCCACTCGTGCTTGGCTTCGACGTAGCGCTCGGCCTTGCCGGCCTGGATCTTGAGCGAGCGCGAACGGGTGCGCAGCTCGCCCATCACGTCCTCGAGCCGCTCCATGTCCTGGGCCACGCGCTTGAGCCGCAGCTCGGCTTCGTGCTTGCGCTGGCGGTAACGGCTGGTTCCGGCGGCTTCTTCGAAGATCGCGCGCCGTTGTTGGGGGTTGGCGGACAGCACCGCGTCGATGCGGCCCTGCTCGAGCACCGAGTAGCCGCGGCTGCCCAGGCCCGTGTCAAAGAGCATGTCCTTGACGTCCTTGAGGCGCACGCGCTGGCCGTCGATCAGGTATTCGCCCTCGCCGTCCTTGTACAAGCGGCGCGTGATGGCCACCTCGCTGCCGCGCTCGCCCAGCTCGCCGCCCTCGTTGTCGAGCACCAGGGTCACTTCGGCCACCGACAGCGGCGGCCGGCTGGCGCTGCCCTTGAAGATCACGTCGGTCATGCCCGCGCCGCGCATCGAGGTCGGGCGCGTCTCACCCAACACCCAGCGCACCGCGTCGACCACGTTGCTCTTGCCACAGCCGTTGGGCCCGACGATGCCCGTCAGGTGGTTGCCGTCGAAGTCCATCACGGTGCGATCCGCGAAGGACTTGAAGCCAAAGAGTTCTAGGCGCTTGAGGTGCATGGCGGGTCAGCCCGAGGTGTCGAACAGGGAAATCGGTAGCGGGGGCGCGGAAGCGGTGGCGGGAACCGGCGGGCCTTGCTCCAAGTGTTCCGTCCGGAGTGCCTCGAAGCGATTCCAAAGGGCAAGTTGGGCTCCTTGCGAGGCAGATTGCCCAGCTCCGGGACCCGCTGGGGCGGTCTGCGCTGGGTTTTGCGGGCTGCTGGGCGCCCGATCGAAACCATCGGACAGGGCCCCCGCGCGCACGCCGACCAGCAGGCGCGCCAAATAGGCGGCGACCGAGGCGGCGACCGAGCCAGCCGGGTCGCCCGCCTCGCCGCGTTCGCCAGCGGGGGGCAGGAAGCCGACCGAGTAGGACTCCACCGTTTCGGATTCGGGCGCGGGCAAGTCCGAAAAGAGGCGGCCCTGCTGGGCCAGCGCCTGTTCGCGGTCGAGCGCGGCAAAGCGCGCGGCGGCCTGGGTGCCGAACACGCCGTCGAGGTGCACGGCGAGGTTTTCCTCGCGGCCGAAGCGCACCACGGCCTCGGCCAACAGGCCCAGGATGCGCGCGCCCTGGTCGGCGCGGATCTCGCCATCGCCCAGGATGCGCAGCGCCTGGTGGAGTCCGATCGGCGAGAGCGCGAACTCGCGGCGCGGGCGTAGGTGGCCGGGGAATTCGTCGCGGCCCGCTTGGAAGCGGTCGAGGCTGGTGAGCAGGCGCACGCCCTGGCGCACCTTCTCGACGATGGCCTCGAGGAAGCGTTCTTCGCGCCAGGGGCCCGCGGCGCGGGCGAGTCGCGGCAGGTTGATCGACACAACGCCTCCCAGGGCCAGGGCCCCACGCTCGCGGCCGCGGCGGCGCAGCCCGGGCCCGGCGTGGCGCTCCGTGCCCCCATGCCAGACCCCCACCAGACGGCCGGCGTCCATCAAGCCCTCGAGCGCCGGGGGCAAGTCGGGGTCGCGTTCGAGCGCGGCGGCCAGGTCGTGGCCGTCGAGCCAGAGGCGCGGCGGCTGGCCGCCCGCTTGCAGCACCTGCCAGGCGGCGGCGAGCAGCACCGCGCTCCAGCGCCCACCGCGGCCACCGGGGTTGGCGAGTTCGATCTGGCGGCCCGAGGCCCCGCCCATGGCGCCGGCGGCGAACAGGAAATCGACCGCGGCGGCGGTGGCGCGGCTGCCGCGGCCGACCGCGCTGAAGGCGGGCTCGAGGTCTTCGATCACGACCCCGTGCGAAGTGTGCGCGAGCAGGGGCGCGGCGGCCTGCAACAGCTGCAGCGGGGTTTGGCTGGTGGCTTCGCCGTCGATCAGAAGCTCGCTCGGCAGAGCCAAGACCAAGGGCCGGTGCGGCGCGCGCAAATCGCGCAGGTCGAGGTCGCCCTTTTGGTGCAACTCGG
Organism: Planctomycetota bacterium; assembly: GCA_020638855.1. Taxonomy (GTDB): domain Bacteria; phylum Planctomycetota; class UBA1135; order UBA1135; genus NORP259. The sequence goes on from JACKHT010000002.1 coordinate 259,886, forward strand.
CGGCTTCGGGATCGAGCACGTCTTCGAGCAGGAAACGGCGCAAAACTTCGCCGCCCAGGTGCTGGACGAGCTCGCCTTGGCGGTCGCCGCCGGGGCGCAACCACTCGCGCAAATCGTGGCGCGGGATGCCGACCGGGCGTTGGCGTTCGAGCGCGGCTTCGAGCCCCATGGCGCCCAGTTCGTTGTCGACGAAGGCGCGCACCAGCGAAGAATTCAAGCGGCGCAGACCGGCGTTGAACACGCGCCGTTCGACGCGCCGCGCGACTTCTTGCGCGATTTCGTGCGGCAATTCGGCTTCGCGCACGAGCGCCGCTGCGATGCGTGCGCCGTCCCAGGGGGTCGAACCCGAGCCGTCGCGCACCACCGGCAGGTGCGTCGGGGCTTGGCCGCTCGCCCCACCGCCGCCGGGCAAGGCGCTGAGCGCCGCGCGCGCGCGGTGGCGCCCGTCGCGCAGCAAAATGTACGCTTTGGCGAGCGCGCTGTTGCCCATCTGCACCAGCGCTTCTTCCACCAGGTCACCCAGCGCGCCGGGCTCGAGGAAGGGTTGCGCTTCGCCCTGGGCGTGGCGCCGTTCGAGCCGGCTTTGGGCCGAAAGCCGCACGACTTCGAGCACCTCCTGGCAAAACATCGGGTCGGGATAACCCGCGCGATCGAAGGCGGTTTGCAGGTCCTCGGCCAGCCGCAGGTGGTCCAAGGGGGCCATCTGCCCGTTGCGCTGCTGGACCAGGATGGGCAGGGAGTGGGTCGAATCGGAGTCGAAGCCGGCCATCAGCGGCTGTCCCCCTCGCCGCTACCCACGGTGCCGAGCCGGCGGTCGCCTTCGGAGGGCACATCGGCGTCGAGGATCGGGCGCAGCTCGTCCATGAATTGGCCGATGTCCTTGAACTCGCGGTAGACGCTGGCGAAGCGCACGTAGGCCACCTTGTGCAGCCGGCGCAGTTCTTCCATGACCAGCGAGCCGATGACCGAGCTGGGTACTTCGCGGTCGTACTCGGCCTTGCACTGCGATTCGATGCGCGAGACCGCGGTTTCGATCGCGTCGGCGGCCACGGGCAGCTTTTCGCAGGCGCGCAGAAAACCCTGGGCGATCTTCTCGCGGTCGAAGCGCACGCGCTCGCCGTTCTTCTTGACCACCCGCAGGGGGCTCTCCTCGACCCGCTCGTAGGTGGTGAAGCGCATAAAGCACTTCAGGCACTCGCGCCGCCGCCGGATCACCTCGGCGTCGGCCGAGGTGCGCGAGTCGACCACGCGATCGTCGTCGGTTGCACAGCGGGGGCACTTCATGGGAGGAGGGCGCTCGGCGCCGCGGGCATTCTAGCAGGGCACCCTACATAGGGTAGGATTGGGCCTGAAAAGGTCTACCAACACGACCGGTAGTGGGCTCGGATGCGCTCCGGGCGTGCCCGGACGGCTCCGGCCTCACTCTTTGGGCCCGGGCTCCTGGTTCCGGGCTCTTCGGTTTTCCGTCTTGGCTCCTGGGCCCTGGTTCTTGGGTCCTGTTGCTGGGCCTTGGTTGCTGATCCCTGGTTTTTGGGTCCTTGTTTCTGGGCCCTGACCCATGGTCCAGGGTCTTTACCGGCGGCTCGCCTACCGCTCGGGGGACGGAGCCTGAACTTTGTTCACTTTCCCTGGCCGGGCTCCCTGAGCTGGCCGATCCCAAAGGCCCTGGCCGGGCTGGCCTTCCCCCTGTTTGGCCAATCCCCCATTCCGCATCCGCAGGCCCAGGCCCAGCTCACTTGCCCAGGCAGAACTGCGCGAAGATGCGGCTGAGCAGGTCTTCGGGGGTGGTGTGCCCCGAAATCTCGTCCAGGGCTTGGGTCGCGAGCCGCAGGTCTTCGGCCACTAGGTCGAGCGGCACCCCGGCCTCGATCCCCCCCTGGGCCAAGAGCACTTGTTCCTGGGCTGCCTCGAGCGCCTGGCGATGGCGCAGCCCGAGCGAGCGGGTCCAATCGGCGGCGCTGGCCTCGCCCTGCAGCCTTTCAAGCACCTGCTCAGCGAGCGAATCGAGCCCGTCCCCGCGCGCGGCCGAGGTCGCCACCCAGCCGAGGCCAAACTTTGCGCGCTGCGCCAGTGGCGGCTCGGGGGGCACGCCTTCGCGATCGATTTGGTTCCAGACCAAGAGCGCGCGCGCCGCCAGCTCCCCATCGGGCCAAACCGGGTGCCCGGCGTCGGCCACCCACAACAGGCAATCGGCGCGTTGCCACTCGTGCTCGGCCTTGGCTTGGGCTTGGCGGTCGACGTCGCCTAGGGCCTCGGGCGCGCGATCGACCCAGCGGCCCGCGGTGTCCGCGAGCAGCGCGACGCGCTCGCCGAGTCGCCACGCAGCGCGCAGCACATCGCGCGTCGAGCCGGGCTGGTTCTCCACCAGCGCGGGCGGCACCGAGCTTGCCGAAGTAGATCCTGCCGAAGTAGCTCCTGCCGAAGTGGAACGATCCACGGTCGTTCCAGTGGATGTCGTTTCGGTCCCAGTCACTCCTGCTGAAGTCGCCTTCGAAGGATTCGAGCCTAAGGATTCGGGCCCAACCAGCGCGTTGAACAACGAGCTCTTGCCCGCGTTGGGCGCGCCCGCGAGCACGACCAGCGCCGCGCCGGGGGCAGCCTCGCGCCGGGTTTCCCAGGCCAAAGCCTCGGCCAAATCGTGCAAAAGCGCGGCTAGCATCGCCTGCAGCTCTTCGCTCGGAACATGCCCGGTGTCGGCTTCGTCGAAGTCCAAACTCGCCTCGCACAAGGCGCGCAGCCGTTCGAGTTCGGCGCGCAACCCGTCGATGCGCCGCTGCAACCCACCGAATAGAAGCGCCGACGCCGCTCGCCGTTCGGTTTTGTCCTGGGCTTCGATCAAGGCCAACACGCCCTCGACCCGCGTCAGGTCGAGCCGCCCGTGCTCGAAGGCGCGCCGGATGAATTCGCCCGGTTGCGCGAGCCGCGCGCCCGCCGCGAGCAGCCCGGCCAAGACCTCCTGCACCAGAAACTCGTTGCCCGGTACATGCAACTCGAGCACGTCTTCGCGCGTGAACGACGCGGGCCCCGGCATGCGCAAGACCTGCGCGGGGATGCCGCCTTCGGGGTCTTGGATGCGCGCCGCTTGGCTACCGCGCGTGCGCGGCAGCGCCGTCCCGGTCACCCGCTCGACGATCGCCCATGCCGCCGGACCCGACAGCCGCAGCACCCCACGCAGGGCCGAGCCCGGCGCCGATGCCACGGCGCAAATCGTGTCTGCGGCCATGGCCTAGCGTTTCTTCTTGCCCTGCCCTTTGGACGTGCCCTTGCCCGGTTGGATCGCTTTCTTCTGCTCCTGCAACCGTTGCGCTTCCTTCATGGCGGTCTCGAGGCGCATAGCGAGCTTGCCCTTGGCCTTTTTGACTGGCTCGGTTTCGTCGAGCGGCCAAATCTTGCGCACGACGGTGTATTCGAAGATACCGAACAGGCTCGAGGTGACCATGTACAAGGAAAGCCCAGCCGCATAGTTGTAGAGGAAGACCCCGAACATCACGGGCATCCACTTCATCATCTTCTGCATCTGCGCCGCCTGGGGATCGGTCGGCTTGGGCATCACCATCTGCTGCACGATCCACAGCACCACCATCAAGAGCGGCAGGATGTTGAACCAGTCGAGCACGCCCACGATCGGTAAGTGCGTGTTCCAGCCCAGGTGCGCTAGGTGGTCGGGCATCGAGAGGTCCTCGATCCACAAGAAGCGTTCCTGGCGCAGGTCGAAGGCCACGCGCAGCGCGCTGAACAGGCCGAAGAAGACCGGGATTTGGACCAGCGGCGGCAAGCAGCCACCGAGCGGCGGGAAGGCGCCCTCCTCCTGCATGATCTTGGCTTGGGCCTCACGCAGCTTCTTGGGGTCGTTCTTGTACTTTTCCTTGGCCTCGTTGATCTTGGGTTGCACGCGCTTCATCTTGGTGGCGTGCTTGGCCATCGCGGTTTGCGAGCGGCGGTTGAAGGGGAACAACGCGAAGCGCACGGTCAGCGTGAGCATGATGATCGCCACGCCCCAGTTGCCGACCCAGCCGTGGAAGGTGCCCAGGACCTTGAGCAAGAAGGTGGCGATGCCGTCGAAAAACCCCAGGTCCTTGCGCAAGAGTTGCTCGTGCGCGGGCAGCGCAGCGATGAACTCTTCGCGCTCCTTGGGGCCCGCGTAGAGCCGGTAGTTCCAGACCAAGCGCTGCGCGGCGTCGGGCACCTTGAGGTTGAGCCCCATGTCGGTCAGCGCGTGGTGGTAGGGTCCCTTGGCGGCTTCTTGCGGCTTCTTGGCGGCCCAATCGAGGTCGCCCACCAGGCGCCAACTGGCGTCGGTCACCGACTCGCGCGCCAACGCGCCATCGACCCCGTCGGCGGGGCGCAGCAGCATGGCGAAGTACTTGTTGTCGACGCCACCGAAGAGCACTTCCTTGCCGGTGCTGAAGGTGTCGACCAGCTTCTTGCCGGTCGGGTCGACGTCTTTGGATTCGAGCTCCCACTCGCCGCCCACCACGCCGCAGGCGCGGGCTTTGGGTTCCTTGTAGTAGGGGTCCGAGCTCGAACGCACCATGCCCGCCGCGGGCGTCAATACGAAGCGCACCATCTCGCCCACGCGCGCGCTGCCGTTGCCGGTGAGCGCGAGCTGGACGTCCCATTCGTGCTTGCCCGGTACCGTACGCAGGGTCTTTTCGATCGTCAGCCCCGAGGCTTCGACCGTGTGGCGGAAGCGCACACCGACCACGTCTTCGCCTTCGGTCAGGATCTCGTGGTCCCAATGCACGCGCTCGAGATCGTAGGGCACCAAGTCGCTGGCCGAAGGCCCCGCGCGCAGCCCCATCGAGCCCACGCGGCCCGCCTCGGTCTGGATCGGCTTGACCAGCGGCATCCAATACTGGACGTCCGACGTGTCGAGTTTGGGGTGTCCCGTGACGTAATAGTCCCCCGTGCGCATCTCGGCGATGACGCCGCCCAGGCTGTCGAAGCGCACTTGGTAGCGGCCCTTTTCGCCGGGCTTGCCCACGAGCAGGGTTTCGCTCCAGGGCTCGCCGCCGATGGCCGCCATGCTGGCGGGACCCCCGGAGGGAGGCAGCGCGCCGTTGGCTTGGCCTTGGGAGTTGCCGCCGGTCTGCCCATCGGCAGCGCCTTGGGATCCCGACGGGTTGCCCGCTTGGGCGCCACCGGCCCCCTCGACCGGGACGGGCTTGGGCGGCGGTCCTTGCAGCATTTGGAAGCCGATGAAGACTGCCCAACTGAGGACCAGAAACAGACCGAAACGCTTGATATCCAAGGGTGGATGGAGGGTTGTGCCGGGTCGCGCTTAACGTCCTTGGGACAAGCGATCGGCGAGAAAGTCGGGGAGTTCGGGTACGGCGCGGATGGCTTCCGCAGCCGCCTGGTGGTCGTATTCCAACCGCTGGAAGGTCACCACATCCCCATCGAACAGAACGTAGGAAAGGCGGGGGTCGTCGTCGCGGGGTTGGCCCACCGACCCCACGTTGACGATCGTTTTGGCGCTTTGCAGCGAGGCGATGCGGATGCTGGCGCCGTGGTCTTTGGGACGGCGCACGCGGCCGTCATCGGTGTAGATGCAGGGCACGTGGCTGTGGCCAATGAAGCACAGCGGGCGATCCATGGCCGCGAAGTTGGCCTGCATCTTCTCGTGGTCCTGGCCGTCGCGCGGCAGGATGTACTCGCGCACCGGGTCGCGCGGCGAGCCGTGGGCGAACATGGCGCGCTCGTCGCGCTCGGCCGAGTGCAAGCCGCCCAAAAACTCCCAGAAGGCGTCCGCCCGCTCGGGGTCGCGACCGATTTCCTCGCGGGTCCACTCGATCGCGGCGCGCGCCTTGGGATTGAAGTCCGCGGCGTGGAACAGGAGCGCGTCCTCGTGGTTGCCCATCAGACACAGCCCGGCCACGATGCCCGCCTCGGGGTCGGGTTGGATCAGCTCCATGACCCGCGCCAAGCACTGGCGCGGCTCGGCCCCGTAGCCCACCACGTCCCCCAGGCAGACGTAGCGCTGGACCCCTTGCTCGCGGGCGTCGCGCAGGGCCACTTCCAGGGCCGGCACGTTGCCATGCAAGTCAGATAGGATCGCGGTGCGGGGGTAGGTCACTAGACACAAACGTCCGGGCTCTACCGCGCCGGACGCTGGCGAAGATTATCCTTCCCCGACCTAGGGGGAACAAGGGCGCGGGCCTGCGAATGGTGCGAAAGGACGGCCCGTTTTACGCCTGGGCGACCGGGGGGCGGCTGGCGACCACCAGTCCGGCCCATACCGCCGCACTGGCCAGGGCGGCGACCCAATGGCCGTGGGTCGACGCCAACCCCATGGGCAACAACGCCGCCAGGGCGAGCACGGCGCCCATCTTCGGGTTCCAACCGTGATCCTGGAAGCGGTGCCCCAGGTGCCGCCGATCCCCCACCCAGGGGGCTTGCCCCGCCAAGAGCCGCAGCCCAACCACCCGGGCCAAATCGAGGGTCGGAACCAGCAGGAACCAGCGCGCCTCGGGCTGGCTCGCGAGCAACACCCCGGCCAGCAGCGACCCGCCGTCGCCGAAGTAGGCCTGGGCCACGTCGCCCCCCGCGCGGTTCTTCGCGCGCAGCAACAGGTTCCACGGCAGCACTCCCAGGAACGGCGCCGCCAAGAGCGGCGGGAACGCCGTCCCACCCAGCGCGCACAAGAACCCATCGGCGTGATCGAAGGTATTGACCGCGTTTTGCGCGACCCAAGCCAAAAGCCCAATCCAAATCCCGGCCTCGCCGCCCACCTCCAGCCCCAAAAGCGCCGCGGGAACGCACTGCCCAAGCGCCTTGACACCGGCCCCCATGGGCCGCCAATCGTCGATGGCCCCAAGCACAAACGCCGCCAAGAGCGCGGCCCAGGGCAAGTCAAAGCCCGACACCCAAAGCCCCGCTAGCAACGCATACCCGCCCACGCGCGGCACGCTGAGTTCGCGCACCGCACGGCCTGCGCGGGTAATTCCAGATTCGCCGTTGGCGGCCACTTTCGCGGCCGAATCCTCCCTTTGGGCGCGTTGCCAGCGAACCCCTTGGGCCAAGGCCCCGCACACCAACGCGGAAGTACACAGCGCGAGCAGCGTGCGATACTCCTCGCTCATTCGAGCACCTCGGGCAGGGGGCGGTCCGGGTCGAGGCGGTACAAACCGCGTCGATGGATGTAGTATTCGACCCCATCGGGCAGATCCGCCAGCCCGCGCGAACCCGCGGCCAAGGCTGCGCGCAAGAACGACGCGCGACCCGGCACGGGCGGCAAGTCCAAGAACCCGTGGCGCAGCTTGTCGCAGGCCCAGCTGGGCAAGCGCCCCTCGAGCTCGGCCACCGGATCGCTGGGATCGCCTTGGCGGCGCAACACGATCGGCTGGACCCGTTCCAGAAGTTCCAAAGCCCGGTGCCAGCCCGGGAAACCGGGCAAGTTGTCGCCCCCCAGGATCAGGTGCAGGCTCCCGGCCAACTCGGGTTCACGGGCCAGCAGCGTGTCGACCGTGTCCGCGGTGTACGAGGGCCCCGTGCGCGACAGTTCGAGCGGGTCGACCTGGGCCCAGGGCCAATCGGCCAGGGCCAGCTCGAGCATGGCCACCCGGTCGCGGCCGCCGGCCAGCACTTGCCCCGGTTTGTGGGGTGGACGGGCGGCGGGCACGAACAGGATCCGCTCGAGCCCGAAGGCCTCCCGGGCGCGCTGGGCCACCGCCAGGTGGCCGCGGTGCACGGGGTTGAAAGACCCCCCATACATGGCCACGGGGGCGCTCGGGGCGGAAGGACGGGAATCCATGGGTTACCGGGGGGCTTGGCCCGCCTAGGACCCTACCGCGGGCGGATTCTCCCCCCGGGTTGGACTTCTGTCCATGACCAGGAGTAGAATCCGAGCCACCGTTGGGTGCGGTCCGCCGCCCCCACCGTACCGTACACGCAGACTGTCCCCACAGTTCCAGCCCCCCTTACCCCGAGCGCCGATGATCCGTCTCTCTCTCGCTTCCCTCCTGGCCCTCAGCCTCTTCAGCTGCAACATCTCGTCCCAGGGCCAGTACATGGATGACCACTGGAGCATGAACTCGATCATGCCCCGGGCCAACCGCTTCTTCCTGGGCTACGACGCCCAGCAGGACGGGGAGTACCGCGATTTCGCGTACCGGCGCAAGTTGGACCTGGAATTGACCGTCCGTCGCCAGTTCTTCAACCACAACCCCGACAACCCGAACCAGCCCGAAGTGCCCTCGCGCTTCGAACCGCGTCCGGCCAACAGCCTGATCTTCCACCCGCTGCGCTACATCCACCTCGAAGGCCTGCTCTTGGGCGCTGCGGCGATCCCGGTCACCGGTGGGTTCGTCCCGCTGCCGATCGACTCGATTCTGGGCACCGTCGACAAGGGTGGCTGGGGCGAGTTCTGGGGCACCGTCGACAAGAGCCTCGATGAGGACGAAGTCGTGACCGCCTCGGTCCCCGCCTCGCTCGGCGTGGAAGGCGAAGACATCCTGATCAGCACCGTCACCCAGACGACCAAGTAGCCACTCGCTGGCCCAACCCCGCGGGGCCCCGCTGCAAGCGTGCAGTGGGGCCCCGCGGTCGTTTCAGCGGACGAGGTGCGCGTGGGCTTGGTCAAGCCGGTCGATGGCATCGCCCGCGATCCACTGGATCGCGAACTTGCGGTACCAAGTCCGCTGCCGGCGCGCGAACTGGCGCGTGCGTAGGACGACTTCCTCGAGCGCCCCTGCGCGGTCGAGCGTGCCGTCGGCCCAGTCGAGCATGGTGCGGTACCCGAGCGCCTGGATTGCACTGGCGCCGAGCCCAGGGTGCTCGCGCAGGCGCACGGCCTCGTCGCGCCAGCCCAGCTCGAACATTGCGTCGGTACGCGCGCGGATGCGCGCGTCCTGTTCGGGAACCGACCAGTGCAACCCCACCAAACGCGCGCGCTCGATGCGCGGGTTCGGGCTGGCCCACTCGGTTTGCCAGGTGGACAGGGTTCGGCCCGTTTGTTCGAAGACCTCGAGCCCACGGATCACGCGTCGCACGTCGTGGGCGTGCAACCGGGCGGCGGATGCGGGATCGATCGCATGCAACTCGTTCCAAAGCGCTTCGGCGCCCAGCGAATCGGCCTTCGCTTCGAGCCGCGCACGCAGCTCGCGATCGACGGGCGGACCTTCGAACAGCCCGCGCAGAAGCGCGGCCAGGTAGAACCCGGTGCCGCCCACGAACAGAGCCTTTTTGCCGCGCGCTTCGATCGATTCCATGGCACAGCGTAGCGACCCCAAGAATTGCTGCACGTCGAAGACTTCGTTGGGCTCGACCAGGTCGAGCATGTGGTGCGCCACCCGCGCGCGCTCGGCTAGGCTCGGCTTGGCGGTGCCGATGTCCATGCCGCGGTAGACCTGCATCGAGTCGAGCGACACGATTTCGGCGTCGAGCCGTTCGGCCAAGGCCAAGGCTAGCTCGCTCTTGCCGCTGGCCGTCGGCCCCACGAGCACCCAAAGGGGCACGCGGTCCAAGGGGTCGCTAGGCGGCGGAGGAGTCGATGCCATATGGGATTTGTGTCAAAACGCGCGGGGGAACCCCCTTCCTGGCTTGGCTCGCGGGCGCGGGAGTCTATCTTGGGGTTCGGAGCCCTCCCTGAGAACCATGCACGCACTGCTTTTGTCCGCCGTTGCCCATTCGCTGCTGTCGTTCGGTGCCCCCCATCCGTTGGGCACCCAGGACAGCACGCCCCCGGATCAAGGGACCCCGATGCCGGTGCCGATCGATCTGCCGCAGGGCTTGCCCGCACCGGGCAAGGGCCCGCTGCTCGCCTCCGATGGCCAGCCCGCGTTGCCCGGGCGCATCCCCGAGGGCACGAGTCCCGAAGCGATCGCGCGTTGGAACCAGGTGTTGCGCTCGAGCCGCGTCGGCAACACCGCCGCGGCGGTCGAGCCGATCCAAGCTTTCGACCTGGCCTTCGACGCCGAAGTGCGCAGCGATGTGGACGCCGCGAGCAACCACGAGGACGTGCGCTTCCAGTTCCTGGATGCCGCCGGCGGTTGTTTGCTCGCGCAGTTCGAGCGCAGCGGGCGCCTGTCGTTGCGCGGGCCCAAGGGCGACTACCTGTACGACGGCAAGACCTGGTCGCGGCTCGAGAGCCGCGAGGACAAGGAAAGCCGGCGCGAGCTCGACCGCTGGGTCACGATCGCGCGCAACTTTGTGGCGCTCACGCGGCCCGCTGCGATCCGGCTCGTGGACTTGCAGAGTTTGACGCCCACGCCGCCGGCCGAGGGCAGCTTGCGGCTCGAGTTTGGTGCGGGCCGGTATGTGTTCCTGCCGCGCATCGAGTTGATGGAAGAAGCCAAGGCGCTGCGCTGGCTCGAAGTCACCAGCCCCGACTTCCGGCTGTTCGACACCGGCCGCGACGATGCGCCCGGAACCGTCAGCGTCTACCGCGCGCTGCTCGGACTCGACGCCGAAGGGCGCATCGCCATGGCGCAGTTCCACGAAGACCACGGCGGCGCGGTCGACCTGCGCGGAGCGCTGTTCGCGCGCATCCGTTCGTGGGTCAGCCTGCCCTCGGGCTACACGCTGCCCAAGCAGCTCGAGACCTACCGCCCGCTGCCCGATCGCCCCGGCTTCGAGACCTTGCCGGGGCTCGACCTGTGGCTCAAGGCGCGCCGCGCGCAGATCAACCCCAAGGAACCGGGTTTGCTTCCCAAGCACTTCCAGCCGCCCGCGTAACGCTGCGGCATGCTTGGCCGCGCTGAACCGAGGGCCACCCCCACCGCGATCAACGCCGGTGGAAGGCCTTCTCCAAATCCGCCAAGGTGAAGCGCACCCGCGTAGGCCGGCTGTGCGGGCAGGTCTGATCGCTTTCCAACTCGGACGCACGCACGAGCAGGCTTTGGATGTCGCTCTCGCTGAGCACGTCCCCTGCCATGATCGACGAACGGCAGGCGGCCGAGTGCAGCACCTCTTCGATCACGTCCTCGGCCTGGGGTAGTTTGCCCTCGCGCACCAGGATCTCGATCAGGTCGCGCACGACCCCTTCGGCATCGGGGTTGCGCAGGCGGTTGGGCAGCCCGTGCACGGCCAGGGTGGTTTCCCCAAAGGGCTCGACCAGGATGCCGATGCGCTCGAGATCCTCTTGGAACTCCGCCATGCGCTTCACATCGGCGCGGGTGCACTCGACCATCTCGGGAATCAACAGGCGCTGGACCACGACCGCATGGTCGCGCACGTCGCGGCGCATCAGTTCGTAGGTCAGCCGTTCGTGCAGCGCGTGCTGGTCGATGATCTCGAAACCGTCGGGCAGCTCGCGCACGATGTAGGTGCGCGCCACCTGCAGGAACGGGCCTTGGAACGAGTCGGTTTTGGACCAGGCCGCATCGGCTTGGCCCGCTTCGCCCGCAGCCATCGCTGGCGAACCGGCTGCTTCGGCGCTGGCCACCGGACGCGGAGCGGCATCCTCGTGTAGGAACCGGCCGGGCACGTCGCGCACCACGATCGGGCCCATCGCGCCTTGGCTGGGCCGGCTGGGCAAGGGCAGGTAGCTTGCTCCGCTCTCACGCGCTTCGCGGCGCCACTTGGTTTCCAAGAGCGATTCGCCCGGTGTGGACATGTCGGTGGAAACCACCGCTTCGCGCAGGGCCTTGACCAACACGCCAAACATGCGTTGGCCGTCGCGGAAGCGCACCTCAGCCTTGGCCGGGTGCACGTTCACATCGACGCGCGCGGGGTCGAGCCGCAGGCGCAGGAACGCCACCGGCTGACGGCCCGGATCGAGGAAGCCGTGGTAGGCGTCGCGCAGCACGCGAATCAACAACTTGTCGCGCAGCATGCGGCCGTTCAAGAACCACATCTGGCGCGCGGTGTCGCGCCGCGAAAAGCGCGGGGGCGCCACGTAGCCTTGCAGTTCGATGCCACCCGATTGGGTGCTGACTTCGACCAGCGCCTCGGACAGCTCGCCGCCAAAGGTACGCCGGATGCGCCCGTGGAAATCCATTTCGGGCTCCACGTCGAACACGCGCTTGCCCCCGTGGGTGGTCACGAAGCCGATGCCATCGTGGGCCAGAGCGATGCGTTGCACCACGTCGAGGCAGCGCGCCAATTCGGTCGAGGTGGTCTTGAGGAACTGGCGCCGCGCGGGGGTGTTGTAGAACAGGTCGCGGATTTCGACCGAGGTGCCCACCGGCGCGGCAGCGGGCTCGACCGAGCCCACGCGGCCGCCTTCGGCTTGGATCGAGTGACCCGCGTCCTGGCCCGCTTGGCGCGTCAAGATGCGGCAGCGCGCGATCGAGCCCATCGAAGCCAGCGCCTCGCCGCGGAACCCCAGGCTCGCGATGTGCTCCAGGTCCGAAGCCTCGCTCAGCTTGCTGGTGGCGTGGCCCTCGAAGGCCAGCGCCAAGTCGTCGGCATCCATGCCCGAGCCGTCGTCGAGCACGCGCACCATGCCGATGCCGCCCTCTTCCAGGTCGATGCGGATGCGGGTCGCTCCGGCATCGATCGCGTTTTCGACCAACTCCTTGACCACCGAAGCGGGACGCTCGATGACTTCGCCGGCGGCGATTTGGTTGCGAACAACCTCGGGTAGAACTTGAATACGGCCCACGGGGATCCTCCTCCGGCGCCTATGGTATCAGGATGGGGGCGCCGATGGGCCTGGGCTCGGCGCGCTAGCGTCGAGCGTGCGACGGGGCCTGGGGCTTGCGGCGCCAGCGCAGGGCCAGGTGCACGAAGTCCACCACGTCCACCGTGGCCCCACTGCGCGAGCGTCGTTCGAGCTCGGTGACCTCCAAGTACAGCTTGCGCCACTCGGGCGCCGGGCGCTGGGCCAGGCGCGCCTCGAAGGCCTTGCGAGCCGTGGGCGTCGCCTTGACCCCGGCCGCCTCGATCGCGGCGTCCAAGGCCCCACCCCGCTCGAGCACCTCGCCCGCCGCCACGGTTTCGCGCAGCTTGGAGAGCAGCGCCGAAAAGAGCAGCGCGAGCAAAGCGCCTTGGTCGAGGGTACGCGCCCCATCGCGTCCTTGGAAACCGCTCTGGAACAGGCTCTCGATCCCCGCCACGGCGCGTGGAGCGTCGCCCGCGAGGAACGGGTCGGCCAGCTGGAAAGGCGAAACGGCGCCCTCCCACAGGATTTGCGAGCGCAGGTCGCCGCCGCCCTTGCCGAGCCGATCGAGCTGCCCGTCGAGCGCCGCCAAGTCGTTGCCCGTGGCCGCGACCACAAACGCCGCCTGATCGGGCGAGAGTCCGATCTTGCGCTCGCGCGCGCGGCCCACGAGCCACTGCACCAATTCGGCCTTGCGCGGATCAGGATCCCAAGGCGGCGGCGAGTCCCACAGTTTGCGGCAGGCCACGTTGAGCGCCCCGGCTTCGGTCAGTTCTTGGACCAAGGTTTGGTTGGCGCGCAGCCCGGCTCCCTGCAAAACCACCGGGCTGCCATCGCCGCTGCGCACGCGCGCGAGCACGGCCTCGGGGAAGGCTTGGGCGCTGGCGCTGGCGCCTTTCTTGAGCAGGGCATCCGCGCCGCGCACCAGGAACAACCGCGCGCTGGCGAACAACGCGCCGCCGAGCAAATCGCCGATCAAGTCGGAGATCGACCCATCGGGATCGGCGCTGTCGAAGCGCACGATCTCCAGGCCCTTGGCGCTGGCCGCGTCGAGGGCCGCCTGCACCGCTTGGTCCGCGAAGTAGCGCTCTTCGCCGCGCAGGATGATGCAAGCCGGCAGATTCGGCTCCGCTAGGCGCCGGATCAGCGCGCGGATCGCCTCGTGCGGGACGGGCTCGGACTTGCGCTTGGCCTGGGCCATCAGAGGACCTCTCCTTGCCCGAGCCAATGCATGTCCGCCAGCATACCCAAAAAGAGCAGCACCCCGATCATCCCGTTGATCGTGAAGAAAGCCAGGTTGACGCGGCTCAGGTCCTCGGCGCGCACCAGGCTCTGCTCCCAGATCAGCAAACAGGCCGCCACGGCCACCGCGCCCGCGTAGATCCAAGCGAGCCCCGAACTCCAGGCAAATCCCGCCAGGCAGGCTATGGTGATGGCGTGCAAGCCGCGCGAAATCCAAAGGGCCCGCGCGACCCCAAAGCGCGCGGGGATCGAATGCAGGCCCGCGCTGCGGTCGAACTCGGCGTCCTGGCAGGCGTAGATCACGTCGAAGCCCGCCACCCAAGTCCACACGGCGGCAGCCAAGAGCCCCACCGGCCCAAGCAATCCATGCCACTCGCCGCGCACCGCAATCCACGCCGCGAGCGGCGCCAGGGCCAAGGCCAGCCCCAAGACCAGGTGCGAGCCAAAATGCAGCCGCTTCATGAAGCTGTAGCCGAGCAACACCACCAACACCGGCACCGAAAGGACGCCCGCCAGCGAATTCAACTGGTAGGCCGCCGCGACAAAGACGGCGCACGAGACCACCACCACGGCGAGTACGAACGACGGCGCGAGCACGCCGCTGGGCAGCTCACGTACCGCGGTGCGCGGGTTGCGCGCATCGAGGTCGCGGTCGACGTAGCGGTTGAAGGCCATGGCCGCCGTGCGCGCCGCCACCAGAGCCAACACGATGTACCCCAGGGTCGGCCAAGCGGGTCTTCCGCCCGCCGCCAACCAAGCGGCCTGCAAGGCAAAGGGCAGCGCGAAGATCGAGTGGCTGAACTTGATCATCGAGAAGAAGGATCGCAGGCGGCGCAGCATCGTTCAGCGCTCCTTCTTCTGGTTCGAGCCTGCCTGATTCGAATCGGACGGGTCTGATTCCAACGGGTCCGACTCCAACGGGCCGGACGCGGGCGGCTCGATGCCGGCTTCGGTGGGCTCCTGTCCCAAACCTTGCCAGCGCTTGCCCAAGCCGTGCGCGACCCCCAAACGGTCCAAGGCCTTGCCCACCAAATGATCGACCAGCTCCTGCACGCTTTCGGGTTTGTGGTAGAGCCCCGGCATGCAGGGCAGGATCACGGCCCCCATGCGCGCCAGCGTGAGCATGTTTTCCAAGTGGATCACCGACAGCGGCGTCTCGCGCGGCATGCACAGCAAAGTGCGCCCTTCTTTCAAGGCCACGTCGGCCGCGCGTTCGACCAGGTTCGAGCTGAAGCCCACCGCCACGCGCGCCATGGTGCCCATGCTGCACGGGCACAGGATTGTGGCCGCCAGGTTCGCGGTGCCCGAGGCGGGCTTGGCACCCACGTTCTCGGAAGGGTGGGCGAAGACCTTGCCTTGGGCTTCAGGCCCGATCCAGGCTTCGATCACGCGCCCCAGGAAGTTGCCCTTGGGTCCGGGATGCAAACCAATCTCGTGCTGCATGACCATGGCGCCCGCAGGCGTCAGGCAAATGTGCACCTCGTGCCCGGCCGCCACCAGGGCGCGCACCAGGGTTTGGGCGTACAGGTGCCCACTGGCGCCGGTGATGCCTACGAAGTAACTGCTCATTGGAAGACCGCCGGTCCCGCGCCGACGCACAGGGCTAGGTTGAACACCCCATGGCTCCATGCGGCCACCCCAGGGCCCCGCCAGCGCAGGAGCAGGACCAAGAGCATGCCCGCTAGCAGCCGATAGGTGAAGAGCGCGGGGCGAAATGGCTCGCCCCCCACGCCCAGGAACCCGAGCGAGGCGCTCAGGTGGTAGGCCGCGAACAGGAACGAAGACCCCAGCCAGGCGAGCACCTCCCCGCCCCAGCGCGCACCCGCCTCGGGCAACCCCGCGAATGTGCACAGCTCGCGGGCAACCAAGTACACCAGCCCAAAGGCCCCCACCCGGAAGACGATCTCCTCCCAGGCGGCGCTGCCGAAGGCAAACAGCGCGAACGAGGTGTCGCCCACGGCTTGATCTCCGAGCTTGGGCAAAGCGGGCAAGGCGTCGCCAAAGCGGCCCATCAGGAACACGAGCAACGGCCCGAGGGCCAGAGCCCCCGCCAACCCTTCGAGCACCACGCGCCCGAGCAGCGGACCCAGCTCCCATTGGCGGCGGGCGCAATGCACCAGCGCCCACACGCTCAGCACCACCAACAGGATCCGGCGCAGGAGCGGCAAGAGCTCACCCGTGGGCACCAGCGGATAGGTCAGGATCACTTCCGCTGCATTGCGCATGGCGCCGGCGGTGCGCGCCTGCGCGAACTCGTAGGCGATCCAAAGCGGGGCCATGGCCAAGAAGCCCAGCGGCAAACTGCGCGATAAGGGGGTCGTGTCCGCGTGCCAGGCCTCGAAGGCATCGCTCCAAAGGCTGCGCACGCTCATGCGCGGGGGGCCGGTGCCTGCGCGCGGGCCGTCGCCGGTTTGGTGCCCCAATGCAGGCAAGCGATGCCGCCGGTCATGGTCTGGAAGTCGACGCTCTCGAAACCGGCTTGTTGCATCCAGCCTGTGAACACAAGGGGCTTGGGCCATGCGAGCACGGTGCGTGGCAGGTAGCGATACGCTTCACGATCGCGGGCGACCACGCCTCCGATGACCGGCAGGATGTGGCGGAAGTAGAGCCGGAAGCTCTGCCCGATCGGGTTGTTGCCGGGGGGCGGAAACTCGAGCACCAGGGCGAGCCCGCCCGGCTTCA
The DNA here is from genome assembly GCA_020638855.1 of Planctomycetota bacterium. Classification (GTDB taxonomy): domain Bacteria; phylum Planctomycetota; class UBA1135; order UBA1135; genus NORP259. Next base: position 276,351 of record JACKHT010000002.1, read on the forward strand.
AGGCGCGCCACATTTCGCCTAGGCAGCGCGCGGGGTCTTCCACGTTGCGGATGCCAAAAGCGACGCTGGCCACGTCGAAGTGGTCGCTGGACACGGGCAGGGCTTGAGCATCGCCTTGGACAAACACCACCGAGCCAGCGGCACGGCGTCGCTGGGCTTTGCCCGGCGCGCGCGAGACCATCTCATGGGTGAAGTCGGCCCCCACCACTTGGGCCCCTTGCTCGGCAAACAGGAGCGATAGATCGCCGGTCCCACAGCACAGGTCGAGCACCCGCTTGCCCGAGAGGGCTCCGGCCTTGGCTACGGTCTTGCGCCGCCAACGCTGGTCCACCCCCATCGAGAGCCCGCGATTGAGCCCATCGTAGGTGCCTGCGATGCGTGCAAACATCGAGCGAACTTCGTGCGGATCCGGCATGGGAACGCAGCATAGCCCCCCCGGGCGCCGCGCCCCAGCGAGAGGGTCCGACAAAAATGCAGCCAGCGGACACGGGGTCCGCTGGCTGCTGAATGGGCTTCCCCGGAGGGAAGGGATCCGCTTCCCTACTGGCGCCAGAAGTGCGACAGTCCGACCGAGTTCGGGGCCTCGATCGATTGGGTCCCGACCATGTAGGGGTTCACGTCCACCCGCGCCGTACCGGCCGAGCCGATGCGCAGCACGTCCACACCACCGGACCCGCCGTTGGAGTTGGGTACCGCAGCGAACATGTAGTCCGACTCGCTCACGTTGGTCAACGTGTTCGTGCTCGGGTTGCCCCGAATCATGCCCTTGCTGTTTTGCGGCAGGGGGGCGTTGGACGTGTTGGCGAAGTCCGAAAGCACGTTGGGCAGACCACCCAAGTTGCGCAGGTTGTCGAAGGCCACGTCAACGGGAACACCCGAGAGCACTTCTTCACCGATCGAGACCTGGATCCCGAACTCCATGCCCCGCGCACCCGGCAGGGTCACGGCGCCGCCTAGCGGCACGAAGCCGTTCGGGGAACTTTCGATGAAGAGTTCGCTGAGCGCACCTTCCCCCGCCGCGCCGGGGTTCTGGGTGATGGGATCCAAGGGCCCCTCGTGGACGATCCAAGCGGCGGCCGCCAGGTTCTTCGGATCGGGCTGGATGGTCTTGGGGTTCAGGAAGGTGAAGGGAGCGATACCCAGGATGTCGTCATAGCCCCAGCCGTTGACCCCGTTGGGGCCCGACTCGAAGATGGCGACCGTGCCCGAGCGGTTCAGGATGTAGGCGAAGTACACACCACGGTTGAACGAGAAGTTCACCATGCGGGGGAAGACGCACACCTCGAACGGACGGTTGAGCTGCGAGTTGATCACGCGGCGCACTTCGAGCGAAGAGGCCGAGACGATCGACATGGAGCTGTCCAACTCGTTGCACACCAGGATGTCCTCGCTCTCCGGCTGCCAAGCGACCCCGCGCGGGCCACGGCCCACGACGATTTCCTTGACGACTTGGTGGAAGGACGAGGAGCCCGGATCGATGTCGATGAACGAAACCGTGTCGGCGGATTGGTTGGTCACGGCCAGGAAGTCGAGGTTGGCACCGACCGCCATCGAGGTCGGATCCGCAACCGGGATCCGGTCGATCACGACCATGCGGTTCGAGTTCAGCACGGTGACTTCACGCCGCTGGCGATCGACCACGTACAGGAAGTGACCGACTTGCTGGCGAATCTGGTACAGGTTGCAAGCACCCGAGAGCACTTGACCCTGGGAAGGACCCATGAAGTACTGGTTCTGCTCGCGCGACAGCTTGCCGCGCGGGGGCTGCGGGTTGGGACCCTCGGGGCTACCGAAGGCGTCGCCGGGCACCAAGAGGTTCTGCTTGATGGGGTTTTGGTTGTTGCCGTTGGGCGGCGGGCCCAGGACGTGGTCCACCGTGGTGGGCTCTTGGGCGTTCAGGAACGGCACCACGCACAGCGGAGGGAAGACCAGCGGCGGCGGGTTGGGGTGCGGAGCCCAGGAAACGAAGTTCTCGGCGCCGGGGCTGACCCCACCGAACTGGTTTTGAGCCGCCGGACCGATCGTGTTCTGGCCACCGGCCACGGCCACGGAGATCTTGAAACCGTCGGCCGCGCACACGTCGCCACCGACCAAGGCCCCACCCGACTGGCAGGTGTTCTGGCTGTTGTTGAAGACCGTGTCGAGCGAGTGACCCGCATGCAAGTCGGTCACGTTGGCCACGACCGGGGATTGCACCAGGAAGTCCGACAACGAGCTGTCGAGCGCCAAGGTGAACACCCCGGCGGAACCGCCGTCGATGGTGCAGGAGCCTTGGGCCAAGGGCGGCAGCAAGCCCGACTGCAAGCTCACGTTCGGGTCGAAGGGGAACTTGGTCTCACCCAGGCGCGGGATGCCCGGCGTGAACGCGGGGTTGCCCGTACCGGCACCGAAGCCGTTGAGGTCGATCAGCGAGATACCCGGAGCCGCACCCGAACGCCAGACGTAGATGGCTTCGGGAAGCACCGGCACGTTGGCCAGGCCCGGGCCTTCGCCGGTTTGGAAGAAGGTCGTCGCGCTCAGGGTGTTGAGGTTGGGTACCACCAAGTTGGGGTCGTTGATGTCGGCGTTGCGCGCCAAGTCTTCGATGTGCCCTGCGTTGACCGCCAAGTCGACGATCGAGAAGGTCGAGCAGCTGGCCAGGACCGGACCGGCACCGGGGAAATGGAAGGCGGGGATGACTTCCATGCGACTCAGGTCAAACACGCTGACCGGGCGCACGGTGAAAGGCATCAAGGTGGCGCCGGTCGAGGGACCGAAGCGCACTTGGAAGCCAGCCGAGGTGTTCGGCGTTCCGGCGCCTTCGAGCGGCCCGAGCGAAAGCGGCTGGATCGGTTCGGTGAACTCGATGAACAACGAGGTCAGCGGATCGACGCCTTGGTCGCCGTTGCCGGGGCTGATGGCCGGGGCGTTGAGCGGCGGCGGTGCGATGATCACTTCGGGGGCCAGATTGTCCGCACCGACCGTGGTGCAACCCAAAGCGGTGTGGGTGAGCTCGTCGCCGTCGGTCGACGCCAGGGCCGTGGTGATCCGCATGCGGATCTCCAGGTTGTCGGCAGCCGTCGGGAACTTCTCGTAGGTCGCGAGGTTGTCGTCAGCGTCGGGGATGAAAACCAAGGTGCGGGGCGACACCAAGCCGGCCTCACCCGGCAGGGCCGAGAGCAGTCCGGGGAATCCTGTGGCACGCGGATCCAAAGCCACCACGTTGCCGAACTGGTCCACGTCCAACCATTGGCTGAGCACGGTATCGCCAGCTCCGTTGGAGGCGTAGGTCTTGCCGCCCACGAACACGCGGCCGCGGATCGGAGCGGAGTCGCCGGAGATCGGATCGATGGCCGTGACGCTGACCGCACCCAAAAGGCCCGAGTTGGCTTGGGCGCCAGGGCTACCATCGAGCACCGTCGAGATGTCGATGTCGCGGCTGAAGGTGGCGTACAGGTAGTGGTTGCCCGGAGCTCCGTTGGGCAGCAGCGTTTGGTCGGGGAACTTGGCCACCGGCAAGATCGGGTTGTCCAGGCGCAGGTTGTCGATCAGCGTCTGCTGATCGCGCACTTGCAGGATGACCGGCAAGGGCTGGCCGAAGTCATCGAGTTGCTGGATTTGGTGCGGCAGAATCTGACCGAAGCCGTTGGACAGAACCTCAAGGTTCATGGCAGATGCGCTGCCACCGTTGCTCGCTTTCTTGCCCACACCGCAGGCCGTCAACGCCATCAAGCCCGCGCAGAGCAGCGAGCTTCGAAGGATCGGGGACAGGGGGTGGAAAACGGAGCGGGTCGTTTGGATGTTCATAGGGACTCGCGTGGGGGGGCCGATGTGCCGCCGCTTCAGGGCCGATGCCCGAGTAAGGACAGGGTACACAACTCAAGAAGCGTGCCGAAACGTCCAGGGGGACGGTCTTGGGCTTCAGGAGGCGATACCCCTTGGGCCCCAACAGGTTAGCGAATTCCCGGCCAAAGAATCACGGGGTGGGACCAAAAAGATCCCAGCGCAAAATGGGTGCGCATGAGGGGGCTTTCGCTCAATGCGTGCGATTTCGAACCAAACCGGGGTATCTGGGCCGGCGGAGTGGGAAGCGGAGGACCCCCCGCCTCATTTGGCGGCACCCAGGGATGAAGTCGGGCCCCCGCCTGGGCTAGCATGGGGGGCCATGGCCAGCGATCACGTCTTCAATCCAGGCGCCCTGGACCCATTCCACCAGGAGCCCAGCCCGGACGAGGCGCCCTACGAGCAAGCCCTGCGCCCCGCCCACCTGGAGGAGTTCATCGGCCAAGAACGGGTGGTCCAAGATCTGCGGCTGGCCATCGCGGCCGCCCAAGGGCGCGGCGAACCGCCCGACCACGTGCTCTTTTCAGGGCCTCCGGGGTTGGGCAAGACTTCGCTCGCGCGCATCTTGGCCCGGGAACTGGGCTCGCGCCTGCATGCCACTTCGGGGCCCGCGCTCGAGCGCCCCAAAGACTTGGTCGGGCTGCTGACCAGCATCGAGCGGGGCGACGTGCTCTTCATCGACGAGATCCACCGCATCCCCACCACGGTCGAGGAGTACCTGTACTCGGCCATGGAGGACTACTCGGTCGACATCACGCTCGACACGGGCCCCCATGCGCGCTTGATCACCCTGCCCGTGCAGCCGTTCACCCTGGTCGGTGCGACCACGCGCGAGGGACTTCTGTCGGCACCGTTCCGAGCACGCTTCGGGTTGTTCGAGCGCTTGGACCCCTACCCCACCGCGGACTTGGTGCGCATCATCCAGCGGGCCGCGGGGCTCTTGGATTTGCCCATCGAAGCAGCAGCGGCCCAGCATCTGGCGGAGCGTTCGCGCGGGACGCCGCGCATCGCGGGGCGTTTCCTGCGCCGCGCGCGCGACCTCGTGCAAGTAACCGGACTGCGCGAACTCCACCTGGCGGCGGCCCAAGAGACGCTGGCTCGCTTGGGCATCGACGCGAACGGTTTGGAGGAGATGGACCGGCGCATGCTGGCTTGCTTGGCTGCCCAGGGCGGTGGCCCGGTGGCGATCAAGACCATGGCCGCCGTCGTGGGCGAAACCGAGGACACCCTCGAGGACGTGTACGAACCGCACCTCCTGCGCGCCGGATACATCCAAAAGACCGCGCGCGGCCGCATGCTGACCCCGCAAGGGGCGCGCTTGATCGGGCTGGGTCAGGATCCCTCCGGCACCCCGGGGCTGTTCTCCGAATGACCGCGCTGCGCCCCCAACGCCGCTGGGTCGGCCGGGTCTGCATCGCAGGCCTTGTTGCCCTGGCCTTGCTCCCGCTCACGACCTGCCGCACCCCACGGGCGCGCCTGCCGCTGGATCCGGCTGCCAGCGCCGAGCCCCATCTGCCGCGCACCGTGCGCGTGCTGTTGGCGGGTTTGGAGTCGAGCGAACGGGTCGAAGTCCAAACCAGCGCCGGGCCGGTCGCCTTCTGGCGTCAAGGCCAGCGCGTGGTGCGTTCCAGCGGCGAATCGGGCCCCCGGCTTTGGTTGACTGCGCCCGGCCCGCTGGTCCTGGCGGGGCGCACCTACTTGGGGACCCTTGAGTTGGAACCCCACGCCAAGGGTGGCCTCCGGGTCTTCCTGGAGTGCGACTTGGAGCGCTACGTGGAAGGCGTGGTCGCGGCCGAATTGCCGCTGTGGTCGGCTTTGCCCGCCGAACTGCAGGCGCAGGCGATCGCGGTGCGGACCTACACCGCTTACACCTTGGCCCAGCACCCCGAGCCGCATCCGTACCTTTGGGATGGGGTCCAGGACCAAGCCTTCCGCGGCCAATTCGTTCCCGGAGCCAGCCAAGGCGAACAACGGGCCGCCGTGCGTTTGTCGCGCGCGGTGGAAGCGACCCGTGGGTTGGTGTTGCTGCAGGGTGGACGGGTGCTCGATGTGCGCTACCACGCCGCTTGCGGAGGCCTGACCGCCAACCGCGCTTCGCTCTTCCCTGGCACCGCCCCCAGCGCCATGGTGGCCTGCGATCCCTGCGCGCAGCGGGCAGCCGCCGAGGCCGCCGCTCCCGCCGAGCGTCGCCCGCTGACCTGGACCGCGCAGTTCGCTCCCCAAGACCTGGATCGATTGGCGCGCGAAGCGGGCGTGGGCGAACACCTGACCCTCTTGCAGGTGATCGAGCAGGACACGGGGGGTCGCTGGCAGCGCGTGCGCGTGCAAGGCAACAAGGGTGCCGTGGCCTTGCCCTTGGACACCGTGCGCAAATCGCTGGGGTACGCTACCTGGAAGAGCGGTCGGGTGCTGGCCTTGGATCCCGCGAATGGGGTCCCCGGTCCGCAAGGACTTGGAGTGCGCGGACTTGGTCGGGGCCACGGAGTGGGCCTATGCCAGGAAGGCGCCCACGACTACGCAGCGCGTGGGTGGACCGACTTTGCCATCCTGGAGCACTACTACCCCGGATGCGCCATCGCGCGCCTCTCGGCCACTACCCAGCCCTAGCCCGACCCGCCCGTGACCCAGCCGCCCTTCGCCTTCCAGGTGGAATCCTGCCCGCCCGGGCAAAAGGCCCGTACGGGGCTGTTCACGACGCCCCATGGGGTCGTCCAGACGCCGGCGTTCATGCCCGTGGGAACGCGCGCTTCGATCAAGGGCGTGATGCCGCGCGAGGTGGCCGAGGCGGGCGCCAGCATGATCCTGGCCAACACCTTGCACTTGGCGCTGCGGCCTGGACCCGAAGTGGTGCGCAAGCTCGGTGGGCTGCACCGCATGATGGATTGGCAGGGGCCGATCCTGACCGATTCCGGGGGCTACCAAGTCTTCAGCATGGCCGACGTCAACCGCATCCGCGAAGACGGCGTGACCTTTCGCTCGGTGGTCGACGGCAGCGCGATGCACCTGACCCCCGAACGCGCGATCGAGATCCAATGCGACCTGGGCGCGGACGTGATCATGGCCTTCGACCAATGCCCCGCCGATCCGCTCAAGCGGGACGATGTCGCCGTGGCCACCGAGCGCACGCACCGTTGGCTCGACCGCTGTGTCACTCGCTGGCAGGAACTCGGCGGGCTCGACCGCGGGCAAGCCCTGTTTGGGATCGTGCAGGGTGGCTGCTTCGAGGACTTGCGCCGAGCGTCGGTGGCCGCCGTGACGTCCCATGACTTGGTTGGGTACGCGCTGGGTGGCATCAGCGTCGGCGAAGGACGCGCGGCCATCCGCGATGCGTTTGCCTTTGCCACCCCGCTTTTGCCCGTGAACAAGCCGCGCTACTTGATGGGCATCGGAACCCCGGTCGATTTCTTCGATGCGGTGGCGGAGGGTGCCGACCTGTTCGATTGCGTCACCCCCACCCGCCATGGGCGCAACCATCAAGGGTTCACCAGCCGCGGGCGAGTCAACCTGCGCAACTTGGCGTGGGCCTTGGAAACCGGGCCGCTGGATCCCGAGTGTCCTTGCCCGGCCTGTACGCGCTATCCGGCGGGCGCGCTGCGGCATCTGTGCACCGTGGGCGAAATGCTCGGCGGCACGCTCCTCAGCATCCACAACCTGTACTTTTTCCACAGCCTCATGGCGCGGATCCGCGCGGCCGTGGCGGCGGGACGTTTGGCCGAACTGCGGGCCGAGGTTCTCCCGCGCGTGGAACAACGCTTCAAGCCTGGAGCCGCCGAGGCGGAGTGACGTTGCGGAGTGACAGGGCCTGAAAGCGCAAGCGGGCCGCCGGGGACGCTCAGCGCTTGGACTGGAAGTCGGGGCAGGTCATGGCGTTGGGCCGCTCGGGCCGCCGGCACGCGTTGCCGTAGTTCCACTTGCAACGATCGCAGAGGGGAGCTCCGCCCCCCATCGCAAAGAGTCGCCGCCAGAAGCGGCCCAACCACTGCATCCAACGCTTCATGGGAAATGCCCGAGCCAGCGGGCTGGGAGTTATGGGCTGGGACCTGTGGGCTGGGACGGCGGGCTGGGAACTGCGAACTGGGGGCCGAACCGAGTCCGGCCCCCGTCGTTTGCTCCGAACTTTGGTTAGTGCAGCGGGGCAGAACCCGCAATGACTTCCAAACGCGCCACGTCGATCAAGCGCAGGCTCGCGGCGGTTTCCAAGGTCGGTGCCATGGCCGCACGCCGGGTGCTGCCTTGCACGCCCACTTGGTAGCCCACGTAGAAGCTCAAGTCGTAGCGACCCGATCCGCAGGCCAACTCGCTTTGGCGCTCGCCTTCCCAGCGTACGTAGTAATGGGGCTCGCCTTCGATGGTTTCCATCTCGACCCAACCACGGGCTTGGAACCGGCCCCAGCTAGCCGTGCGCTTCAAGTCTTCCAAGCGTTGTTGCTCGGCCAACTGTTGCATACGCGCTTGCTTGGCGGCTTCGTCCTGGCGCATCTGTTGGCGGAGCTCGGCCATGCCTTGGTGCATCTTGAGCTTCTCGAGCTGCTGGAGCGCCATTTCGCGCACGCTGGTGCCCGCCGGAGCCATTTCCAGCACGCGGTGGTACGCGGCTTCGACTTCGTTCAGCTGCTCCAAGGTCACGTTCTTGTCGGCGATGGCTTGGTCAAACAAAGCGTCCGAGTAGCGCAGCGACTTGACCGCTTCGGGGCGCACCTCGGGTGCGGCTTTGGACGGGGTGGATCCCACCTCAGGTTGCGCAGTCGTACCACCGGACTTGCCGCCGGACTTGCCCGAGGGGATGGCACGCAATCCAGCCTTCCATTCGGATTGGGCGGCGGCGTTGTCTTGGACGACTTCGGTCTGGCCGACTTCGACCCAGGCGCGGGTCCGGTTGGGCGACCAGATCTGGATCCAATCCTGGTCCCAAGCCTTGTTCTCGTCGGAACGCTTGATCAACAACACTTTGTCGTTCAGCATCAATTTCGTACGCAAGGGCATCGAGCCCGTGTCGGTCGAAGGCCGCGGACGCTGGTTGATGTGATCGGCGTTGACGCGCAAGACGCCTTCCGTGTCGGTCTTGTCCAAGAACTGGCCGTACACCCAAACCGGGAAGCCGCCCGCCTGGGAGACCTCGTAGAACGGGTAAGCGCCTTGGCTCTTGCTGTGCACTTGCAACAGCGTGCCTTCCTTCACCGTGGTGACTTCGAGACCTTGGCGGTCCTGGAAGTTGCGGGCGGGCGTGTTGGCCTTGACTCGCACGTAGGTCGGCAACCCCGTTTGGGCTTGCGCGCTCGCGCTGGGGGCTCCCAGCAACAAGCTCAGGGAACAAGCGACGCCCCACAGGGCGAAGAATCGAATCGATTGGATCATGGGTGGTGTGCCTAATTCCCGGGGGCCAGCGCCTGAGAAGCGGCGGGTCCGGGGTCCCTCCAGGATTCCTGCCCCTCCCCCTCCGGGCGGGTTCTCAAGGAAATCCCTCTAGTGGGTTACCATAGGGAGCCCGCGAGCTCGCTTCCAACGTTCCGGACAATCCCTGGCCTGGCACGGCCCACCGGCCAATCGCTGGGAATGCCCACTATGTAAGCCACCTGTAAAAGACCCCCGATTTCTCCCCCTCTGGCCCATACGGGACCCCGCCGAGCCGCTCCGTACGGATTTTTGGGGGTTCCCCCTCACCCCTGGCGGCCGGATCGGGGAAAACAACTGCCCTGCGGCTTACTACACAGCTCCGCCGCCCAACCTCTGCCCATGCGTCAGTTCCTCCGTGCCAAGATCCACAAGGCCGTGGTCACCCAAGCCAACGTGGAATACATCGGTTCGATCACGATCGACAGCGACCTGCTCGATCGGGTCGACATCCAAGAGTACGAGCGCGTGTTGGTGGTCGACAACACCAACGGCGCGCGACTGGAGACCTATGCCTTGCGCGGCGAAGCGGGCTCCGGGGTCGTGTGCATGAACGGGGCAGCGGCGCACAAGGTCCAGCCGGGCGACGAGGTGATCATCATGGCGTTCGAATACGCAGATCAAGCCGTCGAACCCAAGCAGATCCTGGTCGACACCCACAACCGCTACCTGTACGACATCGATCCCTCGCACCGGCAAGTGCCCTTGGCCAACAAGCCGCGCGAACGCTGGATGCCGCAGGGGTCCTGACGGGATCAGGCGCGCTGGGCTTGGTTCCAGGCGTCGAGCGCCATGTGTCGCGCGCTCCACAGGGGAATGTCCAGGTGCTCCGCCAGGACGCGCAAGTCCTCGAATTCGGGGAAGGGCTCCCAAACCGCGTCGGGGCCCGGTCGCTGGCGCTCTTTGATGCGCACATCGCAGTCGTGAACCCGCACCGTGACCACGCGGCGCTCGCACTCGATCCGTTCGGTGGGCCACCAGCGCAAGCCTAGGGTCGGGGTGCTGGCCAGGATCGCTTGGGCCAAGGCATCGCGCCGGTCTTCGGCGACCAAGGCTCCCAAGAGGGTGCCTGGACGCTGCTTCTTCATTTGGATCGATTGGGCCCAAACGTCGAGGGCGCCGGCGCGCCAAAGGGTCTCGATGCTGGCGCCCAAGTCCTGGCCGGTGATGTCGTCGAGGTTGACTTCGATTTGCCAGACCGTGCCCGTCCGCTTGCCAGGAGCCGGTTCGATCAGGCTCACGCGCAACAGGTTGGCCGGTCCGATTTCGGGGCCGGGGTCCTTGGTGCCCGCGCCGTACCCCAGGGCCAAGGTTTGGACGACGGGACCTGGATCCACAAACACCCCCCAACTTGCCAGGATCGCGGCTCCGGTGGGCGTCACCCGTTCGCCCGCGCCGCCGCCAGGGCGCACGGGCAGGCCGAGCAAGAGTTGCGCGGTGGCGGGCGGCGGAACGGGCAATTCCCCGTGCGCACAGTGCACCACTCCCGAGCCCAAGAGCGGCGGCCGGACAAACAGTTGGGTGCAGGCTAGATTCTGGAGCGCCAGAGCCGCGCCGCAGACGTCGATCAAGGTGTCGACCGCGCCGACCTCGTGGAAGTGGATCTGCTCGGGATCCATCCCGTGCACGCGGCCCTCCGCTTCGGCGAGTGCGACGAGCGCCGCACGTGCCCGCGCGCGCGCAGGCGGCTCAAGCGAATGGCAGGCGTCGATCCGCAGCAAGAGGTCCGCCAAGTGGCGGTGCGGGGGGTCGACCGTTTCGGGGGTGCGTACGTCCAGATGCAGCGCCGCAAGCCCCTGACGCTGGACTCGCTTGAGCGTGAGCGCCGCCTCCCCGGGCAGCAACTCGTCTGCCAGGGCCTGCAAGTCTTCGAGCCGAAACCGCGGGTCCTGCAAGTCGAGCAGGCCCGCCAAGAACATGTCCCCCGCCATGCCCCCGCAGGGGTCCAACCACAGCGCGGGGCCAACCAAGGGCCCAGCGGTAGGGCGCGCACTTCTTGCGACGCTCGGTGCATGGGTGCCCGAAACCACGCTGCCCCCCGAATGCTGGGCGTGGTGCCCGTGCCCGTGCCCATGCCCATGCCCATGCCCATGCCCATGCCCATGCCCATGCTCGTGCTCGTGCTCGTGCTCGTGCTCGTGCTCGTGCTCGTGCGAGTGCGAGTGCTCGTGGCCATGTCCGTGCTGGGGCTTTTGGCCGCGCTCGTGTGGGTGCGCAGCAGGATGGTGGTGATGGTCGCCGAGATGCATAGGTTTCCTTGGGAGCCCGCTACGGTACGCAAGCCCTAGGCCGTTGCAAGCTGGCCCGACTGGCTTCTTGACCTCCCTCCTAGGCCAATGCTCGGCGTGCCCCCAGGGACTGGTTCCGCTTCCCGGGTCGCTAGCCCGAAGGCTCGACCCGGGCCAAGACCAGGGCGCCCACGCGACGCACCCCTGCTCGGCGCAGCGCCAGCGCGCAGGCGCGCAGGGTCGCTCCGCTGGTACACACATCGTCCACCAGCCAGACCCGACGGCCGCTCAAACCACGGATGGCTTCGGGATGCACGGCGAAGGCTGCGGAGACGTTCCCGTTGCGCGAGCGAGCCCCCAAGGAGCCCTGGGGCGGCGTGGCCCGCGTGCGGTACAAAGCGCCCCGCGCGGGAACCCCACTCGATTCCGCCACTTGCTGGGCCAGCAGCGCGGCTTGGTTGTAGCCGCGCAACCAACGTCGCCAAGGATGCAACGGCACCGGCACCAGACAATCCTCGCGACCTGGCTTCCCTCCGGTGCTGCGTTGCCAAGCATCCGCCAACGCGCACCCCAGCGGGACCCCAAGGTCGGGGCGCCCGCCGTGCTTCAACGCCAAGATAGCCGAGCGTAGGACACTGCCCTGGGTGTAACTGCCCACAGTCACCAAACGCATCAACCCCAAGGGGCGGGTTTGGCATGCGGCGCAGCGCCCCCTGGTGGGAATCCCCTTGGGCAAAAGCACAGCACAACGTCGACAGCGCGGCTCGTCGGCATCGAAGCGCAAAACGTGCTCCGGACAGATCCCCAAGGCACCACACAGTTCACAGCGCGCTGGAAAGAACCAGGCACACCCTTCCAAAGCCAGCGCTCCGAACGCGCTCCGCACCGAATCCGTCCAACGCCGCACAGGAACTAGACTGCGCGCGTCCGCTTGGGTGACAGGCGACGTCGAAGAAATCCGATCCTGAGCGGTTCTACGAAACCGCCCGAGCGATCCCACGAAACAAGATCCAACCCCAGCACGATCCAACCCCAGCAAAATCCAACCCAGGTTGCCTGGGGCCACGATCGGCCTGGCCTAGAAGGCCTCTTCAGTCCCTTCCAACTCTTCGTGGATCGGGAAGCGCAGCGACTGGGGCGTCGGCTTGGGCAAATCCGCAGCCTTGCGCACGCGCGCCGCGTAGGTGGCCACCGTGTCGTTGGCGCTCGGCTCCACGCCAAACAATTCGCCAATCTCGCGGGCCAAGTTGCCTTGCTGCTCGAAGTGGGCTTGGTGTTCGGTGAAGTACTCGCGCACGTAGCGCCGGAAGGCCCACAAGGACCACCACCAGCCCGCGAACAACATGCCGACGACGGCGGTCACGATGACCCCGACCCAGGCCATGTTGAGCGGTTCGGCCCCGGGGGGCAGCGAAAGGAAGTGCCCCACCAACTGCATGCCGAACCCGAACAGCAAGAAGGCAAAACCCAACACCACCTGCAATCGGTTGTAGACGTATTCACGCACCGACTGCAACCGCCCAGACTGGCGACCGAAGTAGCGCGCCACCAAGCGACGGGGGTGCTCCAGCAGGGTGGCACTGGCGATCAGGAACGCGCCAACCATAGCGGTCACAATTCCCAGACTGGTCCAGTCGGGATTGGCGAAGACGCTGTTGGTGCCGGTAAGAGCCGCGAGGGGAAGCATAGCGGGTTCAAACTAGGCTGTCAGGCGGGGTGGGGCAAGGGGGCGAAAGCCCCGGTCCGTGGAATTCGCTTTTCTGGGGCGCAGTGGCCCAAAATCGAGCGCTGGGGCCCCGGGGCCAGAAACGGGCCTGGCTGCCCCCGGGGCGGCTGGCATGCCTGCCCAGGCGGCAGAACCGGGGAGTCTTGGCCCCGTTTCCGAGGGCCTTCGGCGGGTATTCGGGGCGCAACCCCGGGACCGGATTGGGTCGATTCAAGCCACGGTTCCAACGGGTTGGCTTTGGGGATGCTTGGTCGCAACGAGAATCGCGGAACCGGAAACCGTACCGGCTTGAAACGGTCCAAACGAAATCTCGCGTTTCGACGCGGTTCGCCGCGTTTCGACCCGATTCGACTGGGCTGACCGAAAGTTCACCCGCCCCATTCCCCCTAGCGTGGTAGCTTTCGTACGTTCTCCCACCCTGCCATGCGTTTTCGAACCAAACTCTTCCAATTCGCTCACCCCGAGCGCTTGGCCAGCTTCGAGGGCTTTCCCGGCCCCCCGCCCACGTTTCCCTTGGGCAACCAGGGAGCCTTCCTGCGCAAGCCCGCCTGGCAGGTTTGCGACCAACTCGCCGAGCAGCACGGCCCCCTGGCGCTGCTTTGGATCAAGAGCCGCCCGCTGGTCTTGATCAGCGACGAACAGCTCGCGATGGCCGTGCTCTCGCACGGCAAAGACGCGTTCCAGTTGGAAACACCTGCGGAGCTGTTGGGCTTTGGACAACCCAATGACTCCAGCCTGCTCCAAGCCGGTCTGGGCCATGGCGATCCGTACGGCAGCGGGGAGTCGGTGCACTCGCTGGTGCAAACGCCGTGGCTCGAGGAATGGCTTGAGGAACGCATGCCGCTGTTGCTGGCCGACGTTCAAGAACGCGCCCGGGCCTTTGCGCACGAAACCGAGTCGGGTCCGCGCCCCCTCTTTGCGGCGCTCTTGCGCGTCGTGTTCCAATCGCTGACACGCCTCACCCTGGGCCAAGAGCTGGGGCACCAGGCGTTCGATGACTTCCTGGAATTCACCCTGGGCAATGCGCGCAAGTCCCTCGGGATGGGCGTCCTCGAAGAGCGCGAAGACTTGTTGGGAACCCCCGAAGAGCGCTTGCTGGCGGCGATTGGCCGACAGATTTCCATGGGGCAACGCTATCCCGATCGCGAGCGCCAGGACTTGATCGGACACTTGATCGAAGGGCGCTATGCGCTGCCCGAATCCCGCTGGGCGGAAGCCTTGCTGCGGGTGTACCTCTCCACGTGCCTGCAGATTGCGAGCCAGCTGACGAACACCATGTCGTTGGTGGGCGCTCACCCGGCTGCCCTAGAAGGACTGCTCGCGGAGCTCGACGCGCAACCGGCCAATCCGAGCCTGTACCAGCTGTTGCACCTGCCCGTGCTCGATGGCGTCTACCGCGAGGGTTGTCGTATGGCACCGGCCAGCCCGCTGATCGGACGCCGCGTTCGAGACTCGCGCCAGGTGGACCTAGGCGGCCACAACCTGCCCCCCGGGACCGGGGTCTTGATCCACTTGGGCTTGCTGCAACGGGACGCCGAAGTCTGGACGGAGCCCAACACCTTCGATCCTGGCCGCTGGCAGTTGGCCGAAGGCCCGCTCCTGGAGCGGCCCTCCGAGATCCGCTTGGCCCATGGCGCCGCGCAGCTGTCCAATCCCCACGAACGCCTCGCCGAATGGGCCAGCAAGCTGATTCTGTTCACCTGGCTCAAGGACCACACCGTTCTGACCAGCGAAGATCCCATGCTGGGCAAACCCGAGCGCTACGCCAGCGGTTTGCGCATTCCCCATGGCATCACCGCGCGCGTCTACCGTCGCGGGACCCAAGCGCAGCCGAGCGCGCTCGACCAGGACGATCGCATTCCCTCTTCGCGCCCGATGACCTTGCTCAAGGGATCGCTGCGCTTTGGAATCCCCAAGCGCGGCAAAGCCCAAAGCCAGTGATCGAGCGCTAGGTTTGCGCCTCACTCCCACTCGATGGTGGCCGGCGGCTTCGACGAAATGTCGAGCACCACGCGATTGAATCCGCGCACTTCGGCCACGATACGGCTCGAGATGCGGCGCAAAAGCTCGCGCTCCAGGTAGGCCCAATCGGCAGTCATGCCGTCGGAGGACTCGACGAGCCGCAACGCGCAGGTGTATTCGTAGGTCCTGGCGTCCCCCATCACCCCCACCGATTGCAGGGGCAGCAGCACCGCAAAGTACTGCCACAAGTCCACGTTGGCGCCCGCGCGCTCGATTTCGGTGGTCGCGATGTGATCGGCTTGCCGCAGCATGGCCAACCGTTCGGGGCTCACTTCGCCCACGATGCGCACCGCCAACCCCGGCCCGGGGAAGGGTTGGCGCGCGATGAGTTGCTCGTGCAGGCCCAGGTAACGCCCGATCGCGCGCACTTCGTCTTTGAAGAGCTCGCGCAGGGGCTCGACGAGCTCCATTTCGAGGTCCTTGGGCAGCCCGCCCACGTTGTGGTGGCTCTTGATCATGGCGGTGTTGCCGCCGTGCACGGCCACCGATTCGATCACATCAGGGTACAGGGTGCCCTGGCCCAAGAAGTTTGCGTTCTGGAAGCGTTTGGCTTCCTCGCGGAAGACCTCGACGAACTCGTGGCCGATGCGCTTGCGCTTGACTTCGGGGTCGAGCACACCCGCCAGTTGGGCCAGGAAGCGCTCGCGGGCATCGACCACGGTCAGGTCCATGCCCAGGTGTTCGCCAAACATTTTCTCGATGGCCTCGCGCTCGCCGTGCCGCAACAGGCCGTTGTCCACGAAGATGCAGTGCAGCCGTTTGCCGATGGCGCGGTGGACCAACGCAGCAGCCACCGAGGAATCGACCCCGCCCGACAGCCCCAGGATCACTTCCCCCGTGCTACCGATTTGCTCGCGCAGGCGCTCGATCTGGTGCTCAGCAATCGATGCGGGTACCCAGTCCCCGGCCAAACCACAGACTTCGATCACGAAGTTGCGCACGATCTTCGATCCGTGTTTCGAGTGGCTGACTTCGGGGTGGAATTGGACTCCGTACAGGTGTCGCGCGGCATCGCCTACGGCGGCGAATTGGCAATCGGTCGACGACGCCAAGGTTTCGAAACCGGCGGGCAGGTGCGTGACTTTGTCGCCGTGGCTCATCCAAACCACCGTGTCGGCGGGGACTTCCGCGAACAGTCCAGTGGTCTGGTCGATGTGCATCGAGGTGTGACCGAACTCGCGCGTGTGCCCGCCTTCGACCTCGCCGCCCAGGGCCCGGCACATCCACTGCATCCCGTAGCAAATGCCCAAGACGGGCACCCCCAAGCCAAATAGCTCATCGGGGACTTGCGGCGCCCCCTGTTCGTAAACCGAAGCCGGCCCACCCGACAGGATGATGCCGGCCAAGTCCATGCTCTGGGCCGCCTCCAAGGCGCGTTGGGCAGGATGGATCTCGGACCAGGCCCCTGCTTCGCGCACGCGACGTGCGATCAATTGGGCGTACTGCGTGCCCAAATCGACGATCAAAATGCCGCGCAGACGATCGCCATGGAAGGTGGATTGGGCCTCGGGTTCTTGTGACATCGGATTAGCCGGCGTAGTTGGAGGATTCGCGGGTGATGGTCACGTCGTGCGGGTGGCTTTCGCGCACGCCCGCCGTGGTGATGCGGGTGAAGCGCGCCCGTTCCCACAGACTCGCTAGGTTGGCGGCACCGCAGTACCCAAGCCCCGCGCGGACCCCCCCGCAGAGCTGGTACAGGAACGGCGAAAGCGTACCGCGGTAGGGCACGCGGCCTTCGACCCCTTCGGGCACGAGCTTCTTGTTGTCGGAGACGTCGCCTTGGCGGTAGCGCTCCTTGGAGCCGCGCTCCATGGCCCCGATCGAGCCCATGCCGCGCACGGCTTTGAAGGTCCGGCCTTCGGAGATGAAGGTTTCCCCGGGGCTTTCTTCGAGGCCGGCCAAGAGGCTGCCCACCATGACCGAGGAAGCGCCGGCGCCCAACGCCTTGGTGATGTCGCCCGAGTAGCGGATGCCGCCGTCGGCGATCACCGGCACGCCGCTCGCAGCCAAGGCCTTGGCCACGTCGCGCACCGCCGTGAATTGGGGGACGCCGATGCCCGCGACGATACGCGTGGTGCAGATCGATCCCGGACCGATGCCGACTTTGACCCCATCGACCCCGGCTTGCACCAGGGCCAATGCGGCGGCGGCGGTGGCCACGTTGCCCGCGACCACATCGACGTCGAAGCGGCGCTTGAGCTCGGCGACGGTTTCCTGGACGTTGGTGGTGTGCCCGTGGGCCGTGTCCACCACCAAGACGTCGACGCCGGCTTTGACCAGCCCGTCGGCCCGGTCGTAGTCGCGCACACCGATGGCGGCTCCCACCACCAACCGCCCGCGTTCGTCGAAGGCGGAGTTGGGGAAGGCGCTGAGCATCTCGAGGTCCTTCATGGTGATCAGCCCCATCAATTCGCGGCCGGGGCCGACGATGATGAGCTTCTCCACCTTGCCGTGGTGCAAGAGCTCTTGGGCCTGGTCGAGCGAGGTGCCCGGAGGGGCGGTGACCAGGTTTTCGGTGGTCATCACCGAGGAGATCGGCACATCGTCCTGACCGCCGAAGCTGCAGTCACGGCGGGTGAGGATGCCGACCACGTGCTTGCCCTCTACAATGGGCAGGCCCGAGATGCTCTTCTCGCGCATGATCGAGCGGGCTTGACCCAGGTTGGCGCTGGGAGGCAGCGTGACCGGGTCGAGGATCACGCCGTTCGCCGAGCGCTTGACCTTGTCGACCTGGGCGACTTGTTCGTCGACCGAGAGGTTGCGGTGGATGACGCCAATCCCCCCTTCGCGGGCCAGGGCCACGGCCATGCGCCACTCGGTGACCGTGTCCATGGCGGAGGACGAAATGGGCACCTTGAGCACCACGTTGCGGCTGAAGCGGGTGGTCAGGTCCACATCCGAGGGCAGCACATCGGAATGGGCTGGCACCAGCAGCACGTCGTCGAAGGTCAGGGCGAGGGGGAGGTCGTCTTCGTAGGGCATGGGCAAGGATCCTTCCTGGCGCAGGCCGGATGGGTCCTCACGAGGCCTCTACCGTGGGCCCCAAGTCGGCGGATCCTCGCCCGCTCCGCCGCGGGTCCCAGGACTGCCGGCCACCGAAGGGCGAAGCCTTGGCTTCGCAGCTTTCGATGGGCCGCCGGCGGACCCGAGGGGCGGCACAAACGGACTCGAACGACCGACTCAGGACCAGGAGCCCCGCGCGGAGCGGGACGGGCAAACGGACTCACCTGGACGTGAGCGCGGGCTGGAAGCGAAGGAGGATAGCGGTCCCCGGCGGGCGATCCTACGACCGGGCGGGGAAAAGCCCCAGATTTCGGTGGAAGGGCGCTCCCCTCCTGTGTGCCGCTCCCGTCCTGTGTGCCGGCCCCGCAGCCCATGAAAAAGGGCCCCCCCGGTGCAAGCACCGAGGAAGGCCCTAGGAGGAGGAGTGCAGCTTGTTTCGGCAAGGTCTGGCCCGACCCCGAAAGTTTGTGCCCAAAACCTCCGACCGGCCCGGATCCTGGAATCGAATCCAGGCGGGCTCCCCTGGCGAAGGACCGGTTGCGAAGCGATCCCCGTGCGGGGGCCGCTCGGGGCCCGAGAGGACTTCGCGCGCGATCAAAATGATTCGTGCCAGGCCGGACCTTGAGTCGTCCCCATGCGCCAGAACGACGCCCCTACGCGCCGCTCGTGGAGCGCGCTCGAATCGGGAACCCCAAACGGATCAATTCGCTGGACCCCATCGCGTCCCATCCTATTCTAGACCACCTCGCAACGCCCCTTCGCGAGCCGTTCCATGATCACCGAAGCATCCCCCCTCTCGGCCAACCTGTCCGTGCAAGAACGCATCGCCTATCGGGCCTTTGCCCAAATGGTGGCCATGATCCATCTGGCCAACCACCGCAAGTCCAAGCAAGCGGGCGATCCGAAGGTTGGGGGGCACCCGGCCTCCTGCGCTTCGAGCCTGCACATCCAAAGCGCGTTGCACTTGGAGGTTGCGGAGCCCCAGGACTTCTTTGCGCACAAGCCCCACGCCTCGCCGGTCGACCACGCCCTGGGGAACCTCCTGCACCTGTTCCGGCACAACAAGAAAGTCGACTGGTTCGAGGGGACCGATGGCCAGGCCTGGTTCACCGAGGAAGAGGCCAAGAAGGCCATGACGCAACTGCGGGCCTTCCCGACCCACGAGCACCCGCACACCTTCCAGAGCTACCACGCCGCCAGCGACCCGGACAACTTCCACTACTTGCCCACGGGCACGGTGGGCATCCCGCCGGTTTCGTTGGCTTACGTCGCTTTGGCGTATCGCTATGCCAAGGACCACGGCTACCAAGTCCCCGAACGCGCGCACTTCTGGGCGCTGATCGGTGACTCGGAATTCCGCGAAGGCTCGTTGTTCGAGGCCATGCCCGAGGTCGCGGAGCGCGAGTTGGGCAACGTCACCTGGATCGTCGACTACAACCGCCAAAACCTCGACGGCACCCGGGCAGTCAACGAACAGGGGCTCGCGCGCCACGACTGCGACCGCATCGAAGGCACCGCCGTGGCCAACGGCTGGCGCGTGATCCAAGTACGGCATGGCAAGCACCGCGAGGCGATCTTCGCCCAAGGGCACGAAGGGGCTGCCTTGCGCCAAGTGTTGGAAACTGGGCTTTCGGACTACGAGTTCCAAATGCTGCTCTTGGCCCGCAAGCCGGCCGAGGTGCGGGCCATGTGGATCGAAAAAAACGCCGGGTGCGCCCCCCTGGTGAAGTCCATGGACGACGAAACCGTGCTGCGCACGTTGCTCGACGTGGGTGGGCACTGCTGGGAAACCCTGTGCAACGCCCTGCGCAGCTCGCGCGAAGACGAGCGCGAGCCGGTGATGGTCGTGGTGCATACACTCAAGGGTTGGGGCCTAGAGAGCCTGGCGGATCCCGCCAACCACTCGACCCTGCCCAAGGAAGACGAGGTCGAGGCGATCTTGGCCCGCGCGGGGCTGTCGCTCGAGGATCCCTTCGCGCCCTTCCCGGCGGACTCCCCCGAAGGCGCCTTCTGCAAAGAACGCGGCGAACTCTTCCGCGACGGCCAAGACCAGCAACGGGCTTTGATCGAAGTCAACCAGGCCCTGCTCAAGGACGCGCTGCACGCCACGGGTCCGCTGCGCGGGGACCTAGGGATCAACACCTCGATGATGCGCATGGCCCACACCCAATGGGCGTGGGGCCAGTTGGCGGCCAAACTCGTGCGCCTTTCGGGCGCCGATGGGTCCGACAAGCCGCTCAGCGAGGAGGAACTGGCATGGGCTCCTGCGGCGCAGCTGGCGCTGACGATGTCCCCGGACGTGGGCTCGTCGACCAACATCTCAAGCGCCATGAACACGCGCGTCTACGGACCCGCTGGCAACGACAGTTCGCTCGAGACCAAGCTGGGCATCGAGTACAAGCACCCCGCCATGGTCGCCCACGAGGCGGCCAACACGCGCCACATCCGCTTCGAGATCGCCGAGGCCAACGTGATGTGCGCGGTGGGTGCTTTCGGCAAGATGGGTGACTACACGGGCGTGCCGCTCTTCCCCATCATGACCGTGTACGACTTCTTCCTGAAGCGTGCTTTGGACCAGCTGTACTACAGCGCCTATTGGGGTGGCTCGTTCTGCATGATCGGAACGCCTTCGGGCGTGAGCCTTTCTTCCGAAGGGGCCCAGCACTCCTGGAAGTCCGACATCCAGATGCCCGGGTTGATTACCTGGGAGCCGAGCTTCGCGTGCGAAGTCGACTGGATCCTATCCGACGCCATGCGCCGCCATGTCCAGGGCCAAACTAGCGGCCGCAACGCGGTGTTGATCCGCGGGACCACGCGCGAACTGCCGCAAGCACTCTTGCTCGATTGGGTGCGGCGCCAGGCGCGCAGCAAGCAAACCCCGCCCGAAGGCCTGCTGGTCCCCCAAGCAGCGCCGGCCGACTGGTTGGCGGGTATCGACGAGTCGACCTTGGCCCCCCAGGACGACGCAGCCCTGCTCGAGCGCCTGCGCGCGGACTGCTTGGCGGGTGCGTACAAGTTGATCGACTGGGAAGGCTACGCCGGCTACGAGCCGGGCGACAACGTGCTCAACGTGTTCGTGATGGGCGCCTTGGTGCCCGAGGCCTGCACGGCGGTCGAGGCACTCTTGGCGCGCGGCATCTTCGCCAACCTGATCGTGGTGTCTTCGCCCGAGCTCTTGTTGGGCATCCTGGGTGAGCAATCGGACTACGACCACTTGCGCCATGGACTTGGCGTACACGGCGACCTGTACGCCACCGCCGAGGCCGGCGAACAAACCGCAGGGCTGGT
Organism: Planctomycetota bacterium; assembly: GCA_020638855.1. Taxonomy (GTDB): domain Bacteria; phylum Planctomycetota; class UBA1135; order UBA1135; genus NORP259. The sequence continues at coordinate 297,831 of JACKHT010000002.1, forward strand.
CAGCATCGCGGGCCGGCGCGTGCCGGTGGTCGCGGTGCTCGATGGCGAAGCGGGCCTGTTGGACAACATCGGCTCGATCGTAGGCGTCAAGCAACGCACGCTGGCGGTACGCAAGTACTCGAAGTGCGGGCGTCCGAGCGATGTCTATCGCTACCACCACCTCGACCCCGATTCGATCGTCGAAGCCGCAGGCCAAGCCCTGTCGGAAACGGCGCTCGAAAACCTGCGGGTGGCTCCGAGCCTGCTGCGCAACCTGCAAGGCGAAGCCTCGCAAGCGTTGCCCGACTGGCGCACGCTTTGGCCGCGCTAGACGGCAACGATGACCGCCATCCCTTCGGACCCTGAGCCGTTTCCGCCCTTTGAGGTGGAACGCCAGGAGCATGTCTACCGCTCGCCCTGGTGCGCCCTGCGCCGGGACCAAGTGGTGTTGCCCTCGGGCAAGCTGCAGGAATACCACGTCTTCGAAATCAGCCCGGCTGCGGTCGTGGTTCCCGAATGCGCCGATGGTCGCTTGGTGCTCGTCGGCCAATACCGCTACCCCCACGGCAAGACCCAATGGGAGTTGCCCGCGGGACGGTTGGGAGCGGGGGAAGATCCGGCGCTGGGTGCAGAGCGCGAGTTGCTCGAGGAAACCGGCTACCGCGCGGGCAGCTTGCACGCCTTGCCGGGGTTCTACCCCACCGGCGGCATCAGTGCGCACTACGCCCACGCCTTTTGGGCCAAGGACTGCGTCTGGCAACAGCCCACCCAGCACGAGGACGCCGAGCAGATCTTCGTGCGTTTGTTCTCGCGGGGCGAGATCGAAGCGTTGCTCGACGCGGGGCGCCTGGCCGATGCCTTCACGGCCTTGCCGCTCTTGTACTGGCTCCGCCGGCGCGACCGCGAGCAGGGTTAGCCCCCAAAGGGGCTCGCGGCCCAGGTCATTCCACCGGGCACACGAAGTCCTTGGGTTTGACCACCAACAGCGAAGACTCGAGCCGGTAGACCAGCCGCTCTGCGGTATTGCCCAAGAGGAATCCGGGAATCCCACCACGACCGACGCTCCCCAGCACGGTCAGGCTGGGTTCGATTTTGCGTTCGACTTTGAGGATCACCTCCGACGGGCTACCCCAGCTGATCACCACCTTCGCACGTTTGCCCATCGCGCGCACGATAGGGTGCGAGTGCACTTCGTGGGTGACCTTGTCGAGTTCCTCGTCGAGCAGCTTTTGGTACTCCACGTCGCCCAAGCGCGAGCCTCCCAATTGCAGCTCCAAGGGGACCTGCATGGCGTGCACCACCGAGAGCTTGCGGTCCTCTTCCTGGGCGAGTTCGGCTCCCCAAGCGAGCGCCTCGACTCCGACGGGACCCAAATCGGTGGCCACCAAGATCGGGCCTTCGTCGTGCTCGTAGTCCGGCTGAACCACCCAAACAGGGCACGGGCACTTGCGCACCAACTTCATGCTCGTGCTGCCCAGCTTTCGATCCATGCGACGCGAACGGTTGCGCTTGGCCACGATCACCAAGTCGTATCCCTCCGAGAGGACTTGGTGGATGATCGCCAACCAGGCGGGTTCGTGGGAAAGCAGCCAAGAGGCTTCGGGCAACCCCTTGCGCGCGCAGAATTCGCGTAGGTGGGCTTCGCCCTGGGCGGGATCGAAGTCCTCCCCCACTTCGTTCTCCGGATTGTGCTGATCCGAGTACAAGAAATGGACGCGGGCGCCGCTTGCCCGGGCCAATCGCGCCGCTTGGCGGATCGCGCTCTTGGAGCCCTGGGTCAAACGCCCGTCGCGCGGGCGCAGGTCGATGCCGACTAGGATGTTGTGGATGGGGCGCATGCTCGAAGTTCGAGGGACCGTTCCCGGGGATCCAGGAACCACTCTACTGTACGGCGACCACCCGGGTTGGGAACCCCGGGGGGCCGGATTGCGCGATCGAACGATGTTGGACTTAGGCAAACGCGACGGCCACCAGGTGCGCTTGCTCGGCTTGATGCCGGCGATGCGACCCGGTCGCAGGGCTCGAGTTCTCGGGCCGGCCCGCATACCGAATCGGGACGTCCATGTCGTAGAAGCGCTGCAGGATGAAGGACCAAGCTCCCATGTTGCGCGGCGTTTCCTGAACCCACGTGATCGGCGCATCGCCGTACAAGGCGAGCGCCTCGCGCATCGCCTTGCGCGGGAACGGGTACATCTGCTCCAAACGCAGGATGGCCGTATCGGTGAGCCCCTGCTCGTCGCGGTGCGCGTCCAGGTCGTTGTACACCTTGCCCGAGCACAGGAGCACACGGCGCACGGCGCTGGGCTCGACCTTGTCATCGAGGATCAACTCCTGGAAGCGTCCTTGGGTCAGGTCGCTGATCGGGCTGGCGGCGCGCTTGTCGCGCAGGAGCGACTTGGGCGTGAAGACGATCAAGGGGCGCCGCACCTTGGACTGGCCGTGGCGGCGCAGAAGGTGGAAGAACTGGGCCGCCGTGGTGCAATCGCAAACGGTCATGTTGCCCGCCGAGCAAAGCCCCAGGTAGCGCTCGGGCCGTGCGCTCGAATGCTCGGGCCCTTGGCCATCGAACCCGTGGGGCAGCAGCATGATCAAGCTGGCGGTTTGCTTCCACTTGCTTTCGCCCGAGGCGATGAACTGGTCGAGCATCACCTGGGCGCCGTTGGCGAAATCGCCGAACTGGGCTTCCCAAATGGCGATCGCTTCGGGCCGCGACAGGGCGTAGCCGTATTCGAACCCGAGGACTGCCTCCTCGGACAAGAGCGAGTTCCAGACCTCGAAGAAGGTCTTGCCGTCGGTTAGGGCCTGGAGCGGGATATGTTCTTGGTCGGTGACCTGGTCATGGATGACCGCGTGCCGGTGGCTGAAGGTACCACGACCCGAGTCCTGGCCCGAGAGCCGCAGCGGAACCCCGTCCTGCAGCAGGGTTCCGAAGGCCAGCGCCTCGGCGCAGCCCCAATCCAGGTCCTTCTCGCCGCGCACCATCGACTCGCGCCGCCGCAGCTGGCGCAGTAGGTTCGGATGCACCACAAACCCTTCGGGCATCGCGTTGAGCTTGTCGATCAGCTCAACCAAGCGTTCGGCGCTGCAACCCGTTTCGGGGCTCTCCGTCTCGGCGTAGTCGCCCGGGTGGTCCAGGGTCAGATCCAGGACCTCTCCCTTGCTCAGTTCGCGCGACGGCTCGGCTTTCTGCTCTTCGAGCGCGACCCGCAACTCCTCGTCGACCGCCTCCGAGATCTGCTGGGCTTCCGCTTCGGTCAAGGTTCCCCGGCGAATCGAAAGCCGCGTGTAGTTCTCGCGCACGGTGCGCATCTTGGCGATCTGGTTGTACAGAAGCGGTTGGGTGTAGGCCGGTTCGTCGCCCTCGTTGTGGCCCCAACGGCGGTAGCACACCATGTCGATCACCGAATCGCCGCCGAACTTTTGGGTGTAGTCGACCGCCACCCGCGCCGAACGCAACACAGCCTCGGGGAAGTCTCCGTTGGCGTGCAGGATGGGTGCTTCGACGCCCTTGGCCAGGTCGGTGCAGAAGTGGGTGGAGTGCAGGTCTCCGGGGCTGGCCGTGAACCCGATCTGGTTGTTGATCACCAAATGGACCGTGCCGCCGTTGCCGTAACCGCGCAACTCGGACATTTGGAAGGTCTCGGTGACCACCCCTTGGCCCGAGAAGGCCGCGTCGCCGTGGATCAGGACTGCCATGATCTTCTTGCGATCCTTGTCGCCGATGGTGTCCTGCAGCGCGCGCGTCATGCCGCACACAACCGGGTCCACGGCTTCGAGGTGGCTCGGGTTGGCGGAGAGCACCACATCGATGGTCTTGCCCGAGCGGGTTACGAACTTGCCCTTCTGACCCAGGTGGTACTTGACGTCGCCCGAGCCTTCTTCGGACAGCGGTAGGAGCACCGCCTCGAATTCGCGGAACACGTCGCGGTAGGACTTGCCCATGATGTTCACGAGCACGTTGAGCCGACCGCGGTGGGCCATGCCGATGACGACTTTTTCGACGCCGTGCCCCACAGCACCCTCGAGGATCTCCGCCAAGGCCGCGATCATGGTGTCGCCGCCTTCGAGCGAGAAGCGCTTGTTGCCCACATAACGCGTGTGCAGGAAGCGTTCGAAGTTTTCCGCCCGGGAGAGCAAGGCGAGGATGCGCTTGCGGTCCTCACGGCTGAATTCGAAGTGATGTTCGGTTTCTTCCACGCGCGACCGCATCCACCATTTGCGGTCCCGGTCGGTGATGTGCATGTACTCCACCGTCCAGCGCCGGCAATAGGCACGCCGCAAGGCAAACAGGATCTCGCGCAATGTCGTGCGCGGCTTCTCACCGATGCCGCCCGAGTGGAAGGTGCGATCGAGGTCCCAGATCGTGAGCCCGTAGCTGGCCGGATCGAGCGACTCGTAGTAGTCGGGGTGGTAGCCGAGCGGGTCCAGGTCGGCGATTTGGTGCCCCCGGCTGCGGTAGGCGTTGATCATGCGCCAAACCAGCACTTGGGTCTCTTCAGGATCGCGCGAGAGGTGCAGGTCGAGCCCCTGACGAGCGGGCGACCACGGAACCCGATAGGCCGCAAAGATCTCGTCGTAGAAGCCGTCGGCGCCTTGCAGCAGGTCGTCGACCCGCTTGAGCAAAAGCCCCGACTCCGCGCCTTGCACGACGCGGTGGTCGTAGGTGCTGGTCAGCGTCATGACCGGTCCCACGGCCAGGCTGGCCAGGGCCTCGGGCGCGAGCCCCGCCATCTCCGGTGGAACACCAATCGAGCCGGTGGCGATGATCAGGCCTTGCCCATTCATCAGGCGCGGCACGCTCATCGACGTGCCGAAACCGCCGGGGTTGGTCAGGGTCAGGGTCGTACCCTTGAAGTCCTCCTGGGTCAGCTTGCCATCGCGTCCGCGGCGGACCACATCGTCGTAGACCCCGTAGAAGTCTTTGAAGTTGAGCTTCTCGACCGCCTTGAGGCTCGGAACCACCAGCATGTGGCCGTCGGGCCCTGGCACGTCGATGGCGAGCCCCAAATTGACGTTGTGCGGGGTAAACCGGTGCGGTTTGCCGTCGACCTCGACGTACGAGGCTTGGACGCGGAGATTCTCTGCGATCGCGCGCACCAGGGCAAAAGCCAAGATGTGGGTGTACGAGGCCTTGTTGTAGGCGCGGATCGTCAGGTGTTCGTTGAGCAGCGCCCGGTTTTCGGTCAGGATCTTGGCGGAGATCACGCGCACCGAAGTGGCCGTGGGAATCGAGAGGCTCGCTTCCATGTTGGTCACGATCCGGCCGGCCACGCCTTTGAGCCACTCCAAGTCCCCTTCCGTGGCGGGCACGCCCGCGCCCGGGGTGCGGGAAGCCGGAGGCGCGGCCGCTTGGGGAGCGGCAGTTCGCGTGGGCTCGGCCATGGCCTCAGCCACGGGCGCTTCCTGCTCGGCGGCGGCGAAGATCTCGCTCCAAGTTTCCTCTACGCTGGCCGGATCCTGCCGCCAACGCTCGTACAGATCCTGCACGTAGCCAGCATTGACACCGTAGTCTTGTTCGAAATCGATGGGCATGGTGGGTGGATCCAGCTTGGTGGATTCTGCTCGTGGGTCCTGCTCGGGGGGTCCTGCGCGGGCAGCAACAGGCCTTCCAGGGCGCTCTCAAGGGCCTTAGTGAATGCGCTGCAAGGGGGAGATTGGAAGGATACCGGTTGGCGCGGTCAGGAACTAGCCTCGGCGGTTCCGGTTCCGACTGTTGCCACCGGAGTTGCGGGACCCGTTCGAATTCCGGGAGCCGCCACCCGAACCGTTGCCGCTACGCGAGTTTCCGCCGCCCGAACCATTGCCGCTGCGCGAGCTTCGCCCGCCTGAGCCGTTGGTGCTGGACCCACTCCCGTTCGTGCTCTGGGCCCCGCTGGTACCCGAGCCCACCTGGGCAGGCGTCGAGAGGTGGACCGAGCGCACCCGGACGACGGGGCTCACCCCCACCGGATCGGGAACCCATCCATCGCCCCAACCATCCATGCTGAGGCTCGCGACATTGGGCAGGTACCCAGCCCCCACGAGCTGGGAGAACGCCGTCGACCAGTTGGTGGACAAGGGGCTCGTCGCCTGCAGCGCCGCGTTGTACAGGGTGATGGCCTGGTTGACGGTACGCAGACGGTCGATGGTCCACTCGCGACGCAAGTAGGTCACGTCGAGCACGCTTTGCAGATCGACGGGAGTCCCGAAGGTACCGTCCTCGCCTGCGCTCTCGAGGGTCCAAGTGTCCCCCGCCACGGTCACCCGATAGGGCCGCGACCAGCCATCGACTTGGTAGGTCGTCAAACCCGAAAGCTGGTCGGTGCTGATGCCTGGCAGGTAGGGGCCCGTCCATCCCGCCACCCCTTGCGGCGCGACCAACAGATTGGCCACCGACAGCGGCAGGCTGCCCGTATCCGCAAAGTAATTGGCGGCGGCATCGAGGATTTGGGTCTGCTCCTCTTGGGTCGCCTTGCGCGCCTTGTAGGTCAAGACCTTGGCGGTCACGGGGATCGCCGCGCCCGCCAGGATCGCCAGAATCGTGACAGCCACGATCAACTCGATCAGGGTGAAGCCCGCTTGGCAGCGCCGGTTGGCGCGCTCGGACCGCCGATCGCGGACGGCCGGAGAAACTTGGTTGGCTAGGGTACGCATCTCAGGTCAAGTTGTCGTAGAGGGAGAAAATCGGCAGCAGGGTGGCCAGCAAGATGAACGCCACCACCGCGCCGGCCACCACCAGGATGGTCGGCTCCATGAGCGCCAAGAACCACTTGACGGTGCGCGGAACCTCTTCGTCGTAGTAGCCCGCTAGGTTGTGGAACGACGAAGCGAGGTCTCCCGAGGTTTCGCCGATGTGGGCCATTTGCAGCAGCAAGGGGTCGAATTGGCCTTCTTTCTCCAGGCTCTCGGTGATCGTCTGCCCACTGCGCACGCCATTTCCGACCCGCGCAAAGCAGGCAGCGAGGTGGGCGTTGCCGCAGGTCCGGCCAGCCACATCGAGCACCGTTCCGATGTCGCAGCCCGCGGCATGCAAGGTGCCAGCTGTCGACGCAAAACGGCTGGTGGCGATCATGCGCGCCAGGTCGCCGTAGCGCGGGATCTTGAGACTCCAGCGGGCCGCGATCTCGCGCAGCGCTGGGGTACGCCGAATCACCACGCACAACCCGGCCACGGCCATGACACCGCCCATGACCCAGACCAAATTGCCGACCAAGAAGTCGGAGAGCCCCATCACAAACTGGGTTTCGCGCGGCAGGCTGTCGCGTCCGCCCGGGAAGAGCTTCATCAGCCGCGGCAGCACAAAGGTCAGGAGGACCACCACCAAACCCACGATCGCGAGCATCAGCATGACGGGGTAGATCAACGCCTGGACCGTCGTCACGCGGATGCCGCGCGCCCACTCCAAGTAGCCCGAAAGCCGCGCGAGCACCTGGGGCAGGGCTCCCGAAAGTTCCCCTGCCCGCACGCACTCGCGGTAGACATCGGGGAACGAGCGTTCGTCCTCGCGTAGGGCTTCGGACAGGCTGTTGCCGGCTTCCAAGCTGGCAGCCATGCGTTTCACCAGGGCGCGCCCGCCCGCTGTGCGCATGCGGTCCCCCACGCCTTTGAGCCCTTGTAGCATGGGCACCCCGGCCCCCAAGAGCGTCGCCACCTGGGTGGTGAAGAAAACCAGCTCGGAGCGGCTGAAACCTCGCCCCTTGGCCATCGAACCGACCCGCGAGACCTTGGCTCGCAAGAGGGTCAGGCCCTTTTCTTCGAGCCGGCGATCCAGGTCGAGCGTGCTCTTGGCCTGGGCCAAGCCCGTGATCTGTTGCCCGCCGAAGGTCGAGGCGACGTATTCGAATTGCTCCAAAGCTAGTCCTCCATCCGTTCCACGGCATTCACGCGCAGGACTTCCCCCATGGTGGTCAGGCCCCGGCGCACCTTGCGGCGACCGTCCTCGGCCATGTCGCGGAAGCCCGCTTCACGGGCCAGTCCCAAGATTTCCCGCACGTTGGCGCCGCGGCGCAGGACCTCGCCAAAGCCTTGTGGCGGCAAGAACAATTCTTGCAGCACGGTTCGGCCCGAGAGCCCCGACTGGGCGCAGTACTCGCACCCCTTGCCCTTACGCGGCGTTCCGATGTCCCCCTCAAGGAAGATCACCTCCGCAGCGCTGGGCTCGTACGGCTCCGCGCACATTTCGCACACCTTGCGCACCAAGCGCTGTCCGACGATGCCCGCCAATGCGTCCTCGAGCAGGTAACCGGGAATGCCCAAATCGATCAGCCGCGGCACGGCCCCGATCGCGCTATTCGTGTGCAAAGTCGACAGCACCAGGTGCCCGGTCATCGAGGCCTTGATTGCCATGTCGGCCGTTTCTGCATCGCGGATCTCCCCCACCAGAATCACATCCGGATCCTGGCGTAGGAGCGCGCGCAGACCCTCCAGGAAGCCAAACCCGATGCTGGATTCGACTTGGCTCTGGCGCACCAAAGGAATCTGGTATTCGACCGGATCCTCGACAGTGGCTACGTTGCGCTGGATCGCGTCCACCTGGCTGAGCAGCGAGTACAGGGTGGTGGTCTTGCCGCTGCCCGTGGGACCGGTGACGAGGAACAGGCCATGGGGCAGCTCGCTGATCTCCTGCAGCCGCTCGCGCGCCCAACCCCCGAAACCCAATTGCCCCAGGGGAACCGTGCCCGAGGAACGGTCCAGGATGCGCATCACCAGGTTTTCGCCGAAGGAAACCGGCATCAAGCTGATGCGCAAGTCCACCGCGCGACCGTCCACCTTGGCGCGCATGCGCCCATCTTGGGGACGCCGACGCTCGGCGATGTCGAGGCTGGAAAGGATCTTGACCCGCGAAATGATCGCCTCGGTGGCGGTCCTGGGTAGGCCTTCCCCGGCTACCAGGACTCCATCGATGCGATACCGCACCCGGGTCACCCCTTCTTCGGGCTCGATGTGGATGTCGGTGGCGCCGCGCCGCACGCCCTCTTGGATCAGGGCATCGGTCAATTCCTCGATCGGCCAGCGGACCTCGGTGGTGGCCCCCTCCGATTGGGAGTTCGCGAGGATCTTGGAGACCGGCGACTCGCGCGAAGCGAGGTACTTGCGCAGCAACAGGGCCAAATCGCCCCGTGTGATCATGGCCAGTTCGAGCGGGTACGGGAAACGCTGCCGAATGGCCGAGACCTTCTCCGGATCCCCCGGGTCGGTCATGGCCACGTGCAGCACACCCGCCTCGACGCGAATCGGAAAGGCGCCGGAGCTTTGCACAAACTCCGGATCCAAGGCAGCGATCAGCAAGCTGTCCGGGCGGACATCGTTCAGGCGCACCAACGGCAGCCCGAGGCTGTCCGCGGTCACGATGGCCAAATGATCCTGACGCACGAACCCGAGCGACAGCAAGATCTCGCCCAGCGGACGGTGGACGCGCTTCTGCTCGCGCAGCGCCACATCCAGCTGCGGGTTCGAGAGGTAGCCGCGCGCGATCAGCTCGTCGCCGATCCGCAATCGTGTTCCTTGCTGTGTCACCGGGTTACCTCTGGGTCTCCAACACGTCGTTGCCGTCGGTGTCCATGGCTTCCATCACAACCTTGCGCGATTCGCGGTATTGGTCGCGGTAGAACTGGCTCAACTGCGCCGCCTGACCCGGGCTCAGGACCCGTGGGGTCACGAACACCAACAATTCGCGACGGTCGGAGGTGTCCGCATCGTTGCGGAAGAAGCGACCGACGAAGGGCAAGTGCATCAGCACCGGAACCCCTGTATCCTGGTCGCGGCGCCGGTCTTGCATCAAGCCGCCCAAGACGATCGTGTCGCCGTCTTGCACCAAGAAGGTGTTGGCGAGCTTGCGCGAGTCGATGATGGGGATGTTCTGAAAGGTATCGACCACTTCGGAGAGCTCAAGGGCGATTTCCACTTGGAGCACTCCGTGCTCTTGGATCGAGGGGGTTGCTTTGAGTTTGATGCCCGCTTCCTTGTACGCTACCTGCTGGACGACATTGCTGCCCAGCCCATCGCCGGTTTCGGTGGTGCTGGTGGTTTCGATGTAGGGCACTTCCTCGACCACGTCCACCGAAGCGAGCGTATTGGTCACCGAGATGACTCGCGGTGCGCTGACCAGCTCCAATCCGACGTAACGCCGAAGCGCGGTCATGTTGAGGCTCGGGTTGCCGTCCTGGCTCTCTAGGGTGAACGAAAACGCTCCCGGGCTCGTCCCCAGGGTCGTGGCCACCTGGTAGGCGGCGTCGTTCCAGTTGTCCGAGTAGTTGCTACGCACCCCGAAGTTGAACTCGTTGTCGAGGATGGCTTCGAAGATGGTGACTTCGAGCAGAACCTGGGGCTTGACCCGATCGACCGCCGCCAGGTAGGCACGCACGGTCTTCAGGGTGCGCATGTTCCCGTCCACGAGCACCACGTTGCGTCCTTCGTCGATCACGATGCGGCTCCCTGCAGCCAGGGCCTGCAGCTGCTCGGCCACGTCCTTGGCGGCCACCGATTGCAACGCAATGGCTTCGGTCACGGGCTGGTCGCCCTGGGTTGAGATCACCGAAAAGATGCCCGCTCCGTCCTGGACTAGGCGCAGCTCGTGTTTCTCCAGCAAGGCGCGCACGGCTTGGTCGACGGTCACCTGGGGAAACGACGCATTGACCGGAAAGTCGAGGTTGCCTTCGAGGATGAAGTTCACTCCCGCCTGGTCGGCGATCATGTTCAAGGCATCCCGCAGGCTGGTCCCGCGCAGATTCAGTTCCACCAATTCGTCGCTTCCAATGCGTGGCCAAACGGGTTCGGAGGCGTGGACGACGGGACCTGGCTCCGTGGTCGCTTCTTCCTCGGGCAGCAGCGAGTGGATGGGCGACTGGGTGAGCGCCTCGAGCAGGTCGGGGTGGAACAGCGCCACATCCGACTCGACCGCGTGGCAGCCCGAGAACACAGTCAGCGAGACAAGGGCAAGCAGGGAGGACTTCATTGGATTTCGTCGGACAGTTGGGACGGGAGTTGGAATGGGCTGGCACCCTGGAAGCTGCGCGCTCCCATCGTGGGCAGGGAAATGCGGAACTCCTGTTGGCCATCGCTCAAGCTCACCCAGGTGGCCTCGATCGATTGGATCGAAAGCCCGGGAAGCAGTTCTTGGCCTTCGTGGAAGCTCTGCCCACCGAAGAGCGCCCGATGGCCCTTCGGGCTCAGCAAAATGGCCGACAGGGGTTTGGCTTGGAGTTGGTTTTGCCACGCCAGGACCGTGGGACTCTCCCCAGTCGCAGCCACTCCGCCCGGTTCGGACGCCCCCACCACACGGGCGACAGGCTGGCTCGTTTGGAAGTTGCGCAGCACCGAGTTCCACTGATCGGAGCTGGCTGGCGCGGAAGTCTCCGCCGATCCCGTGCTGGCCGGGGACACGGGGCCCTCGGGGATCAGGACCGAGTCGGTGGCGACGGCGATCTTGCCCACGGCGGGGCTTGGGCTGGCTTGGCTCTCGCCGGTCAAGAAGCTCGGCAGAATCCCGCGCAACTCGGGGATCCAGACAACCGCCATGCCGCCGGCAAGGACGGCCAAGAGAGACATTTGTTTGATGGAGATCATTGGATGGGGGCTTCGATCTGAGAGAGCACGGTTTCGGGTTGCACCTCAAGGAAGTCCTTGGCCGGTGCGTAGTGGAAGATCCCGATCCGCACTTCGTAGCCGTAGAGGTCCTCGCGGGAAAGATCCAGGTTGGCATCGAGGGCATGCACGCAGGTGGGCCAGCCTTGGCTGCGCAATCGGTCGACCAGCTCCAGCAACGCACCGCCATGACCCGAGCCGGTGAGCGAGATGGCTCGCTCCACCACGACCTTCCCTTCAATGGCCGGTCCCGTTCGAACCGGTTCGACCATTTGGATGCGGCTGAGTTGGAGCCCTACCGCTTCGCATGCATCGCGCACGGCGCCATGGACGACGAGCTCCTCTTGCCACGCGGGGAACAGGCCCTGGAGGGTGCGGTTGATGGTTTGCAGTTCTTCCAAGCGTTGATCGACCGAGCCCAGCGCTGCCCACTGTTGTTGGCGCTCTTGGGCATAGCTGTAGCCCACCTGGGCGGCGCGCTCGTTGCGACTGGCGGTCCGATACTCCAGGTAGGAAGGGGTGGTCACCCCCATCAAACCCAAGGGGATCAACAATCCCGGAGCCAGGAGCAGCAACTGGCGCAGGGTTCGTCCCTCGCGCAGGTTGTGGACGACTTGCATCATTGGGACACCTCGCGGATGGATGGGGTCGGGGCCTGGATGGCCGCAGTGACCCGGAACTCCAACCCCTCCCGGCCCGTACTGGTGCCGTTGACGGTGGTCGGCAGCCGCAGCTTGAACTGGGTCAGCTCGGGTACCGATCGCAGCGCTTCGCTGATGCCCGCCAGTGCTAGGGTCGACTCGGTCGGATCGGCGGAGACGCGCCCCCCCACGGCTAGGCTCGCTTCGCCACCGTTGTCGTCGAAGTGGATGCTTTCGAGCACGGCGCGGCCGTCGAAGGCCTGGCGCGTGATTGAGAGCCAATCGCCCAGCTCTAGGCCCGCGCTTCCCACGACGGAAGCCAGCTCGCCGCGCAAGGCCAACTCGGCGCGGCGCGCTTGCATCCGATCCAAGTCGGACTCGATCTGGGCCAGGTCGGGGATCTCGCCCCCGATCCATTCCGTGTGCGTGCGTTTCGCCTCGGCCTTGTGCGTCAGCCGCGTTTGGACTTCACGCCCAAGGAGCATGCCCACGCACAGCGTGAGTGCGGCGGCCGCCAACAGCCCCTTGCGGCGTACCGGGGCAGGCAGACTGAAGTCGCCCGCAAGACCCTGGCCTTGGGTGCAAGCATGCAAATACAAAGCTCGGGCCTGTTCGGGGGTTTGGGCATCCTCGTCGCCCACGGCCAGGAACTCGGAATTCGGCAGGGCCGCATGGCAGGCCAGTTCGAAGTGGTCGGAGTCCGCATTCGTCAGACCCGCCACAAACACATCATCGATCGCCCCGCCCCGGGAAAACCGGCGCCAGTAGCTTTCAAACCCGCGCATTTCCTGGAGCACCGAGGCGGCCATGGTGGGGTTGTCGCGGAAGACTCCGGGCACCAACGACTGCTGGACGAGTTGGCCCGCTGCGACCAGCGAAATCGAGACTCCGGCATCTTCCGCCCCCACGATGATCCAGGCCTCGTCGTCGGCCTCGGTCGAGAGGTTGGCCTCGGCAGCCCGCAGGAGCGATTGGCGGCCGTAGAGAAACTGCTTGGCGCGGAAGCCATCGAGCCAGAGGTGTTCTTGCAGGGCGCGCAGGTCGCTGAGCTTGATGGCCGAGATCAACCAACGAAAGTCGGTTTCGCCATCGTGGGTGGCCAAAGGCAAGGCGCTGAAAATGACTTGGCGCTCCTCCACTTCCATCAGGTTGGCGGCCTTGCGGCGCAGGACCGCGGCCTGCTCGCGCACAGGAATGGCGCCCAGCGAATAGATCCGCTGGCGCAACAGGTCCCCGCCGAGCACTACGATGCAGGGACCCGGCTTGTCGCCGCCCTCATGCACCAAACCACGGGCCACGCGCACCACGGCCTGGGGGTCGTGGCTCTGGGTGACGTCTTTGCGGTACCCCGAATCCGCTGCTCCGGGTCGGGGGACCCACTCCACGTTGCCTCCACCGAAGTACAAGATCGGTGTGGTACGGGTTGTCTTTGCTTTCGCTGCCATGGCTGGGGGTGCGGAACGGTCGAGACTCGGACGCGAGGGCGTCCGAGCGGGGTGTCCATCGACGGTGTTTCGAAATGGCTTGAGTGCGCAATTCCGACCTCCTAGAAAAACCCAGGACGCCTACGAATGCGCATCCCCTGGCGCCTAGGAAGCCCCTGGCTTGCCATCCAGAGCCCTTCAGCGAATCGGCTAGCCTGCCGATGGATGGGCAGCCCCCCCATCCATTCGCATGCTTTCCTTGCATCCACCGTCCCTACGCCGCGGCTTCACGCTGATCGAAATCGTCATCGTCTTGATGGTGATTGGATTGCTCGTCGGCATCGTTGCTCCCAAAGTGCAGTCGCAGAGTGCGCGCACGCGCGACACCCGCCGGGTCCAGGACCTGCGCACCTTCATCGACGCGATCGAGCAGTTCAAACTGGACCACGGGGACTACCCCGCTCCTGGCAAGCTGGTCGGAGGCTGGGACCGCAGCGGGGATGGCGACTTCCTGCCCGAGCTGGTGAACCAAGGCTACGTCCGCGCCCCCCTCGCCGATCCGATCGAAGACGCCACCCATTACTTCGCCTACCGCAAGCTTCCGGCCGGAACCTATGGCTGCGTCGGGCCGGGCAGCTACTACGTGATTGCAATCCACGCCTTCGAAACCCAGCAGGCGCGCAACCAGTTTCCGAGCAACTTCCGTTGTTCGGGCTTTGACTTTGGCAGCCAATTCGCCTACGCCACGGGCGGCGGCGCGAGCTTCCAGTAGCCTGCTGCGCGCATGGGACCGGCCTCCGGCCCCTTGCTATTCGCGCAATCCGCGGATCGCGCCACGTAGGGCATCCGAAATCGCAGGAGCCAAGCGCACCGAGAATTCCCCGTCGCGTTCGACCCCGGCAAGCGGTCCTTCCGAGCCAACGGCGGGCCCCAAACTGCCGCGCCACACGAGTCCCCCGGCCTGCTCCACTTCCAAGTGCAGGATACGGTCGCCTGCAGCCCAAGCCGGTTCGCCAGCCGCTTCGATCGCTCCGATCGTGGCCCGCGACAACGAACTGAGCAGGGTGCGCATTTTGGTGGCACCCAGCGTGCGACCATCGGGCGTGCGCCACTCGAGTCGCGACCCGGGGATCAGGCGGCAATCCAGGGTCGGCTCCCCGGCGACCTCCACCGTGACCCGTTGCAGCAACGACTCGTCCAACGGCATCCAGCGCCCTTCGATCCAAGGCAGAACATCCGCGCGAACGCGTTGCACGAACAGCGGCGCACGGTACACCTGATCACCATCGGCGCGACGCACGTAGCACGCTCGGCCGCCGGGAGCCAGATCACCCTGGAACAGATCCGCCAAGACCCCGCCCTGCCCATCGCGCAGGGTGATACGAACCGCTTGTGCTTCGGTCAGGCCATAGCGTGCGTGGCCCTTGGGATCCTCGGTCAACAAGTCGAGCGTGGTCATCGAAGCCAAGCCATGCACCAGGTTGTCGACCACCAAATCACGGGCGGGGAAGCCAAATGCCTGTTTCAGCCGAAAAGGGCCCTCCCCATCGCGCACCGCTTCCAGCTCGCGGGCCCCCTCGGCCGCCGTGGGGTCGACCACGCGCACGCTGGCCAACGCAGTCGCATCCCAGGGTGTGAACAGCGGCAGCGATTCGCGCGCCAAGGGTTCGCGAGGCCAAGTGGCGGCATCGACGACCACCAAGGCCAAAAGCACGAGCGCCAAGACCCCATTCCAACGGCGAAAATTCACGGGCGGGTACGCTCCTTCCAATTCCAAAGTCCAGCGATCAGAAACACCAACGCCAAGCAACCGAGCAAAGGCCAAGCCATCACGCTCCAGCGAGCGCGTCGCGCCCGGGCTTCGGCCTGATCCTGGCGTGCCAGACGGTCGCGCATTTCCTCTTGGGTGCGCGGCAGGTCGGTGGCCAAGAGCCCCTCGGAATTCCGTTCGGCCTCCAAGAAGTTGTGCAAGGGCCGTTCGCGTGGTTCCTTGCTGCGAACCGCGATCAGGTCTTCCTCTTGCGAGAGCCAATCCACCAGGTTGTCGAGCAAGGTCAAGTTCGCAGCGCTAGCGCTCGGCATGACCGGCCCCAAATCCCGCGGCGGCGGATCCCGCAGCCAATCGCAGTCCCCGACCAGCACAACTTGGCTGGGTTCGCCATGGGCACGGACGGGCTCGTCGGTGATGCCCACTTTGGCATGACGATCCCCCAAGGTGGCGTCGAAGGGCGTGGGTGCCCCCTTGGTGAAAGCGCTCGGGAACGAGCCGCTTAAGACCGTGGCCAAGACCATCGCCTGCCCAGAACCCGAAGCGAGCAGCGACCGGGTTTGTCCTTCGATCATCTCCAAGTCGCCGACGGACTTGAGCACTGGATCGACCACGTAGGAGCCAGGCGAGCTGCGCAACACGTCAAAGCGGTGGAGCCCGTTGGGAACCGTGCCCTGGCCAAACGCGTGGGTCCAGAAGAACTGCACCGAGTCGAGCCGAGCCGTCGGAGGGAAAGTGCGCTCGAAGCCTTCGGCATGCAACGCGGGGCAAGCCGGATCACGGATTGGCTCCAAGCGGCCGCGCTCGGTGGCCTGCCCGTTGGCATCGCGATCCATGACCACCCATCCGCGATCCCCGGGCCATTGGCTATCCCACACGTGACCGGGAACCAGGGGCGTGCCCCAACTTTGCAGCAGGGCTTCCAAGCCGCTCGGTTCGAGCGCTTTGCCCTGGGCCACGTGGGCTGCGTCGCCGAACGGCGACGAACGCACCAGGTCCATGCAGATCAGAGCGTGCCCGCCGCCGGCGATGAATTGGTCGAGGGCGAAAACCGCCCGGGGGTGCCAGTCGCTGGGGCGCAGGACGAGCAACACGTCGAGGTTGTCGGGCAAACGGGCGCCGGCCTCCAGGGCCGGAACCGAAAGGTCGACGACCTCCATGCGCGCCTCCAACCGGGCGCGCAACAACCGGAACGTCCCGAATTGCCAGGGCAAGCTGTCCTGGTCGACCGGTTCGCCTAGCCACCCCACGCGCAGCCGTTGGTCGCGCAAGAGCCGCTGGACCGCGCCCGCAAAATCCGCCTCAAAGCTCCAGGGGTTGATCAGCGGGATGACCTCGGTTCGACTGCGGTAGCGAAGTACGGCCCCCAGGTACACCAACTGGCGATTTTGTTCGCCCCCGCGCGTGGTGACCACGGGCAGCGGTTCGATGCCGAAGCTGTGGGCTTCCTCCGCCGCCGCGCTTAGGATCGAAGGATCCTGCACCACCAGCCCCATGCGGCCGCCGGCGAGCCTTTGGAAGTCCTTGATCTGCGCTTCCACCCGGGCCTTCAAGAGCGACATCTCTCCCGAACGAACCTCCTGGGTGACGAAGGCTTTGATCTGCAGGCGGTCTTCCAACTTGGCCAAGATTGCGCGCGTTCCGTCGCTGACGGTGAACAGCTGGTCTTGGCTGAAGTCGTGGCGCTTGTCCAGGTGGCGCAGGGCCATGTGAACCCCCTCGACCAAAACCAATCCCACCAACAAGGCGGTGATCAGAGCGCTTCGGCGCAATACGGTGCGGGAACCCATGGCATGCCTACTGCAGGCGCCTCCGTTCGAGAAGCAGCGTGTTCCAAACGAGCCCCGCCCCCATCCACAACAGAAAGTAGATGGCATCGGCCGCAACCAGCACCCCGCGCGCAGCCGTATCGAGGAAGTGGGCCTGGGGGGAAGCCTGTTCGAGGAAGCCCGCCAAGCTGGCGGGCGCGTAGGCCACCAGCATGCGCAGCAACCACAGACTTCCGAGCAGCAAGGTCGAAAGCAGAAAAGCGACCAATTGTTCGTGGGTCAACGCCGAGCCGCACAGGGCCAACGCGGTGTAGGCTGCGACCAAGCCCGCGGCGCCCACCAACCCGACCCAAACCGTGCTCCAATCCAAGTCGCCCAGGTTCGCCACCGTGATCGCCAGGGGCACGGTGACCATCACCACCAACAGCATCACGACCGCCCAAGACGCGAGGAATTTGCCGAGCACCCATTCCCAGGGCCGCAGGGGGTAGGTCAAAAGCAACTCCTCGGTTCCCGCTCGGCGCTCCTCCGCCCAAGCTCCCATCGTCAAAGCCGGGATGATCAGAGCCAACGAGAGCGGCAACCATGTGAACAGCGTGAGCAGGTTCGCCTGCCCTCCATCCCACAACCCGGGCAAGGGCACCGGGCCGATCGGGTACCCGATGTAGAAGAACAGCGCCGCTTGCACGAGCACGAACACGCCGATCAAGACGAAAGCCAGCGGCGAGGCGAAGTACGCCGCCCACTCGCGGCGGAACACGGTCCATGCGCGGCTCATGCGGATACCTCCGGCTTGGCGGCGAGCCCATGTCCGCGGGTGTGGCGCAGGAAGACCTGCTCCAGGGTCGCGCTCTCATGGCGCAGCTCCAGCAAGCGCCAACCCCGGGTGCGCGCCTGTTCGGCAATGCGCTCGGCCACCTCAAAGCGACCGCTGACCTCCACTTGGAAGCGCACCCGTTGTGCACTGCCCTGAACTTGCCCGATCAGGGTGCGCACACCCTGGATGAGTTGGAGTTCGCTGGCCACGCTTTCGGGGGGCGCCACCAAAGTCAAGCTGATGCGCTCAGCCTGGGACCCCGTCAGGTCCAACAGGTCCCCATCCGCCACCAGGCGGCCCCCCGCCAGGATCAGCGCGCGGCGGCAGACTTCCTCGACTTCGGGCAGAATGTGGGTCGAAAGCAGGATCGTCTTGTCCTTCGAAAGTTCGATCACCAAGTCGCGGATGCGCACGATTTCCGCCGGATCCAAACCGCTGGTGGGCTCGTCGAGGATCAACACTTCGGGATCGGCGATGAGCGCCTGGGCCAGGCCCACCCGTTGGCGGTATCCCTTGGAGAGCGTTTGGATGCGCCGCTGGGTGTAGCCCGCCAGGTCGCAGCGGTCGATGACGCGCTCCAAAGCAGAGCGCATCACGGCGCCCCGCTTGCCTCGCATACGCGCCACGAATTCGAGGTAGCGATCGACCCGCATGCCCCGGTACAAGGGCGTGTGCTCGGGCAAGTACCCAATCCGCTCGCGCGCCGCCAGGTCGTCCCCCAGGATCGGATCGCCGCCGATGGTGACTTCCCCGCCATCGGGCACCAAGTACCCGGTCAGCATCTTCATGGTGGTGCTCTTGCCTGCACCGTTGGGGCCCAAGAATCCCACCACTTCGCCCCGGTGGATGTCGAACGAAACGTCTTGGACGGCTTGCACGTCGCCGTAATGCTTGCACAACCCGGCGGCGCGGATCATGGGCTCGGAGTCAGGCGGAGAGGCGGGGTGCGGGGACATGGGCCGGCAGCCGGACGGGTGGGGAAAGCGCTAGGCCTTGGGGTCGACTTCGAAGCGCGAAAGGAAATCGTCGGTCTTCTCCACGTCGCTGAGCCGGGTGATCAGGGTGTCCATGGCCTCGGCCCAGTGTAGGCGAGTCAGGACCCGGCGCAGGGTGTGGATCAGCTTTAGCCGGCGCAGGCCCACCAGTTTCTCTTCTTTGCGGGTTCCCGATAGCTCGATGTCGATGGCGGGGAAGATCCGCCGGTCAGCCAGGCGGCGCGAGAGCACCAATTCCATGTTGCCCGTGCCCTTGAACTCCTCGAACACCAGTTGGTCCATGCGGCTTCCGGTGTGCACCAGGGTCGTGCCCAGGATCGTCAGGCTCCCGGCTTCGACCGTGTTGCGCGCCGAACCGAAGAACTTGCGCGGCCGCTCCATGGCCTTGCTATCCAAACCGCCGGACATGGTGCGTCCCGACGAGGCGTAGTTGTTGTAGGCCCGCGCCAAGCGCGTGATCGAATCCATCAGGAGCACCACGTCCTCGCCCATTTCCACCAGCCGCATGGCGCGGTACCAGGCCACTTCCGCGACCTGAATGTGGTGCTTGTCGGTTTCGTCGGCGGTCGACACGAAGACCTGGCCGCGGGTCAACGAACGTTTCCATTCGGTGGCCTCTTCAGGCCGTTCGTTGACCAAGAGCACCATCAGATGCACGTCCGGGTAGCCCGTTTCGATCGCGTGCGCGAAGGCTCGCATCAGCGTGGTCTTGCCGCTGCGCGGCGGCGCGACGATCAGGCCCCGCTGACCGCGGCCCACGGGCGCCAAGATGTCGAGGATGCGCATGGAAACGTCCCCATGGATGTCCCCCACCGCGTAGTGGAAGTCGGGGTCGATGCTGGTCAAGTTCTTGAAGGGCATCGTGCGCAACCATTCCTTGGGATGCTTGCCATCGACTTCCTCCACATCGACCAGTTGGAACTTGTGTTGTTGGCCCCGGGATAGCCGCCCCTTGACCAGCATTCCGTCGCGCAACTTCCACTTCTGGATCAGGTGCTTGGGCACAAAGATTTCGCGCTTGGAGGGCAGGAATTCGTCCTCTTCTTGGCGCAAGACCCCCACGTTGCCCTTGTCGAGCACAAACATGCCACCACCAATCTGCGGCGTACGTTCCCGTTCGGGCGCCTCCCGGCGCGGGCCGCGATCGCGGTCCCGATCGGGTGCTTCGCGGCGCGGACCGCGGTCACGATCTTCGCGTCGGGGGCCGCGTTCGCGGCGATCGCCGCGCGCGCGGGGTGCCCGCGTCGATTCTTCGCCCCCATCGGGCAAGCCTTCGGGATCGCGGGCGTGTTCGCCCTCCGGTGCCGGCGGCGCTTCGCGACGGGGCGGGCGATCTGAGTCGGCGGCCCGACCGGGCTCCCCAGCGGAACTCCGCGAGCGGCGACGCGAGCGGCCGCGACCACGGCGCCCGGCTCCTTCTTCGGGTTGGGCAGCCCCTTCGCTGGCCTGATCGCGCGGGCGCCGGGGCGACTCACGGCGCGGGCGCGGGGAATCCTGGGTTTCGTCCTTGGCGGCTCGCTTGGGCTCCCCCCGGGCCTCCCGGGGCGGGTTCCGATCTTCCCCCGACCGGTTTTCAGCAGGCGGTTCCGCTTCAGCCCCGGATTCGCGCTTGCGGCGCGAAGACGCGCGGCGCGCCCGGCGCTTGGGTGAGGTGTCCCGATCGGCAATCGAGCCGAAGGGCAGGGCGCCGGGGTCAGCGGAGGGTTGGGAAGATTCTTTCGAAGCCAAGGATTCCGACTCCAGGTCAGGGTCCGAGGCAACCTACCGGCCACACGGGGAGGCTGGGGTTGCCGAATGAGAGCGATCCGCCGACGGGGACCAAAGCGGTCCAAGCCATCGACGTCCAGGGCAAGACAAGGTTGCGAAGCAACCCCAAGGCCCCGACGATCAGGCATGGTGCGCAAGCACCGGTTCGGGGAAGGTTCCAGTAAGGCGAGCATGGCTCGGCCCTGGCCCCGACACACGTTCAAGGTGTGCTCGCAAGCCCTTGGGATCAAGCCCCGAGGGGATCAAGCCACAAAAAGGTCCTTGCGACCCCAAAAACGGGTTTGGTCGGGGTGAGAGGATTTGAACCTCCGACCTCTGCGTCCCGAACGCAGCGCTCTACCAAACTGAGCCACACCCCGCCAGAAGAGGCCAGAAGGTAGGCTCGCCAAGCCTCCGCGTCAACCTCGCAGGTCTGCTTTGCTCGAAAATCCCCGCTTGGCCCATGGGAATGGCACCCTCCGCCAAAGGATCCTGCCAGCGGGTCTCCCCGCCCCACGCCAACTTAGCGTCCGAGATCCACGAAGACCCCGCCCGTTTCCTCCGCAAGGCGCTTCATGAAGGTCTTTTGGAACTCGCCAATGGCGATCGTGTGGATCACGACTTTGCGCAGTTCGTTGGCTTCGAGCAGCTTCTGGAGGATGGCGTCGGTCTTGACGTAGTAGCCCGTCGTGGGCCGTCCATCGGACAAAAAGAAGATCGTGTCGACGTCGACTTCGTGCTCATCGGTCTTGGTCTTGCTCTTGCTCGGATCGACCGGAATCGAAAGCGCGGTGGCCAGCACTTCCCAGGTGTTGGTTTTGCCCTCATCGAGCGCGGCGGTCGCCCCGAAGCCCACTTCGGCCAACTCCTCTTTTGAGTTACCACCAATGGGTTCCAGCGCATCGATCCAGGACTTGGCGCTCGATTTGTTGAGCACGTTGGCGGGTACTAGGTCCTTCTTCCACGGGCGTACCTTGGTGGCGAAGGACAGGATGTTGAACTTTACATAGGGCTCCAGGGTGGCGATGGTGCGCGCCAATTCGGTCTTGGTGATGTCCATCCGCGAGTAGGACGGATAGTTGCCATCCTTGAAGCGATCCTTCTCGGTCACTTCGTCCTCCATCGAGCCCGACACGTCGATGATGAACAGGATCGAACGGCTAGGGGTTTCGATGCCGTGGTAGGCCGTCGAGCCTTTGGCTGGGTTGTAGAGCGCGCGATTGGCTTCGCGTTTGGCCAGGATTTTGGCGATCTCCTCGTCGCTGGGCAGTTGGTAGCGATCGGAGTAGGTCGTCCAAAAGCTGCGCCAGATCTCTGGATCGCGGATGGCTCCCCGGGCCGTCAAGCGGTCGAGCGCCAGGGCCAGGTCATCGATCAAACGCCCCTCTTCGATCTCCATCCGGTCGATCAAAAGCGGCACGCTGGTCACGTCACGCACCAAGCCCAAGGCTTGGATGGCGCTCGAGCGAACCTGCCAAACGTCGTCGACCAAGGCCGCTTGGGCCGCGGGCACCGTTTCTTTGGCCTTGAGCAGCGCCAAAGTGTCCAGGGCCGCGACGCGCACGCCGCTCTCGGAATCTTGGGTCAAGGGCAGGATCGCGGGTACGACCTCAAGTTTGCCCAGCACGCCCAAAGCTCGCAGGGCCCGCAGACGCACGTTCCAATCCTTGTCCTCCAGGCAGGGCAGCACGCTCGAACCATCGTGGGGATAGCGCCCCTTTTCGAGGGCGTGCAAGATGCCCACGCGGACCTGTGAATCGGTTTGCTCGGTCAACTCGAGCAGCAACGCATCGATTGGCGGCTGAGTCTTGAACGTCGAAAGAACGTCCATGGCGGTGTCCCGCACGGGCTCTTCGCGATCCTTGAGCAGGGGAACGAGGATGTCGACCACCTTGGGTGCTTCCACCTCCTCCAGGGCCCGGACGGCCTCGATGCGCTCGACGGTTTCCTTGTACTTGCGGAAGTACTTCTTGAACTCCTTGAGGATCTCTTCATCCCCGACCTGGGTGGTCGAGGCGCTTACGGGAGCCGCCGCAGCCGCTCGGATCCAAGGGGTGCTGGGGAGGCTGAGGCCCAGGAAGGCCACAGCGGCGAGCAGGCAAAGGGTCGTTTTTGAGAACATGGCGCTACCGACCCCTAGGGAGGGAATCCCGCGGAGTTACGCCCATTCTAGCGCATACCGCCTGGGCTTCGAACCCCGATCCGCGTCCTCCCCCTGTTTTTGCCTACACGCGGGGCGCTCGCACGCCTAGAATGCTGGCAGCTTTGGCCAAGGGAAGTGGGGTGCAATTCCCCCGCGGTCCCGCCGCTGTAAGCGACAACTGGGTTGGCAAGAACCACTGTGGGTCCCCCATGGGAAGGTGCCAACCCGGGTCTGAGTCGCGAGCCAGAAGACCTGAACCAGAGCCTGACACGTCCCCTCGAGGAAGGGTGCGGGGTATCTGGCTGTGTGCCCGCGCCCTGTGTCCTTGCCTTGGGAAAACTCCCTGCTGCGTTTGCGCAAGACAAACGCGAGCCCCATGCATACCTTCTGGATCGGCCTCACCGGCCTCGTTTGCTTGAGCATGTCCCATGCCCAAGCCCAACAAACCGTCTCTGCTTCGCACGTTCAACGGCACCGACTGCGTGCCTCGGTCGCGCCACCCAACGTTCCGGGCCCCCAGGCCCCCGGCCTGAGCTTGGTCGACTTGACTCCCATCGCTCCCTTGGGACCCTGTGCCCCCGCCGGGGCTTGGCCCTGGGATGCCGAGTACACCCCGGACGGGGCGTACCTCTACGTTTCGTTGTTCGGCGGCTACCAGGGTTCGGGCGGCTGCACCGTCCTCAAGCTCAACGCCCTGACCTTGGCCCCGGTGGCCCGCTTGCACGTGGGCGAGTCCCCCGAAGAAATCGTCTTCACCCTCGATACGGGCGGCGCGGTTTCCGAGATGTACGTCACTTCGAGCAGCGCCAGCTCGGTCACCATTTTTGATTCCAGCGACCAGGTGGTCGCCACGGTGCCCATCCCCGAGCGACCGGGTGGAGTCTTTGGTACCGCGTTCCCGTTTGGGCTCGCGGTGGCTCCCGATCAAGCCACGGTTTGGGTCGGCACCGGCGAAGGCCGCGTGTTCGCGATCGATGTGGCCACCCACAGTGTGGACTTGGCCCGCACCTTGGACCTGGGCGCCGACTGTGGGTTTGGGCGCATCGCCTTTGTGGGCAACCGCTTGGCGCTGACCAAGACCACCTACCATGCGAATTGGATGGGCTCGACCGCCAGCTTGGTGCTGATCGACCCGGCGGTACCGGCGGCAGCCCAAGAAGTGTTGCTAGCGACCTCCCCCACCTCGGCGCTGTATCCCTCCCCCCAGGATCTCGCGCTGGATCCCTCCGGCAGCCTGTACGTGGCCGGGTTCGACATGGGACCCCAGGTGTACGTGGTCGATCCGCTCAGCGCGACCGTCAGCGCGACCTGGAACACGTACACCCAACCGACCGCTGGCAAGTTCCAAGCGCTGGGCCTGCACGGCAATTTGCTGGTGGTTGCAGACCTCTACAGCGGGCAAATCGCGCGCATCGACACCCATACCGGCGTCATGGTCGGGCATGTGGAAGCGGGCATGTTGGGCCAGGGTGCGAGCGAACTGTCGTTCTCGCCCGACGGAGCAACGCTGATCATGCCCATGGGAGGCTCGGACAACCTAGTTCGCTACTGGGTGCATTGAGCCGGGTTCGTACGCGCACCCGCGGAGGCGCAAAATGGAGAGCGGGGCTCCCTTGGCGACAAGGGAGCCCCGCTCGTTCGAAGCATGGTTCGATCAGTCTTTCTGGGTCTCGTCCCGGCGGATGCCGATCGGACGGAAGTTGTTGGCCGACGTGATCTCGTCGCTCACCAGGGTCATCTTGTAGCCCTTCTCGGTCCGGATCGTGATGCGGTTGCCTTCGCGATCCAACTCATAGCCGACGAACACGCCGCCCTTCACCTTGACGCGCACTTTGGGCAGCTTGGTGTAGTCCAAGGCGCTCTTCTTGTCGTCGCGGTATTGCCCCGGATCGATGCGCTCGACGCGTTCGACGCGGCGCGCGGGAACCGTCAGGCGTCCGATGTTGTTCTCGAGCCACACGTAGCCCTGTCCCATGCCGTGCAGCCGGCCATCGATGGTCTCGCCATCTTTGGCGATCACCCGCACCGGCCCCACGTTGGGGGTCAAGAGCACGGTGTCTCCGTGCAGGGCGTGCATCGGAACCTCGGTCCCCAGCCAGTGACCACCATCATCGGTGCGCCGGCGCAGAACCCCGGCACGAGCTTCTTGAGTCGCGGGTTCCGCAGTGCCTTGCACGCTGGTCGCCGTTCCAGGACCGCTCGCCGGATCGCCACCCGCGCCCTGCGCGTGGGCAAAGGGCAGGTTCGAATCACCGCTTCTGCGGGATCCGAGCCAATCGGTGGAGGCGACTTCCTGGAGTTGGCCTTGATCATCGAGCAGGTTCCACTCGGAGTACAACTCGAGCAAACCCGATTCGCCACCGGTCGGTGCCACTGCGGGGCCCGAAGCCACCGCGGTCGGTTCGGTCGTTGGCGCCGAGGCCAGCGGAGCCGCGCCCTCGCTTTGGGGTTCCGCAACTGGAGCCCCAGCAAGATCCACAGGGGCCACCACTACGGGTTCGACCGGAGGCACCGGGGTCGGCGTCGCGGCGAGCGGCTGGAGTTCGGCCGCAGCCGGTCCCAAGCTGGGTTCGGTCGCTGGCGCTAGGCTCGCTTCGGGTCCCTCTGCAAGGGGCTCGAGCGGCAGCGCTTCGGCTCCGGTGGAGTCCGTGCCAACACCGCCAGCGGAAGACGCATCGCCCGCTAGGCTGGCCAGGTCCGATTCGCTCGCGGCTTGCGGTTCGATCGCAGTGGCCTCGGGCGCCAAGGCGACCTCGGGCTCCGAGGCGGTCAAGAAACTCGGCTCCAGCTCGGCTTCCGGAGCCGACTCAAGCGCCAAGCCTTGCGAGTCCGCTTCGTCCTGGGTCTCCACGGCGGCCGGATCGATCTCGAAGATCGGCCCCTGCTCGGAAGTGGTCGTGTCCTGGGCGACGGTCTCGGTTGCGATCGATTCCTCGGTTTGCGGCTCGGGTTGGGTCGACGCCATCTCCGAGTCCCCCGCGGCGAGCGACTCGCTGTCGGTGGCATCGGCCGCATCGGCCAAGCTCGGGCTATCGACCAAGGGCAGAACTTCGAAGGACGGCTCGGGTTGCTCGGACACATCGCCGAGGCGCCAGCGTCCCGAAGCATCGAATCCGGTGGACGGCGGTAGGGCTTGGATCGCCTCAGCGCCTTCCCAGCCGAACGGGTCCACCACCGTCAAGGCCACCCGATCGGTGACGCTGGACTCCGGTTGTTCCCCTTCGGACGCCACCGCTTCGGGCGCATCGGAGGAGTTCGTTTGGGCCACCGTGCTGGCTTCGTCTCCCGCTTCCCCACGGGTTCCCGGACCCAGATCCAAGCGTAGGGTTCCACCCGCGTGCGGGAACCAGAACTGGGTCGAGATCGACCCCAGGGTCGCAGTCTCCGATCCTGCTTGTTCAGCGCCTGAAGGGTCAGAGCTCGAAGGGTCAGAGCTCGAAGGGTCAGAGCTCGAGGGGTCGGGGCTCGAGGGGTCAGCACTCGAATCGCTGACAAGGCTCTGCGAATCGCCAAGGGTGGGACTCGAAGGATCCGTAGCTTGGGCCAGTTCGGTCACGTCGCCGAGGGTCTCGACGGGTTGCGGCTCAGTCGAAGGCGTGGTCTCGCTCGGGTTCGATTCCAGCGCAACTTCCTCGGTTGTGTGGGTGTCGGTCGGCTCCGGCATGGAGGTCGCTTCTTCGCTGGCGAAGGCAGGCTCCACGCCTTCCGACACCATGGCGACTTCGGACGGGTCGGCCAACGGCTCGTCTTCCCACAGGAAGGGCAATTCGTAGTCGCCGTCCAGCGCATCCAACGAGGCCAAGGCTCCCTGTTCCGGCGCTTCGAGCTCGGTCGACGGATCGACGTCAAGCGTTTGCTCAGCCGGAGCATCGTTCGCGGCTACCTGTTCCGGCTCACCGGATTCACTCGGAGGCCCCGCAGGTCCCCATGGGGGCAGGGTCAGCATCGGCAGGGGCTGCACGCCGGCTTGCAACGTCCAGGGCCCCTGGTAGGGCGAAGCTTGCACGGGCTCCCCGAAGGCCAACGATTCCTGGCTGTCCAACTCGGGCGCCGTGGGATCGGGTTGGATTGTCTCGAGATCGGCCGTGCTGGCCATTTCCCCGTCCGTCGGGGCTTCTTTGGCTGCCCGCTGCGGCATGCTCACCGCAGGCGTTTGACCCGAGGGCGTGAACCCGGCTTGGCCCGCCTGGGTACCGGTTTCGGCCCGTTGGCTGGCGAGGTCGATGCTGCCATCCCGTTGGATTCGGCCACGCAAGGGAGCCTCGTTCGGGTTGGTCGAACGCACCGAACCATCGGGCTCGGGACTCTTCAGCCGCACGCCCGAATCGCGGGGGCCTTCGACCGCCACCATGCCGGAGCCGTTGGTGTCGGAGACTTGGGTTCCCAGACCGTGCATCGACTTCCACAGGATCATGCCACCCACCGCGACGGCCGCCACGAAGACTCCCGGCACGAGCAAGCGAGACATCACCGTTGCGGTGCTCTCGGGCTCGCAGTACGAAGCCGACAACGCGGACCCCGCAGGGAACTCGTCCTCGTCGTCCATATCCATATCGGGATCCTCGGAATAGGGCACCGGCGGGGCCTGGCCTTCGCCCATTTGCAAGAGCCAGCTGTCATCGGACGCTTGACCCGAGGTCTGCTTCTGGACGCCCCATTGCTGGACAGGGTCGGCAGGAACCTGCGACGGGGACGCCGATTGGCCCGCCGCATCCTCGTCGAACAGCCAGCTTCCGTCGCCATGGGCGTTGCCACGGGATTTGCCATGGGCCGCAGAGTTCTGGGGTGTTTCGCCCGGGTTTTGGAAGTGGCGATTGGGATCGGACTCGTAGGACATGGATCTTGGAGCGCTGATGGTTTCTTGGGGATGGTCCACGTGGACCTCGGTCGTCTCCCCCGGGGAGGGGGAATCAGAGGGCCTATCGTCTCCCCCCTCGGGCGAAATCCATCCGAATGCAAATCCCTTCGCTCCGGTATCAGCCTGAGATCGGCGCACCGCGCCCACGCACCGTCCGACTAGGAACGGACTTTGAGGTACCGCCCGCCACCCTTGCGCTGGGTCAGTCCTTCAGCGTCGAGGGCTTCCAACATAGGGATCAGGTACTTCCGCGAAGTCCCTAGCCCATCGCGCAACTCCGCGATCTGCAATTCCCCGTTGCGCTGGCAATTGTCCACCACGCGCTTGCGCACTTCGCCAAGGGCGGCGTGATCCATGTAGAGATCGCCGCCCAGGTGCGCCAGGGTTGCGGAATCGCACAGGTACTCCAGCACAGCTTTGAGCTCCTTCTGGTCCCCGCGCAGGGTCGATGGCAGCTCCTCCAGGGTCGGAGGCTCAAAGCGAGCCTCGCGATAGTGGGCCGCGACCTTTTCGGCCAAAGCAGCGGCACGGCCCGCAAGCCGCGGCTCGTGACCCGGCAACAAGAGCAACCCACCCGGCTGCCGGGTCACGTGGCCATCCTGCTCCAAGCGTTCGAGCAAAGCGTCGATCAGCGCGGGTGGTAGTTTCATGCGCCCCCGCAAATCGCGCACATCCATGCGAGCGCGGTGTTCGTTCTCGGTGAACCAGAGCGCGATGTTGCGTCGCACTTCCAGCCCATAGTTCACCAGCGATTCGCGGGCCATCCAATGGTCATGGCCCAGGGCAGTGATGCGATTCTCGGCTTGCATGCTCGCCAGCAGAGCCTTGGTTCCATCGGGCAACAGCTTCATGGCCCGACCGATTTCCGCCGCGTCCATCCAGCCATCGGGCGCGCTGGTCAACACCGACTCGAGCAGCTCCGCCGTGTCGTTCAAACTTTGCTCACGGCGCACCAAGCCTTCCAACACGAAGCCCTTGAAGCGCTTGAGCCGGTAGCGGCTCTCTTCCAAGATCACGCCGCCCCCCAAGGTGATGAGCGGCGAGGCCAATCTCAAGACAAAGCGATCGCCCGGCGCGCACACCAACGGCTCCTCGAGCCGCAACTGCACCATCCCCTCTTCGCCTTCTTGCAGCAACTCCTGGTCGAGCAAGATCACCTCGCCCAACACCTCGGCGGTGCCCGAGTGGATTCGGATTGGCATGCGGTTGCGAATCGGGAAGGGCAGGTTGGGTACCGCCTTGAGCCGCGCACCAACCCAGCGCAAGGCCCCAAAAAAGCCCGGACGCGCCACCACCATGCCCCGCGAAACGGCGTGGTGGTCGACGTCCGCCAAGTTGATCGCGGTGGAGTGTCCCGCTTGGGCCCGCTCGACGGTCTCGTGGTAAGCCTGCAATCCGCGCACCTTGCCCTTGACCCCCAACGGCAAAACCTCGAGCACATCGCCAATGGCCACGTTCCCCGTAACCGGGATGCCGGTGACGATCGTGCCGAACCCGCGCGCGCTGAAGACGCGCTGGATGGGCATGCGAAAGATGCCTTCCGCGCTGTGCGGCGGAACCTGGAGGGCCATTTCGACCAGCTTCGACTTGAGTTCGTCGAAGCCTTGGCGGGTCACCGCAGAGTAGGCCAACACAGGGGCATCCTCCAGGAAGGTACCTTGGACGGTTTCGTGCACGTCCAACTCGACCAACTCCAAGAGGGCGGGTTCGACCAGGTCGATTTTGGTGATCACCACCAGGCCGCGGGTGACTCCCAAGAGTTCCAAGATCGCCAGGTGCTCGCGGGTCTGGGGCATCACCCCGTCGTCCGCGGCCACCACCAACATCACCAGGTCAATCCCGCTGGCACCGGCCACCATGTTGCGCACCAGGCGCTCGTGCCCAGGCACATCGATGATGCCCAGCCGCCGCCCATCGGGCAGATCCAAACGAGCGAAGCCCAAGTCGATGGTCATGCCCCGCTCTTTTTCTTCCTTCCAACGGTCGGGGTCCACGCCGGTGAGGGCCTGGACGAGGGTGGACTTGCCGTGGTCGATGTGACCGGCGGTGCCGACGACAATGGGTTGGATGTTCACGGGAGCTGGGCCTCCTAGGATACGCTTGAAGACCGCCGATTTCACGACTGGAACGGGGCCAGGGGGGTCGCGCGGGTCGGTGGCGATTCGCTCGGCTCCGGGGGGGTGCCCCGGGAAACCGCCGCAGGCTCCTGCGCGTGGCCCAGCGATGCACTACATTAGGTCCATGCCTGCATTGCCCTTCCGCACCCTCGCCCCTTGGCTGCGTGCCTCGTTTGGGCGCCCAATCCACCGCGTGGCGCTCGACGCCGGTTCGACCTGTCCGAACCGCGATGGCAGCAAGGGCTTCGGTGGCTGTGTGTACTGCGATGTGGAGGGTTCCGGAACCGGAGCACTGCGCGACGGGGTCGACTTGGGGCATCAGCTCGAAACCGGGTTGGCGCGCATCCAGCGCCGTCAACGCGCGGGGGACCCGCCCTTGGGCGCGATCGCCTACTTCCAGTCCTACACCAACACCTACGTCAGCACCCAGCGCTTGGTGCAAACCCTCGACGTGGTGCGCCCCTTCCTATCGCGCGGAATCGTTGCCGTCAGTTTGGCCACACGGCCCGACTGTTTGCCCGAGGAAGCCCTCGACGCGCTCAGCGCGTTGGGCGAGCACGTGCCCATTTGGGTCGAGCTCGGCTTGGAGGTGGCCGATGACCAGCGGCTGATCGACATTGGGCGCATGCACACGGTGGCGGAGTTCTTCGAGGCCGTGGAGCGCGTCCATGCGCGCGGCTTCCTGAGCGTGGGGCACGCCATCTTGGGCTTGCCCGGCGATGGTCGCGAGGGAGCCCGTGCAACGGCCCAAGCCCTGGCGCAAGCGGGCTGCAGCGGAGTCAAGGTGCACCATTTGATGGTGTTGAAGCGCACCCAGTTGGCGGCTCGCTGGAAACGAGGCGAAGTGGAAGTGCTCGAGCCCGAGACCTACGTCGATTGGCTGGCCGACTTTGTCGAACGGTTGCACCCCGACCAGGTGCTGCACCGCATCACGGGTGACGCCCCCTTGGAGAACCGGCTGGCGCCCCATTGGCAGGTCCACAAGAGCGCCGTACGCGAGCTGCTATCCCAGGAGTTGCAAGCCAGGGGCACCCATCAAGGCAGTCGCGTTGCGCCCGGTGTTCTGCCCCCTCCGCCCTTGGTGCTGCCCAAGAACCTGCACCACCCCCAACCCTGACCCCTCCCTAGGCGATGCTCGTACCCAGCCTTCCGATTCTGCTGCTCAGCCTTCCCTTGCTCAGCCTGCCCGTGCACGGCTCGTCGCTGCTCCAGGGAGGCGATCTCCAGTCGTTCGACGGCGAGACCGACGGGCTGGTTGCGAGTCCCGTCTGGAATCCCAACTTGCGCCCCGATGCGCGCGGATTCTTGGGGACACCCTTCGGGCCGGTGCTGGACCTTGGGCACGTCCGCTTTTCGATCGATCACAAGCGCACCCAACTCGGCGACCTGCGCGACGGGACTTCAACGGTGAGCACCGAAGAGGCCCTGGCCGGCGACTACGAACGGGTTCCCACGGGTGGCTGGACGGGAGCGACCCACCTACGCTCCGAGTTTGGGTTGAGCGAAAATGCCACGATTCGGCTCGACATCCCCTTCGAAACCAGGCGGATCGCCTACCAATTCGACGACGGTTCGACCCAGCGCTTTACGGCCCAGGGCCTGGCCGACATTCGCTTCCAAGGGTCGGTCGAGCTGTCCTTCCGCGACCAAGAGCGAGCGGAGTTGACGCTCGGGATGCGAGTGCCCACGGGGAGCACGCGCGAGCGCGAGTCCGATGTGCCGGGCACCGTTCCCAACCCGCGACTGCCGTACTTCCAGCAATTGGGTGGCGGGACCTATGCCTTGGAGCCCGCCTTGTACTGGACCCACTGGGGTAGCGAATGGTCGCTAGGCAGCGGCGTCCAAGCGAGCCTGCCGATGGGCACCAACGACCAGGGCTGGAGCCTTGGCGATGCCTATGGTTTTCAGGCCTGGGCTGCGCGCAGGATGGATGCCTTCCGGGCCGTGGTGGTGGGCATCGAGTACCAATCCCAAGGCAAGATCGATGGCGCCGACGGCGAGCTGGATCCCCTCTTCGACCCGAGCCAAGACGGCGACCACGTGGGTGGTCAGGTTCTCTCGGTCAATGCTGGGTTGCACATGGTCGTCGAGGCCGGCAACCATTTGGCGGTCGAAATTGGCGTCCCCGCCTGGCAAGACCTCAACGGCCCCCAAACGGGCGAGGACTTCCACTTCCGCGTCGGCTGGTGGCTTTCGTTCTAGCCTCAACCGCAGAGGCAGTTGGGCTTAGTAGGCGAATAGGATGCGCTGGCAGTTGGGGCACTGCACCAGCTCATTGCTGCGCGCCAAGCGGATCGCCAGGTTGCGTGGGATTTCCACGTAGCAGCCCTGGCAGATTCGATCGTTGAGTTCGGCCAAAGCCTCCCCGTGGCGCGTATCGAGCAGCTTGGTGTACAGCTCGAGCACGCTGGGTTCGAGCTGCGAAGCCGCCTCCTCGACGCGCTTGGACTGCAGTGCCTTGAGTTCGGCTTCGGCCTCGGCTACCTCGGTGGCCACGTTCAATTGGAATTCGCCGAACACCGTGGTCTCTTCCTTCTCGCGCGCGACCAGTTCGGCGATGCCGGCTTCGGCCTGGTCGGCTTCTCCCACCAAGCGCAGTCCGTCGTCCTCGGCTTGGCTGATCGTCCGCTTGACCTGTCGGATTTCGTGCTGGTAGGAGGCCAGCATGGCCGCGTCGACCTTCTGGCTGTTGGACTCGTGTTCCAGCTTGCGCAACCGCTGGCGCAACCCGGTGGTCGTATCTTCGATCTCTTTGATGCGCGCCCGGAACTCCCGCAGGGCGTATTGCCGTTCGGCGATCGCTTCCTTGAGGCGGTTCAGAACCGCCGTGCGATCTTCGAGCTCTTTGGGCAGGCGGGTGAGCTGAGCTTGGACCCGATAGATGTGGCGATCGATTTCTTGGAGCCCACGGAGGGCATTCAGGGTTTCCTGCATGGTGGCCTTAAGGCTTGGGAGGGCGGAGAGTGTACCCCCATGGCATGGTCGGAACTAGCCTAGAACGGCCCCCTCCGGCGCAGGGTGGCCTTACATGCAACCCGGGGGGACCCGCTTTCGCGAATCCCCCCGGGCCGTTGGCCCACGGGCCCTGGGGAGGCCGAGCCCTAGGACCCGCCCCCGACCCAGCAACCTAGAGGTCGCGGGGGTCGCCTTCTTCGTCGGAAACGTGCACGCCGTCGAGGAAGCTCGCCAGCTGGCGCGCGCGGACCGGGTGACGCAGCTTGCGCACGGCCTTGGCCTCGATCTGGCGAACCCGCTCGCGGGTCACCCGGAAGATGCGGCCGACTTCTTCGAGGGTGTAGGTGTACCCATCGCCGATGCCGTAGCGCAGCTTGATGATCTCGCGTTCACGGAAGGTGAGCGTGGAGAGCACATCGTCGATGCGTTCCTTGAGCATCTCCTGGCCAGCGGCCTGGAGCGGGCTCTCGGCGGACTCGTCTTCGATGAAGTCTCCGAAGTAGCTGTCGTCGGACTCGCCGATCGGACGATCGAGCGAGATCGGGTGTTTGCTGATCTTCATGACTCGCTTGGCTTCTTCGACCGTGATCTCGGTCGCCTCGGCCACCTCTTCCACGGACGGCTCGCGGCCCTTGGCCTGCACCAGTCGCTTGGTCACGTTGCGCAGCTTGCTCATGGTTTCGATCATGTGCACCGGGATGCGGATCGTCCGCGCCTGGTCGGCAATCGAGCGCGTGATGGCTTGCCGAATCCACCAAGTGGCGTAGGTCGAGAACTTGTACCCGCGCCGGTACTCGTACTTCTCCACCGCCTTCATCAGGCCGGTGTTGCCTTCCTGGATCAAGTCTAGGAAGGACAAGCCCCGGTTGCGGTACTTCTTGGCGATCGAAACCACTAGGCGCAAGTTGCCGCTCGACAGCTGGCGCTTGGCTTCTTCGTACTCTTCGAAGTGCAGATGGATTTCCGTGATGCGCTTCTTGAGGCGATCGGCGGGCTCCATGGACTTGAGCTCGAGTTCCTTGAGGCGCTCGTGCAATTCCCCCAGAACCCGGGCGTCGGGCTGCGACGAACGCTCCTGGTTTTCGATCTTGCGCTCGACAGCACGCATTTCGCGCAAGTGGTCCTCCATGAGTTCCACCATTTGGCGGAACTTCTTGATTTGGAGGTGGCACTCCTCGAGCAGGATCACCAGCTTGCGTCGCAGGTTTTGCACCTGGGTCAACGCGGCCGACCGGTCTGCGGGGCTCAGCTCATCGCTCAGCACCGGCCGGTAGGCGTCACGCAAGCGCGCCATCAAGCGCTGGATGGTTTCGATGTTGACCGGCAAGCGCTTGGCCAGGAACGGCTTGCCCAAAGTCTCGACGATCTTGGGATCGTCGTCCGGCTTGGGGTTGGGGTTGACCTTCAACGTCCGATCGAAAGCCAACTCCCCATCGCGCACCAACAAGAGGGTCTTGAGCGCGTGGTCCATGGCCAAGGCCGAGCCCATGCACTTCTTGCGGAAGCGCTTGCGGGTGATTTCGATCGACTTGGCGAGGAAAATCTCCTGGGGACGGGTGAGCAGCGGGATCTCCCCCATCTGCGTCAAGTACATCCGCACCGGGTCGTCGATCCGTTCGGTACCCGGCGACATCAGGGCGCTGCGGTTGGCGGTCGTGGCGCTCGAGGCCAGCCCGTTGGACTGGGCCTTGAGACGCAAGTCCGCCAGATCACCGTCGAAGTCTTCGGTGACCTCCACCCCTGCATCCTCCAATGCGATGAACACCTGGTCCATCTGGTCGGGGGGTAGGAATTGGTCATCCATCAGCTTGGACATGTCCTGATACGTCAGGAAGCCCTTGCGACGGTTCTCTTCGACGAGCAGTTTGACCGTCGTGTCGATCTTGTTGGTCATGGGGAGGTAGGGATGGGTTGGGGGGTGTTCTGGGGGGGGACGATCAGACGCTCGTGGTCGCGTTGATCTGTTGGTTGAGCTGGTGGATGCGTTGCAGGCATTGCAGGCTTTCGGCCATGGCGGCCGGGTCGAAGTCGGCTTGGGCTTCGAGGGCCTTGGCGCGGGCTTCCAACTGCTTTTTCTCTAGGTGGATGGCGTGGTGATCCAGGAATCTTAGCTCGGATTCGAGCACCAGGCCGATGTCTTCTGCTTGCCTGGCGTATTCCGCCATGCTGGCCAAGTGCTCGCGTACGGGGTTTTCTCCCAGGGCATTCAGGATGTGGTCGAAGGTGATCTCAAGCGGGGCCTCTGGATCATCCGTGTCCCAGAGCTGAACCATGGCTTCCAGCACGGCTCGGGCGGCGGGGATCTCGCAGGTGGTGATGAGAGGCCGCACTCGGGGAATCAGGCTGGTGTCGCAAAGGGCCGCTCCGATCACACCCCTGTAGGCCCTCTTCACGCGCGGGTCGACAGCAGTAGGGCGATTTTCTGCGGGAGAAGGACTCTCTTGGGGCACGTTGGGACCCGCCTCGGCGGTCGTTTCGGCCACCCGAGTTCGGCGGCGATCGGGAAGCTGGTCCCGTTGCCGGCGCAGGCTCTCGACAGGCAGCCCCGTCGAGGCTGCGAGCTGCTGGAGGCAAGCTTCCTGGTGCACCGGCTTGGGCAGCACCGCCAGGAGCTCTAGGATGCGATCCACGCCCAACGACAGGGCCCGCCCCGTGAGACCGTCCAGGCTCGCGCCGACAAAGTCCATCCACGAGTCGGCCTGCTCGATCAGGGCCATGAGGGGCCCCGCGTCCCCCCCCGCGACCAAATCGGCGGGATCTTGGCCAGGCGGCGGCACCGCCACGTCCAGATCGATTTCCAGGGGCAGCAGGCCTTCCAACGCCTTCCAAGCCGCTTTGCGCCCCGCGTCGTCCCCATCGAAGATCAGGGTGATGCGGCGGGTCCCCGTACGGCGGGCCAAGCGCGCATGGTGCTCGGTGGTCGCGGTCCCCAGCACCGCGCAGGCCTGGCGGAAGCCCGCTTGGTGCGCGCAGATGACGTCGGTGTAGCCCTCCATCAGGACCAAATGACCGCTGCGCCGAATCTCGTCGGAAGCGCGGTCGTAGCCGTAGATCAAACGGCCCTTGTGGAACCACGGAGTTTCGGGCGTGTTGATGTACTTCGGCCCCTCGGGCTCGGAGCCGGGCGCGTCGATGCGGCGGGCTCCGAAGCCCACCGTGCGCCCCCGATCATCGCGGATCGGAATCATCAACCGACCGCGGAAGAAGTCGTACACCCGGCCCGAATCGTGCTTTCGCACCAACCCGGCGGCGAGGTACAGGTCCAAGCCAACGCCCGGGGCTCGCACCGCTCCCCGGTCGATCCGCTCGGCCAAGGTTTGCCCGCTGGCGGGAGCATAGCCGATGCCAAAGGCTTCGATGGCTCCGGCGCTGATGCCGCGCTGGGCCAAGTACTCGCGGGCCAGGCGCCCTTCGGGCCCGGCGAGAGCCGAACGGTACACATCCTCCGCGTCCTTCAGGATCAGGAAGGCAGGATCGTCCTTTTTCTGGCCCCCCTGGCGACGGGGCAGCTCCACCCCCGCGCGCGCCGCGAGCCACTCCAAACTGTCCCAGAACGACGTGTTGTGGCGACGCTGGACGAATTGGATCAGATCCCCGCCTTCGCCGCAGGCACCAAAGCAATACCAAAGCCCCAGGTCGGGCTGCATCGCAAACGAAGGGGTGTTTTCGTCGTGGAACGGGCAATTGCACCAGATGCGATTGCTACGCACGACAAAGTCGCTGTCCACGCATTCGCGCACGACTTCCTCCAAGGAAACCCGGGCTTTGATCGCTTCGATCGCGCGGGCTAGGTCTTGGTTGGATTGCACGGGAGGAAGGACGAGGGGGAGACGCAGCGAACGCACACCAGTGGGAACGTGCGCGAACGGTCGGATACGCTGGGCGCAGGAACGATCCGAAAGCCGACGAGACGCCTAAGAATTGGAGATGCCTAGGAAATCAAGCAACCGGGTCGTTGCGGTGGGAACCGTCGAATCGGTGGCACGCAGGTTTCGGACTCAAGCCAGCGCGGATGGCGAGGGAACCAGGAGTGCAGCACGCAGGGGCTTGGATTGCGTCCGAACCGACAGCTGCGGTTCCGGACGGGGAATGCGTCTCACTTCCTTGACACTATCATTATACCACCACCTGCGCGGGTGCGAGGGTTGGCCACCCCAAAATCCGAAGCCGATGGGGCCCGTGGGGCAGGCTTTCTCGATCCATTACAAGGGCCCGGAATTGGGACCCCGTGAGGGAGCCTCAGGGGCTGGTTTCGGGCCCATCTTGGGGCCAATGGGGTCCGAGCACCCAATCACGCAGGGTGTTCGCATCCAGGGTCTCGGCGCGCACATCGGCGGCCATCCCCGCTTGGGCTAGGGCGGCCCTGAGGGCCTCCCGGTCGGCACCGAGGTCCCCCATGACCCGCACCAGGGTTTGGCGACGGCGGGTGAACAAGGTTCGGATGCGGCCCAGGGCCAGCCCCCGTTCGGCGGCCGGAGGGAACGTCGTTCGGCGCTGGAGTCGAACGACCGAGGACTCCACTTTGGGTCGCGGCCAGAAGGACGCGCCCCCCACATCGCGCAGGATGCCTCCCTGGTACACCCAGGACAGCCCGGCGGTCAACGGACCGTAGTCGGTCGTACCCGACTGGGCCACCAACCGATGGGCCATTTCCTTCTGGACCAGCACGGTGATCGAAGTGGGCGGCGTTTCCAGTCCCCCCACCAAGGCCAACAGCGGGCCCGAAATGGCGTAGGGAAGGTTGGCCACCAGGTGCCAAGGGCCCCCCTCGCTCCAGGCTTCGACCTCCGGGTGCAAGCGGTGCTTGCCAGCCAGGGCATCGCCCCGAACCAAGCGAACGTTGGCATAGGGTTCGAGAAAGGACTCGGCCACATCCGCCAAGCGGGGGTCGATCTCGACCGTGAGCAGCGCCACCCCCGCATGGGCCAAGTGCACCGTCAAAAAGCCGCAGCCCGTTCCAATCTCCAACACCCGGTCTCCCGCCACCACCCCCGCGTCCGCCACGATCGCCCGGGCGGTGTTTTCGTCGAGCAGGAAATTCTGCCCAAAGCGCCGCGAGGGGCGGAACCCCTGGGCCTGGAGCGCCTCTTTGAATTGCTTCCAGGGCGGCCGGGAAGGTGCTTCGCTCATGCTTCCTGGGCCCCCTGCAAGAGCCAACGAAAGAGCCGCGCATCGGGATAGCGCTTGATCAAATCCAGGAGCAGTTCCCCCGACCGCGCACCCCAGCCACGGCCCACGGCCCTTAGGCGAACCTCGTAGGAGCGATCGCTGTACTCATCCGCGTTGGCTTCGAGCCAGGCCTTGGCATCCACCACACAGCGCAGCCCCACATCGCTGGATCGATAGGTACTGCCCAACTCCACGGCGTGCACCTCCACCCGGTCCTGCAAGAAGCGGTACAGGGGTTGGCTATGACCCAGGTACGAGCCCCCCATGGCCCAAGCGCGGGTTCCTTGGTAACCCAAGGTGTCGGTTCCCATGGGCAGCCAGCCAGGAGCTCGCCAGTCCGCGAGCAAGGCCCACTCCGCCACGTTGCCCTCGAGGTCAAAGATCGGGTCGCCCGGCGTGCGCCCATTGAAGAACGTCCCCACGGGAGTCGCCCGGTACAGGCCCAGCTCCAGGGTGTTGGCCGCGGACTGGGTCGGGGTGATCCCGTAGGGGTACGTCATCGCGCGGGGCCCCGCCGCGATCCACAACCACTCCGAAACCGTGGGCAAGCGCATGCTGCGCCAGGCGGCAAAGGCCTCGGCTGCGGCCAGGTCCATCCCCACCGCGGGGTGCTCGGGGGGGCCGCTGGGAACCAAAGTCCCCCCGTCCAGGTCCCCGCTCCCGGTCGCGGCAACGTACCCGTCCCATTCCTCCCAGGTGATTTCGAAGCGGTCCACCAGCAAGGGAATCCGCGACGCAATCGTGGCACTCCCCACGGTGATTTGCCCACCAGGCACAAACGCGAGCCGCTCGATGGGCAGTTGCTCCAGCGTTTCGGGCGCGCAACCCCAAAGGGCCCCGACGAGGGTTGCCCCCAGCCACCAGAAACCGCTGCGAGCGCCCCGGTGGCACGTGTTGGGGTGCTTTCGGGACGCTCGCTTCATATTCCGCACTTGCGGAAGGATCCTAGCGCTTTGCGGTAGCGTCGGCGACGAAGATTTCGACGCGACGGTTGAGGCGCTTGGCGTCGGACGAATCGTTGCCGGCCACCGGGTCCCAGCGCCCGAAGCCCATCACGACCACGTCGCGACCGGGGAGCTTGGCCTCATCGGTGAGGATGGCGGCCACGGCCACGGCACGCTCGGCGGAAAGCTGGATGTTGCCGTGGGGGAATTTCTTGAGGGTCTCAGGACGCTTGACCGGGTCCGCGTCGGTGTGGCCGCGGACGAAGATCCGACCGTGGGGTTCCCCCTTGATCTTGTTCGCCAGCTCGATCAGGGCGCTCTTGCCCTTGGCTCCGATTTCGGCGGAACCCGAGTCGAACAGGACCTTGTCCTGGATCATGTAGACGTAGCCGCCGTCCACATCGAAGCGCTCGATGTCTTTGGGGGCACGGCCTAGATTCTGGAGTTGCTCCTGGAGCTGGGAGATCTTGGCTTCGTAATCCACGTCGCTCCCGCCGGCTTGCAGGTAGGAGGCCTCTTGCGAGCGAACTTCCCCCTCAAGAGAGTCGCGCTGACGCTGAAGGCGGGCCAATTCGGCCTCGAGTTTGTGGGTCTTGTCCTGGTACTGCTCCGCGAGGTCCACGGCCCGCTGGTACTGTTCCTGGCTCACGCAGGACGCGAGCATGGCGGTCATGAGGCCCACGCCGATCAAGCGGGTGGACAGGGATGTGATTTTCATGGTGTGTCTGGCCTATTGCTTCCTTGGGATTCCCCAGGGCAAACCCGGGGATGCCTAGTGCCGACCCCTTGTCGACCCTGGCGTTTGAAGGAACCGCCACCCCTCCTTGGGCGGGGCTCACGGGGTGCGTGCGGGCCAAAGCCCCCCACCCCGGACTGCAGTCTAGGGACGGCCGGGCCCCAGTCCCAGCAACCACCCCGAAATCAAACTTCCCAGCCGCCCCCTTTCGGGTGCAAGGCTGGGAAGAAGGGTCCCAAAGGCGCTCTAGGAGGCCTACTTGGGGAATTCGGCGAACATGCCCGCGACGGCTTTGGCCAGGGTCGAGGCTCGACCCGTGCCCAGCGAAAGGGCGACCGGGACGATCAGGATCATCACAACGGTGGTCAAGAGCACCGCGGCCATGAAACCCGTCGAAAGCATCGCATCGTCTTCGACCTTCTCTTGGAGGCGACCGGTTCCGGCGCCGATCGAGGCGCCCGCCACCAGCGGCACGCCCTCTTCGATCTCTTCGTCGAGGACTTCCTCTAGGTCCAGGTCGTCATCCAAATCCAGGTCAAACGACTGGGTAGACTCGGGATCGGGCAAAGCCGCGTCGAGGGCATCTTCGAGGATCGTGTCGACCTCCGAAATCTGCTGGGTAGCCATCCCGGAGAGTTCGCCCGGATCCTCTTCGAATACGAGCTCTTCCACCAGGTCATCCCCCAGGTGCACCACTTCGCCCCCTTGCAGTTCCTGGCGCAGGCTTTCGACGTCGCTGCGGCGCAACTTCATCGTTTCGCCCTTGCGGAAGGCCCGAATCTCGCCCTCCGACACCAAACGCTTGAGCTCTTCCTCTTTGAGGCGCAATTCGTTCAGGGCTTCTTCAAAGCTAAAAAACTCGTCGGACACGGTGGTTTCTCCTTAGGGGGTGGAAAGGGTCCCGCTGGGTTTGGCTTGGGGGGACGACCAGGGGGACAGAATCATCAATCGCCTGAGGCGTCTTCGTCGACGCTCAAGCCTTGTCCGGAGAAGCGTTTCTCCAGATCCTTGTGCTTCAGGGGATGACCCCTGTATTCGGTCTTGTCGTTGAAACCGTCCAACTGCAGATCCAGGCTGATGTCGCGGGCTCCCACGAGCTTGACGCCTTGGGTTCCGCCGGCACCGCCGGATGCTTGGTAGACGGCCAAGTGTTTCGTTTTGGTGTCGACGAGATAGAGCACCGACACGCCGGTGATGTCCACGCCCGTGACTGCGATCATGTCGCGGTTGGAATCGGCACTGGTTCCCCCCACCTGGGAGGTCACCCGCGAGGCACCGCCCGGGGGCGTACCCTGCGCAGCCAGGGTACTCGAGGTCGGCGAAAACGCCATTGCCAGGGCGCCGAGCCCAAGGGCTACGGCGGCCAAGCCGATCGTAAAACGAACGGAAGCCTCGGAAGGTTTTGGACGGAACATTGGGGGGGATTCTAACGGGCCTAGGCCCAGGGCACAAACAGACTCGGGACCATCCTCGCGGACGCGCCCCTGGGACCTGGGGGGAAAGTCCCCACCCTGCCCTAGTCGCGGGGGCCTAGAGACCTACCAAATCCCCGGTCAACTCTTCGACCAAATCCTTCAAGGTGACCCATCCCAGGGGTTTTTCGAGGGTCCCCACCACCGCAGCTCGCTTGCCAGACCCCCGCATCAGGAGCAGGGCTTGGGATACCGAAGTGTCGGGAGCCAGGGCCGCAACATCCAGCACCAACCCCGCCAGGTCCGCCGCCGTTCCCTCTCCGGCCGGCTCCTCGGCCGCATCGCTGAGAGCCCGCAGCCCCGATTGGCGGCCTTCCCCAGCCCAGCGCGCCAAGACATCGACTTGATGCAGGTAGCCGCGCACCGTGCCCGCCCGATCCACCACAGGTAGGCGAGAGTAGCGCGAACTGCGCAAGCGCTCGTTGCGCGCTTCGGGGTCGCCGTCGATGTCTAGCTTGACGACCTGGGACCAGGGCACCATGGCCCGCGCCACCGGAGTGCTGCGCAAGGCCAAGGCATTGTGGACCAACCGGTAGGTGCGTTCCGGCAGGGCCCCTGCGCGGCGACCTTCCTCGAAGCGCGCCAACCATCGTTCACGCCCGCGCAGGACCGCGACGGTGTTGTGCTGCACGCCGAACATCATCTCGACCAAATAAGTCACCCCGCGCAAGACCCGCTCGAGGGGCCAGAACAACACCCGCGATGCCACCAGCAGCGGTACGGCGATGGGCAACAACCCGTGCGGACGCCTGCGGAACATCTCTTTGGGCAAAACCTCCGCCACAAAGAAGGCCACCGGGGTCAACCAAAAGCCCACCGCCAGGGTCGCCACCGCCGGCGACCAGCCCGCATGGCGCCCCAGGCTCTCGCCCACGAGGGTGGCCAATTCGATGGCGAGGTTGTTGCCGATCAGCACCATGATCAACAGCCCCGCATCGTCCTTGGAGAGCCAACGGACCCAGCGAGCCGCACGGCTTCCCCGTTCGGCATCGAGGTCGAGTTGGACCTTCGACAGCGAGTAGAACGCCGTTTCGGACCCCGAGTAGAG
This sequence comes from Planctomycetota bacterium, assembly GCA_020638855.1. Taxonomy (GTDB): domain Bacteria; phylum Planctomycetota; class UBA1135; order UBA1135; genus NORP259. The sequence continues at coordinate 339,974 of JACKHT010000002.1, forward strand.
CGCGCTGGCCACGAGGCAGACCACCAGGGCAAGGACCAAGGCCGCGAGCATCATTGGAAGTTCTCCAGGAACAGGTCGAGCGTGAGCACGCGCCGTCCACGCACTTCGTGCACCTCGCCTACAAGGCCGGCACCGAGCTGCACACGGTCTCCGGGTTTGGGCAAGTGCCCGAGCAAAGCCAAAACGTAGCCCCCCAGGGTTTCGAAGGCGCTGGGGACCACCTGCAACCCCATGGTGTCGTTCCAATCGCGAATCGAGAGATCCCCGGACACTCGGTAGCGGCCTTCGCCCATTGGAATCACATCACGCGAAGGCTCCTCGCCTTCGGCGCGCAAGTCACCCACCAATTCCTCAAAGAGATCTTCCAAGGAAACCACCCCCGCCGTGCCCCCCCATTCATCGACCACGATCGCTTCGGCCGCGCGTGCTTCGCGCAAGACGTGCAACATGCTCAGGACCGGCGCGACTTCGGGCACGAACTGGATCGGCATCACCAATTCCTCGAGGGACTTGCCACCCCGCACGTACAAATCGCGCAGTTCGACCGCCCCCTCGACCGAGTCCATGTCTCCGCGGACCACAGGCAACCACGTGATGCGCTGGCGGCGCGCCTGTTCGATCACGCGCCGATGGTCGGCCGCGTCCTCTTCCAAATCCAGCGCCAACACATCCACGCGCGGGGTCATGATTTCGCGCACCCGCAGGGTGGAGACTTGGATGATCTCCCCCAAGAGGTCGGCTTCCCCGTGCTCCAGGCTGCCTTCGGCCGCGCTGGCCTCCAGGGCTCCCGCCAAGGCTTCCACCGTCAGGCCCACCTCGGTCCGATCATGCTCGCCCAAGGCGCGCAAACAGAGGTCAAGGCCTCGACTGACCGCGCTCCGCACGGGGGACATCAGGCGCACGTAGGGCAGCCAAAAGGGAGCGGTCAAGTGGGCGATGCGATGGGGCATGCGCAAGGCCAAGGCCTTGGGCAGGATCTCACCCACAATTAGGATGGTGATCAGCGACACCAGCGCCGAAGTCAGCCCGTGGAACGGAAGCAGGTGCTTGGCGATCGCAAAGTAGAAAACGTTCACGAAGAGGTTGCCGGCCAAGAGCGAAACCAGCAGTTCGCGCGGCTCCTGCAACAAGCGTTGCACGCGGCGATCCAGGGTCCGGCCCATCGCGTCCCCACCAAGCGAAAAGAAGGCCGTCTCGGACGAACTGAACAAGGCCGAGCAACCCAACAGGAAGATTCCCACGAAGGTCGTCCAATCCCAAATCATGACTTGCCCTCGGTTGTAGGCAGGTGCACGTGCACGCGGAATCCATGGCCCGGGCTGCTTTCGAGCTGGACACTGCCCCCATGGGCATCGATCACTTGGTGGACGAACGAGAGCCCCAACCCAGTACCCTGGCCCACCTCTTTGGTGCTGAAGAAGGGGTCCGCGGCCCGCGCCAAAACCTCGCTGTCGACCCCTGGGCCCTCGTCCCAGAAACTGAGCACCACCTCATCGGGAGCGGTGTGGATGTCGAGGCCCATGATCCCACCCCCAGCGGGCCAAGCGTCGCGCAGGGCGTCGAGCGAATTGACCCACAGGTTGAGCCAGCATTGGCCCAACTCATCCCCTTGCCCTTGCACCGCGGGCAAACCAGTCAGGACACGTGTCGCTTCCACCGTTCCGAGGTTCCCACGCAGCTCGCCCCGTTGCAAGCGCAACTCGACCCGTTGGCCTTGGGCCCGGTGGCGAATCAGCCCCAGACTCGCTTCCAGCGTCGCCTTCAAGTCCACGGGCCCCGTGCGGGGACTGCGGGGCGCCAATAGCAGCACGCCCCCCGCGATGTGTCGGATGCGTTCGAGACCCTGGTGGACCAGGGCTAGGTATTGGTTGCGCTTGGCCTCGCCCAAATCCTTGCGCTGCAAGACCTCGACCGCATTGAGCATGCCCCCTAAGGGGTTGTTGATTTCGTGGGCGATCCCCGCTGCGAGCTCGCCGGTGGCAGCCAGTCGTTTTTGGGTGGTCGCGGCCGCTTCGGCGCGCCGGACCGCGTCGGTGGCCCGTTCGACCTCGCTCTGCAGGCGGGACCCAAATCCCTGCACCTCTTGGGCCATGGAATTGAAGGTACGCATCAGCGAGCCCAACTCATCCGCCCGGCCCCCGTCGTCGACCCGCGCGGAAAACTCCCCGCGGGCCAAATGCGCCGAAGCCTCCGAAAGCCGTCGCAGCGGGCGCAGCAACAACCGGTCGGTCACCACGAAGGTCAGCCCGGTCAACAGGACGACGGTGCCCAGGAACCAGGGCAGGATCAAACTCACCCAAGAGGAGCTGCCGAGGCCGCTTTGCGAGACCACCCACGCGCCCCCCCACGGCCGGCCACCGGGGGTGCGAACGGGGGCGGCCAACCCGCCCGCAATGGGCAAGCTGCGGTTCTCGCGGTTGGCGCGGCGCAAGGCCTCCAAGATGGTTTCCAAGGGAAAGTCCACCCCCCGGTGGCGGCTACCGCGCGGGTTGAGCAAGAGCCCTTGGCCCCGTTCCTGGCCCGGCTGGGCCAGCTCGGGCAGGTGCACCAACAAGACGTCCTCGAACGCCCCCCATCCGTTCCAAGACAGCAAACCGGCGGCCCAAAGTTCCCCCTTGGGGCTCAAGTGCGAGCGCAATTGGTCTTCCACCAAAGCCGCATAGCTGTCCCGTAGCTGCGCGGCATCGCGTTCTACCCGCGGGGCCATCCAAGCCAAGCCGAGCCCAAACACCAAACCATTGGCCAAGGCAACCCCCAACATGATTCCCCACCGCAGCGGGATTCTCACGGGTTCCTCCTGGTCAGGCGCAAGCGACGACTGGGTGGTTGCATCACCCGGCGCCCTGGATGGAATTCATGATTCCGATCAGCGGCAAGAAAAGTGCGACTACGATGAAACCCACCACAAAGGCCATGAAGATCACCAGCATCGGCTCGAGCAAACTGAGCATCGCATCGGTGCGCCGATCGAAGCGGCGTTCGTAGGTTTCGGCGACCTTGAGCAGCATATTGTCGAGCTCCCCGGTCTCTTCCCCCACATCGACCATGTTGACGACCACGTCGTCGAACAAACCCGACTCCCCCATGGGGCGTGCGATGCCCTCGCCCTCACGGACCGTGCGCCGGATTTCGCCGACGGCCTCCACCATCACCGCATTGGTGGCCGTATCACGCACGATGCCCAAGGAGTCCAAGTGCGGAACGCCCGCTTGAACCAGCGTTCCGAAGGTCCGCGCAAAGGCGCCCGTCAAATTGTCGCGGATCAAGCCCCCAAGGATGGGCAGTTTCAAAAGCAGCGCATGGATGCGGTAGCGATAGCCCGTGCTACGCCCCATCAAGACCACGTGCAACAGGAACAAAAGGAAGGGCAGCAAGATCACCAGATACCAATAGGTGACCGCGAAATTGCTGATGTCCAAAAGGATTTGGGTGGTGCGCGGCAACCCCACGTTGAACGAGCGGAAGACCGCCTCGAACTTGGGGATCACAAAGATGATCACCGCGGCCACCACGCCGATGGCCACCACGGTCAGCAGGGTGGGATAGACCATCGCGCCCGAAACCTTGGCCCGCACCTGCTCCGCCTTCTCGCGGAACATGGCCACCCGGGTCAGGATCCGATCGAGCACGCCTCCGGCCTCCCCCGCCTTGACCATGTTGGTGTAAAGCGAATCAAAGGCTCGTGGGTGCTTGGCCATGCTTTCCGACAGGGTCATGCCCCCAGAAACGTCATCGGTGAGCTCCGCGAGCAGACTCTTGAAGACCCCCGGCTTGGTTTGCCCTTCGAGGATGGTCAGGGCCCGAACCACGGGAATGCCCGCCTCGGTGAGGGTTGCCAACTGAACGGTGAAATCGCTGACCACGGCCCGCGGAACCCGTTTGCCCCGCCGACCGCCGCGCGCCTTGGTCTCGGCGGATTCGCCTCCGCCCGAACGGTCGGGCGCTTGCTTCTGGGTTCGCTGGATTCGTTTGGCCATGGGCGGATCTTACGGCTTGGGGGGGTGGATCAGAACGGGGAAGCGCAGGTCCCCTCCCCATAGGCAATCAAAGCGACTGGGTTTCCCGCAGGACCTCTTCCAGGGTCGTTCGCCCGGCGAGGACCGCCTCCAGGCCGGCTTGGCGAAGGGAGCGCATGCCCTGCCGGACGGCGATGGCCCGCAATTCCCCGGTCGAGGCCCCGCGGTGGACGGCGGTGCGCAGCTCGTCCGAGAAGAGCAGAATCTCAAAGATCCCCATGCGCCCCTTGTACCCGGTGTGGTGGCATACCTCGCAACCCGCCCCAAAGTGCAGGACCCGACCGCGCACGTGCTCGGCCACGGCCCCGAGGCTGGCCAGCAATTCCTCGTCCGGCTCGTAGGTGCGTTGGCATTGCGAGCAAACCGTGCGCACCAAGCGCTGGGCCACCACGGCTTCTAGGGTGGCGGTGATCAGGAAGGGTTCGACCCCCATGTCCATCAGGCGCGTCACCGTCGAGGGTGCGTCGCTCGTGTGCAGGGTCGCGAACACCGTATGCCCCGTGAGGCTGGCCTCCACGGCGGTGCTGGCGGTCTCCTCATCCCGGATTTCCCCTACCAGGATCTTGTCCGGATCTTGGCGCAGGATCGTGCGCAGAACCGAGGCATAGGTCACTCCGATTTCCTCTTGGATGGGAACCTGCACGATGCCGTCGATGTCGTACTCCACCGGATCTTCCACCGTAATGATCTTCACGGCGGGGTCGTTGGCCTCCGTGAGCATCGCATACAGGGTGGTCGTCTTGCCGCTGCCGGTTGGTCCGGTGACCAGCACAATGCCGTGGGGCAAGCGCGTCAACGCGCGCAAGGTAGCTTCTTCCGCTGGCGACAACCCGAGCACCCCCAGGTCGAGGCTCACGGCCGACCGGTCGAGCACGCGCATCACGCAGCCCTCGCCGGTTTGGGTCGGCAGCGTCGCCACGCGCAAATCCACGGGCAGCCCGTCGATCGAAAGCTCGATGCGCCCATCCTGGGGGACGCGGGTTTCGGTGATGTCGAGGTCTGCCATGACCTTGATGCGCGCCACGAGCGGCACGGCCAAGTGTTGGGGAGGCGCTTCGATCTCATACAGCGCCCCATCGACCCGATAGCGGATTCGGAACGCGTCGTCGTAGACCTCAAAGTGCACGTCGGAGGCCCGATCGCGGATGGCCCGCCCAAGGATCGAATTCAAGAGCCGCACCACCGGCTTGCTCTTGGCGGCCGATTCGGCGTCGGCGCCTTGGACGGCCCCGGCCGCGTCGGCGATGGCGTCGGACAGATCCCCAGGCTCGCCGTAGTGTTGGACCACGCGGGCCCGAATGGCTTCGGCCCCGGCCACCATGGGCAGGATGGACTTGCCCGTGGTGAAGGCCAAGTCATCCAAGATCGCCTGGTTGAGGGGGTCGGCCAAGGCCACCTCCAAGCCCTTGGCGCTGAGCCGCAGGGGAAGAACCAGAAACGTGTGCGCCACGCTCGCGTCGATCAGCTCCAAGGCCTCGGCCATCGGTTCGACTCGGTCGAGGTCAACACTGGGCAAACCCGCTTGCTCGGCCAGTGCCCTGGCCACGTCCCCATCGGTGCAGGCCTGGAGAGCCACCAAACACTGACCGATCAGCCCGCCGTGCTTGCGCTGGTCTGCGAGCGCCCGCTGGATCTCGGCCTCACCGACCTTGCCGGCCGCCTTGAGGATCTGCCCGAGAAGGCGCGCATTGGTCGGCGCGCCGCTCATAGGCGAGCCTCCAAGTCGCGCTCGTCTTGGGCGAAATCGAGCGCGACCTGTCGGCTGATTTCCCCGGCTTGGCAAAGCTCATACAAGTGATCATCCAGGGTCATCATCCCCAAGCGGCGCGAAGTCTGGATGGTGGAAGGGATCTTGTTGGTCTCGTTCTTGCGGATCAGGTTGGCGATGGCCGAGTTGTTGATCATCACCTCGAAGCCGGCAACGCGGCCCTTGCCTTCCTTCTTGGGCATCAACACTTGGGACAGGACCGCGACCAACGAAACCGAGAGCTGGGCTCGAATCTGCTCCTGTTGGTTGCCCGGGAAGGCGTCGATGATGCGGTTGACCGTCCGCGCCGACCCGGTGGTGTGCAGGGTTCCGAACACCAAGTGTCCGGTCTCGGCTGCCGTGATGGCCGCACTGATCGTCTCCAGGTCGCGCATTTCCCCGAGCAAGATCACATCCGGGTCCTGGCGCAAGGCGCGGCGCATGGCTTCGCTGAAGTCGGGCACGTCGGCTCCCACCTCGCGTTGGGTCACCAGCCCCTGCTTGTGCTCATGGTAGTACTCGATCGGATCTTCGATCGTGATGATGTGCCGGTCGAGGTGGGTGTTGATCCAATCGATCATGGCGGCCAGGGTGGTCGTCTTGCCGCTACCCGTGGGGCCGGTGACCAAAATCAATCCACGCGGCCGGCGCAGCAGGTTGCGGATGGCTTCGGGAAGCCCAATCTGCTCGAGGGTCAACAGTTCGTTGGGAATCAAACGCAGTACCGCCGACAAGCGTCCCCGCTGGCGCATGCAACTGACCCGGAAGCGGTTGCCGCTGGGGTGCGCAAACCCCAGGTCGGTGGTCCCCATGCGTTCGATCTCCGCCCAGTGTTCGTCGTTGCAGAGTTCGCGGCAATAGGCGTGGGTGGCCCCATCGTCGAGGTCCGTATCGGTCAACGGGACCAGCTCGCCATTCACGCGCCCGATCGGGGGACGACCGGGCTGCAGGTGCAAGTCGGAAGCACCCCGGTCGATCGCCAATTGCATCAATTCGGAAAGTTTCATGGGCAGGGGTTCAAGCTGAGGATTCGACGCCGGTGGAAGGGGTCGCACGGGTCACGCGCAGGACTTCTTGCAGGCTGGTGACCCCGGCCAAAGCTTTGCGGGCTCCGTCGCGGACCAGGGGAGACAACGCGCCAGAATGCAAAGCCAAGGCGCGCAGTTCTTCCAACGAAGCTCGGCGGAAACACAACTCGCGCAGGGCTTCGTCCATTTCCAAGCGCTCGTACAGCGCCACCCGGCCGCGGTACCCGGTTCCTTCGCAGGCCCGGCAGCCACGGGGTTGGTACAAGCGGCTTGCCACGTGATCGCGCGGAGCCAATCCCAGGGCACGCCACTCCTCGTCCTCGGGTTGGTAGGCCGCTTTGCACTCGGGGCACAGCCGTCGCACAAGGCGCTGGGCCAGGATGGCTTGCACCGAGGCCGAAGCCAGGAAAGGCTGGATGCCCAAATCCATCAAGCGGGTCAGCGCGGAAGGGGCGTCGTTGGTGTGCAACGTGGAGAAGACCAAGTGCCCGGTCAGCGAAGCTTGGATGGCGGTTTCTGCGGTTTCCAAGTCGCGGGTCTCCCCCACCAGGATCACGTTGGGGGCACAACGCAGCATCGCTTTGAGGATGCGCGCGAAGGAGAGCCCCACCTTGTTGTGGACCTGAACCTGGTTGACACCGGGGATCCGATACTCCACGGGATCTTCGGCCGTGATGATCTTCACGTCCGGGCGGTTCAACGCGCTCAGGGCCGCGTAGAGGGTGGTCGTCTTGCCACTACCCGTAGGCCCCGTCACCAGCACAATTCCGTTGGGGCGATCGAGGATCGAGCGGAACCAAGCCTCGTCCTCGGGTGCGAACCCGAGCTCGCTCAAAGGAATCAGATTGGCGCTGCGGTCGAGGATCCGCATGACCATCGTCTCGCCGCGGCCCGTGGGCAACACCGAAACGCGCACATCCAAGTCTCGCCCGGATACGCGTACGCCGATGCGGCCGTCCTGGGGCTTGCGCTTTTCGGCAATGTCCATGTGCGCCATGATCTTGAGGCGACTCAAGAGTGGCGAGGCCAAGTGAACCGGGTGCTCGGCCACATCGCGCAGCATGCCATCCACCCGAAACCGGATGCGCACGCCAGCATGGCCAGGCTCGATGTGGATGTCGCTAGCACGCACCTTGAGGGCATCGCCAAACATGCGCGTGACCAGGCGCACGATCGGCGCATCGTCGGAGTCGCCGTCCGCGGGGCTACCCATGACTTGAGCCACCCCCTGCTCTCCCAAGTCCCCGTAGTACTGGGCTATGGCAGCTGCTAGGGCCCTTGGAGAGGCCAAGGCACATGCGACTTCGCTGCCCAGCAGAAACTGCAATTGGTCGGCCACAATCGCCTTGAGCGGATCGTCGACAGCCACCACCAGCCGGCCGCCCTTCTCCATCAGGGGCAACAAGCCCTGGTCGCGCACGACCTCGACCGGCACGCGATCGAGCATTTCCTGGGCGATGCGCCCCTTGCCCAAATCCACGAAAGGCATGCCATGGAGCTTGGCCAGGGCCCGGAATAGGGTGGTTTCATCGACCTTCCCCAGACGCAGCAGGGCGTCCTGGAGGGTCTGTCCGCTGCGTTCCATGCTGCGGGCTTCGCGCAAGTCCCCTTCGGTGAGGGTGCCGGCAGCAACTAAGTATTCCCCGAGGTCTTGACTCAATGGGTGCTCTGGAAAGGGGCGCTGGGGTGGGCGGGGCGAAGGGTCCCCGGCAAGGCAGCCCAGACTCTAGCAAACGCCGGCGGGCCGGTTTCCTCCCGCAGCCTGCTTTTGGCAGCTGGGTGAGAAAATCGGCCCGCCTTGGGGGCTTGGTGGAGGCCCCTGGAGAATGGTGTTGGACTAGCGCTGCTCGACGCCCGAGCGGCAAATCCCGGTGAACTTCACGTTCTTGGTGGGGCAATCAGGATAGCCCGGATCGATGACCAGTTCGCCGTTGAACGACTGATCGGTCCCGTCCGGGAAGCCTTTCATGCGCAGTTCGATGTCGACGGCCTTGACGCCAGCGACCGGCTTGACGGAAATCTCGAACAGATCGGTCAGCTCGAACGGGACGCCGTCTCGGCCTTGCAAGTGCACTTGGACCTTGTCCAGCGCCATCGCCTCTTCGTTGCAAGTCAAGCGCACCGACCGGGGCACCACTTGGCCGGGACGGAACAATCCGAAGCTCAGGTATTCACGATCCAGCGAGAAGGATCCCAGGATCTTGCCCGCGCAGGAAACGTTGGTGGAGAAGAACTGGGGCACGATGTGCGAGCCCCGTTCCACAGCGGCGGTCTCCTTCGCCGGGTCGACGGGCATTTCGACGTCCGTCACCAAGCGGAAAGCCGCGTTCATGGGGCCTTCCAGGGCTTCCGAGTTGACGTTGACCTTGAGTTGCCAGTGACCCGACTTGCCTGCGGCGTCGGGATTGACCGGAAGCAGTTCGTAGGTCATGCCGGCCGGCATCGCGGCGATGCGCGTGCGGTCCACATCCATCTGGACGGGCTCGCCTTTGCTGGTGCGAATGTCGACGGTTTGGCTGCGTTGGCCACCCAAGGGGATGTCCCCGAAGTTGATCATTTGGGGGCTGACCACCAGGAAGGGCTGAACTTCCGCGGCCAAGGTCAGGGCGTGCACTCCAGCCGGGTCGTTGCTCATCACTTGGATGCGAACCTGGACCTTGTTTTTCTTGTTGGTGGTGTCCATCGACGCATTGACCCGAACCGAACGGCCCGGCTCGATGGGATCGCCATAGTTGTAGGGGCTGAAGTTGCCTTCTGCATCGGCCACATCCACGCTGCCGACGGTGCATCCACAGCTAGGCTTCACTTGGCGAATCTTGAGCGGAGTGGTTCCTCCCGCTTGCATGGTGAAGGTGTGCTGAACCTTGTCCCCCTGCATCAGGCGGCCCAGATCGAAACGCTCAGAACCGAACTCGATCACCAGCTTGGCACCGGGATCGGATTGCATCAGTTGCTCTTGCTCACGACGCGCCAGTTCGGCTTTGTCGGCACTGGAAGTGACGTCCAGCTTGGGATTGATGCCACGGGTAGGGTCCCCGCCCTGCTTGACCGGAATCGGCTTGACGGTCGGTTTGTCGTCGCCGGGGAAGCGCTTGCCTTGGACACCTTCCTGCTTGCGCCGCAGCAGCTCTTCTTTGCGCTTCGCCTCTTCCTCAAGGATGCGCTTCTTCTTGGCGAGCTCCTCGTCTTTGGAGGTGTCGGGCTTGGGCTTCGGAACTTCCTTAACGACCGGAGGCGGGGTGGCCGGGGGCGTCGCGGGATCTTGGAGGACCGGTTGGAGGGCGCTGGCCCATGCCGGAGCGGACAGGAAGAGGGCCACGGGGGCCCATACGCTGGCCCGCTTGGTGATCGTTTCGAGAAGATTCATGGTGTTCTAGGTGCTAGGGGATCGGTCCCCGACTTTGGAGCGTACCCGGTGGAGGGGCCACTGTCGCCTGCGAGGGTCGGAACCTTCGTTCCCTACCCAAGCAGGCAATCAGATGGACCCAACCCGAGAACTTCCGGTTGCCGGTCAGGCGAAAGAACTCGGTCCCAGGCCTCCAGGTAGGCCCAAAAACCGCGCGTTCGCGGCTTTCTACGGGGCCTCCGGGGAAACGTTGGTGGGGTTTTGATTTTGTATGGGGAGGCAAAAATCCACCGGCTCTTGCCGGGTCCCGGCGCTAGGATGCCCAGGATGAGAATCCGATCCATGCTCCCCGCCGAGTGGTGGTTTGGGGCCCTCTTGGCCTGCTCCACCCTGCCCGGGTGCAAGGTATCGCCCCCGACACCCGAGCAGGTCCGGGCCTATGGCTTCGACACCCCCGTCCAGGCATTCCAGTCGTTTGTGGTGGCCTTGCGCGCCCAATGGCCCCAGGACGAGTACCGCTGCTTCTCATCGACCTTCAAGGAGCGCAATAGCCTGTCCAGGCTGGGCTACCTTGAGTTCCGGGACCACTTGCTGGAGAGCCAACCGCTCTTGCGCTGGGCCCTGGCCCGGGCAACCCGCCACCCCGAGGCCTACCACCTCCAGGATCTCGAACCGGGCCGGCTGACCAAGCTGGAGGTGACCCTGTCCGGCCGCACCCTGGTCGTCCTGCTGCGGCGCGAGGACTACTTTGCCATGTACGGCGCGCCGGAGAATCCGCTCGAATCGGCCGAGCTTTGGGTCGACGACAACGTGCGCGATCTTGAGCAAGACCACTACCTGTATGTCCCGGAGGACAAGAGTCGCCTGATCGCCCAGGTCCCCTACCCCGATCGGGATCTGGACCGCTTGGTGGCGCTCAAGGTTGGCCGCGAGTGGAAGATCGAAGATCTTTATGTGATGGAAGAACGCAAGGTCCAGCCTTAAGGGCTTTCCACCCAAAGTAGCCTAGGGGCGGGACTAGCGACGCTCTGGCTTACCGCCCGATTCCTGTTCCTCTTGCTCGCGATCTTGGGCCTGCTCTCGGGCGTTGACTTCGCTCAAGAGCCCTTCCATCGTGACGACCCACTGGCCACCATCCGATCGGACTGGGTCTAAGAACGCAGCTGCGAAACCTCGCCTTGTGGCCTGAAGTCTTAGGTCGGTGGCATAGACCTTGCCATACAGCCGGAAGTTGCCTTCCTGGTCTGTTAGGGCGGTCATTTTGGGTACGGGGGCCCAGTGGAACGTGCGCTCGTCTTGCATACCACCCTTGCCCGCGCGATCGCTTCCACGGACCGAGCGCTTGGGTTCCTCCCCTCCGTCTTTGCCGCCACTTTCCTTCCCGGCACCTTCCTTGCTGCTTCCGCCTTTGTCTCCACCATCCTGGCCCGCCGAACCCTTTTGTTTGGATTCCAGCTTCACGAAGGCGCCCGGAATCGGAACACCCGCAGAATCCACCACCCGCCCTTCCAGGAATACCGGCAGGGTTTCCCATTGGATCGGGTCGAGCGAGTACTCGCCTCCTGGCAGCGGGTTGGGGATGGGGGGATTGGCGGAGTAGGGCAAGCCGCCGTCCTTGGCGACGATTTCGAGGTTCAGGAAGCGCGCTTCAGGCCCGGTGGTCACAATCCGGAACTCCCCGTTGGGCCCGGTCGTGGTGGGCAAACTACGGTTGTCGCGTCCGTCCCCCCAGGTGGCACGGATTGTTCGGCCAGCCAGGGCCTGGCCCCGATCGCGCGCCGTGCCCACGAAGATGGTCCTACGTTGGTACCAAGTCACCGCGCGCTCGACGGGAACTCCGTTGCGGTCAGGCCCCCGGAGCTCGATCACTTGATCCTGCAATTCGGGGATACCCGAAAGTCGCACGAGGAGCGGAGCGCCGCAGCCGACAAAGGGGAACTCCACGAGACCCGTGGTGCTGCGCCGCGCGAGGATGGGCTGAAACGGACTCTCCTCAAGGCCATCGACAAGCCCTAGCTCCGCCTTGAGTGGTTGTTCGATGCGCTTGCCCTGGCCATCCAAGACTTCCAGGGTCATCGCTGCGTACGCCGGGAGCTTGAGCGTGATCGTTTCGTTGGTCAGATTCGCTGGATCGATGAGTTGGTACACCCGTGGAAGGTGTGGGAAGCCCAAGTAGACGCCCAAGGCCTGTTCCTTCTGCGCCCGCAGCGCGAGGCGCTCGACTCCGTCAAATCGGGCCATTCCAGCTGCGGAAGTACCCCGCTGGATCATGGGCAACCAACGCGCATCGGCGACGGTACCGATCGAAACGGGAACTTCGGAAACCCCGTGGTCCTCGCTGTCCAACACCTGGACAACCAGCTCGGTGCGGGGAACAAGTCGCAAGTAGTAGGGGCTCTCCACGGGCCCGATCCAATCGGCTACCGAGGACCAGCCCTGGCCCTCCGCCAGAACGGCGCCTTGGAGCACCCGCTCAAAGTAGGCCTTGCCCTCCGCGTCGGTGAACATTTCGGTACCGTGGCTGGCCATCCAATCCCGCAGCATTTTCGAGTCAGCGGCAAGCGATTGCCATTCCACCAACCCCACGGCCTCGCGGTTGGCCAACAGCACTCGCATGCCCTCGACCGGTCGTTTGGTGCGGGGATCGATCGCCACCACCGTAAAGTTTCCGCCCCCCTTGGCCTGCGTCAGAGTGGGACCCAGGCTGGCACGTTGGACTTCCGTTTCGCGCGTGACCGCGGGCCCCTGGGGTTGGGTCTGGGTTTGGGACGAGCCCTGGGAGGCGAGCAGGCTGGCAGGGTCAGTGTCGGGTTCGATCCCCATTTCAGGCCGGCCGGTTTGCTCGAGGCCCTGCCCCTTCTGGGAGGTTTGGGTGAGCAACACGGCGCCAACTGCAGCGACCGCCACGAGGGCTAGGAGAGGGATCCACTTGGGCATGGTAAGGAGAGTCTAGCCCGCTCAGGGGCGTTTGTCGGCTTCGGGTGCGGTTCTGAGCCAAGCGATAGGGAATACCATCGGAACTGAGGCGAGACGACCGAGCGCCCCCAAACTTCCCCTTCGCCCGAAGTCGGGAGAAGATCCGGATCAGGACCGCGATCCGTCGCGCAGGAAAATCACCGTCGAAGCCTGCAGCCGCTCGACCAAAGGAACGAGCTCCGGATCGGGAGCCTCCAGATCTTCCTTGGTCGCAAGGCATGCTTCGCACTGGACCCGTTCGAGGTGGAAGTTCAGATAGCCCGCCGTTCCGGGATCCACGCGGTTTGCAATCCAGCGCGCCCACCACAAGCGGTGGGCGCAGGCGGCCCCAACCTGGTTCCAGGTTTCGGCCACATCGAGGTCCATACGTCCGTCCCCAAGGCTCTGCGCAATCTCCAGCTTGAGATCACGGGCACCAGGTCCCTGCTCAACCAACCCTGCGAGGCGCTTCAGGGCACGAAACTTGATCCCCGCCACCGCACTCTCATCGGCGATCCCCAATTCCTTCGCCACATGCGAATTGCGAATCCCCAACGCAAATAGCAGTTCGAGCACCTTCAATCGTTCCCATTCGCCGGCCAGGAAGGTCTCCTCCACCAATTGCCGCAGGGCGTCTCCCAGCAAGCCACTGCCGCGCTCGCTCAAATCGCGCAAACCAAACACTTGGCTGGGCGTCGCATCATCCACCGACATCGCTTCGAGGGCGGAAACCGACTCATCTTCGTCGCCTCCCAACCCGCGTACCGGGCGCTTGCGCAGGAAGTCGATGGTTCGATTGCGGCAGATACCGAACAGATACTGTTCGAATTGGAACCGTTCGTCGAACGTGGCGATGCCGCGCAAGGCCCCAAGGAAGGTCTCTTGCAGGATGTCTTCGCGCGCCTGATGGTCATCGACGCGCTTCGCCACGTAACGCAGCAAGCGGCCCGTGTAGTCCCGCTGGACCTTGCCCCACTCGCGTTCATCGCCCAGGCGCAAGCGCTCGATGCTCGGTTGGTCCTCGGCCATGGTCAGACGATCAAGCCCCGGAGCAAGGCCATGCCCCCCAAGGAAATGAGGAAACCGATCAAGACAAACAACAGAACAAAGATCGACGTGTGCATCCATCCGCCGCTGGAGACCTCGCTGGCAGCGCTCCAACGGCTCGCATCTTCCCCGTTGGTGTAGACGCCGTTGGGTGCGGTGAACGAGGATCCCGGGGGATAGGGCAAGGCGCCCAACAGTTCCCCCATGGTTTGGAAGCGATCGTCGGGATCCCACTCGAGGCAACGCTCCACCACCGCCGCCACCTCGGGCCGGATCGTCCCCATGGCCGGAAGCGGGTCGTCGGGCTGGCGCAAGGCCAAGGGGTCCGAAGCTTGGTCGAGGTATGGCTTGCGCCCCGTCAGCGCCTCATACAGCATCACGCCGAACGAGTACATATCCGCCCGGTGATCGGCTCGACCCATCAGGATTTCCGGAGCCATGTAGTGCGGCGTGCCACGACCGAACGAGAGGGTTTGGTTGCCCTTCTCGAAGAACTTGGCCAGACCATAGTCCCCCACCCGAGCGCGCTGGTCTTGCAAGAAGATGTTGCCCGGCTTCAAATCAAAGTGCACCAACTGCCGCTGGTGCAACAACTCCACCCCGCGCCCGATTTGATGGAACAGGTCGAGCGCTTCCGCTTCGGAGAGGGGGCCTTCCTTGAGACGCTTGGCCAAGGTCTGGTTCCCCGCGTACCCCATGATCAAGTAGGGCACCCCCATGACCATGCCCATGTCTTCGATCGTGACGAGGTTGGGATGGTCGATGGCTGCAAAGTGACCCACCTGGGCCAACTCGCGCTCGACCACGGCCTGCTGCCCATCCTCGACTTTCAGGAACTTGATCGCGTAGGACTTGCCGATCGATTGCTTGCGCGCTTTGTACACATCCCCAAAGGCGCCGCCCCCAAGCCGAACTTGGATTTCGTAGCCAGGGATGAAGTCCTTCTTACGGAATTGGTTGTAGAAGTTTTCCCAGTCCATGAGTTTGATTGCCTAGGGCTATGATACTCCGCTGCGCTAGTTCGCACCCTGCGCGGACTGGGTGGGGCCGGACAAGCCTGGACGCCAAAGCTCCAAGGTCAGCATCAAGGGGGCCCCACGGCGGGCCTGGCACCAGACCAAAAGGGTCTCCTGGGTCGGCCAAGCGACTAGACGGCGGGGCACCGAGGCGTCGAAATCGCCTCCATCCCCCTTTGCCACGCGAACGCCCCCCAAGCAGACGATCTGCAGTCCATCGGGTTCGGCGCACAGCTCGATGGCGTGCTCCAAGCCATCGATGGGCCATCCCAACCGTTCCATCCCCAGGGGCAACCAACCGCTTGGACCCAATGGCATCAGCAAGAGCCCTTCCTCGGGCCAGCCTTGGGGCGTTTCGGGACGGAAGACGGCGCAGGCGCTGGCCTGGGCAGGGCGCTCGTACCTACCCTGCCAGGGCCCGGCACCTGGTCCCTGAGTGGACCCACTGGGAGTCCGGCCCAGGGTTACCGTGTGGTTTCCTGAGCGCCTCGTCCATACCGGGCCGGCCTGGAAGTGTTCCTCGTAGTGGAGGCTCCCTTGGGCAACGGGCAAGTCCTCTTCGCCACGCTCCCCATCGACCACCACCAGCAGGAATTCGCCAAGATCGTCGATCGCCAAACGGCAGAGCGGCAGGTGGGCTTCCGGTCGGGGGCTGGTCATAGGGAGGGCTACGCGCGGTGGCCCAATAGCTTCATGGCCCTTATGCCTATTGGCACAAAACCACGCCGCCACCCTTGTGGCGGGCCTCCAACAGGGCGTCGTGAACCCGCTGGAAGAGATCTTCGCGTCGATGGAGGTCGGGAGCAGGATAGACGGCCACGCCCAGCGAGAGGTTCAATGGATCCCCCACCAGGTCGCGCAGTTTGCGTTCCGCCACCGACTGTTGAACCCGCTGCGCCATGATGCCGGCGCCATCCGGGCCGGTATTGGGCAGCAAGAAGAGGAAGGTGTTCTCATCGAAACGACCCAAAACGTCGGTATCGCGCGACGAATCGAGGAAGATCGAAGTCAGCTCGCGCAGGGTCGCTTCGTCGGTTTGGCTTTCAAAGCCCACCATCACAAAGGCCAAGGGCAGCTCAAAGCGGCGCGCCCGCTTGAACTCTTCGTCGACCTTGTAGCCAAGGAATGCGTAGTTGAAGAGGCCCGTCTCGGGGTCGATCGTGGCGTTGACCAACTGCGTATCGCTCGCTCCGCTGCGCAAGTCCGCCAAGAGTGCTTTGGGTAGGTCCTGGGCCCGGTTGCCCGAGCGCTGGTCCTGGGGCAGGCTGCGACCGGCGCTGGGCGCGACTTCTACGACCTGACGCATGCGCGTCGGGCTGAGCGGTCGCTCCAAAACGCCTGCGGCTCCGCAAAAGCGCGCCAAGGCCGCCCCGGTGCGGTTGCCCATTTCCACCGCGATGTACATCCGGGCGCGCACACGACCGGCCAACTCACGGCAGAACTCGTAGACGTTTCGATCGCGCATCCAACCGTCGATGATCAATACGTCCCCAGCGACCGGGGGCGCGGCAATCAATTCTTCGGGGCTCGCGAAGGTGGCAACTTCCCATCCATCGATCGGTGCCACAGCGGTTTGGGCCGATGCGGTTAGGGCGTCGTCGTTGGTCAAGATCCAAACGGTTCGGAGTCCATCCACCATAATTGTTCGATTTGCGGTTTGCGCGGTTGCGGGGGAGGCCCCCTAGGATCCCAACTCTTCGAGCCACTCGTCGGGCATTTCGTAGTTGGCGTACACGTTTTGGACGTCTTCGTTGTCCTCCAGGCCTTCGATCAGCTTGAGGACCTTGCGGGCCACATCTTTGTCGTCGATCGGGGCGCTGGTTTCGGGCAAGTAGCCGGTCTCGGCCGATAGCAATGCGACTCCGGCGGCTTCCAAAGCAACTTTGATGGCCAAGAAATCCGCAGGCGCGCCCTGGATGGTGGCGACTTCCTCCTCGAAGATCACGTCCTCCGCCCCGGCTTCGAGGGCGATCTCGAGCATCTCGTCTTCGCTCTTGCCCCCCATCTCGATCACGAAGATCGAACGGAAGTTGAAGAGGAACGAAACCGAACCGGTGGAGCCCAGATTGCCCCCCATGTGCTCCAAGGTGTACTTGACATCGGGCGCGGTCCGGTTGCGATTGTCGGTCAAGCAGCAGATGAGCAGCGCCACCCCACCGGGGGCATAGCCCTCGTAGATCAGCTCCTCGAACGCATCGCCGGTCTTGTCACCCGCCCCCTTCTTGATCGCCCGCTCGATGTTGTCCTTGGGCATGTTGGCCGCTTTGGCCTTCTCGACGGCGTACTTGAGCTTGAGGTTGGCGTCGATGTCATCGCCCCCCTGACGCACGGCCGAGATGATGTTGCGGGCGAGCTTGCTGAAGATTTTGGCCCGCTTCGAATCGACCGCGTTCTTGCGGTGCTTGATGTTTGCGGAATGGGAGTGGCCTGCCATAGGGGGTACGGAGCTTGGGGCTCTAGGGGATGGGATAAGGGAAGCGGCTGCCCGATCCTAGGAGGGTCGCCCAATTCTTCCCGAGTTTCTTAGATGCAGCACGATTCTTGGGATCCGCACGGAAAGGAGCTCCTTCCATACTCTCGCGCCCCACGGAGAGACACAAAGTCCATCCATGGGGCGCGCGGAGTGCCAGGGCCCCAAGGACCCTACGCAGCGCGATTAGCGCTTCGAGAACTGGAAGCCGCGGCGAGCGCCCCGACGACCGTATTTCTTGCGTTCCTTCGAACGGGAGTCCCGGGTTAACAGGCCGCGCTCGCGCAGGGCCTCAAAGGTAGCCGGGTTGACGGTCTTGAGCGCACGCGCCAAACCGAGGCAAACCGCGCCGGACTGGCCGGTGATGCCGCCGCCGTTGACGTTGCAGAAGATGTCGTAGCCCTTGCGGTTTTCCAGCACGGCCAGGGCCGAGGTGGCACGCTCGCGGCCTTGCATGGTGCGGAAGTACTCTTCCAACGGACGTCCGTTGATCACAAAGTTGCCCGCACCGGGCTTGATGCGCACGCGGGCGATTGCGGACTTGCGACGGCCGAGGCCCCAGGTCCAAGGATTGATGACTGCCATATTCGTTTCGCTACGTTTGGAACGTGGATTCCGTCCGGTGGATCGGTCCAGAGGTCGGTGGATGGGTTGGACTAGAGGCTGGTGGGAACCTTGACGGGCTGCTGGGCACCGTGCGGATGGTCGGCGTTGCCGTAGACTTTGAGGTTCTTGAGCATGCGGTAGCCCAGGGGGCCCTTGGGCAGCATGCGTCGCACAGCCAGGGTCACGATGTCCTTCGGGCGCGCGGCGGCCACCTTGTCGATCGCGATGACTTTGCGACCGTTGGGGTAACCGGTGTAGTGCTGGTAGGTCTTGCCCTTCTGCTTGGTACCCGTCAAGCGCGGATGGGCGCCGTTGATGACGACCACGTGCGTGGCACCGGTTTCCGAAGGGGTGTAGGTGGGGCGATCCTTGCCCATCAGCTTGGTGGCAATCACGGCGGCCATGCGGCCCAAGTTGTGCTCGCTCGCGTCGTAGAGGAACCAGCGCTCTTCGACATCAATGGCGCGGACGTGGGTGGTAGTCATCGGAAGCTCATCCCGGAGGGCCGCTGATTTTTCAGCGGATCGGGATCAAAAGTACAGGTTTCGGTAGGGTCCCGGCTGCCCGGGGCGAGCCCGGTTCGGGTGGTTTGGGTGCGGCCTGGAGACCACACAAGGGGCAAGAGCCTATCCTGGGTGGGTTCCGGCATCAAGCATCCCGGTGCTTGGAAAGGCATTTTTTGGGAAGATCCCCCATCAGGCGCCCGGACCCGAGCGGACCAGTTCTGGGTTCTGGGTTCTGGGTTCTGGCTTCTGGGGGGGGGCCGACACCCGAGCGGCCTAGTGGGCGTCCTGCTCCTCTAGGGTCCCCCCCATGCCATAGGCCGAGGTCTCGGCCACCCGGACCTCGACCATTTGGCCGATCCGGTCGGCGGGCCCTTCGAAGGAGATGGCCATGCCTTGGACGGTGCGCCCCAGCAGAACACGGGGATCGCGTTCGGACTGGGACTCGACCATGGTCCGGACCCGCTGACCCTGGTAGCGGGCAAAGCGCTGGCGCTGGACCCGTTCCGCGACCTGGAGCATGCGTTGGTTGCGTTCTTTCTTGACCGCCTCGGGCACGTCGTCTTCGCGCTCGCCTTCCGCCCGAGTCCCCGGACGCGGGTCGTACTTGAAGATGTAGTTGACCAGGAACTCCTGCTCTTCGAGGAAGGCCAAGCTGCCCTCGAATTCCTCGTCGGTCTCGCCACAGAAGCCCACGATCCAATCGCTCCCGAGCTCTACGTCCGGGACGATCTCGCGCAGCATGGCCACGCGCTGGCGGTACAGATCGAGCGTATACCCGCGTTTCATGCGCTTCAAGGTGGAGTCCGCACCCGCCTGGGCGGGCAGGGGTAGGAAGCGATCCACCTTGTCGCAATCGCGGATGGCCTCCGCGAGTGCCTGGGTCAGGTAAGCCGGGTGCAAAGTGATCAGGCGGATGCGCTCCAAGCCCGCGATGGTCTGCAGCCGGCGCAGCAGGTCGGCCAGGCTCGGGCGGCCTTGGCGGCCGGTCCCCTGGGAGTCCCCCTCCGAGGGCTGCGCAAAGTCCTCGCCATAGCTGTTGATCGTTTGCCCCAGCAAGGTCAGCACCTGGACTCCCTGCTGCACCAGCCAGCGCGCTTCACGCTCCAAGTCATCGATCGTGCGCGAGCGGACCCTCCCGCGGGTGGTGGGCACGATGCAGTACGTACAATTCAAATCGCAGCCCCGCATCACCGCCAAATAGGCGTGCATGCCCCCGGTGTATTGGGTGCCCTCCCGATCCACTTCGACGTCGTCGGCCATGTCGGTGGCGAGCAGGCGCATTTCCTTGGGCATCAAACCCGGCTTCTGCCGGCGTTCCAGCAACTCCTCCACCATGCGCGGCAGGTGGTGGAATTGACGGGTACCCGCGACCAGATCCACGTGCCCGGCACGGCGGAAGACTTCTTGTTCCACCCGCTGGGCCATGCAGCCCATGACCCCTACCACCAAGTCCGGGCGGGTCCGCTTGAGCCGCTTGAGCTCGCCAATCCAGCTCCAAGTGCGTTCCTCGGCATGATCGCGGACCGAGCAGGTGTTGAAGAGCAGCACATCCGCGTCTTCGGGCTGGTCCGTCGTCCGGTATCCGCTGCGCGCAAAGCGCCCTTCCACCAGCGAAGAGTCGTATTTGTTCATCTGGCACCCGAAGGTGACGATGTGCAGCTTGGGTCCATCGGAGGCCCCCGGGGCGTCGGGGTCGGCTTGCGATTGGTGGCGGGTGATCGACATGGGAAGGCTAGGGGTACGAGCCGCGCATTCTGCCACACCGGGCACCGGGGCGGGACGAAAACCCCTTGCGGCGTTTCCCAGCCCTGCCATGCCGAGTGTGGCCTGTGGAGGACACCCGAGTGTCCGCCCCACGCTGCTTTCGCCTGGCAATCCCCCCGTAGCGTCCCCCAAGCGGACTGGCACGGTGCTTGCTCAAGCCCAGCGGTTGTGTCCTGGACCGGCGCTTTCTGGCCCACCATGCCGGCTCCAGGCCAACCATCCCCCACGGGAGGATTTCCATGCAACGACCGAACCGATTCCTAGCCTTCGCCCACATCCCCCGCTTGCTCGTGGCGGGCATGGCCCTCTGGACGTCCAGCTGCGATGTGCACCATTCCCATAGCGGAGGTGGAAGCGGACCCCCGCCGCCCCTCGTCTACCAGGAACGGGAACCGAACGACGATCCCTTCTTTGGGGACTTCATCGGCTCGGTCTATAGCGGGAGTCACCTGTTCATCGATGGCTACGTGGACAACGATCCCGGCCCGGCTGGGGACATCTACGACCACTTCGAGTTCGTGACCGACGAACCCGCCAGCTTCGAAGTCCGCTTGGAGCCGTACCACACCTGGTCCGACGTCGCCCTTGGGGTGTTCGACCCCGATACCGGCCAAATGGTGCTTTGGGTCGATGACCCCGGAGGCGTGCAATGGGCCGATTTCACCGTGCACGCAGCCAACAAGTCCTTTGTGTTGGTGGTCGCGGCTACCTATGGGGCAGGCTCCTATGAGCTCGAACTCCTGGGACACACGTACAACCCGGTGATGGCTGCTGCCGCAAGGGCAGGAAGCGTTGCTCCCCCCCTGATTGAGCCACTGGACCCCAGCTTGGATTTGCGCCAGGTCGAGACGGGATGGGAGGTTCCTGACCAACGGATTCCTGACCAACGGGTTCCCTAACTAGGGCAGTAATATACTTGACTCACCACGCGCATGAGCCTAGTATGGGGGTATGAGCAAGCAAGACAAAGCCCCCGAAACCCTTCTTGAAGCGGTTACCTACTTCGCGGATGCGGATGTGGCGTTCGAGTTCGTGAAGTCTTTGCGCTGGTCCGATGGCCCGATCTGCCCCGGATGCGACAGCGACAGCGTTGCCCAGCTCTCCACCCGCAAGACCTTCAAGTGTCGGTCCTGCAAGAAGCAGTTCTCGATCAAGGTCGGGACCATCTTTGAGGACAGCCCCATCAGCCTCTCCAAGTGGCTCCCCGCCATGTGGCTCATCGTGAACTGCAAGAACGGGGTTAGCTCCTACGAGCTTGCGCGGGCTATCAAGGTGACCCAGAAGACCGCTTGGTTCATGCTTCACCGTATCCGCTTGGCTATGCAGTCGGACGACTTCATGATGTCCGGCGAAGTCGAAGTCGATGAGACCTTCATCGGTGGACTCGCTCGCAACATGCACGCGGACAAGCGCCGTGCCAAGATCAAGGGTACTGGAGGGATGGGTAAGACCGCCGTATTGGGCGTCCTGGAGCGCCACGGGAAGGGTGGGAGCAAGGTCCGTGCTGGCGTCATCGCCAACCGCAAGCGCAAGACCCTGCACGGCAAGATCCGCAAGACCGTGGAGCCCGGCAGCGAAGTCCACACCGATGCTTTGGCCTCCTACAGTGGCTTGGCTCCCGACTACACCCACCACGTTATCGACCACGCTGAAGAATACGTCCGGGGCAACGTCCATACCAACGGCATCGAGAACTTCTGGAGCCTCCTCAAGCGTGGCCTCAAGGGTACCTACGTCAGCGTGGAGCCCTTCCACCTGTTCCGCTACATCGACGAGCAAGCCTTCCGTTTCAACTTCCGCAAGTTGGACGACGGTGGGCGTTTCCTGGCCGCTTGCTCCCGTATCATCGGGCGGCGTTTGACCTACCAGCAACTCATTGGAGAAACGGTGTGACCAAAAAGAAAACAAAACCCGAGACGGCCAAGAAGAAGGCATCCCAAGCAGGGGAGCGCCGCGAAGGGGTCCGAGTAAGCAAAGGCGAGGATAACCTAGACTCCATTGAGAAGTTGCGCCGTTTCGCTTCCAGGATACTGCGCTTGGATGATTACGCTTCAAGATAACCATCAACCCTTTTCCCATTCCCTTGGTATGTTGAACTCGCGAACTTTTTTGATGAACGACTCTGGGATCCTATCAAACAAATGCGTTGGACGGAAAATACCCTCATAGCGCGTATGACGTTTCAAGTACCCTTTTCCTGATGACTCAATTCGCGCTATCCGGCCATAGAGCCACGCGCATACGTCGGCAGCCTGCAATCCAGGGATTTTTTTAGTCTCCCTCGCGATTGGATCTAGAAACGGGTTATTGACAAACAGTTGGTTGGCCACTGATCGCCCCATATTGCTAACGCGAAACGGCTTTGCAAACACGAGTTCCACCTGGTCATTGCTCCGTTCATGAAGCTTCAACCACACACTCAACTGCACTAACAGGTAGAGGTATGTTTGATCATAAGCCTTCCCAAGACTCTCGCGCAGTTGCGGTGAGTGTTCAACCCGACCTTGGAAGGGTCGCCATTCATCCATCGGCATTCTTGCGCCTAAGGACACTGGTATGTACTTCTCTATGATCCCAACGAAGTGCTTGACACAGGAATCTCTTTGGATTTTTGTCCACCCATCGCACGTACCCTTTCTGGCCTCAACGTCGGTCATGTGGAAGTGGTCAAGCTTGAACAATTCAAGCGCACTCACCCAGGCATCGCTTAGCTCCAACCAATGGTCAATCGGGGCCAGGTAACCCGCCAAGATAAATGATGGGTCGTCGCGATTTCGCTCAGATCCGCTGTCATCGACATACACGCGGTAGTCAACCATTACGACGTAGGTAGATTTCCATCGCCTAGTTGGAACATGGCTGACCAGCGCGACAAACTCATCGAATTGCGGTGAACGGGCGTAGTGCCTATGCCCACCATCGCCATCAATGTTTGGAATTGCCCAGTTCTTTGAGGGTTCATACCTCACAGCCTACTCCCTCCCCACTTGGTGAGCCAAGTATATTACTGCCCTAACTAGGGGTTTTCTAACTAGGGGTTTTCTGACAAATCGGTTCCCCGGAAAGAGTTGCGGAGAGAGCCACGAGGCGGGCGGGTAGACTAATGGGCTACCCGCCCGCCCTTGTATGGGTTGTATTGGTCGATTGCCGTTTTGATAGCGCCCCGTTTGTCATCTTTCTTTCATGCCCTCCTCGGGTGTGGACTCTTGCTTGCATTCCTTGGCTGTGGAGCCTCGGAGCCGCCGAGTACGTATGAGAGCCTGGAACTCTCGACTGGAGGAGTCCCCAAGGAAACGACTCCTGTTTTGTTCCGCCGATATGTCCCCGGCAAGGGATCGCCCCTGTGGCACCCGGAGGCAGCGGAATCACGCTACACCCAAGTTCCGGTGGGGCCGCGCACCTTGCCCACCACCGAGGAAACCCTCAAGCCCGCATTCCTGCTGCAGGGTCCCGGGCCAAAGTCGTTGAGCATCCGCGACCAATTCGATCCTGTGCAGTTCAACCGGGTGGAGGTGGAAGCGACCGTTTTCGAGACAGGACCCGAACACCTAACGGTCGAAATCGTCCGGGTGGGCGAGGTCCTACTCACGTCGCCCACGCTCGCACTCGAACCCAACGACCGCGCCCCAACCACGCTCGTCTTCGAGTTCCCCGCGCTGAATACCTGGCAAACGCCGTTTGATGAAATCCGCATCCGCATGGGCGGCCCGGCCATCTTGACGACGGTCAGCTTGGTTTCGCTTTGGCACAGCGACCTGCAAGACTGCCTGCCGGAGGCCGAGGAACCGCTGGAAGCGCGCTATGTGACTTGGGGCGGTGAAACCCGGCGTGGTTATGTGGTAGGTCCCGACGTTCCCTTGCACATGTCAAGCGGGCAAAACCTCACCCACTTGCGACTGGCCTATGCCCCGGTACCAGGCTTCCACAATCCGCGCTTGCACGCGAAGTTGCGCCTTTCAGGGACGCAAAGATCCCAACGGTCCGCGCAAGATTGGGAACTCTTGGGATTGACCCAAACCACCGCCAGCTGGCACGAACTGGACTTGCAACCCAGCGCCGTGCGCACGGTCCGGGAGAGCGACTGGGACTTCTTCCCGGACTCGCAGACCCCTTCGTTTGTGATGCTCGCGGATACCGCGATCTTCCCAGCCCCTGGCCCTGCGGATTGCGTGCTGTTGGTGACTTCTGAGGGAATGGATTGGCCGATTGGGTCCCCCGCCAAGATCACGGACTTGCCTGTGTCGATTCGCCCTTGGCTTGAGGACGGTTTGCAATACAACGCGGCCATGCCCTCCAGCATGGGGCGCACCCCGCAACTCGTTGCGCTGATGACCGGAAAGGGCGGGCGAGACACCGGCGTGTTCCGGGAGTCCGACAAGCTGGCCCTAGCCGCCGATACCCTAGCGGAGCGGTTTCGCCGGGCGGGCTATCGAACCCTGGCGAGTGTCTACAGCGAATCCTTGCGGCATGATGCAACCGGTCTGGGTCAAGGATTTGATCGCTTTGGATCCCCTCCCACGGGAAGTTGGTCCACCGCACAGACCGTTCGCAATCTCAAGGGTTGGGTCCAAGAGTCCGAAGGCTGCCCGTTGTTCCTTTGGCTCCACCTGCCCGGCTCCTTGAGTGGGGATCCAGCAGGTCCGCCTTGGGGAACCGAGCTCGAATCGTTGGTGGCCATGCCAGCCCTCCAGAATGCGGTCATGGCGTTCACGGCCACCGTCCGCCAGGAAACGGGCCCCAAAACGGCCGTTGTGGGCAGCCGCCGAGTCCCCTTGGTGCTGCGCCAAAAGGGGCTGCATGTGGAAGTGCCCGCAGAACCCCGGATCGCGTGCCGCAACCTGGGGCGCACGCTGCTCGCCATGTGTGGGCTGCCGGCGGAGGACTTTCCGGGTTTGGACCTAGCCCAAGGACCGTTCGAGTCCTGGAACCAAGCTCCCCAATTCACCCTGGGCCCCGATGCCTCGACCCTGGCCCTGCAAGGTGGGCCATGGTTGATGGTCGTGCACACCGGGGCGACCCCTGGTGACGACCTACCGCGTCACTACTCCGAGCTCTACCGCATCGACTCGGATCCCGAATGCCTGAACAACTTGGCCCAGGTCAACCGGGCTCAAACCCGTCGATTGCGCTTGGCGCTTGCGCGCTGGGTCGCGGAGCGCGAAGACCTCGGCTGGAGCGATCCCAAACGCCTCCACCAGGGCAACCGGGCCTGGATTCGGCCCCAAGCCTTCGCAGGCAACAAGCGCCCCCAGGACACCTGGTTGCCCGAGCATTGCAGCTGCCCCCAGTGCCCGCCCGACCTCCAGGGGGAGTGACCGACGCGGAAGGTCCCGGCCGTTGGTCCGCTTTGCGACGCCCGCCCCCGCTTTTCAGCAAACCGGGTATGTTTGGTTGTGAACCGCCCCATGACGCCCGCCAAACCCTGGAAGATCCGCCGCCGCTTCACCGTGGGTGTGGCCGTGGCCCTCATGTTGCCCGCTTGCCTGGTGGCCCCCCCCAGCGCTCTGGTGCACGCCCAAAACGGGATTGTGCGCGGTTCCAGCCAAGAGGAAGCGATGGCTCTCGGGGCGACCCTCGACCGACTTCGGCCCCTGGTGCGCAGCACGGTTCCCGGAACGCGTGATGTGCGCGACCTGGAAGTATGGATTCAGGACTCGCCCGGGCTGTACTCCTTCCCGCATGCCTCGAACAGCGAAGCCGAAGGCCTGTGGGCCGAAAGCGAAGATCGCATCCTGCTCGCTCGTGACGCGGATGACTTGGAGCGCACCCTGGCCCATGAACTGGTGCATGCCTCGCTTGGAGACGAGTGGAAGACCCTTCCCGGCACCTTGGAAGAGGGGCTAGCCGACCAGATTTCGACCGTTCTGGTTCCTTCGGGAGCCGCCCGACTGCGCGCAGGTCGCCTAGCCAGTGCCGCGCTCGCGACGGGCGGTTTGGGTCTGACCTTGGAAGTAGAACAACCTCGCACGGGCTCCACCTGGATGGCGCGCATCACCCTGAGCGGCGCGCGGCCCTCCGAAAACCCCCAGCGCGATGTGTTCCGGCTTGCGGCCGGGCTGTCATCCACGCGGGTGACGCCGGCCTCCAAACGCGGCTACTACGGCTTGGCCTACTTGCTCGTCGAGCGAATCGTCGCGCGCCAAGGCCTGCAACACCTTCTGGACTTGTGCCTCTCGGCCAAGGAACAAGGCTTGGATGCAGTCCCGCGCCCGTGGTTGCTGGCGGCAGCGGACCTCGAAGACAACCCCGAGTCCTGGCGCCAAGCAGCCCTCGAGGGCATGGGCGCCGACGAATTGCGCGAACTGATGCGCATGCATCCCGACTTCGTGCGCGATGCCGTGGTCGACCACCTGCGCGACAAATCGCTCGCCGACCTCGACCAGGTCAAGATCCATCTAACCCTACGCGAAAGCCACACGACTTTGAAACTGGACCAGGACCCCGAGTTCGTGGCCCAAGTGCGTGCGGCCTTGGGGCGCTAGGCGCAGCTTCTCACGCAGGGTCGACCTGGTAGCGGTAGATCCCCCGCTGGCCGCTGGTTTCCTCGACCGCTACGCGTAGGTTCTGGATGGGCGCTTGGGGGAAGCGTTCTCGCAACCGCTCGCGCAGTTCTCGCCCGATCCACGTAGCCAGGTTTTCGCTGCTGGTGTTGTTGATCGGCAAAGCGATCACATCGGTACTGGGAGCTGCATAGAACAGATCCTTGTAGCGGACCTCGGTGACCCCATCGGGGCGGGCATGGATGCTCAGCACGGGATGGTGTTCGGGCAGCAGCCAGTGCTCATCCAGGTAGTCGCACAACTCGCGCACAACGGGCTTGATGCGTTGGAAGTCGATCACCAGTCCGAATTCATCGAGGCCTGCTTCCAGCTCCACAAACACACGGTAGTTGTGCCCGTGCAACCGTTCAGTCGAGCCATCCGGGAAGATCAGAAAGTGTGCCGCGGAGAACTTGAGGTACTCCTTGGACAGGTCAATGCCCCAATGTTCCATGGTGTGGCTTGGCGAAGGTCGGTTGGGTGGAAAGTCGGATTCCCGGGGCTCAGTTGATGACAGGCTGATCGATCCTGGGGCTCTGGCCGCGCAGCACCGAGCTGTCCCCGAACAACTGGCTTTGGTCGATGGTCGGGGTCCTTTCAAGCGCTTCCAGGTCGATTTGGCCCGACTGGCCGTAGGCCGCCAGCGCATTGCCCCAGGTCACGGCTTCCACCAACTTGGCATCGAGCCCACGCTCGAGCATGAGTTGGGCGGTTTTGGGCACGGAAAGGGGATCACTGACCCCCCAATCCGCGCTGGAGTCGACGATGATCCGCTCGGAACCGTAGCGCTTGACGACTTCCACCATCCGCTCCGAACCCATCTTGGTCCCGGGGTAGATCGTGAATGCTGCCCAAGCCCCGCGGTCGAGCACGCTTTGCACGGTCTCTTCGTTGTTGTGGTCGATGACCAACTTCTCCATGGGCACGCCCACTTCGCGCGCTACGTCGAGCGACCGCACGATGCCGTTCTTCTTGTCACGGTGCGGGGAGTGCACCATCACGACCATGTCGTGGTCGACCGCCATCTGCAGTTGCACCCGGTAGGCACGATCCTCGGCTTCGGTGATCTCGTCGTAACCGATCTCGCCGATGGCCACCACGCCCTCCTTGAACGCGAATTGCGGCAGGATCTCGAGCACGTCCTTGGCCAGCCCCTCGTTGTTGGCTTCCTTGGAGTTCAGCCCCATGGCGCAGAAGTGCTGGATGCCGAACTGCGACGCCCGAAAGCGTTCCCAGCCCACCAGACTCGCGAAGTAATCGACGAACGACCCCAACTGCGTGCGCGGCTGGCCCAACCAAAAGGCGGGCTCGATCACCGCGCGGATTCCAGCGCGCGCCATGGCCTCATAGTCGTCGGTGGTACGACTGGTCATGTGGATGTGCGGATCAAAGAAGCGGAGCTGACTCATGCGAATCGGGACGTCGGGGATGCGGGGACTGGGTCAGGCCTCCAAGGCCCGCCATTGGAAGGGGTCGAACTGGCCCGCCAGGGCACGTTCGATGAAGGGTTGGTCAGCTGGGTCGCCTACGAGCTTCTGCAAGGCGTCCGCTTCACCGGCCCGGCCGAGGGCCAAGGCCACCGCGCCGCGTTGGCCGGGCGCCAGAGCCCGCCATTCGGCCATGAGGCTGGCGATTCCACGTTCGCCGCCGTGGGTCCCCAAGAGCAACCAAAGGTTGGCGGGGATCGGCCTTCCCGCGCTGCGGCGTTCTTCGACCAGGTCGAGGGCCACACGCGCCAAATCCGGGGACAAGCGCTGATCCAGGCCGTAAACGCGCCAAAGCGGCGCGCCCACAAACAGGGCCTTGACGCACAGCGAACGCCACGCCACCTCGGGCAAGTACTGCGCCGGGTAGGGGGAGTCGCAGGCCACGGCTTCAAAGATGCCCGTAACGTTGGTCCGCAAGCCCTCGCCAGCTTGCCAGGCGAAGCGCTCGCCATCGGGGATCAAAGCCAGGGCTTTGTACAGGGCTCGGGCTTCGCCCTCATCGGCGAACGGAAAGAGCCCCAAAAACGCCGCGCCGAACTCGGGGCTGGCCAAATCCTCGCGCTCCACCAAGAGCAAGAGGCGCAAGGCTTCGAGCACTTGCAGGCGCTCGGGGTTCCAACCGGGCCGAATCCCCGAGGCCTTGCAACAGGCTTCGGGGGAGGGCTCCAGCGGGCGCGAACGAGCGAATCGGCTGGCTTTGGAGAGCAAAGGTCCCAGCCCGCCTAGCGGCACGGTTTGGGCTTCGCGAACAAAGGCCAAGAGCGGATCATTCCAGTAGGGTTGTAAGGCCATGCGCAACCAAGCGCGCGCGGGCTCAATCCACGGGGCGGTCATTTGGGCGTCCCCTCTTGGGGCTTGGCTTGCGGTGTGGGTTCGACTTCGGGTTCCGAAGCGCTAGGCTTGCCTGAGGTCGATTCGCTTTCCGGCTTCGACTCGATCGCGTCCAAGTCCGCCTGCAGACCCGCGGCCAGGAAACTGGTCGAAGCGACCACCATGTAGGGCGAGCGCAGGAAGTCGCTGGCGCCACCGTTCGCCCACTGGGTCTTGATCAAGTGGGGTACCAACTTTCGGTACCAGGCCGGGCGTTCCGCGGGCGGCAAGAGCGCGATCACCTTGGCCGCGTAGTAGTGCGCGAAGAAGTAGAAGTACCCCGCATTGGCATAGAATCCCTCATGTGGGATAGGGCGTGTCCGAGCATGGTCCAGGAATCCGTGGTAGCGGAACAGGTTTTCGAGCCCCTCGCGCAGGATCTCCGGTGTGATGCGCCGAACCCCGGCTCGGTGAAGTGCCCAATTGCAGACCTGGATACGCCCCAAGCTGCCCTGAACCTGGTTGATGTCCTCCAACCGGTCCACCCCCGTGACCGGCTCTAGGCTGTAGGAGTACGCCCCGTTGGGCAACGCGCAGCGTTCGAGGTAGCGCTTGCCGCGCTCCAAGACCTTGGCGTCCAGATCCCAGCCCAACAGCTCCTTGGCGTCGTACAGCGCGGGTAGGACTGCGGCCGTGGTGAAGCTGGTGGACCAAGTTGGCGTCTTTGCGTACGGGGGACCGTCGTAGTAGGCCCATCCCCCATCCAACGCCTGATTTTGGATCAAGACTGCGAGGAACTGTTTTCCTCGCTGCTCGATCTTGGGCGCCCATTCGGGTCCCTGGAAGCGTGGATCTTGCAGCAACTCAACGCAAGTACTCAGTCCGTACACCGCAGCCCAAACGTAGTCGATGTCCCAGTCGGAGTCGCGCTCGGGCATCGGCACTCGGCAGAGGCTGTCGACAGAGCGCTCCAGCGCCCGGAGTTGCTCGGGATTTCCGCGCACCGAGCCGCGTAGGGCACTGCAGGCCAGGGCTTGGGCCCCAAGCGCCCAAGAAGCGTAGGTTTGCAGGGCAAAGTCATCCTCGAGAACGCTCTCCGGGCCCTTGCCACACCAAGACCCGTCGGGGTTCTGGATGTCCACCAAGTGTCCGATGGCTTTGCCCAGTGCCTCCACCACGTCTTCCCGCGAGGGGCCATCTTGGGCTATGGCACCGCCCGCGATCGAGAGCGCGGCAAGGAAACCCCACAAGCGAGGCCTCATCACGGCTTGGAAGACTCCTTACCACCGTTCAGCTCGGCGCGTTTGGCCTCAAGTTTGGCTTGCAGTGAGGTGATTCGGTTCTCGGCGGCCACCCGTTTTGCCTCGCCCTCCATTTGGGCTGCCTCCAGCGCCCGCTGAGCGACCTTTTGCGCGTTCTCAGCGTTGTCGAGTTCCCACTCAAGATGGCGAACTTGTTGGGGGAACTCGAATTCGACCACCATGCGCGCCTCGGTGCGTTCGTTCTCAAGCACCTTTTGGGCGATCTCGACGGACTTGCGGTTGCGGCGGATGATTTCCTGCTTGGCGCGCGCCTCTTCCTCGCCCTCATAGATCTCCAAGATGCCCTCCAAGTCCTGGCGGGCAGCTTCCAGCCGGTTGGCGGCACCCTCGACCTCCAATTGGGCCTTGGCTTTGAGCAAGGGCCCCTCGACCTCGCGGTAGCGCGCCAGCGCATCGCGGGCTTCGGTCAGCTCACGATCCGCTTCGAGGACTGCGCGTTCGGACTCCAATTGGCTCGTTGCGTTGGCGTGCTCCTGCGATCGTAGTTCGAGTTGGGCCTCTTGTAGGTCACCGCTCAATTCCGCGATTTCCAGCTGGGCTGCCCGGAGCTCCTCGGGGTCAAGTTGCTTGCCCTCTGCGGGGGAATCGGACTGCGCGGTCCCATCCTCCTGAATGCCTTTCTGGGCCGGGGAAATGCAGGCGGCGAGGGGGGCAAGGAGGCACAAGGCCAGGAGAGTGCGGGACATTGGGTGCGGTCTTTGGGGCCACGCGGGCCGGATTGGGAAGCATCATGCTAGACCTTCCGCGAGTGGCTGCAAAGCCGAGGAGGCATTTCTCGGGCCAGGGCACGCAACCGTCTCCCTAGCGGCTATCCTAGGTGGCTCGTTCGTACCAACCTCGAAGTCGACCCATCATGACCCACGGCGTATTCCACCCCCCCACACCTATCAACGAGCCCATCAAAAGCTATGCCCCCGGCACCCCCGAGCGCGCCTCGCTGAAGGAACGCCTGCGCTCGATGGCCGCCGAAGTCGTCGACGTGCCCCTGGTCATCGGTGGGCGCGAAGTTCGGACGGGCGATACCGGCAAGGCGGTCATGCCCCACCGCCACCGCCACGTTCTGGCCACCTACCACCAGGCGGGCCCCAAAGAGGTGGCCCAGGCCATCGACGCCTCGGAAACCGCCCGTTGCGAATGGATGAGCCTGCCCTGGGAAGAGCGTGCAGCCGTCTTCCTCAAGGCTGCGGACCTGCTGGCCGGCCCTTGGCGAGACACCGTCAATGCCGCCACCATGCTGGGCCAGTCGAAGACCTGCTTCCAGGCGGAAATCGACGCAGCCTGCGAGCTGGTGGACTTCTGGCGCTTCAACGTGCATTTCATGTCGCAGCTCTACGCCGAGCAGCCCCAGTCTTCGCCGGGGATCTGGAACCGACTGGAGCATCGCCCTTTGGATGGCTTCGTCTTGGCCATCACCCCGTTCAACTTCACTTCGATCGCCGGTAACCTGCCCACGGCCCCGGCCATGCTGGGCAACACCGCGCTCTGGAAGCCTTCGTCCACGTCGATCCTTTCGAACCACTACCTGATGAAGCTCTTGGAGGAGGCGGGCTTGCCGCCCGGGGTGGTCAACTTCATCCCCGGCAGCGGGCCGGTCGTGGGCGACATGTGCATGTCGGACCGGCGGCTGGGGGGAGTGCACTTCACGGGCTCGACGGGGGTATTCCAGACCATCTGGCGCACCGTCGGCGAGAACCTCGGCCACTACGCCCAGTACCCCCGCCTGGTGGGTGAAACCGGCGGCAAGGACTTCGTCTTGGCCCTGCCGGATTCCGAGCCCCAAGCCCTGGCCGTCGCGCTGGTGCGCGGCGCATTCGAGTTCCAGGGACAAAAGTGCTCGGCAGCCAGCCGCGCCTACGTGCCCAAGAGCCTTTGGAACGACGTGAAGGACCGCATGGCGGCCATGATCGACGACATAAAGATGGGCGACATCACCGATTTCCACAACTTTGTGGGAGCCGTGATCGACGCGAAGGCCTTCAAGAAGCATCGGGATGCGATCGAGGGCACCAAGCGCGATTCCACCGCCAAAGTCGTGCTCGGAGGACACACCGACGACAGCGAGGGCTACTTTGTGCAACCCACCGTGATCGAGGTGGCCGACCCGCGCCACGATTTGATGCGCACCGAGCTCTTCGGCCCGATCCTCACGGTCTATGTGTACGACGATGCTCGCGTCGAAGAGACCTTGGAATTGTGCGCTACCACCAGCGAGTACGCCCTGACCGGGGCCATCTTCGGTCGCGACCGGATCGGCTTGCGGCGGGCGATGGAAGCCTTGCGCTTTGCCGCCGGCAACTTCTACATCAACGACAAGCCCACCGGGGCCGTCGTAGGCCAACAGCCTTTTGGTGGATCGCGCGCCTCAGGAACCAACGACAAGGCGGGTTCGATCCTGAACTTGACCCGCTGGATCTCAGCCCGCTCGATCAAAGAGACGTTTGTGCCGCCGAAGGACTACCGCTATCCATTCATGGAGTAACGGGAGGGTCGGAAGATCCTCCGCGCGGGCCGGTAGCCGATTGGCTACCGGCCCGCGGCCTTTTGGGTGGAGTGTGGCGCTCCCGGGTCCAGCGTTCGGGCCTTACCGCACGCGGTGCAATTCCAGCACCAATTCCGCGGCCCCGTCGAGTTGGAAGTACTCGAACCGCACGGGGAGCAGCCCTGCTTCCAGGGGCACCACCACGTCCTTTTGGCGGGTCGCGTGCCAGGTCCAATCCTCGAACACGACCTGGTCACCAAACCAGATGCGGATGCCATCGTCCGACATCACACTGAGTCGGTACGAAGCGCTTTCAGGCACGGTGATTTCGGTTTCAGCGATCAAGCCGAAACGAATCGGCGGGACACGCTTTTGGATTTCGGCCCCGGGCCGGGGTTCCAGGAAATGGTCGACCGTACGGCGCAAGATCGGGCTGTCACCCAGGGCCCGCCACAGATCCAAGTCCCCACGCGGATCCTGGGTTTCCGGATCGAAGGGAAACCACCGTGCCTGCCAGCGAGCCGTAGCGAACAACCCGCCGGGTTGGCGCCGCATGGTCTTGCTTTCTCCCGAAGAAAAGTCCCAAGGCCCATACAGGCCCAGCTCGATCGTTTCCACACCCCCTTGGTACTCGGACAACACGCGTCCGGCCCCTTCGGGATACCCCGGGATGCGCGGGGCTTCCATCGATTTGGCCACTTCCAGGCTGGCCGGCATGGTCCCCCCCCACAGCTTGAGCGAAACCCCTGACAGGTTGCCCGTAGGCATCACGCCGTTGGATCCCGCCAACCAACCGACCACCGTGTCCTGCTCCGGAGCCGACTGCAGATCGTCCTCCGGCCCCAGCCAGGCCTGGATACGCTCCACATGCAACCGCTGGCGCTCCCCTAGGAATTGGTTCCCGGCAAAGGCCAGCGCCTGGCTATCGCGCCCCACCAAGTCTTGTCCATTGCTGTCAAAGCGATTGGCCAACACGTGGTGGTCGCGCGAGGCGCCCGAGAGGGGGGCCGCTTCCGCATCCCCATCCGCCGTCCCCCAAGCGATCTCCAAACCCACCTGGTTGCGCAGGATCTGGTTCTCGAACACCACCGCTTTGGCCGAAGAAAACAGCGCAATCCCAGGACCCGAGACATCGGCCACCTCGTTGCCCAGGATCACCATGTCCTCGTCCCCTTGGCTGTACAAGCCGAAGTGGATCGCTTTGGAGAGCTGGTTGTTCTGCACCGTCGTACCCAAGGATTGGCGGGTTTGGACCCCCGCGTAGACGGCGTACTGGCAATCGTTGCCAAACAAGCGATTGTCCCGGGGCCGGCTATCTGCGGTTCCAAAGAGGAAGACCCCCGATCCGCAATGCGTCATGCGGTTGAAAGCCACGCGGTTGCGCAGGCTAGCCCCGCCGATCAGCACCGCCGCGGAATTCTGACCGCTGGCGTAGGTGCCGTGCGAGTAGCCACGCACGTTGTACTCCAAACTGTTGAAGCCCACCGTATTGTCGGAGCTTTGCACGATCACGACGCCGTAGGCCGAGAGGAACGAAAAGTCGTTGCCCGCTACGAGGCAATCCTTGCTTCCACTCATCCACAAACCGATCGCCCCGTGTCGCGCGCGCGAACGCTGGACCAAGACATCGGCACTGTCAAAGATTTCAATGCCTGCCCGCATCCCTCCGCGGTCCTGGGCCAAACTATCCTCGGGTTGGAGCCAATCCGCCTGGCTATCCCGGGTCACGGTGCTCTCCAGAGGGGTGCCCCAAAACCCGTCCAGGGTGGTTTCCAAAACGCGCACGGTCCGGCACGCGCGAATCTGGATCGGAGTGGCGTAGCCGATCCAGGTTCCACCGAGAATCGTTACCGCCTCGCAGCTCTCGACCAACAGACCGACCCCTTTCCGATCGGCAATGTCTTCGCTCTCGGTTCCGACCAAGGCCACTTGGCGCAAATCGACGGTGACATCGTGCAGGTTCGAAAGGCGGATCACGCCCTCTTCCAACGCCCCTTCCAGCGGGGGCAACAAATAGGTTCCGGGAAGGATTTGGCTGGGTCCCATCACCCGCAGGACCTGTCCAGCGAGGGGCGTGAGGACGGCGGTTTGGGGTTTGCCGTCATCCACCTGGGTCGCCCGTGACGGCGAACAGGCACCCAGGGGCAACAACAGAAGGCAAAGGAGGGCGCGCATGGAGCTCGGTAGGGTTCTCGTCGGGGGGCGGCAAAAGGCCGGACCCCTAGCCAACCGCAGCCGCCACCTCGATTCCAGGGCCGAGCGAGGCAAAAGGACCCGGGCGTACCCCTTGCGGGCCCCAGGGACTATTCTGGGAATGCCCCTCCCCCCCGCGCACCCTCCATGGCCCATTCCCAGTCTCCCCTGCTTCCCACCAGCGGCATCGAACTCGAGCCGGGCATGCCCGTCTGCCAGACCGACTTGCCGCTCGATTGGTACCAGTCCGAATTCCGCCCCTACGCCGAGGAGTACTTGGCCCTTCCGGACCGGACCCCCGAGACCGTCCTGCCTTGGCTCGACCGCTACGTGCGCCCGGCCCTCGACCATTTTGGGGACTCGCTCTTGCTGTTGGCCCACTTCTACATGGGGGGCGAAATCGTCAAGTTGGTGGAGCGCTACGGCGGTGCCATCGCGGACAGCTACGCGCTCGCGCTCCAGGCCGCGCGCAACCCTGGCAAAAAGGTCATTGTCGAATCGGCCGTTCACTTCATGGCCGAAGCCGTCGCGATCCTGGCCCACGACGACCAACAGGTCTGGATCACCAACCCCAAGGCCGGTTGCACCATGGAGATGCTGGCCAAGGACCACATGGTCTACCCAGTCGCGGACCAGCTGATCGAGCGCTACGGGGACGATCTCTTGGTGATTGCGTACATGAACACATCGGGCCGGCTCAAGGCCCTGGCCGGCAGCACGGGTGGTGCGGTCTGCACCTCGTCCAACGCCCACCTCGTCGTCGACTGGGCCCGCCAGCAGGGCAAGAAGATCCTGTTCGTCCCTGACCAGCACCTGGGGCGCAACACCGCTTGGAAGCTGGGCATGGACTTGGAGCGCCTCGTGACCCTGCCCAATCCCCAGATCTACGGTGGCGGCTACTCGCTCGACGATGGGACCATCGCCGGCGGAATCCCGGCGCTCGATCGCGCCGAAATGATCCTTTGGGGCTCCTATTGCGGGGTGCACACGATCTTCAGCGCCGATATGGTGCGCTGGTGGCAGGAACGTGGCTATCGGGTGCTCGTCCACCCGGAGTCTCCGCTGGAAGCCGTGCAAGCCGCCGATGGCGCGGGCAGTACGGCCTACCTTTGGAAGGCTGCCATGGAAGCACCCAAGGGGTCCAAGCTCGTGATCGGCACCGAAGGCCACTTCGTGCGCAATGCCGCCCACGAAGCCCAAAAGCGGGGCGTGGAGATCCACCACTTGGCCGACATCCCCGACCCTTCCTTCGGTACATCCGGCTGCGGCTGCGCCACCATGAGCCGCAACGACCCGCCGCACCTGGCGGGCATGCTCGACCTATTGCGACTTGGCAAGGGACCCGACATCAATCGAGTCTTGGCGGGCGACAACGTTGACGAAAGAACGGGCCGACGAGACCGTTTGGAAGGCCGCGAGCGCAGTGAGTTGATCGAACATGCCAAAGCGTCGCTCGAACGCATGATTGCGATCACCGAGGCGGGGGACTGAACGCTTCCGGCGCTTGCATGCAGCCTCCCCCCACGACTTCGCAGCCTTCCGATTCGGCTCCGGAACCGGAGCGATGGTTTGTGTACGTTCTGCGCTCCAAAGCGCGACCGGTCACCTACGTGGGCATCACCAAGGAAGTCACGGCGCGCCTGGAACAGCACAACGGACTCCAAAAGGGCGGCGCCAAATCCACCCGGGCCGCTCGGCCTTGGGAAGTCGCCCGCACATTGGGTCCGTTCGCCACGCGCGGGGAGGCCCAAGCGCTCGAGCACCAACTCAAGCAACTCCCCGCGATCCAACGGCTGAATCCTTCGTCGTCCTAGATTCGGCTCGCATCCCCGATCCCTCAAGGCGACCCGGGGCCAAGGCAAACCCTATTGGAACGTCACCTCGATCGCGTCGGTGAAGTTGGAGGTGGTAGCAACCGGGTCGCGGTGCCAAGCCTGAAAGGTGCGCGTTTCCCCAGCCAGGATCGGGCCCGGTCCGCTGGCGGAAGGCACCGAAGCAAGGTCCACGGGCAAGACCATCGTGCCCGCCGTGTCGGTGAGAAAGATCTGCGCCAATGCGTTGAAGCGCCCGATCGAGCCCCCCACGCAAAGGGGGCCCGAGCTCCCGGGCGGAACAATGCCGGGCATGGCAGCGGTTCCCACCAAGAAGTAGCCAAACACTCCCGTGGGTAGATCGGATGCGACCAGATGGGTCAAGGCTTGCCCCACTTGGTCGGAACCAGTCAGCGCGATACGACCGGGGAGTCCGCTCGAGTTGGCCGTCGTCGAGCAGACCGTGCTGACGGGCGCGCCGAATTCCCGCCCGTTGCGATGCCAAAGAATTTGGCCCGTGCTACCGGTTGCGACCCGCGTTCCGACCACATCCAAATCCCCATCGCGATCCAAGTCCCCAATCCCCATGCCGATCCGTGCTTGATCCGTGTTGCCGCTGCGCAAGTCTGTGCGCGGCCCAAGGGTCCCGTTGCCGAGGTTTTCAAACGCGGCGATGCGGGTCAGCGTGTCCACCCCGTTGGTGTTGCTCGGGCGCATCAAAACCACAAAGTCTCCATCGCCGTCGCCATCCAGATCCCGCGCGGCCGCATCGTAGTAGAAGCTACTGCCGGGCACGGGGTGCGGCGCCAACAACCCTTGCGCAGGTCCAAAGGCGGTCGATCCCTGGTTTTCAGACCAATCCACCGATCCTCCTCCCACCAAAATCACATCCAAATCCCCATCCCCATCCATGTCCGCAGGGACGGGTTGCTGGCTAGCCGGAATCGAGCCCACAGCGACCAAGGACAGGTTGCCGGGGGTCGACTGGTTGCGGAACCAAGGATTGGTTGCGAAGTCCCGCGAAGGACTCAACACATCCAAGTCCCCATCCCCGTCGAGGTCGCCCAGACCGAAGCGCCCCGTGTTCGAACTGGTCGTGAGCGTTTGGACAAAGGCAAAACCCGTGCCGGTTCCCCGGTACAAAACCAGCGTCTCGTACCCAAGCCCCGATCCGTCGTTGGTGCTTGCCAGCATTTCCGGATACCCGTCCCCATCCAAGTCGTGGAACTCCGCTTGGGTACCCAGGGTGTCATTGGCGTTGGGGCGTGCGAACGGATGGGCCACCCAGCCGCCCCCTTGCCCATCGTTTTCCAACCAAACCGGATCGGCCGCACCCGTGTTCCAAGACGCCACCACATCCAGATCGCCGTCAGCATCCACGTCGCACAAGCGAGCTAAGTACGGCGAGGAGACCAACAGCACCACATGTCCCACAAAGGTGCTGTTCGAGTCGATGTTCTCAAACCAACTGATCGCGCCGGTTTGTAGCCCGCCGAATAGGACGTCTCCATCGCCGTCGCCATCCAGATCCCCCACATCCACCTGGACCGTGGACCCCATCGAAAGCAGGGGAAACAGGGTCTGTTCAGACCAAGGATTCTGGGCCCAAGCCAAGGAAATCAGACCCAGGGGCAGGCAACGCAACAGGCAGGAATAGGACATAGAAGAACTCCAGGTGAGGGACCCATGCAGGCTCCCACGGCTCCCGCCAACCGTCAAGTTGCGAGTCGGTCATGCCACACGAACATGCGAAGGCGCGTGGTCCGGGCAGGCCAAGCTCGGGTTCCCTGCTCGATCACAGCCTTGCGTGGATCTCAAGGCCATGGGACTGCCTCCCTGTTGGCACCGGCTCGTTGTGGGCACCGGCTCGTTCCAGCCAAAGGCTCGTTGGAGTCCGCGGCCGGCGCTGCTAGGTCCCCTTCGGTGCAGCCGGTTGGCAAGGGATCGGGCTCCAACGGGGCTCCGCTGGCCACAGAGCTGGGCCCGGAGAGCCGCAGGATCGGTCGGGAGCTTCCCGGAAGGCCCGGAATCGGTGGCGCACCCCGGCACACCCGTGCAGCCGCCGCTCCTGCTGCGTACACTCGCGGGCATGTCCCCTACCCGTCAAGACCAACGCAGCGGCTGCCCCCAAGGCGGCGAGCCCCTGCGCCACAAAAGCGTTCTAGAGGTTCGCCACCTCGACCACCTGCTCGAATCGTGCCTACCCAGTTTCGGGGGGGCCTACCTGCGGCGGATCTGGACATTGCTGGACCAAGCCGTGGGGCGCGGCGTGCCGATGACCCTGGCTGTGGCTGGCCCGGTCACCGCTAGTGGCCAGCACATCGCATGGCTCAACCCGCTGCTCGACACCGGTTGGTTCTGCCTGATTTCTACGACCGATGCGGTTTGTTACCACGACGGACACCGCAGCCTGGATTCCGCCGCCGAGCACCCCTTCCACGAAGTGCCGATTTTTGGTGACGATGGCGCCCTGCGCGACGATCGCACCATCCGCATCACGGACATCGGATTCGACGAAGACGTCCTACTCGATCAGGACCAGTTCCTGACCCACTGCCTGCTGCGTCCAGAGTTCCAAAAAACCATGGCTGGCCCCGAAATGCGGCACAAACTGGGTGCTTGCTACGCCGAGCAGGAAGCCAAGGTCGGGGCCCCCGAAGGATTGCTCGCCCTCTGCCACCGCAAAGCGATCCCGATCTTCGTTGGCGCCCCCGCCGATGGTTCGGTCTTCCTGAACTCGGTCAAACTGTGGGCGCTCGCTCGGGCGGGCAGGATCGAGTACCGCTTCGCACTCGACCTGCACCACGAGGTGCTCGAATCCTGCGCCTACCACCTGTGGGGTCAAACGGAATCGGAAGCGGGAGCCCTGGGCACCCTGGTTTTGGGCGGCGGTGTTCCCAAGAATTTCAACCTGCAACCCGAACCCGCCCTGAGCCAAATCCTGGGCTTCGACGAGATCTCGGGCTACCTGTACGACATCCAGATCACGAGCGCTCCGGTCACCGATGGTTCGCTGTCCTCCTGCCCGCCAGCCGAGGCCGTGACCTGGGGCAAGGTCGACAAGGACTCCTTCCAGCGCACG
The DNA here is from genome assembly GCA_020638855.1 of Planctomycetota bacterium. Lineage (GTDB taxonomy): Bacteria > Planctomycetota > UBA1135 > UBA1135 > NORP259. Next base: position 380,198 of record JACKHT010000002.1, read on the forward strand.
ACCGAATCCATGCAGGCCGATTACTCGATGGTGATGCCTTTGCTGACCAAGGCTTTGCTCGACAAGCGCGCCCGGCTCGCGGAACTACGCGACCGGTTGGGCATGGAGACCCTCCTGCAGCGTCACCCCGAAGCCGCCGGCTACCTGCGTGATGCGGAGGGCTACCGCTTGTACGACCAACGCGATCGCCTGCTCGCCTCGCTCGAAGCCAAAATCGCCCAGTCCGCCGACGAGCTCCTTCCCTCCTAACGCCCAGCCCCATGACCGACGACACCACCGAATCGGGCCCGACCGCCCCCTACCTGATCGAAGGCGCGCGCTCCTCGCGGGCCAAGTGCAAAACCTGCCGCAAACCGATCTTGAAGGACACCCTGCGACTGGGCATTTTGGTCGAAGGGCCCTTTGGAACCGGCTACATGTGGCACCACCTGCCTTGTGCAGCGCGCAACCAGTTCCCCAAGGTCGAAGAAGCCTATGCCCAGGAGGCCTGGGGTGATGTGGCCAGCCTGCCGGATGAGCTCCCGAGCCTGGAAGATCTGAACCATCTACGCGAAGCCGCTGAGACCAAGAAGAAGGCGCGCAAGGTGCTGCCCTACGCCGAGCACGATCCCTCGGGCCGGGCCAAGTGCAAGCACTCAGGCGAACCCATTCCTAAGGGGTCCCTGCGGGTGGCGCTCGGACAGGAAGTCGAATTTGGCGGGCAAACCCGCGTCAGCCCGTTCCTTGTATTGCCCAGCCAGGTGGGCGAAGCTTTGCAGGTGCCGGGTATCGTGCCCGGCCGCGAAGTGGACCCGCTCGACTTGATGGAACACCTGCGCACCAACTCGCCCGACCTGGACGAGAACGACTGGACCGTACTGGAAGCCGAAATCGGCTCGATGGAGTGACCCCTATGGATACATCCCACATTCCGGATGGCTACCACACGTTGACGTCGTACTACCTCGTCGCGGACGTGGCCGCCTACGTGCAATTCTTGACCACCGCATTCGGCGCCGAAGTCACCGAGAAACTCGAAGGTGAAAACGGAGCCATCATGCATGCAGAGGTGCGCATCGGCGATTCCAAGTTGATGATGGGCGCCCGCACCGGCGATCGGCCTGCGCAGGCCTGCATGCAGTACATGTACGTGCCCGATGTGGACCAGGCCTACCAACACCTGATCGCCTCGGGCGCCCACTCGGTGCAAGCCCCCCAGGACACCTTCTATGGGCACCGCACCGCCTCGGCCCGCGATGCAGAAGGCAACGAGTGGTGGCTGGCGCGCCAAATCCAGAAGCTCACTCCCGAGGAATTGCAGCGCAAAGCGCGCGAAGCGGGCCGCTAGGCCGATCGGTCACCAAAGGATGGAACCTCCGGGCTCCACCACTCGGGCCGTGACGCGCTTACCCAACAGGCCATGCACGATGCCGAGGCCCTTGCCCAGCGCGGCGCGCCCATGACCGCGCAGGCTGGCTACCACCAGCAGCACCGGCCAAAGCAGCACGTCGAGCACCAAAAAGCGAACCCAGGCCAAGAGGCTGCCGCGTCGACGCAGGATGCGCACCGTGTTGAGCGCCATCATGTACTTGCGCCGCGCGCTGTAACCGCCGCCCGTTGAGGCCGATGCATGGTGCACGGCGCTGGCCGGCCCCACGCACACAACGCGCCAACCGGACTCGCGGGCCCGTTGGCAGAGCTCCACGTCCTCCATGTACGCAAAGTAGCTCGCTTCGAACCCACCGAGGGCATGCCAAGTATCGCGGCGAACCAGGAGCGCTGCACCCGTGAGAAAATCGCAGTCGGCGACTTGCTGGTACGCGCTTCCATCGGGCTGACCGTGCCCCCCTAGCTCAACCAGGCGGAATCCGCGGTTCCAGCGCCCGCCCCAAGCCCAAATCCGCGGGGGGCTACCCGGCAAGAGGATGCGTGGTGCGAGCAGCCCGATGGTGGGATCCTGGGCGGCAGCCGCCAAGAGCTGCGCGAGCGAATGGGCCTCGACATCCAAATCGTTGTTGATGAACCACAGCCATTCGGCCCCATGCTCCAAGGCCCGTTGGGCTCCTTGGTTGGCCGCTTCCGCGAAGCCCACATTGGTCGGATTCTGAACCCAGAGGAGTCCGGGGTAGTGGTGCCGAACTTGCTTGTGGCTACCGCGCACCGAGCCATTGTCGACGAACACGATGTGCCCCGGATCCAAGCCGGCGGCCACGAGCGCGTTCAGACAGCGCAAGTTTTCCTCGCCACCGTTCCAGTTGATCACGATGGCGAACACCGCTTGACTGCTGCCCAGGCTCATGCGGGACCCTCGTTCAAAATCCGGCGGACCTCCGATTCGATCCGTCCCTCCGCCAGGGTGATGGCGATTTGCGTCCCGGGGACCGCTTCTTTGGCAGCACGTAAGACCCTGCCGCTCGCATCTTGAACGAGGGCATAGCCACGCCCGAGCACCGCCAGCGGCGAGATGGCTTCGAGCCAGCGCTCCTTGTCCTGCAAGCGGGCTTGAGCCCGTTCCACCTCTTGCGCCATGGCTCGATTCAGGCGCGGGGTCAAAGCCTCCAAGCGAACTTCTAGGCTGGCAAGCCGCGCTTGGGGACTGCCTGCGGCAAGCCGCGCACCCAAGCGTTCGACGCGATGGCTTTGGGACTGCAGGGTGTTGGCCAAGGCCAAGCGCAAGCGCTTCTCCAATGCGTGAACTTGCAACTCTGGCGCGCGCAAGAAACGTGCTCCTGCGCTCAATCCGGATCGCCCCACCAAGCGGTCCAACGTTCGTTCGCGCGCCTGCAATTGCCTCTCCATGGCGGACTCCAGGTAAGCGGCCGCTCGCTCCAGCCGCTCGAGCAACGCTTTCCGATCCGGAATCGCCGATTCGGCCGCGTTGGTGGGCGTGTGCGCGCGGTGGTCGGCAACCCAATCGATCAAGGTCGTGTCGGACTCATGCCCTACGCCCGAGATCACTGGGACCGAGCAATTCCAAACGGCTTCGGCTACGGGCAACTCGTTGAAAGCCCAAAGGTCTTCGAGCGATCCTCCGCCGCGTACGACGCAGATCACATCCACTTGGCCATCGTCCATACGGGCGATGGCGCCAGCGATCTCTTGGGCGGCTCCGGGTCCTTGCACTCGCGTATGGCACAGACGTACCGGATACCCTGGCCAACGCAGACTGCGCGTGCGCAGGAAGTCTCGCAGGGCATCGGCATCGCGGCTGGTGACCAAGCCGATGCAGCGCGGCCTGGGGGGTATCGGGCGGGCCCGATCGAACCAGCCTTGCTCGCGCAGCGACTGCTTGAGGCGCTCGAGCTTGGCCAGTTGCTCGCCCATGCCGCGTGGCTCGATGCGCTCGACGATCAGCGAGTAGCTTCCACGCGGCGCATACACATCGAGGGTCCCATGGCAAAGGACTTGTTGCCCGTCGGCCAGATCGAAACGAACTCCCGTCGCGACCCGACTGCGCCAAACCGCGCAAGCCAACGCTGCGCGATCGTCCTTGAGCTGGAAGTACAAATGACCCGATCCCGCTCGCTTGAAAGCACTGACCTCGCCTTCGACCACGAGCTTCCCAAGGCTGCTCAGGCTGCCCGCAATCCGCCCGGTCAACTCGGAAACGCCGAGGATGTCGGGACTGGCCTTGGCTGCGGCTGCGGCCGGGATCGCAGGCCCAGGGCGTCCTGGTTCCGGTTGGGAGCCAGGCGGGGGTAGGTCAAACAGACTCATGCCCCCCAAGGTATCCGCCACGGTGCGGGCGTGAAAGCGAGCGCCGATTTCTCAAGGGCACCCAGGCGGCGCAATCGCATCAGGGACCCGGATCAAGGCCGGGCAGATTCAGCCCGCGCCATGCCGCGAGATCGATACCAGGAAGGACCAGGGTGTAGCGGCCACCGAGGAATGGGGCGCGCTTCCCGGCGCGCTCTTGAGCTCCATCCTGTAGCTCAAACAGGGCGTTGTTTCCCTCCAACCGCAAACGGACTCGATCCGCAAACAAGCGCCGAATCACCTGCCCATCCAGGGCCAACTCGGCGAAATGCACGTCACGCCACTCCTTGCCAACAATCCCGCCGATGGAGACCAATTTCCAGCGAGCTCCGCCGTGACGGTGGTCCAAGAGTTGGTTGAGCGAGTAGCGCAAACCGATCAAGTTGGTCGAGCCATCGTCCACCGTGTGTTCGCGATCCTGCGCGGAGAAGAGCTCCGGCATGGCCTCGATCCAAGGATCGGGCCGCACCCCCGTCAGGGGAATCCGCAACACTCCGGAACGCCAAGTGGCGGAGTCTTCGGCCTGCTCGGAAGGAATCGCCACCGGAGCGCCTCCCGCTTTGGGTTCGGGAAACGGCCAAACCTGGCCGGCGCGGCGCTCGTAACCCCGCTCCAGTACCAAGGTCACGTGGTAGCCGGTTTGGCTCTTTTCCAGTCGTAAGCGGTCCGCCACCAGGGTGGAGACAAAGCGCCCTTGGTTGTCGAGTTGGCGCGCCACGATGGGGCCAATCGCCCCGTCCTGCAGCAACCCCACCTCCATCAGATCGAGGGCCCTGACGCCTTCGGCGCGCAGGTAAGCGCGCAGCGAGGACTTGATGGCTTGGGCGCGCTCGCGGGATTGGCGTTCGGCCAATTCCAGCGGATTGGGCTCGGTCGGCACGGGCGCTTCTTCGGCACCCGCATCCAGAAAGTCGGGGATGGCTGGGCGGCGCTCGGCGGGCAACAAACTCAGCAGCTTGGTGAACTCGACCCATTCGCGCTCGCGCTCGAAGCGCAGGGCTTGTTCCTGGGCCAACTCCAACTCCAGATTGCGGATGCGATCCATCAACTCGCGCTCGCGCTCCAACCAGTCCTGTTCGGTTCGCTTGAGCGCCGGGGCCTCAAGGACGGTTGCTTCTGGGGTCGACCCCGTCGAGGGGGTGGAAGCTTGTCCCCCTGCTTGGGGAACCCTCCACACGCTCAAGCAGGCGAACAAGGCGAAGGTAAGAACCATCATCGGGCAGCGGGAAGGGGACGGTGGAGCAACGGAAGATCTTCGGGGGCCTTGGCCGATTCCCAAGTGCTTGGGGTCATCGCAAACCGCTCGGAACCGAGCAGCAAAGCAGGTTCGACCAAAGCATCGGGGCCCAAGAGCCCCAACCATTCGCGACCGCCTGCTTCCAAAGCTCCGTGGGGCGCCGAAAGCAAAACGGCCAGCGGGTCATGGACGTGCGCGGTCCCGGATCCTTCCCCCGGGTCTTGAAAGCGCAGGCGCTGGACCGCCCCATTCGCAGTGGCTTCGAGCGTCAATCCATCCAGCTCCAGCGCCGCAGGGGAATCGACCGCCACTTCCAGGGAAAGCACCCACAGGGTGCCTTGGTCCGTCCCCCACTTGTGGGTCCAGGCGGCCTCATCGAAATGCCGCCGAGCCTCGTTGAGCAAGGCGGGACGCAGTTGTGCGCCAAACTGGGCCCCGCGGAACTCCCCACGCATGCCGTAGGCCACAATCCCCGCATCGGCCACTTGGGCCGTGGGGTCAGGGGCGTCGGCGAATCCGAGCGGAGGCGCTTGGGTACGGTCGCACCCGCCCACCCAAAGGGGGGCGAGCGCGACGACTCCCAACCACCGAAAACCAGGGCGGATCGGTTTCCGACTGGGCGAAGACGGGGAGATCAACCTTCTTTGGGCTCGTCCCAGTCGTCTTTCTTGTTCTTGTTCCACCAGCGTTGCCACTCCTCGGGAGTGCCTTCCTTGTGCTTCGAAAGCGCCTCCAGGGTGGTCAACATCGACGCCGAAACAGAGTCGTAGCGTTTGGCCTTGGTGGGGTCTTGGTTGTTGATGTCCGCATCCTTGTTGTTCTTGGCCGACATCAACGCCTTGAGAACCTCCTCAAAGATCTCCTTGCGCTTCTTGAGTTCCAGCTCGCTGTAATTGCCCAAAGCCTGTGCCGCAGCCGCTTCGACCGGAATGTCTTTGTGGCCGAGCAGTTTCAAGATCGGCTTGATCCCTACTTCGGCCTTGGTTTTGCCCAAGGATTGGATCAGGGATGCGCGCAGGACCAAGTTGGCGTTGTGCTTTTTGTTGTCGACCCACTTGACCAGTTCGTTGGCACTCTCGGGCCCCATGTACGAAAGGGCTACCGAAGCGGCGATGTACATGTCGTTGTTGTAGGTTTGGTCTTCATTTTGCTTGCGAGCTTGGTTGAAGACATCCGCCACCGCCTTGGCCAAGGCGGCGCGGTCCTTAGGCCCCGATTTGGGGAACTCGTTCATCAGCAACTCGATGGTGGCGACCGCTTCGGTGTCTTCTTTGCCACGCGCGCCCGCATGGTCTTTGAGCGTAGCAATCAGCTCTTTGACCTCATCGCGCTTGTCGGGCAAGGGCTGGTCACCCTCTTCCCCTTCTTCTTGGATGCCCACCCATTGGGTCGGATCGCTGTTCGCTTCCGATTGGGGCATTTGCGCCCAAGCAGAGGTGCTCAAAAGCAAAAGGCTTGCGAGTTTCCAGGGTTGAATCTGCATGATCATCTTGTGTGGTGTCCAGGGGCTCAAGCCCCGCTTCCTAGCTAGTATGCCGCCCAAGCCCACTTGTGGGCCTGAATCGGGTACAGAACTTACGCAAACGCCGTGCCGTTCCCCGGCCTGGGCAATGGATGGGCTCTCTGGGCCCGTGCTGCAAGAAGACGTCCTCTGCATAGGTCACCGCCCCTAGCCGGGCACCTTGAGGAGGGTCACTCCCCCAAGGCTCGGGTTGGTGGATGCGAAGCTCCTGATGGTGTAAGACAGGCGCCCCATGAAGCAACCCACGACCCGCGCCGTTTTTGGATTGGCCTTTTTGACCGTGTTTCTGGACATGGTTGGCTTTTCGATCCTGTTCCCGTTGTTTCCGGACATGCTGCGCTACTACATCGGGGTCGATGGGGATGCGAGCTGGATCGGCCGCTTTGCCATGACCCTGGGGAGCTGGGTCGGTACCGAGGATCCGCTGCACTCGGTCACCGTGCATGCGTTCTTCGGGGGAGTGCTGGGCTCGGTCTACTCGCTGTTCCAATTCCTGATGGCCCCGGTTTGGGGCTCCCTTTCGGATCGCTACGGACGGCGGCCGATCCTGTTGGTCACCCTATTCGGCACCATGCTGGGGTATGTCTTCTGGTTCTTTGCTGGCAGCTTCTGGCTGCTGGTCTTCTCGCGGCTCCTTGGCGGGGTGATGGCCGGCAACATTTCCACCGTTTCGGCCGCGGTCTCCGACGTGACGACCGCAGACAAGCGCGCCCACGGGATGGGGATGATCGGCGCGGGCATCGGACTGGGGTTCGTGTTTGGACCGGCGATTGGCGGGATGGCGTACGGTTGGGACCTCCTGGGGCAGTTCCCCGAGTGGAAGCGGTTCGGCCTGCATCCCTTCTCCGGAGCGGCTTTGCTGTCGTTTGTCTTGGCTACCTGGAACTTTCTGTGGGCCGCCAAGCAATTCCCAGAAACCTTGCACGAAGCCGACCAGAAGGCGAGCGAAGGGCGCACGCTCAAACCCTGGTCCGCTTTGCGCGAGCTCGACCAGCCCGGGTTGAAGAGCGCCAACTGGGCGTACTTCTCATACTTCTTGGTGTTTGGCGCGATGGAGTTCACGCTGACGTTTTTGGCTGCCGAGCGCCTGGATTATGGGCCCAGGCAGAACATGTGGATGTTCGTGTTCGTCGGTGTGTTGATCGCGTTGATCCAAGGCGGCTTCGTGCGCCGGCTGGCCCCCAAGTTTGGCGAGGTCCGTTTGGCGTCCATCGGGATGCTTGCGACACTTCCGGGCCTCTTGCTGGTGGGCTCCACCCACTCGACCGGGCAGCTGTACTTGGGGTTGTTCTTCTTGGCGGCGGGCAGCGCCCTCGTCATGCCGTGCCTTTCGTCGCTGGTTTCGCGCTACGCGCCGCACAACCGCCAGGGTTTGGCCCTAGGGGTGTTCCGTTCGCTGGGTTCGCTCTCGCGCGCAATCGGCCCGATGTTGGGTGGGCTCATGTTCTATGCCATCGCGCCATGGGCCCCCTACTTCCTCGGGGCTGCGCTGCTCGTTTGGCCCATTTGGCTGACCAAGGGGCTCCCGCCCCCCACTCGGGCTGAGGGTTGAACGCGGGGGCCCCAAGGGGGGACACCCCTTGGGGCTTGGGTTGGGTTGGGGGCGTGCCTCGGATCGTGGGTTTGGGGCACGGGAACGGGGCCTGGAGGGCAATTGCAAACTCCTACCCTTGGATGAGGCCGCAGCGGGTGCGATTCCCAAGGCGAGCGAGGCGCCTGGGATCCCCCAAAGAACTCCTGTTCGGCAGTCAAGCTCCTAGGAAAGCGACTCGATAGAGACCCTTGCTATGCAGATCAAAGCCCGGACCACCATCATCCCGATCCTCGCCCTCAGCTTTTTGGCCCTTGGAGCGATGCCCCAGGGAGGCGATCCGGTCGCCCAATTGACCCAACGGGTTCAGGCACTGGAAGCCAAAGTCCAAGCCATGCAAGGCACCATGGACGCCCAAAGCAAGGCGGCCAAGGAACTGATCATTTCGATCGACGAAGCCGAAAAAGCGGGCTTCACCGCGGGCATCAACCCGCGCTCACGGGAGATCTTGCTCAACGCATGGCGCGCCCAAGCCCGCGCGATGTCGTCCGCCAACACGGGCAAAGACGGCAAGGCCGATGGGGCCAAGCCCAAGACCGAGCCCGCGAAAACCCCGCAGTAGGCCCGCGCTGCGCTAGGCTGCAGCCAACCCCAGCAGTCCCCCGCCGTGCCCGCCTCCGAATCCCATCGTCCGAATTCGACCCAGACCTCGCCGGAGGGAGATGGGTTGTTCGAATGGGTGGACCGCTTCCTCGACATCTTGGCCCACGGTCGAGGGTACAGCCCGCACACGCTCAAGGCCTATGGCCAAGACTTGGCCGAGTTCGCCCAGTTCCTCGAGGCCTGGGGCGTCGAGCAGCCCGATCAGGTGACCCCGCGTCATCTGCGCGCCTACTTGGGAGCGGTGGACGAACGCGAACTCGCCTCTTCGAGTTTGCAGCGCAAACTCTCGAGCTTGCGCGGGTTCTTCAAGGAACTGCTTTCCTCAGGCCACGTGGCCAGCGACCCCTGCGTGGGCTTGCGCAAGCGACGCAGCGGGCGCTATCTGCCCGGCGTGCTTTCGCCCAAGGAAGTCGAAGCCTTGCTGGCAGCCCCCGACCCCACCACCGCGCTCGGTCGGCGCGATGCGGCGCTGTTCGAAGTCATGTACTCAACCGGCAGCCGCGCCAGCGAGACCGTGAGCATGGACCGTGGGCAGGTCGACTTTGCGCGTGGGCTGGTGCGCATCCTCGGCAAAGGTCGCAAGGAACGGTTGGCGGTCGTCGGAAGCCATGCGAAGCGCGCGCTGCAGGCCTACCTGCAAGATCCCGAGCGCCCGGCCGCTCGCGTCCAAGCGGGCGATGCCCTGTTCCTGGGGCGCAACGGAACGCGCCTCACAACGCGTTCGCTCGAGCGCTTGGTGGCGGAACGGGCCCTGGCTGCCGGCATCCCGCGCCGGGTGACCCCGCACACCTTACGCCACAGCTTTGCCACCCATCTGCTCGACCGCGGCGCGGACCTGCGTGCGGTGCAGGAGCTGCTCGGCCATGCCCACTTGACCACCACGCAGATCTACACCCACGTTTCGATCGAACGCTTGCAGGCGGTCTACGAAAAGGCCCATCCTCGAGCGCTCGCCCAACCATCGATCCGTACACCCCCCGTGTCGACCTCCGAGAAGTCTCCGCCGCCATCCCCCGCGGCGAGCGCTCCTGCGGCCCCCTCCAAGCGGCCAGAAAAGCCCAAAAAAGCCCGCCCGCGCGTTGACTCCCCCCCCGGCAACGATTAAATTCCCGCCCTCGAAGATCGCAAGATCTTCCACCCAGGTGGCCCCGTCGTCTAGTCAGGCCTAGGACACCAGGTTTTCATCCTGGCGACAGGGGTTCAAATCCCCTCGGGGTCACCACCTCTTTGCCCGCAAGCGTGGGCAGCCTTCTTCGGGTTCTGGGTTCTTCGGAATCCCCGGCCTGGGGAAACCGGCGCTCGATCGTTTGGGTCGCGCCCCCGCCGCCGCAAGGCGGTTTTTTTGTGGCCTAGGCGCTACCCTGCCCCCATGGCGCGAGCTCCCCTCCCCGAAGGCCCCGACTCGAGGGTTCCTTCGAGGGTTCCTTCTGGGGCTCCGGACCAGGCCGGGACCGACCTGTACCGGGTTGCCGCTCCGATCTACGACCTGTGCACCGCCTTGTGGAGCGGGGGCGCGATCTGGCGTTCGCGGCGCTGCCAGATCGAGGCCATGCAGCCTGGTGAGAGCGTTCTGTACGCAGGGGGCGGAACCGGTCGAGCGGCCGTCGAGGCGGCTCGCCGCGGAATGCGCGTGACCTTGGCCGATCGCTCCCCCGCCATGCTCGCCAAGGCCCAAGCGCGGGCGCTGCGGGCCGGGGTCGAAATCGAGTGGCTGCAGACGGATCTGTGGGACTACCAACCGGAGGTCCGCTTCGATCACGTGTGCGCCAACCACTTCTTCAACGTTTACGGAGAGGCCGACATGCAGCGCATGCGGGCGCGCCTCATGGGCTGGCTGGTGCCTGGCGGGAGTTTGCACATCGCCGACTTTCGACCTTTGGTCGGAGGCAGGCTCGCGCGCATGGCCCAGCGCGTGCACCACGCGATCCCCTTGGCGGGATGCTCGGCGTTCACGCGCAACGCCCTGCATCCCATCTACGACCACGACCGCTGGGGTGAGCAGCAGCCTGGCAGGCTACAGGTGCAAGACCATCGTATGTGGTGGATCGGCCCCGGCTGGTACCGCACTTGGCGGCTGGAGACCGAGTCGCGAACCCCCGCTCAGCCCACGTAGGTCCAGCCCGCATCGTCGAGCAAACCGAGCACGTGCTCGTACTCGCGTTGCATTCCTTCGACCAAGGGCTGCGATTCGGATCCGGGCAGAATGCTCCAGGTGTAGGTTTCGATTTCCACGTGCAATTCGCGGATTCCCCACAGATCGGGATCGCCCAACAAGGCGCGCAGCAAGCTATCGGCATAGGCCTGGGTGGTGCGCAAACCTGCCAAGCCTTCGAGGTGCACCGGAACGTGGAAATGGCAACGCCACTCGTCGCAAGCGAGCCAAGGCCCGGCGGTTTCCGCATCCGACAAATCGTTGGCTAGTGCATCCAAGTCGGGGGCCCGGAGCAACTCACCCGGCGCACGACCGTTGACTTGGTGCAAGAAGCGGGGCTCGTCGAGCGCCAGCAGGGCCTCGCGCCCTTTGGCATGATCGGCAGGCTGCTCGAGCCGCAGCGCACTGGAGTACTGCAGCTTACCCAGGGCGCCTTGGTAGCGCGCCAGGTCCAAGGCACGCTCCACGGTTTCGAATTCCACCGCGCTGTGGCAGGCATCGAGACAGGTTCCCAGGTGCCGGCGTACGAGTTCGGCCGCTTGCTCGGCCCCCATGCGGCCCTGTTCGCGCAACAGGGTTTGGGCGCGGGAGGCCACCACCATCAAGTACTCCGCCAGGGCGACCGAGTCGCCCGCGATAGCCCAGGGTTCGGCCTCCACCGCGAGCACCACAGGGGGTGCGCCCTCCTCGGATCCCAGGGCCAAAGCCAGCACCGCGGCAGCCAACCCGCGCGAGCAGGCATGCACGCCGGGGGTGCCGTCGACCTGGGTCACGTGCGCCCCAGGATGCGTGCTGATCGACAAGTGCCCGTGGCGCCCGGCGAAGGGCAATTCCCGCTGCCACCGTTGGCCAACTTGGGCCACGGCTTGGGTGTACAAACCGCGCTCGGGCCGGGTCCAGATGGGCTCATACACGTGGGCTTTGAGCCCGTCCCGCTGGAACCCGCCATAGGGGAATGCGTTGAACGTGAAGGGGTCGAGCTGCTCGCCCGCAAAGAAACGCCCCCACTCGGCGTGCTCGGACTCTCCGTCGTAGGAAGCCAGCCGCATGGCAGCGGTCGCAGGCAAGTACAGGCCGACTCCGAAACTGCCTTCGACTCCAAGCGCCCGGCGCAACGGCAAGGTGATCGACTCGAGTCCTTTGCGGATACCCTCCGGATCTTCCGCAGCGTGCAGGTTGGTGCAGTAGGCGAGTCGAACTTGCCGACCTGGGTACTCTGGGTGCTGAAAGCGCATGGCGCTCGATCGGGTTTTAGGTCCGGGGTACCTCGATCCCTTCGTCAACCAACAGGACCGGGATGCCTTCGCGTACGGGGTACACAATCCGCCCGTCCTCGCGCACCAGGCCTTCGGTCACGGGCTCGGTGACGGCTTGCCCACCCACGTTGCAGAGCTGGCTCGTGGCCATGGCCGCAGCCAGGCGGGCCAGCAGCTCGGGCTCGGCTTGTTTCAGCGATTGGTGGGAAGCCGGGCAGGCGAGCAAGGGCAGCAGTTCGGGATCGATGCTAGACATGGCCACAAAGGGGAAACAGGACCGGAAACCCGGAGCGCAGGGGTTCATACTAAGGGGGTATCTGGCGCCTGGAAAGGCGCCGGCGAAAGGATTCCCATGCAAGCGCTCCTCGCCCTGCTTCTTTGCCTGCCCCTCAGCAAGCAAACCACGCCCTCCCCACTCGAAACCCGGGCAAGCTTTGGGGATCCGTTGGTGGACAAGGCTTGGGCTTTGGTAGGCCCGGAAACGGTTCCAGTCCCATGGCCCAAGGGCCTGCCGACCGAATCCTTGCGCAGCGCCCCCGAGGGGCCCGAAGCCCTCGCTGCCTGGCACGCCGCCTTGGGACAATTGCTTGGGAAGGAAGCCACCCTCGAGCAAAGGGCCGACGCACGCTTGGTGTTGTGTTTGATCGCCCAGGCCCAAGCGCGCCACCAAGACGCTTGGCAGCACTTGATTCGGCTCACCGACCATCCCGGCCACACCTTGCGCGCCGTCCCCTACCTCTGGCCCGGGGTTCCCTTGGGAACCCAAATCGGTGCGGGGGGCCGGGTCTCGGTCCCCGCTGGGACGTTGTTCACTCCCGCGTTCCCGCCCCAGCCGCCCGCGGGCCAAGAGCGCCCGCTCGATGCGGGGCCCCAGACCATGGCATGGCTGGGATTGCTCGAAGTCGGGGGGCAACGGCTCGACCTGCGCGCGACTTTGCCCAACACGGGCTTGGAGCTCGAACTGACCCGGCCAAGCCAAGCGGTCCTGCACCTGTTGGTGTGCATGCCTGCTATCCGCAACTACGAGCGTGACTTGGTGTATTCGGATTGGGATCGCATGAACGACTCCGATGCCCCGGTAGACGTCGTCCTGCCCGCTGACCGCGCGACCCCTTGGACCCTCTTCGCTCGCCTGCGGCCGAACTTCGAACCCTGGCCTGCCTCCCCGGCCCCCGGAAGTCTTTGGCGGCGGGATCGCAGCTTGGCCTTGGTGGTCCCGGCGGGTTCCGAGGTCGATGCTTCGACCCAGGCTCTGGCCGGGCATTTGGCGGCCATTTTGGACCTTCCCGTAGCGTGCACGACGGCCGACCAGCCCCTTGCAGCGCGCACCACCGCGATCGACCTGGGCCAGGGGCCCGAGCGGACCCAGCGCATTCGGCGTCTGCTTTCGGCCGTCGAGGGCTTCACCCTCGATTCGTAAAGCCCGGGTTTTCCCCCTTGGCTCGTGTCCCGAAGGGTTTGCCCGTGTCCCGAAGGGGTTTCCACCCGCCCCTGCCCTAGAAACGGGGACGTCCCAAGCTATCTTGGGCCCTATGAGCATGTACCAGGAACACCGCCAGCGCTTTCTCGAAGTCCTTTTCCGCGAACAAATGGCGGCGGTGATCCCCACCGAAACCGAGAAGACGCGCAACCACGACGCGCACTACCGATTTCGCCCGCACTCGGACTTCTGGTACCTGACAGGCTTTGCCGAACCCGAATCGGTGCTGGTGTTGGTACCCGGCAAGGAAAAGGCCGAAGACGGTCAAGCCATCCTGTTCCTGCGCGAGCGGAACAAAGAGATGGAGATTTGGGACGGCAAGCGCCTTGGGGTAGACGACGCGCCCGAAATGCTCGGCCTAGACGAGGCGCACCCCATCGAAGACCTATGGAAGGAATTGCCCAACCTGCTCGCGGGCCAGCAACGCATCGTCTATCGCAGCGGACACGATGAGGACTTCGATTGGCACTTCCATCGCATGGTGGAAGGCCTGCGCGGGCGTGCAAGACGCGGTATTGAACCGCCCACCGCGGTGCTCGATCCGGGCCCGTACCTGCACGAGCTACGGCTGCACAAGTCGCCGGGCGAGCTCGAGTGCATGCGCCATGCCGCGCGCATCACGACGCAAGCCCATTGCGCGGCCATGGCCGCAGCCCGGCCGGGGGTCTACGAATACGAAATCGACGCCCTGCTCGAGTACACCTTCCGCCGACACGGTTCGACCGGTCCGGCTTACAACTCGATCGTGGCAGGCGGGGCCAACGCCTGCATCCTGCACTACATCGAAAACGACCAACGGCTTTGCGAAGGCGAATTGCTGTTGATCGATGCGGGCGCGGAATGGAAGTACTACGCCAGCGATGTGACCCGCACCTTCCCGGTCTCGGGGACCTTCAGCGAGCCGCAAAAGGCCCTCTACGAAGTGGTCTTGCGCGCCCAGCTGGCGGCGATCGACGTCATCCGACCGGGGGTCGCCACCAAGCTGGTCCACGAAACAGCGTTGCATGCGCTGGTGGATGGCTTGATCGAGCTCGGGCTGTGCCAGGGCACCCGCGAAGAGGTGATCGAAAGCAACGCCCACCGCGACTTCTTCATGCATGGAACCAGCCACTGGCTCGGCCTCGATGTGCACGACCAAGGCGCGTACACGCGAGGCGGTGAATCCCGCCCGCTGGCCCCCGGCATGGTGCTCACCGTCGAGCCGGGGTTGTACGTGGATCCCGAAAACCAGGCCGTCGAAGAGCGTTGGCGCGGGATTGGTATCCGCATCGAGGACGACATCCTGGTGACCGACGAAGGCCATGAAAACCTCACTGCGGCCATCCCCAAGACCGTGGCCGAAGTGGAAGCCGCATGCCAAGCCGCGCTGGAAGGCGTCGCCTAGCCAGGTTGCGTGCATGCCCTGCCCTCTGGGATAGGACCTTTGGAGAGCCCAATGGCTAGGGGCGGCCCCATCCAAACCAAAGGAACACACCAAAGAAAAGAGCCCCGTGCGTGCGGCACGGGGCTCTTTTTGGATGGGTGGTGAGTGCGCTAGGGGTCGAACCTAGGACCTACTGGTTAAAAGCCAGTTGCTCTACCGACTGAGCTACGCACCCATCCTGTTCGTGAACGATCTTGGCTTGGCCTTGCGAGCCGGAGCCCGGCCGAGGCGGTCAAGCGGCTGCTTGTGCCCCGGGCAGGCGAGAAATATAGGAAATCGGGGCAGCCCCCGCAAACCGGAAATTTCCTTTTGCTCGCGGCGGGCAGGGGTGGCCCGTGGGGCAGGGATCGAACGCTTGCAGACCCAGCTCGGAGCCCCACGGAGCGCACGATTCGCGCCCCATCAGACCTCCATGATCTCCTTGTTCTTGCGCTCCTGGAGATCGCCGACCTTCGCCTCGTACTGCTTGAGCAGCTCTTGGATCTCATCGTGCAGGGCCTTGTTGTCGTCCTCGGTCATGTCCTTGGACTTGAGCAGGGCGTCGACTTCTTTGTTGGCGTCGCGACGCAGGTTGCGCAGGGCCACCCGCCCTTCTTCGCACAGATCCTTGGCCTTGGCCGCGTACTTGCGACGCTGGTCACCCGAAAGCGGGGGCAGGTTGAGGCGGATGACCTTGCCGTCGGACTCGGGGGTGATGCCCAAGTCGGATTTCTGCAGGGCCTTCTCGATCTCCTTGAGGATCGACATGTCGAAGGGCTTGATCATCAACTGCCGCGGTTCGGGGACCGAGATCTGGGCGACCTGCGACAGGGGGGAAGGAGTGCCGTAGTAATCGACTCGGATGTTGTCGACCAGGGCGGAGGACGCACGCGAGGTGCGGATGGTGCGCAGCATGTCCTGGGTGTGGGCCAAGGCCTTTTCCATTCGCTGGCTCGTTTCTTTGAGGACCGGATGTTGGCTCATGAGGGGTCTCTTAGGGGATAGATTGGGATTCGGGTGGGCGAGATGGGCGGAGCGTGTCCCCGGAAAGCGACCGAGGCAGGGAGGCGGGACTACTGGATCGTGGTGCCGATCGGCTCCCCGCGCACCACCCGCTCGAAGTTGCCCTCGCGGAACAGGTCAAAGACCGTGATGGGCAAGTTGTTTTCCATGCACAGGGTGATGGCGGTGATGTCCATCACGCGCAAGTTTTTCTCAAGCACCTCGCGAAAGGTCAGCTTTTCGAAGCGCTTGGCGTCGGGGTGTTTTTTCGGGTCGCGGTCGTAGACCCCGTCGACCTTGGTGGCCTTGAGCAACACATCGCAACGCAATTCGTTGGCGCGCAAGGCAGCAGCCGTGTCGGTCGTGAAGAACGGGTTCCCGGTTCCGGCGGCCAGGATGACCACCCGCCCGCGGCTGAGGTGGGCATCGGCGCGGCGCCAGACGAAGGGCTCGGCGACCTGCTTGATCTCGAGCGCGGTCATGACGCGCGTGTCGACCCCCTGCTGCTCGACCGCATCCGACAGGGCCAGGGCGTTGATGACGGTGCCCAACATACCCATGTAGTCGGCCGTAGCGCGATGGCCTCCAAGTTGCGAAAACTCCGCACCCCGCAGGATGTTGCCCCCGCCGCAGACGATGCCGACCTCGACTCCCAGTCCAACCACCCGAGCGATCTGGCGGGCGTAGGCCTGGATCTGGGTGGGGTCCATACCGTGACCGGTTTCGGGGTTGCCGAGGGCCTCGCCAGATAACTTGAGCAGGACGCGATGGTACATGCGGTGCAGGGTCTCGAGGGGGTCCAGAGCAAAGCTGCCGACTGGATTGGGGACGGACCTAGGATAGGTTCCCTCCCCCCCAATGTTGAGCAACTAGCGCAGAATCCTTGGATGCATGAGGCCCCGGGGCGTGCCAATGACACGCTCCGGGGCCTGGATACTTCGAACTGCGGGTTTCGGGTTGGAAACTAGGCGCCGATCTCGAAGCGGGTGAAGCCTTCGAGCTTGGCCTTGCCACCGAGGGCGGCGTCCAGGGCCTTCTGGACGGTCAGCTTGTCGTCTTTGATCCAGGGCTGCTCGGTGATCACGGTTTCGGCGTAGAACTTCTCCAGGCGCCCCACCATGATCTTCTCTTGGATGTCCGCCGGCTTGCCTTCCAGGCCCGCTCGAATGATTTCCTTCTCGCGCTCGACCGCTTCCGCGGTCACTTGATCGCGGCTTTGGTACGGCGGGTTGAACACCACTGCGTGCATGCAGAGCTCCTTGAAGGTGTCCGCATTGGGCTTGGCACAGGTGATGCTCACCATGGCGCCCTTCTTGTTGTCGTGGTGCACGTAGCTGCCGACGCCGCCGGCAGGATTCGTGTAGAAAACCGCGCCCGAGATCTGGATGTTCTCGCCCAAGCGGCCCACCAGGGCTTTGAGCGCGTCCGCGACCGTACCATCGCCCTTCCAGGGCTGGCTCAAACACGCGTCCAAGTCGGCCGGCTTGTGCTCGAGCACGTGGCTGGCCAGGTCATCGAGGAAGCTTTGGAACTCGTTGGTAGCTGCCACGAAGTCGGTTTCGCAGGAAATGCTCACGAGAGCACCCGACTTGCCGTCCGGGCTGACCTTTGCGTAAACGCGGCCTTCGCTGGTAGCCCGACCCGCTTTTTTGGCGGCGGTCTTGAGGCCCGACTTGCGGAGCTCGTCCAGGGCGGCCTCGAGGTCGCCGTTGCTGGCCGAGAGGGCCTTCTTGCATTCCATCATTCCGGCGCCGGTCTTCTCGCGAAGCTCGCGCACCAAAGCTGCAGTGATTTCTGCCATCGTAGTTCAGGGGATATGGGGGCCTCGGCCCCCTGGTTGTGGAGTGGGCTGGAGAGAGGATGGGCGGGCCGCCGTGCGGCCCGGTCCGACCGAGACTAGGCCTCGCTGGCGGGCGCTTCTTCGGGAGCAGCGTCCGAACCATCGGCCGAAGCGGCTTCCGCAGAAGCGGCATCCGCCGGGGCGGCATCGGCGCGGCGCTTGGGAAGCTCGCGGTGAGTCGTGGGCCGGGGCTCGCCGGTGGCCACGAGCGCTTCGTCCTGGGCCTGGGGAACCCCAGCGGCGCGCAGGCGATCGGTGTGCTGGTGGGCCCCTTCTTCGACGGCGGCAACCAGTTGGTCCATCAGCAAGCGCACGCTCTTAAGCGCGTCATCATTGCCGGGGATCACGATGTCCACGTCGGAGGGGTCGCAATCGGTATCCAGGATGCCGATGACCACCAAGCCCATCTTGCGGGCCTCGCGGATCGCATTGCCTTCGCGGGACGGATCGACCACCATCATGGCGGCGGGGATCGCGGTCATTTCGCGGATGCCACCCAGGTTGCGGGCGATCTTGCGACGCTCGCGGTTGATGGTCGAGAGCTCTTTCTTGGTGAGCTTGAGCTCGTCGGCCTTGGCCTCATCGATGTTCTCGAGTTCTTCCAGGCGGCGCAGTCGGCTGCGGATCACCGAGAAGTTGGTCAGAGTTCCCCCGATCCAGCGCTCGGTTACGATCGGCATGCCCGTGCGCTCCCCCGCATCGAGGACGACGCCCTTGACTTGGCGCTTGGTACCCACCCACAACACCGACTGGCCTTCGGAGGCCAAGCGGAAGAGCAGGTTTTGGGCGCGGATCAGACCGCGCATGGTTTGGCGCAGGTCGATCACGTGGATCTTGTTGCGGCGGCCGTGGATGAACGGCGCCATCTTCGGGTTCCAGCGCGAGGCGCGGCAACCAAAGTGCACGCCGGCTTCGACGAGCTGCTGAACGGTGAGTTGTTCCATGTTTTGGATTGGATTCGTGTCGTGTCTCTGGGGACCCCGCCCGGACCTTCCGGGCGTGGCTTCCGAGTCGCCTCGATCCCACCGGGTTTGCAAGCACTCCATAGGCCCCCCTTGCCTGCTTCGAGACACGGCTTGGATGCCGGCCCGTAGCCAACCGCCGGCCGAGCCGTCGGGGAGGAAGAGCGAAATGTTGCAGCCCCAGATTCGGGCGAATTTCGGAGCGAAGAGTCTAGTGATCGAGGCGTAAGAAACAAGTCTGAGGCCCCGGAAGGGCCTATTTTTGAAGCGCCAGGCCTGGAACCCCGCCGGGGATTTGACCCGAACTTGCCGCTCCCGCCCCTTCCAAATGGGTTATTCTAGACGTGGGGACTCCCCCATCTGCCCGATGAACCCGACCCAAGGCGTCAAACTCCTCATCGCGGACCACCGCGGCCAGGGCACCGCCACGCACTTGGCCCCCATGGCCTCCGCTGGCCTGGAGGTCACTACGAGCGTCAGTTTGGGCCGCACGCTGACCCTCCTGGAGTCGGATGCTCCCGACGCCATCGTGCTCGACCCCTTGGCCGGGGGCGGCAGCGTGGAACTCGAGAAGATCCAAAACTACCTCAAGCGGACCCACACCGGACTGCTCGTGGTTTCCGACCCCATCGATTCGCTGCCCACCATCCGGGCCCTGCGAGCCCTGGGCAACCGCGCCTACGACCTGGTACCCCGGGGCGCGCCCTTGGAAGAATTCCAGCTGCGCATCGATCACCTGAGCCAACGGGTGTTTTCGCACCAGGAACTCGAAGAAGCCCGCTACCGGGCCATGCACGACGACCTGACGGACTTGCTGCGCCCCCGGGCCTTCAACCACCGGCTGTTCGAACACTTTTCCGCGACCCAGCGCCACGGCCTGCCCATGGCCTTGGTGTTGATGGACTTGGATCGCTTCGGCTCGATCAACAAGCGTTTCAACCACACCATCGGCGACCGCTTGATCGCCGAAGTGGGGCGCGCGATCCTGGACTTTCTGCGGGCGGAGGACGTGGGAGGCCGGCTCGGTGGCGACGAATTCGGGATGATCCTGCCCTACACCAATCGGGTCGATGCCGCTCGTGTGGTGCATCGCGTGCGTCAGCGCATCGAGCGCATTTCGGGGCGATTGGATCCCCTGGAAACCATCCGAGTGAGCACGAGTTTGGGGTTTGAGACCTTCAACGGCCAAGACCTCGATTCGGTCGTTACCTTGCGCGAACACGCCGAAACGGCGCTCAAGAAGGCCAAAGCCCGGGGCGGCAACTGCGGCGTGTACTACCGGGCTCCCGACGACGAAGAGCCCGCTTGGCCGAGCTCAGCGCCCGCCACCCCCCTGGCACCGGACCAGGATCGGCCCCAGCCAGGCAGCGCGATCTAGCACCGGCCCGTCGCCCCCATCGGTCACCACCAGTTCGAGACGGGTGGCTCCGCGCAGGTCGATCGGATCGGGCGAAATCGCAGGTTGTCCGCCGCGGCGGATCCCACTACTCCAGACTTCTTTGTCGTCCACCAGGACCTGAAAGAGCACGGACCCGCTCCGCTCCGAACGCAACGCGCTGTCATCCAAGGCCGCCGCCAAGCGCAGCCAACAGTCGCTTCCGTCGAGCTTCCAGCGCAAGCGGCTCGGGGCGTGGACCCCCAAACCGTGGGTCCAAACGCGCCCCCCAACGGTCAACAGGTCGCCGTTGACCGTGCGGTCGACGCGGTGCGGCCAGACCATCCCCAAAGGCGGGCTGCCCGGCGGATCGAAGGGCGAACGCAAGTCTCCGCTGTCGACGGGAGTCAGCCAGGAAAGGTACCGAAAGCTCCCATCGAGTACGGTCAGTTCGCGGATCCAGGCGTGGGGAATCAGCCAGCGATCCCCCTGGCGTTCGAGCAGGATGCCCTGGGTTTGGATCGACGCGAGCGTGCCGTGCAAGCGACTCCCGCAGGTCAAATCGAGCAGGACCTGGGGGCCGGCCCCCGATGGCTCGGCGTCAGGAGTGTCGAGGGCCTCGATGAACAGCGCCACCACTTCTCCCCAGGCGAAGACCCTCGATCCCAGGCTGGTTTCCAGTTCGATACCCTGATCGGAAAAGCCCACCAAGACCCCGTCGATGCGGTCCATGGCGTCCCCCACCCGGCGGTACAAACGATCACCCGCGTCGGGGGCCTGCAAGGCACCCGAGCCCGTACGACGGGCTGGAAACACCACCGAACGCAGTGCATCCACCGGCAGGCTCAAGCGCGTCGGGCCGGGGCAGATCACCCTCAGCGATTCGGCATCTCCACCTTCGATCCGGCCCAAGAGGTGGTCCCCGCCCAGCAAGGAGAGGTCCGCACGGTCAGGGCCCGCCTCGGACTCCAAGGGCGCGAGCCCGACAGGTTGCATCCAGGTCCCAAACAACCCCTCGAGAGCATCGCCCGGCGTCTGGTCCAGGGGCATGACCCGGACTTCCCCTTCGAGGTTGCGCCACTCGAGCGCCGGCCCCGAATCGGGGGTCTGGGCAAACAGGTGGGGCAAGCCAAGCAAGAGCCAAATGGGAAGTCGCATGGGGGCAAGATAGCCCGCCCCCGAGACCGATCCCAAGCCCAACTTGGCTTGGCTGGTGGGGCCAAGCAGGTCCGAAGCCCATTCTGCCACTTTGGCGCTCGCCCCCAGGCCCTGCCAGGGTCGCTGCCAACCTGGCAGCTGGTGCCCCGCTCGGTTCCCTGCCGCCGCTGACAGGGTCCAAACTTTGGGGGCACCGCTCCCCTGGGATGGCGCGGGTCCGAGCTGCCCATGGAGCGCCATAAACACTTGCCAATAGGTCACTTGCGACCGCCCCACGGAACGGGCATCGCCCCACTATGCTGGACGGCCGAGCTTCCCGAAGGGTCCAAGCCGGCCACCCCGGGCGAGTCAGCACGCCTTCGGCACCATACTTGCATGGTCCTAGGGAGAGGGGTCCGCCGGCAGGACCCATTCCATCCCCAAACCCGCGTCCCCCGGGGCGCCCAAGAACAACGAGAGCACAACCTATGGCCAAACAGATGGTCTTCGAAAGCGACGCCCGCGACGCAATCCAACGCGGGGTCGACAAACTGGCTAAGGCAGTCGTCACGACGCTCGGTCCCCGCGGCCGCAACGCCATCCTCGACAAGGGTTGGGGTGCCCCCACCGTGACCAAGGACGGGGTGTCCGTCGCCGAAGAGATCGAATTGGCCGATCCCTACGAGCAAATGGGCGCCGCCCTGGTCAAAGAAGTCGCCAGCAAGACCAGCGACGTGGCCGGCGATGGAACCACCACCGCCACGCTCCTAACCGCGTCCATCTTCGGAGCGGGCCTGCGCGCCATCACCGCCGGTGCGGCCCCCGCCCGTCTCAACCAAGCGATCGCGGACGGCACCGCTGCCGTCATCGGTGCCCTGGAGAAAATGGCTCGCCCGATCAACGGCGCCACCGAGATCCAGCACATCGCCACCATCTCGGCCAACAACAACCCCATCGTGGGCAAGCTGATCGCCGACGCCATGAAGAAGGTCGGCCAGGACGGCGTCATCACGGTCGAGGACGGCAAGTCCATGGACACCGAAGTCGAAGTGGTCGAAGGCATGCAATTCGACCGGGGCTTCCTGTCCCCGCACTTCGTGACCGATTCGGCCTCGATGCATTGCGCCTTCGAGAAGCCGCTGATCCTGGTCCACGAAGGCAAAATCTCCACGGTCCAAGCCATGTTGCCCCTGCTCGAAGCCATCAAGCAGTCTGGCCGCAAGCTTTTGATCATCGCGGAAGATGTGGATTCGGAGCCCCTGGCCACGCTGGTGGTCAACAAGCTGCGTGGCGTGATCCAAACCTGCGCCGTCAAAGCGCCGGGCTATGGCGATCGCCGCAAGCAGATGCTGCTCGACATCGCCGCCTTGACCGGGGCCACCCCGATCATGAAGGACACCGGGCTTGAGCTCGACAAGGTCACCGTCAAGCACCTGGGCACCGCCAACAGCGTGCTGGTGACTTCGGAAGCCACCACGATTTCCTCGGGCCGCGGCAAGAACCCCGCCGTGGAAGATCGCGTGACCCAGATTCGTCACGAGATCGAAGCCACCACCTCCGACTACGACCGTGAGAAGCTCCAAGAGCGTCTCGCCAAGCTGACCGGCGGCATCGCCCAAATCAACGTGGGCGGCGCCACCGACACCGAGGTCAAGGAGCAGAAAGCTCTGATCGAAGACGCCCTGCACGCGACCCGCGCGGCCGTGGCCGAAGGCGTACTGCCCGGTGGCGGCACCGCGTTGTTGCGCGCCCGCAACGTGCTCGAAACCATGCACCTCAAGGACGACGTGGACTACAACATGGGCCTGGACCTGTTGTTCGAGTCGCTTAGCAAGCCTGTCGAGCAAATCGCCAAGAATGCCGGCTTCGAAGGCGCGGTGGTCGTGCATCGCATCCTGCGCGAACGCAAGCAAACCTGGGGCTTCAACGCCCTCACCGGAACCTACGTCGACATGCTGGAGCAAGGCATCCTCGACCCCGCCAAGGTGACCAAGTCCGCCCTGCAGAACGCCGCCTCCGTGGCTGCCCTGCTGCTGACCACCGACGCGTTGATCGTCAACAAACCCGAGTCCAAGAAGTCCGTCGGATCCCATGAGGACATGGACGGAATGGACGGCATGGGTGGCATGGGCATGGGCATGTAGCTCTCCCACCTCCCTTCCCCACCCCCATCCAGAACACCCAACCCAACCCAACCATGGCCAAGCAAATCCTTTTCGACGATACCGCCCGCCACAAGATGAAGGCCGGCATCGAGAAACTCGCCAAAACCGTCCGCATCACCATGGGCCCCTCGGGCCGCAACGTCATCCTGCAGAAGTCCTTCGGCTCGCCGCACGTCACCAAAGACGGTGTGTCGGTCGCCAAAGAAATCGAGCTGGAGGACCCCTTCGAAAACATGGGCGCCAAGCTCGTGCTCGAAGTGGCCAACAAGACCAATGACATCGCCGGCGACGGCACCACCACGGCAACCGTGTTGGCCGCCTCGATCTTCTCCGAAGGCATGAAGTTCGTCGCCAACGGTGTGAGCACGATCGAACTGCGCAACGGCATCAACAAAGCGGTCGAAATCGCCGTCGCGTCGATCGTCGAACAATCGCGCAAGGTCAAGAGCAAGGCTGAGAAGGTCGCCATCGCTACGATTTCCGCCAACAACAACCCCGAGGTGGGCGCCATCATCGCCAACGCCTTCGAGGCCGTTGGTGACACCGGCGTCGTGACCGTCGAGGAAAACACGACCCTCGAAACCACGCTCGAAGTGGTCGAGGGCATGGAGTTCGACAAGGGCTACCTGTCCCCTTACTTCGCCACGAACCTGGCCAAGCTGACCTGCGAATTCGAAAACCCCTACATCCTGATCTGCAACAAGAAGATCTCGAGCGTGCGCGAATTCATCCCCGCGCTGGAAGCGGCGGCCCACACCGGCCACCCGCTGCTCGTCATCGCCGAAGACGTGGAAGGCGAAGCGCTGACCGCCCTGGTCATCAACCGCCTGAAAGGCATCCTGAACGTGTGTGCCGTCAAGGCTCCCGGCTTCGGAGATCGTCGCAAGGCGTACCTGGAAGACATCGCGACCCTGACCGGCGGGACCGCACTGACCGAGGACATCGGCGTGCCGTTGGAGAAGGTTACCATGGAGCACTTCGGCCAAGCGGGCCGGGTCGTGATCAGCAAGGACAGCACCACCATCGTTCAAGGCAAGGGCAAGCCCGCCGACATCAAGGCGCGCACCAAGCAAATCCAAGCGCAGATCGACGCGTCCACCTCGGACTACGACAAAGAGAAGCTGGAAGAGCGTTTGGCCAAACTGACCGGTGGCGTCGCCATGATCAAAGTGGGCGGCAAGACCGAAGCCGAAATGAAGCAGATGAAGGACCTGGTCGAGGACGCGCTCAACGCGACGCGCGCTGCGACCCAGGAAGGCATCGTTCCCGGCGGCGGCGTGGCTTTGCTGCGCGCTTCGCTGGCCGTGGCGGAAGGTCGCTTCAAGGGCGATGAGAAGTTTGGCGCCACGATCATCGAGCGCGCCTTGGGTGCGCCCGTGCGTCAGATCGCAGAAAACGCTGGCGCGGATGGCTCGGTTGTGGCCGAGACGATCCTCGAGAAGGGCAAGACCATCGGCTACAACGCCTTGACGGGCGTCTACGAGGACATGTTCAAGGCGGGTGTCATCGACCCTGCCAAGGTGGTTCGCACGGCGTTGCAGAACGCGGCTTCGATCGCCGGGCTCTTGCTCACGACCGACTCGATGGTGACCGACCTCAAAGATGACGCCGATCCGATCGAGGGGGTCACCTCCTGATCGCGGCCCCTCCCGGTGACCATTTCCGGATGGCCGCTGGGAGGGCCCCAAAGCTTTCGGGCTTCGCCCCTGACCCATCGAGGAGGCGGAGAAGGCGTCCCCTTCTCCGCCTCCTGCAACAACCACCCCCTTCGAGCACATGGCCGAGAAACGCGATTACTACGAAATCCTGGGCGTCGTCCGCGAGAGCGAACAGGAAGTCATCAAGAAGGCTTATCGCAAGCTTGCCATGCAGCACCACCCCGACCGCAACCCGGGGGATGCCGAGGCCGAGGCGAAGTTCAAGGAGGCGGCGGAAGCCTACGATGTGCTCGGGGATCCCGAGAAACGTGCCCAATACGACCGCTTCGGTCACCAGGCGTTTGCCGGTGGCGGGCGCAGCGGTGGCGGCTTCCAGAATATGGAAGACATCTTCTCTGCCTTTGGGGACATCTTCGGGGGAGGTGGCATGTTCGGCAACCTGTTCGGAGGTGGCGGTGGAGGCCGGCGTCAGAGCGGCCCCCGCAAGGGGCGCGACTTGCGCATCGTGCTCGACCTGACGCTCGAAGAGATCGCCGAGGGAGTCCCCAAGACCGTTTCGCTGAGCCGCACCGAGGCGTGCTCGACTTGCAGCGGCTCGGGTGCCAAAGCCGGCGCCAAGAAGGTTTCCTGCACCACCTGCGGAGGGCGTGGCCAAGTGGCCCGCAACGCAGGCATCTTCACCATGGCCCAGACCTGCCCTGCTTGCCAGGGAGCCGGCCAAGTGATCGAGAGTCCGTGCGAGGACTGCAAGGGCTCGGGCGGGACCCGCGCCAAAGCCGAGGTCACCATTCAAGTACCCGCGGGAGTCGAAGAAGGCATGCGGCTCGTGGTCCGTGGCGAAGGCGACGCAGGCAGGGAGGGTGGCCCGCGGGGAGACTTGCAGGTCATCATCCGCGAAGTCGAACACAAGGTGTTCCAACGCAGCGGCCCCGATCTATTGATCGAGATTCCCGTTTCGTTCAGCCAACTGGCTTTGGGCGACAAGGTCGAGATTCCCACCCTTGCGGGCAAAGTCGACATGACGATCCCAGCCGGAACTCAATCGGGCAAGCTCTTCCGCCTACGCGGGCAAGGCTTGCCGCGCCTGGAAGGTCGCGGACAAGGCGACCAGTTGGTGCGCGTCTTCATTGAAGTGCCCACGAAATTGAGCGACCGCCAAAAGGAACTATTGCGCGAATTTGGCGATCTAGAACACGAGCGTGGTGGCAAGAAGAGCTTCTTCGAACGCATCCTCGATCACTTCGCTTAACCCCTAGCCCCACCCAACCATGAGCAAACCCAAAGCCCAATCGCACTCCGACGAGTTGGAAGATCCCACGCCCGGGGGCGAGTCCAACCAGGAACCCGAGCGCACCCCGCTCGAGCAAGCCGAGGCGGAACGCGACGAGTACCTGGAGCACTGGCAACGGGCCAAGGCCGACTACCAAAACCTGCGCCGCCGGATCCTTGAAGACATCGACGCCGCGGTGCACCGCGAAACCCAAGGGCTGATGCAGGAGATGCTGACGGTCCTGGATTACTTGGACATGGCCTTGGCGACCCCTTGCGAGAGCGCGGACTCTAAGAACCTGCAGATGGGCGTCCAAATGACGCGCACGCAGCTGTGGAACGCATTGGAGCGGCAAGGTGTCAAGCGGGTGCCCACCGAAGGCCTTTTCGATCCCACCGTACACCAAGCCATGGCGACCGTGGAAACCAACGAAGTCGAGCCAGGCACGATCATGGACGTGGTTCGCGCGGGTTTCCAAAAGCAGGGTTTTGTGCTGCGTCACGCGCAGGTCAAAGTGGCCCAAGCCCCCCAAGAGTCGGATTCGGCCGACCAGGACGCCTAACATGCCGACCTACGACTACCGCTGCCAAGCCTGTGGGCACACCTTTGAGTTGTTCCAGTCGATGAGCGAAGCGGTCAAGCGCAAGTGCCCCAAGTGCAGCGCCAACAAGCTCGAACGTTTGATCGGGATGGGCGCGGGTATCCTGTTCAAGGGCGGCGGTTTCTACCAAACCGACTACCGCAGCGATGCCTACAAGAAGAGCCAAGCCGCCGACAAGCAGGCTTCGGTGCCAGCGCCCGAAGCCAAGCCCACCAGCGAGCCCAAGCCCAAGGCAGAGCCCAAGAAGGGCGCCAGCAAGGCGAGCCCCAAGGCAACCAAGAACAAGCCTTCCAAAGGCTAGCAACCCAGCGCACTCGCTTGGGAACTAAGGCTGCGTCGGTACTTCCGAAAGGAACAGCTCTTCCACCAGCTCGGCAATGGCCGGCCCTTCGTTGTCGCCGATGATGCGCTTGGCGCGGCGTTGCAGCCCGGGGACCCCATTGCCCATGCATACCCCCAGACCTGCGGCCTCCACCATGGGCACGTCGTTGTAGGCGTCCCCCACCGCCACCACCCGCTGGGGCGGAATCTGAAGCGTCTCCTCCAGGTAACGCAACGCTTCGGCCTTGCCCAAACAGGGGGCGTGCACATCGGCCACCTGGAACGGGCTACCCACATAGCGCGGCAGGAGCGCCAGCGAAAAGTGGGTCCGGTAGGTTGGGCCCACAATGTGCTCCTCCAACTCCGCGTGGTAGGCGTGCGAATCGGGGTGCCGATCGGTGAGGAAGGTCACGCGCAGGACGTTTTCCACCTCGGCCAGTGCCGCTTCGGGCACGGTCTGGATCTGATGCAGCCCTTCGAGCGCCCGGGCCTCGGCATCGTTGCGCGGGGCGCGCGCGAACTTTTCATGGGCTCCCATAAACACCGCCAGATCTTGGCTGCGCTCAAGGTAACGGTGGACCTGGGTCAAGATCCGCGCCGAGAGCAGCCGCTCCTCGAGCATGCGCTCTTGGGCTGGGCAATAGATCCCAGCGCCATTGAACACGACCGCCGGCGTGGGCAATCCGAGGACTTGCAGCACCGGTCGGGTCGCAATCATCGAGCGCCCGGTGGCCACCATGACCACCACGCCACGCTCGTGGGCCTGGCGCAGGGCCTCCAAGGTCCGCGGGTGGACTTCCCCGCGGGCATTGACCAAGGTGCCATCCAAGTCCAACAGAATGGCTTGGTAGGGACGCTCCGGCGGTTGGGGATCGGCTTGCATGGGTCCTAGGTTAGCCCCTGCGTGGGCCGCCTGAAACCCTGAGAAGCCCGGGCGGCGGGGCGCCAGCGGGAGAAGGCCGGCTTTGGATCGCCGGGCCTTTGCGCCGCCTGGGAGAATCCTGCAATCTATGGTCATGACCGCCTTCGCCCACCCCTTGCTTCGGACCCTGCCGCTCTTGCTCCTGATGACCGCCTGTGTCGGCACCCGCAAGGGAGTCGATCCGACCGTGCGGATCCTCTCCGAGCGCGGCAACGAGCTGGGCGTCTCGACCCAATACGGGATCGTGTTCCTGGGGCGCCACACCAACGCAGGCCCGGTGGAAGTCGAAGCTATGTTTGGTGACGGGCCCAGCATCGAATCTTCGGTCGTCGATCCTTTGGGCGGGGGTTTGTACACAGCGGAGACCGACATCCGCTTGCCCGCCGTCCCTCTGACCTTCCAGAACCTCGAACCGGGCCAAGAGGTTTTGCTGCGCGGACGCTCGGACCGCAGCAGCTGGCAAACCTGGGTCAAAGTCCGCCAAGACGAGCGGGTGCATGGCATTCTGTTGGAAGTCCCGCGCCAGCTCGACGGTCACCCCGACCAGATCGGCGCGGGCGTGTTCCTCAAGCCTTCGTCCGCACCCTACGACCTGCGTTTGATCGGGTTGGTTTCCGGGCGAATCCGGCTCGAGACCGATGGCAAGACCAAGACCTTTTTGACGGTCGAGGGCCCCGAAAGCCTGTGGCGCCTTGTCACCCACAACCGCAAGAGCCAACCCAAGCGCAAGTGGGTCTACCGCGAAGACGTGCTCTAGGGGTTCGGCGAAGGCCTCTCTAGCGCGACGATTGCGGGTAGAGAGTGCGCACAAAGAACTCCGACCTCCGTCGGGCCATGTCCAGTCGCTCGCCCACGCCATGACCGGCACCGGGTACGACCAACCATTCGAAGCGCTTGCCCGCCGCAAGCAAGGCCCGCACCACCTGTAGGGTCGACGATGGGTCCACGTTGCGATCGAGTTCCCCCACCGTAAGCAGCAAGTCCCCCTGCAACTTGGCCGCGTGGGTCACGTTGGAGTTGGCCGCGTAGTGGGGTCCGAGGACGCCCATCCAAGCCTCGTTCCACCACAGCTTGTCCATGCGGTTGTCATGGCACCCGCAATCCGCCGCCCCCGCGCGGTAGAAATCGCCATGGTGCAACAGGGCCGCCAAGGCATTTTGACCCCCGGCACTTCCGCCAAAGATCCCCACGCGCTGGATGTCCATGAACGGGAAGCGCTCGGCCGCTGCCCGAATCCAGGCCACCCGGTCGGGCAGGCCGGCGTCGGCCAGGTTCTGCCAGCAAACATCGTGGAAGGCCTTGCTGCGCCAGTTGGTTCCCATGCCGTCGATGCGGACGACCACAAAGCCCAACTCGGCCAATTGGCGTTCTTGCCACAGGAAGTCAAAGGCCTTGGGCACATGAAAGTCGTGGGGCCCCGCGTAGATTGTTTCGATGACCGGGTAGGTACGCCCCGCTTCGGGGTGCGTCGGCCCGATCACGATGCCGTAGATGTCCGTGACCCCATCGCGCCCTTTGGCCACGAACCGCTCGGGCCAGGGAATTCCCTGGGCTTCCCATGCCGACGCATCGTCGCGACCTAGCTCAGCAACTTGCCCGCCGTCGCTAGCCCGCCGCAGGACCGAAACCGCCGGCAGATCCACCCGCGACCAAGTATCGATCCACAGCGAACGATCGGGCGAAAAGTCCCACCGATGGGTTCCATCGCCCGCGGTCAACACGCGCAGATGGGACCCGTCGAGGTCGACCCTAACCAGGTGCTCGTGGTAGGGGTCCTCGTCCGGATGGATGCCCATCACTCCCAACCACACTTGTCCGTTGGCCTCATCGACGTGATCCAGGCGGCGCACGACAAAAGGACCTTGGGTGACCGCATTCAGGACCTTGCCCGTGCGGCTGTCGATGCGGTAGAGATGCTGGTACCCCGAGCGCTCGCTACCCCACAGGAGCTCACCGCGTGCATCGAGCCAGTGCAGCACGGTCTTTTGCGTGTCGTCGAGGAAGGTTTCGCTGCGCTCGTCGACGAGGTCGGTCACGGCACCGCTGTGGGCATCGATGGCGCGCAACACCACCCGCTGGTGTCCGCGCACGCGGTACAGGCAATGAACCCGAGAGCTGTCGGGGGCCCAATGCACGTCCGTGATCTGGTAGGAATCTTTCCAAAGTCCATCGTCGGCGGGCAGCAGCTCAAGAAGCTCTAGGTCCACGATGCGCGGCCGCCGTTGGGGAACAGGATCCCCGGGCTTTGGGTAGTCGAGCCAGACAACGCGCGGCTGGACTTGGTCGGAGGGCGAAGAATCGATGAGCGCGATGCGACGGGTCTCCACCACGGTTTCCCGAAACGCCAAGACGCGCGTTCCATCGGGCGCGGGGACCCAAGACTCCGCGTAGGGGTCCTCAGGGGTGCCATCTTGGGTCAACGGCTGGGTCTCCCCCTCCGCCGAACGCACCCAGAGATTGTGGTCCCGAAGGAAGAGTGTGCGCCCCGAAACCAAAGCCTTCGGTTGCGGCGTGGCCACGGGAGTATGGGCGGCTTCTCGTGAAGCCGCATCGAATCGAGCCTTCCCCGCCCAAGCCTGGGCCCGAAAGACGCCCACCAAGTCGTTGGCCTGCACATCGGCCAACCAGACATGCCCCGCATAGGTGGGTTGGACGCGGCGCTCACCGGGCCCCAGGGTCCCGTAGGCGTGGGCCTTGCCTTGCGTGTCCATCCAAAAGAGCCGTACCGCAAAGCCAAAGTCATTGTGGAACTCCACCTCGGTGGGCTCGCCGCCCGGCTCGCTCGAGGCTCCCGCCCGCAAGGGCTCCAACCGTGCCTCGCCGGAGGGGACCCCCCATTCGGCGAGGCTCGCGACCGCGGTCCGCTCGCCGGACTTCGCGTCCACCACCCAAAACCCAGAACTCGGAGCCTTGGAATCCCGCCCGGCCACGCCCTTGCCCTCGGGCAACCAGATCCAACGGGGCTGGAAGCGTTGGATCAGCGGTGCGAGTCGCTCGGGGAGGGTTTCCGCCCGCTGCCAATCCTCGGCACGGCCTTGACCCAAGGCGCCCGCCGCCCCGGTCAGCCACACAGCCGCAAGGCAGAATCGGTGCCTTAGCGCTTCCATAGGCCCGGTACAAAGAGTGCCACGGCGGCGTAGAACTCGAGCCGCCCCAGAATCATGAACCCGGCCAACAGCAGCTTGACCGCGTCGGGCATGCCCGCGAAGTTCTCGAACGGTCCCACCGCGCGCAACCCCGGGCCGATGTTGTTCAAGGTAGCCAACACCGCCGTACCGGCGGTCACCAGGTCGATGTTGAAGCTGGTGACGAAGAGGGTTCCGCCCATGAACACCAGAACCCACATGGCGAAGTAGCTGGTGATGCCGGCCACGATGCCCTCATCGAGCGATTGACCATCGATGCGCACCGCATGGATCGCGCGCGGGCGGATGAAGCGCTGCACGCCGACCACGGCGGCCTTGGCCACCACCAGCATGCGCACCACCTTGATCCCACCCCCGGTTGAGCCAGCACAGGCACCACTCACCGCCAGGAACATCAATAGGACCCTGGCCAGTTGCGGCCAAAGGTCGTAATTCGCGGTTCCAAAGCCCGTCGAGGTCTGCATCGAAGCCACCAGGAACGAGGCATCGCGCAGGCACTCCCCCACGTGGGTGTAATCCTTCCACCCCAGCCGCGCATCAGGCGGAGGGCCGCCCCCGGTGCCCCCATCGATCCATAGGATCAGCGTAATCAGCGCCATCGACCCCAGGGCCAAGCCCAAGTACCAACGCACCTCGCTCGACCCCCACAAGCGCTGCCAAAAGGTTCTCCAACCGACGCGCAGCAGGGTGTCGTAGAGCGCAAAGTTGATCCCGCAGATCAACATGAATACGGTGATGATCACTTCGACCGCTACGTTGTCGAAGGCCCCGACGGAGGCCGAATAGTTCGAGAAGCCACCGGTCGGGATGGTGCCCAGGGCGTGCAGCATGGCATCGAACATGCTGAGCCCGGCGAACATCAAGAGCACAAACTCGATCACGGTGATGCCCACGTAGACGCGCATGAGCGAAAGGGCGCTATCGCGGACCCGTTGGTGCCCCGCCTCGCGGCTCACGCCAGGAATCTCCGAACGGAACAGGCTGCGCCCCCCGGTCGGAAACAGCACCACGAACACCATCACGATGCCGAAACCGCCGAGCCAATGGGAGAACGAACGCCAAAAGGCCAACGAATAGCTCATCGAATCGATGACTTCCGCCGACATCACCGTCGATCCCGTGGTGGTCAAACCCGAAACACCCTCGAAGTACGAATCGACCAGAGCCGAAATCCCAAAGGGTCCAAAGGTGCCATCGAGCAAGAACGGTAGCGCAATCACGAACCCGCCCAGGAACCAGGAAAGCCCGACCACCGCCAACCCCTCGCGGCGGAAGTAGTCCGCACCGCTCCCCACGGCGACCTCCCCCTTGCGAAATGCATAGGCTGGAATGCCGCCTAGCACGGCGGTGATGGCGGAGGCCATGAGGAAGTGCCCGATCTCATCCAATTCCCCGTAGTGCCAAGCCACGAGGGCTGGCAACAGGAGGAATCCCGCTAGCAGCAGGAAGATGATGCCGAGCAGGCGGCCAACGGCGCGTAGGTTCATGGTTTGGAGGTGGGCGCTCGATAGAGCAGGCGAGCGGGTTTGGGACCTGGATCCCGGCGGGCCTTGCGTTCAAGCGCCAAACAGCTTCTGCACACTGGCTAGGTTCTCAGGCAAAGTGAACACAATGACCGAGTCACCGGTCTGAATCGTGGAGCTTCCACTGGGGACGAGCACCACGTCCTCGCGGACCCGAGCGCCGATCACCGTTCCGCGCGGCAGACTCAGGTCCCGAACCTTGGTGGGTTCCATGCGCCGCACGGTGAGCTCGAGCACTTCGGCCATGCCCTCGCCCACCACCGCGATTGCCGCAGGGGACCCGGAGCGTACGAAGCGAAGGATCGAGTTGGCACACAGGATGCGCGGCGAAATCGCCTGATCGATCCCCAGGAGGTCGTAGATGTCGCGATAGGATGCTTTGCTGACCAGGGCCACGGTGCGCTCGACCCCAAGCGAACGGGCCAGCTGGCAGGCCACCATGTTGTCCTCGTCGTCTGCGGTGGTCGCGATGAATACGTTGGATTCCCCAATGCGTTCCTCGCGCAGCAAGGTCAAATCGGTCGCGTCGCCTTCCAAGACCATCACGTTGGAGCTAGCGGAGGCCGCCACCGATCGAGCACGACCGCGATCCTTTTCGATCACCTTGATCGAAACCCCCGGGGCACCTTTCAGCCGCTGCAGCACAACCGAAGCGATGCCGCCCCCCCCCATGATCACCACGTTGCGCTTCCACGAAGTGGTCTTGGCCGCCAAGAGTTCGAACGAGTCCAAGTCCGGCGAGGCGCCGATGACCCAAACCTGGTCCCCCATTTCGAGGTGGTCCCCTCCTCCTGGAACAAAGAAGCGCTCCTTGCGCTGGACGGCCACGACCAACACGCCGCCCGGAAGTTTGCAGTTCGCCAGCGGACCACCGGTCAACAGGCCTTCCTTCTCCAACCGCAAGCGGCGTAGCTGCACGCGCCCCCCCGCAAAGCTGTCGACTCCCAGGGCGTGTCGATCGCGCACGGTGCTGATGATTTCTTCGGCCGCCAAGTCCTGGGTGGACAGAACCACATCGAAACCCAGGGTGTGCTTGTAGAAGTACAGGTAGCCTTCCAATTGGGTCGTATCGCGCAGGCGAACGATGCGGCGCTTGGCCCCCATCTTCTTGGACAGGGCACAGGCCAGCATGTTGACGTGATCGTTGTCGGTCACAGCCACCATCAAATCGGCCTTGGAAGTCCCGGCATCGGCCAAGACCGAAGCCCGGGTCCCATCCCCGACGATCACCTGCACGTCGAGCGACTCCTGCATGCGCTGCGCCTTGAGCGGGTCCGGATCCACGACGGTAACACCGTGCCCGTCCCTCGAGAGGATGGATGCCAAGTGGTAACCCACCTCGCCCGAGCCGACAATCACGATGTTCATGGAAGGGCACGATAGGCAGCAGGGCCCAAAATGCCGAGAGGTTTCTTGGCGCGGGCGGGTCGCCTAGGGAGTGGAATCCCGGTCATTCCTCGGGCGCAGAGGCGGCGGAATCCTCGTCTGCGCCGGTTTGGGTTCCCAATGGGCGCAGGTCGGGTCCGCGCCGCTCACGCGAACGCCCCAAGAGCGTCGCGGGTACCAAAGCCCCTTTTCCGAACTTCTGGCGGACCGCGTCGGCGCTGGCGGTGGCCCGTTCGATGCGCTCTTGGGACGCCATCCAATCGGTGCGGCTCGGGGTGGCTTCGTCGAACAGGTTGCCTTGGTGCACGGCGCGGATGTCCTCGAGCTTGCTCACTTGGATGCCCAACAGGCGCAGGGGGCGGCGTTCGACCTTGTCCAAAAGGCCCTTGGCGACCGAGTACAGGCGCGGCCCCAGGTTGGTGGCGTAGTCCAAGGTGCGGGTTCGGGTGATCGTGCGGAAATCCCCAAAGCGGGCTTTGAGCGTGATCGTTTTGCCGCGCAGGCCCCGATGGCGCAGTTCAAAGGCAACCTCTTCGCAGAACGCGAGCAAGAGCACCCGCAGCTCTTCGCGGTCCTGGATGTCCTCGGGGAAGGTGCGTTCCATGCCGTGGGACTTCTCGTCGCGGTTGGGCGTGACGCGGCGCGGATCGATGCCGTGGGCCAAGTCGTGGATCCAAAGCCCCGCCGCGCCAAAGCGCGCCGCCACGACCGAGCGATCCTCCCGGGCCAGCTCCCCCACCCGATGGATCCCCATGGCGGCCAAACGCTTGGCGGTGGTTGGACCCACCCCAAAGATCTTGGAAACCGGCAAGGGGTCCAAGACCGTTCGAACTTCGTTCGGTTGGATCACCCGGAAACCATCGGGCTTGTCCAAGTCGCTCGCCAACTTGGCCAGGAACTTGGTCGGCGCCACCCCCACCGAGGCCACCAAGGAGGTTTCCCGCAGGATGTCGCGCTTGATGCGGCGCCCGATCTCTTCGGCGGGGCCAAACAAGCGCTCGCTGGCTTCGACGTCGAGAAAGGCCTCATCGAGCGAGAGCGGTTCCACCAGGGGCGTGTAGCGCCGAAAGATCTCCATGATCTGGCGGCTGGCCCGGGTGTAACGGTCGAAGTCAGGGGGCAGCAGCACCATATGCGGGCACTTGCGGCGCGCCAGCGCGGTCGGCATGGCCGAGTAGACCCCGAACTTGCGGGCTTCGTAACTAGCCGCAGAAATCACACCGCGGCCCGAAGCCGGCCCCCCCACACAAACGGGCAGCCCTTGCAGCGACGGATTGTCACGGACTTCAATCGACGCGTAGAACGCGTCCATGTCCACGTGCAGGATGTGAGAAGCGGAAACTTGGGTCATGACGCTCGTTCGGGCGGGCCCCATGATACGGGACGCGCGGGGGCTTGGGGGCGGGGTTTTGCGGGGTGAGCTGCTGGATCAAGCTGCTGGATCAAGCGGCTGGGTCTCGGCCGCGAAGTCTTGGGGGCTGGGTCCAGCAGTTTGGCAGTTGGCCGCTGGTTTTTGGCTTGCCGGTAGCCCTGGCGCCCGGTGAGCCGTACCTTGTTTGGCCCATGAAGTTCCGTGCCGTCCGGA
The DNA here is from genome assembly GCA_020638855.1 of Planctomycetota bacterium. GTDB lineage: Bacteria > Planctomycetota > UBA1135 > UBA1135 > NORP259. The sequence continues at coordinate 416,069 of JACKHT010000002.1, forward strand.
TTGCCTCGCTGGGCTACGCCTTGCCCGATCAGCGCGTCTCCTCGTTGGAGATCGAAGCGCGGATCGAGCCGCTGTACCGGCGACTGGGACTTTCGCAAGGCCGCCTCGAATTGATGAGCGGGATTGCGGAGCGGCGTCTTTGGCCCAAGGGAACACGCCCTAGCTCGGTAGCCTCGCAAGCGGGAGAGCGTGCTTTGCTGGCAGCTGGCATCGACCGCCAGAGGATCGGTTTGGTGGTGCACGGAGCCGTGTGCCGCGATTTCATGGAGCCCGCCACCGCGAGCGTCGTGCACGCCAACTTGGGCCTAGCTCCCGAGGCCCAAGCGATGGACCTATCCAACGCCTGCCTCGGGTTCGTGCATGCCATGGTGCATGCAGCCGGTTTGATCGAAGGCGGATTCCTCGAAGCGGCCTTGATCGTCTCGGGCGAAGATGGCGGGCCGCTTGTGGAAGAAACGATCCAGTACCTGGGCCGCGAAACCGGAATCGGGCGCAAGGAACTCAAAGCCGCGTTTTCTTCGTTGACCATCGGATCGGGAGCCGTCGCCGCCGTCCTGGTGCGCGACGACAGCAAAGCGGGTCATCGGTTGCAAGGCGCCACGCTGCGCGCCGCCACCCAGCACCACGAGCTGTGTTCGGGGGGTCCCCAGGCCGGATCGGCGGGCCCCTTGATGGAGACCGACTCGGAAGCCTTGCTCGAAGCCGGAATCGAACTTGCACGCGAGACCTTTGAACGGTTCTGCACCGAGCATGGGCTCACCTCCGAGGGCGTGGACCGATTCATCACGCACCAGGTCGGCAGCGCCCACCGCCGGATGCTCTTGCAGGCCCTCGCGATCCCCCAGGGCCGGGATTTTGTGACGTACCCGACCCTGGGAAACGTGGGCTCGGTGTCCTTGCCGATCACCCTGGCCATGGCGGATGAAGCGGGAGAGGTGCGCGCCGGGGACCGGGTGGCCTTGCTCGGGATTGGTAGTGGTTTGGCCTGCCAGATGCTCGACGTCCGCTGGTAAGGGTCCGCTGGTAAGGGTTGGGCAACGGGTGGCAACCGGGGCTGGCTTGGGGGGGTCGGAAAGGGGGTTCCCCTTTAGGGAGGGTGGGGGTTTGGGATGGGAGCCGCTGAGCCGCCACGGGCCCTGGCACCAGCCCGCCCGGGACCCTACCCTAGCCCGCATGAAAGCCCCCCGACTGCTCGATTGCGTGGTCCTCGAACCTCCGAAACGCGCCACGGCCTGTGTGATCTGGCTGCATGGCCTGGGGGCCAACGGCCACGACTTCCCGCCGGTGGTGCCGATGCTCGGGCTGCCCAAGGACCATTCCATCCGCTTCCGCTTCCCGCACGCCCCCTCCATTCCCGTGACCATCAACGGGGGCATGGTGATGCCCGCCTGGTACGACATCCTCTCCATGGAGTCGATTCGCGAGGTCGATGAGGCGGGGGTGCGCCAATCCGCGGCCCAACTCCAGGCTTTGGTCGACCAAGAAATCGAAGCCGGGATCCCCTCCGAGCGCATCATTTTGGCGGGCTTCTCCCAAGGAGGGGCGATCGCCTTGCACCAGGGCCTGCGGGCCGAGAGGCCCCTAGGTGGGCTGATGCTGCTCTCCACCTACCAAGCCTGCGACGGCAACCTGGACGAAGAACGATCCCAAGCCAATGCCTCGGTACCGATCTTCCAAGCCCACGGCACCCATGACCCGATGGTGCGCCTCTCGCTGGGGTTGGCGGCCCGCGAGCGGCTGGAGTCGCTGGGGTACCCCGTGGAATGGCACGAATACCCCATGCAGCACGAAGTGTGCCTGCCCGAAGTCCAAGCCATCGGGACTTGGTTGCGGGGCCGGCTGATCCAGCCCTGATTTCGGGGCCGGGCTATGGCTTTCTGGCGCTTGCGGGCCTACAACGAATCCAGGGATTTCAGAAAAATCTGAAATGCCCCATGGATTCCAAGGCATGCTGTTGCCCCCCGGCAGCCCCCTGCCCCCTCCCACCATGTCCCAGCACCCCTCCACCCCCGATTCGGATACGTTCGAAGGCCTCGACCCGGAGCTTTCGGAAGCCCTGACGACCTTCGAAGCGTTCTTTAAGAGCTTTGGGTTCAAGCGCGTGCACGGTCGTGTTTGGGGACTCCTAGTCCTGGCGGGCAAACCGCTTTCGAGCAAAGAGCTCGTGACCGAGCTGTCGATCTCGCAGGGCGCCGCCAGCACCACGCTCAACGAACTGATCGAATGGGGTGCGGTGATGTCGACCTTCGACCCGAACCGTCGTTGCCACCTGCACTCGCCCGTGGGCAGCACCCTGTCGATCGTCGCCACGGTTTTGCGTCGCCGCGAACAAGTGGCTTTCAGCCGCTTCCACACCGGGATGTCGCGCACCCTGGCCTACGTACAAAACAAGTTCGGCAACAAAGATCCGCGCGTGCTCACCCTGCGGTCGATCCTTTCCACCTGCGAGATCGCCGACGCGGTCATGCAGCTGGTCTTCACTTCGGTTTCGGGAGCCCTGGGCGATCCCCAAAGTTTGCTCAGCCGAGCCGTCCAGGCCGCCCTCAAGTATGGCATCGGCATGGATGGCAAGCGCCTCGCGACGCCCCCGCCCCACGCGGCTTCGAACGAAGCTGTCGACGCCCTAGGCCACTCCCGTACGGGGGAAAGTCGTGGCTGACCTGCCCCGCGTGGTCATCACCGGGGTCGGCTTGACGAGCCCCAACGGCAACCACTTGGCCGAATTCCGGGCGAACCTGCTGTCGGGGGTTTCGGGCGTGGTGCCCTACGAAATCCGCTACTTCGGTCCCACCGTGGCCGGGGTTTGCCATTTCGAAGCCACTCGCTACCAGAACCGCAAGGCCTTACGTCGCGGAACCCGCGCGGGTTCGATCGCCATCTACTGCGCCAACGAAGCCGTCCGCGATGCGGGCATCGACCTAGATCAGGTCGGCCGCCATCGCGTCGGTGTCTACGTGGGCACAACCGAACATGGCAACGTCGAAACCGAGCAGATGATCCACGAGGTTTCGCAGTACGACTACGACCTTTCCTTCTGGTCGCACCACCACAACCCGCGCACAGTGGCGAACAACCCCGCGGGCGAAATCACGCTCAACCTGGGCATCACGGGCCCCCACTACTGCATCGGTGGCGCTTGCGCAGGAGGCAACCTGGGCTTGATTCAGGGGGTCCAAATGCTTCAGTTGGGCCAAGTCGACTTGGCACTCGCTGGCGGCGTGTCGGAGAGCATCCACACCTTCGGAATCTTTGCCAGCTTCCAGTCGGAAGGCGCGCTCGGCAAGCACGAGGACCCCACCCGGGTCTCGCGTCCGTTCGACAAGAACCGCAACGGCATCGTGGTTTCCGAAGGCGGCTGCCTCTACACCCTCGAGCGGCTCGAAGACGCCCGACGCCGGGGAGCCCACATCTATGCCGAAGTGTTGGGCTACCACGTCAACTCGGACGCCACCGACTTTGTGTTGCCCAACCCGCACAGGCAAAACGAGTGCATGCGTGCGGCCATTGCCCATGCGGGCCTCGAGCCCGAGGGCATCCACCTGGTCAGTACCCACGCCACCAGCACACCGCTGGGCGACATCCAAGAGTGCCAGGCCTTGCGCGAAGTGTTTGGCGACTCGCCGACTACGCACATCAACAACACCAAGAGCTTCGTGGGTCACACCATGGGAGCGGCGGGGTCGTTGGAGTTGGCGGGGAACTTGCCCTCGCTGAACGATGGAGTCATCCACCCCACCATCAACATCGAAGAACTCGACCCAGACTGCGATCTCCGCGGGCTGGTGATCAACGAACCGAAACAGGTAGATCGCATCGACTCGGTGCTCAACCTGTCGTTTGGAATGCTCGGAATCAACTCAGCGGTCGTGATTGGCCGACCCCAATAGGAACGCAAACCCCCTACCTACCCACTCCGATGACCAAGGAAGACATCGTACTCGTTATCAAGGACATCATCGCCACCATCGCTCCCGACGAGGAGTTGAGCGGCCTGACCTTGAGCGACCCGTTGCGTGAGCAAATCGAACTGGACTCCATGGATTTCCTCGACATCGTCATGGAGCTGCGCAAGCGCTATGGCGTCGTGGTACCCGAAGAGGACTACGGGCAGCTGGCAAGCTTGGAAAGCTGCGCCAACTACCTGGAGCCTGCCATGGCTGGCAAGGAAATGAACATCGGGGTCTAGTCCCCCACCGGCGCCCTGCCCATGGCCCAGCCCGTTCCCTCAAGCTGCGAGACCCTGATCATAGGGGCCGGCATGAGCGGCTTGGCCGCGGGCATCCGCATGGCCATGTACGGCCACGATGTGCTCATCGTCGACCGTCACTCGCTCTGGGGCGGGCTCAATTCGTTCTACAAAAAGGCGGGCAGGCCCTTCGATGTGGGCCTGCACGCCTTGACCAATTATGTGGACAAGGGGGTGCGTGGTCGGCCATTGTCGCGCATCCTGCGGCAGCTGCGCATCCCTTATGAAGCACTGCAATTGGGTCAGCAATGGGGCTCGGAGAGCGCATTCCCCGATGTGAAGCTCGAGTTTTCGAACGACTTTGAGCTCCTACGCAGCCAGGTGGCCGCCGAGTTTCCGAACGAGATCGATGGATTCGACCGTCTGAGCCGCCTGCTCGCCGAGTATCCCGATCTGCCCACGGCAGGGATCCCCGTGATGGCGCGCACGCGCTTGGCGGAATACTTGAGCGACCCTCGCTTGGTGGATTTGCTGTTGCTGCCGATCCTCTACTACGGTTCGCCCACGCCCCACGACATCGAGTGGCAGAGTTTCGTGGTGCTTTGGAAGAGCCTGTACGAGGAAGGCTTTGCCCGGCCGCGCGGCGGTGTCCGGACGATCTTGGCCTTGCTGCGCGACCGCTACCGCGAGTCAGGGGGCGGGCTGTGTATGAACTCTGGCGTGGCCGAGATTCTGCGCTCGGACGGGCGCGCGATCGGAGTGCGCTTGGACGATGGGCAGGAAATCCGCTGCCAACGCATCCTGTCTTCGGCCGGGTTGGTCGAAACCATGGCCCTGTGCGGTCCCGAACTCGCCGCCGAATACGCTCCCGCGAAGCGAGCTGGCCGCATGACCTTCGTCGAGTGCATCAGCTTGCTGGACCGGCCACTCGAAGAGCTGGGCCATCGCAAAACGATCACCTTCTTCAACACGTCCGAGCGCCTAGCCTACGAACCACCCGAGTCTCCGTTCTCCACCACCAGCGGGGTGATCTGTTGCCCCGATCACTATGAAGGGCAAGAACCGCAGCACGAGCCCGCCTTGCGACTGACCCTGCGCGCCCATCCCGAAGCTTGGATGAACATGCCCGAGGCCGAATACGCCGCTCAAAAGGAAAAGGCCTGGGAGGCGGGTCACGCGGCCATCTTGCCCTTTGCCCCCGACATCCGTCCGTACACCCAATTCGTCGACACCTTCACCCCCCGCACCATCGCCCGCTTCACCGGCCACGCCTATGGCGCCGTCTACGGCAGTCCGCAGAAAAGTCCCGAGGGTCGCACGGCGCTCGAGCACCTGTTCCTGTGCGGGACCGACCAGGGTTTCCTGGGCATCGTCGGAGCCATGCTCAGCGGGATCGCCATGGCCAACCAGCACGCCTTGGGCGCGGCGGCCTCTTCCTGATTCCCATGCAACCCTCGCGCGACAAACGTTACTACACCGGCTCTCGGGCTGGGAAGAAGCCCCTCAAAGGCGATCCGCTCCAGGGTGCCAAGGACCACTACGACGTGATCGTGATCGGTTCGGGGTTGGGCGGTTTGACGGCGGCCAACATCTTGGGCCGCGCCGGGCACCGGGTTTGCGTGTTGGAGCAGCACTACAACTTTGGCGGGCTGGCCACTTGGTTCAAGCGCCGGGGAGGGCACACCTTCGACATATCGTTGCACGGTTTCCCGGCCGGCATGATCAAGACCTGCCGCAAGTACTGGAGCCCTGAAATCGCCGCCAAGATTGTGCGCTTGGATGGGATCCGGTTTGACAACCCCCAGTTCCAATTCGAAACCGAATTCACGCGCGAAGACTTCACCGACAAACTGGTGACCGTGCTCGGTTGCGCGCGCGCCAAGGTCGAGGGGTTCTACGACACCTTGCGTCGCATGAACTACTACGACGACGATGGGCGCACCACCGGGGAGTTGATGGAAGAGTACTTCCCCGGCCGCAACGACGTGCATCGCCTGTTGATGGAGCCGATCAGCTACGCCAACGGCTCGTCGCTGGATGACCCGGCGATCAGCTATGGCATCGTCTTTTCCAACTTCATGTCGAAGGGCGTCTATACCTTCGTGGGCGGCACCGACGGGCTGATACGGGACATGCGCCAATGCTTGGATGCGGGCGGAGTCGACCTCTTCGGACGCTGCCAAGTCGATCAAATCCTGGTCGAAGGCCGCCGAGTGCGCGGGGTCCGGGTCGGCGAACGGGTGATCACGGCGCCGGTGGTGATTTCCAACGCCAACATCCTGTCAACCATCGAGTCCTTGGTAGGCCCCGAACACTTCGACCCCGATTTCCGCGCGGGGGCCCAGGCCGTGCGGCTCAACACGTCCTCTTGCCAGGTCTACCTGGGCTTGCACCAGGGGGCGTCGGTTCCTTGGATGGGCGACCTCTTCTTCACATCGACCCGGCCGACCTTCGATTCGGAAGCCCTGTGCGACTTGCACGGGCAAAGCCGCACGTACAGCTTCTACTACCCCAAGGGCCGCCCTGGATCGGAGCAATACGCCATCGTGGCCTCGACCAACGCCCGCTTCGAGGACTGGTCTGGACTGAGCGCGGAAGCCTACGCGGCCAACAAGCAGCGCTTGGAGCAGGAGACCCTCGACGCACTGACTGCCTACTTGCCGGACATCCGTTCGAAGGTACACCACGTGGAATCCGCCACGCCCCTTTCCTTCCAGTTCTACACCGACCATCCGAGCGGCACGTCGTTCGGCACCAAGTTCGAGGGACTCCAGTACTCGATGGGACTGCCCGAACAAATCGAAGGCTTGTACCACGCCGGTTCGGTGGGGATCATCATGTCCGGCTGGCTCGGCGCCGCCAATTATGGTGCTATCTGCGCCCACAAGGTCGACACCCACATGGCTTCGCTCCTGCCCCACACCGCCTAAATCATGCGCTACGAAGGCCGCAACATCGTTTTGACCGGAGGAACCCGCGGGCTTGGCCGCGCCATGGCTCTGGCCTACTTGCGCGAAGGGGCCCGAGTGCACGCCACCTATGCGGGCAATGAGGAAGGCGCCGAGGCCCTGCGGCAAGAGGCTGGCGACATGCTCGAACGGCTCTACCTGCACAAGTTCGACGTGTCCGACCACGGGGCCTGCCAGGCGTTCTGGAACGACTTGGAATCGGTCCCGATCAGCGCATTGATCAACAACGCGGGCCTGCGCCGCGATGGCTTGCTGGCGACCATGAATCCGACCGAGTGGCAGCAGGTCATGGACACCAACCTCTCTGGTGGCTTCTACATGAGCAAGTTTGGCGTGCTCAACATGATGCGCCAGCGCTACGGACGAATCCTGTTCGTGACCTCCCCGGCGGGCCGGGTGGGTTTCGCGGGTCAAGGCAACTATTCGGCTTCGAAAGCGGGCCAAGTGGGTCTGATGCGCTCGCTGTCCAAGGAAGTCGCCCGCAAGAACATCACCGTCAACTGCGTCAGCCCCGGATTCATCGACACCGAATTGATCGCGGATTTGTCCCCCGAACTCAAAGCCGAATACAAAACCCAAGTTCCCATGCGCCGCTTCGGCAAGCCCGAAGAGGTCGCCAATGCGGCAATGTTCCTCACCAGCGAAGAAGCCTCGTACATCAACGGCGCCGTATTGGAGGTGACCGGTGGCCTTTGAGCACCCCTTGACCCTGGACTTGGCGGCCATCCAAGAGCTGCTTCCCCATCGGGCTCCCTTCTTGTTCGTCGATCAGGTGCTGGCCTCGGGTGAAGCCGGGGGCAAACCCTGGCTCGAGACCCGCTGGTTTGTGGACCCGGACATGGACGTGTTCCGCGGGCATTTTCCCGGCAACCCCATCCTGCCGGGGGTGCTGATCCAAGAACATTGCTTTCAAAGCGGAGCCCTGTTGATCTACACCAGCGAGGGATTCCACGGCTTGGCCGGCGGAATCCCCGTTCTGACCAAGGTCGAGGATGCGCGCTTTCGGCGCATGGTCCGGCCGGGCATGACGCTGACCACCCGCGTCGAGCAAACCGAACGGCTCGCCAACGCCCGCTACTTGCAAGCCAAGGTGCACTGCGAAGGAGCGTTGGTCGCACGTTTGCAGTGCGTGTTGGCCGTGGCGGAGGATGCCCAGTGAGCGATCCCGCCCCCCAGGATTTCCTCGGCTTGGCAGGCAAACACGTCGTGGTGACCGGGCTGGCCAACAAGCGCAGCGTGGCCTACGCCATCGGACAAGGCCTACTCGCCGCGGGCGCCCAGCCGATCTACACCGTGCGCACCCCCGAACGCCGCACGGAAGTGGCCGCCTTGGTTGGCGACGCCCCGGTCTTCGTCTGCGACGTGCGCGACAAGCAGCAGATCGCCGCCCTGGCCCACGACCTCGCTCCCCACGCGCCGTTGGCAGGCCTGGTGCACTCGATCGCGTTTGCCAACTACGAGCGCGGGCTGATGCCCTTCGTGGAGACCGACCGCGACGATTTTTTGGCAGCCATGCAGGTCTCGTGCTTTTCGCTGGTCGAGTTGGCCCAGGCCCTGCGACCGCATTTTGCGCGCGACGCCTCGGTGGTCACGATTTCGATTTCGACCACCACCATGGCGGCCGAGAATTATGGCTACATGGCCCCCATCAAGGCGGCCTTGGACTCGGCGGTCGTCTTCCTGGCGCAATCCCTGGCACCGGGTTCGGCCATGCGCGTCAATGGGGTCCGGGCCGGGCTGCTCAAGACCCGCTCTTCGGCGGGGATTCCCGGATATGCGGAGGCTTACCTGTTCGCCGAAAAGGCGACTCTACGGGGCCGGGGGCTGGAGACCCGTGAGGTGGCCAACACCGCGCTGTTCCTTCTGAGCCCGCGCTCGAGCGGGATCAACGCCCAGGGTTTGGTGGTCGACGCGGGCATGGCCTCGGGCTATTTCCAACGGGATTTGGTGCAGGCGGCCACCCGACCCGAGCCCCCCGCTCGCTGATCTACCCGCTGGCGGGAATCCCCCCGGTTTGTCCCCCATGCGGGCTCTGCTGGGGTCGCAATCGGGGGAGGCTCTATGGCAGTTTGTCGAGCGGAGGGGTGCGAGGACCGGTCAAACGGGGGGTTTGACGACTGGCGCCCATGCGGAAGTAGGTGAGTCCCATGCGACTGAGTCGACGTTCCTTGCGCCTGATTGCGGTGCTAGCCAGTGGTTTGTTTGTCCTACCGGCCTGTCACCGGAGCACGCCGATCTTTGGCGGCAACAGCAACAACAACAATGGAGGCGGGGGTGGCGGTTCGGGATCCACGGCCACCTACCAGCCCGGTGCCATCGTCGATGCGGGGGGCGGCGCGAACCCCTTGCGGGTGGACTTGCCGGGGCGCCTTTCGGTGCTGGTGCAGGTCACCGACACTGCGGGGAACCCCGTCGCAGGTCTGACCAACGAGAATTTCGCTTTGTACGAGGACAGCCAACTCGTTTCGCGCACCGAGAGCCAGCAACAACTACTGCCCCGCCCGCGCGTGTTCCGCTCGTTCTCGCACCTATTGCTCGACATCTCGGGCAGCGTGGCGCAGACCCCGCAGGGCAAGCAGTACGAAATCGACGCCGCCAAACGTTTCATCGAAGAGGTCACCCAGCAGGAAGAGAACTACATCGCGATTTCGTGGTTCTTTGGCGGCCAGCAAATCGCTCCCGCGCTGCTCGACAACTTCAGCCCCTTGGGCTTCACCAACGACCGCGATCGGTTGATCGAAGCCGTGGAAAACGTCGACCTGATCCAGGTCACCTCCACCTCGACCAACCTGTACGGCGCCATCCTGGAAGGCCTGGACGTGCTCGACTCCGCCCTGACGACCACCAACGCGGGGGTCGAGTTCCAATCGCTCACCTTGGTGACCTTCACCGACGGAACCGACCAAGCCGGCCTGCATACCCGCGACGAGGCCATCGCTCGCATCAACAGCAGCGCCAACCGCTACTACGCCCAGGCGATTGGGTTGGGGACCGAAATCGACACGGCCACGCTCGATGCGATTGGCCCCAACGGTTGGGTCTTGGCGGACAACCTCGATCAGCTGGTGACGACCTTCGGCCAAGTCGGTGGGCTGGTGCGCGAACTGGCCAACAGCTTCTACTTGGTCGGGTACATCTCGCCCAAGGTGCACAGCACCCAGCAGCGAACCCTGACGGTGGAAGCCTCCCGCCAGGGCAGCACCGCGACCCGCGACTATCCCTTTGTGCCCCAGTACTTCTCGGGCGGCGCGGGCTTTTTGGATGTTCGCGAGAGCGAAGCCTCCGAAGCGATCGCCGAATGGGTGGACTTGTATTCGCAACCCGATGGTCACACCTTGCTCCTGGCGCGCAACACAGGCCCCGGAGACACCAGCCAAAGCATGACGGTTCGTGCGATGGACGCGAGTTTCGAACCGATCGGCACCTTTGGATCGGGCGGCGAGCGCAAGCTCACGAGCCTGGCGGGGTATGACTTCTTGGTGCCCAAGAAGGTCGTCAGCGACAACGACGGTCGCATCTTCGTGCTCGCTCAAGCCCAAGACCACGTCGCCGATTCGAACCCGGCCTGCGCCATCGCGGTGCTTTCCTCGGGCGGGGTGCTCATCGATCAACTCTTGATCGCTCCGGTCGTTTCGGGAGTCGAAGAGGTGCGCGACATGCGCGTCACTTCCGACGGCGGACTGGTCGTGCTTTCGCGCGTGGGCATGGCCGGTGAGTACCGCACCGCCCTGCGCCGCTACGAGGCTTCGACCCTGGCCCTGGACGGCACCTTCGGAGCAGGCGGCGTCCGCCTGCTTTCCAGCCACGTTTCGGCCCTGGTCGACGACCCGCGGTCCATGGTGGCCGACGACGCAGGTGGAATCTATTACACCGGGCGCGGCTACAACGCCGTGAGCACGGGGCTCGACATGATGGTGGGCCACGTGTTGGCCAATGGCAACCTGGACGAAAACTTCGGCAACCAGGGAATTGCCATGAACCAAGGGCGCTTCGCCGGCGCGGGACCGGGGCTAGGTCGCTGCATCGGCATCGATCCCAGCGGGCGTATCGTGGTCGGCGGGGAAGTCACCCCCACCGGAGCCAGCCAAGCGCGCGCCGCATTTTGGCGGCTGCAGGCGGATGGTTCACCCGACACGGGGTTCCTGGGCAACGCCTCGAACCCCTACTTCCAGAGCGGCTTGGTGGTCTTGGGTGGAGGCCTTACCGGAGACTCCAACGTGTTGTTTGGCTTGGAATCGCACGTGTCGCAGCTACGCACGGTTGCCGACGGCAGCCTGTTTGCCGCAGGCGAGCGTCAGAATGCTCGCGGAGACCTGGACATTTGCACCTGGCGCTTGGGAGTGCAGGGGCTGTTTGCCTCAGACTACAATTTCACCGGTTTCCTAATCGAAGATGGATCGGTGGGACAAGGCTGCCACGACCGCTTGGGAGACTTGCGCTACTTGCCCACCGGCGAGCTGATCTTGATCGGATCGGGCAAGGCCCTGGGAGCCAGCGATTCCAACGGAGTGATCTGGGTCGATCGCGACCCCAACCGTCCGCTCTAACTCCCTACCGGGTGCCCCACTCGCTGCAGGCCAGAATCTAGGTTCGCAGCGAGTGGGTCCCCGCGGCATCGGCTTCCAGCCGATCAGGTTCGAGGATGGCAATCGAACGACCGCGCACCTGAACCAATCCCAAGTCCCGCCAGCGCTTGAGTATGCGTGAAAAAGTCGCCGGGGCGATGTCCAAGCGCCGCGCCAAGTCGCCTTTCTTAATGGCTAGGCGGACCGTCGGGATCGGATGCCCCGATTCGGTGGGCTGGGATAGCAAGTAGCGGGCAAGGCGACCCGAGGCTTCACCGGTCATCTCTTCCACGCGCTGAATCAAACCGAACATTCGCTCGCACAGGCCAGCGATCACCGCTTCTGCGAGGATCGGGTCGGTGTGCAACCGTTTGCGGAACCCGCGAGCTTCGACCGCCAAGACCCGCAACCCTGGCGGGGTGGCAACGGCATGCAGGGGGAAAACGCCCATATGCAGTGCGGAAGCGACCCCGATGAAGTCGCCCTTGCGGAAGATGCCCACCACTTGGCCTTTGCCCTCCGCAGCTGGAAACTCGAGGCGTACCCTCCCATCCACGAGCACAAAGAAGTGCTCGGCGAGCTTCCCGGCCTCAAACACCCGCTGACCCGAAGCCACATTCCGTAGCTCGGACACCGCGGCGATGGCTTCCAGTTGGGAGGTATCCAGCCCAGCAAAGATCGGTGTCTCGCTCAGGATACCCACCAAGGAAGGCGCGCCCTTTGTAACCATGGCTCCATCCTAGCCCAATGGGGAGGGCCGGTCGCACAAACGGCCGCAGGAGTCGTGCTCAACCTAGCCCAGAGAGCCACCCCAAGCCGCAAGACCCCCCGTTCTGCGTTTCCATTCGGCGGTTCCCCGCCCTAGATCAAAAAGGCCTAGATCCAAAAGGCCTAGATCAAAAAGACCCAGACCAACGGGCCTAGGCCATCGGCCGCAAGGAAGAACCATCCGGGGATGGCCGCGCAGCAGACAAGTGTCTCCGCAAATTCACGCGGCGCTCGCATCCTCAAGGAAGGACGCGAGCGCCGCAGGGGAACGACCTTGGAGGCGTCAGTTGCTCGCGTCCTTGCCCATGTCTTTGAGGAAGGAATCGGCTTCGTCGATCGACTTCTGCATCGAGGCGATCAAGTCGGCCACGTCGCTTTGGATGTTCATCGCCGAATCCTTGAGCCCGCTGATGGCCTTGGCGTTGAGGTTGTGCTTGATGAAGGTCACGTGGTCCTTGAAGGTCTGCAGCACCGGCTTCATCTTGCCCTCGGCATCGTGCATCACGCGCACCACGTCGTTGTAGCGACTCTCGGTGTCCCGGCGAATCTCTTGGCTTTGACGGGCCAAGTTCTGGTCCGCCATGCCGGCGATTTCCTCGTCCCATTCCTTGAAGAGGGCTTCCGCAACGTCTTCGATCTTGGTGATGCGCGAGCTGACGTCCGCGGCGGCTTCGTCCGCATCCTCGTACTTGCTCTTGAGCTTCTTGTACATGGCCTCCAGGTCTCCCCCTTGGAAACCGGTCAGCTCTTGGAAGGCTTCGTAGGTGGTTTGGATCTGTTCTTTGGCGACGGCCTGGTCTTCGCGGGCGGAAGCGACGCGATCCACCAGGATCTCACGCTTGTCCACTCCGAACTTCTCCATGGCGGAGTAGTACATGGATTGGCAAGCAACGGTGCTGGCGATCAGGACAGCGGGCAACAACAGGTTTCGCATGGGGAGCATGGGGAGCAAGGACCGGCACCCAGCGGAACGGGGCGCCTTTGGTTTTCGGGCGGACAGAATACCAAAGGACCCCAAACCTCGGAGGTTTTCCACTCCAAAGCGCGGGCTCGCCAGCCAACTGGCTAGAATGTCATGATGCACGCAATGGGCTGGCAGGCAACCTTTCCGGCGCCGCTGGATGCCGCTCCTCGCGCCTTGGCAGGGCTGCGCAGTCGAGCCGCCAGCGAATTGCTCGAGCGCGGCATGCGCTCGGCGGGACTGGAGCCCTGGACCCCACGCAAGGGCCCCTTCGGAAACCCGCTTCCCGAAGCCGGTTGGTACGTTTCGAAATCGCACTGCTCCGACCATGTGGCTGCAGCCCTGGCCCGCGTCCCGGTGGGAATCGACGTCGAACCGATTCGATTGGCACGGGTGGCGACATGGGAACGGGTGATGGACGCTGCTGAGGCCCGACTCCTGGGCCCCGTCGACGCCCTGGCTTTCACCCGGCTGTGGACCGCCAAGGAAGCGGTGCTCAAGGCCCATGAGGTGGGAATCGCCGGATTGTCCAAGTGCCGCCTGGTGCAGGTGCTGAGCCCCTCCTGCCTGGAGCTCCGCTACCAGGACCGCCGGCACCGCGTCCACCAGCAATTCGTCGCCCAACACGTGGTCTCCCTGTGCGCCGTCGGGCAGGAAACCGTATCCTGGCCGCAGCCCTAGGTCCCTGCTCCCTGGTGGCGGCTTCCCCCATGCATCGTTCCCTGCTCCTGCTCGCCGGGCTGCTGCCGCTCGGTTGCCAGTCAGGTTCTCCTGGCTCCCCACCATCCCCTGCGGGCATCCCGGTCGAATCGCGGGCGGAGTGGTTCTTCGGATCGCCCATTGGGGGTCCCGCCCAAACCCTAGCCGCCAGTGCCCAAGTGGGCGTGCCGTGGACTTTGGAAGTCGAGGCGTTTGCCATGCCGGGGCCTTCGGAAGCGGGCGGGGAGGCTTTGACCCCCCGAGTGTCGATGGTGGCCGACCCGCGCCGCTCCAATCCGATCTTGCCTGCGGCTCGCGTCCTGGCGCGCGGGCGGTGGTACGACCCGGCCACCGAATGGAAACACGCCGATCGTTCCCCCGTCCGAACCGAACGCGTGGCCCTGTACGCGGGGCAGTGCTTTCGATTGGTGATGCAAGCCGAAGGGCTCCCGTACGAGATTGCCCTCCACGTCCAGCGAACCCAGGGCGCAGCTCGCGGATTCTTCCTGACGCTCTCGGCGCGGGAGGACCAAGTTCCTATCGAGTTTCTGCAGCTCGCCGAGCCCTGGAGCCCTGAAACCGGCGCCGTGGCAATCGTCCTCGACCTGGGCGAAGCCCAAACCACCACGCTTGGTGTGGTCCTTCGGCCTTGGAACCCCGCGCCCGGGGACCCGGAGTTCGATGCAGCCAAAACCCGTTCGCGCACACAGGACTCGACCCAAGCGGCCTTCTCCTTGACCCTGCCCGATCGAACCGAACCCCAGAGCCGTTTCCTGGCCGAGGCCGTCGACCGTTTGCGGCAAGGTCCGGATCGATCGATCCTGTATTCGATCGCCAGCGAAGTCCAGGCCCCCCATGCCCAAGACTGGATCCTGATTTGCACCGATGACCAGCTCGCGAACCTGATCGGTGAATTGGGCAAAGGAACTGGGCGCCGCGTGCTGAGCGATCAACCCGGTCGCCTCAGCCGCAACCTCGAAGCCTGCAGCCTGCGTCAAGCCGCACGCAGCCTGCAAACAGAGTCCTTGCGCGATGTGGCCCTTGCCTACTTGATCCGGCAGGCGGGCCAATTGGCCTTCTACCCCGACGTGCTCGTGGAGCTGGTCGAGCGCGCGGAGACCACCGCCGAATTGAACGCACGCCTGGCGGCGGAAAACCGAATCTTCCTCGAGGATTCCGGGCGCTCGGCCCGACTGCGAGCCTTCGAATGGCTCCAGACCCAAGGCCTGGAACCCAAAGGCTACGACCCCCTGTCGCGCAGCAGCCAACGCCAAGCGGCGCTTGAGCGCTGGCGCGAAGCCCTCGATCAAGGGACCTCCCAATGAGCGACTTTGACATCATCGACTTTGACTTGTCGCTTGGCGGGCCTTCGCGTCCGCGCCGTCGCGCCCTGTTGCTTCCTTGGCTGTGGCGTGGGATGTGGATCGTGCTGGGCTTGTTGGTGGTCGGTCGCGCCTCGCTATCGCTTTGGCTACCGCCCGCCCTGAAGCGCATGGGCCACCACTGGGGCCTGGAATTGGCGTACGAGCACTTGGACCTTTCACTCTTAGGCGGACAGGTCACCTTGCGCGGACTCACCGCCCAAAACCGCGACGCGAAGGCGGAGGACGAGCCGCTGGTGGCAGTAGACTACGCGATCCTGGACCTATCCCTGGCGAAGCTACTGCGCGGCCAGCTGCGCATCCATCGCGCCGAAATCGACGGGGGGCGCATGCACTGGGTCCGCGATTCGGCGGGGCATTGGAACACCGAAGCGCTTTGGAACGCGCTGGCCAGCGAGTCGGAGGGTGCTCCCAATTGGCTCGATCGTGCCCAATGGAACGATCTGCGGCTCCAGGACATCGCCCTCTTGGTGCGCGACGAAAGCCAAACGCCGGTCCAAGAGATCCGCACGCAAGTCGACATGACCTTGGCCGATGGTGGGTACCTCGACCGACCGATGCGGATCGAACTGCGGGCACGGGCCAAGGACTGGCTCGATGGCCTGTTGGCCGACGCCACCGTGTGGCGCCACGACGGGCAACTCGAAGCCACCGCGCAGCTCGAGCTGTTTGGCCTGCGCAAGGACTTGGCGAATCGCTGGCTGGCCCCCTTGGGAGCCAAGGTGGACGCTGCTTCGCAGGACCTGCGCTTCCAGGCCCAAACCACGCTGCGCTACGCAGACGCGCAGGAAACCGCAGGGGGTTCGCGATTCGTGGAAGGCCCGCTCCTAGTGCGCGATTTGTTGTGGTCCACCGATCACCGTCCTGCGCTGATGGTGGGCACCCTCGACACGACCTTGCACGCAAAGGGCTGGGCCGATTGGAATCTGGGTGCCACGCGCCTCGCCAACGCCGAAATCCACCTGGAGCGGCCGCTGCGAGGCGATGGAAGCGCTGGCAATTGGAGCCTCGCGGGCGGTTCGCTCGAACCCGGCTCTCCCCTGCGCCGCGGACTGGCGCAGTTCTCGATCGAGCGTCTCGATAGCGAGGCCTTGCGCTGGTTCGCCGAGGACGAAACCACCTCGCCCCCCACTCGCCTCGCAGGCGTTCTCGAGGGCAACGTGGAGGGCTTGGCCTTTGCACGTGCGAGCGGCTGGCAGCCCATGGCATTCGACTTGCAGGTTCCCCCATCGCGCGACCGCTCCGCGATCCAACTGGCCGGTTCGTTCCAACCGGGATCCAGCGGATCTTTGGACGTGAAACTGGCCGGAGCTCGCTGGAACCCTAGCCAACTCGCCGCCTACCTCGAACCCCTGGGCCTCCGTTGTGCCCCGGATCTCACCGTAGCGGCGGACCGCATGCGCGTCGCTTGGGTTCCAGGCCAGGGAGCCACCCAATGGGATGTGGTCTTGGAACGTGCGGCTTGGTTCCAGGGTTCTAGCGCGACGACCCTCGAGGAAGTCACCTTGGAACGGGCCGTGCTCGCTTCGGACACTTGGCGGCTGGGCTCGTTGCGCTTGCGCGGCGGAAGCCTGGCCGGGGGGCGTACGCCTGGAGGCGAGTGGTACTTGGCGGGCTTGCAATCGGTGGGCCTGCGGACCACCCCCGCTGCCACTTGGGGCCCACAAGCCATGCGGGTCGATGAGGCGCAACTCGACGACCTCGCTCTTTCTTGGGAAGACCGGCGCGGGGGGTCCCAGGCAAACCCGTCCGTTTGCCATTTCGATGCGCTGCGCTTGACCGATTGGGCTTGGGATCGGGCGCAACAACCTGGACCGTTGCGGGGTCGGTGGGACGGAAACCTTGCTTGGCCTGGGCACGTCGCCAACGGTCGGAGCCAGGGCCAGTTCCTCGCGCCCCAAGGGGATGAACCCGGTCGAGTGATCGCCACGGTCGACCTGAAGAATTGGCAGGACGCAACGCTGCTGGGCTGGCTAGCCGAGCGTGGGGTCGATCTGGATTGGATCGGCCACGATGTGCAAGCCAGCGGACAATTCGATTGGAGAAGCGAACAGGGCGGGGGTAGCGGTTCGCTGCAGTTGCGTGAAGTCCGCCTTGCCCAGGGCGACCAGACGCTGTGGGAACTGCAAGACTTGGACGCCACCGGTTTGGACTGGAGCTCCTCGGGTTGGACCTTGGCCCAACTCAGTCTGAACCAACCGGTGGGCCCCTGCATCGAGCAACCCAACGGGAGCTGGACAGCCTTCGGATGGCGCGGAATCCCAGCCCTTGGGAAGCAACCCTTCGTGGGAAATCCCGCCGGGTTCTTGGAGGCCCTTCCCATCCAATCGCTGGAAGTGCAGGGTGCGCGGATCAAGGTCCAACCCACGGGCCCGCCGGACCTTGCGGGTGTGTGGACCCTGGATGGGCGTTGGGAACGTCTAGCCGAAGGCGGAACCCAGGCCGGCTGGAAGGTCGACACCGAAATCGGCGTGCAAGGAAGCCTTGAGCGGGGTCAGTTGGCGGGAGAGGTGCATCGGTCCGACCAGGGCCTCGACTGGGACCTGGCGCTCGAAGCCGAGGGCCTGGTCGCAAGCCCTTGGACGCGCGCGCTGCTCGCGCCCTTGGTGCCCGAGTGGCAGAGTGCCCACCTGCAAGCCAAGCTACGTGGCCAGCTGCAACGCTTGGAATCCGGGGCGCTGCGCGGCAACTTGCAGGTTCGGGATGGGCAGCTTTCCGACGGGGACCCGGCGCATACGCTGTTCGCACTGCCGGCGTTGGATCTCGTCGTGGATCGCTGGGACGCTGGCTCGAAGGTCGCGCGGATTGGAAGCTCCGCGATCGGCAGTTCCTCGCTCGCTGGTTTGTCCGCACGCATTCGACGCGACGCACGCGGAAACTGGCATGCGTTGGGTATGCAGTGGCCGAGCCTAGAGCCCGACCCAGCGCGGCCCATCGAAGCCAGCGTTCACCAGGAAGACCCACAAGCCGTGCCCACCTGGCTGCACGCGCTGGACTCCCTGGCCGACTTCGATGGGGCGTTGGGCCCCCACGATTGGCGCTTCGAGGACATCGTGATCGAAGATGCACTCCGCCCAGGTGCCCCGAGCTTGCAGGCACAAGGCCACTGGACGGCGGTCCAAGCTTGGTCAAGCCCACCGGCTCCGGGCACTCCCAGCATGCCCTACATCGCCCAAGTCACAGGGCGCCTGCTACCCGTGCTGGAAGCGTTCGAATTGGATGGATCCTTCGATCCCCTCGCCCCACGCCCTGCTTTGGACCTCACTTGGCGCTTCGATGGCATCCAAGGTGCGGCCTTGGGTACCTGGTGGCCTTCGGCTTGGTCCCAGGCCACGCCCACCGACCTTCAAGGCGCCCGCTCGAGCGGCCACTTGGAAGCGAAGCTCGATCTTCCATCGGGCCAAAGGCGTTGGTCGCGCCTGCCTGAGGAAGGCTTTGGAATCGAACTCCAGGCGCGCGATGCGGACCTCCAGGCCAATGCGCTCGCCGATCCGTTGTGCTCGATCGGCACCCTGGAAGCCAGGGCCACCTCCATCGTGCCCGCCACCGGGACCTATCGGTGGGAGCGCCTCTTGCTGGCGGATCCCGAGCTGCACACTTGGCGCGATGGCTTGGGCTGGCACGCCCTGGGGCTCACCGTAGCCAACGCATCCGAACAAACTCCCGCCACCGCATCGCCCTCCGAGGAACCCGAACCCCATCGGTTGGCTGCCCTGAGCGTCGAACGCATCCAGATCCAGGGCGCCCAATGGGACCACGAAGACCGCACGGTCGAGCCTTCCATCTGGATCCCCATTCGAGGTGGCGAGGCCGAAATCTTGCACGCCTCGCTTGGCGACCCAGACGGCGCGCTCCCGATGCGCCTGCAGGCCAGCGCGGATTCCGCCAAGGTACGCGCCCCCATGCGCGCGCCGAGCAACGCGGTCGATCCGACCGTGGCTGGATCGCTCGAGTCCCGCAATGCCTTCGATCGCTTGGAGGCCCGCGCCCGGGTGACCCTAGGGCCGGCTCCCGAAGGTTGGTTCCAACTGGATGTGGTGGGCTTGGAGTTGGCGCCACTACGTGGTTGGCTAGCACCCCTGGGGCTGCGGCTGGAAGACGGTGTGCTCGACATGCGCAACACCCTGCGCTTCCAAGGCGAGCAGGGCTTGGCCGTGGACACGCGCAGCACCCTGGAGCACCTCTTCGTCCGCCCCTTGCCCGGGAGCCATGTGGAGCGCGACCTGGGTTTGCGGCACGATTGGGACTCCACCTTGGCCAGCCTGCGCGATGGCGAAGGCCGCATCCAGGTGCCGTTGCGCTTTGAGGTGAGCCAACAGGTGCTTTCACGATCCACCCTCCGGTCGGCAGCTCGCCGAGCGTTCACCGAACTCGCGCGGACCTCTGGAACCCAACCCGGTGGCGACGAAGTGCGAACTGCCGCCGCCTCCGCCCCCATCGAATCCGAAGTCGCGCTGCGGATCGTCTTTGTCCCCGGCCTGGCGGTGTGGGTACCCGAGGCCGAAAAGGAATGGACTCGCTGGGCTCGCTCGCACCCCCCTGGGGACTCCAACGTGTGGGTCCTGGAGCATCGCTTTGGCGCGCTGGACCTGGAACGAGCCGAGGCCCTGAGCTCCCCCCCACCGGCCTCCTTGATGGAGTTGCTCGAGAGCCTGCGTCGTCGCAAAGCCGACCTAGCCCAGCGCTACGTGAGCCAAGCGGCCGACGCTCGGGCGCGACTGCAATACGGCACTCGAGAGGAGGCGGATGCCTCCCGCAAGGCTCTGATCGAGTTGAATCGTCAGCGCGCCCAAACCGAACGAGCCATCGACCACGTGTTGGGCCTCTTGGCACCCGGTGCTGAACGACGGCAAGAGCGCCGCACCCGGGAGTCCGCCATGCAGCTGGCGGTTGAGCGCCAGCAAGCCGTTCTCGCGCTGTTGCGACGGGAGGGTTGGTCGGATGCGGTGGGCTCGATCGAGTGTTCTAGTGCGGAACCCGAAGCGGCAACCGATTCTCCCAACGCGGTCATCGAACTTCGCTCGCGACCCCGCGCGGCAGGCCGCAACCCAAGCTCGAATTAGCGGCGCGGGCGATCGACTCGATGGCCACGCCGCAAATCGAACACAATCGCAGCCACGGCCAAAACCAAAACGCCAGCACCGACGAGCGAGAGAAGAGAGGGCATAGTTTGCAAGTACTGCGGGTCATTCATAGGACTCGAGTATTCGCGATCGAGTGCGAGATCACGCATGACAAGGCCGTCGGGCGGCAAGACTCCGGATGACGATCCCGTTGGAAACCAGGCCTCCGGCTCCGGCCCCCCAAAGCGTCAACGACCAGGCCAGCAAGGGAACACCCGTTGGAAGCTTGAGCAGCCCCATCCGAGCCAGGAATTCCCCCGGTTTGGGGCCTGTCGCCTCCCTTTGAGGCAGGTGGTTGTTAACCTTGGGCACCGCCCATGCCGACCCAATCGACCGAGACCCGCCTGCGCGCCCAAGCCGAGTCCCCCAGCCCCGAGCACCAGGCCCGCATCGACGCCCTGGCCGCCAAGGCCGGGAGTCGCTTTCCGTACCAGCCCCACTTCCGGCGCTTTCGCGGCGCCCTGGGGGCCTACGTGGACGAAGGCCCGCGCGACGCCCCCGTGCTCTTGTGTGTGCATGGCAACCCGACTTGGTCCTTCTTCTACCGCACGCTGATCGATGCCTTTGCGGGCTCCATGCGGGTGGTGGTCCCCGACCACATTGGGATGGGCATGTCCGAAAAGCCCAAGAACTTCGACTACCGCCTCGAAACGCGCATCGAAGCCCTGCTCGACCTGATCGAGCACCTGGACCTCCGGCGCATCACCCTGGTGGCGCACGATTGGGGCGGCGCCATCGGTTTGGGCGCTGCTGGACGACAGCCCGAGCGCTTCGAGCGGCTGGTCCTTTCCAACACGGCTGCTTTTCCGGGCGGCAAGGCCCACTCGCTGATCCGCATCGCCCGCCTGCCTGGTTTGCACAGCCTGTTGATGGGTCGACTCGGCCTGTTCGAGCAAATCACCGTACACCGGGCGACCGAACGCGGGTTGCCCCCCGAGGTGCGGCGGGCCTACTTGGAGCCGTTTGCTGGGCCGGGCGAGCGCGTCGCGGTCCAAGCCTTTGTGCGCGACATCCCGCTCAACCCCAAGCACCCTAGCTACGCCACCTTGGTGGGCGTCGAGCGGGGATTGGCCTCGCTCAAGCATCTCCCCACGCTCTTGTTGTGGGGTGAAAAGGACTGGGTCTTCAACCCCAGCTTCCGAGCGGAGTTCCAGCGCCGCTTCCCGGAGGCAGAAGCCGACCCGCTCTACGATTGCGGTCACCTGCTCTGGGAAGACGCACCGGAAGCTTGCTTGTCCTCGGTGCAGAGCTTCTTCATCCGCCACCCGCTGCCCGACCGCGCTCCATCATGAGTGCGCAGCCCACCATGGAACCCGCCCCCGCGCGCGCGCTGAACATGGCCGATGCCCTGGCGCGGCGGTCCCGGAGCCACCCCGATCGCGACGCCATCCTCGCCAAGAAGGGCCGGGGCGAATGGACCCGTACAAGCTTCGGCGAACTGGAAGCGCGCGTGGCCGCGATCAGCGCCGGGCTCGCCGCTAGCGGAGTGACCCAGGGCATGCGCTGCGCCGTATTCGTGCGGCCTTCGGCAGATTTGGTAGCCGTGGTCTATGCGCTCTTTCGCGTGGGGGCCATCCCGATCGTGGCCGACCCCGGCATGGGGCGCGAGCGCTTGCTCCAAGCCCTGGAGGAATCCGAGCCCGAAGTCTTCATCGGAGTTCCCAAGGCCCACGCCGCGCGCAAGTTCTTCCCCAAGGCCTTCCAAAAGGTACGGCTCGCGATCACTTGCGGGCCGCGGCTGTTTTGGGGCGGCAAGACCCTGGCCCAAATCGAACGGCTTGGTCGCACGGCGCAACATCCGGTCGAGCCTTCCACCAGCGAGCACGACACAGCCGCGATCCTGTTCACCTCGGGCAGCACCGGTCCGCCCAAAGGCGTGGTCTACACCCACGGCATGTTCGCCGCCCAAGTCGAGGCCCTGCAAGCGCTCTACCACTTCGAAGAAGGCGAAATCGACTTGGCCGGTTTGCCCCTGTTCGCCTTGTTCGACGTCGCCTTTGGCATGACCAGCGTGTTCCCCCCGCTGGACCCTAGCCGTCCGGGAGATTGCGACCCCAAAGCGATCTTTGAAACCCTGCGCGACCTGGGGGTGACGACGGCGTTTGGCTCCCCCGCCATTTGGCGGCGTGTGGTGCCGTGGTGCATCGATCAGGGCTACAGCCTGCCCCACATGCGCCGGGTTTTGTGCGCCGGAGCTCCGGTCCCCCCCGACTTGATTGCCGACTTCCACCGGGTCTTGCCGATCCACGCCGATGTGTTCACACCGTACGGGGCCACCGAAGCGTTGCCGGTGAGTTCGCTGGCAGGCCGTGACGTGGTTCCCAGCCTGCTGCCCCAAATCCAGGCGGGTGCGGGTACTTGCGTGGGCGCGCCGCGGCCGGGCATGCGGGTTGCGTTGATCCGGATCCAGGATGGCCCGATCGATGCCTGGGACGAGTCCTTGTGCGTCGCCGAGGGCGAGATTGGCGAGGTCTGCGTGCAGGGCGACAGCGTGACCGAACAGTACGATCACCGCCCCGAAGCGACTCGCCTAGCCAAGATTCCCGACCCAGAAGGCGGTTTGTGGCATCGCATGGGCGATGCGGCCCGCTTCGATTCCGAAGGCCGCCTATGGTTCCAAGGACGCTTGGCGCACCGGGTGCAAACCACCGACGGGACGCGTTTCCCGGTGCCGGTGGAAAACATCTTCAACACCCATGAGCGGGTGCGCCGCACCGCCCTAGTGGGCGTGGGGCCGCCGGGAGCAGAGCGCCCGGTCGTCGTGGTCGAACCGCTCAAAGGCGAGATGCCAGGGGGCAAGGTGATGCGCGCAGGCTTCATCATGCAGCTCAAAACCATCGGCGCGCGTTGCCCGCTGACGGCTGACCTCGAAGAGTTCCTGTTCTACGAATCGTTCCCGGTGGACGTGCGGCACAACGCCAAGATCCACCGCGAAGAACTCAAAGTCTGGGCTGAGTCGCAGCTTCCCACCTGAGCCATGGAAGTGCTGGTGACCGGGGGTGGCGGGTTCTTGGGATCGCACGTGGTCCGGGCACTCTTGGAGCGTGGACACCGGGTGCGCTCGTTCGCCCGGGGCCACTACCCGGAACTCGAAGCCTGGGGAGTCGCCACGTACCAGGGCGACTTGGCTGCGGGCGGTCGGGCATTGGAGGAAGCGCTTAAAGGCGCAGAGGCCATCGTGCATTGCGCCGCCAAGGCGGGGGTGCATGGCCCCGCCCAGGAGTTCGAACGGGCCAACCATCAAGGCACCTTGCGACTGCTCGAAGCGGCCCGGGCCTCTGGGGTGCGCAAGCTGGTCCACACCTCCTCGCCCAGTGTTTGCTTCGATGGACGCGACCACCTCCAGGCTGGGCCGGACTTGCCCTACGCGCAGCGCTTCCTTTCCCCCTATCCGGAAAGCAAGGCCCGGGCGGAGCGCGCCGTGTTGGCCGCTCACGACCCCAAGGGGCTCTGCACGCTGGCCCTACGGCCGCACTTGATCTTTGGTCCGGGCGACCCGCACTTGATTCCGCGGCTCTTGGAGCGGGCCCGGGCGGGGCGCTTGATCCAAGTGGGGCGGGGAGACAACGAAGTCAGTCTGACCTTCGTCGAGAATGCCGCTTGGGCCCACGTCTTGGGGGTCGAGCAGCTCGGACCGGACTGCCCCGCCTCTGGCAAGGCGTACTTCGTGGGACAAACCGAGGCGGTGCGGCTTTGGGATTGGATCGGCGACCTGTTGCGGGCCCTGGACTTGCCCCCGGTGCGCCGCAGGATCCCCCAAGGGGTGGCCTATGCGCTGGGAGCGGTGTGTGAGGGAGCCTACCGCGTGCTTGGCAAGCAGGGCGATCCGCCCATGTCACGCTTTGTCGCCCGGCAGTTGGCCACCAGCCATAGCTACGACATGGGACCCCTGGAGCGCGCATTGGGCTACCAGGAGCAGGTGCCCCTGGCCGAAGCCAATCGGCGCACCATCGCGGCGCTGCTCGAGCAACGGAAGGCCTGAGCAACCCGGCCTCCGGGCTGAGAATGCGGGGCTCTAAATTCCATCGCCAGTGTTCTACACCGGAGGCAAGACCGATATCTTTAGGGGGTCGATCAAACGGACGCATTTCGTCCAAAACGGCTCCCTACGCGGCTCCCAGCCCCCCTCCCATGACCGCCCACTTGCGCCAGGAAGCGATCCGTCGCATCTCCAGTTCCTCCGAACGCGGCAAGCAAAGTCGCAACATCCAGACCACGGCAACCGATCGGTTGCCGGAGACCTTTGGGCTGTACGTCTTCGGTGACGCGGTCCAACGCGATCGCCTGCCGGCCGACGTGTACACCACCCTGCGCCGGGTGATCGAGACTGGAGCTCGCCTGGATCCCAGCATCGCCAACGAAGTGGCGCGCGCCATGAAGGATTGGGCCATCAGCCACGGCGCCACCCACTACACCCACTGGTTCCAGCCGATGACCGGCTCGACCGCCGAGAAGCACGACTCCTTCCTGGAGCCCACGCCCCAAGGCGGCGCCGTGCTCAAGTTCTCGGGCAAGCAGCTGGTCCAGGGCGAACCCGATGCGTCCTCGTTCCCTTCGGGCGGCTTGCGCGCGACGTTCGAAGCCCGTGGCTACACCGCCTGGGATCCGACCTCCCCGGCGTTCATCCGCAAAGGCCCCGGCGGAGCAACCCTGACCATCCCCACCGCGTTTTGCTCGTGGACGGGAGACGCGCTCGACAAGAAGACCCCCCTGCTGCGCTCCTGCCAAGCGGTTTCGCAGGCGGCCGTTCGGCTCCTGCACCTGATCGGCGACACGGCCGTCCATAGCGTGCATCCCCAAACTGGAGCCGAGCAGGAGTACTTCCTGATCGACCGCGAATTCTTCAAACTGCGCCCCGACCTGATCGCTTGCAACCGAACGTTGTTTGGCGCGCCGCCCTACAAGGGTCAAGAATTCGACGACCACTACTTCGGCAACATCAGCACGCGGGTCTTGACCTTCATGCAAGACCTGGAGCGCGAACTGTGGCTCTTGGGCGTTCCCGTCAAAACGCGCCACAACGAAGTCGCTCCTTCGCAGTTCGAGCTGGCGCCGATCTACCAGTCGATCTCGGTCGCGGTCGATCAGAACATGCTCACCATGGAGGTCATCAAGGAAGTGGCCGCTCGCCATGGATTGGCCGCCATCCTGCACGAAAAGCCGTTTGCGGGGCTGAATGGCAGCGGCAAGCACGTGAACTACTCGCTCGGAACCAACACCGGCCAAAACCTGTTTGAGCCGGGCACCACGCCCCATGAGAACCTCAAGTTCGTGCTCTTCCTGACCGCTTTCTTGCGCGGGGTGGACCTGCACCAGGACTTGCTGCGGGCCTCGATCGCGTCGGCCGGCAACGACCACCGACTGGGGGCCAACGAAGCGCCGCCGGCGATCATCTCGGTCTTCCTGGGCACGCAACTCGAGCAAGTGGTCGAAGCGCTGATGGAAGGCCGCGAGCAAAGTCGTGTCCCGGGGCAGACCTTGCGCCTAGGCGTCAACGCCCTTCCCGAATTGCCGCGGGACATTTCTGACCGCAACCGGACCTCGCCCATGGCCTTCACGGGCAACAAGTTCGAGTTCCGCGCGGTCGGTTCGAACCAAAGCGCGGCGTACCCGTGCACGTTCCTCAACCTGCTGCTGGCGGATTCGCTGGACTACCTGTCCGACCGCATCGAAGCCCATGGCGGGTTCAGCGAGCAAGTCGTCCAAGAGGTAGTTTCCGAGTGCTTGCGCACCCACAAGCGCATCATGTTCTCGGGGGACAACTACACCGCCGAGTGGCGCGCGGAAGCCGAACGAAGGGGTCTGCTCAACCGACGCACCACCCCGGAAGCCTTGGCTGATTGGGCCTCCGAGGCCAACATCGCCCTGTACGAACGCTATGGGGTGTTCACGCGCAACGAAGCGGAATCCCGCTTCCACGTGCAGAACGAGATCTACGCCAACAAGATCAAAGTCGAAGCCACCGCGGCCGTGGACATGGCCGAAACCATCGTCCTGCCGGCCGCCTACCAGTACCAGAGTCGCATGGCCGAATCGATCGATCGGGTACGCGGCCTTTTGGGCAAGGAAGCGGGTGCGGGGCAATTGACCGAGCTCACCAACCTTTGCCAGCGCATCGAGCAGGTCCAGCAGGCCATCGAACAAGTGCGGGCAACGAAACGCGCGATCGCCCAGCGGGGCCTGCACGAAGCCGAGCTGGCCAAGGCCTACTGCACCGACTTGGTGCCCTCGATGGCGCGCCTCCGCGAGGCCGTGGACAGTCTGGAGCTGTGGGTCGACGATGACCTGTGGCCCTTGCCCAAGTACCGCGAAATGCTCTTCATCCACTAGGGCTGGCCGCGGCGGCCCCCTGCGGGCCGCTGCCCCTCCCCACGTGGGGTCTGCCTAGATAGCGGGCGCCCCCGGCGCGGCCCTATCGGAGGTCCCTTCTAGGGATGGCCCCCAAGAACGCCAGCAAGGAAAGCCAGCAACGGACGCCAGCAACGGACGCCAGCAAGGAATGGTAGCGAGGGCGGGACTCGAACCCGCGACTTCAGGCTTATGAAGCCTGCGCTCTAACCGACTGAGCTACCTCGCCTTGGGGCGAGAAATGTAGCGAGGAGGCTCAAGAGGGTCAAGCTTGGGCGTGGTCATCCGGCCGAATTGCAGACGGACGGGGACCCGAGACTTCGCCCTGAGGGATCGCCGCTACGCTTCAAGGACTTCCGTCCCTCCGCGCGCGCTCGCGAGCAACAGGCACGCGGGATTGGTTTCACTGACCGGCTGGTTCGCATCGCCCAGGGCGATGGGATGGTGGTGGCTCTGGGGCTCGTAGCGCACGTACTCTCCTTGGAGGTATTCGCCCCGCTC
The DNA here is from genome assembly GCA_020638855.1 of Planctomycetota bacterium. Classification (GTDB taxonomy): domain Bacteria; phylum Planctomycetota; class UBA1135; order UBA1135; genus NORP259. Next base: position 443,571 of record JACKHT010000002.1, read on the forward strand.
ATCACGGTAGCCCCCCGCAAGGATCCAGACTTCCTCCACATCCAAGTGTCGGTGGGCGGGGTACCCGCAGCCCGGTTCCATGCGGATCAGAACCGTGGCCCCAGCCCGCGCTCCCGCATGGGGCCCCCCCTCCGCAGCGACCAGGAACCAAGCGACTCCGGGGCTGGAAGTGCTCCTCCAAGCGATTCCCGCGTCTTTTGCCCCCAAAATGAGTCCAGGAATGCGCATAGGCTCCCAGTTATCGGCCACCCCAGGCCGGAGCGCAAGGATTTCCGGCACGGATGTCGATAAGGGGGACACCGTGGACCCTCACCCCATCCTTCACGAGCCTTGGCTCGATCGCCTGGTCGCCCAGGCCGACCCGGAGAAGCGCCTGCGCTTCGCACTAGAAGCGGTCTTGGCCCTCGGGGAGTGCCAAGGGGTCGCCTTTTGGATGGAACACGAAGACGGCCACTTCACGCTCCAGCGGGAACTAGGGCCCGCGTCCGCCGTCCCGGCGGACGGGGTGATCGAAGCGGTCGCCGATGGCCGGCTGAGTCCCCGCACAGCAGGACTGCACCACATGGTTCTAGGCCTTCCCCCTGAGCGCATGGTTTGGTCCCTGGCAGAACCCACGACTTCCGAAGAACGCCTCGATTCGGTGGAGGCCTTCCTGTTCGTGGTCCAAACCCTGCACCCTCGGGATGAAGACTTCGACTCACCTTCGCTCTTGCCGAGCGACTTTTAGACTCGGTTCCGAGAACCGCTTCTAGAACTGCAGCGTCCAGTCGTGGACGCCCAAGCTCGACTCCAACACTTCGAGCCGCTGGCTGCCAGGAACGTAGGTCCAACTGAAGTTGGCGACTCCATCGCGCAACACCGCAACCGGCGCCGCGAGCACGTCACGGAAGCGCACCACATCCCCCCCATCGGATGTCTCCAACTGCATGTGCAGAGTCAGCCCGGGAGCCGTGCTCAACCCCATTTCACTCGGACTGGCGGTCAACCGTTGCACGTTGGACAGCCCCAGCAGCGACAAGCTGTTGGACAAAGGAGTGAGCGAGAATTGGACCTTCGAGAACGTGCCCGGCGCGTCTTGAACCAAATCGAAGTACAGGAAACGCGCATCACGGTCCATGAGCAAATCGCCGCTCAAGGGCAATTGCAATTGGTACCCCGACAGCCAGTCGCACACCTGGAACTCGTCCAGTGCGGCCCAGCTGTGACCCGCATAGTTGCTCGTGTTCAGCTGGACAGGCCCTGTGCCATGGATCGAGAGCCAATCGAACAGTTGACTGTTCTGCTGGATCAAATGGAACTGAGGATCTTGGAGGCTGTAGAACACTTGAACCGGCAGATAGGCGTAGTTGGCGGCCATATGCTTACCGCCGGCTACCCAGAGGTGGTTGGCGTCGAGTTGCAGGACCGAAGCGCTCGCAAACTCAAAAGGAACGGCCGAAGGCGCTCCCCCGTACAGCAGCGAAAAGAAGGCTTGGCCGGCTGCGTCGGAAAACTGGTAGGCGTCCGCCATGTCCACCACGCCGGTGTGATCGACGAGCGCGGCGAACATCGGTTCACGCGGATCGAGGTATCGGCTCGCCATGCTCACGGCCAAAGCACCACCGCCCGAGAAACCCACGCCGTAGATGCGGTCCGAATCGATGGGATAGTGATCCACGACCCAGCGCATGGCTGCGCGGGCATTCACCTGCGAAACCTTGTGGGAAAAGGCGGCGGTTTCCGGAGCAATCGGTCCTCGAGCGAGGGGCGCCACCATGTACCAACCGCGGGCCTGAGTCTCCGCCAAGAAGCTGGTGTTGTAGATCACGTCCCCGTGCGATGCGTTGCTTTGGTGGAACACCGTGAGCAAGGGAGCGGGGATGTTCGCGGGAGTACTGGGCACTCCCAAGATGAAGAGCTCGGTGTCCTGGGTCTCCGGAACGAAGATCGAAAGGTTGAACCAACCCGGGTATCCGGGGACCGGCAGGAGCGACCAGTCTTGGTCCACCGAAAGTGGAGCCAAGATTTGCCCATTGCGGTAGACCGTCAAGTCCACCGAAGGGTTCAAGTTCCAAGCCATCGGGCCGGGCTGGGTCGCCTGGCTGGCGGGGATGGGACCCGGGGTGGTCGTCGTCTGCGACGGTGTGACCACCGAGTCAGGCGGCTTGGGACTGCAAGCCCCAATAGCCAGCGCCAGGAGCCCTAGAGCGGCTCCCGCACCATACCTCCGATTCCGTCCCATACCCCTATTGTACGCTGCTCCCGAGCTTTCGGATGGGGGCTCAGAAGACTCCAAAACGAGGCGGTCCCAAAACGGGAAGTGAGACCACCCACTAGCGACGTACGGTGAGGCGCAGGGACTCGCGCGCGCCGTCGAAACGGACCTCGCGCCGAATGTCTTTGTAGCCAGGTATGCGAACCAAGAGCCGCCAGCGGCCGCGCGGAATTCCCGCCGATTGGAACTCGGCGGTGCCCTTCGAAGCTCCGGTGGCTCGCAGGGCAATCCGGCGTCCCTTCAACTCGGGTCGGTCGGCGGGGTCGGAAAGGTACTCGAGCCGGGCCAGGCTCCCCTTGGGCAACCCAGAATCGGGGATCCCCCGGACTTGCAGGGCAAACGTCGTCCCTGGCCAAACCCGGACGACTCCCAAGTCCATCTTGGCCCCGGGTGAGAGATCCACCGGCGGTAGATCCACGTACTCGAAGCCGGGTGTCCGGATGCGGGCGCGGAAACGGCCCGGTCGCAACCCCTGGATCTGGAAGCGCGTCCCCGAAGTGGTCAGGACCCCCCCTTGCAGCCCCTCAAAGCGCAGACGCGGCATCGGATCTTGGGTGTCGGCCAACAACACTTCCCCCTGAACCGATGCGGGGGCTCCGCGGAAGTCCGGCTCCATGGTCAAGATCAAGGGTTCGGGAAGCGGCAGCCCCATGGTCAGTTCCTTCGCTCCCGAGAGCTTCCAACCCGCCCGCTCCACGCGCATCACGACCTCGCCCGACTCGGGCCAAGCCGCACGCAGCGCGAACGAACCGGTGGGGTCGGAACGGTCGGTCGCGAGGTCGCGGGAAGACTCCCCGCGGACCCGTACCCTTGCCCCCCCCACGGCGTAGCCTTCCGGGTCAAGCACCCAACCGCGCACGACCCGCAAGCGCTCCAACTCGAAGTCCTTCTCGAGAACCAGCAAGTTGTCGGGATCCCCCGATCCAGCGCCTACGTCGGCATCCATCCGAAAGTTCCTCGCAGCGACGGCATCGCCGTCGCTTTCAAAACGCAGCACCAAGCCAGCATTCGGATACGTGGCAAATCCTTCGATCCGATAGCTCCCGTCGCTTTCCGTCCACCCCTCGCCCAGCACCTTGCCCCAATCCCCGCGCAGTTGCAGGTGCAAGCCCGCCCACGGCGTTTGGAACGAATCGGTGATCGTGCCGAACAGCCTTCCTTGCCAGCCGCTGGTCAGGACCAAGTCCATGCGTGCTTCCCCCGCAGCCAACTGGACTCTCGTGCGCGGGCTCGCGGCGCTCCGCCCAGCTGCCTGGCCGTCCTTGGCTCCAGCAACCTGCACCCAGAGGTCAGCACCCGAGGGAAGCGAAGGGAATTCGAAGTGCCCCTTCCCGTCGGTTTCGGCGGTCCAAGTGGGATGGGCTCCACCCGATCGGCTCCCCCTGTTGCGCCGGGGGGGCGTCCATACGCATTCCACGACGCAACCCGCCACCGGTTTTCCGGTTGGATCCTGGACCACACCGCCCAGCCTTGCCGGCCGCGCAAGGTGCCAGACCCAGGGCGACTTGGCCTCCCAGTCCACGAGATCCAGGTACGGCTCTTCGATGGGAGCCCCGCCGGGGGGCAGCAAGCGCAGCCCCGTTCGCATCCCACGGGCCATGGGAATGGTGAATCGTCCGCTCGAGTCGCTGGTTGCCTGCGCCCCCGTGCCGACTTCCAGGTAGGTGGGCATGCCGAGGGCGTGGTAGGTGGCTTCGACGCGAACTCCCTCGACCGGGGTCTCGTCGTCTTGCCAAAGGACTCGGCCCTCCAACGGCGCAGTGGACTCACAGGTTTGCAAGGAAACTCGAACCTGCTCGCCAGCGGTCACGGCGATATCCTTGGCCACGGCATAAACCCCGGGCCCAAGCCGAATCGAGTAAACCCCCGCCTCGAGGCCGTCAAAGCGAAAGGCCCCTTGGGGGTCGAGGGGTACCTTCGCCAACTCGGAGAACGTGACGTTGGGTCCTGCCCCATACAGGAATGCTTGCACTTCCGGTGGCCCACCCGAGAACTCCCCTAGCAGGCTGGCCGCCTGTACCAGCAACAAAGTCAGCGCTTCCCCGCTGGTAGCGCGGGGCTTGGCGCGCGCGGTGTAGCCCGGCTTGGAAGCGATCAAGTCGCAGCCTTCCCCCAAAGGCACTTCCAACACAAAGCCACCTTGAGCGTCGCTTTGCGTTGCTACGCTGCCTTGCGCAAAACGGGCCTCGATACGAGCCCCTTCCAGGGGTTGCCCCGTGCGGCTGGCGAGCACGGTTCCATGCCAAGTTCCAAGGGTGGCTGCGCCCCAATCGACAGCGAGCGCTTGATCGACGGGGACGGGATCCGGGTCAGCGGCCGACGTGCGAGTGGAGGATTCCGGCGCTTGGCCGGCGAGTTGCGAGTCTCCGGCAGGGACCCCCGAGGATTCCTGCGACACGCTCTCGTTCTCCAATCCGGCGTGGGTGCCTGCTGCGCGCGGTCCGTCCAGCGCCCACCACACCAACCCGAACATCACGAAGAGTCCCAGCAGCACAAAGCCTACACTCCCCCGCACGGGGACCGAGCCCTTGGGATGCGGGTTGGAGCGAGCCATGACCATCAGGAGACGAGCGCGGGGAACGCCCCGTAGCATACGCCCTGCAGGGTAAAGACTTGAACCCGATCCCCAAACGCATCCATGACAAAGACGCGCGCGGGCTGCAGGCCTTGGCTGGGGGCCAAGGCCAAGGCGCAGGGATCTTCCACTTGACCATCCTCGCGCCCCCCTTCCGCAATGCACGCGATGCGCCGGCCTTCGTCGTCGAACACCCACACGCTCGACCTTTCCCCGCCAAACCCCACGACCACATGACCATCGGGGGCCACCACCATGCAACTGGGTCGAGCACCGGGTCCGGCTTCGTGCAGTGGAATGCTGAAGTGGTAGTCCCCGCCGCGGAAGACCTGAATCCGCGCAGCGGCGGCCTCCAACACCAAGAGTTCGCGGGTTCCCCGGGCAGCGATGGCGCAAACTTCCTCGAAGCGACCCTCGGGATCTCCCAACGGACGTAGCGACAGGTTGGTACCGCGAACCGTGTGCAAGACTTGCACCGCATGGCGCCGCCGTCCCCCGGAGGCCACCACCAACACCATGTCTTCGTCCTCGCCCAGGGCCAGGGTCGCCACCGGGTAGCCCAAGTCGCCGACTTGGTCGCGCCGTTCGGTTGCCGGCTCGAGGCAGACCACCTGGACACCAAACAACGTGTAACCGCGCACGCATCCGGCCGGCCCGTCGGCGATCCACAGGCGGTGGTCATGGTCGAGCGACAACCCGGTGGCGGCCGAGCGACCGGCCTTGGCATCCTGGAAGCGCACGATGGTCCGGATGGGGTGCCCATCCAAGTCGAATGCCGTGACGCTGGCGCTCTTGGCATGACGCCCCACGTAGAGCACTCCGCCCGCTTCGCACAATCCACCGTACATGGGACCATCGTAGGACGCGGGTCGCAACCTGCCGAGCGAACGGCCCGTTTTCCTGATCTTGGACGGCCGGGAGCGGACCCTAAGTCGGACCTCGCGGGCGGCTCATGCGACTGGTCGGTCGGGAATCGCTCGGGGATGCGGGAACCAACTCCAAGCACACGACTTCCGCCGGGACCCCCACGCGCACGGGAACCCCGACCACGCCTAGGCCTCGATTCACGTACAACGTGGTGGGTCCCAAGTTCACGCGCAGCCCCGGATGGCTGGGTCCCAGCGCTCGCAGCCCGGGCAAGTCGATTTGTCGACCATGGGTATGACCCGCCAGGACCGCCACACACCCGGGTCGAACGAGGGCGGGTGCCCCGAGCGGATGATGGCACAACACCAATTCGAATTCGCCGGCTTCGAGTTCGGGGCGACACGGGGTAGCAGCCTCGGGCGGAGACTCCTCCAGATCGCTGATCCCGGTGACCCACAGCGGAAGCTCGCCCAACCGCACGCTCTTGTTTTCCAAACAGGTGATGTTCTGCTCGCGCAAAGCGGCGGCGATGCGCGCCTCTTGGTGCCCGCGGTAGTCGTGGTTGCCAAACACGGCGAAGCCACCTCGAGGCGGAACCAAGGCACCCAGATCGGGAGCGATCGCAAGCACGTCATCCCAGGCGTGGGTGATGTAGTCGCCGGTCAATACAAGCAAATCGGGCATCTGGCCTGCGATCCATTGCGCGATCGCCTTCAAGTCTCCCGCTCCCAAGAAGGGTCCCGCGTGCATGTCGGAGAGGTGCAAGATCCGAAAGCCGTGCAGCGCCCTGGGAAGGCCGGGGACGGGCAGACGCTCTTCGCGCAATTCCCAGCGGCCGGGCCCGAGGTAGCGGCTGCGGTACCAAGCCCTGCCACCCAACCAGCGCGCTGCATGTCGACACGAGGCAAACACCAAACGACGAACCAGCGAGTGTCGCCGGACGGGTTGCCGCAACGGGTCCATGGCCCTAGCGAGCGTCGGATGCAGCGAACGTTTGAGCCACACCTGCGACCAGCTGGGTCGAACCTTCGGCGTGCAACCACTCGGCTGTGCCGTCGAGAATCTCGACGGAGAGCCCGGCGGGGGTTTGCTGGAGGTTCGCCCGGCAGGCCGCTTTGGCAATCAGGACTCCTCCATCGCTGTAACAACGGAAGGGACCTTGCACCGCGACACGGCCTTGGAAGAGTCGCATGCTCACCGGGTGCATCGATTCCAGGCGCACTTCGGCGCCAGGATCCAAGTCCCACACGGTTTTGCCGCTCTGAACTTGCGCGTGCCCAGCGGGCCCCACGAACAAGCGCTCGCGCACGCGCATGCGAACCCCTTGGGCACCGGGGGCCAGCTCCTGGCCGCGCAGCCAAACGTCGGCGACCTGGGCTTGGACTTGAGCGCCACCGGGAGTCATCAGCTTGTGACTCAGGCCCCACATCAACAGGGCAAAGAAGGCGGGGTACACGAGGGTCCGCAGCCGACTGCGCATCCAGTTGCGCGAGGGCCCCGACTCGAAGACGTCTTGTCGAAGACTATGGCGTCGCAGGGCCTTTTCCTGGGCCAAGCGAGTGATCCGTTTTTCATGCCCGAGCCGGGCCAAAGTCCCGGCGACCCGTTCGAAGTGCTCGGCGCACCCGGGGCACCCCCCCAAATGCTCGCGCAAGGCGCCCCGCTCCTGGGGCGCCAAACTGGCGCTGGCGAAGCGCTGCACCAGGGCCTGGGCGGCCAGGCAATCGATTTCCGAAACGAGGGCAGACATGGGACCGGATAGGCCTTCGGCAGGAATGCTGGGTTCCTGAAGCCGAATCCGCCCGGGAACGGGCCTAGCCCCAACGGGATTAGGCCAGCCGGGCGGCCCCGGCCCGAATCCGGGCCAAGCTCGACGGGGTGCTCAACAATTCGATGGTCTCGAACAGGTCCGGCCCCCCACCCATGCCGGTCAAGGCTAGGCGCAAGGGCTGGAACAAATCGGCCAACTTCGCCCCACGATCTTCGAGCCAGGCCTTGGTGGCACCGGCCATGTCCGCAGCTGTGTGGCCCAAACGCCCCGCTTCGAGCGCTTCGGCAAAGGCGAGCAGGATTTCCGCCCGGCCTTCGCGTTTGCGCGCCCCCTTCTCCGCCTTCTCGTCGTACACGATGGCGTCATCGGGTTGGAAGAAATGGGCCACCCAAGCCGGGAAGTCGCTGTACAGGCTCATGCGATCCTGCACCGAGGCCACCACGCGCAGGAACCAGGGCCGCCGGGCTTCGATCGCTTCGGCGGTCATCAGCTGCGCCTCGATTGCGAAGGGCGCAACGTGCTGCGCCAGTTCTTCGACCGTCTCACGCCGCAAGTATTCGCCCGCCATCCAAAGGAATTTGGCCGGATCGAACACCGCCCCAGCCTTCGAAACATCGCGGATATCGAAGTGCTCGACAAACTTGGCTCGATCGAACACATCGGTCTCACCATCCAAGGACCATCCTTGCAACGCCAGGAAGTTGAAAATGGCCTCTTTGGGGTATCCCTTGGCCTGGTAGTCGGGCAACGACGTGTCCCCCGTTCGCTTGCTGAGTTTTTTGCGATCGGTGCCCAACATCAGAGGCAAGTGGGCAAAGGCTGGCTCAGGCTTCCCGCAAGCGGCATACACCAAAAGCTGCTTGGGCGTGTTCACCAAGTGCTCCTCGCCCCGGAAGACGTGGGTGATCTGCATGTCCAGATCGTCGCACACCACGACGAAGTTGTAGGTCGGAGCTTCGCCTCCGCGGCGAACCATGACCCAGTCGTCGATCTCTTCGTGGGGAATGGTGACCTGACCACGGATCAGATCCTCGAAGCGCGTTTCCCCGGCCGGGATACGGAAGCGAGTCGCGAAAGGCTCCCCCGCCTCGGCCCTGCGGCGGGAGACTTCCGGATCCAGGTCACGATCGCTACCGCGGTACGCGACGCGTTGCTTGCGTGCCTCCTGTTCGGCCCGCCATGCATCCAAGGCCTCGGGGGTGCTGAAGTCCCGGTAGGCGTGGCCACTGGCCAGCAGCGCCTGGGCCATTTCCAAGTGCCGCGCCACCCGCTCGCTCTGACGATAGGGCGCGAAGGGTCCCCCCTTGCCGGGCCCCTCGTCGTAGTCGAGCCCAAGCCAATCCAAGGCGGCCAGGATCGCTTGCTCGGATACCTGGGTGTTGCGGTCGTGGTCGGTGTCTTCGATGCGCAGCACGAATTGCCCCCCAAAACGGCGGGCATAGGCCCAGTTGAACAGGGCCGTACGGCAGAGGCCCAAGTGCACGGAACCGGTGGGGCTGGGCGCGATTCGAACGCGGATGGTTTTCGACATGGCATCCATGGAGTGGAAGTGGCGGCGGGCAAGAAGATACGGCCTGGGGAGGCTGCATCCACCCTGGAACCCATCATATTCGAGCAGCGCCGCGCGGCTCGAGGGCACTTCCCCGGCTTTGGACGCGATGGATTGGATTCGTTCGCCTTGGAAGTCGCCACCCGACGAACGGAAGACGAACGGAATCGGAGGGGAAATGCCATTCGAGGTTTTCTAGCATGGAGGGATGAGCACCCTTCCTACGAGCCCCGAATGGACCCAAGAACGGATCTTGAGCCTACCCAAAGTCAGCTTGCACGACCACTTGGACGGCAGCCTGCGCCCGTCCACGGTGCTCGAATTGGCGGCCGAGTGCGGCTACGCCGAACTTCCGGAACAGGATCCCGTCGCCCTAGGCCAGTGGTTCCACCGCGGGGCGGATCGGGGCAGTCTGCCTTTGTACCTGGAAGGCTTCGCGCACACCATCGCGGTCATGCAAAGCGCTAGCGCGCTCGAGCGCGTCGCTTTCGAGTATGCCGAAGACATGGCCCGCGATGGGGTCGTGTACTTCGAGGTCCGCTTCGCCCCCCACTTCCACACCCAGGGAGGCCTCGGACTCGACGCCGTGCTCGAGGCCGTGCTAGCCGGGCTGGCCCGCGGCCGTCGCGAGTATGGCGTCGAATCCGGGGTCATCGTTTGCGCCCTGCGCAACCAGCCCACCAGCCTCTCGCTCAAACTGGCCGAGCTGGCCGCGTCTTGGATGGACCGGGGCGTGTGTGGCTTCGACTTGGCCGGAGAAGAGGCCGGGCACCCCGCGAAGGAACACCTCGAAGCCTTCCAATTGATCAAGCGCCGCAATGGATCGATCACGATCCACGCCGGCGAGGGATTCGGTCCGGAGAGTATCTGGCAAGCCCTGCAGTTCTGCGGCGCACACCGCATCGGCCACGGGACGCGACTGATCGAGGACATCGCGGTCTTTGGCGGCAAAGTGATCCAAGTGGGCAGCCTGGCGCGCTACGTGCTCGACCATCGCATCCCGCTCGAAATCTGCCTTTCGTCCAACGTCCACACAGGAGCCTGTGCGAGGATCGAAGACCACCCCTTCCCCTACTTCTTGAGCCACGGGTACCGGGTCACGCTCAACACCGACAACCGGCTGATGAGCAACACCACGCTCAGCAAGGAGTTCGCCTTGGCGGTCGCCACCTTCGGGCTCGAACTGAAGGATCTGGAGCGGTTGACCGTCAACGCGATGAACGCGGCCTTCTATCCCTATGCCGAGCGCAAACGGGTGGTCCACGAACGGATTCTGCCCGTGTACCAAAAACTGCGAGGCACCAAGAATCGGGAGGCTTGAAGTGAGGGCGGAATTCGATCGGACGCCGCTGGGCTTGGCCGGGCGGTTGGAAATGCGCCCCCTGGAAAGCAAGGTATTGGCAGGCAATCCGCTTGGGGATCCGAGTCTGCGCGAAGTCCCGGTCTACTTGCCCCCCCAAGCCAACGAGCGGCGCTTGCCCGTGGTGTGGCTGCTTTCGGCCTTCACGGGCACGCCCCAAGGCCTATTCGAATCCCATCCTTGGAAGCGCGGAGCCTTGTGGGAATGGGACCGAACCATGGCTTCGGGCGCGGCATCGCCAGCTATCGTGTGTATGCCCAACACCTTCACCCGGCTGGGCGGTAGCCAGTTCGTGAACTCCTCGGCCGTGGGCCGCTACCAGGACTATGTCCTCGACGAGTTGATCCCCTTTGTCGAAAGCCACTACCCCGTCCTCGAAGGCGCACGCGGAGTCGTGGGCAAGAGCTCGGGTGGTTTCGGGGCCCTGCACTTGTGCATGCAAAGACCGGGGACCTTCCAAGCAGCCGCTTCGATCGCGGGAGACTGTCACTTCGAAGCGAGCTTGGGGAACGACTTGCTCTGTGGCCTACGCGAAATCCAACGCTTGGGGGGCGATCCAAAGACGTTCTTGGAGGCGTTCTTCGTCAAGCCCAACCTCGAAGGCGACGGACACGCCGCGCTCAACTTGTTGGCCATGGCGGCTTGCTACTCACCCAACCCCGAGTCTCCCTTGGGGTGGGACCTCCCCGTGGACTTGCACACGGGCGAGAGGATCGAAGCGGTGTGGGCGCGCTGGAAGGCATTCGATCCGATCGTCGCCTGCCGCCAACACTCCACCGGGCTGCGAGCGCTCCGCCTGCTCTACTTGGAGGCCGGCACGCGCGACGAATTCCACCTGCAGTTTGGCCTGCGGATCTTTTCGCGGACGCTGACCGAATTGGGGATTGCCCATCAGGTTCACGAATTCGAAGGGGGACACTTTGGCATGGACCGGCGCTATTCCGAAGTCCTCCCCCTACTCACCCAGGCCCTGGCAGCGATCTAGGGCTTCCAGGAAAGGACCGGCCACCGGGTTGGGGCCAGTCCGTGGATCGAAGCTGGATAGCCGAGGCTCCCCCGCAACTGGGTCCTGCCCCCGGCCCCTATCCGCCGTAGGATAGTGGTGTGACCCTGCCCCCTTCCCCTGAAGACTCCGCGTGGCCCCAAGTGGGTGACTCGGTGGGACCCTGGCTCCTGATCCGGCCCTACCAGCTCGAGGGATCGGGGGAAATGTTCGTCGCCCGCCGCGCCGACGGCGCGTTCGATCGGGAAGTCTTGATCACCTTCCTGCGCCCCGATGCGGCCAACCCGTTTGCGCGCCAGGATTTTGAACGGGAAGTCGAACTCCAAGCCACCCTGGAGCATCCGGGGATCGCCAAGCTCTATGGTGCGGACACGACGGAGGGAGGCATCCCTTACATGGTCACGGAGTACCTTCCGGGCCAAGACATCGAGGTGTACCTGGACGCCAAGCGTGCCGGACTCCAAGAGCGCATCGAACTCTTCCTCGAACTCTGCCAAGCCGTGCAGCATGCTCACGAACAAGGCATTGTCGGACTCCACCTGCAAACCAACAACGTACACCTCTTGCCCGATGGAACCATTCGCACGGTGGTCTATGGCCTAGCACACTCGAACCCATCCGCAGCGCGCGTCCTGGAACCCATTTGGCCGCAGTACGCCATCGAGTACGCCAGTCCCGAGGAATGGGCCGGTGCGCCGATCACGGGGGTGGCGGATGTGTACTCGTTGGGTGTGGTACTGCACGTGCTGCTCACGGGCGAGCTGGCCCACGACTTGCAGGGCTTGACTCCGGCCGAAGCGGCGGCGCAGGTGCATCAGGATTGGTTGGAGCCTGCGTCGGCACGGGTCCGACAGCGTGGGGATGCCACCCGTGCCCGTGCTCGAGGGTTGAACGTCAAACAATGGGCCCATGCCCTCGACGGCGACCTCGATCGCATCCTGGCCAAGGCCCTGGCGCAAGACTCCAGCCGGCGCTACCAAACGCCCCTCGCACTCGCCGAAGACTTGGAGCGGCACCTCCAAGGCAAGCCGATCCGCGCGCGGGGACCCGCACCTTTCTACGCACTCCGAAGAGGGTTTGCGCGCCACCGCAGCGCGGTGCTTGCATCGGTCGCCGTGCTCGGGACCCTCGGTTGGGCGCTGAGTGCCAGCTATCGAAGCTCGGTCCGCGCCCAGATCGCCCTGGAGGATGCCAGGCGCGCCGAATTGGAAGCGGACCACCAAAGCACCCGATTGCGCGAGTTGTGCATCCGCTTCCTGACCGAATTGGGTCCCACCATGCAAGGCCGCTCGGGGCTCGAAGACGCCAGGCGCTATCTGTTGAACGTGGGGACCCCCCTGCTCGACCACCTCCAGGAAACCGGCTACGAAGATCCCCACCTGCGCGCGCAGATTGCCCAATCCTATTCGCAGCTGGCCGAGGCAGATTGGATCGCCCAAGATGTGGGCAGCTTTGCCCGCACGCCCGACTCGGTTCGCCGGGCGCGGACCTTGACTCGCTCGGTCTTGCTATCGACCCAGGGACCGGCGACCGACCGCGGGATCATGTCTTGGGTTCGCTCGGTGCGCTGCGCGATTTGGTTTGCGGGTTTGATGCTCGACGAGCCCGCCGGCATGCAGGCCCTAGCGGAAAGCCAGCAGGAACTCGAGGAGGCGGGCTTGCGTGAATCCGACCTGCCCCCGCTCGCCATGGTGCATTGGCTGGAGGCGCGGCGGAGCCTGTTCGCCAGCCGCATGCACTACGACGAAGCCATCGACCTGTGGGATCTGCGGCGGATCCGTAGCTTGGCCGGCAGCGACCCGGCGATGGAGCCCTTCTTCAGGGGCGACTACCCGCGTTTTGAAGCGTATCGGGCCAACCTGTTGCTGCAATCTGGGCGCGAACGTGAGGCGCTCTTCGAACTTCCCACTTTGGTGTACCAGCTGCGCGAAGAGGCACGCTCCCATGACCCCCCGGTCGCAGACTTGGTGCAATTGGAAGCCAGCACGTGGCTGATGCTGGCCTTGGCTCGCACGCGGGTGGGACTTCCCCCCGGCGATGCTCTCTTGGAAGCCCGCTCGTCGCTGGAGCTCATCCAGAACTCGTTCACCGAACAACCGGGCTCGAGCCACGCCCTGGCCGGGGATTGGATTTGGTTGGCCGAGTGTACCTGGCGCATGGGCTCCGAGCACCGCGACGAAGCTCTAATAGCTTGCAATCGTGCCATCGACGCCTGGCGAGAATTGCTGCGCAAAGGGGCGCGCTGGCCCGCATACCATGCCTACTTGGCCGAGGCGCTCGAGCTCAAGGGCCGCATCCTGGAATCGGCCGATGACCGCACAGGAGCGGAAGCTTGCTGGATCGAGGCACAGAATGTGCTGGAAGGACTGCCGCTTCCCGCTGCGCAACACTCGCAGGTCCTGCTGCTCGGCAGCCGCGTCCGGATCGAACTGTGGCGCCTGCAAGGCGTGACCGACCCAAGCGCTTGGGCCAGCGTCGACCAAGTTCTCCAAACACTCCGCGAGCGCGGCGCTTGCGCGCAGCGAATCGAAGAAATCCAGACCTTAGGGAATCAAGCCTGGAAGCAGCGCCCAACCGAGACAGGAGCGGGTCGATGAGTTCCAGCGATCCCCTGCTCGAAATCCTGGAGGCCGCCTTGCAGCTCGAGGGCGCCAAGCGAGAGGCCTACCTACAGGAGCGTTGTGGCCAAGATGCCGAGTTGTTGCGCCGCGTGCGCGACCTGTTGAGCGAGGACTCGCAGTCGGCAGAGTGGGATTTGCAGCGACCCCGTGACCTCTTGTCCCCGATCCTTTCGGTTCGCCAGTTTCCCCTCTTGGGCGCGAGGCTTGGACCCTGGAAGCTGGTGCGTGTCTTGGGCGAAGGGGGCATGGGAACGGTGTACCTGGGAGAGCGCATCGATGCAGCGTTCACCCAACAGGTGGCCATCAAGGTCATCCGCCAAGACGTGCGCCAAGGGCGCATGCTCGAACGCTTCGACCAGGAGCGTCACATCCATGCGGCCCTCGATCACCCATCGATTGCGGCGCTGCTGGATGCGGGGCGCACGCCCGATGGTCTGCCGTACCTCGTGATGGAATTCGTTCCTGGTGAACGGATCGACCACTACTGTGAGCATCAAGACTTGGACGCCGTCGAACGGATCCGCCTGTTCCAGCAAGTGTGCCAAGTCGTCCAAGACGTGCACCAACTCGGGGTTTTGCACCGGGACCTCAAACCGAGCAACTTGGTGGTGCAGCCCAACGGCAAGGTCAAACTGTTGGATTTTGGAGTTGCACTTGTTTTGGGAGCCGGGGCCAACACAGAAAACGGTGAGTGGCCGTTTTTGACGCCCGCCTATGCCAGCCCGGAGTGCCTGCTGCGCAAGTCCATCACACGAGCCAGCGACCAGTATTCTCTAGGCATCATCCTGCAGGAATTGCTCACCGATCGTCGCCCGCTGCTGGCGCGCTCCGGCGAAACTCCTGGAACCGACTCCACCAGCGGGTCCAGCCCTGGGTCGCCCCCCTCGCTGGGCCGACTACGCCGCGGGTCGCTCGCGATGTACCCCGACAATGGACGCTTCCTACGCGATCTGCGCGCGATTCTGTCGCGCAGTTTGGATCCAGATCCGCGCAATCGCTACGCGACCATCCGGGATTTGGAGCAGGACTTGGTGTGCCTCCTGGAAGGCGAAGCCGTCAAAGCCCGCCCGGTAGGTACCTGGGAAGGGCTGCGACGCAAGTGGTCGCTTTACCGACTGCCCATTGCGGGCGTGGGTCTGTTGTCCTTGCTCTTGGCGGGCAGTCTCGGGTACACCCAATACAAGGGCAAACAGTACCGCACGGCGCTCCAGCAGTCGAAGGTGGCCCGCGCCGACGCCGAGGAACATGCGCAGGTCATGGAGCGCTTTGCGCGCGAGATCCTGACCGGACTGGAGCTGCGCTTGCGGCAAGTGCCCAATGCCTACGCGATCCGTGACATGTTGCTGTCGATCGGCACGCAATTTTTTGAGCGCGATCGCTATGCCAAGTCGATCCCGGAGGGGCTGCTGGTGACCGTTTTGGACGCCTATCGCAACCTAGCCCTGCTCCGGATGTACCCCATGGAGGGTGGAGGAACTCGCCTCCGTGACGCGATGGAGGCCTTTGGCAAGGCCTACGCGCTGATCCCAACCTTGGAGGCTGCCAATCCGCAACGTGGGCAACGCTACCGAGGCCTCCTGCTGCTCGACTGGGGCCTAGCGGAGACCGACAACCTCCATTTGGAGTCGGGGTTCCAGAAACTCCGGCAGGCTCAAGCGATTTTCGATGGCGCCGCCGATCGCAGCCAGCAACCCGCCCACCCGGAGGATGCGCTGCGCACCCTGCTGTCGATCGCCTCGAACCGCAACCAGGCTGGGGAGGCGAAAGCCGCGGTGGCGGCACTCGACCGCCTAGCCAAGGTCGAATCGCTGCTCAGTGCCGAGCGCCTGACCGACCCCTTCTTGGAAGGTACCTGCTTCATGGTCAACCTCAGCGCGGCCAACCTATGGTGGGACTTGGGGCAAGAAGACCGCGCCCGCACGCTCTACACCGAGCTGCACCAAAAGAACTGGTCGCACCCCAGCGGCAATCCGAATCAGGACGTCATCAGCGCTTTGGGCTACATCAACCGGCTCAAACTCGACTGGCGCATGGATCCCAAGGCCCCCACCGAGTCCTTGCTGAACCGCTTGGATGGCGTCTTGCAAGGGCTTCTGCGAGCCGACGTGGAAGACACCCACTACGCGGAGGGGGTAGCCCAGCTGTACAGCTTGCGCGCGCGGATCTTGAACGGAGCGGGTGCTCCGAGGCAAGCTGCGGAAGCTTTGGAGGAAGCCTTCCGCTTCTGGCGCTTCTGCATCCGAGCCGATCCCGACAACGCCTCCGCCAAACGGGCGATGACGGAAGACTTGCTGCTCGGCGTGGACCTAGCCCGAAACGAAGGAGCCTCCCCCGCCCGCATCCAAGAACTACGCGAAGAGGCCCGGGCCTACCTGGAAGCCCTCAAGCACTTGGGAGTCGACCACCCCCTCGTCGCCCAACGAATCCGCGAACTCGACGCAGGGCGCTGAGATTCGCCCCTGGCACGATCCTAAGCGCGCAAACGATCGCGCAGCCAAATGCGCGCCACTTTCCAACGTCGCTCGACGGTGGCAGGAGAAAGCTCCAGGATGCGAGCGGTTTCTTCGATGGTCAGGCCCGCGAAGAAGCGCAGCTCTACCAAGCGGGCCAACTCCGCATCGGCCAACGCCAATTGGTCCAGAGCTTCGTGCAAGGCAATCACGTCGAGCGATTGCTCTTCGAAAGCCACCACGACTTGGTCGAGTGGCAAAGGACGCTCCGAACCGCCCCGCTTGACGGCGTTGCGCTTGCGAGCATGGTCCACCAAGACGTTGCGCATGGCCTTGGCTGCAACCCGGATGAAGTGCTGCCGGTCTTGCCAATGGGGCGTCTCATCGGTCCCCAACAGGCGCATGTAGGCCTCGTGGACCAGCGCGGTGGGTTGGAGCGTGTGGGATTCGCGCTCGCCCCGCATGCACGACGAAGCCACGCTACGCAGCTCCTGATAGACGTAGGGCAAGAGCGCCTCACCGGCCGACTCGTCCCCCGCACACAGCCGCGCGAGGAGCTGGGTGGCTTCGCTGGAACTAGGAGGGATGGGCATGGAAGGTGGCGAAGGGCTGGATCCCCAGTCTACCCCAAACCACCTTGGCCCCGGGGCTACCAGCCCACCGGCCAGCATGGATTCCCCGTGAATGGGGCCGCCCTCCGGGTGTAGAGTAGGAGCCGTCCGGCACCCCCGGTGCCCCGAACGGAGAAACGCCATGGCTTGGATCCTTGAGAATTGGTCTTCCCAGACCCTGTTTGTGGGCTGCGCCATCGTGGGCGGGGCCATCCTGCTGCTCCAGCTCGTGTTGCTTCTATTCGGAGTCGACGGGGATGCAGACTTGGATGTGGACGGAGGCGACGGTTTTGGATTTGCCTCGATCCGGACCCTCTCCAGCTTGGTCGCCACCTTCGGACTGGTGGGCTGGTGGGCCCTCAACGAAGGCTACTCCCCGGCCGCGGCCACTGGCTTTGGCGCGGTGGCTGGGCTCCTGATGATGTTCCTGGTCGCCTGGCTGTTCTCGCTGCAAAGCAAACTCTTCCAAGACGGCACAGTGGACAGCACCCGAGCGGTGGGCTTGGTGGCCACCGTCTACCTGCGCATCCCCGCCGCCGGAGAAGGCAAAGGCAAGATCACCGTAGCCCTGCAGGGCCGCACCCATGAGTTCGCCGCTTCGACCAAGGGCTCGGC
The DNA here is from genome assembly GCA_020638855.1 of Planctomycetota bacterium. Lineage (GTDB taxonomy): Bacteria > Planctomycetota > UBA1135 > UBA1135 > NORP259. The sequence continues at coordinate 461,247 of JACKHT010000002.1, forward strand.
CATCCCCACCGGAGCCGAAGTCCGCGTGGTCGCACAAACTTCCCCCAACACTTTTGAAGTGGAGCCCCTATCCGAATGACATCCAGCATGATGCCCCTCGCTTTCGCCAAGTCCGCGTTCCCCGAGAACGCCGTACCGGCCCTGATCGCCCTCTTGGTGATCGTTGTTTTGGCCGGTTTCTTCCTGATCATAGCCCGGCGCTACAAGCGCTGCCCCTCCAACAAGATCCTGGTGATCTACGGGCGCACCTCGCGGGGGCAAACCGCCAAAACGGTCCACGGGGGCGGTACCTTCGTGTGGCCCTTGCTCCAAAGCTACGACTACATCTCGCTCGAGCCCATGCAGATCGAGATCCCGTTGCAAGGGGCTCTTTCGCTCGAGAACATCCGCGTTTCGGTGCCCAGCGTGTTCACGGTCGCGGTGGGAACCGAAACCGAACAGATGAACAACGCCGCCGTGCGCCTCTTGTCGCTCACCCGCGGTGAGATCATGAAGCAAGCCGAAGACATCATCTTTGGCCAGCTCCGCCAGGTGATCGCCTCGATGAAAATCGAGGAGATCAACAAGGATCGCGACGTGTTCTTGACCAAGGTCCAATCGAGCTTGGAGCCCGAACTTTCGAAGATCGGCCTCGTGCTGATCAACGTCAACATCAAGGACCTCACCGACGAGTCGGGCTACATCGAAGCCATCGGCCGCAAGGCCGCTTCGGAGGCCATCAACCAGGCCGAAATCGACGTGGCCAAGCAGGAGCAGCTGGGCGCCATTGGGGTGGCCGCGGCGGACAAGGAGCGTTCGATCCAGGTGGCCGAACTAGAGAAGGTCCGCGACGTGGGGACCAAGTCCGCCGAGCGGGATCGAAGCGTGGAAATCGCCGAACTCGACCGCGACCGTATCATCGGGGAGAAACGCGCGGAGTTCACCCGGGAATCCGCCGTGCGCGACGCCCAGCGCGAAATGCGTATCCAAGTGGCCGACGCCGATGCCCACGCGGTGACCGGTGAGAACGAGGCGCGCGCCTTGATCGCCAAGACCAACGCCGACCTGCAGGTGCAGGAAGCCAACGCCTACCAAATCGGGGAAACCCGCCAGCGCGAGGCCAAGGCGGCGGTGCTCGAAGCCGAGTACCTCGCCCAGGCCAAGGCCGCCGAGGCCCAAGGCAAGAAGATCGAAGCCGAAAAGCGCGCCGAGTTGGAGGCAACTGCGCGGGCCGTTAAGGCCCAAACCATCGTCGACGCCGAAGCCGCTGCCGAACGCGACCGCATCCGCGCCGAAGGCGAAGCCAAGGCCAACTTTGCGCGCCTCGAGGCCGAAGCCCGGGGCCAATACGAAATCTTGGCCAAGAAGGGTCAGGGTCTGCGCGAGATCATCGAAAGCTGCGGCGGTGCCGACCAAGCCTTCCGCATGCTGATGCTCGAGCACATCGACCACATCGCCGAAACCGCCGCCAACGCTATCTCCAACATCAAGTTCGACAAGATCGTGGTGTGGGATGGGGCCCAAGGCGGCGACGGAACCGGAGGAACGGGAACCAGCCGTTTCCTGCGCGGGCTGGCGGGTTCGTTGCCCCCGGCTTTGCAAATGATGCGTGATATCGGTGGAGTCGAAATGCCCGACTTCTTCGGCAAGTTGATCCTCGAAGACGACCAGCCCAAAGCGCCCGATGCGGACTCCGAGGCCCCGGATGGCGACGCCAAACCCGGCAAGACTCCGCCTAAGGGCTCCTGAGGCACGAGTCCTGAGGCATGACGGCAAGGCCCATGCGGCCACCCACGGGGGGATTCGGTGCGACCGAGTCCCCCCGCTTCTTTTTTGCTTGTGGGCAGCGCCTCGCTAGACTCCCGCCATGGGTATCCTCCTTGAGGCGCGTGGCGCGGCATTTGGCTACCGGGGCCGAGCCGTCATCTCTGACATCCACCTGGCGTTGCGCTCGGGCGAGCTGATCGGAATCGCTGGCCCCAACGGGGCGGGCAAATCCACCTTGTTCCGCGGGTTGCTTGGCTTGATTCCCCCACTGCGGGGATCGCTGGAGCGCCACGCCCGTGCCATCGGCTACGTCCCCCAGAACGAGGTGCTCGACGCCCTCTATCCCCTGAGCGCGCTCGAAGTGGTTTGCATGGGCAGCTTCACCCGGCTCAAGGGCTTGCGTCGAGTTTCCAGCGCCGACCGCGAACTGGCCCGCGCCTGCTTGGTCCGCGTCGAACTCCCCGATGTGGGTTCGAAGCCCTACGCCAGCCTCTCCGGCGGCCAGCGCCAGCGGGTGCTGATCGCCCGAGCCCTGATGATCCGACCCGACCTGATGCTGCTCGACGAGCCCACCTCCGGGGTCGACGACCGCGCGGCGCAAATCATCTTGGGGCTCTTGGCCAACCTCGCTACCGAGGAGGGAGTCGGCGTGGCGATCGTCTCGCACCAGTTGGATCTCTTGCGCAGCCACTGCAGCCAGGTCGCCTGGGTCGCCGACGGGACGGTGCGTGTCGGCGCTCCAGCGACTATCCTGGCCCCCATCGGAGGATCGCTATGAGCTGGTCGCTCGCCTTCGAGCTGTTCGGCTTGTCGATCGCCGCCGCGCTCATTGCGGGTTGGGTGGTGCCGCACATGGGCTGCTACCTGTTCCTTCGCCGCACGAGCTTCTACGGGTTGGCCTTGCCCCAGTTGGCGGCCTGCGGGGTCGCCTGCGGCTTTGCGGTCATGCCTTGGTGGATCCACCACGTGGGATTGGCGGACCTGGACCTTTCGACCGCCATGGAGGACACCCACGCCGCCATGAACTACCACCTGGGATGGGCATCTTTGTTCACCTTTGGCGGACTAGGAATCCTCGTGGTGCTCGGACGCCATCGCGGATCGGAGGTGGCCCGGGTGGCGGGCCTATTCGTACTGGCCAGCGCCGCTACGGTCCTGTTCGCCCACCTGTCTCCAACCGGCGAGATCTTTGTCAGCGAACTCCTGCGGGGCGAGATTCTTTCGGTCGGGCGCCACGAGTTGGAAACCCTGGGCGTCGTCCTCGGACTCGCCTACTTGCTTTTGCTCTGGCTGCAGAACGATCTGCTTCTGGTGAGTTACGACCGTGAGAGCGCCCAAGTTGCGGGCAAACGCGTACTGGCTTTGGAAACCCTGCTAGCGATCCTGATCGGAGCCACGGTTGCTGCGGGCACGATGACCGTGGGGCCGGTGGTCCTGTTCGGACTGTTGGTGTTGCCCCCCATCGCGGCCCGCCCCTTCGCCCGATCGATGAACCAATTCCTTTTGCTTTCGGGCGGAATGGGGCTCTTGGGTTCGAGCTTAGGCCTCTTGGCCTCGTTCGGGTGGGACCTTCCGCTGGGGCCCTGCGTGGTCTTGGGCTGTGGCGTGTGCACGGCCCCGGGCTGGATCGTAGCGCGCATTTGGCGCGAGGCGTAGGTCCCTCGCACCTAGGGGTGCTGGACTTCGATCACCGTACCGATCCCACCGCGCACGTAGAAGTCGCCTTCGACCGTCATCGAGCGCGGTTGGACTGCGGCCACGAGGTCATCCAGAATTTGGTTGGTCACCGCCTCATGGAAGGCCCCCTTGTCGCGGAAGGACCACAGGTACAGCTTGAGGCTTTTGAGTTCGACACAGCGCTGATCAGGCACGTACGCAATGCGCAGCGTGGCAAAGTCCGGTTGCCCAGTCTTTGGGCACAGACAGGTGAACTCGGGGCACTCGAACCGAATCTCGTAATCCCGCTCCGGGTTGGGGTTCGGGAAGGACTCGAGCGAAGTGTTCGGTTGGGTACTCATGGTGGCGGCGCGGGGTTGGGCGGATGGGGCGAAGAGGATCGGCGAAGTCGGCCCTAGGGTCAAGGCCCCAGCTCGCGCCGTCCCCTCGCGCGCGCCATGGTGACCCCATCCACGCGAGCCTCGAGGCGCCACACCAAGGGTCCTTGCCCCTTCTTCAGCAGGCCTTCGGTCCACTCCGCCATACCCGGCGCGCTGAGCCGACCCCGTTGGCTCGGCCCCAGGTCAAACTCGGCGTAGCGCAGGAAGTCGAGATCCAATAGTTCCAAGTACCACTGGGGCGCGGCTAGGTCTTGCGGCCAATTCACGCGCGAGACGTCGAACACCCAATCGTTGCCCACGCGCCGGGGCACGACTTCGGGCGGCAGGCTTTCGGGATCGCGGGCAAGTCGCAGCGACTGCTCCTCGCCCACGTGGCCAGGCAGCCAAAGCGCGGAGATCTCCCCGCCCAACAACCAAGCGAGGTGGTGCGAGAGGTCGAACACCGCTTCGGTCGCGCCGCCTGCGTGCCTACGCCACAACCCGAAGACTTCGTTGACCCCGGTCAATCCCGTTTCGCTCTTCCAGCGCAGCACCGGGGGCCCTTCCTCCTCGGAAGCGCGGGTGTTGGCCAACGTGAGCTGCACTTGTCGGTAGGTCAACGCATGGAACTGCAGGTCTTCCTCGCCCGCTGAGCCCACCAGCTCCAGGGGTCGCGCTGCGGTAGGAAACAGGCCCACTTCGATCCCTTGCAAGGGGCTGGCGGACCGGTTGGCGGGGGGTCCGTCGAACCAATCTTCCGCACCCAACACGACCAAGCCCCGTTGGCACTGCCGGCGGAACTCGGGCTCCGCGGAGAACAGCGCAAACGCCCCGGCGTTGCCCGCCCCCAGCCAGGGTTGGCGCGGGGGACGCGGGGTCACTTCGTACAGGAACATCGGGTCGAGCAGGTGCCGAACCGCCCCCTCCAGGGGCCGCACTCCAGCCACTTGATCGGGGAAGTCGAGCAAGAAGAACCCGGTCTTCCAGTCGCGCGCTTGGGCCTGCTCTACCAGGTTGCGTCGCAATTCGGTGACGCGGTCGGCGGCGCGCTCGAAGGGCCGGGCGTGGCCGCGCCCCAGCAACGCAAAGGCGACACAAACCACCGCCGGGATCAAAGTACGGCGTACCCCATGAATCGCGGTGGCAGCGATCGCCGATCCCACCGCCATCACAAACGTGGCTGGGAACAGGACTTGGGAGCCCGCCAAACTCCCCGGCTCGACGCGTCGCCCGAGCGAGTACACCTCGGCCAGGATCAAGGCTGCGGCCCAGCCGAGCAGGATGCGTCCCCACAAACGCGGGGCCGACCGGGCCGCTACGAAACCCGGATGCAACGCCAGCAGCAGTGCGATCACCGCCAACGCATAACCCACTTTGCCGATGCCGTAGGTATCGACCGGCAGGAGCAAGACTCCTAGTTTTTCCAGGGCTAGCGCCACGCCCCCCAATTGCCGCCAAGGCCCCAAGGGTGGGCCCAGGGTTTCGGGCGCGAAGCGGTGACGCAAGACCCATTCGATCGAGACCAGCGCCAAACAAACCACTGCGGTGACCAGCGCGGTACGCAATCGGGCGCCGATCGGGCGATGGCGCCGCGCGGAGAGGAACTCGAGTAGGCCCGCGAGCGGGGGCAGCAAGTACGCGATGCGCCCCGCAAAGGCCGCCACCAAGGCCAACAACACGGCGGCCAGCATGATGCGCGGGGCGCGGTCTTGGCGAGCCTTGAGGAAGAACCCCATGGACAGTGCCCCGCTCGCCGCCGCCATGAGTTCGCCGCGCTCGGCCACTTGAGCAGCGGTGCTGACCCCCAGCGGGTGCAGGAACAAAAACAGCGCCGCGGTGACCCCCGCGCTGCGCGCTTGCTCGGCTCCGAGAAACGGCTGCAAGGCCTTTTGCAGCACCCCCCGCAGGGCGGCAGCGGCAATCAGCAGATACACCAGATTTTCGATGCGCAGCCACGTGGCTCCAAACTCCGACCAAGTCACCTCGGCGGTTCCACCGCCACGCGCCCAAAGGCGCTCGGAGAGCAGGAGCGACAGCGAAGCCAAAGGCCGGCCATCGATCTCGGGCACGGCATACAGGCCCCGCAAGCTCCCATCCCAGCGAGCCACAGCCGAAAGCACGGCGAAGTCCGAGCCAAAGAAGCCAGCAGGCAAAAGCGGGGCGTACACGTACAAGGCCAGGGCCAGGACGAGGAGGAGGATGCTCACCTTGCGCGCGCGCTCGGACATGGCGGGATTCTACCCATTCGACGGCTTGGTCCCCCGCTTCCGATGGGATACAAATGGACCTGTGGGATATCGAACCGCCCACAAAATGCCATGATCGAACACTTTGCTCCCCTTTTGAAAGCCGCCCAAGGCCTCGACCTGTCCGACCCCAAAGCTGCGGAAACCGAGCTGCAGGCGCGCTGGGATCCCCAAGGCCCCGGCGCGCAAGCGTTGAAGACCGATCTGCTCAGGCTCCTGGAGGAAGGCAAAATCTGCGAGAACGGCGCCATGCCCGTGCGTTGGGGAAGGGTCAGCAAGGCCACGCCCGAATCGCTCGACTTCTCGATCGACGTGGTCTTGATGGATGGAGCGGGTCCACGCCACCGTCACCCTGGTGGCGAAGTCGACTATTGCATCGCGCTGGATGGCGTCCCAACCTTCGACGGGCGTGCCCCGGGTTGGGTGGTGTTTGGACCCGACTCGGTCCACATCCCAACCGTGGCCGGCGGGACCATGTTGATCGTCTACCTCCTGCCCCAAGGGGCCATGGAGTTTCTGAAATAGCCCGCGCAATCCCGCGCGCAATCCCTCGCTAGGCCCTCGGCGCTGCGGCCGGGTCGGCAAACGGCTCGGCCAAAAAATACCCTTCGCTGCCCTGGGCTTGGTACAGCGGCATGATCAGGTACCCATCGCGCGGGGCCTCGATGGGCCCCAAACGGTTTTGGGCCAAGCGCTCGCCCTTGCGCACGAAGTCAAAGCTCTGAAAGCGCCGGGTGCGGGCTTCCCCCATGGCGAATCCCAGGTCTTCGGTCGCTTCACGGTGGAAGACGCGCACGTGCGTTGGCAAGGACTCGCTGGCTTGGGCCAGGATCTGGCGACTGTGCCGAACCCGATCGTCTTGCTCAGGAAGCAGGCCGGTAGCCGCCAACCCGCTGTAAACCGCGGACTCTAGGTGACGCACGGTTTCGGGCTGGCCGCTCTGACCGCCCTCGATCACCATCGAAGCCCCCAACTCGTTCGCGAACCAGGCGGCCAAGGTGCCGCGGATCGACTCGTTCAAACCATGCACGCACGGGACGCCGACGCGCGAGGCCAACGCCTCGCTCCGATCGGACCCCAAAACGACCGCAAAGGGCGGCCCCTTGCCGGAGGTACTGTGCAAGTCCAAAAGGAACAGGGGGCGACCACTCGCCTTCCAGCCCAGCATGATCTGCCACAGATCGCGCAGCTCGCGGTCGGTGCCGTCGTCGTGTTCGCTGCCCTGGACCGACAAGCGATCCAAGTCTTGGTGACTCCAGACCCGGTTGAGATCCCGCTCGACGGCCCTACGGCCCAGCATCAGAGCCGGACGGTTGCCCCGCAAGGCGACCAGGGTTCCCGTCATAGCTCCCGGATCCTTGCGCAACGACCGGCAAACCCGCTCCAAGGCCAACATCCCGCCGGGCTCGTTGCCGTGCAGTCCGCCCACGCAGATCAAGACCGGGCCGGTCCCATCGATTTGGTCGATGAGGCGCTCAGGCAGGTAGCCGGCTTCGGAGCCCGAAGCGCGAAGCTCGGACGCTGGGGATCCGTGGGCAGAGTCAGGCTCCACGCAGCGATTCCTCCAGGAGCTTGGCGGCGACCGCAATGAAATCGTGCTCGGTCACGATTCCCACCAACCGGTCCCCCTCGACCACGGGCAGCGACCCGACCTTGTGGGCGCGCATCAACTCGATCGCATCCAGGGTCGAAGCCCCGGGTTCGACGGTGATCAAAGGCGTCGGCTTCATGATCTCGCGCACCGCCACCGCCCGGCCCGCGAGCGTGCGCTGGGCCAACACGCGCAGCAAGGATCGCTGCGAGATCATGCCGACCAATCGGCCGTCTTTGTCTTCCACGGGCACGCGGTGCAGGTGTTCCCAGTCCATCAAGCTGGCCACCAAGTCCACCACATCCTCCGGGCCCACGGTGAACACATCGCGGGTCATGACTTGGCGTACCGTGCGGTAGCTGTGGCGCCAGTCGGTCTTGGTTTCCAAACCGGCCAACGGCCACTTGTGGACCGGCTCGTCGGTGTGTTGGCCCGCGTACATGGCGGCCGTCAACGCCCGGTGGCGGCTATCGGGCGTTCCGCGCCCGCCCATGTCCGCCAACGAGTCGAGCGCCCACTTCGCGCCGGTCCGCCCGCTGCGCACGCGCTCCTCCACGACCCCCAAGTAGCGATCGATGTCGCCGGGGTCGATGCGCTTCTCTTGCAGACCTTCGCGCGCCATCGGCAAGAGGCGCTCGAGGATCAGCGCCCGCGCTGGAACCTGTTCCCCTTCGACCCAACGGAATTGCGCATCGAGGCCATAGCGCGCCGCGGCCAGGAAATTGGTGCGGGCATCGTCGAAGGCCATTTTCGTGCGCACATCCCCGAGCGTTTCGCCCAGGGCCACCATCAAACCGAAGTACAAGGCCGCACCCGCCATCTCATCGAGCACGGTCGGGCCGGCGGGGAATGCGCGGCTTTCGATGCGCAAGTGAGCCTTGCCATCCTTGACCCCGTAGCAGGGTCGGTTCCAGCGGTACACGGTCCCGTTGAAGAGACACAGGGCCTTGAGCGGCGGAATCTCCCCGCGATCGAGCATGGCCAACGACGATTCGCCTAAATCCGAAGACAGCAACACGCGAAAGCGCGCCACGTCTTCGCGGAAGATCTCGAGCACCGACTTCTGCACCCACCCGGCACCAAAGGTCACCCGTCGCCGGGAACCCCGCCGTTGTTGGCTTTCGTTACGCGCATCGAGCGACTGCTGGAAGAGCGCCACGCGCGTCTCATGCCACAATCGGTGCTGCAAGAAAACGGGCGAGTTGACCGAACAGGCGAGCACCGGCGCGATGACCACTTGGGCCAGGTTGTACAGGAACGGAAACTCGTCGGGCCCCGTTTGGAAGTGCAGTTGGAAGCTCGTGTTGCAAGCCTCGAGCATCACGTTGTCATGGGTCACGCGCAGTTCATCGAGCCCCTTGATGTGGGCCGTGAATTCGCTGCCACGCATTTCCGAGAGGATCTGGTTGAGCGCCAGGTAGCGCGGCTCCTGGACCATGGCATCCAGGCCGAGCTCGTGTTGGTGCAGGGTCGGGAGGATGCCGCACAGGACCGCGCGGCTGCCTACCTCGCCGGCCGCCCGCTCGACCTCCGCCACCATGCCCGAGAGCTCACGTTCCATAGCCCCCAAACAATCCCCCGTCAGGAGTTGGGGCGAGGCGTTGGCTTCGACGTTGAAGCGGGCTAGCTCCGGGGTGAAGTTGCCCTTCAGTCGGGCCAGGACCTGGTCCGCCACGCAGTGGGCCTCAAACGAGGGATTGACCAGAAACAGCTCCTGTTCGGCCCCGATGCGCCGGACCCCCGTTTCGATACGGCCCTCGGCGATCATGCGTTCGAGGGCTCGAACATCCTCCAGAAGCGCCTGGCTAAAGGCCCGGCGCTCTTCCTCGCTCGGCCCGGTGACATCGTGCTCTCCCATGCGGGGGGCGATCCTAGCAAACCTGGGGCTGTGCCCGGAAATCTGTATCAATTCTGTGAAGGTCCGCTACCGGGGCGCGGCCGAACGGTTCCACCCCGTGCTACCATCGCGGGTCTAGGCCAGCCTTCGTGCTCATTTCTGCCATCGGCCTTCCGGAGTTCCTATGAAAACCCTCCCTCTCATCCTTGTCTGCCTTGCCAGTGGAGCCGTTGGCGCCACCGCGACCCACTTCCTCAACCCGGCCCAGAAGCCGGCGGGAACCAGCGAGTCCGTGGCCGACCTGCGCGATGCCATTGCCTCATTGCGAAGCGATATGCAGAGCCGCGACGAAACGATCCGCACCCTGTCCGCATCGCTCGATCGCATGGAGAGCGAAGCGAGCCTGGTCGGCTTCATGCCGGAGCGCACCCAAGTGCCCCAATCCAGCGACGAACCCCGTGGTGACGCGATTCCTGCGGCCGTGGGCTCCCAACGCATCCAAATCGGCGATACGGTCATTCCCCAGGCCCAATTCGAGAATTGGGTCCGCCAAGCTTCGGACAACATCCGCGAGCAAGAGCGCTTGCAACGGGAAGCCGAGCGCAAGATTCGCGAAGGCGAGCGCACCGAAGAACGCATTGCCCAGCTCACCACCGAATTGGGCTTGGATGTGCGCCAACAGAGTGAATTCCGCCGCTTCTTCGAGGAGCAAAACACCAAGCGCACCGAGATGATGGATCAAATGCGCAACGGCGGCGCCGGCGGCGATCGCCAGGCCATGCGCGAGACGTTCCAGAAGCTCCGTGACGAGGCCAACGCCGACTTGCAGACCTTCCTCTCGGGGGATCAGTACGAGCGCTACCAAGCCTCCAACCAAGACTTTGGCGGCTTCGGCGGAGGTCCCGGTGGCGGTCGCCGTGGTGGCGGTGGCGGAGGCGGCGGCCAACGGGGCGGTGGCGGCAACTAGCTCCCAGTTTCTCCTGCGGAACGTCGAACCGACCCAAATCTTGTGGCAAGGGGCCCTGGGCCCCCTATCCACCCAAACCCAGGGCCTCCTGGGGGCTTGGTCCCAAGCGGCCCTGCCCCGGGAGGCCTGCGGTTTGCTGGTGGGATGCTGGCGGGGTGGGCGGCTCGAAATCCGGCACGTGACCCTGGCGCGCAACGTCGCGACCAAGCCCGAAGCAGCCTTTCGTGTGGATGCGGGGCACTTGATGGAGGTCGACCGCTGGGCCGTGGGCCAGGGGTTGCGGTTGGTCGGGGCCTGGCATAGCCACCCTACCGGAGACTCCGCTCCCTCGTCGGCGGATCACGAGGGCCTGCAGCCCGGATGGCTGGGGCTCTTGGTGGTACCAGGAGGCGAACCTTTGAGCCCCCGGGTTGTGGACTACGGCTCCCCGTACGAGCCCTGTTAGACCCGCTCTTTGGGGAGGAGGTCGGGCACGCAAGTCCTTAAGCTAAGGTCCCGAATCCCCCCCTATGAAGTACTCGCCTTCCGCCCCCCTGCGCCGCTGGATCCTGGCCGGTGCATCGCTGTCCACCCTAGCCGTTGTCTACGCCCTGAGCCCCGAAGGCGAAGGCGTTCCCGACCCCTTCCGCCAGCTCGGTAGCGAACTTCCGACCCCAGGAGTCTACCGCACCGCCTCGGGGGCACCGGGGCACGCCTACTGGCAGCAACAGGTGGACTACACGATCGAGATTCGACTCGACGAGGACGCTAGGCACCTGTACGGCAACGAGGCGATTGTCTACCACAACCAATCCCCCGACACACTCGATTACCTGTGGGTCGCGATCGACCCCAACATCTTCGCCCCCACGTCCCACGCGGTGGCGACGTCGCTGGCACCTGACCTGGATTCGCCAAGCGTGGGATCGATGCAGCGGATGCTCGCCCGACAGACCTTCGACGGATCGTGCAAGCTCGAAGGGGTTCGTTTGCCCGATGGCACGCCCCTGCACACAGCGCAGCAGGACACCATGCTGCGGGTCGATTTGCCGGAACCGCTGGCCCCGGGGGCTCGCTTCGAATTCTCGATCCAGTGGAACTACGCGATCAACGATTCGGACAAGGTCGGTGGCCGCACGGGTTTCGAGCACTTCGAGGAGGACGACAACTGCATCTTCGAGCTAGCCCAATGGTTCCCGCGCCTGTGCGCCTACACCGACTACACCGGCTGGCAGAACAAGGAATTCCTGGGGAGCGGCGAGTTCACCCTCGAGTTTGGCAACTACGACGTACACATCACGGTGCCGGACGACCACGTCGTGGCCGCCACGGGCGTACTGCAGAATCCCGGGGAGGTGCTGCTCCCGGTGTGGCGCGAGCGACTCGCACAAGCCGAGAAGACCGGAGACTTGACGCTGATCGTCACTCCCGAAGAAGCCAAAGCCAACGAATCCCACAAGCCCGAGGGGCAGAAGACCTGGCACTTCCAGGCGCAAAACGTGCGCGACTTCGCTTGGGCCAGTTCGCGCAAATTTGCCTGGGACGCCCTGCGGCATCCCATCGAAGGCACCGAGCCGGTTTGGGCCATGTCGTACTTCCCGAACGAAGGCGAGCCACTCTGGAGCCGCTATTCGACCCGGGTCGTGGCGCATACGCTGACCGAGTACTCGAAACACACCTTCCCCTACCCCTACCCGGTGGCGATTTCGGTCAACGGGCCGGTGGGCGGCATGGAGTACCCCATGATCTGCTTCAACGGGCCGCGCCCGGAAAAGGACGGCACCTATTCGAAGCGCACCAAGTACGGGCTGATCACGGTCATCATCCATGAGGTAGGCCACAACTGGTTCCCCATGATCGTCAACTCCGACGAGCGGCAGTGGACTTGGATGGACGAGGGGCTCAACACCTACTGCCAATTCCTAGCCGAGCAGAGTTGGGAAAAGGGCTACGAGTCCTCGCGCGGGGAAGCGCGCCGGATGGTGCGCTACATGACGTCGGAAAACCAGCGACCCATCATGACCGGATCGGAGGAAATCCTGCAGTTCGGCAACAACGCCTACGGCAAGCCGGCGACCGCCTTGAACGTCTTGCGCGAAACCGTCGTCGGTCGCGAGTTGTTTGATTTTGCTTTCCAACAGTACGCGCGCCGCTGGAAGTTCAAGCGCCCCGAGCCCGCCGACCTGTTCCGCACCCTCGAGGACGCCACGGCGGTCGACCTGGATTGGTTTTGGCGCGGCTGGTTCTTCCAGACCGACGCCTGCGATCAAGCCCTGACGGGGGTCACCCGCTATCGCATGGGTAGCAAGGACCCAGCCGTTTCCAAGGCCCTGGCCAAGGCCAAGCGCGAAGCGGAACCCGAATCCATCACCATGCTGCGCAACGCGGGGCTCGAGCGAATGGTCGATCGCTATCCCGAGCTGCTCGACTTCTACAACGACTTCGACGAACTCAACGTTACGCCGGAAGACTTGGAGGCCTACGACAAATTCCTGAATGACAAGAAGCTCAAGGACGAAGACCGAGCGATCTACGCCCTCGACGACAACTTCTACGTGGTTTCGATCGAGCGCGTGCGCGATTTGGTCATGCCTGTGATCCTCGAGGCGCACTTCACCGACGGCACGACCCAGGAGTTCCGCTGGCCGGCCCAGGTTTGGAAGGGCTCGGGCCGCAGTATCCAGAAGCTGATCGTGACCGAACGCGAAATCGATTCGTTGGTGCTCGACCCGCACCAAGAAATCGCCGATGCCGACACCAAGAACAACTTCTGGCCGCCGAAGGTCGAGGAAAAGACCATCGAGCTACGCGGGGATTCGCGGCGCGGCGGTGGCGGCAAGAACCCCATGCAAGCCGCCCTCGAAGCCGAGAAGAAGGCGCGCGACGCAGAATCGGGCAAGAGTGGCGAAAGCGATGCGACCGGCGACGTCCCCCCCGCCGGCGACGAACCCCGCTGATCGCTCGAATGGCGCGGCTCCGTCGCCGCAGCCTTCGATCAATCGGTGAACAGGTCGCCCACGAACCAAAGTAGGTCCCAAACCGCTTCGAGCGCCCAGGCAGTTGGGCTGTGCGAAGCGTCGAACCGCGGATTGGGATTGGCGGGAGGGCTGTATTGGGCCATGGGCGCTGGGCTGATTGCTTGGTTGGGCCGGTGGGTTCGCAAGAACTCCAAAACCTGCCCGAGCTCCTGGTAATCGAGCCAAACCCCGTGCCTGCGGCAGTGATCGAGGACGATGCGGCTGTTGCCGCCAGCATGCCGGAACACCCGCCGCTGCATGAAGTCGCTGCATCGCAAACAGGGGATGTACGCCACCTTGGCCTCGACGGCTTGGCTACTCGAGGCCCGCATGTCCTCGGGTAAGAACGACAAGCCCGGGGCTCGCAAGGCCGAATGGCACACACGATCGAAATCCTGGGGTTCGAACCACAGCCCCCCGCAATCGGCGCATTCGATCACATCCCAGGGTACCGTGTCCGAAGCCCCCAACACGCGGACCCGAAGCTGGCCTCGACAGCGAGGGCAGCGGGTCCCCTCGGGGAGCGCCAGCAAAGCCTGAGGGCGCAATTCGATGGCACAACCCCTGCAGTAGCGCGAGTCATCGGGCAGGCGTACCCCGCAGGCTGGACACAAAAGAGTGGCCTTGCGGTCCAGCTCGGAAAGGGCCACGCCGCAGTGCGTACACGCCAGGCTACCCGGCCCACATGGCGCTCCGCAGTGGGCACACACCAAGCCCTGGACAGGCAAGTCGCGAGCCAGCCCCACGTCGAGCAACGCGTCGCAAACGCAGCGTACCTGGCTACCCGGGTCCAAACCCGCCACGTTGTGTTGGCGGCGGCATTCGGGACACGCGATGAGCTTCATTCCGTGCGAGCCTACGCCCGGGGTCCCGCCTGATTCGAGCCCCCTGCCGAGAAAAGACGCCCAAGGCGGCTCCGTTCCCGCAAGATCGAGACCCGCTAGGGCTTCAGGTGGCCCACCCCTATGCGAGGCGCTGGATAGGCGGCTCCGCCTTGGGCATCCAAGGTTGCAGCAGGTACCCCAAGGCAATCACGAGCCCACACCCGACGGCGTTGTACCAGAGGTAGCCCATGGTCAACCACCCCGGGGCGGTCCCCGCCGCGTTGGCAAAGTGGATCCAGACGACCAGGGCCTCCGCCAACAAAGCCGCCAAAAACACAGCGTGCCCTTGGATCGATTTGCAGTAGAAGGCCACCAAGAAGATCCCCAAGATCGTCCCGTAGAACAGCGACCCAAGCAGATTCACCGCCTGGATCAAGTTTTCGAACAACGATGCGTAGGTGGCAAACAAGATCGCCAACAGGCCCCAGGCCAGGGTGAACAGCTTGGACGAACGCAGGTAGTGTCTTTCGTCGGCATGCTTGCGCACCGAGCGTTTGTACAAGTCGATGGTGGTGGTCGATGCGAGGGCGTTGAGCTCGGAGGCCGTGCTACTCATGGCTGCGCAGAACATCACAGCGAACAAGAGCCCGATCATTCCGATGGGCAGATTGCCCATCACAAAGCCCATGAAGACGTAGTCCTTGTCGTTGGTCTCCGCCGTGGGCACGGCCGAGCGAATCAATGCTTTGGCTTCGGTGCGCAAGCCCTCGGCCGCCTGCAAGAGCCGCGTCGCTTCGGCTTGGTGCATGCGCACCTGAGCGTCTTCCCCAGTCCGCGCTGCGGTCACGAGCCCATACAGCTCAGCCCGCTTCTGGTCGTGGAGCTTGTAGTAGGCCGCCTCCACATCGGCGTAGGCACCCCCCTGGGGAGATGCTTTGACCTGCGCTTCCACCACTTGGTTGAAGAACACCGGCGGCCGATCGAACTGGTAGAACACGAACACCATGACCCCGATGAAGAGGATCAGGAACTGCATGGGCACCTTGAGCAGTCCGTTCATGATCAAACCCAAGCGGCTTTCGGCCAGCGAGCGCCCACCCAAGTAGCGCTGAACCTGGCTCTGGTCCGTGCCGAAGTACGATAGGAACAGGAACAGCGCGGCAGTGATACCCGACCAAAAGTTGTAGCGCTCGCCCAACCGAAAATCGAAGTCGACCACGTTGAGGTGCCCCAGCTTTCCCGCTACCTGCAGCGCGTCCCCAAACCCAATGTCTGGGGGCAGCATGCGAATGACCATGACCCCCGCCAGGACCATGCCCCCCATCATCACCGCCATCTGCTGCTTTTGCGTCTGGGTGACGGCCTTGGTGCCCCCGGTCACGGTGTAGAGGATCACGAGCACCCCAATGAACACGTTGGTGGCCGTCAGGTTCCAACCCAGAAGGGTCGAGAGGATGATCGCCGGCGCATAGATGGTGATGCCCGCTGCCAGCCCGCGCTGCACCAGGAACAACAGCGCCGCCAGGCTACGGGTTTTCAGGTCGAAGCGCTGTTCGAGGAACTCATAGGCGGTGAAGACCTTAAGCCGGTAGTACATCGGCACAAACGTCACCGACAGGATCACCATGGCGATCGGCAGCCCAAAATAGAACTGCACGAAGCCCATGCCGTCGGCGTAGGCCTGGCCCGGCGTCGACAGGAAGGTGATCGCGCTGGCCTGGGTGGCCATGATGGAAATCCCGATCCCCCACCACTGTGCCGTGTTGCCGCCCTTGAGGTAGCCCTCCAGATCCTGGGCCCCGCGCGTCTTCCAAGCTCCATACACCACGATGAAGACGAGCGTGCCGATCAGGACCACCCAATCGATGACGCTCATGCGTAGTGCTCCGTCAACAGGTGGAAGCACCACACGAGCAGCACCAGCACTCCGATCAACAGCGCGTACCAACCGTTCCAGGAACGGAACAGCGGGATCGGATCCTCATTCATGGCCCAGGCTCAACAAGTTGACGAGCAGGCGGTAGGCTCCCGGGACCCCAGCCGGCAACTCGCGGAAGAACGAAATGCCGGTGTAGACGTAGGTCCCCTTCCCGTAAGTAGCGACTAGAAGCGCCCCATCCTTGGGGGACTCCCCGGTGTCATTCCAGCTGAGGATGGCTTGGTACGGCTGGGCCCAGGTTCCGGGGAAATACAAACCGCGCTCTTGCACCCAGCCTTCAAAGTCCGCCTGGGTGATTTCGTTGGGCCGATGCAACACGGGGTGGTCGGGGAGCAAGAAACGCACCGGGGCATCCTCTTCGGTCACCCGATCCCGCGACAAGGTGAGCGGATAGGGCCCGAAGGAGTCGGTCTTGAGGCCCCCGGTGGTGTTGTACTGCACCACCAAAGTGCCCCCCGCCTCGCAGTAGGCCAACAGCTCGGGCATCCACCCCGCGATGCGGTCCTCCACATTGAAGAGCCGAATGCCCGTGATGACCGCGTCGTACTTGGCCAGGTCGGCTGCGGTCACTTCGGACTCGGTCAGCACGTCGACCGTGTAGCCCACCCGCCGCAGGGCTTCGGGGATGGTGTCCCCCGCGCCGGGCAAGTACCCAATGCGTTGCCCTAGGCGCTGGAGATCCATGGACACCAAGTGCGTCGTGGCCCTAGGCAAGTAGATCTGGGGCACGATGTGCTCGTAATCGATCGTCACGAGCGACCGCTCGCAGAGGCGCCCGTCGACTTGCACCTGGGCCTGGAGTTCGCAGGGCTTGGCGCCGGATCCGGGGGTGACGCGGACCGAGAAGTGCTGTTCTTCACCCGGCGCGAGGCTGCCCAACTCGATCGAGGCGGGCTCCAGGGTCCAGCTTTCCCCAGCCGTGAGTTGTAGGGTTCCCGCGGTTTCGGCCGCCAGGCCTTTCACGACCACGTCGACGCTTCGCGTCTCTGTTCCAGGGAAGAGGTAGCTCGACTCGCCAAACGCCACAAAGACGGGCGGGACCACGTCGAAGGGTCGGTAGCGCTCGCCTTGGACCGGGTCGTTCCACTTGTAGATCACGGGGATCGGGAAGGCCAGCGCCTCGCCTGCCACCACCAGGTGCAAGATCCATTCGAGGGTGGGAGGGTTCTGCGGCCTTCCAAGCAGCGCCGGATCGTCGACCCGGTAGGTGCCCAAGGTCCCCGTTTCCTGCAACCAATAGGGCCCGTCGGATTCGACCGCTGCGGGGGCCTGGAACGAACGATTGAGGACGAGTTTGCGGTTGCGCTCGAGCGCGGTGTCCTCAACAAGCGCCCAGCCCAGCGCTGCGCAATCGATCCCGACGAGGTGACAGTCGCTGGCGTTGCGGGCCACCAATTCCAGTTGGACCGCCACCTCTTCGCCGGGCGCGGCCAGGGGACGATCGGCAGCGGCCTCGAGGTACAGCCCCGCGCAGGCCCGGATGAGCCCTTCCACTTCGAAGCGCTTGCGCGCCTTCCAGTAGCGATCGCTGCACCCATCCAGGGCGCGGTGGACTTCGACCAATCCGGGCAAGCTCGCCTCCGGATGGGCCGCGTCAAAGTTCGCTCGCACGGCTTGGATCTTGGCGCCGATCGCTTCGCCCCCGGGAATCCGGCTCCAATCGGAGCGCACACCATCGAACAACGAGTGTTCGGCCTGGCTACCTGCGAGGTGTTCGAAGAATTCGAGCTCTTCGCCGCGGCTCCCCGTGGATCCGAAGCCCTGGCTTTTGTGGTTGGTTCGGCTGCGCGCCGCGATTTCGGTGTACGAAGTCCCGAGCACGGGGTTGTAGGCCCCCACGTCGAGCGCCACCACGCCGGGGTCGTCGGCCGAAATGTCGGTCTTCCACCAGCGCCCCGTGTTGACCACGATGCGCAGGGGCTGCCAAGGTTCCAAGCCTTGAACCAACTGCTCGGGGTAAGCGTTGGCGTCCCCGGCCAAGCCGAAGGCTTCCAGCCCCAAGAGCGCCGAGGCCGCGTGGTGCCCATGGCCTCCACCGCCGTCGGTTGGGAAGCGGCACACGATCACGTCGGGCCGCACCATGCGGATCACCCGCACCACGTCCGAGAGGATTGCGTCCTTATCCCAGATCGCCAGGGTCTCGGCGGGGGTCTTCGAATAGCCGAAGTCGTTCGCCCGAGTGAAGTACTGCTCGGCCCCATCGACTCGCCGTGCGGCGAGCAATTCCTGGGTGCGGATGATGCCCAGCTCCTCGCGCAATTCCGGACCGATCAGGTTTTGGCCCCCATCCCCGCGGGTGAGCGAAAGGTAGGCGGCGCCCATGTGCTTTTCCCCCGCCACGTAGGCCAAGAAGCGCGTGTTCTCGTCGTCCGGATGGGCCGCCAGGTAGAGCACATTGCCAAGCACTTCGAGCTTCTCAAGGCCCTGCAAAATCTCGGCGGAAGACGGTTGGTGCGGTCGCTGCGCCGATGCGTAGGGAACCAGCAAGCAAGCGATCAGGACCAGGGAGGCGCGCATGGGAGGCTAGCGGCAACCGTTTTGGATGCCTGCTTTGGGAAGAGGTGAGGGCGAGCAGCCCGTAGCATGCACCGGGGGCCTGGAGATGGCCATCTCCAGGCCCCCGGAAAACGAACTCGCAGCCGGCTACTTGCCCGAGGCAGTGCCGTCGATTTGCTTGAGCAGCGCTTGGCACTTCGCAATGTAGCCGAAGTCGCCGCCCTTGGCATCCTGGGCGACCTTGAGGGCCTTGGCGGTGCATTCCTTGGCTTTGGCCTTGTCACCCAAGGTCAACGCCAGCGATCCCTGCTGGTACATCATCCAAAAGGCTTCGGGAGACATCGCAACCGCCTTGTCCATCCAAGTGGCGGCCAGGGGCAGGTCTTTGTTCTTTTCGACGTAGAACATCGCCGCGTCGAAGTAGGTGCGCGCGCTGATCTCCCCTTCGGCCTTCAAGATCTTCTGGTCAATCTCTTCGAACACCATCGCATCGCTGTCGAGGAAGATCGGCACCGAAATCTGGGTCTTCTCCCATGCAATGACCAAATCCGCGCCGTTCGAGTGGAACCCTGCAAAATCAATCGTCAAGGTTTCGCGCAGGTCGGAAAGCGGCTGCACCTTGGTTTCAAACCGCATCTGATCCTCGGCGGGGTCGTACCCACTCGCACCCCACAAGGTGGTGTTCTTGTTCAGGATGAAGGTCCAGGACTCCTTGCCGGGAATGGTGTACAGCGAGTAGGTGCCCTTGGGCACATCCTGGCCGCCGACTTGGACGTTGCTGTCAAAGGTGATCGTGGTGCAACCGTTGGCACCCGTACGCCAAACCTGGCCGAAGGGCTCCAACTCGCCAAAGATCGTGCGACCTTTGACGCCGGGGCGACCGTAGTCGACGGTGACCTGGGTCAGGCCCACCTGCTGGGTGAGCTTGCCGCGCGGGCTGGCCGGAGCTTTGTTGATTTGGGCGGAAGCGGTTCCAGCCAAGGCAACCAGGGAAAGGGACAGGAGAGCGGGCGCGAGCCGAAGAATCGATTTCATGGGGCAAACTTGGGGGTGGTGCCTACCCAGACGTGGGCAAGCGGGCAAAGAGGGTATGCCGCCCAACCCAAAATGCGACTCCGCTTTACCCAAGATTAGCCTTTCGGCGACCCTGGCAGCCTGTCGGCGGGATGGGCGCGAGCGGACTGGGAACCAACCCATCCAGACCCCCATTCGGGCGAAGCACCAAGCCGTCGCCACGGGGGCAAGGGAAGCCGCAGAGCGCTCCCCACCCGGACCCTAGCACCCGCTCAGCGCGCCGCGTCCATGGTGGTCTTGCACTCGATGGCGTGGCCATCGCGCATCACGGTCAGGGTGACTTCGTCCCCGGGCTTGAGCTTCATCAGGCTCGTACGCCAAGCCTCCAAGCCGGTGACGGCTTCGCCTTGCCAACGAACCAACACGTCTCCCTCCTGCAATCCCGCCCGTGCGGCCGAGCTAGCTTCGACGATGTTGGAGAAAACCACGCCCTGCGTATCCGGCGCCGCCGCGACGCTCACCCCCAGCCGAACCGTTGGACCCGCCGGGGCCCGACGCGCTTGCATCTGGGGTTCGACGAAAGGGAATTTTTCTGGGCGCAGGGCGGCCTCCAAGGCCAACTCGTGCACCCACAGGGTGGCCCATAGGGCATCCTCGGGTTGGATGCGATCGACCGTGTCGCGCGTGGTGTGGTAGTCGTTGTGGATGCCATCCATGCTCATGAAGACCGACGGCACCTTGGCTTGCACAAAGGTCCAATGGTCGGAAGCCGGTTGGACCCCCGCGTCGGCCACCAGGGTCAGCGGAGTACGCGTGGCCAGCCCTTCCACGAACGCTTGGAGGCCATCCCCCGTGCTCAGGCAAGAGGCCGAAAGACGCCGCTTCTCGATGCGCCCGATCATGTCGAAGTTGATCATCAGGCTGGTTTGATCGAGCGGGTAGACCGGTTCGCGCGTGTAGTGCCGCGCGCCGTTGAGGCCCGATTCCTCGGCGCTGAAAGCGGCGAAGAGGATGGTCCGCGCGGGGGTTTCGTCCGGCATATCGGCATAGGCCGCGCCCAAGCTTTCCGCCAACAGGATCAACGCCGAGCAACCGGTCGCGTTGTCGTCGGCCCCAGGGTGGACCGCCTTGCCGCGCAGTTCGTTGTCGCGCGAGCCAAATCCACCCATGCCCAAGTGGTCCAGGTGCGCGCCGATGATCACCACTTCGTTGGCTAGAGTCCCCTTGCCCGGCAGCACACCCAAGACGTTCTCAGCCATCACGCCCCGCGACTCGCCTTCGCAATCGACCGTGAGACGGGTGCCCAAATCGCGCACGACCCCGTGCTCGTTGGCCTCTTGGGTGAGCGCTTCGATCGTCGTAGCCTGCCCCGCCTGGGCCAGGATGCGATTGGCGGTCTCGGGCGACACAAGGAGCACGGGCTGCTCGGTCAGGTTGTTCGACCAGGAGACTTCGTGGGACAAGCGCTTGGTGCGCGAGTCATCGGCGCCCGGAGTGTTGACCACCAGGACCGCGCTCGCACCGCGCTGGGTCAGGGCCCGAAACTTGTCTTCGAAGCCAGCGGCGCTGCTCCAGCGGCGGGCGCCGAACGCGCTGCGGCCTTCGGCGTTCATGGGTTCGAAGCGCAACATCAGCGCCACCTTGCCGGTCAAGTCCACCGCCTCGGGGAAACCCTGATAGTCGTAGCCTTCCGGCCCGGACTCGACCGCATAGCCGACAAACACCACCGGCCCCTCGACCCGGCCGAAGCCTCCCCAGCCCGGGACCGAAAAGTCTTCGCGCGCTTCGAGTTCGGTTCCATCCGCCAGGGTCAGCCCCACCCGTTGCAGTTCGTGGCGACCCGCCAAGGCAAAGGGCTGGCGCCAGGTCGGCCCCTCGGGTCCTTCGGCACCGGGCTGCAGCCCGGCTTGGGCCAAGTAGTACTGCATGTAGTCCTTGGCGATCTCCATGCCTTCGGTACCGGGCAAGCGACCACCCAAGAAGGGGGACCCCAAAAAGGTCACATGGGTCATGTAGCGCGCCACCAAGGCGGGGTCCGCGGGGACCTCATCCACGAAGGCGGCTACTTCTGCGGCTACGCTCTCCGTTTGTGCGAGCACGGGGGTCCCAAGGCCGGCAAGGGCCACCAAGTACCAAAGCTGGATGTTCATGGGCCCATTGTAGCGTGGGCTCCGAGCGGTGCACGAGTCCTGGGCTACACGGCGGGTTTGTCGAGCGGGAGGAGCGTTGCTCGGAGCTCTGGGATACCCTGGGCACCATGCTGGGACGGACATGCTGGATCGTGTGGGTGGCGGGTTGCCTCTTGGGCTGGGTGGGTGCGGGCACTTCCTTGCGCAGCGCGCTGCATCCCATGGATGGCCCCGACGCAGAACTGCGTCTGTTGCACACGCAAGCGGGGCTGCGCCTGTCGGTGCGGGTGAACTTGGCTTGGCTGGACGAAGTCTTGGCCGAGCCCCGGGAAAATCCGAACGTGGTCGCTCCCACCGAGCGCATCGAACTCGAAGGCGCCGCTTGGGATTGGATTCAGGCCCAGGAACTCCTGCGCAGCGACAGCGCTGCACTGGTCGGGCGGCTGGAAAGCGCCGAGTGGGTCGAGGCCGATCCGGAGCGGGCCATGTACTTCCCGCGCACCGGGGTTCGTGCGCTGACCTACCTCGAACTCAAAGTGGTCTATCCCTTTGAGGCCAACACCGATGCGGTGATCCTGGGCTGGCCCGCCTACCCGATCGATCCCGTGCTGGCCGGTCCTAGCGGTTCGCCCACCGTCCAAGTCCAAGCCACCCTGCTTTCGGGCGCCGAAGAGCGCATCGTGAATCTAAGCGAAGAGTCTCCCAACTACCGTTGGCGCCTGCCGCAAAGCGGTGGGGCCGACCACCTGCTGCCCTTGCCCCCGGGCCCCGCTTCGATCCCCGGCCCCAAGCCACGCACGGTGTACCTGATCGCCTTTGTCGCTGCGGTGGTTGCCGTCGGTGGTCTCTACCGTCATCGGCTGAGGCTCCTGTTCGCCCTGGGCGGCATCGCGGGCATCCTCGTCACCTACCAACGACAGGTGCAAACCGTACCCCCAATTGGAGTCCCCGAGGGCGAAGCGGTCTTCGCCGCTCTGCAGCAAAACCTCTATCGTGCGTTTGACTTCCACGAACGCGAAGCCATCTACGACGCACTCGAGAAAACCGTAGCGGGCGACCTGCTGCCGGTCCTGTACGAGGAAATCCACGCGAGCCTCGTACTCGAAGAAGAAGGCGGCGCCCTATGCCGCGTAGAAAAAGTCACTCCCCTAGATGCGCACATCACCCCCAAGCCCACGCTCCTCGCCGCGCGCCTCGAGCCCTTCGGAGTCGATGCGACCTGGCGCGTCGAAGGGGTTCTCCACCACTGGGGCCACAGCCACCGGCAAGCCCAACAGATGAAGGCCCACTTCGAGGTGGCCTACACCGAAGCGGGCTGGCGATTCCTAAGCGCACAAATCCGTGAATCCGTGCGCATCCCGCCGCCCGAAGAGGCGCCCGCCGCCGTGGAGGCCGTGTACTGATGCAGCCCGCCCCCCTGCTCCTGTTGGAAGGCGTGCGACATGGCTACGGCCCCGAGGGGCCCGCGTGGGCTTGGCCGCACCTGGAGTTGGCGGCGGGGCAGAGCATCGCTTGCACCGGACCGAGCGGGAGTGGCAAGACCACCTTGCTGGAATTGCTCGCGGGCCTGCAAACGCCCCAAGCGGGGCTGGTTGCCTGCATGGGCACCCCCTGGAGTACGCTCGCGAACCGAGAACGCCAGCGCAAACGGCTCGAACACTTGGGTTTGGTCTTTCAAGGGTTTGAATTGCTCGCGGCGCTCGATGTGCGCGAGAACGTGCGCTTGCCCCTACGCCTGCTGGGCTACGCGCCCAGCGACTTCGATGTGCGCTTGGGAGAGCTGCTCGAAAGGGCCGGGATTCCGAACCTCGCCCGCCGCAAACCCGCCGCGCTGTCGCATGGCGAACAGCAGCGCGTGGCCCTTTGCCGCGCTTTGATCCACAAACCCCGGATCCTGCTCGCCGACGAACCCACCGCCAACCTCGACGCCGAAAATGCAGAGGCTGTGATCGAGCTATTGTTGCACGCGGTGCACGACGACGGGGCTGGACTGGTGTGCGTGACCCACGACCGCAGCTTGATCACGCGCTTCGACCAAGAATGGGCCGTCGCTGGATTCCAAGTGCGCGCTGGAGGCGAGCCCAAAGCATGAAGGCGTTGCGCTTTTTGGCTTTCAAGCAGCTGGTCCACCATCCCGCGCGGAACGTGCTGGTGATGGGTTGCCTGGCGCTGGTGGTCTTCTTGCCGCTCTTGGGTGGTGGGCTGCTGCGACGTTACGACCACGACCTGCATCAGCGTGCCAACGCCACGCCCTTGGTGCTGGGCAAACCGGGCAACCGCTTCGACCTTTGCCTGGGCGCGCTCTTCTTCCGGCAAACCCATTTGGCGCCGCTCACGATGGGCGATTTGGAACCCTGGTCCGCTCGTCAAGACTTGGTGGCGGTTCCCATTTCGCTCGGCGCCACGGTGCAAGGGCAACCTTTGGTGGGCACCACGCCCGAATACTTCGAACGGCGCGGCCTGGGCTTCGCGCAGGGACGGCTGCCGCTGAAGCCCGGGGAGATTGTTCTGGGTGCGCGGGTGGCCAAGAGCTTGGGCGCCGAACTCGGTGCAAGGCTGCGGTCGGATCCGCCCATGGGGTTTGGCCTGGTAGGCAATGCAACGCAGGTGCTGGTGGTCACGGGGATTTTGCAAACAACCCACGGGCCCGACGACCGCGCGGTGTTCGGAGCGCTGCAAACCTGTTGGCTCTTGGACGGCTGGCTCCACGGACATGCGGATGCGCAATCGATCGCCCAGGATCATCCCGAGCAGGTGTTGGCCAAGGCCGAGAACGGAGTGCTGCTTTCGGGTGCTTTGGTACCCGATCAGGACGTAGCTCAAGTCGCCACCGAACGCCTGCATCTGCATGCGGACCCGGCCAGCCTGCCCATCAGTGCGATCCTGCTTTGGCCCGCTAGCGACAAGGTGCTCACCATCGTGCAGGCCGATACCAACGCGCAAGGGCTGCTCAGTGCTCTCCGCCCAACCCAGGTCGTCGATGATCTCCTGGCGCTCACCTTGCGCATCAAGAGTTTGATCGACCGTCTGATTTGGTTGCTGGGCCTGGGAATGGCGCTCTTGTTCCTGGTGGTGTGTGTGCTTTCGGCCCAGCTACGGGCCGGGGAATTGCGCACGCTGGCTCGCATGGGCGCCCGGCCCGGATTTGCCACGGGCCTATTGGCCACCGAGGCGGCTCTTTTGGGACTCGGTGCGATTGCCGTGGCGGCCCTAGCAGCGGCGTTGGCCTTGCGGTTGCTACCGGATTTGGTGCATGTGTTGTAAACAAGCTTCTGGCAAGGCGCACGACGCGTTTAGAATGATCGCATGCGAATAGGTACTCGGATCTTGTTGGCCGTCGCGTTGGCGGTTGCTGGTTGCGGCGACGCGAAGTCCAAACAGGCGGCCCCGGGCCCGCAGCGGACCGGCCCGATCGTGGCATCCACATGGCCGTTGCAAGGATTGGCCGAGGCCGTCATCGGAAGTGGACCAGCAATCCGCTGCCTGGTGCCGCCCGGCGAAGACCCGGCCTTTTGGCAGCCCACCGACGCCGACCTGCAGGCCTTAGCCGATGCGTCTTGGATCCTGCTCAACGGCGCCAACTTCGAGCCCTGGGCAACCACCACCAACCTACCTCCGAGTCGCGTCACCCAAACCAGCGCGCCCTTCCGCTCAGCATGGGTCGAAATCAAGGACGCCAAGGTTCACAGCCACGGGACCCAGGGCCCCCACAGCCATACAGGGTTCGATCCACACTTTTGGATGGACCCGTTGCTGGCCCTCGAGCAAGCGCGCACGATCCGCGACGGTGCCATCGCCCGCGATTTTGTCGACCCGAGCGGCGCCGCCCAGAATTTTCAAACGCTGGAGACTTCGCTGCGCGCTTTGGACGCCGCTTGGGTCCGCCTGGCCGCAGTCCTCAAGGACCAGACGGTGCTCGCCAACCATCCCACGTACACGTACCCCGCGCAGCGCTACGGCTTGGTGATTCAAGTGGTCGATGTGGACCCGACCTCGCCGCCCACCCCCGAGGCGCTGGCCGAAATCGCTGCCCTTTGCAGCCAAGGGCGCACCCACGCGATGCTCTTCGAGGCTGCCCCCAACCCGGCGCTCGAACGTTTGCTGCGCGAGAAATGGGGCATCCAATCGATCCTGATCCGCCCCGCCGAGTCCCCCATCGCTGGTGCCGCGAACGCAATGGATATCTGGCGCAGCGACCTCCAAAAGGCGCTCGACTTGCTCGGCGCCTAATCCTTTCCCATGCCGATTCCCACCATCTTCGATCGCATCCTCGACGGCGAGATTCCCTGCCACCGTGTGTACGAGGACGAGCACGTGCTGAGTTTCCTCGACGTCAGCCCGATCAGCCGCGGGCACGCCTTGGTCATCCCTAAGGAGCGCAAGGCGCACCTGCACGAGCTCAGCGACGAATCGGCCGCTGCCATCGGACGCGTGTTGCCGCGCATTGCGCGGGCGGTCATGGCCGCGACGGGTTGCGAACACTACAACGTTCTCCAAAACAACGGCGCACAAGCCCACCAATCGGTCTTCCACGTCCATTTCCACGTCATCCCGCACATCGGTGACCAGGGTTTGGGCGTCGACTGGAAACCCGGCACCCTCGCCGACGGCGAAGCCCTCGCCCAAGCCATCCGCGCGCACCTCGAACCCAACGGCACCCAGCCCCCCTACACCCTGTGAACCAAGCCCAAAACCTATGGCTGCGCGGCGGCCAAGTCGTCACCCCCAAGGGCCTCGAGAAGGCCGACGTTTGGATCCAAGATGGTCGGGTCGTGGGGGTCGGGAGCCAGTTGTCCGTCCCCGAAGGCACCCCCGAGCGCGACTGCAGCGGGTTGTGGGTGTTTCCGGGGCTGATCGACCCGCAGGTGCACTTCCGTGAGCCGGGACTGACCCACAAGGAAGACCTCGAGAGCGGGTCCCGCGCGGCATTGGCGGGAGGCATTACGGCGTTCATGGAAATGCCCAACACGAACCCGATGACCACCGATCCGATCGCGCTGCAGGACAAACTCAGCCGCGCCGAGGACCACTCCGTCGCCGACTACGCGTTCTTCCTGGGCGCCACCACCGACAACGCCGACGTGCTCGGGGATTGGGAAGCCTTACCCGGCTGTGCGGGGATCAAGGTGTTCATGGGCTCGTCGACCGGCGACCTCTTGGTGCGCGATGACGCCACGCTCGAGCGCATCCTGCGCGGCGGCACACGACGCGTGACGGTGCACTCCGAGGACGATTACCGCCTCAAGCAGCGCTACTCGGATTTGGCCCCCAAAGCCCAGGTCACCGAACACCACCACATCCGCGACATCGAGTGTGCGGTGCTCGCCACGCGCCGCTTGCTCGACCTGGTCGAGCGCACGCACCGCCCGGTGCACATCTTGCACGTGTCGACCGCCGAAGAATTGGCGTTGGTGCGCGAGCGCGATTTGGGCGAGCTCGTTACGCTCGAAGCGACTCCCAACCACCTCTTCCTGCATGCCCCGGATTGCTACGAGCAGTTTGGCAGCTACGCGCAGATGAACCCGCCCGTCCGCGAACGGCGCCACCAAGAGGCCTTGCGCAGGGCCTGCGCCGATGGATTGATCACCTGCATCGGCTCGGACCACGCACCGCACACCAAGGAAGAGAAGGCCAAGCCCTATCCCAACAGCCCCTCCGGCATCCCGGGCACGCAAACCATCCTGCCCTTGCTGCTCACCGCGGTGCGCGATGGCTGGTTGCGGATCGAGGACATCCTGCGGCTGAGCCTCCAGGGTCCCATCCAGGTCTACGGGGTGACCGATCGCGGGCCGCTCGCTCCCGGAGTGCAGGGCAACGTCACCCTGGTGGACCCCCGTTTCCAGGATCCGCTCCCGCTCGAATGGCTGCAGAGCAAGACCGGCTGGAGTCCCTTTGCAGGTCGCCCCATGGCGGGGTTGCCGGTCACCACCATCCTGCGCGGCCAGGTGGCCTACGACCAAGGTCACTTCCACCCGACCGCTTGCGAACCGATTCGGTTTGCGGCGGGCCACTGATCCGCGTGCCCCATCACTTGGGCAGCGAGCGGCCTTCGGGATCTTGAGCGCGCCAACGCTCGGCGGACAAACGATACAGGCAATGCGCGCGCAAACGATGCCCGACCGGGAGACTGGGATGCTCGAACGGTAGCGGATCGCGCACCATCGCGAGCCGTTCCATGACGGCTTGCGATGGGAGGTTGTCGAGCGCGGTGAAGCTCACGACTTCGGGCAGTTCCAAGCGTTCGAACCCAAAGCGCAACGCAGCCCGCGCGGCCTCGGTGGCAAAGCCCTGGCCCCAGAACTCGACCGCCAACCGCCAACCTACTTCTACGCAGGGTTGGAAAGGTACGCAGGGTTGGAAAGGCAGCAGCGCCTTGGGGATCCCCAATCCCGTGAATCCCAAGAAGTGCCCATCGCTCCGCCGTTCTAGCGCCCAAAGCCCCCACCCCCGTTCGCGAATCAGCCCGTCGATGCGATCCACCAAGGCCTCGCTCTGTGCCCGCGAAAGCGGTTCTGGGAAGTAGCGCATGACCCTTGGGTCCGCATTGAGCGCAGCAAACGGTTCGCGGTCCGCAGCCCGCCAGGGGCGCAAGACCAAGCGCTGAGTGGAAAGCACGATGGGCTCCATCGACGCACGGTACCATGGGGCGCTCCCTGCCCCCACCCCCGTGATTGAGCGCCCGAAACGGTCCCATTTCCCCCTCCATCCCAGCCTCCCCATCCCGCAACTTCTCCCCATGCCCGAACCCGTCATCGCCCTCTACCGTCCCCACCCCGGCAAAGAAGAAGCGCTGCTCAACTTGGTGCGCATGCACCATGGGGTTCTGCTCGACGAAGGTCTAGCAACCGACGAACACCCGCAGGTGCTCAAGAGCCAAAACGGAACCTTGCTGGAAATCTTCGAATGGAAAGACGCCGAGGCGGTTCAAGCGGCCCACTCCAACCCGGCAGTGTTGGCGCTCTGGGATGCCTTCAGCGCCGTTTGCGATTTCGTCCCGCTCTCCAGCTTGCCCGAGGCCGAGCGCCCCTTCCCCCACTTCGAACGGGTCGACGCCTGAACCCTGGGAAAAAAACATCCTCCGCACCACATGCCTGGGCTGTGGTATCCCTCAAGGCCGATCAACGGGCGAGGAAATCCAAGTACCGCAACCTATCACTGGAGTCCGAGTGCTCGGGCGGCTTCGGCACGGTACCACAAGTTGTGGCTACTCCCCGCATCGGGCTCGATCGCCAAGTACGTCAAGCCTCGGTCGTACCAAGACCGCGCTTCGACTTTCTCGTCGAGGCCCGCATGGGCCATGGCCAACGCAAACCACCGGGCCGGATAGGTGCCATCGCCGATTTTGTCGCCTTGCTTGAGGTCGGCAATCGCTTCCGAGTACTCTCCAAGAAACAAGTGTGCCATGCCGCTCGTTGTCCAGAGGAAGTCTCGGTTCGAATCGATGTCGAGCCCCTTGCGTGCCATTTTGATGCTTTCGAGGAGCAGCAACCGATTGCCTTCGGGTGTGCCATTGATTGGGATCAACCAATTCTTGCCTTGTCGGTTGGCAGCCATGAGCAGGAACCCCGCATACCTTTGATACGCTTCTGCGTAGCCGTCGAATTCAAACTCCATTCGCTGGCTCGCTTCGGCGATGGGGGCGGGGTCTGCGGTTGCGCTCGCGACCAGGAGAAACGGCGAGAACATCGCGGTTCGGATGAAGTACCCACGACTCGTCCAGGAGTCCAAACCCCGCCGCCCGAACTCCAGTGCCCGTGCGTACTCTCCTTTGCTGGCAGCAATCGAACCCAGCACCGTATTGCCCCAGCCCACCGTCCAAGTGCCTTGCCCATCCGCGACACACCGTTCGAACAGCTCGCGCGCCTCGTCCACTCGACCCAGGCGAAGCAGGTCTTGGCCCTTTCGAAACCAAAAATCGGGGGTACTCGGATCTAGCTTGATCGCATGGTCTTGCTCCAACAGAGCCTCCTCCAGATAACCCAATTTGCTCAAGTTCCGTGCGAGGTAGTGATAGGCAAGAGCCGAAGAAGGATCGATCGCAACAACCGCCCGAAAATGCTGCAGAGCCTCGCGCATCTCATCATCCGGAGCGATCTCGTCGGGACCCGGGGTGAGTTCGCTCGCGAGCATGTAATGCAACTGAAAGTCGTCCGCATGCGCTTCGAGCCCCTTCCGGAAGACGGAGAGCCCGAGGTCTCGGTCGCCTAGCCGAATGAGCGAACTCGCGAGCAACGCGAAGGTGCTGGCCGGCTGGTTCTCAAACCCCCCTTGGGCTAGGTAGCGCAGCTCGTCCAAATCCCGCACCGCCATGGCTTCGCGCAGGTGGGCACGGTCGGGATCCGGGTCCACGATGTGCGCAATTTCCAACAAACGCAGGGCTCCCTCATCATTGCCATCGGTTCGCCGGACATCGCCCCAATGGTCGAGAAGCAAAGCCACCTCGGAGCCGAGCCCCCTAGCATGGAGTTGCGCCGCGGCATCCTCGACTTCGCCTTCCGCCAGATCGATTCCGTGGCCAAGGAAGGCATCGTGAAACAGCTGCTCCTTTGCCGTACCACCCTCTTCCGACGTCTGTCGGGTGATCTCCCGCAGGCTGGCCAGCAAGCGCTGCGTATCCAGCTTGAGCTCTTCCTGCTTGCGAGCATCCTCCAAGCCTATGCGAAGCCGCGTGAGCGTTTCGTTGACCGAAGCCGTGAGGTCGGTACCTGCACCACCTGCTTCCGCCAGGGCACGGGCCCGCTCGGCGGCCGCGATCGCCTCCTCCCAGCGAGCCTTCCCCTCCAAAACCGCGGCCTCGTTCAAGGCCGCGTGAATTTCCAAACCAAGCGAGGCCTCCCGTTCTGCCGCCGCTTGGCGCTGCTCGGACTCTTGGCGTTGGCGCCCCGCACGCTCGTTCTGCACCCACAGCCAGCCTCCGCTGCCAATCAGCACGGCGGCGACGACTGCGGCACCCAGCGCCAGGGTCAGGCGCCGCGCGCGACGATCCTCCTCCGCACGCACCCGGGCCTCCGCCGCTTCCACGTTGGCTTTGTGCGCGCGTTCTTCGTTCGAAACCACGTAATTGTGGATGATTTCCGCCAAGACTCCAGCATCCGCCGGACGGGCGGCAGGCGCAGCGATCAGACATTGCTTGGCGGCCTTTACCAGCACAGGATCGGCATCGCATTGGTCCAAGCGCTCAAACGCATCGTCGAGTTCGGCGTTGGCCGCGGCGCCAATGATTTGATCGAAGTCTCCCACGTAGGGCGGGGAACCCGTGAGGATTTCGCACAGGATGGCGCCTAGGGCGAACACGTCGGAGCGTTCATCAAGCCGATCCACCTGGCCTCTTGCCTGCTCAGGAGGCATGTAAGCCGGCGTCCCAAGGACCGAGCCGACCAGGGATTGCGACCCCGCCGCCGTGCCTTCACTGCGGACGGTTTCCAAAATCGTCATGTGCGTTTGCGCATCGCGCGAACGTTTTTCGTCGGCAACCCCACCACGCACCAGGACTTTCGCAAGCCCCCAGTCGACCACTTGCACCTCGCCAAAGGCGCCCACCATGATGTTCGCAGGCTTCAGGTCCCGGTGCAGCACGCCGCGCGAGTGCGCATAGCCCATCGTTTGGCAGACGGACTCGAAGACGTCCAGCAGTTTGCCTCGATTTGCGCTCGGCCCTTCCCGCTGCGTGAGCAGGGCGGCGAGCGTGCGCCCCTTCACAAGCTTCATGGTGAAGTAGGGACGCTCGTCCTCCATCATCCCGAGCTCATACACCGGGACGATCCCCGGGTGTTGGAGCTGGCCACCGATCTGCGCCTCCTCGACAAAGCGTTGCACGATGTCCGTACGGCCGCAGAGCTGCTTTGCCAGCACTTTGACCGCGATGTCGCGGCCGAGGTCGGTGTCGTGCCCCTTAAGGATCACGCCCATGCCCCCACGGGCGATCTCCCCCATGAATTGGTAATTCCCCCGCCCCTGGGGTACCGACAACTTCTCCTTGGAGCTTGGGTCGATGACGGGCTCCGATACGGCACCCGAGTCCTCGGCGCGCAAGTTGATCCTCGGCGCTTCGCCCGTCTTCGCCTCTAAGAACTTCAGCACCGATTGTCCCGCATCACCGGCAACTCGCGGAACTGGGTCGCCGCTTTGGGCGTTTTTGTCGGATGATTCCATAGCCTGACCCGCTGAGCGGAAATCGTTGGGAGAAGTGGTGTCGTGGAGATGGCCAACTGCCGGGCGAATCCTAGGCCTTCGGACGCGAATCGGTGCCCTCGGTAGCCTGGAGGCGCATGCGAAGCTCGCCCCGCCTTCTGAGCTGCGCCCGTGTTTTTCTGGGAGCCTCGGTTCCGCCCACTTCCAGGCTAGCATAGAATCGGGCCTCACGTCACTCGAGTCCATGCGCGCATTAGCGGACGCCAATTACGCCATGAGCATCATCGCCATCCTTAGCCTCGCGGTCCTTTCCCCGTGCCCCCCCATCCAGGCTGGACAGCTCGAGCAGGCTTCCACGGTCGGCGTCCAAGACGACGACGTGACAAAGGCAATCCGAGCCGCTGGACAAGATGTCGCGAAACTCATCGCGCTTGCGACCAGCTACGAAGAAGCCTCCAAGCCCGATGAGGCCAAGCGCGTGTACCAGCGCGTGATCGAGATCGACGTAGACAACGAACTCGCACGCAAAGCATTGCGCCACGAGCGCTACGATGGGCGCTGGTTTGAGAGCTATGTCGAGCTCGCAAGATACAAGCGTGAGGAAGCCAAGCGCATGAAAGCGAAAGGCCTCGTCAGCTTCGAGGACGGATGGGTACCCGAAGCCGACCTTCCATTCCTTCGCATGGGTTGGGTGCACGACGACAAGGGAGCCTGGGTGCACCCGGGAGACCTAGCCCAAGCCAAGAAAGTGGCGGAATGGGAGGCAGCGGGTTACCAGTTCCGACCCGATGATTTCAGCTGGATTGCACCCGAGGATCTCGAAAAGTGGACGGCTCTCCTGTGGAAGTGTGGCGACGAGTGGCTGCCCACCGAACAGGCCGATGCCTACCATTCTGACGTCAAACGTCCGTGGGTCTTGGCCGGTGAACACTTCGAGGTATCCACGACTTGCCCTTGGAGCTACGGCAATGCCGCCCGTTGGCACGCTGACCAAGTCCAGGCTCACATGGTTCGACTCTTCGGCATGGCGCCCAAGTCGAAGCCCGAGATCGCCGTCATGCGCAGCCTCGACCAGTACAACGCCATCGGCGGCGAAAACATGCTGGATGCGGATGGCCTAGCCTCGCTGCACGGCGCCTACTTTGCGGACAGTGCGGTCGATGGCGCCGAAACACCTCCCCGATTTGTCGGCATGGGGATCAGCTATTGGGCGGTGGACGACCCCAACACGGCGCCTTGGGGTCCCTACTGGATTCGTTGGGCGGCCGCACAGAGCTTTGTGGATGCGATCGATCCTTCCTGGGTTGCGGTCAGCCAATTCGTGCTGATCCACGCGGACCCGAACAGAAACTTGCAGGAGCACGGCAAACGCTTCTGGAGCGAGAAGAAGGTTCCGCGTTGGCTTCGTTACGGTGCGGCGTCCTACGTGGAACGCTTCCTCCCCAATCCAGAAGCGGCGGACGAATCGGATCGCTGGACCCTGCGCTCGTTTGCCTTCGACGACCTCAAGAAAAGCGGCGGGCTGCGCAAGCTCGACGATGTCTTCCAGTTTTCAATCTCCCTCGATGACAGCGAAGGTTCGGGGCGCCTCTACAACGAAGCCGGCTTGATCGTGTCCTACCTACTCGACGGAGCCCCCAACGACACAGGCCTGAACAAAGCCCTCAAAGCCTTCCAAACCTCCCTCGCATCAGGCACCCAAAAGGCCACCGCCCAATCCGCGAAGACCCTAGAGGCCGAACTCAAGAAGCGCGAAGCCGCCATCCGCACCTACGCCGGCCTCTAACCCCCACCGCTCCACGCGCCCACGCGCCCAATCGCCCACTCGCAGAAAGTAGCCTCGACCACAACGAGTACCGCCCCCGAAGGCAGCATCAGCGCCCGAAGCTATAGGAACCGCCCCTGTTCGAACGCAGCGAGAGCCGCCCTACGGGCAGGCCCTCCCGCCCCGCAACCTCCTCCCGCGCATCGCGCAGTGGTTGCCCCCGATCCCGCCCGCGCAGGGCGCGTCAGCGCCCGAAGCCATAAGAACCTACCCCGTTCGAACGCAGCGAGGGCCGCCCTACGGGCGGCCCTCGCTGTTCGAACGGTGGTAGCGGGGGTAGGATTCGAACCTACGACCTCCGGGTTATGAGCCCGACGAGCTGCCAAACTGCTCCACCCCGCGACACTTGTGGGACCATTATGGTTGGTGTCGCCCTGAATTCAAGGCTGCGGCACCATTTCTTGTCCGCGGGGTCCAGTATTCGAGGCCCAGGCACGCAAGAAGGCCCCTAACTCGCTTGGAATTCGGGGTTCTTGGCTTCCGATTTGGGCGAGTCCCCTTCCACCGGCCCGGGCCTTTGGGGCTCGTTGGGCTCGGGTTGTACTTCCCCATCGGGCCCATCGGGCGAGTCCGCCTGCGGCCCCGCTTCAGGCACTGCTTGCGGCAGAGCCTTGCAATGGGCCCGAAGCTCCAAGGACCGGGCTTCCAACTTGGCCGATCCTGCGCCATCCACGCGCAGCCAGGCAGAGTCCGGGCCCCGCGAAGTTTCGGGCACGGCTTCTCCGGCGGGCGGCAGGAGCGTGCGGCCGACAAACTCCAACCAAGCCTGCGCGGATTGAGCATTGGGGTCGCGCAAGGTCAACTCCGCCCAGGCTTCCAGGTCGCGTAGGCACCCTTCGGGGGACAACCCACGCCACAAAACCGAAGCCACCCGCGCTTGCCACAGACTGGCTGCTTGGGGGATGTGCCCCATGCTCCCCGCCACTTGGGCCGCGCGGGCCAAGTCGGTGAAGTCCAGCTCCGCCTGGTAGGCACGCACCTGCTCGGGCGGCAATTGTGTCAGCATTTGGACCAACTCCATCCAATCGCCCCGGGCCGTGGGTCCTTTGCTTCCAGCGGGATCGGACTCGACTTCACTCGGTGGCTCGAGGAAGCGGGCCCGATCGCGAACGATCAAGAATCGCTCGCGCGACACGTTGGGGTGTGCCTTCAAAGCTCGGCCAAAGGCTTCCAAGGCGAGCGAATGGGTTTCCGTCACCTGCTGGGCCAAGAGCAAGGCTTCCAAATGATCGAAGTGCGGGGCGCCGGGTTGTTTGCGCGCCTCGGGAAGGTGGACTTCCAGCCATCGCTGGGCCAGGCGACTCGCCCAGAGTGCCGACTCGGAGCGCGGGAGCCGGACCAGCTGGGCCTGCGCCTGTTCGCACAGGGTGACGTGCTTGTCGCCGCTCAAAGCCAAAGCATCAGCAACGGGCAAGGCCAACACCAAGGCCAGCGATTGGGTGCCTACCGCCGTACTCTGGGGTGCCGCGCGCAACCAACTTTGGGCCGCGTCGTAGATCAATCCCGACTGCCCGGGTCCTGCCAAGGCCAGGTAGATCGGCGCCAAGTCCTTGGCCAGACTGGGGTCCTGCTGGACCCACTCGCCCACCGACGGATTGCTCAAGTGCGCCGCCAGCAGGTCGGGTCGGGGCGAAGCTTGACTGAGATCCCGGATCAGCCCCAACAGGCTGCGACGCCAGTCCGCCGAAGGGCTGGCTTCCAGGGCGCTCATGCAGGGGGGCAAGACCGTGCCACGCTCGCGCTCCAGCACGACCAAGCGATCCAGGATCATGCTCGACCGCGCCAGGCCGATGGCCATGTGACTGAGATCCGCATCGTTCGACTGCAAGTCGCGGAGCAAAGCCTCGACCAGCGCTTCGCCACCCAGCGCTTCCCAGGGAAGCCGCTTGTGCGCCTCCGCGATCAACGGGTAGCACACCATGCGCAGGTGGTTCGAAGAGGAGGATGACTGCAAAACCGACACGATGCGGCGCACCGATTCGGCGCCGATGTTGGCAGTGGCCAGGGCCTCAGCTGCGGCCAGGCGAACCCGTTCCGGTTCGCCAGGATCCACCATCAAGTCGAGCACACGCTCTTCGGCATGCCCCTTGAGTTCGCCCTCGAGCGTCAAGCCGGAAGCTTGGGCGTGGATTCGACTCCAGGAGCGCAGCACTTGGACCGTGGTGTCGCTATCGAGCCGTAGTTCGGGCTGGAACATCGAAAGCAGCAAACCCGTGGCCATGCGCCAATCGGCGGTGGCCTGCAGTTCCCCAGGCCGCGGCAGGCGTTCCAGGGCCGCCAATAGGGTGGGAGCCAGGGGACTGGGCACGGTTTGTGCCAATCGCTCCAAATGGCTGCGCAGCTCCAGCGCGGCTTCACTGTCTTCCCCGGCTGCTGCCGCCAAATCCGTCAGTCCTTGCAACAAGCGGTGGAACACGCGCGCGTCACCTTCCAAATCGAGCCGTGCCATCAGCTCTTGGCGAACTTGTCCTACCGCAAGCGATTGGTTGGCCACCGCTTCGATCAAGCGCTGGACCGCCAGTTCGCGCAGGCGCACATCACTCGAGCGCAGCAGGGCGGGCGCTGTCGAACCATCTTTGTCCAAGAGCTGTTTGCGCAATTGGAATTCGCGTTCGGCAGCCTTGAGGAACGCATCGCGATAGCGCGCTTGGGTCTCCCCTGGCAAGCGTGGGAAGCCCTCGTACTCCTCGCGGTTGACAAAGCGCAACCCGATCAGCTGGAAGAGCGCGCTTTGGGCTTCGCGGTGCAAGAAACGGTGCCTCCAAGGGAGCGCTTCGCTGGTCGGCGCCAAACTGGCCTCGCTCGCGAGGTTGGCGGCGATGGCATCGGCCCAGTCGATACGTCCCAGCTTTGCGGCGACCCGCATCGCGGCGAGCCCAAACTCGAGCGAACGGCCCCCCGCTTCGGAGTTTGGATTGAGGCCGCGGTCGAAACAACGTTGCCACGCCTCGGGAGCGGATTGCAGCCCGGTTTCCACGGCATGCAACGCCAAGGCTCGCAGCCGCTCGCGCCGTTCCAGTACTCCTACCGTAAGACCCGGTCCCTCCTGCCCCCCAGCAAGCAACACCAGTGCTTCGCGTGCGGGGTCACCGAGCTGCGCGGTCCACTCCGCAGCACTCGACTCCAGGCTCTCTTCGCCCAAGGCTTCCATGCGGCGCAGGATCGACCAGGCCGAATCCAGTGCTCCGGGGTTCAGAGCTCCGGGGTTCAGTGCCCTAGGTTTCAGTGCCCCGGGGTCCAGGCCCGCTGGGACGGAGGTGGAGCGGATCCTTGCAAGGTCG
Source organism: Planctomycetota bacterium (assembly GCA_020638855.1). Lineage (GTDB taxonomy): Bacteria > Planctomycetota > UBA1135 > UBA1135 > NORP259. The sequence continues at coordinate 498,305 of JACKHT010000002.1, forward strand.
GCCCCCCTGGCCGGATCGGCAGGCCCGGCGAAGGTTCCAGGCGAAGCAGCCAGTGCGAACAGGATCCCTAGGCTCCAGGCCCACTTTCCGTTCGACTTAGGAATCCGCCCTTTCAAGACAAGCTCTAGAATACTCGTTGTGCAGGGATCTGGGTGCGAGCGCCTTGCCAAAGTTGTGTCAAGTGGGCGATCCAGCCCAATGTTGAACATCGGCTCGAAACGCGAGATTCTTGATGGTTTGCAGCGGTTTTCGCCCAAAACCTAGTCGTCGCACCGAAGGCCCGATCGACCTGCCGGCAAGGACCAACGCTAGCGAGCCAGCGGGAATCCCAATTGGGCCAAGCGCTGCACCAGCGACGCAGCTCCCTCTTCCGCGTCGCTCGCGTATCCCACGTGGGCCCATTCGGCAAACCACGGGGCACGGCGCGCCCAAAGTGCGGCCTGTTCCCGGCCGGGGTCGGACTCCTCCGTGACTGCGGGCCGCAGCTGGTCATGGGCGCGGGTCCGCCGCGCCAACTCCTCCAAGGGTGCGTGCAACCAGACCAGCGTCCCGCGCTGGGCCAGGGCCGACCGGACCGCCGGCGTTTCCAAGGCCCCGCCACCCAACACCAGAACCCCCGTCTCAGCCTGCAACGCCCGCTCGATGTGGCGCGCTTCGCGGGCACGAAAGGCCTCCAAACCCCAGGCTTCCAAGGCCTGGCCGACCCCGACCGGATGCGCGTTCTGGGTGACGGCGCGGGGTGCAGCGAGGAGGGCTTCCCCATGCTCGGCGGCAAAATCCTGGGCCAAGAGCTGATCCACGTCGGTGCAGCCGACCTCCAACGCTGCAGCCAAGAGCGGGCCCAGGGTGCTCTTGCCGGCTCCGGGCATACCCATCAACACCACGGGCCCCGGGGGCAGCCCCCCGTAGAGCGTTTGGTGTCCATGCAGGACCGCTTGCATGGCATGGGCATCGGGCATGGACCCGTTGATCCGTCGGTACTGCTCTTGCGCCTGGGCCAAGAGCCACGCGGCTCCCCCCACCACCGTGCACCCGGCCTGGTGGGCCATGTCGACCAAAGGGGTGTGGGCTGGCTGATACACCGCATCGAACACGAGGTGCTCGGGTTGCAACCGACCCGGGGGCAAAAGGAGTCCCCGCCCCTGCGAACCGAGCGGCGTGGTGTGGATCCAGATCGAAGCATTCGTCCGATCGATCGATCGATCCAGCTCCCAAGGAGCCAGCCATGCGGCGTCGAAGGCCTGCGCCAACGCGCGGCCCGAAGTCGAGTCGCGCGTGCAGACCCAGCGCTGGCAACCCAGGCTGCGCAGGGCATGGAGCGCGGCCCGCGCCGCGCCCCCGCCGCCCAGCACGATGGCGCGCTGACGCGTCCAATCGGAATCCAGATTCCAGCGCTGCGCGTGCGCTCCCCATGCGGCGACGAGCACATCGCGCACCCCGATCCAATCGGTGTTGTCGGCGAACCACCCTTGGGGCGTCCACCGCAGGGTATTGGCCGCCCCGAGGGCGCGGGCCGCGGGACTCGCGTCGGTGGCTAGCGCCAGAGCCTCGCGTTTGTAGGGCGCCGTCACGGCAAAGCCGCGGCAGCGATAGGGACGCAAAGCCTCCAGCAACCCGGCCAGGTCCCTTGGATCGAGCGGTAGGTACCCAACCGGCTCTTGGGCCTTGCGCAGGGCTTGCCCATGGAGCATGGGAGACAACGAATGGCGCACCGGGGTCCCGATGATTCCTTCCCAAGCTTGCACGGCGCCGGGCGAGGGAGGTGCCATGGCTTGCCAGTCCGCGAGCGTCCACTGCCCGGGCGCCGCCGGCTCCAGCTCGATGGCGCTGGGATCGGTTCGCGGCGCGCAGTACACCCAAGCATCGGCTTGGGCGAGGGCCAACAAGCGGGTGAAGGCCCCGCGTTCGCCCATGCAGAAGGCGCTGCGCCCCCCAGGCCAAACAGCCTGCCGGTGCACCCAATCCATGATCTCCAAGCCCTGCTCGGCGTATTCGACCGCCACCACAAACTTGATGCGATCGGTCGGCTCCGCGTGGGAGCACAATTCTTGATAGGCCGCGCGCCAATCCGCGTGCGGATCGAGCACATGCCGCGACACGATGCGTGCGGCCTTTTCGAAACGGGCCCGTGGATCCAAGGCCCACTTCCAATCCACATCCACATGGGAGGCACCGGCGCGCACGGCATCCTGCAGCCGAGCCAAGTGTGCGTCTGGAGACTCCAGGGGACTCCCGAGTCCACCCGCACCGTGCAAACTGGCCACGACGGGCAACGGACAAGCTTGGATCCAGGCTGCCCAATGGGGCAGGTCTTCGGATTCGAATCGATCCAAGCGCAACTCGATTCGGTCGGCACCGGCCCAAACGGCCGGGTCGAGCCCCTCCAGCGTGGCCACCCCAGGCGCGAGCAACGAGACCACGACCCCCATGGGAGCGAGCCTACGCCACGCCTTCTTGGGCGAGGAATGCGAGCATGCGATCGCGGTCCACCTCGGCCAAGGTACCTCGCTCAAAGGCCATGTGCAGCATCGCCGGTAGCAGCGCACGGTAGATCTCCGCGCCTTCGGGAGTCAACGCTTCCAAGTGTTGGCGCACCACTTCGACGTCGCCGCGCGCCGACGGCCCGGTCAGGGCATCGCGCGGCTCCACCTCTTCGAGGTTGGCCGCCACGCTACGCAAAAGATGGATCAGCCCTCCACGGGCCGCATCGCGATCCCCCAGGGCGCGCGCCATCCCGTCGAGCGAGTATTCGAAGAGCACGCCGATGCCCCCCGCCAACAACGATGCGGCGGCATGGTAGCGCACTTGGGCTTCGCCTTCGGCCAGGGGAGGGAGGATCCAGCCCCCCAGCCAGAGGGCCAGCGCCTTGGCGCGAGCAACCGCCACGGGCCCCCCCGAGATGGAAAAGCCCACCCCGCGGAAGCCTTCGGGGTCCGCCTTGCGGCGCAGACTCACCAACGGGTGCATGCGACCGATCTGGTACCCCACCAAGCGCAACGGTTCGAGCACGTGCACGGGCAGCGCGCCGCTCGCGTGCAACACGACGGCGTCCTCGACTTCGGGCGGGTGCTGGGCCAACTCGCGGGCCACCTCTTCCAAGTCCGAATCGCGCACCGCAAGCACCGTGGTGTGCATGGCAGCCATCTCATCGATGCTATCGAGCAAGTCGATTGTCTCGATGCCCTCGGGGCGCCCCACCGAACGCTGCACCGCGTCGCGCAATCGCACTCCGCGGGACGCGCTGCGCGCCCAAACCCCGATCGGTTGATTCGGAGCCTGGTGCGCCCAAGTGGCGGCCATCGCATGGGCCAGCGCCCCCACACCAATCAGGCCAAACGGCTGGGTCGTATCCAAGTGGGTGTCGGTCATGGGGAACAGCGTGGTGCGGTGCCCAAAATCGGGCCCTAGCATTCTCGGACGCGGAACCGAGACTTCCAAAGGTTGGGGGCCAGGAATTTGGACCAAACCGCTCCCAGGACCCGATCCGGGCAAATCATGGGTGCTCCAAGCGGTGCGGATACCCCGCTCGGAGGCGGGCCGTGCGCGCTGGGCTGGCAGGCCATCGGCTCCCCTACGCGCGAGTCGCTACCATGGGGGCCATGAATCTTCGGAACCAACGCCTATCCCTCTTGGCCGTGTTCAGCATGGCTTGCCTTGGCTGTACGACGCCCGTGCGCAGCGAAACCGATGGTGTCCCGGGTGCGCGCATCTGGCGCACGCCCCCCGGACGCGTCCCCGTCGCCATGCCCATCCACGGCCCCATCGAGGGCCAGCGAACCTACGGGGTGCCCTACCCACTCCCCGGGCACAACACCTGGCTGGCTTCGTTTGTGATCACCAAGGCCAAGGCGTGGTATCGCGATGGGGATCCGTTTGCCGAGGGCGGGCTCGCAGCAAGTGGGGCCAGCAGCACCACCGCCGACTCCGAAATCAGTCTGCGCGAAGCGCCGATCCGCTGGCACAACGCAGCGTTTGTCGATCGCAAGACGGGCGCCCACTGGTCGCTGCTCGAGGATCGCGGCTTCCTTTCGCGCTGGTGGGTGCTGCTCGAGGAACGCGACGGGATCCCGGTCTCGCGCATCATGCTGTTCGCGGCCACTTTGTCCGATACGAACGGCGATGGATACTTGGACGACGAGGATGCGGCCGTGGCGCTCTTGACCACCGGCGATGGACACAACGCCACGGTGGTCACCCCGCCCGATGCCCAGCTGCATGCGGTCCACTACTACGCGGAAGAAGATCTGTTGGTGTTTGAGTTGCGCATCGATGCGGACGGCGATGGCCATTTCGACATCGAGGATCCCCTGCGCACGTACATCTTGCCGCGGGATAGCGAGACCAAGATGGCCATTCCTTGGCTGGACCCCAAAGCCCAATCGGAATTGGAAGCGCTCTACCGCTAGGCCCCCGGGCCCACCCAATCGAAACGGGGCGTAAGGCCCGCCGAGCCAAGCTGCGCCAAGACCTGGGCGTGCCAGCTAGCGGGTTCCTGGCCGAGCGGTACGGGCGCGTACCAGCTCGCGCCGCTGCCGGCCAGTTGGTACGCGCCGGGCGCGCAGGCTTCGAAGGCGTGCCACCAGGGAAGCAACCCGGGCTCGGCCAAGAGCGCCGCGGACTGCAAATCGTTGCCCCTCATCGCCACCCAATCCGAGGGAACGGTCGCTTCGTAGCGCATTTCAAGCCGGGCGCGCGGTGCGTCCCCAAGGGCTCGATAGGTGGCCGCGGTTGCGCACGCGACTCCAGGGGTGATCACGCTCCATCCGGAACAGGGCACGGGTGGTTCCAAAGCGCCCACCAGGCGATCGCCGCGCCCGCCCAACCAAGCACGTGGAGGTGCCCCCTCGAGCAGCACGTGCCCGAAGAAGGCGCAATCGCTGCCAATTCCGCGCAGCGCCGCCATACCTTCCGATGGAGTCCAGGGTGGCGCGTAGGACGGTCCGCCCATCCAGCTCTGCATCCAGCCGGCCACCACGCCCAGGGCTGCCGCTGCGTTGGAGCTCCCACCCCCCAACCCGGCTTGGCTGGGGATGTTCTTCACCACCTCGAGTTCAAAACCCGAGGGAGCCTCCAGCCAACGTTTGCGCACGCGCTCGGGCAAACCCAACAGCGCACGCCAAACCAGATTGCTCGCGTCGGTGGGGATGTCCGGGCTGGCTTCTGGACCCACGATGCGCAGCGACCAAAGCCCGGGGGCTTGTTCGGGATCCGGACGCAGCGTGACCCGATCGGACAAGCCCAAGGCCAGCATCGCGGTCTGCACGCGGTGGTACCCATCGGGTTGACGTTCGCCGACCCGCAGCACCCAATTGACCTTGGCCGGGCTCGCCCACTGCAGCAACGCTTCGCGGCTCACCGATCGGATTCCCCAGGGAGTGAGCGTGATGCAGCGCCGGCGGGGCCTTCTCCGGCATCCAACTCCATGTTGTCGATCAAGCGCACGCTGCCCGCTCGAGCGGCGATCAAGGCAACCGCTTGGCGCAACGGCGGAATGGGACGCCCCGGGGTCCAGGCCTTTGGATCGCGGACGGTCGCGTACTCGACTTCCAATGGCGATTGCCCTAGGACCGAACCCATCAGCGCTTCGAAGGCCATCGGGTCGCGTTCACCCAACATCCAAAGTCCCCGGGCGGCGTACAAAGCCCGCGACAAGAACAAGCCCGCGGAACGCTCCTCCGGATTCAGGAGTTCGTTGCGCGAGGACCGCGCCAACCCCGAGGCTTCGCGCAAGGTCGGGCACACCACGACTTCGGGGTACCCCATGCGGCGCGCCAAATCGCGCACGACCAGGGTCTGCTGGTAGTCCTTGGCCCCGAAGTACGCGCGTTCGGGCAGGCAGACTTCGAACAGTCGACGGACGATGGTGGCCACCCCTTCAAAATGCCCGGGTCGAAACGCGCCCTCCAAGCCCTCGGCAAACGGCCCCGGATCTTCGAAATCGCTCGGCTCCCACTCGCTCACTTGCCCCGGGCGATCCGGGAAAAACTGATCCAAGCTTCCAGTGAACGCCATGTGCGCCCCGGCTTCGGCGAGCAAGTCACAGTCCGCCGTGAAGTCGCGCGGATACCGTTCGAAATCTTGGGCCTCACCAAACTGCAACGGATTGACGAAGAGACTGACGCAAACGCGATCGGTTTCGGCAGCCGCCCGTTTCACCAAGCTCACGTGGCCCTCGTGCAGGGCCCCCATGGTGGGCACGAGCCCGACCCGCAGTCCGCGGGCATGCTGGTCGGCGCACCAGAGTTGCGCCACTCCCGGATCCTGCAAACGTTGGAGGCTCAAGACCGAGGCGCTCCGTCGGAGGCACGTTCGAGCGCTTCGAGGCAACCCGCCACGCTGGTTCCTTGGCCAGGGACCGGCCAATCCCCCGCGATTTGGGCCAGGGGCTCCAGCACGAAGCGACGCAGGTGCATGCGCGGATGGGGCACGCAAAGGTCCGGCTCGTCGACGACTTGTTCGGCGTACAACAACAGGTCCAGGTCGAGCGACCGGGGACCGAAGCGTGGCTCTTGACTCCGATCGCGCCCGAAGTGCCGCTCGGTTTCCAAGCAGACCGCTAGCAACTCGCCCGGACTCAACGTGGTTTCGACGGTGATGGCCCCGTTCAAGAACACGGGCGAACCGGGGGGCGTCCCCTCGGGCTCGGTGTGGATCCAATCGGAGCGGCGCAGGATCGTGATCCCGGGGGTCCGTTCGAGGCGGGTCATGGCCCGCTTGAAGGTTCGCTCCACATCGCCCAGGTTTCCCCCGAAGGCAATGGCGGCGCGAACGCGTGGTTGGGAGGGTTTGGCCTGCATGCTCTCAGCCCGCCTTGCGGAAGGAATCGCTTCGCCCGCTCTGCCGTTCGCGCCATGCATCCCACAAACCGCGCAGGACATAGGCGTAACCGATGACGAACAACGAGGGAACCGGAGCCAAGTACAGGAGCAGCAAGATCACGGTGAACTTGACCAGGGTGGCCTGACCACTGCGCTGGTTGGCCGCGCCGGCGGCCGCATGCCGGTAGCGAACTTGGCTGACCATCAAGAGCCCAAGGATAGGTAGCAGGGCGAACACGACCGGCTGTAGGAACGAGGTCAGCCGCATGCGGAATTCCTCGGGCAAGAACGCCAGCCCACGCCCCACGGCGGTGGCTTGCTCCCCCGAGCCCTCGATTCCGCCGCCTAGGGACAGGCACATTAAGATGGTGGCCACCAGGGTTCCCGCCGCCGCCGGCGAAGGCAGCCCGGTGAAGAAGCGGTGGTGTTCCTCCCCCGCCTCGGTGGTCAGATTGAAGCGCGCCAAACGCACCACGGCGAGCAGCGAAAACATCGCCACCGCCAGGAAATTGAGCCGCGGGTGGAACATGTGTTCGGCCTCGAGCATGGTCTTGGCCACCATGGCGGGCGCCACTCCGAAGGTGATCGCATCGGCGAACGAGTCCAATTCGGCGCCCATGGGGGTCGAGCTATCGGTCAGGCGGGCGACCTTGCCGTCCAAAGCGTCGAAGATCATGGCCAAGAGCACCAGCCAGCAGGAGGCTTCCAAAAGGTCGTGGTACTGCTGCGACCCAGCGCCGGCGGCCAGGGCGTCGATCGCCTTCGAAATGGCGAGCAAGCCGCAGCCGGCGTTGGCCATCGTGAGGAGGGACGGCAACAGGGCCACACTGGGGGCGGGTATGGGCATAGGTTTCTCCGCGCCTAGTGTAGCCCGCGGGGCTCCCGATCGCTTCCCCATACACCCACGGGTTGGCGCAGCCTTTCGATTGGGTCCTGGGAAGGGCTGACCCGGCTGGCAGCGAGCTCCTCCCACCGCTGGCCCAAGGAGAGCCCATCGAGCCGCCTCCCGCACGCCAATCCAACTTGGTGCTGGCTCCTTCAGGGCCGCCCACTACCATGTCGCCACCATGAGCGAAATCATCCATATCCAAGGCCGGGAAATCCTCGATTCCCGCGGCAACCCCACCATCGAAGTCGACGTGGAGCTGGTCACCGGCGCGTTCGGTCGAGCTGCTGTCCCCTCCGGCGCCAGCACGGGCAGCCACGAAGCCCACGAGTTGCGCGATGGCGGCACCCGCTACGGGGGCAAAGGCGTGCTCAAAGCCGTCGAAGCCGTCAACGGCGAGATCCTGGACGAGCTGATTGGCCTGGATGGGCTCGATCAAGGCGAAGTCGACCGCACCATGATCGAGCTGGATGGGACCGAAAACAAATCCCGCTTGGGCGCCAACGCCATCCTGGGGGTTTCCTTGGCTGTGGCCAAGGCAGCGGCCGAGGAGAGCTCGCTCCCGCTCTACCGCAGCATCGGCGGGTCGATGGCCCACATTCTGCCCGTTCCCATGCTCAACATCCTGAACGGCGGTGAGCACGCGGACAACAACGTGGACCTGCAAGAGTTCATGGTGATGCCCATGGGAGCCGAGTCGTTCTCGGAAGCCCTGCGCCAATCGGCCGAGGTGTACCACGCGCTCAAGTCGGTGCTCAAGGCGCGCGGCATGAGCACCGCCATCGGCGACGAGGGTGGCTTCGCGCCCAACCTCGGCTCCAACGAAGAAGCCATCCAAGTCATCCTACAAGCCATCGAAAAGGTCGGCCTCGAGCCGGGCCGCGACATGCAGATTGCCATCGACGCGGCGGCGTCGGAGTTCTACAAGGACGGCAAGTACACCATCGACGGCAAGGCCCACGATGCGGACGCCATGGTCGCCTACTACCAAGGCCTGTGCGAGCGCTACCCGATCTTCTCGATCGAAGACGCCTTCGACCAAGACGACTGGAAAGCGTGGCAGAAACTCACCGCCACCATCGGCGATCAGGTCCAACTCGTGGGCGACGACCTGTTCGTGACCAACGAAAAGCGCCTGGCCGCCGGCATCGAGAAGAAGGCCGCCAACGCGATCCTGATCAAAGTCAACCAAATCGGTACCCTGACCGAAACCCTGGGCACCATCGCCCTAGCCCACCGCCGCGGTCTGCGCTGCGTGATGAGCCACCGCAGCGGCGAGACCGAAGACACCACCATCGCCGACTTGGCAGTCGCCACCGGTTGCGGCCAAATCAAGACCGGCGCCCCTTGTCGCAGCGATCGCGTGGCCAAGTACAACCGGCTGTTGCGCATCGAAGAAGAACTCGGCAACAGCGCCCGCTATGGCCCGCGTGACCTGACCCAAGGCTAGATGGCCATGGACCAGGAAGCACGCGAACGGGTCATGAAGGCCCTGCAGGCGGAAGCCCTGGCCCAGGGCGATCCGACCGGTTGGTTTGAGCCGCTCTACCAGGCTGCGGGGCGTGGCGATCTGCAAGTCCCCTGGGATGATGGAACGCCGAACCCGCACTTGGTGCAGTGGCTCGACCGCACGGCCATCGATGGGCGCGGATTGCGCGCGCTGGAGGTCGGGTGTGGCATGGGGCACGGAGCTCGCGCCTTGGCCGAGCGTGGCTTCCATGTCACCGCGGTCGACCTGTCCCACAGCGCCATCGACCAAGCGCGTCGCCGGAACGCCCATGAGCGCATCGCCTTCCAGCAGGGCAACATGCTCGAACCGCCCAAAGAGTTCCTGGGAGCGTTCGACTTGGTGGTCGAGATCTACACGCTGCAGGCCATCCCCGCCGACCAGCGTGCCCAACTGACGCGGGTCCTCCCCACTCTGTTGGCGCCGGGCGGTCAACTGTGGGTGGTCTGTCGTGCACGCGACGAAGAGGTCGTCCCGACCGGTCCCCCTTGGGCCCTCGCGGAGTCCGAGCTGCGCGCCCTGGCCCAGCCGGCGAGCGACTTGGAACTCGTGACCCTCGATCGCTTTGTCGACCAAGAAGACCCGGCCCGGGACCGCTTCCGAGCCCTGCTTCGCAGGCCCTAGACCGCGGGGCCCGAGTACGGATGTACCTAGCGCGCTGCCGCCTTGCGCGCGGACTGGAGCAGCTCGATCATCGGCTCGGGGCCCAGGAACCCGGGCACCGATTGCAGCCGGGCGCCTTTGGCGCTGTACAAGACCGTGCTGGGAAAGCCCGGGACACCGAGGTAGCCGACCATGTCGGGGTGTTCGTCCCCATCGACCTTAAGCACGTTCCAGTGGGTCAACTCGGCCTGAACTTCTGCATTGGAATACGTCACGGCATCCATCTTCTTGCAGGGGCCTCACCAGGTGGCGAAAAGGTCGAACAGGACCGGTTTGCCGTTGTCGGCCGCCTGGGCCAGGGCTCCGCGAAACAGCTCCGGGGTGCCCCCGTCGTAGGGTTTGGACGCGCAGCTGGCCAGGGCGATGCCCGCCAGGAGGACGAGCCGGGAGATCCATCGAGAAGGGGTCATGGGCGGAGCTTGGGAAGAGCGGTTCGGTGCCATGCAAGGCGCTGCGGGAGGCCCAACCAACGGCCTAACCTGAGCGGCCCACCAAGGCAGCCTAACCAGGCAGCCTAACCAAAGAAGTGATCGTTCAAGCTAGCTTGGGCAGCCGCGGGCACCTGAAAGAAGAACATCGGCCATGCCGCGCGGTTTGTGGGGCAAAAGTGTCCAGAAATTTGGGACCCGGCCGATGGGGCCAGGAGCGGGATCGGAAGCGAAACGGCGCGGGATCGGGGATCTCCTGGCTTGCACCGTGACTCCGTTCCGGTTGCGATGAACCCAGTTCGATTGGGGGCACCTTGGACTCCCCGTACGGAGAGGCTGAAACGTGCCCTCTGCTTGCCATTCTGCCCCATGCCCCTCCTCCAACCCCGCTCCCAGCCCCGCCCCACAGGCACCGGCCGATCCGGGCCGCGGAGCGGGTTGGCAGCCCTGGTTGGAGCGCTCGTGGGCTGGTCCCCGGTGTGGATCCCGCTGATCCTGATGTGGCAATTCGCGGATCGAGGGCTTCGGCCGGCCCTCGCCGAACGCCAGCGGCTGCACCAGCTCGCTCCGCAAGTCGAGGCCGAACACCAAGACTCCGAGCAGGCCTTCGAAGTCCTGCAGGCCGAAGCGATTGCTTGGCAGGACCCCGTCTACCGCGAACGATTGCGGCGATTGGAACTCCTGGGGCCGCCCGAATTCGAACCGCTGCCCACCACGAACACCGCTGCCCAAGCCCCGGATCCGACCCCGGAAACCGCCTACTTCCCCGTCGAAGAGGGCCTGCAAGGCCCTCAGGAACCGGGCATGCAGGCCTATGTGGATGCCTGGGTAGAGGATCCCGAGCCCGAAGCCCCCGCACCCTATCGGGAGCAGGAAGAGCGCAGCGGTTGGGTCGAGGTCGGGAACGACGCCAACGCAGCCCTCATGCTCGACTTGCCCCCAGGTGACCTCCAGTATCCGCGATCCAACCCTGGCGCCGGAGCCA
>JACKHT010000020.1 GCA_020638855.1 Planctomycetota bacterium
CTTCCAGCGCTTCGAACCCCGACTTGAGTCGGCGTTGTTCGGCGGCGCGCGCGCGCACAGCGTGGTAGCCCTCTTGCGAGCTGAACAAGGCCCGTACCCCGGCCGGCCCATAGGCCCGCTGGGCGTACTCGTTGACCATGCGATGGGTCGAGAAGAACGGCGGCAGCGTCGTCAAGGCATGCAACGAGCGTTTCAGCCAGGCAGCGGGAACCCCCTCGTTGTCACGATCGAAGAACAAAGGAACGATCTCCGCTTCGAGCAGGCGCAAGATCTGCTCGTTGTCGAGCCGGTTCTGCTGGTGCTGGTCCTTGAACGAACGCTCCGGGCCCACGCCCCAGCCGTTCTTGCCGTCGCAGCCCTCAATCCACCAACCGTCGAGAACGGAGAGGTTCAGGCCCCCATTGGCGGCGGCCTTCATGCCGGAAGTTCCACTCGCCTCCAGCGGCGGGATCGGGTTGTTGAGCCAAACGTCGACGCCCTGGACGAGCTTCTTCGCGATCTCGATGTCGTAGTCCTCAAGGAAGACGACCTTACCGACGAAGGGTTCGCGCTTGGTCAACTCTGCCACCCGGCGCACCAAATCCTTGCCCGCTCCATCTGCAGGATGGGACTTGCCAGAAAAGAGGAAGCGCACGGGGCGTGTCGGATCGTTGACCAGCCGAGCCAACCGATCCTCGTCTTCGAGCAACAAGGTGGCGCGCTTGTACGGCGCAAAGCGCCGCGCGAACCCAATCAGCAGAGCGTTTGGAACCTGCAACCCCGCTTGGATGCGCGCCAAGAGTTTGGGATCGTCTTGGCGGCGATGGTAGGAGCGTTCGAGGTTGTCGCAGGCGGCTTCGAGCAGATCCTTGCGCAGCTCGAGGCGAGCCGCCCACAGGTCGCGCACATGGATGCGATCCTCCGAACTGCGGAAGTCCGCTTCGGTAGGAGCCCGATCCACCACGCCCAGGCACCGGGCGATCGAACCCGCGGTCCAGGTCGGCAAGTGCACACCATTGGTCACGTGGGTCACAGGTACTTCTTCGCGCAGTAGGCTACCGTAGAAGGGATACAACAACTCGCGACTGACCTCGCCGTGCTTCTCGGCCACCCCGTTGACGAACGAAGCCAAGTTCAGGCACAGGTAGGTCATGTTGAACGACCCATGACCGCGGGCGTCCGCGCCCAATTCGAGGAACTTCTCCCAGGGCATGCCGAGCCTAGCGGGCGTATCGAAGAAGTAGCGCCGCAGAAGATCCTCGGGGAACACATCGTGGCCGGCCGGGACCGGGGTGTGCGTGGTGAAGACCGTCCCCGCCCGCACCATTTCTTTGGCTTCTTGGAAGTTCAAGCTCTCGTCGCTGATCAGGATGGCAACCTGTTCGAGCGCGGCGAAGGCGGCGTGGCCTTCGTTCATGTGCAGAACCCGCGGGGACAATCCCATGGCCTGCAACATGCGGATCCCTCCGCGCCCCAGCACGATTTCTTGGCGCAGACGCTGTTCTTGGTCGCCCGAGTACAAGCGATGGGTGATGGTCCGGTGTTGGGGGTCATTGCCGTCCACGTCCGAATCCAACAAGAACAGGCGTACGCGGCCGACTTGGACCTCCCAAGCCCGCAGCCGCAGCTTGCCCGCGGGCAAGGCCAGGGCAATCTCGATCGGTCGCCCATCGGCATCCAGCACGGGCTGCATCGGCAAGTCGCCCGGGTCATTGTGCACTTCCAGTGCCAGTTGATCGCCCGCTGCAGAAAGCTGCTGGCGAACGTAACCCCCGCGATAGAACAGCCCCATCGCAATCAGCGGCATGTTGAGGTCGCTGGCCGACTTCAAGTGATCTCCGGCCAGGATGCCCAAACCGCCCGAGTAGATCGGCAACGAGGGGTGAATCCCGAATTCGAAGCAGAAGTAGGCCACCGGTTGCTCGGTATGAACGGCCCCATCGCCCAGCACTTGGGCGCTCTCCGCCATGTACGCATCAAAGCGCGCCAAAGCACGCTGCAAGCGGGTGAGGTAGCTCGGGTCCTGGCAAACGCGCTCCAAATCCTGGGGGTAGGCGCGGCGCAGGTACGTGATCGGATTTTGACCGCACTCTTCCCAGAGCCGCGGCGAAATCTCCTCGAACAACGCCGGAGCATCGCAATCCCACGACCACCACAGGTTGCGCGAAAGCCGCTGCAGCCCCGCCAAAGGCTCGGGCAAGCGTGCAGCCACATCCAGCCGGCGCAGCCGCGGGCCGATGCTCTCGCGCGGCTGATCGGGCTCGGGGTTGAGGGCGAAGCGCGGGGTTGCATGGCTCGCCCGCTTGGCGCCGATCTTTAGGGCCTCCTGGAAAGCCACCTCGTAGGGGGCGATCAGGTGGCTCCAAGCGAGCCCCGCGGCCGAGGCTTCGCACGCCGATTGGCGCTCTGCCAGGGTCGTCGGCGCAATCAGTTGGGCTTCGATCTGGCGCGCCAATTCGGAGGCGACGACGGAATCGCTCAAGCCAATCCTGTCGATCACGGTCACCCCTTGGTCCGCACCCAAGGACTGCTTGCGCGCCCAAACGCCAAAGCCGGCCAGTTCGGTCGTGATCGTGGGGACGCCCACCGAAATGCTCTCGGCCGGGGTGTAGCCCCAGGGCTCGTAGAACGAAGGGAAAGCGGTCAAATCCATGGCCGCCAAGGCCGACTCGTACGAAATGTCGAGCGGGGCGCTGGACGGCAGGTAGGCGGGGATCTGCACGATCTTGACCCGCGAGCCGACGTGGTTGTCGAGCCCCAGTTGCGCGCAAAGATGCACAACCGGATCGTTGTCGCGGTCGAAGAGGTCGTGGGTGGTGACTCCCAGCGGGCCATGGGCGCTGCCAGGGTTGTCCATGCGCTCAAGCAGGTCGCGCAGCATGCCCGAACTGCCGCCGGGAACGAGCACAAAGATCACCACGCGGCGGCCCTGGGCCTGGTCCAACTGATGCGCGGCTTCGAGCAGGACATCGAGGCCCTTGTTGTGGAATTCGTAGCGCCCTGAGGTCGCCAGGAAGGCCGCATCGGACACGTCCTCCCCCACCAAGGCCGAGGCCACGCGGGTCAACCGATCGCGGGCTTCTTCGCGCCCGGGCAAGCTCGCTAGGTGCTGCACCCACTCCAAATCGATGCCATTGGGCAGGATCGGAGCCGGACGGCGACCCAACAGCAACTCGGCTTCGTCCGCGGTCACTCCGCTGACGGTGGTGAACACATCGGCCTCGCGGGCCGCGATGCTTTCGAGCGAGTGCTTGGCGGGAACGCCGATCTCGCGCGCCGCTTCTTGCGGGGTACGGCCACGCAGCGCGGCTTCGGGGGTGAACCCGGTCGAGGACAACGCGCGACCCAACATGGTGGCATGGGTCGTGAAGATCGTGCCGACCTGGGGCAGCACGTCTTTGAGGTGCAGCATGCCCGAACAGGTCATCCACTCGTGGAACTGGGCTACCGCCGGCTCCCCCGTGGGTGCCACGTGCAACCGGTACCACTCTTCGATCGCAATCCCGGCGGCATGTCCGAACAGGACGGGCTCGAGGTAGTCCCAACCGCCCAAGAGCGAGTCCACCTTGTACTTCTCCCACAGGGTCGCGAGCAGGCGGTCCTTTTGGTTGTACAGGTTGGAAAAACCCACCAAAACCGCGCGCGGGTTGCCGCCGGTGGCCCAGCGCCCGACGCGCACGTCGACGCCGCGCGCACGACAGGCATCTTTGAAGGAGTCCCAGCCGGTTTCCTCCTCAAATGCCCGCGCTGCGTCATCCAGGTCCAACAGCATGGGACCCAGGGTCAAATAGCGATCTCCTAACTTCTCGGTGAGGGTTCGAGCCTTGCTGGTGACGACGGTGTAGATCCCGCCGACCTTGTTGCAGACTTCCCAGGAGACTTCGAACAGGTGGAACGTCATGGAGTGGCTTGGGGCGATTCAGGGCCTACGGCATCAGGAGACTCTCAAGCGGCACGCCGAGGCGGCGCCGGAGGTCTCCTAGGACGTTCATCAGGGTGATGTAGGCGTCGTGGGGCGTGGCGTAGGGGCTGAAGTACTTGTGCACATCCCCATCGGAGAAGAATTTGACGCACATGTAGTAGAAATGGTCCGAGGTGGTCAGCCGGCGCCAGGTTTCCAGGAGATCGGAATCCCCGGTGGCCTTCACGGCCTCCGCCAGCTCGTAGACCGCCTGGTGGGCCGAGCGCTGCATGGCGTTGTCCAGCCAGGCGGTCAGGTCACGCTCGGCGTCCGCCCACGAGAAGGGATTGGGAAGGTCCAGGCGCGCTACCGGGTCGCAATCGGCGGCCACCTGGCTGGGCGTGGCGAAGCGGAAGCGCGGATCGCTCAAAACGGCTCCGGGCAAGTGCCGCATGAACTCGAAGATGCCGGTTTCGGTCCATTGGTGTTCGCCGAAGGTTTCGTAGTCCATGAACAGCCCTACGAAATCATCCTTCTCGGGCAACGCCCCCAACCAGTCGCGGAAGGTCTCGCTGGAGAGCGGCCACGAGGCCCAGGCCTTGTTCGAGAAGCGGAACGCGATGTCGTCGGACAATCGGTACGAGCGCAAAAGCGTCACGATGCGATCGCAACCCTCAGGGCGGTAGACGTAGTGCGGACTGCGCCAGTCGAGGATGTGGTCTGCGCCCTCGGCCAGGATGGCGCGGTAGCCCATGTCCTCCGCCTCGCGTGCGATGGCGTTCGAGGTGATCAACTCGGTGTTGCGGAAGGCGGTGGGCGCGCGCCCGAACAGCCTCTGGATCCGTTCGTGTTGGTTGCGGACCTGGGCCCGGAACTCTTCCGGGTCGATCAAGGCCGACAGCGAGTGGTGGCTGGTTTCCGCCAAAAACTCCACGCAGCCGGTCTTGGCCAGGCGCTGGAAGATCTCCAAGGTCTCGGGGGCCCATTGCTCGAGCTGTTGCAAGGCGCAACCCGAGATCGAAAACGCGCAGCGGAACGCGCCTTGGTGCTGCTCGACCAACTCCTCGAGCAGCAAGGTCATGGGGCGATAGCACTTGTCTGCCACCCGCCGCAAGATGCGCTCGTTCTCGGCATCGTCGAAGTAGTCCGAATGCTTGCCGATGTCGAAGAAGGTGTAGCGTCGCAATCGCCAGGGCTGGTGGATCTGGAAGTAGAAAACGATCGCGGTCATGGCATCAACTCCTCATAAACACGGCGCAACAGCGAACCACGCGCTTCCCAACGCATGCGCCGAACTTCCTCGCGCCCGGATTGGATCAAATCGTCGCGCAAGGGCGCGTATTCCAGAACGGCTAGGATCTTGTTGGCCAGTTCGCGGGTATCCCAAAAGTCGACCTTGAGCGCGTGGGTGACCACTTCGGAAACCCCGCTTTGGCTCGACAGGATGACCGGCACGTCGAGCGCCATGGCTTCGAGTGGGGCGATGCCGAACGGCTCCGAGACCGAAGGCATCACGTACAGATCCGCCATCGAGTACATGCGCTCGACGTCCTTGCCGCGCAAAAAGCCGGTGAAGTGCACGTGCCGCGCGAGCCCAAGCTTGGCCGAGTACTCGATCATGCGCGGCAGCATGTCGCCGCTGCCCGACAGCACGAAGGTCACATCGGGTCGGATCTTGACCACCAGGGCTGCGGCCTCCAAGAAGTACTCGGGTCCCTTTTGCATGGTCACGCGACCCAAGAACAACACGATGGGGTCCTTCACCAACCGCCGTGTGTGCCACTCGGCTCGCTGTTCCTTTTGGGTTACGGCGTTGTGCACCACCCGCAGGCGACTGCGCGGGACGCCATAGTCATGATGGACGATGTTGGCGGTGTAATGGGACACGCACACCACGCGATCGGCGTGGACCAACCCGAGCCGTTCGAGAGCCTGAACGCGCACGTCGCCTGCGGTCCCGCTGCGGTCGCGCTCGAGCGCGTGGGCGTGCATCACCAGGGGCTTGCCTGCCGCGCGCGCGGCCGCGATGGCGGCGGGGGCGGTCATCCAGTCGTGGCCGTGGACCACGTCGAACGACTCCTGCGCGGCCAAGTGCGCCACCACGCGCGCATAACGCGCCACTTCGTCGAACAGATCGCCGCCGTAGCCACCCGCGAATTCGTGGTGTACCCACGTGCTTGGGGCAGCCTGCAAGCGCGCCTCCTCGGCCAAGGCTTCGGTCCATTCCAGCCAGCCAGCGGTGTCGCGCTGCTGGGGAAAGGGCGGGGCGCTGCCGGGGGGCAAGTCGACTTCGACCGGGTGCCCATCCGCTTCCCCCACCCAGGTCGAGTACTCGCGAGCCGTGAGATAAGGACGCAGCGGGCTGTCGATCTGGTAGCTATGCACAAACGAGGTAGGTTGGGCATGTTCCCGAGCCGCCGGAGCGCCGGTCGCAAGGACTTCAGCGCCTAGGGCATGGTTCCAACCCACTTGGGGATCGAGCTGCAACTGGGCTCGCCGCACGCTGGTGCGGGACTTGGGTCCTACCGAAGCTTCCTCGTTCCAGCCCACTTGGTTGGCTCCCACCACCCGCGTGCGGGGAGCCCACTCGTCGCCGAAGGCCTTGGGCACCACGAACAAAACCTCGACCTCCGATGCGGCCAATCCTTCGCAAATCCCCTGGCACGCCGTACCCAATCCGCCCGAGATGTGGGGCGGAAACTCCCAACCGAGCATCAGGACTCGCATGGCTCAACTCCCTCCCAGCTCAAGCATGTGGGCGGCGCGCAACACTTCGGCCACGGACCATGCCTGGGCGGGCGTGCCTCCGGGGCGATGGGGCGGATCCCCGTCGAACACCTCGGAGATGTGTCCCAAACCGTGTTCGCTGAGATGCTCTTCGAAGCCAGCGACGACTTGAGCCAGCGAACGCATGCGGGCCCCCTGCAATGGGAACACCTGCAAGGCAGCTTCGACCAAGAACCCAATCAGCCAGGGCCAGACCGTGCCTTGGTGGTACGCGCGGTCGCGCGCCTCCGGCCCACCTTCGTAACGCCCGAGGTAACGCGGGTCGTGCGGCGAAAGCGTGCGCAATCCGCGCGGAGTCAAGAGCTCCGCCAGCGCCAATTGGACCACCGAAGCCTTTTGGTGATCGCTCAAGGGCGAGTAGTACATGGCCGCAGCCAAGACCGCATTCGGTCGGATCGAAGCGTCGGGTTGGCCGTCGGGATCGAGCGTATCTGCCAGGTATTCGGTCGAGGACAACCAGAAGTCGTGTTGCAGCACATGCCCTGCGCGCTGGGCGTGTTGCTCCCAGCGCTGCGCGGCGGCGTCATCGCCCGCAGCGCTCCGGAGCTCGCTCAAGTGCGCGAGCAATTGGTACCACAGGGCCTGCAGCTCGACGGGCGAACCCGCCCGCGGGGTGACCGGCTCCCCGTGCACCATCGCGTCCATCCAAGTGGCATTGAGGGTCGGGGAGCCCGCGTGCAAGCGACCCCTTTCGTCCACGCGCAAACCCAAGTCGGTTCCGCGTAGATACGCCTCGGCGATCGATTCAAGCGCCGCACCAAACTCGTTCCACACCGCCTCGTCCGCTTCGCTGGCGTGCTGGTACAGGAGCACGGCCCGGGTGAACCACAACGCTGCGTCGGCGGATTGGTACGAGCTCGAGGCCACGTCCGCACCGTAGATGTTGGGCAACAATCCATCGCGAAGGAACGGCAAGGCGCCGACCAAGACCGCGTGGCAAAGGTCCAAACGCCCCGCCGGCAAAGTCAAACCAGGAAGCGCCAGAAACGTGTCGCGACCCCACTCACCAAACCACGGGAAGCCAGCGATCACCCCGGGGCGCCCGTGGGTGTCTTTGTAGAAGTACGTATCCGAAGCCAGGATCAACCGGTCGCGGAAACTCTGCACGCCTTCGGCTTGCTGCTTGCGGAAGGCCTGTTCTTCGGCCCACAGCGCGGCGGGGTCGGGTAGGGTTTCGCCCAGGGTGGCCACGAAGTAGATCGGCTGACCATCCGGAAAATCGACTTCGATCCGGCCAGGCGAAAACAGATCCTCGTGGGCCGCAAAGCCGCGGCGTAGTTCGGCCAGGTACTCGACTTTGCGGTACCAAACGGGATCGGCTTCGTATTGGAAACCGGGGGCATCCAGGCCCATGGTCGCAGCGGGCAAGGCCGGATAGGGCCGCACGACCAAGCCTTGGGGCAAACGCGTCGCGCGCGGATCCAACGCCACGTTCTCGTGGGTCAGGTCATGGCTGCGCCGGAACGCAAGCAAGGGGCGCAAGCGCAAACGGAGACCAGCCGGACCGCCCTTGCGGGTCCAGCGCACGAGCACCGTGTGCTGCCCCCAGACGGCCAAGATCTCGCGCTGGACTTCGACTTCGCCAATCTGGTAGTGCCACGTGGGATAGGGGTCGAGCTCGAACGAAGCGATCGATTGGTAGCCTTCCGGCGCGTAGATGCCTGGATACCTTCCGGTGGAAAGCGGGAAGCTGCGGTTGGGACCGACCAGCTCCTCCTCCAGGCGCGAGACAAACACGTGGCGTTCGCCGCCACCGGGCAAGGGCGCCACCAACAACCCGTGGTAGCGCCGCGTGGGGCACAGATGCACCGTGGAGCTTGCGTAACCCCCCATGCCGTCGGCTTCCAGCCACTCGCGAAAGAGCGCTTGCTCCATCCGCAGGCAGGCGGCCCGATCCATCCGAATCGGGGCGAATTCCGTGGGGGGCGGAGTGGGTGACGTGGTTTGGGTATCCATGGTCTGACGAGGCAATGAAACGGCCACCACTTGTACCAGCTTGGAGGGCTTTCTCGTGCCGCTCGAGCGAGAAATGGCGCGTCGCCCAGCGCGCTTCCCCATGGCTTGGAAGCCCGAGCTCGAATCATGGGGACCTGCCCGCGGGGACATCGGGTGGGGCAGGACCCCACTCGGCTTCTAGCGACCCGACACAAACCCGACAGAAGCCCGGGGATGACGCAAACCCGAACGGAGCATCGGGATCCTCGAACCTACCTGGCGATGCAAACATGGGAGCTTGTCTTCCAAGGAGGCCGCTTTGGATCACGGCTCCAGTTCCTAGACCCTAGAGGCTTCCAGGATTCTCCAGATATGAAAGCAATTTCCTACCTGGCGGGCCAAAATGAAACCTCCTCAGGATCCATGGGCATTCCTTCGCATTTCCTGGAACGGCTCCAGGGGTTTGCTAAGGACCGCGCGGTGAAGAAGCCGATACGCATTTTGAACCATCTTCACTCCTCGTTTCCTGCCACCGTGACGACCCAACCCAACGAATCCGACACTCTGCCAGCGCTGCTACGCAGGTGTGCCGAAATGTGCCAACGGGCGGAGTCGATGGTTCGGCGGCTTGATCCGGGGCGGAATGCGTTCCTCACGGAGAATCTAGGGGATGTGGCGCGCCAAATGGAGCTGATCTTGGGCGTGCTGGGAATCGATGATTCCAACCCATCCGGGCGCGATGGGCGCCCGGGACTCCTGCGGCGGTTCTTCCAGCGCACCCAGGCCCAGATACCCGGGGAAGGCGAGTTCGAAGCGCCAGATTTCGACGTATCACGCCAGGGCTTCCAAGGCAACTCGTGGTCGGTTCCGATCTCCGAACTGCTCAGTTTCTTGGCCTTCAGCCGCAAGACCGGCGTGCTTTGGGTCGACACGCCCGAGGAGAATTTCCTCTTGGGCCTGTCCGATGGGCTGTTGATGCACGCCTCGAGCGACCGCACCCCGGAAGGCTTGCGCCTCGGGGAAATCATGGTGGGTTTCGGGTACCTCACGCGGCGCCAACTGGATCGCTTCATCAGCGGCCTCGAAGGAACACCGGGCTCGGCCATGGGTGAGTCCCTACTTGCCAGCGGATTGGTCACCCAAGACGAGTTGCACCGGACCTTGGCCTACCAAGTCCAGCAGTTGGTCAATCGCTTGGTGAACACCACCCATGCGATCTTCCGCTTCCGCGAAGGGTTCGAGGTTCCCCACGCCCACCAGGTTCGACTCAACATCAATCAGGTGCTGCTTACGAGCGCGCGCGTGCAAGACGAAAGCGTGAACCCGGAAATCCGCGACCATTCGGTCCAGCAGGACTGGGACTCGTGGACCCAAAATCTGGCCGATCAGATGTCGGGAGTCACGCAGTGGGCAGAGGCGGCCGACGGACCGGAATCCGCCGAAGATTCTACGCAGCCCGCCGACGAAGATTCCCAACCGGGATTGGAGCGCACCCCTAGCCTTCTCACCCAAACCACCTCGGAAATCGAATCCGAGTGGCAGGATGACGAAGACGCGGACACCGACGAGGCTGATCTGGGCTCCGAGGAAGCGCAGGCCCACGAAGACGTGGACGCAGCCAGCGACGCATCCGATGCAGGCGAAGCCAACCCGCACACCCATCCGCCTCACCGCGCCCACGGTGGTCGGCTGAAATCGAAGAAGCGTCAACGGCGCGCGGGCTGAGCCCGGCGGTACGCGCCCAAGCGGCCTCAGCCGGGACCTCGAGCCGCATGGGCCCAAATTCAGGCGCTCGACCCTATCGCATGGGCCCGAGGATACGCGATCATGGAGCGATGTTCCTCCGCCTCGCCATCGCCGCCCTCGTACTCTCTCCTTCCGCCCTCGCCCAGCACCCGAGCCTCTTCCGTCCCCTCGATTTTGCGGCGGGTAAGGAAGCCGCCAAAGTCGAAGGCAAGTTCTTGCTGCTCGATGCGATGACCAGCTGGTGCGCACCCTGCAAGATGATGGACAAGACCACGTGGGTCGATCCACGCGTGGTCGCCTGGGTAGCCCAAAACGCGGTGGCGGTCCAGCTCGACATGGACGAGCACACGCAAACCAAGGAGGCGCTCGGAGTCACGGCCTTTCCGACCATGGTGCTCTTCCGAGCAGATGGAACCGAGTTCGAACGGCTGGTCGGCTCGCGCACTCCCGACGAAATGCTGACCTGGCTGCAAGGTGCCCAGGGCGGCACGCGGGAAATCGACCGCGTCCGTGCCCAGCTGGCGGCCTTGGAGTCGGACCCCGCGCCGCGCCTACACGAGAAGATGGCGCTCGCTGGAACCGCTTTCGACTTGGGCGAGGTACAGGGCGCCGCCCAACTCACCCTGGGCTTGTGGCTGTGGCAATCCACCGACGCCGAACAGGCCAAGCAGCTCGAAGCTTGGCGCATGGGCGCCGGCCGCAACCTCACCGCAGACCTGGTCCAAGCCGACCCAGCCTTTGCGAAGGCCATCGCGGGCGAGCGCGATCGTCGCGAAGCGCGGCTGGGCAACGTGGAGTCCACCCCGTGGCGCCGCGAGTGGATCACGCTCAACGACACCCTAGGACAGTCCGAGCGCACCGCCACCTGGGCGAGTGCCCTTGCCACCCAACCCGACCAGCGCGCCGTGCTGAAGACCCACGAGTTCCTGTTGTTCGACCTCCTGGTCGATCGTGGCATGTGGGCAGCCGCCGGTCACTGCCTCGACCAACCGCTCGAACGCGTGCGCTTCCTGGGCGAAAATCTGGGCGCCTACGATGTCCAACCGACCGGCGAATCGGGGACTCCGGGCATGATTCCTGCGATTCCGATGGGCGGCCCTGATCCCAAGGTCATCCCCGCGATTCCCATGGTCGATCCCCGTTCCGCCGGGGAGCCATCCAAGCAGGTGCCCGTGATCTCGGACGTCCCGCTGATCCCTGAAAGCGGCTCCAAAGGCGAAGCGACCGGACCCCAAAGCGTCCCCATGATCCCCATGGGAGGACCCGAACCCAAGGGCACCCGCATCCCCGCGATCCCCATGATGGCCCCGGGTGACAAGGCCACGCCCGCCCCCAAGACCCCAGGCGACATCGCTCGCGAGGTGCGCTCGCGCTTGACCCACCAACTGCGCCACGACGCAGCTCGGCGCTATGGGGCCTTGCTGGCCGCCGACCGCACCGCAGAAGCCGAAGCCGTGGCGAGCGCCGTTTTGTCCTACGCCGATGACGAGGCAACCCGGGCCGCATTGATCGAGTGCGCCCTGCGGGCCGGCCAAATCAATACGCGACGTGAGGCACACCTCGCATGGTTAGACGCCATTTCGAACGGGGCCGGTCGCTAGGGCCCGAGTAGGCCCCACCCCCGCCGAACCTCGTTCACGGGGCACCGGTTTGGGACCGCGGAGGTACACTGCGACCATGAAACGTCGCACCCTTTGGGTGGCCCTGGCCTGCGTCTGGATCGCATTCTGGACGCTTCCGCTACAGGCCTCACCGCAGGCAGCCACCAAGAGTTCGCTGCGGGTTCTGCTCGTCAGCCACAACCCCGAGGCCCCGCAAGTGCCCTTCGCGGATATGGCCACCGAGCGCACGTGGGAACTCTACCGCGAGCGAGCCGCCGCTTGGAAAGCCCTGCTCGATCAGCACTTTGAATCGGTGCGCTTGGTGTATGGCCCGGACTACACGGCCGACATGTCGAACGCTGTGGACGTCACCCTGTTCGATGCGCGACCCAAACCCCTGCGCCCCAGCGGCACTGTGCTGGATCCCATCACCGGCCAGGAAACCTACCAACCGGCCCAGTATCTGCCCGACGACTTCGACCGCCCAGCGCTCATGATCGCCGAGAACTCTCCCTTGATCGGCGAGCCATTGGGATTGAAGCTCGACTGGTTGTGAATGTGCCTCGATGCACATGCGCACGGGATGCGCATGGACCACCCGATCTTCCACACCCCCCATGAGGTGAAACTCACCCTGGAAGACCGCGCCACCCCCAGCGAGTACTTCCAGCACCCCAAAGGAGAGCAGCTTGCCCCCACGTTGCCGATGTGGCGCGTCCAGACCGAAGGCTATCAAGAGGGCAAGGGCCAGCTGATCGGGGTCGTTTCGCGCGATGCGGGGTTCTTCGATTCTCCCGATGTGGAGTGGATTTCGAGCGGGGTGAATTCCAAAGGCCCCGAGGCGATCGCGATTGGGCGCCATGGCAATTTCTTGCACTGGGGCTTCGCGGCGTCGCCCACCTACCTGACGCCCGAAGCCAAGCTGGTTTTGGTCAACGCCCTGCACTACATCGCTGGTTTCGACCACAAGGCCCCTATTGCCCGCAAAGTGCAAGGTGTCGTGCTGCGCGAACAGGTGCTGCAAGCCTTGGACTCGATCACGGATGCGGGCTACGCCAAGGTTTTGGCACGCTACGATGCGATCCGCAAGGACCAAGCCGAGCGTCAAGCGGCCGTCCGTGCGCGCATCGAAGCGGGTGAAGACGTTCCCGAATCGGAACGGCAAATCCTTGCATGGGAAGACGTGCAAAATCCGGGGCGATTGGATGCCGTGCGCCGTTTTGTTTCCGCAGCCGTTTGGGCCGAGCTAGGGGAAACCCCCGAAGCGCTCGATGCGTACCTACGGGCACACCTCCCGTACCTGCATCCGTCGGGGGAATGGCACGAATTGGCGGTGGACACGGACCTCGAAGACTTTGGTCTTGGAAACAACGACCCGGCTTTGCTCGAACGGGCCGTGGCAGGCTGGGAAGCCGACGAGGACGCTGAGCGCTGCCAAACCTTGCTCGATCGATACACCTTGCAGCGGTTTGCCACCGTGGCGGAGTGGCGCGCTTGGCTGGATGCGAATCGTGATCGGCTCTTCTTCTGCGAAACGGCCGGGTACAAGTGGCTCGTTGACGAGCCGGGGTCCCAGCCCATGGCTTCTCCATTGCCTAGCCTGCAACCCACCCCCAAAGCACCCTTGGCTTCGCGCTTGACCGTGCAAGCGGGCGAGGATGGATACTGGATCACTGTGGAAGCGACCCTGCTCAAGGGCTGGCATGCCTACGACCAGGTCCCCGAGGATTCCGCGTACATTCCTTTGAGCCTGGAGCTCGAGCTTCCGGCTGGATTGCAGGCCGGGCCATGGCAACGCCCCGCCTCCCATCCTGATCAGGTCGACCCCACCCTGCAGATTTTCGAAGGCGCGCTCGCTTTCCGTTGCGAAGTGCGCGGCTACGAACCCGCCCAGGGCCCCGTCGAACTCACCTGCAAACTGCGCTACCAAGTGTGCGACGAACGAATGTGTTTGGCACCCAAAATCGAAACCCTAACGACCACCTTGGGTAGGCCTTAGGTCCGCTCTCCGCCACCAGGCTGGACCGAAATCCGGCGGTGGCGCCCTCTCCCTTTTCCCCTGGGCTCCTTGGAGCTCCAACCAACATGAAACCTCTCCTTCCGATCCTCTTCTGCGCGGCAACCCTGGCGAGCACGGCCTTCGGTGGCGACATCAAGGTCACCGTGATCGGCACGGTCGACTCGAACTCCTACTCTTCGGGGCCCTTCGCGGGACCGGTCTTCGGTGACACGGCCACGTTGACCTATGAAGTGTTCGTCCCCGGCACCGACGTCGTTCCCGGGCAACTGACCGACTACAACATCGATCTCGCGACTTTTGACCTCAACATCAACGGCCCCACGGGTGCGATGCTTGCGGGTGCGACCGTGGTGGAAGTCCAAAACGACTTCCCGGCCGCGGATGGCTTCCGGATCAACCAAACCAACTTGGCCACGGGACATTTCTTTTCAAGCGGTTGGGGTGCCACGAGTGCGCTGTTCACCTCGACGGACATCACCCAACTCTTGGGCACCTACGATGTCACGGCGACGTTGACTTCGTTCTCCTACTCGATCTTCGGCCAAGGCGGCCAGATGGAGATTTTCCCTGAGACGCTGATCATCGGATTGCCGGACCCCGGCGTTCCGTTCTGCGATCCGATGGATCCGAACTCCACGGGCCAACCCACCCACTTGGGGGCGAGTTTCGGCTCCGGCTCGGGCAGCGATTTGCACCTCGAAGCCACCTCAGGTCCTCCGACCCAATTCGGGTACTTCCTGGTGGGCGACAGCTTCTCCGATCCCGGCGTCGTCGTAAGCCAGGGTCGTTTGTGCGTGTCGGGCATGATCGGTCGCTACAACGTGGTGGGGGGCGATCTCAACTCGTTGGGCCAGTTCGACGCGGCCGGTGTACTCCAAAACCTGGTCGGCACCTCTTCGGTGGGTAGCGGTTTCGATGTGCCTTTGGTTCTGCCTCTCACGGGCAGCCCCATGATCTTGGCGAGCCAAACGTGGTACTTCCAAGTTTGGCACCGCGAAGACATGGGCTTCTCGAACTTCTCGAACGGCCTCGCCGTGACGTTCTAGATTCGATTCGACCTGATTTCGGCATGGGGGGCGGAAGCGCGTGGCTTCCGCCCCCCATCCGTTGGCTCACTTGAGCCACCGCTCGGGTTTTCCACCGGCCATAACCAAGCCGCCCGAATCCACCGCCCCGAGCACCGCATAGGCCAAGTTCACGATCGCGTCCTCGCCCATGTACGGCGAGCCCATGTGCGGGGTCGACCAGCGCAGGCCATAGCCGGGCTCCCACGCATTCAGAAACCGCCAACGCCATTGGGGCAGGACGCGCTCAAAGGCGGCGTGGTCTGCAACGGCAAGACCCAGGAGCCCCAAAGCCGCTCCTGGTTCGCCGTAGGCATGGCTGTTGAGCATCCACGGATGGCGCTCTTCCATGAACAAGCACAGGGGCTTGGTCATGGGCAGCGGTCCACCACGCAGGGTCTCGGCCAGCGCGGTCAACCCGCTGCGGCACCAGAACTCCTCCTTGTCGCGGTACGAACCGTTGTAGCCCATGCCCCCATGCCCGCCATCGTCGGGATTGGACCAGGCATGTTGCATGTAGGGCTGGACGTGCTCCCAAATCCGACTCTCGATGCCCATTTTGCGCGCCAAGGCATCGAGCACCAAGAGATGCGTGGTCGGAGCGGTCAAGGCCTTGTTGTCGTAGGGCAGCCCATCGGGGCCATGCCCAAAGGCCTGGGTCCCCCACTTGCTCTCATGGGTCGTGGTCGGCAACCACAACACGGCCTCTTCCACCCAAGCCCGCGACGCTTCGTCGCCGGTAGCAAAGAAGTACTCGGCAAAAAACCAACCGTGGAAGGCGATCGGCCAGTAGGCCAAACCGGTCATCTCGCTGGGATGGGGATTCTTGGCCAGCAAGAAATCGCGACAGCGCGCTAGCGCTTCGCGATGCATGGGATCGTGGGTGCCCAACAGCGCCAGCCCGCCGAGCGCCGCATTGACCACGTCGCTGTCGGGCCAGGCGCCGTTCTTCTTTTGGTGCGTCACGACCCAGGCCAAGACGTCCTTGCGCAGTCGTTCGTCGAGCGGTCCGCGTAGGGCGAGATCCTTCGGCGCACGTGCGTGAGCATGTTCGAGCGTGACTACGCGCGGCTTGCCTTGGCGTTCGATGGTGAGCTGAATCGTGCGCTTCCCATTTTGCACGGCGCGCTCGACAGCCCGGCCGAGCGCCGCCTCGTGGCTGAACTCGAACCAATCCCAGCCGGGAGCCAAGTCACAAGCGCTCAAGGGCACCGCATCGACAGCGGTGATCAAGTCCCCTGGCTCGAGCCCTGCTTGGGCGGCCGGACCATCGAGCGCCACGTCGAGTACCACGCAGGCGTGGCAGTCTTGCTCAGTCACCGCCTGCAAACCCAAGGCCCCCGAAGCGATCAAGTCCGGTCCCAACACCCCATTGGGTTTGCCCAACATGGCGCGCACCGGGTGCAGCGGAAATCGCTCGAGCGCCACATTGTCGAGGGTGACGGAGGTACCAGGTTTGCCTTCCGCCTGGAGTTGGATGCGGTATGCGCCTTCCCGTTCGGCCAGGGCCTTTTCGGGTATATGGCAAGCGATGCGCACGGCCTCGGATTCGCCGGACGCATGAGTAGCACGCCATTCGCATTGGGCGAGCTGCTTGGAGTCCACCTCTCCGACCAAGCGCAGGGTGACCGCTGCCATTCCCTCGTGGCCCACCACATCGACGCATAGCCGAAGGTAGCCGTCCTCCGGCTTCTTACCCTGCACTTGCTTGGGAGGTGCCACGAGAACCCGCCATTGCGCCCGCACGTTGCGGGGCAACACCAGGGCATGGTTCCCCTTGGCACCCCAATCGATGCGTTGTGCCTGGCCACCTTCGATCTCCAAATCGGCAAGGGGGTTCTTGCCTTCGAAATCTCCGCTAGCAACCGGAATGCGCTCGATAGCGCACACTCCGCCCACAAGCAGCCATCCAAGGAATCCAACCCAGCCAGCGCGCAGAAACAGCATCGACCTAGGTTAGCGGGAATCCCCCCGGTGGCCCAAGCCGGTTTTGGACGGATCCCCTTCTGGCTGCGTTGAAGCTCGGCCTGGCTTGGCCTACCCTGAACCCATGTCCGAACACAAAGCCTCTATCGCCTGGCACTCCACTGACCAGCCCTTCACCACCGAAACCTACACCCGCCAACACACCTGGTCGTTCGACGGCGGGGTGGTGATTCCGGCCTCCTCGGCCCCCGAGTACCAAGGCGACTGGGATCGGGTGGACCCCGAAAAGGGTCTGGTGGCCTCGCTCTCGAGCTGCCACATGCTCACCTTTCTCGCCGTCGCCGCCAAGCGGCGGATCATCGTCACCTCGTACGAAGACGAAGCCGTAGGAACCCTAGAGAAGAACGCAGAAGGCAAGATCGCGATCACGCGCATCGTGTTGCACCCCAAGGTGACCTTTGAAGGCGAAGCCCCCTCCGAAGAGGACTTGCGCAAACTGCACGACAGTGCCAGTCGCAACTGTTTCATCGGCAACTCGATCCAGAGCGAAGTGTTGGTGGAGCTCTAAGCGATCCACCCAATCCGATCGCCTGAAGAACGAACCGCACGCAACGGCGGGTGGGATTTGGATCCCTCCGCAGTGGGGGCCCCGTTGCAGATAAAAAGTGATTCCATGCGGCCCTCGCATACCCCCGGCCCTTGAGCCATCGCGCACGAATCGCACCGACGAGCGATTCTGTTTGGGCCACTGGGCAATGAAAATCTTCGCAATGGACATCATCGCTTCGACATCGAAACGATAGATAAAATAGAAAGACGCGGGGAGTGCTCGACATCGAGAACTTGAGCAACCAAACTAAGAGCCCTGCATTCCCCCACTCTTGAATTCGCCATGCCTGACAATGTATACAGCCCGCCCGCTTCGCCGGCACCCCGCCCGAGTTCTTCCGAGTCCTTTGAAGGGTCGGGAACCTTCTCGATTGGCCAGTGCTTCTCGGATGGTTGGAACAAAACCCTAGCCAATATCGGCCTGATTCTTATTGCCGGCCTGGTCAGTACGTTGGTCATGGTCCTCGCGGGCATCACCATCATTGGGTATTTCCTCGTAGTCCCGGTGATGACCTGGGGTATGGTTCGCTTCGCGCTCAACCTGCACGATGGCTGTGCGCAGTTTGGCGACATCTTCAGTGGGTTCACCAACTATGGAGACAAACTCCTCAAGAGCGCGGCGTTGTTCTTGTTGCTCTTGGCAATCAGCCTGCCAGCCAACGCGGTGTACTACCTGGGTGCCTTGAACCACAACACGTCGATGATCGTCGTGGGGTATGTGATCATGGTCGTCTTTGGACTGGTGGTCATGACGCGGCTCTACTTTGCTTTCGTATTCATGGTCGATCGCAACATGGGGGCCCAAGATTCGATCAAGGCTTCTTGGAACATGACGGGGCCCATTTGGGGGCCTACGGTTCTGCTCGCCTTTGTCAGCGGGCTGGTGTCCATGGCCGGAGTCCTAGCTTTGGTTGTCGGCCTCTTGGTCAGCATTCCGGTTTCTTACTTGATGTGGATTTCCGCCTACCGCCAAGCGGTGGGCAAACCCTAGTCCACGAACGTCGCTGCGTCCAACCACCCGCGCGTCGATACCCATTCCAAACTCGTGCCCACGCCACTCGCTGCGCGGCGAGGTTGCGATGGCCGTCTCATCAAGACCCGTGACGGGGTGGGGATTCCCTCTACCCCGCCCCGGGTCCTGGTCTAGTTGGCCGACTGCAGAAAGTGCAAGATGGCCGCATGCTGGTCCGCCGAGAGGTTGGCGCGCACGCGCATGTGCATCATGACCACCTCCCACTGGGCATCGGTGTACCTGTCCGGTTGCCGAAGGTTGTGGCACCGAACGCAGTGTTGGCTCCAAAGTTGGGCCCCGTTGGGAGGGATCCCGCCCTTGCCAGCCTTTTCCGCTTGGAGGGTCGAGCAACCGGTGTTCGCGAGGATGAGTGCTGCGGCCACGAAGGCCCCCAACACGTACGTTTGGGATGCAAGCTTGAGTTTCATGGTGTGTTCCTAGAGTTAGAATCCCGTGGCGAACGGAACCATCAGCGCGTCTTCGTTGCTGCCCAGACCGTCCTTGTCATCGACGGTGTAGGCGATCTTGGCGACCGAGCTGGAGGCCAGCCAGTAGTTCAAGCCAAACGTCCAGCGGTGCTGGGCGTAGCCTTCGGGGGTGTCGAGCTGGTCCAGGCGATCCCAACGGACGACCGGTTCCAAGTTTTTGGGTAGGCGTTGCCGACCCAGTACGGGCGATACGAAACCTGCACGTAGCCACCATGACGTGTTCCATGCAAGCAATCTGGGGGCGCAATCTACTGCGCCTTGGCGTTTCCCTTGGAAGCCTTCGAACCTGATGCACAACGAAACCGATGCACAGTGAATCCGATGCACCAGGAAACCGCACCAAAACTCCGCCCCATTCGCTTGGAACACGTGCTGGAACCACTTCCGTTGCGACTTGTCGCAACGCAGCGATGACGAAGCGGTCATCCACAACCCTTGCGCGAGAGTAGGCAACGCAGAGCGAAAGGCCTTGGGGGGTGCCCTTCCCCCACCCTACGCGGCCCAAACCCAATCGGCTTGCGTCACCGGCTAAACCGAAGGCGTGCCATCAGAACGCCCGTCGCATAGGCAATCGGGTGCGCAAGGTCTCCGTGCAAGGTTGCATGCTCCGCTTCCAACCAAAGCGATCCAACCAGACGGCCAGCCAAGATCAGCAGCATGAGGGTATGCCAACACCGCCTCCGGTGGGGCGACCGCAAGCCCGCGATCCCCAGTCCCAAGCAGCCGTAGTACCCTCCGGACCCACCCACATCGCGAGCCAGGGCCAGGGATTCTCCCAGGGCGCTGCCCATCCAATCCATGGGCAAGACAACCAAGAACGAGACCAAGAAGAGCGAGGCTAGGTGCGCCAAAACAAACGTTTCTACAGCGACCCGAGTCCCAAAGCGCCGCTCGGCCAGTCCATTGCTCCAACAGCCGATGCCAAGCGAACCCCAGAATACGGCCCCTCCGTGGGTGGGTAGCAGGCACGTGACGATTCGCCACCAAGCGCCCCTGCGTAGGTCCATGGGCGCCATTCCCAACCGGTCGAGCCAGTCGGGCGAGATGGGAGCTCGCCAAGTCCCCGTCAGCAAGCCGCAGCCCAGTACGAGCCCTGCGAAGAGCAAAGTGAATGGTAGGACTCGGGATTGCATGCATTCGGAGGGTAGCAGGCAGCCCGAGGAAGCCCCGAGCGGCCAAGGTGGCACGCTACCCGTTCTATCTCCGCGACCTCCATGCCGCTTCCCAGAAAATACCCACCGGGGCGGTCTGCAACGGAAAAAATACCCAAGGCAAACGGGCACGAGCCTCGCCCGGTTTGGGCACCTTGCCTGCGGTTCATCCCCACGCACCCACCGGCGATGAGCCATGGGGCCAAGCCCGAGGCTCCGCAGAAAACCAGCGGCCTGGAATCCGCTCAAAGTGGCCGCGGATCGTATTCCCAATCGCCGGCATGAAAAACCGGCCATCCGCAATTCTCGCCCTTGACCTCTGTCCAGAGCCCGCCTATCCGAAAGGGCTCGGCGTGATCCCCGCCCCCTTGGCCGATGTGGGGCTTTTCCAACCAGACGCCGGAGCAGATTCTCATGAAAGTACTACGCATTTTCAGCACCTTGGGTGTGGCCGTCCTCGTGAGCCACGCAGCCCTTGCTTCGACCTCAAGCCAGGAAGAACCCGCCCAACCTGCCAAAGAAGTTTCCGCCAAGCCCGTCACCGATGTGACCATCTTCCACAAGGAACTTGCTCCCTATGGCGAATGGCTGGAGGTGGCCGACCGGGGCTGGTGCTGGTCGCCCAGCGGTTTGGATGTGGATTGGCGGCCCTACACCCGCGGGCGCTGGGCTTGGTCCGACGCAGACGGTTGGGTTTGGGCCAGCGATTTCGAATGGGGTTGGGCTCCCTTCCACTACGGACGTTGGGACTTCGTGGAGGACTTGGGCTGGGTCTGGATTCCTGGAACCACTTGGGGACCCGCATGGGTCTCTTGGCGCTCAGGCGGTGATCACGTGGGCTGGGCCCCGTTGCCGTACTCGATTGGTTTTGGCACCGAGTTGGAGATCGGCGACCGGGATCTCGACCGGTTGATCCGGCCGTTTTGGTGGACCTTCGTCCCGATGCGCAACTTCGCAGAGGAGCACGTCCAACCGTACGCAGTCCTCGCCGCGCGCAATGCGACCTTCCTACGGGAAACCCAGCCACTGCCCGTATTGAGCACCGTCAAGGGTCACGTGTTTGACCACGGGATCGAGGTTGCCGCGGTCGAGCGGGCCATGGGCCGGCGTGTCCCGCACGTAGCCATCCAAGAAGCCGGCGCGGAAGCTCCCCGCTTCACGCGGGTCAACGACAAAGCCATCACCCTCTTCCGACCGACGATTCAGGTCAATCCCCGGGCAGCCTACGTGGTACCAGCTACGGCGCACCTGCCGATGGTCGCGAGCCCCATGGACATGGAGCAGGCCAAAGTCGAACGGGGCAAAGCCTTGGAAGCCTTGCGCACGCGCCAACAGGCTACTGCTGCCGAACTAGAGCGGGTGCACGAAGCCGAGCGCAAGACCGCCGTGGACGAAGCGCAAACCCGCGCCATCAATGCACGCCACGCGCTCGAAGTCGAAGCGCTCAAGCAACAGCACGAGCGGGAGCGGGCGATCGTCGTCCGTCGTTTTGAGCGAGCCCATCCGCAAGGCGCGAGGCCCGTTCGCGAAGGCGACCCCCAACAGGGTGGGCGGCCCCAACGGGGCCAAGAACCCCAGGGGAAACCGAAGGGCGAACGGGGAAGGAAACCCAAGTAAAGGGATCGACCGTCATCCACCCCCCAGCCATCGCGCACGGGTGACTCGGGGAGCGTCTTGGGTCTAGCCCGAGACGCTCCCGTTCGATGGATGCGTCCGACGGGTCTCCAAAGCTCGCGACAATTCGCCAAACGCATTCCCAGGAGCGCGGCTGCGCCCTAGCATGGGCCCATGCTGATCGCCTCCCTGCTGCTGTCGCTGTCTCCGCTCCAAAGTCCAGCTCCGACGCCCAACGCGCGACCCAAAGTCGTTTTCGTCACGGGGGACGAGGAATACCGCAGCGAAGAGTCGATGCCCATGTTGGCCGCGATCCTGGAGCGCGACCATGGGATCGACGCCACGGTGCTGTTCGCCACCAACGACGACGGCGAGATCGCCCCCAACCACCTGACCCACATTGGCGGGCTCGAGGCCTTGGCCGATGCCGACCTGCTCGTGATGTTCACGCGCTTTCGGGCCCTACCCGACGACGAGCTGCAAGCCATCCTCGACTACGCCCAGAGCGGCCGCCCCATGGTGGGCTTCCGCACGGCCACCCACGCGTTCCTGTACAAGGACGGCCCCAACGCCGCATGGAACGACGAATTCTCCGTGCGCTACTTTGGTCAGAAGTGGATCACCCACCACGGTCACGAGTCGACCACCTCGGTGACCCGGGTGACGGGCTGCGACAGTCCTATCCTGCGCGGGGTCGAGGACTTTGAAGCCCCTTCGTGGCTGTACCACGTGGAAGGCGGCGGCGATGCTTTGCCCGCGGATCATGAGTCGCTCATGCGCGGAACTTCGCAGCATTCGAGCCACCAGGACCACGACCGCTTCCCACTCGAACAGACCGTGGCTTGGACCCGCAAGCGCGCGCTCGAGAATGGCCAAACCCAGCGCGTGTTCTTCACCACCCTCGGGCATCCCTACGACTTCGCCCAGCCCAACATGCGCCGGTTGGCGTTGCAGGGAATCCTGTGGGCTCTGGGGCGCGAAACCACGATCCCCGAACAGGGTGTGAACACGGATACGGTGCTCGCCTACCACCCAACCCAAGCGCTCTACGGTGGAGCGATCCCAGGACGGCGACCTGCTAGCCGTAGCGGCCCCAGCTTCATCGAGTCGCCGCCTTCGATGTGGCCGCCGCGCGACGGACTGCACATCACTTTGGTGGGAGGTGGTTTCGCCGAGCGCATGGCCATGGACGGCCAACTGGAAGCCGAACTCCACCGCCGCTTCCCCGATCGCCATTTGATCGTGCGTTCGCTGGCTTGGCCCGGCGACACCCCGGGTTTCCAGCCGAGGCCCTTGGACTACGGCTCCATGGAGAGCCACCTGACGAGCCTCCAAACCGACGTCGTCGTGGCGGTGTTCGGCTACAACGAGAGCTTCCCGCACACCGATGGAATCCGCGACGGCCAGCAGCTGCACAACCCCGACCGCCCGGCCGGCGCGGCGGGCGTCGAAGCCTTCCGCTCCGAGCTGACCGAGTGGCTGCGCCGAATCCGCGGGCTGCAATGCTCGCAGGGAGCTGCCCCCAAGGTGGTGTTGCTCGCGGCTCCGGCGCCGTTCGCGCTGTTGCCCCCCGAGCACCCCTATGTGATCGAACGCGCCGCCGCGGTGGAGCGCATGAACCAAGTCCTGCGCGACGCGGCCGAACTGTGGGCGACAGGCATTTTGGACCTTTCGCAAGTCCCCCTGGCCGCCCCGCTAGTGGCCGGGTTCGAACTCGACAGCGAAGGCTACCGCCAATTGCTGGCGAACGCGCCGTTCGACGTGCTCGCGACGCTCCTGGGTGCACCCCAGGTCGAACGCCGCTTGCCTTCCGCCATGCCACTCGCGCTGCCGGCTCAGCCCGACCGCTTACTTGGGGAGGTCCGCGCGAAGCAAATCGAGTGGTACCACCGCTACCGGGCCGTCAACGGGTTCTACATCTACGGCGGGCGCAAGGACCCGTTTGGCGTGATTTCCTTCCCCGGAGAAATGCAGCGCTTGGACGCCATCGTCGAGCAATTCGACCGCCGCATTTGGGAGCTCGCCCAGGGCGCCCCGGTCTCCGATTCCTTCGACATGGAATCGCTCCCCGCGCTCCCGCAAATCGAAACGAACTTCACCAAACCGATCGCGATCCGCACCCCCGCGGAGCAAATGTCGAGTTTCACGCTCGCGCCCGGCTACGCCATCGAGCTGGTGGCTTCGGAGATCGAATTCCCCGAGCTGCAGAACCCCGTCTCGATGACCTTCGATACCCGCGGTCGCCTGTGGGTTTCGGTCATGCCGTCGTATCCGCAGGTGATTCCTGGAACCGTACCCAACGACAAGCTCTTGATCTTCGAAGACGACAACGGCGACGGCCATGCCGACCGCTGCAAGGTGTTTGCCGACGGCTTGTACCTACCCGCGGGATTCGAGCTAGGCCACGGAGGCGCGTACGTGGCGCAGATGCCCAACTTGGCTTTCCTGCCCGACGGCAACGGGGATGACCGCGCCGACGACTTGATCACCGTGCTGCACGGTTTCGGAACCGAGGACAGCCACCACGCGCTGTCCGCCTTCGTGTGGGATCCGGCGGGAGGCCTGCACTTCCAGGAAGGCACCTTCCACCACAGCCAAATCGAAACCGCCTGGGGTCCGGTGCGCGTGCACGACGGCGCTGTATTCCGCTTCGATCCGGCCAACGGCCGCGCCTCGATCCACATCCCCTACGGCTTCTACAACCCTTGGGGTCACGTGTTCGATCGCTATGGGCGCGAGTACGTGGGCGATGCGTCGGACGGGGGCAACTACCTGGCCGCGCCGATGGCGACCCAGACGAGCTACGAACGGTACCGCCGGGGCCTGGCTTCGTTCACCAAGAACCAAGTCCGCCCCACCGGCGGGGCCGAAATCATCAGCGGCTCGATGTTCCCGGCCGAGGTGCAGGGCGACTACCTGATCTCGAATACGATCGGCTTCCAAGGCATCCGCGCGCACCGACTGCGCCCCGATGGTTCGGGGGTCTACGCCGACGAAAGCTGGGACGTGGTGAGCTCGAGCGATCCCAACTTCCGCCCCATCGACCTGCAGTTTGGGCCCGACGGAGCGCTGTACTTCGTCGATTGGTTCAACCCGCTGATCGGGCACATGCAGCACAGCCTGCGCGACCCCAAGCGCGATCACGACCACGGCCGCATTTGGCGGGTGGTGTACCGAGGGGAAGGTGCCAGCGCGCCGAAAGCCCCGAGCGATCTGAGCCAACTCGATGCGGACGCCCTGTTGGCACTCTTGACCACGGACGATGGACGCTTGGCCTACCGCGTGCGCCGCGCCTGGACCGAGCCAAGTCGCTACGCCGGTGAGGGCAACGACAAGGCTCAAGCCTTGGCGGGCGCCGCGCGCCGTTGGTTGGCCAGCACCAAATCCGATCGCTTGGGACTGGACTACTTCTGGTTGGCCCAACGCACGCGCGCGGTGATCCAGCCGGAAGCCAATGTGGCCGGGCTCTGGTTCGAGGTGCTGGGGCGCTTGTTGCGTTCGAAAGATGCCCGCGTGCGGGCGGCGGCCATCCGAGCCCTGCCCCAGGAGTGGCCCGACTGGAATCTGGCCCAAACCATGCCCACCCCCGAAGGCTACAACCGCTTGCCCGAGCCGGAAGCCCTGCTCGAAGCGCTATGGGAGGATCCCGATCCGAACGTGCGGCTCGAGGCGGTGACCACCGCAACGCGCATCGGCGGTTTGGCCATGGTCGAAGGCATTCTGCGCGTCCAGGCGCTCGAAACCGACCCTTGGCTCGAATACGCCATCGACGAAGGTTTGCGCTACTTCCAACCGCTCTGGGTCGAAGCGTTGCGCGGCGAGTGGGCCTTTGCCGACTCGCATCCCGATGCGCTCGAAGGCATGCTTGCGCGCCTGGAGCCCGGCGCCTTGCTGCAGCTCAAGCGGCGACCCGCCGTATGCAAGCGACTCCTGCTGTCGCCAGGGATTCCCACCGAAGTGCGACGCGACGCGTTGGCGCAGTTGGGTGGCACCCAAGGGCGCATCGCGAGCGAAGAGTGGTTGGTGGCCATGCAACAAGCCGATACCCGCGAGAACGACGAGGCGGCGGGATTGGTCGACTTGGCCCTGGGCTTCGAGCCCGACGACCTGCGTCCCCACCAGGAAGCCCTGGCCGACCTCGCGCACGAAGCGCGCCACGCTTCGATCCGGCTGGGTGCCATGTTGGCTTGGTTGCAAGCCGCCGGCTGCGAGGCGCCTTACCGCAGCGCCATCGAAGAGGGTCCGCTGTTGGAACTGTTCCTGGATGCCAGCGCCCTGTGGCTCGCGCAGTACGGAACCCCCGCTACCGCCAAGGACCTGCTCGAACACCTCGACCAACTGGGGGCCGACCCCACGGCTTGGCCGGGTTATCCGGGCGATGCCGCGCAAGTTCCCGCCGCGCGCTTTGTGCGCATTGATCTGCCGGGGATCGCGCCTTTGACCCTGGCGGAAGTCGAGGTCTGGAGCGCAGGGCAAAACATCGCACTAGAAGGGACCGCACGCCAGTCGTCGACCGAATGGGGCGGTCTCGCCAGCCATGCGATCGACGGGGACACCAACCCCAGCTACGCCAGCGGTTCGCAGAGCCACACCGCCGAAACCGAAGAGAACTCCTGGTGGGAACTCGACCTGGGTAGCGAGCGCTCGATCGAACACGTGACGGTCTGGAGCCGCACCGAAGGCTTCCAACAGCGCTTGGCCGGCTTCGGCCTGAGCTTGCTCGATGCGGACCGGCGAGTGGTTTGGTCCTCTCGCAACAACCCCGCCCCCGAACGCTCGGTGGACTTCGCGGTGCAAACCGATTGGCGCGCGCGCATCAGGCGGGCCGCGCTGCATGCCCTGGCCCAGGCCGATTGGAATGCCCAGCGCACCGCCGCCGCCTTGCCCGCGCTGATGGCTCCCATCGCCCCCACTGAGCGCGGTGCACCGTGGTACCAAGATGGCTTGCTCGTTTTGGCCCATGCCGGGCGCGAGGATTTGGTGCGCGCGTTGCAAGTGGCCTTGCTCGACGTGGTCTTCCAGGCCGATGGCAGTGGGCTCGCCACGCCTCGCTACGAGGTCCCCGCGCAGACCCCGATCGAGCTACGCATTGACAACCAAAGTCCGCGGCAAGCAAACCTCGTGGTATTGGCCCCCGGGATCACGGTGCCCCCCGACCTGCCCCCCAACCCCGAAGGTCAGCGCCTGTTCGCGATGTACTGCTCCGCCTGTCACAAACCCGATGGTGGCGGCTTGGTGGGTCCCAACATGACCGACGATGCCTACATCCACATTCGAAAGTTGGCCGACTTCGAACCTTTGGTGCGCAAGGGCATCCCCGAAAAAGCCATGACCCCGTTTGAGTCGGTTTTGAACGACGAACAGATCGACTTGGTGATCCGTCACATGTCGGGCCTGCGCGGACAGATGCCGACCGGAGGACTGGCCCCCCAAGGCGAGCTCGTCGCGCCCTGGCGGTCGCCCCTCTTGGGCTTGGAGTCCACCGTTGCAGCGAGCGAGGTCCTTGACCCCGGCAAGAAAGCCACCCTGCGCTTCAACGCACCCAACACCCCGGGCACCTACACGCTGCAATGCACCCTTCCCAACCGCAAGGCTTGGCGAGCCGAGCTGGTTGTGAAGGAACGTTTGCCGGAGTGACGCCCGCAAAATCAAGGAGGCACCCACCCCGGTGACCCAGGGTAGGTGCCTCGAACCTACCGACTCTCAAGCGGTATGTGCGCTGCTGGGGAGCTAGAAGCTCCAGCCCAGCACGAGGAAGATATCCGCGGCCCGGGACTCGCCACCGATGCCGATGAGCGGGGCGAAGTCGATGTGCATGTTTGGATTGGGCTTGTAGCGCAGGGTCGGTCCCACCTCGAGTTCCTTTTGGTAGTTGCCGCGATCTGCGTGCACGTCCACCAGGGCCGTTTTGATCTCGGCGCCGACCGACAGCTTGTCGTCGATGACCGTGTGCGAGATGCCCATCGTCACGCCGTATTCGTTTTCCAGCTCGCCACCTAGTTCGTGCTCGAACACTAGGTTGGTTCCGAAGTGCCAGCCAGGGGCGATCTCGTCGCCAAGCAGCAACTTGTACTCAACTTTATCGGGCTGGTTGTCGCGCGAAACGTACTCGAGGTACACGGTGGGGTTCATCCACATCTCACCCCAGTCGGCCAATGCATAGCGGATTTCGGCCTTCTGCTCGGTCAGGTTGAGCTCGCCTTCCGATCCGGTCTTGCTGGTCACCGCGTACAGGTCGAGCTGGAAGCGGTGGGGCAAGCCGAATTCGACCTCGTACCAAGTCTCGACCGTGGTCGGCCCGTTGCGGGGCACCTTGATCCGGTTCCAGTACTCGAACTCCATGCTGCCCTCGGGGCGCACGTAAACGCGCGTGGTCGGGAACAACCGACGGTCGGTCCACTTCGGTTGGTAGTAGGATCCGATGGTGGCTTCCTCAGCCAAGGGTGAACCCTCGGCACCGGTCACGACGATCAATTCGGCCTCTTCGGAATCCTCCAGCACTTCTTCGGTTCCTTGGGCTGGCGGGGCCTCGGAGGCCTTGGGCACGGATTTGCCGCGCTCGGCTGGGTTGACGATTTGGGCGGTCGCGGGGGAGGCCAAACAGGCGAGCGACAAGCCGATAGAGAGGGCTAGAGTCTTCATGGATGCTGGGTGAGGGGGGTCCTAGGGCGTCCTAGATACGCCGATTGCCCGCAACAACGCCCCTGGGGTGCAGGGGGTTCAGCGTTTTCCGGAATTCTCTACCGTCTCGGGAAAGGTCCCACGGGTCGCCTTTACAAACGCCGCAGGGTCACCCGCCGGAACTCGATCGGCACCCCCTCGGATTGGAGCGCGATCGCACCGGGGATCTCCTCGCACCAGCTGGCGGTGTTCTGCACCTGGCCGTTGACCTCGAGGGTCAGGTGCGACCCCACCAGCCGGATGCGGTACTGGTTCCACTCGCCCAGCGGACGCTCGTTCGAAGGTAGCAGCTTCTCCGTCCGCCGGCCCGACGTTCGCGCCGGATCGGTCCGCATCGGGAACCCGTCGATGTTCCAGATGTCCCCGGCGCTGCCCGATTCGAGCTGGGCTTCGATGCTGTGGGGCCAGGTCAGGTGTGGGGGCTGAACCCGCAGCAGCACGCCCGAATTGCCGCCGCCCGTGGCCGGATCAAAGCGCCATTCGACCACCAGCTCGAAGTTGGTGTAGGCCTCTTGGGTGTAGAGGTACCCGGTCGGGTTGCCCTTGCAGCGCAGGATCCCGTCTTCCACCGACCACACGTCGTCGCGCTGGCCACCGCTGTTCAAAAAGAAGTTCCACCCGCTCAAGTCGCGGCCGTTGAACAACTCGATGGGCTCGCCAGGCGTTCGATCCCGGTTCGGATCATCGGTCAAGAAAGCGGCCACGTCGACCAGATCCTGGGCTCCCAGCCCGAGCGCCAGCGCTGAGGGCATGGTCGAGACCGCGCTCTTATGACGGGATTGGACGTCGCTGGCCGCCACCA
This sequence comes from Planctomycetota bacterium, assembly GCA_020638855.1. Taxonomy (GTDB): domain Bacteria; phylum Planctomycetota; class UBA1135; order UBA1135; genus NORP259. Next base: position 29,317 of record JACKHT010000020.1, read on the forward strand.
CGTGGCGCTTGCCGGCCAAGTCGCGCAGCACGATCGAATCGCCGTCGGCCAGGATCGCCCCGGCCAAGTGGTCGCCATTTTGGAGTACCAGCGACCAGTTGTCGTAACCGAACGCCAGCGACGCGCTGGGGTGCAACAGCGAGTCGAGGATCCCTTTCCGATCGTACTTCTGGCCGATGGCTGACAGGTCGGGCCCAATCGCGCCCCCCAACCCTTCGAAGCGATGGCAGGCCACACACGTGGCACGACCCCGGAACAATTCGCGGCCGCGGGCCACGTCGCCGTGCATCGCCGCCAATTCGTTGATGGGCGGCAAGGCCTGCCCATCGGTGGCCACCAGCGGGAACACCTCGCTTGCCAAAGCCCGCACGGACAGGTCCGCGTGTTGCTGCAAGGGGCCTTCGACCGCGGAGCGCACGCTCTTGGGTAGGGCGTCGTTGCGTGCTTGCTCCAGCAAGAACAGCGCGCCGTCCAGCGTTCCGACGAGGGCCTGGGCCGCGTCGAGATCCCCGGCGGTGGCGGCCTGTTGCAAGCGGACCTGCGCTTCCCGATCGGGCCGGCGCTCGCCATAGATCGCGAAGCGGATCGTGGGGGTTTGGCCACCTTGGGCTCCCCCATCGTCGGGCGCACAGGTGGTGTGCAGCGCGACCGCGCCAGCTGGCAGGACAAAGGCTGCGCGCGCCGGCGCATGGGTGCCCAGGCCGTAGGCCACGGCCTCCCCACCCACGGTGATCGCCCGTCCATCGGCCGAACGGTTCCAGCGGGTTTCGCCCCAGCCGGTTTGCACGTTGGACATGGCGAGGCTCTCCAGCGGCACCTCGCCGTCCGCGGTCACGACGGTCGGAGCTTCCCATACCGCCCAATCGTAGCCGTTGCCGTTGCCACCGTCCTCGACCACCAACCACAGGATTTCGATGCCACGCAAGTCGACCTCGATCGGCACGGGTTCGGTGCGGACCAGTTCACTGCGCCATAGCGGTTCGGCCCGGGCAAACTCCCCCGCCAAACTTTGCTTGAGCCCGTAGGCGTTCCACAAGGTGTCGCTGCGCTGGCGCACCCACTCGGCGGCGTACTCGCGCGCATCGGCGGGGCCAGCCAAGGCTTGGCTGACCACGAACTCGGCCGCCTCGCGCTCGGGCAACTGCGCCAACCCATCGATCGCCATGCGCCGCGTGGGCCAAGGCAACGAAGCGTTCGACGCCCAGCCTTGCAGCAAGGCCAGGGATTCGCTCGGGTGCAAGCGCCAAGCCCAATGCAACAGCTTGGCTTGATCGCGGTCGGGGTCCAAACGCTCGAGCAGAGCGCGGTAGAGCTCGCCCTCCTTGCCGCTAGCTCCCAGCCCCACGGCTTCGAGGTACTGGCGATCGGAGCCGTCGTAGCCCAACGCCAGATCGAGCAAAGGCTTGGCCGCCTGTTCCCAAGCTTCGTCGCGCACCGAAGCCGCCGCGCTGGCGCGCACCCAGGCCGAAGGGTCTTTGGCGAAGGCAGCCGCCACCGACGCAGCAGGCTGCCCGGCGCGCAGGCAGGCGCGCAAGGCCGTGATGCGCACGTGCGGGTCGTCCTGGGCCATCGCAAACTTGAGCGGCCCAGCCAAGACCGCAGCGAGATCGCCGCGCAGCTCGCCCGACCGCTCCTGCTGCCAAATCCTGCGCCCGAAAGCCACCATCGCCCCGCGCTGGGCAGCTTCGGTGCGGACCTGCGCCGAGCGCGTGCCCGGCTCGGGCCGCAACACGAGGATACGACCATAGGCCTCGCGGTCTCCAGCCCAATGCCCGCCCACGCCCGGATCGAACCAATCGGCCACGTAGATCTCCCCGCCGTTGCCCACGGCCACGTCACTCGGCCGGAAGAGCCTTCCCCGTTGCCCATCCGCATCGGCGGCGGGTTGGATCAGGATCTCTGGCTCCAACACCACTTGCGCACCACGGATCACCGGATGCATGGCAAACACCAACGACCGACCCGCATCCGCCGCGAGCAAGGCACCCGTCCATTCGGGAAACGCCTCGGCTTCATAAACCGTGACTCCGGTCGGGCCGCCGCCTCCGGTCATCGTCCCCGCGGGCATCACCCCCGGATCGCCCTGGTGCCAATGGGCCTCAAGCGTGGTCTGGCCCGGCCGCCGATCGAGGTCCCACATGCGCCCCCCATCGGCGCTGAAGTAGCCGTAGTTGCCGCCTTCGAGCAACGCCACCGCGCGGCAGCCTTGGTTGCCATCGTCGTCGTTGTCAAAGGTGTAGAGCGTGCCGAAGGAGTCGACGGCCACCTCGTACTCGTTGCGGAAGTTGTGTGCCAACACCCGCATGCCGGTACCGTCGGGCCGCAGCGACCCGATCAGACCGCCGGTCCAAACGCGCCCATCGTCGGAGACGAGCCCCGGCCGGTTGCCGGGATTCGAAGCGCCGCCGCCGTTGTAGATCGATCCGCTGCGCAAATGGAACCCGCCTTGATCGGTCACCACGTGCGGCCCCGCGTTGCCCACGCACCAAAGCAAGTCCCCATCGGGGTGCGCCACCACCGAATGCAAACCATGGTCGTGGTCGTGCCCGCCGAAACCGGTCAGCAAGACCTCGCGCTCGTCCGCCACCAAATCCCCATTCCGATCGTGGTACACAAACAAGTTGGGCGAGCACGAAACGTACACCGATCCACCCACCACGGCGATTCCAAGCGGCGCGGTCAAGTCGGGATCCTGCACAAACACCTGACTGCGATCGGCGCGCCCATCCTGGTCCTCATCGATCAACACCACGATGCGATCGCCCCCATCGCGGTGCAGCCCCGGATTTTTGCCATCCCACTGCCGATAGTTGACCCCCTCGCTCACCCAGAGCCGCCCTGCATCGTCCATCGCCATGGCCGTCGGGTTGAACAGCATGGGCGACTCAGCGAACAGGCTGACGTTGGTGCCCTCGGCCACCTCAAACCCAAGATTCTTGGAAGGCGTTTGGCAGGGCGCAACGGCGAGAGCGGCAGCAACGAGGGGAAGCATCATGGTTGGAACGTCTTGGTTTCGGACCGGGCCCGAACGATCCGCCCATGGCTGGCAAGGGACAGCGCTCGGTAGCGAGCAGGTGCAGCGCGGGAGCGCTGGCAGGGCACCCCACGAAGCAAACATCCAGCCAGGCAAGCTCGCTGACCGCCGGTTGGGAGGGCCGGGGGACGTTGTACTTGATGGCGCCGCTTCGCGCTAGGCGCGGGCCAGGGCTCCGTTTGGGCTCCTCGGGTTCTGGTGGAGGTTGACCCCGGGGGATCGATGCTGTGGAAAAAACCTTTGTGTACGGACCGGCCCGCAGCGCGAGTCTTGGATTAGGATGGGGTTCGACACACGGCCCCACGTGTGGGCGGCTCAACTTTGCTGGCCGACTTTGCTGGCCGACTTTGCCGGCCAACTTTGCCGGCCAACGCCGCCCAACTTAGGTGCCCGGTGTGCCGGCCCACCCGACTGGCGCTTGGATCGCGACACGTTCCTTGCAGCTACCAACGGTGGAATCGTCCTTTCCATTGTTCCCGTTTGCTTGGCTTGCATGTTTCCTCGACAAATTCTCGCACCGGTCCGCTTCCTGATTCGCTTCCTGATTCTCTTCCAAGTTCTCCTGGTCGTTCCCTTGGTAGGGTCTGGCTTCTTGTTCGCTTTCGCCCAAGCCCAGGAACCCAAGCAACCGGAGCGTCAACCGATCGCCGCGCAGGCGGATCCCAACGCCGCGTCGAGTCACCTGCGGCCGTTTCGGGTTTCGATTGTCGGTGAGCAGGGTCCCACCGAAGAACCGATGGAGCCGGTTGCCTTCGAGGTGCTGGACCATGCGGGTGGATTGCTGGACAAACCCATCTATTCGGGCACCACCGACGAACGGGGTACGAGCGAAATCCTGCTCCCCGAACAAGCGATTGGGACCGATGCAAAGGGCCAGCCCGAGGTGCTCCTGCGCATCGCCGAACCGGGGATGCAGCAGCGGTATGCACGCTGGAACGCCGGGCCCAACGAAACCAGCCCGCCGACTCTGACCGTGCAGCTGATTCGGGGAGCGACCGCGGTCGGGCGCCTTTTGGACTCCCAAGGAAACCCCGCACGGGCGAGGCTCTACGTCGAAGCGAGCGCTCCGCTGCACGGCCTCAGGCGGGTCCGCAATGCCCCACAAGCCGAGGACAACATCCCTGGCTGGTTCTCGATTCACTTCACCAAGGAGCAGCGGGTGGATATCGTAGCCGAGGCCGAGGGCCAAGGCACGGCGGCCTTATTGGGTGTGGAGCTAACGCTCGACTCCCCACCTAGCAACTTGAGCCTGCGCCTGGGGGGTCCGGGCGTGATTCGGGGCGTGGTGCAAAGTGCCCAAGGGGCTCCGCAGATGGGCCTAGTGGTCATGCTCGAACGCCGTGTCGAAGTTGGGCTGGATTCGACCCAAGCCCTGACTTGGGCCGGCACGAATTGGCATCCGGACTCTCCGGGGCTGTTGCACGCCGTCGCACAAACCGACCGGCAGGGGCGCTTCGAAGTGCTGGGCTTGGCCGCCGGCAGCTACGACCTCTCGGTGCTGCGGCGGGATTCCAACCTTGCGAAGCGCGAGGTGCTCACGCCCGAGCCTTGGGTCGCGAACGGCACGACCCACCGCTTGGAGTACTTCGAGCCGAACATCGTGTTGCAGCTCATGGATGCGAGCGGTCGACCGTACAGGGGACCGATCGCGGGGGTCTCCCCGAGCCAGGAAGTTCACGGACGGGAAGCGGCCACCTGGCCCAAGGATCCCAAGGTCTTGGTCGCGCCCAGCCTCGAAGGCATCGATGGACCCTGGGCCTGGCCCGAGCAGACCCGTGGCAAAGACCTGGGCGAGGGATGCTTGGTGTTCCCCGCCACCGAGGGGCAATCGTATTGGGTCGGAATCCTGGGTGGTCGTTTTGCACCCACGTTCCGGGCCGTGCAAGTTCCGGCTGGAGGGTTGCCTTCTCCCGTGGACTTTCGCGCCAGCACGCAACGGGTGGTTCCCTGCGGCACCCTAAAGGTCCAACTCGAACTCCCAAAAGGGCACGGGCGGGACGACGGTCGCGACTGCTGCCTGTGGCTGGAGACCATCGACCAAGGCCTGGTCTTGGTCGATTGGGGCCAGCACGCGCTCCAAGCAGAACCCGTGCTGCTCCCGGTAGGATCCTACCGCGTGGTCGCCGAAGGCAACCGATCCCCCGGCCAGGCGTGGGATGCCACCCCGCGCGTGCTGGGCCGCGCCCAAGCCATCGTCCAAATCGAAGCCGGCCAGGCACGCGAGATCCGACTACCACTGGATTACGGCTCGCACCTAGCACTCCTGCTGCGAGGCGAACTAGATGCGTCCGACCTACTCGCCATGCAGGCGGACGAGCCCCACGAAGAAGACACCTTTGAGGGAGAAACCAGCAGCATGACCGGAGCGTCCATACGGGCCTGCCAAGGCGTCTGCAAAGTGGCGCTCTTTCGCAAGCAACAACTCCCCGAAACGGCGGCTTGGATGTGCCCCGAAGTCGGAGCCCCAATCCTCGCATGGCCCTTGGACCAGGTCCAAACCAGCGAACTCTTGCCCAGCGGACCGTACGAAGTCCGAGTCACCCTGCCAGGCGGCCGCATTTTCAAAAAACCCGTCACCCTCAACCCCGGCGAAACGAGTTCCTTGGAAATCCACTGGTAGCCTTGCTCGTGACCTCCTTTTCAGGCGCGAGTTCGGGTACCAACGTGTGGACAGGGGTTCTTCGCCGGTGACTTTGCATCCGCCTCAATCGGAATGGCTCCGAGGAGCACCAGGCGAGTGTTCGCGAGGGGCTTGCCCCTACGCAAGCCCCAGAGTCGTATCCATGAGACCCTAGGAATGACGACTTCCATGGAAGCCGCTAGGAGGTACCTACCTCATTGGAACGGCACTTCTACGGCGTTGGAGAAGTTCGAAGTTGCCACTCCCCCAATCTGATCGCGGTGCCAAGCTTGGAATACTCGAGACTGCCCTGCTAACACGGTTGCCGGGCCTGCCCAGGAAGGCACGCTGTTCAAATCCAGCCTCAGCCGGGCTTGGCCCAAGTAGTCGGTGAGAAATCCCTGCTGGGGTAAGTTGAAGCGCCCAACGCCCCCGCTTCCACAGTACCAACCTTGGCTTCCAGCAGGGATCCAACCCGCCCCAGCCCGATCGGCGACCAAGAACATCCCCAGCTCCCCTGGCGGCAAGTTGAGGGCAAGGAGAGTCAAGTTGTTCTGCGCAACGACTTCCGAACCCACCGCAAGCAGGACACCTCTGCGTCCCCAAGAATTGATGGATCCAGGGCACGCGACCGCCGCCCCCAGATTCGGGTTGTTTTCCAAATTGGACAACCCAACGCCTCCTTGATAGCCGATGTCCAAGAGCAGATCCAAATCTCCATCTTGATCGGGGTCCCAAGGCAGAACCGAGCGCAAACCGCGGGCACCCTCGAACTGGCACAAGGTGTGGACCGGTTGGGGGGGGCCCGTGGTTTGGTACTCGATGGAACGAACCTCGCTAGTGGTGTACGAATTTTCTAGCACCAGGTAGAGGCACTCCGCGAAACCATCGCCATTGAGGTCGGCTACCTCGGTCGCAAAGACCAAAATGGGCCCCGAAGCTCCTTGCCCTGCATCCAGAATCACAGCAGGGGGCGCGAATGCGCCACTACCAAGGTTTTCCATCCAATAGATCCGCGCGTACCACGGATAGATCAGGTCCACATCTCCATCCCGATCCCAATCGGTCGTTTGAAATGGGTAGCGGGAATCGTGTTGGATCGTGTAGTACGGACCTTGGTCAAAAGCGAATTGGCCGGGAGTCGATCGATTGCGGAGCCAACCGTTGCCCAATGGGCCAGCCACCCCTCCAACATCCAACAGCCCATCCCCGTTGTAGTCCATCAAGACCGCTGGCCTCGAATGATCGCAGGGTCCCAAGACCCCCCGGAACTTGAACCCCGCGGGCGTGCACTCATAGAGCAAAAAGTCATCGATCCCCACCGCGCTATAGGAGACTCCAAGCACCATGTCCGCGTCCAAGTCACC
>JACKHT010000021.1 GCA_020638855.1 Planctomycetota bacterium
TGTAGCGCGACCATGGCCGTGGTCGGGATCGTCATCGGCAATCCGATCCTGGGTGCGGTGGGCGGCGGCATCTGCGGAGAGATGTGACGCAGCATGCGAAGCCTCAAACCCTTTCGAATGGCAGCGCTGGCATGGCTGCTGCTCACGCTGGTCGGGCAGGGCCACGCTGGCGACCTGGCGTGGTTCAGCGCCGATGTGGCGGGACGGCTGCAAGGCTGCGGGAGTTGCCCGCGCGACGCGGGCTTTGCGCCGAGTTTCGCCCAGCGGGTTGCCTGGTGGCGTGAACAAGCAGGCCCAAACGGAATATGGGTCGACGCCGGCGGATTTCTGGTGGGACCCGACACCCTTGCTAGCCGTGGCAAGGTGATGGTTGCGGCCTACAACGCGGCGGGCGTGCGCGCTGCGCACGTCACGAGCGCCGACCTGTGGATGGGACTGCAGCCCAGCTTGGAGGCGCTCGAATCCGCTCAATTTCCCCGCTTTTCCGCCAACCTGTTCGACGCGGAGTCGAGCGAGCGATTGTTCGATCCGTTTGTGGTGCTCGACTTAGCGGGTGAGCGCTTGGCCGTCTTGGGGGTTTCCGCGCAACCGGTCCAACCGTTGGCCGGGGTCCGGGTGGCACCCGCCGCCGAGACCTTGGCACAAGCCTTGGAAGAACTGGAAGGCCTCGAGCCCGGAATTCCCTGCGTGCTCTGCCTCCATGGCAATCCTTCCGAGTGGCAGAGCCTGCCCAAGGAATTGCTTGGCCGCTTCCGCGCGGTCATCCAAAGCGGGGCGAGCCTCGACGCGGCGCTCGGCTTGGATGCGCCGCCCGTGATGCGCCTTCGGAACGGTGCATCGGAGATGGCCAGCGCGGATGCCGAAACGCATTGGCAGTGGAATCGCGTCGAAGTCCCACGCCAAGGGCCTGCGGATGCGAGCATCTTGGAAACCACCCAAGCGTACCCCGGCCTCTCGGATCTCTTCCACGAGCCCGTGGCTCCGGCCACCGAGGACGCAGCCCTACTCGACCTTTCGGCCCGCAATCGGGGCATGCAAGTCGAGGTATGGGCCGTGCGACACGAAGCCCAGTGGCAGGGCCAGGCCGCACCCGAAGGTTTTGAGTGGCTGGTTCTGGAAACCGAGTGGGAAAACAAGCTGGCGCGCGATCTTCGCCAGGACCTGAAGTATCCCGAGGCCGTTCACATTGCCTCCATCGAACGCCAAGTGCTGCTGCGCGTGGGAGGTGCCTTGCGGCGCCCCGCCTTCGGCGCACCGCGTTCACCCGCCCAGCGCATCTTCTTGAGCGGACCCGGCGAATTCGTAGCGCAGCAGTTGGTCTATCCCGTGGCGCTGGGCACCACCCCCCGCCTGGAGTTGTGCGTGTACCACGACCAGTTCGCGGCCCTTAGGATTCCCTTGCAAGCCGAGGATCCTTCGCAGCCCGCTCCCGAGGGAACCGAGCCACCGGTCGGGGTGGAACCTGTGGCCCGTGCCGAGAACGAAGTGGTTGTGTTCGAACTGTTCGAGCCGCCCCAGGTCGTCGCGAACGTCGATGGCGGCGCCTTGTGGCAGGCCGATGTCTTGGGCCACAGCAAGGTGCTCCTCAGCACCGATGGGCGCGCCTTGGACCGCGAGGCGGCTTTGGAAAGCCAAGCACCCCTCGGGAAACCCCTCGAATACCTGATGGCCGATGAGATGGTCGCCTTGGTGGACTCCCAGGGCCGACACTACTTTTCACAGCCCTATGCCGGCGCAGACCCGGTTCCGATGCTGGATTGCGAATCGTCCAGTGCTGTCCGCTGGCGATTCGTGCTCCCCGAGGGAGTCGAGCCCATCGAGCTGTGGGCTCCCTTCCCCGGACTGAAGTTCACCCACGAAGACCAGCAGCGCAATCCAGAACCCTTGGGGTTGGCGTGGGCTGCGCACGAGCCTTCGGCCGCCCACGCAGAAGAACCGTTGCAGCGCTGTGGTGGCAAACCGATTGCCTTCGACTTGATCCGGGCGGAGCGCCTGGGCGACGAACTGCGCGTCGAATTCGAACTCTCCAACAACGGGCCCGATGCCGGCTTCCTGGAACCGCTGAAGCGGTTGGAACTGAGAGACTCGCAGGACCGAGCGCTGAAGCAAGTCGCGTCGAGCGTCCTCGGTCTCCCCGCTTCCGGGCGTTTGTGGCTCACCGCAGGCGAGCGTCGCTACCGCGTCGCCTTGTCGTTTGCTGGCGCGGGGCAAAGAACTTCCGCCAGCCTGACCTTCCGTGCGGTGGATGGCGAGCGCCACGTGAACCTATCGTGGGCCGACGGCCCGGTCCTGGCAGGCGCTTCCGCACCCGTGGACGAAAGGCCCAACCCCATCACGGCTCCCGGCGCCGAAGACGTGGCAACCCCAGCCGATCCGTCAACCCCGGCGGATCCTCCAACCACTCCGTTGCCCGAGCCTCCGCCCGAACCCAAGGGATTGGCGGGAGTCGGCTTGACGGGTCAACAGGTCAACCGTGCGATCGATCTAGGAGCGGACTTCCTTTGGCAGCACATCCAAGACAAGTGGCACGCCGATGGCGACCTGAGCGACCTGGGCGCCGCCCACCCAGAGGAGGCCCTCGCGCTCTTGGCGCTGGCCCATGCGGGTTTGCAAAAGCGCAACCCCGAGTTCGCTACCGCCCTGGGCGAAGCCGTCCCGCGCTTGGAGCGCTACCTGACCAATACCTACGCCAACGCCGTGGTCTGCATGTTGCTCGACTTCCTCGAGAATCCTGCAAACCAACCGATGCTGGTGCGCGCCGCCAAAATCCTGATCGAAGGACAGAGCAGCGATGGGACCTGGGGCTATCGCTGCCCGGACCTCGCCGACGGAGGAGCCCAAGCGGCTCAGGGTTACGTCACCGTCTTCGAGCAAGAGCCGACGCTGCTCGAACGCGAGAGCCCTTGGCCAGAAAAGCCTCAAAGCGGAGACAACTCCGTAGGCCAATTCGTGTTGATGGGCCTGCGCTCGGCGCAGCGGCGCGGAGTCGAGATTCCGGCCGAAACCTGGAAGCGGGCCGAGGACACCATGCGCGCGCGCCAAAACACCGACGGAGGTTGGGGCTACGTGACCGATCGCGGCTATGGCAGCATGACTTGTGCGGGCATGGGTGCGCTCGCGGTCACCCGCTGGGGCCAGGGGGCTCCGCTTGGCTTGGATTCCCCCGAGCAGCGCAAGGCTATGGAGTGGATGAGCGAGCACTACCAACCGGGAACCAACCCCAAACGTGGTAAGTACAACTACTACTACATGTACTCGTCGGAACGCGTGGGACGCTTGTGGAACGTGGAGTTCTTTGGGCAGCACGAGTGGTATCCCCAAGGCGCCAGATTCTTGGTTCAGGGTCAAGCCGCCGAGGGTTCGTGGACCGAAGAAAATGACTCGGTCAAGGCCACCAGCTTTGCGCTGTTGTTCCTGACCCGTGCGACCGAATCGCTCGAGGAGCCCGTGGTTGAAGCGACCACGGGGGTGTTGGAGATCGAGGCCTTGCCGGTCCCCGAAAGTGCGGTGTATCTGATCCTGGACGCATCGGGTTCGATGCGAGCCAAGCTCGAAGGGCGCAGCAAACTCGACTGGGCGCGCAGCGCCTTGCTCGACGCTATCGGGGACTTGCCCGAGTCGGTGGAAGTGGGCCTGCGGGTCTATGGGCATCGCCTGCGCGCCATCGACGATGGCGCCGATCGCGACAGCGAGTTGGTGATGCCGATTGGCCCCTTGAACGCCAAGGGTCGGGCCGACCTGGAATCGGCGCTGGCGGCGCTGCGGCCTAAGGGCAAGACCCCCATGGCCTACAGCCTTGAGCAAAGCGCCCGCGACTTTGGCAGCGTGACCAACGGCACTGTAATCCTGTTGACCGATGGCGGGGAGGACACGCGCGAACGGCTCGACCCGGTGGCGGCTGCTGCGGCCTTCGCCAAGAACCGGCGTTGGAGCCTGACCATCGTCGGCTTTGACATCGGCAAACCCGCATGGCAAGACCAGCTCGAGCAGATGGCTCAGGCGGCAGGAGGCGCGTACCTGACCGCCGATCAAGGCGCCGAGTTGCTGCCCTCGGTGCGCGCCGCCCTCCAGCCCCTGCCCGATACGATCACGGTCGAGCCCCGTTCGGGAGGCCCTGCCCAGAGTTTGGCCCTGCCGGTCCACTGCGAGCTCGCCGGGGGCGAGTACCTGGTTCGATTCCAAGTTGGTGCCGAAGCCTTTGAGATCCCGATCCGAGTTCCGAATGGCGGGCAAACTCGGATTGTGTTGGACCCAGCCCACTTCCAACGCCCAAACGAACAGAAATAGCCATCCCTGAAACAGCCCGCCCTGATGGCGCACAGTGCGCTGCCGTCCACCTCAAAAGAAATCGACATTTCTGAGGAGGAGCGCGGTGGAACTGCGCTTCCTACGGTGTGGGCCCGATTCCCACCCCTATCTCACTCTCACGCATCGACATCCCATGAATCACTTCCTTTCGGCACTCTCCCTCACCTCTGGTTTGCTCCTGCTTGCCTTGTCCAGTTCCTGCGCCAGCTCGGGATCTCAGGGATTCCGGGATTCCACCACGTTGCACGTGGGCGAGTACACGACCCCGCAACCGGGCCTGGTCCGTCCGCGGGTCGGCGTGCCCAAGGTCAAAGTGGAGCGCAGCGGTGGATCGGCCGCCCTGGGGGATTCGCTGGCCGACGTGCTGACCACGCTGGCATTCCAGACCCAACGCTTTGACGTGATCGAACGGGCGCAGTTGGCGACTCTGATGGACGAGCAAGACCTCGAAGGCATCGTCCGCGAAGACGAGCGAGCCGAGGCCGGTGTGGTTCGCGGAGTGGACTACCTCTTGATCGGCAAGATCACCGACATGCGTGCCAAGACCGTCCGCAAGGAACGTGGCTTTGGCATCGGCAACCTGGGCATCAAGAGCCTCGGCCGGCTCAATGGCGCCGTGGACTACAGCCGCGAAGACGTGGAAATCCAGGCCGAGTGCGGCGTGGACTTGCGCTTGGTCGATCCCTCAACCGGCTCGGTCAAGGCGGCGCACTTCGGCTCCTTCTCGTTGCGGGACAACGCATCGGCCGTTGGGCTCGAATTGGCGGGCTTCGGTACCAAGGCTGCGGCAGATTTGGAACTGACCGAAGACGATCGCGGCAAGGTGATGCGTCTCGCGTTGGACAATGCCATGCGCAAGATGTTGCCCGATGTCGATGCGCACTTGCGGGTCTTGACGGCGGAGTCCCAAGTCCAGCCGTAGCAGCCACGCCCGTCAGTTGTCTTCCCAGGTGAGGCGGAGGGGTTTGGGCAGGGTCGGTTCGAAAGCTTGGAGCGCAGCGCGCACAGCCGGCACCGCCGCCGGGCTTGTCGCAAAAAAGGAAACCCGGTCACTGGCGGGCGTAACCCGCCTACGCGATAGCGACAAACTTGCGACCTGAACCCACTCCGCAGGGCGCTGGGGATACCAGGTTTCGTAGATCGCGGCCAGCTCGATTCCGCGCTGCCGGGTCAGCACCGCGATCCAGGCCCCGTCTTGCGAATGGCGACTCATGGCCCGTACCTCGGGAGAAGCCAGACCCGCCAGATCCAAAACGAATTGATCGTTGCGATAGGATGTCCATCCCAGGTCGTTTACCGCTGCGGGCCGCCGCCAGTGGTTCAAAAGCAAGCGATGGATCTGGTACTGTTGCTCGTAGATGTTGTTGCAAGCCAAAGCGATCTGAGCTTGGCCTTGCGCATAGGGCCGCGCCACCAACAACAACCCAAGCGCCAACCCGGCGATCCCTACGCGCGGCCTGCGAGCTGTCGCAACCCGCGGCAAGCCAAGGCCTAGAATTCCCAGACACAGTCCGCCCACCATGGCGCTTTCGTAGCGGTTGTACCAACCATACGAACCGAAGGAGAGGTGGAGCAGGCCCGCCAGCGCTAGGCAAACCGCCGCCCGCCCCACCGGCTGCCACCACCCGGACTTGCAGGCCAAAATCACCAGGAATACGACCAGCCCCATCAAAACGCGACCCCGCTCAAGCTTCCAAGCCACCGCCCAATGCACCCGAATCGACTGCCAAGGGGTGTTGTCGACTCCCCAGGCCTCAAGTTTGGCCCGGGCGGAATCGGGGATCCAAGACAAGCCGAGTCGATGCAGGAAGAAACCATATGCCAGTAGGACCAGCCCACTTCCCAAACCTAGCCCTAGCGCCCGAACCCAGCGACCTTGCCAAGCCAGGCACAGCCAGAAGGCCGAGGCCAGGGCCAAGGATTCGTAGCGAACCCAGGGAGCGATCAAGCTAGCCAGGTAGATCCACCAACCCACCGGCCGTCCCGCTCCCAACCGCAACAGGCCCAAAACGATGGCTAGGCTGAGGGTCAGCTGCAGGCTGTGCTCCATACCTAGAAAGGCAAGGCCCCAGGCATTGCACGCCAACAGCACCAAGAGGCCTAGCAAGACCCGGATCCGGCCGTACTTTCCCATGGGAAGCGCCTGCTGCAGAACCTCCAAGATCAGAGCAGCCGAAAGAGCACCGCACAGGGTGTTCCAAAGCAGGGCTCCCTGGGGTCCGAGGCCGAGCGCCTCAAAGGGCATCAACAGGATCGGCCACAGGATGCTCGAACTCGCCGAACAGACCTCGCCAGGATTGACTCCGTAGTGGCCCTGCAACATGCCCTCCACCATCGCCAAGTGGATGTACGGGTCGTCCAAGGCAAAAACCAAGGTACCCCGGTTGAGCCAAAGGCCAGCCAGCAAGAACCCCAATACCCCCAACCACCAAATGGCTTGCAGCCATAGATGTTCGCGTCGAGCTTGGGATTGCATGCGTTTCGGGTGGGCTGGTTGCGAAGGTGGCCTGGACGCAGTCCCCCGAAGGTATTCGATCTGGCGCGTTTGGAGAGACCGAACAGTCATTTCCAGCCGCAGGCTTCTTGTCGAAGGTGGAACCCTTGCCGCCCCGTCCGTCGGGCAGCTCCTTTTGCTACGGGAACCAACTCGATCATCTCACCCATAAGCCCAGGCCGCTAGGGGGCGTTGAGCCGCTACAGCCGCGCAACGGGAGAGGTCTGGAACTCGGGCCTCTCGGGTGGCTTCGCTCGGACCCTCTATCACCTGGCCTGCCCCACCAACCGCGATGTCGCCGCCTGGCCCGAAGAAGCGGGCTCCCTGGTTTCGCTCCGGTGGGCCCGGTTGGAAGAGGTCCGGCACCCGACTCGCCAGGGGAGCCCCAAGGGGTTTGGCTTGCACGTCGAGTCGATTGCAGGACTTCCTGGAGGAGCTCTGCTGCGAATCGAAACGTCTGGAACTTCTCCAGCAACCAGCGGAACGAGCACGAACAGATACCCGGCGCGCGAGCAGGCCCGGCAAGCAGGGCTTGCTAGCTTCGACTATCCCGATGGCGCTTGGCGTGGATGGCAAGCAGCGCGACATCCGGCGGCCGGACCCCGGCGATGCGCGCGGCAGCCCCCAGGGTGTGCGGCTTCAGGTGCGCCAACTTCTCGCGCGCTTCGCCGGTGAGGCCTTGCAGCCGGGCGTAGTCCAAGTCGGGGGGCAACGGCGTGCTCTCCTGCTCGGCCATGCGCTGCACCAAGGTCTCCTGGCGAGCGATGTAGCCCGCGTACTTGGCTTCGACCTCGAGCGCTTCGCGCAGTTCCGCGTCGAGCCCAAGCGCCGCCACCGCTTCCAACTCCTGGGCCATGGCGGTCAGGTTCTCACCCGCCGTTCGCAGCCGGTCGTAGGCGCTCTTGCCCCCCTCACCCCGCAGGCTCTGGAGCACCCGGCGGGCCTCCTCGAGCCGCGCCTCTTTGGCCCGCAAGCGCAATAGAGCCGCTGGTTCGACCAACCCGACCGCAGCGCCCCGTTCCACCAAGCGCTGGTCGGCGTTGTCGTGGCGCAGGAGCAAGCGATGCTCCGCTCGACTGGTGAACATGCGGTACGGCTCGCGCGGGTCGGTCAGGATCAGGTCATCCACGAGCACACCGATGTAGGCCTCATGGCGACCCAGGGTCAGCGGGGCGCGGTCTTGCAGCCACAGGGCCGCGTTCGCGCCAGCGATCAAACCCTGCGCGGCAGCCTCCTCGTACCCCGATGTGCCGTTCAACTGCCCGGCCAAGTACAACCCAGGTACGTGCCGCACGCCCAAGGTGTGATTCAGCTGACTGGGTTGCAGGAAGTCGTACTCGACGGCATAGCCGTGTCGCAGGAACTCGGCGCGCTCCAACCCCGGGATGGTGCGGATGAACGCCTCCTGAACTTCCGCGGGCAGACTGGTCGAGACCCCGTTGACGTAGATCGATTCGGTCTGCAAGCCTTCGGGTTCGACGAACACTTGGTGCCGCTCGCGGTCGGCAAAGCGCATCACCTTGTCTTCGACCGAAGGGCAATAGCGCGGGCCCACCCCTTGGATCGCGCCCATGTACATGGGCGCCCGATGGATGTTGGCGCGGATCAACCCATGCGCCGCTTCGCTGGTGTAGGTGATGTGGCAGGGCACCTGCGGTAGGCTTGGGAAGCCTGCAGCCGGGGTTTCGTAGGAGAAACGCACCGGGTCGGGATCGCCCCACTGCTCCTCCATGGCGCCAAAATCGAGCGAGCTGCGCCGCAGCCGCGGCGGAGTCCCGGTTTTCAAGCGGCCCAGTTGCAGCCCAAGCCGTTCGATGTGGGCCGACAATTCGTCAGCGCTCGCCTCGCCCACGCGCCCGCCCGAGGACTTGGCTTCGCCGGTGAACATGATCGCGCGCAAGAACGTGCCAGCGGTCAGCACCACCGCGCCCGCCATCAGCGATCGTCCGTCGCCCAAGTGCACGCCAGCCACGGCCCAAGGCCCCGCGCCGGGTTCCTTGCGTGCCGGGACGATTTCCAGCCCGGTTACGGCTCCCTCCAACACCTCGATCCCCGGTTGGTTTTGGACCATGTAGGTCGCGGCCTCGCGGTACAAGTGGCGATCGGATTGGCAACGCAAGGCGCGCACGGCCGCCCCCTTGCGCGTGTTGAGCATGCGGAACTGGATCCCGGTGGCGTCGGCCAAGCGCCCCATCGCGCCCCCTAGGGCGTCGACTTCGCGCACGATCTGGCCCTTTCCCAAACCGCCGATGGCCGGGTTGCAACTCATCTCGCCGATGCGATCGGCACGCAGGGTGACCAGCGCCACGCGCGCTCCCAAACGCGCAGCGGCCAGGGCGGCTTCGATGCCCGCATGGCCAGCCCCGACGACGACCACGTCCCAAGTGCGCCCGGGGCGCGCCTCAGGGGCGGCAAAGGGGTGTTCGCTTTGGGGTTGGGGCATGGCGAGGGCGGCGGGAGAGGGTACCAGGCGCCCTACGGCGCACGATCCAGCCCCGCACTTTAGGCCTTCGCACGGTCTTGTCGATAGCCAGGCAGCATGCATTCCTGGGTCTTCCGCAACCGAGCGCACTTGAAGCGTGTCTACGCCGTAGGGCTGGAAGACGCGCCGCTGGAGGACTTGCCCTTGCGCCCGATTCAGGCCCCAGGCCAAGTCCTGCGCGAAGCCGAGGATGTGGTGCTGGTGCCCAACCCCCGGCGCTCGCTGTCCTAGGCCCCAGCTTGGGCCCCTAGGGCCGCCCCCCTGGCTCGGCGGTGGTGGCTCGGCGGTGGCGTGGGCCGCGTGGTCCGCCTATCCTTAGGGCATGCTGGTGTTCTCTTCCCGGGCTGTCTTCGTGGTAGCGCTGCTTTGGGCAACTCCTGTCCAGCAGGAGCCCGTTTCGATCGAGCAATTGCTCTCGCGCGCCAAGGCCGCCCAATCCCAGGCCCAAGCCCCGCTCGTCGAACGGGTGGGAGCCATCCTGAACGAGCTCGCGACCCCCGATTTGCGCGACAGTGCGCTCAAATCCCTGAGCCAGGAGCTGCTGGCCATGGGTGCGCCGGCGGGCCCGCTCTTGGTACCCGCCCTCGACCCTAGCGAAGACGACAAGTCCGCGGCAGCCCAACGGGCAGATCGGCTCGAGCCGGTGCTGGTCGAACTGCAAGACCTCGGGACCACCCTGGCGCTCTTGGATGCGGCCACCGGCGACAACCCGCGCCTGGCGCGCCGAGCCTTGCGCGTCCTGCGATCCAGCCCCCACGACCGAATCGTGGCCGAGGCTTTGGTGCCCAAGATCGATTGGAACGCGCCATTGGACAAATCGCGACCATTTCTACGCACGATCAGTGCCTTGTCCGGGAAGGGTGCTTCGCTGCCCTTGCACCAAGCCTTGGAAACTTCGGACCGTGCGCGCGTGGTGGCTGCGCTCCAAGCGCTCACCATGGAAAGCAACCGCGCGGTCGCGAGCGATATGCTCGCAGCGCTCAAGGCCATGCCCGAGTATTCGGTGTTGCTGGCCACGGTGCGCTACTTCCAAGCGGTGCCTGATGGCCTGACCGCGGGCGAGGACCTGCGGGTGCCCTATCTGCAACTCGCCCGACCGGTGCGGCGTCCCCCCTTGTCGTCGCTGGATCCTTGGGAGCGGACCTATCTTGGCACCGACCTGCCCCTGCCCGCTGCGGACTTGGTGGTCGACCTACTCAGCACCCCCTTGGACATCAAAGCGACGACCGCCCTGCGCGAACTCCTGTGGGATTGGGTCGACAGCCGCGTGGCTTCCGAGACGAGCCTCCTCGTGCTGCTCGCCAAAACCGGCGACGGCAAAGCCAAGAAGCGCTACTTGGAAGCAAGCCAACAGGCCGTCCAGGACTCCCGCCGCGAGGATGAAGACAAGCAGGCCAGCGCTCTGGCCCAACGGGCGCGAGCCTACCTGGACATTGGCGAAGCCGCCGACGCGATTCGCGACGGCCTCAAGGCCCTCAAACTGTGCGAGAAGAAGGCCCCTTCGTGGCCGGTGCGCCAGGAGTTGGCAATCACAATGGGAACCGCCCAGGCCCTACGCGGGCGCTGGAAGGACGCGGCCGACTACTTGGAATCCGCCGGCCTGAATGCCAAACAACGCGCCGAGTTGCGCAGTCTACCCGCCTTTGCCGAGTTCTTGGAGTCGCGCTACGGGTACATCCTGGCGCCCTAGTGGGCCGGGGCCACGCCCAAGCGCGCATAGATCTCGACCACCCGCCGCATGCGGCCAGCGAAGTCAAATTCGGTTTCGACCCGATGGCGCGCACCTTGGGCGAGTCGAGCCCGTAGCGCTGGGTCGCAGATCAAACGGCGCAAAGCCTCTTCCAAAGGCTCCGGACTCCCATAGGCGCAGAGCAGCGCCTCTTGGCCGTCGGTGAGCGCTTCCTCGACGCCGCCGCAGCGGGTCGCCACGATCGGCAGTTGCATCGCCATGGCTTCGAGGACGACGTTGGGCAGCCCTTCGCGCAACGAGCTCAAGGCGAACAGGTCGAATCGGCTGTAGAGCGCGTGCTTGTCGCCTTGGTGGCCGAGCAATCGAATCGCAGCTTCGTGACCGCTAGCGCGGATCTGCGTCGCCAAGGCCTCGCGCTCCGGGCCTTCGCCAGCGATCTCCAAAGCCACGTCATGGCCCTGCTCGCGTAGGCGCACGACCGCCGTGATCAAGTGATCGAACCCTTTCTCGTGGGCCAAGCGCCCCACCGCCCCGATGGTGAAGCGCGGGCGAGCTTGGGCAGCGGCCTGCGTCCGCTCGTCGGGACCAAAACGATCCGACTCGATTGCGTTGTGGATCAAGGTCAATCGATCGGGACGCACGCGCGCCTTTTGGCAAGCCGCGAACAGGTCGCCCGACACGGCAATGACGTGTTCGTAGCGGCGCAGGCAGGCGCGATCGATCGCAAAGTACAGCGGTGTCTTCCAAGTCTTGTGCACCCAGCCGTGTGCGGTGGTCACCAGCGTCATTGCCGCTCCGAGCTTGCGACGCACCAAGAGCCCCAAGAGGTTGCTCTTGTAGTCATGACCGTGCCAGATGCGCACACCGTGTTCGCGGCACAGCGCCACGAATTTGGGCACCAGGCTGCGATCCAACGCGCCGCCGTCCGGCACCCCGACCAGCGGGCACTGTTCGCGTGCCGCCCAAGCCCTTAGCTCTTCGAAACCCGCGTCCCCCGCGTCGTGCAGGTAGGCCGCCATGCCTCGGTACCCAAGCCGTGCGAGGTGCTCGGGCGAGCGCAGAATCGTCTTCTCGGGTCCCCCACCCCGGCCGCTGACGCAACGCACGTGCAAGACCAGAGGGGCGGTTTCGGCGGGGTTAGCGGGCATGGATGGCTTCTTCGAGGATGCGCACTTTTTGGTCCCAGCCTTCGGCGCGCAAGGCTTCGCGAGCTCGCGCCTGATCGGCCGGCAGCCCGGACTGCGCCCGTTCGAGCACGCGTGCCACGAAGGCCTGGGGGGTATCGACCACATCCATGGCGTGACTCCAGAAAAGGTTGGCGGGCAAGGGGGTCACCACCGTGGGCAGCCCGGTGGCCAGGTACTCCTTGAGCTTGAGCGGCTGCATGTTGCGCGTCGCCTCGCTATCCGCATAGGGCATCACGAGCACGTCCGCAGCGGCGGCGAAACGCGGGAGTTCGTCGAAGTCGACCGAGCCTTGCCAATGGATGCGCGGGTGCTGGGCCAAAGCGGGGGCCACGTTGCCCCGCGGTCCCACGAACGTCAATTCGGTGGCCTCCGCGAGCGCCAAGCAGATGCCCTCGTGGAGTCGTTCGTCCGCGTGCCCCCAAAACAGCGTCTTGGGCGGCTGCGCGGCTCGATGCGCGCTACGATCGACCGCCCAGCGCGCCAAGTCGACACCATGGGTCAAGAGCGGCGCCACGATCCCGCGCTGGGCCATGCGCGCCCGTAGGACCTCGGAAACGACCAGCACCCGCTGCATGTGGGGCAGCATCTCGACTTCCATTTGGTACAGGGTCTCCCCATCGAGGCCGGGCCACTCGTCGAGGGCATCCACGCAGTAGTAGACCCAATGCAGGTACGGGGTGCGCGCGGCCAAGTCGGCCACGATGGGCGCCGTGGTGATCACCGCCAGGGGCGGGTCCGAAGGATCCAATACGTGGGCCAACCCCCGTTGCAACAGCCAAGCGTTGATGCGCCGACGCCGATCGCTGGCAAAACTGGGCAGCATGCGCGGTGCCACGATGCGCAGGTTCTGGGGCAGGACCCGCTCGCTGGTCTTGGCCTTGGGCCCAAAGAAGCTACGCAGCTTGGATACTCCGCGCTGGAAATCCGCCTTCGAGAGGCTTGGGGTGCGCGTTCCAATGGTCTCCACCCAATCGACCCGATAGCGCGGGAGCAGGCTCGAGATCAAGTGCTGACACGAGGAGGCGTGGCGACCCCAATCGTCCGAGAACACCACAATGCGCGGCAAGCTGGCATCGCGCGCATCGGATGCCCCGTTGGTTCGTTCGCTCATGGTGCCCCCGGTGGTCCCGAGGTGACCCCATCCTAGCCCGCGGAGGTTCGCGCTTGCCAGCCCAGGAGCTGCTGGCTCGGCTTGACCCCGGATGCTTCCCAATCGGGCTCCTGGCGGGCAGAGGGCATTCGCAGCGCGGCGGAACCCGAACGAAACCCTCTCGAGCGAGCCAAGCAACCCGCGCGCGGGTATGCTCGGGGCCGAGTCCCGCCCCCGCCAACCGGCGTTGCCCCATTCCCCATCCCATGTTGCGTTTGCCCTCCTTCGTTTCCTTCCGCTTGCTTGGGTGGACGGCCTTTGGGCTCTTGGGCTTGGCCGCCCCCGGCTGGGCATGGCAGGACCCGATCCTCGTCACCCCGGGGATGCCGGGCAGCGCCGACCACCACCTCAACTGGCCCGACCTGAAGCTGGAGTGGGGCTTGGGCTTCGACCTGCGCTCCAACTTGGGGTTGGCCGGAAACGAGCGCGATGGCTCGGTCGAGGCTGGAGTGCGCGCCGTCGACTTGGTCCTGCGCTCGAGCTTCAACCGGGATCTATGGGGCTTCGCCATGCTGTCGGCCGAGGATCAAGAGCTGCTCTTGAGCCGGGCGGCCTTGGTCTACACCGGCCTGGGCGGCTCTTCGTACCTGCGCGTCGGTCGACTCCCGATCGACTTTGGCAAGCAAATGCAGGCGCGTCCCTACGAACTCCCCTACCCCGATCGGCCCGCCGTGCTGCGCGAGTACTTGGGCGACCAAGTCGAAGCCACAGGCGTTTCGTACGGCGACATCCTGGCCACCAGCCAACACTCGACGCTGCGGGTTTCGATTGGCTTCTATTCGGACTGGTATCGGCGCGACAACCCCCTCGATCCGCTCGACCCGGGGCGCCCCGAGTTGGAGTGGAGGGACCAACCCCGGCTCGACGAGTTGGCGGTTGGTGCGCGCGTCAGCGGGGTGGTCGATGTGGGGGCCGAGGGCATGTTCCAGTGGGGCCTTTCCGCCCAGGGACTTCCGGACTACGGACTGCAGGCCACCGCCGACGATGGAACCGAGTTGCGGCTCGAGAACCAGAGCCAATGGCTGTATGGGCTCGACCTGACCTTCGGTCACGCGGACGAAACCGAAGGTCCCGCTTGGTCGCTGGGTTGGCAAGGCATCCTGGCGTCGGGCGACGGGGGCGGTCAGGTGAGTCCCGGACCTAGCCCTGTCCTCTCGACCTTCGAGGGAGATCTGTTCGGGCACTACGCTTGGGTCGAACGCCGGACCCGATCCGGTAGGGCCCTGGGACTCATCGTTTCCCAGCACGAACGGCCCCTGGCCGGCAAACCGTTGGCTACCGAAGCCAGCGTGTACTTCAGCCGCCCCCTGGTGGAAAACGCCCTGCTGCGCTTCGCGGTCCGGCACCGCGATGCCGAAGGGGAACCCGATGGGCAGGCCATCTTGGTGCAGTTCGTGGCTTTGGCTGGCAGCCTGGGCCATGCCCTCGACTGGTAGGCCCAAGCCGGGGACACACACCGCTCGCCGCAGCCGGGGCCCTACCGATTGGCATCGCGAACCGAATTTGGGTCCCGGTCGCAGGGCCCGTTTGCATTTTCTTGGGTTTGGCCCCCCCTTACCCGCCGCTTGATTCTTAATGCCGTTAACCCTCCCGGGGCCGCGTGGCCCCTTAGGAGAAACGTACCGTGCCCAACACTTTGCCGCCCACCCTGCGTCCCTTCCCCGGTGGATCCTCAGAAGAGGTTCCGCTTTCGCACCCCGAGCGCATCCCAGGTTTTCTGGTGCGGCGCGGGCGTTACGCAATGTACTTCGCCACCACCCAGGCCGAGCGCGAGATGGCCCTGCGCTTGCGCTACGAAGTGTTCCACTTGGAACTGGGCGAAGGCGACCCTGCCGCGGCGATCAGCGGCTTGGACCAGGATCCGTTCGACGAGCAATTCCAACACTTGATGGTGATGGACATGACCACTGGTCTGCCGGTGGGAACCTATCGCATGCAAACCGCCCAAGCGGCGCACGAAGGCCAAGGCTTCTACACCAATTTGGAGTTCGACCTCGACCGGCTTGGTGACGAGTTCCTCGATCGCTCGGTGGAGTTGGGCCGCGCTTGCGTGGCACTCGAACATCGCAACCAAGTGGTCTTGTACCTCTTGTGGCAGGGTTTGATCCTGTACCTGGACTTCCACGGCAAACGCAGTTTCTTTGGTTGCTCTTCGCTGACCAGCCAAGACATGGCCGAGGGGTTGCGCTTGTACGACCAACTGGCGCAAGACGGACACCTGCATCCCGAATTGCAGACGGTGGCGCGCCCCGACTGGGCCTGCGTGGTCGATGATCCGCGCGGACCGGCGGTCAAGATTCCGCCGCTCTTCCGCGCCTACCTCCGCCAGGGCGCCAAGATCCTCTCACCGCCGGCCATCGACCGCGAGTTTGGCACCATCGATTACCTCACCTACGTTTGGGTGTCGGACTCCATCGCCAAGAAGTACGCCTTGCCTAGCGCATGAGTTTGATCTCCACGCTGCGCGCAGCGATTCGCATTCCCCTCCTGGCCTTAGCCACGCTGATCCCCCTGCCCATCATGTTCGTGGGCCGGGCGGTCGGCTTTTTGGGAGCCCGGCGAGTCAGCTCGAAGATCTGCCACTTCGCCATCCGAGGCTGGGCACGGAGCTGCCTGGCCATCATGGGGGTGGACCTGCGCGTCGCCGGGGAGGCACCAGCCCCCCCGTTCTTTTTGGTCAGCAACCACCTGTCCTATCTGGATATCGTGGTCCTGCATGCCACCTGTCGGGCCCGGTTTCTATCCAAGCTCGAAATCGCCCATTGGCCCGTGGCCGGGTGGCTGGCACGCTTGGCGGGGACCCTCTTCATCGACCGGACCCAACGGCGGGACGTGGCGCGGGCCATTCCCGAGCTACGCGACGCCCTGGCGGCGGGGGATGGGGTCATCATTTTCCCCGAAGGCACCTCCAGCGCCGGTTCGCTGGTCCTGCCCTTCCACGCCTCGCTGCTGCAGGTCCCGATCTCGCTCGATATGCCCACCCATTGGGCTTCCCTGGCTTACAAAACCCCTGAAGGGTCACAACCGGCATTTTGGTCCGTATGTTGGTGGGGCGATATGCCTTTTGCCTCGCATTTCCTTAAGCTCTTGACGTTACCCAGGATCCAGGCGGACCTGGACTTTGGGGCCCCCCCGGTCGAAGCCGGGGACCGCAAAGCCCTGGCTGCAGCGCTGCATGGCGCCGTAACCAGCCGATTCCGCCCCAGCGCCCCCCCGCACGTGGCCGAATCCCCCGCACACGACCCCCACACCGCTTCCCTGTGAGTTCCCCCGAATCCGTCTCGACGGCGCCCTTCGCCAGCTTCGTCGAGGACAACTTGGCGATCCTTGGCCAAGCCGTAGCCTTTGTGCGCGACTTGCAGCCCGAGCAGTACGGACGCCCTCACCCCGAACTCGGATTGTCGAGCATCGGAAGCCACTTGCGTCACATCTTGGATTTTTACGCGCGCTTCTTGGAAGCCATGGAATCTCCCAGCTGCGGTACGGGGTTGCGCTTGGTCGATTACGACCGCCGCGAACGCAATCCCCAGCTGGAAACCGATCCGGCTTTCGCTTTGGAGTTCCTCGACGGAGTCCGCGACCGCTTGCATCGTCTACCCCTGGCCTTGGCCGGCCTCCCCTTGGAAGTCAAGACCGATAGTTTGGCGGCGGGCGAATCCTTCACCTCGCGTTCCAGCGTGGATCGCGAATTGCAGGCCATGCTCAGCCACACCGTACACCACTACGCCTTGATCAAGATCGCGGCGGGCCGGGTGGGCGTCGATCCGGGACGTGGATTTGGGGTGGCCCCCTCAACGCTGCGCTACTGGGAGCAGTCGGGCGCGTGTGCACCCTAAGTTGGATCGAGACCCAAGACACGCTTGAGGTCTTTTTCAATCGCGACGAGCAGCGCGGCCGTGGCCCCGAGCAGCCTCCCAGCCTGCACCGCGAAGGTGGCATTCCCTACCTCGCCCCCCTCGACAGCGATGCGGGCGGAACGTGGATTGCCGCAAACGCCGCGGGCGTCGTGGTGGCGCTGCTCAACGGCTACACCCAACGACGCGGCCCGGCGGCGGCGAAGCGTCGGTCGCGAGGACTTCTCGTCCGCGACTTGGCGAGTCATCTGACGCGGGCCGAACCCGATTTGGATGCTGCCGATTTGGAACCCTACGACCCGCTGCATTTGGTGCTGTTGGCTCCGGGGCTAGTGCGCGCCTACCGTTGGGACGGGCTCGAGTGGAGTGGGCCCGAAACCCCGCAAGCTCCGGTCGTCTCTTCGGGCTGGAACCCCGAGGCCGTACGCCCCCATCGCGAGTCCCTCTGGCGTACCTGGCAAGCTGGCTCGCCCCCCACCCAGTCGGCCGAGGCGCTTGCCTACCATGGCTTCGCCCCCGGTGGCGGAGATGCCTTCAGTCCCTGCATGCGCCGCGACGACGCGGCCACGCGCAGTCTGTGCCACATCCGAATAGCAGCCAACCGAGTCAGCATGCGCTACGCGCCAGGCCCCCCCGACCAAACGCCTCTGGGCCCTCCCCAGGAGTTGCCCCTCCTGAAGCCCACCCATTGAAACCCGCAGCTCGACTGGGTCGGTTGCGCATCGGGTACGGGCTGCTTGCCCTATGGCTGGTGCTGTTGGTGGCTTCGCGCATATACATCGCCAAGCTCCCCGCGCCCTCTCCCCCCGAGGGTGCCCGTGCGGTGGCCGTGGCCCTCGAGACGGCCGAAGGTCCGGTGCCCGGGCAAACCCAGTTGCACCTATTCGAATACGGCCCCGTCGATGCACCCAAAGTCCTCTTGTTGCACGGAAGCCCCGGCAGCCACCATGACTTCGATGGGTTGAAGCCCCTGTTCGAAGGCAAACTGCACGTTTACATCCCCGACTTACCGGGCTTTGGCGTGCTGACCCAACGACTGCCCGATTACAGCACCAGCGCCCATGCGCGCTACTTGCTGGATTGGATGGAGCAAGAACACATCGAGGGCCTGCACGTAGTGGGCTTCTCCATGGGCGGCGCAGTGGCCTTGCACCTGTGGGATTTGGCGCCCGATCGAATTCGTTCGCTCACCCTGGCGGCCGGGCTGGGAGTCGAGGAGTGGGAGCTGTTGGGCGACCATGCACTCAATCATGCGCTGCATGGTTTGCTATTGGGGGTGGTGCATACGATCGACACCTTGGTACCCCATTTCGGCGCGTTCGATCGGTTTCCCGTGGGCATTGCCCATGCGCGCAACTTCTTCGATAGCGACCAACGACTGTTGCGTCCGATCCTCGAACGGATCGATGTCCCGGTGCAAATCCTGCACGGCGATCAAGACATTTTGATTCCGCCAGGGGCCGCCAAGGAACATGCACGCATCGTGCCCCAGGCCGAGCTCTTGATGCTGCCCGGCCAGAACCACTTCTTACCGTGGACCGCCACCAACGAGCTGGCGCTGGCGGTCGAGGATTTCGTGAAGCGCGTCGAGGCCGGCGCGGCCGCGTCGCGCGCCCAGGCCGATGCGACCCGCATCGAACGGGCGCAGGCGGCTTTCGATCCCCGTTCGATTCCTGAAGTCTCGGGGTTTCCTCTGGCGTTGATGGTGCTGCTGCTCGCGCTGTCGACGCTGGTCTCCGAGGACTTGACCTGTCTGGCGGCGGGCTGGTTGGTTTCCCAAGGCCGCTTGGGGTTCTTTCCGGCGACCCTGGGGTGCTTTGTGGGGATCGTGGTCGGGGACTTGCTATTGTACATCCTCGGACGGGTCGTCGGCCGTGCGGCCCTCGAACGCCGACCATTGAAGCGCTGGGTGCGGCCCGAGACGCTGCAATCGGCTGCCGACTGGCTTGAGCGCCGGGGCATTTGGGTCGTATTCCTATCGCGTTTCACGCCGGGCTTGCGATTGCCGACGTACCTGTTGGCCGGCGCCCTGCGCACGCGTTTCCTAGCGTTTGCAGGGTTCTTCGCCTTGGCTTCGGCGATTTGGACTCCGGCTTTGGTGGGACTCTCGGCTTGGCTGGGCGAGCGGCTCTTGCCGCGCGATGCCGACTTGAGCGCCTCCCTGTGGCGAGCGCTTCCGTGGCTGATCGGGTTCTGGTGGTTGCTACGCTCGGTGATCTTGCCGAGTTTCCACCACTACGGTCGGCGCAAACTGGTCGGTCGCTGGAAGCGCCTCACCGAATTCGAGTATTGGCCAAC
The DNA here is from genome assembly GCA_020638855.1 of Planctomycetota bacterium. GTDB lineage: Bacteria > Planctomycetota > UBA1135 > UBA1135 > NORP259. Next base: position 19,464 of record JACKHT010000021.1, read on the forward strand.
CTGGGCATTGTACGGCCCCCTGATCCCCTACTTCGTATGGCAGGCCCTGCGCTTTCGGAGCGCGACCGTCTTCAGCGCAGCCAACCCAGGCATGGAGGGCGGCGGGTTTGCGGGCGAGTCCAAGGGGGACATCCTCGACGGGTTTGGCCCCAATGCGTCGATCGCGCCCTACCTACGCCTGGACAACAGACAAGCCCTGGAGGCGCGCATGGATGCGATCGAACGCTGGCAAAGCGAGCGCGGGATCGGTTTCCCCTTGGTCCTCAAACCCGATGTGGGCGAACGCGGCAAAGACGTGCGCATCGTGCGCGAACGCGAGACATTGGAGCAAGCCCTAGCGGCTTGCCCGGGCCCCTACCTGATCCAGCAGTACGTCGGTGGACAGGAATTTGGAGTGTTCTATCGCTACGACCCCGAGCGCGATGAGGGGCAGGTTGTTTCGATCACCGAGAAGCACTTGCCCCAAGTCGTGGGCGATGGGACACGGACCGTGGGGCAATTGGTGCTCGACGATCGCCGGGCCGTCGCCATGGCTGCCGCATACCAACGGGGCCTGGGCGGCCGCTGGAACGAGATCCCCGCCCTTGGAGAGTCGGTGCGGATCGTGGAGGTCGGCACCCACAGCCGCGGTTCGATTTTCCAAAACGGAGCCCTGCACCACACCCCCGAGTTGGTGCGCGCCATCGACGCCATCAGCCGCAGGTTTCGGCCCCTGGCCCACCAACCCGGTTCGTTGCGCGGCTTGTGCCTGGGCCGCTACGACTTGAAAACCCCCGATGCCGAACACCTGCGGCGGGGCGAGGACTTACACATCATCGAGCTCAACGGGGTCACCTCCGAGCCCACCCATATCTACGACGCCCGGGAATCGCTGCTGTCGGCCTGGCGGACCTTGGGCCGGCAGTGGCGCTGGGCGTTTGAGTTGGGCGCTTGGCAGCGCTCCCAGGGGGCCAAGGTCGATTCGGTGCTGGGTCTTTGGCGTCTCTCGCGGCGTCGCAAGTAGACGCACCGGGCGCCGAGCTTGCCGTGGGTTGCTCGCCGACCCACAATGCGCCCATGAACCGAAGGAATCTGCTCGTGCTGCTTGGGTGCTTGGCCATGGTCTCCTGCCGCTCGCTCGGGCGCAGCCACGACCCGTACGTCTTGGATACGGTCCAAAACCAAGCAATCCCCTTCGAGACCATGGTGGCGGACTTGGCCCACTACGACGTGGTGTTCTTGGGCGAAAACCACGATCACACCCAGACCCACGCGTGGCAGATGCGCACGACCGAGGAGCTCTTCGCCCTGCGGCCGGACATGGTGATCTCGATGGAGATGTTCGAGCGCGACGACCAAGCTTCGTTGGATGCGTACCTGGCCGGCGAGTTGACCGAAGAGGCATTCCTCGAACAAGTCCGCGAATGGCCCAACTACCGCGAGGACTACCGCCCCGCGGTCGAGTTCGCGAAGCAGCACGGATTGCGAGTCGTGGCCGCCAACTGCCCGCGCAGCTTGGCAAGTCAAGCCTACAAGGAGGGTTTGGAGAGCCTCCAGGGCAATCCCATGGTGGCGGCCCAGGTGGATACAAACCAAGGACGCTACTACGCCGAATTCCAGCGCATGTTGGGTGGCGATGAATCGCACGGTGGAGGCGATGAATCGATGCTGCAGCGCATGTACGTAGCCCAATGCGTCAAGGACGACACCATGGCCGAATCGATCGCACGCCAACTGAATGCGCCCGGCGCAGGCCCGCTGGTGGTGCATTGGTGCGGACGCGGGCACTCGGACCACCGCCTCGGAACCGTGGAACGCTTGGTCCAGAGGGTGCCGGAGCACGCCATTGCCGTGGTCTCGATCGTGACTTCGCCCGAGGATATGCCCGAAAACCCGATCGACCTGGCGGACTATCTGTGGGTCTTTGGGGAATAGGCGCCTAGCAAAGCCCTAAGCGCGCTCGGGCTCGAAGACGTGGTCTTCGATCCAGCTGGCAACCTGGGAGATGCTCTTGCCGTCGGTATCGACTTGGAATTCGCAGCGGCCATACAGCCGCTGGCGTTGTTCGAGCAACGCACGCAATTCGTCCAAGGCCCGCGGGCGACCCTGCATGGGACGCTGATCGCCCTGGTTCATGACGCGCGCCAAGTGGGACTCGGGCGAAGCCTTGAGCCAGACCGTGCGGCACGCGTCGCGCAGGCGAGCGTAGGTGCTGGGCGCGTTGACGATCGATCCTCCGGGGGCGATCACCTGGCGCTGGCCTTCGGCCAAGACCGCTTCCAGCACTTCGCGTTCGATCCGCCGGTAGGTTTCGCTCCCCGAGAGGTCGAACAATTCGCCCAAGGGCAGGCCCGAGCGTTCTTCGATGCGCCGGTCGAGCTCGACGAAGGGACACTCCAGCCGCCGGGCCAGCTCGCGGCCAACGCTGGACTTGCCCGCGCCACGCAGCCCCACCAGGGCGATGCGCTCCCAGCGACCGGCCGCCAGGGGTAGGTCGCAGAGCTCCCCCAAGGGCAAACCCAGGGCCCGGGCGAGGTTCGCGAGCTTGAGCAGGCTCAGGTTCGCCCGCCCCGCCTCTGCCTCGGTCACATAGCGCCGGGAGAGTCCGGCCTGGAGCGCCAAGTCCGAAACCGACAGCCCCGAGGCCTTGCGGGCCTCCCGAAGGCGCGCCCCCAAAGCCGAAAGCAGTGCTTGATTCGCATCCATACGTGCAGTATGATACCCACTCGACGCGCCGTAGGGCAATATAAATCCCATCTCAATCCCCCGCTTCGCCCAAACCCCAACGCACACCCCCCCGCACCGTGAGCAGCACCTCCACCTTGGAACAACCCATCCATTTCCAGACCAGCCCTGACCAGTACCGGCACTGGAAGCTCTCGTTCGATGGCGACATCGCTACCCTGGCCATGAACGTGGACCCCATGGGCGGGATGCGCGAGGGATACGAGCTCAAGTTGAACTCCTACGACCTGGGAGTCGACATCGAGCTCAACGATGCGATCAACCGCCTGCGTTTCGAACACCCCGAAGTGCGCTGCCTGGTCCTGACCGGCTCGCTCGACCGGGTGTTCTGCGCTGGCGCCAATATCGTGATGCTGCGCAGCTCGAGCCACGCGTTCAAGGTGAACTTCTGCAAGTACACCAACGAAACCCGCTTGGGCCTGGAAGATGCGGCCGAGAATTCGGGGTTGCGCACCTTGGCGGCGCTCAACGGAACCGCTTCGGGGGGTGGCTACGAATTGGCTTTGGCCTGCGAGCGCATCGTGCTGGTGGACGACCGCAACAGCGCGGTCTCCTTTCCCGAGGTGCCGCTCTTGGGCGTGCTTCCGGGCACCGGTGGACTGACGCGTATCACCGACAAGCGCAAGATCCGCCGCGACCGCTGCGATGTCTTCTCTTCGATCGCCGAGGGCATCAAAGGCAAGCGCGCGGTGGAATGGGACCTGGTCGACGCGGTCGCCCCGCTTTCGCGCTGGGACGAAACCGTCGCCAAGGAAGCTCGCACCCTGGCCGATGCCCAACCCGCTCGCGCGCAAAAGGGCGTCCAATTGCCTCCGGTGGCCTGCGAAACCGTGGAAGATGAGTCCGGCCGGACCCACCTCAAGTATCGCTACGTGACCCTGTCGCTGGCCCACGCCGAGCGCACCGCGGAATTGTGCATCGAAGCTCCGGACACCGGCGCCCAGAGCGCGGCCGAAGCCCTCGAGCAAGGCGCCGCTTGGTGGGTCATGCAGGCCTTCCGCGAATTCGACGACGCGCTGCTCCACCTGCGCATGAACTACCGCGACAACGCCCTGGTGCTGCTGCGGGCCAAGGGTAGCGAGGCCGTGGTGCGCCGCACCGACGCGCTCCTGGCTGCCGGGGAAAACTGGTTCACGACCGAAGTGCGCCACCTGGTCAAGCGCGTCCTCAAGCGCCTCGACCTGACCTCGCGCAGCTTGTACGCGATCGCCGACGAGGGCACCTGCTTCGTGGGCTCGTTCCTCGAGCTGGCTTTGGCCTGTGATCGGATCTACTTGCTCAACGACCCAGACCACGAGGTCAAGCTGGGCGTGACCGCGCTCAACGCCGGCCCGCTGCCCATGTCCAACGGCATCTCGCGCTTGGAAACGCGCTTCCTTGGGACGCCCGAGGCCGTCGGCGCGATCCTGGCTCACCAGGACAAGGATTCGTTCGATGCGGAAACCGCCAACGAACTCGGCCTCGCCACCTACGCCCCCGACGAAATCGACTGGGAAGACGAGCTGCGGCTCGCCATGGAGGAGCGCACCAGCTTCTCCCCCGACGCCCTGACCGGCATGGAGTCCAACCTGCGCTTCGCCGGCCCCGAAACCATGGAAACCAAAATCTTCGGCCGCCTTTCGGCTTGGCAGAACTGGATCTTCCAACGCCCGAACGCCGTCGGCGAGCGGGGAGCGTTGCAGTGCTACGGCACGCCCAACCGCCCCGAATTCCTCATCGAACGGACCTGATCCACCCCTACCTCAACTAGGAGACCAACATGGCTGGAATTGACTACTCCCAGAAGATCCCGAACAACGTGGATCTCAAGTCTGACAAGCGATTGCAACGCGCCCTTGAGCGCTGGCAGCCCGACTACATCGAGTGGTGGAAGGAAATGGGCCCCACCGACTTCAACGAGAAGGACGTGTACCTGCGCACCGCGGTCAGCGTCGAGAAGGACGGCTGGGCCAACTTCAGCTACGTGAGCATGCCCGAGTACCGCTGGGGCATCTTCCTGACCCCCCATGAGAAGGACCCGCTGATCCAATTCGGCGACCACATGGGCCAAGAGGCTTGGCAGCAGGTGCCCGGCGAGTACCGCAACTGGCTGCGCCGCCTGATCGTGACCCAAGGCGACACCGAGCCGGCATCCGTCGAGCAACAACGCCTTTTGGGGCACACCGCTCCCTCGCTGTACGACATGCGCAACCTGTTCCAGGTCAACGTCGAAGAGGGACGCCACCTGTGGGCCATGGTCTACCTGCTGCACCGCCACTTCGGTGCCGATGGCCGCGAAGAAGCGGACCAGATGCTCCAACGCCGCAGTGGCAACCCCGACCACCCGCGCATCCTGTCGACGTTCAACGAGCCGATCGAAGAATGGCTGTCGTTCTTCTGCTTCACGATGTTCACCGACCGCGACGGCAAGTTCCAACTACTTTCGCTGGCGGAGTCAGGCTTCGACCCCCTGGCGCGTACCACGCGGTTCATGCTGACCGAAGAGGCGCACCACATGTTCGTGGGCCAAACCGGTTTGCAGCGCATCGTGCGTCGCACGTTGGAAGTCATGAAGGAATTCCCCGACGCGGATCCCGCCGAGAAGGGTGCCTTCCCGCTCGAATTGATCCAGCGCTACATCAACTTCTGGGCTTCGAGCTGCTACGACCTGTTTGGCGCGGAAGTCTCCAGCAACTCGGCCAACTTCTTCGCATCGGGGCTCAAGGGCCGCGCTTACGAAGACAAGTTCGAAGACCACACCGCCCTGAACCAGTTCAAGGCCGTCGAACGCTTCGTGGACGGCAAAGTGGTCACCGAGGACGTCCCGCTGCGCAACGCCATGAACGAGGTGCTGCGCGAGGCTTACATCGCCGACAACCAAAAGGGTGTCGACTCCTGGAACAAGGAATGCGAAAAGGCCGGTGTCCCCTTCCGTTTCTACCTACCCCACCACCGCTTCAACCGTCAGGTGGGTGAGTTCGCAGGCCTACGCTTCCACGTCAAGACGGGCGAGCCCATGGGCGAAGCCGCCTACCAAGCGATGTTGGAAGAGACCATGCCGACCGCGAAAGATCGCTCGCACGTCAAGAGCTTGATGGTCGGCGTACGCGAGCCGGGCAAGTTTGCTGGTTGGATCGCCCCGCCGCTGCGCGGCATCAACGGGCAACCGGTCGAAATGGAATACGTGAAGCTCTAAGCAAAGATCGGGCGCTCCCCATTCCTGGCTGGCATTCCTGGTCGCCAGTTCGGGTTGGGGTGACTCCGGATCCCAAGGCTGCCCTCCCGGGTCCTTCCCGGGGGGGCAATCTCAGTTTAATTCACCAACGATCCGCGCCTGCCTGACAAAGGTGTATGGAATCGAGAGCTCTGGTACCTTCCGGCTGCTTTCCCTCCTCGAAACTCTCCCGCGCTTTCCGTGCCCCTACAACGCCCCTACAACGGGGGTCGGCTCTCTCACCCGCGCGTTCGAGGCCACCATGCACAAATCCATCTTTGCCACGGCAGTGAGCCGAGGTCTTGGACAACTGGGCCTGACCGTCGGGGTCAGTCTGGGACTTTCCGGACTCGCGCTTGCTCAGGCCCAAGTAGCTGTCCTCACCCATCCGGCTCCGGCCAGCCTGGAGTACGTTCTGCACGCGACCATGCCCATCCCTGCTGGGGTATGGGACGGAAACCGTTCGCTCTCGACGTTGGCCATCCAAAACCCCGATGGTTCGCTGGCCACCACCCAGATGGAGGTCGTCACCCGCTCAGCGACCGGAGTGCCCGAAGTGGTCGAACTGATCGCCAAGGTAAACCGCCCCAGCGAGGAATCCGTTGGCGATCGACTTGAGTACTCGGTCGTCACCTGGACCCATGGACAAACCCCGCACGTGCTCGACGACGACGTGGAAAGTTTGGTGGATACGCCCGGAGCCTTGCTGTTGAGCACCGTGGACGTGTTCGGCAACGCCTACCAGGCGGACCTCTTGCGGGGTCGCCACACCCAAAACGAACGGCTGCTCAAGGAAGGCTCCTGGCTGCGGCAAACCGCCTGCCACGAAGTGCTGGCCCCCACCGCGAGCGCGGATCCGGTCACGGCCCTGCCCCACATGATGGGCGTGCACACCTACCTGACCACCTGGACCAACGCGCCCTACATCGCGCTGGACTTGGTGGTGCACAACGGAATGGATGGGTTGGACCCCGAAACTTCGTTGGATGATCTGCTCGATCATCTGTACTTCCAGCGTCTGTCGTTGGAACTACCGGTGGGTTGGAAGGTTTTGACGATGTTCGACAATCCACTCGAGTCGCCCCAGACTCAGGCTCTCGGGTCGAACATCAGCAGCCTCGACCTGATTTCTCCGCTGCCCTTGGGGCGTATGCACATCCTGCCGCGTCAGGCACGCTTCATGCGCCGCATGATGATCGTCAAGGACAACCCCACCGCGATCGCGCAGGCCCGCGAAGTGTTGAACCGCCGCGACCTGGCGACCCTTGCCCGGCCCCGGGTCCAAACCGACTTGCGGCTGTGGACCTGGTGGAATCCGCGCACGGCCTTCTACTTCCCCCAGAAGTTCCCCCTGCCCGCCTTGACGGACTTTGACTTGCCCCTGATCAGCGCTCGACTCGACCAGCGCTTCAACGAGGTGAGTCGGCAGATCGCGGCAGGCCAGGGCGGCACCTATCCGTTCACTTCGCCGGCCTTTGGCTGGTGCCATCCTTGGGGTGAGCCCTATGGGGGCGCCCCCGGGGGCGACGAGATCCATTTTGTCGATGGTCTCCGCACCCTGGCTACCGAGAACCTGAATGGGTACCGCTTGGCGGAGTTTGCGGCCAAGTCCTACATGGACCGCCAACCCATCGCTTTCTACAACGCCGATGGAGGGCCGCTGCGCCTACGCGACTTGATGAAGGTGGACTCGCAGGGTCGCTTCTACGCCGACTGCCATTTCCAATTGGTGCCGTCGGGAGTGCACGAATTCCCGCGCTTCGACCGCACCGACAAACGCCATGCGCAGATGGTGTTGGCGCTCAACCTCCAGCCAGAGTACCAGGATGCCCTGCTAAACTGGAACCCGATCGACATCCAACACCTGATCCGCTACACCCGCAACTTCAAAACTTTGGCTTGGCTGGGCAATGACTCGATTGCCAAGGACGAATTGCGCTTGGTGGCGGAAACCTATCGGCTCAGCTACCACGAGTTGTACTCTTCCCCGGATGGCTACGTTCAGGGTAGTGGGCTCTTGGACAAGGTCTTGTTCGTCCAAACCTATCCGGGCAAAGGAGTCGGAGTGGGACGCGGCGAAGCTTGGGGCATGGATGCGGCTTGCGCGGCCTATGCTTTTTCAGGCCCCGAGTTCCGGACGCGTTTCCGCCCGTGGTTTGAGATCTTTTCGCGCGTGCTCGAAATCGGCCAATCCGATTGCACGGGGAACGTCCAGGCCTTCGTGATCTGGAATTTCTTCGACGGGCGCTACCGGATTCGCCAGTCGTTTGAAGTGGCCATGCTCGAGCAATCCATGCAGAGCATTGCCGAGACCGTGTTCAAGGGGGTCAACGACCTGCGCTACAACAGCTTGCGCCAGGTCCAAACCCTCTCCACCTACTCCAGCATGGAGGCTCCCTTTTGGGATCCGGTCCAACTGGGTCCCTGGTTCACGACGGCGACCGGAAGCAACGACCCCAACTTGATCCCCGATATGTGCCTCAACGTCCCGGCCGATGCACGCCTGGACCACGTGGACTTCACGGACTACTGGAACGCCATCGCGTACAGCTATGTGCACACCCGGGATACCTTCCTGCGCGACCGGATCTCGATCATGCTGACCGAGGCCCAACAGGTCTTGGGCACCGACCAGCTGAACTACGAGCTGCGTTTGGAGGCTCGGGCGGCCATGCTGACCCTGATGGAGACGCCCCTGCCCTAGGGCTCCCACGCTCCCATGCGGCCCGACCCGGCCTCCCCGCCCGCGGGGGGGCCGGGTTTCTCATTGGGCCCAGCGTCTCGCGCCAATCCACCCAAGGGAGGCCGTCTCGGAACGAACGGGGCTTTTGCAATTTCCTTCCAGTTTGCAGCTTCCTTGCTCCGAAGGGTGGCTCAGGTCCGTCGAACCCAGGGAAGGGGTTTGTGGACCGGGAGACTCGCCCTATGAGAAGCCAAATCACTCGCTTCAGCCTGCGTTCGCCGGATATCCAGCCCCCTCGCACCGCATTCGAGGGGGGGATCCAGCGCCTGGGTTCCGCCTTGTGGCTAGCCATGGCCGCCATGCTGGGCGCCTGTTCCGACTCGGGGGACTTGTCCCAAGGACAGGGGGGGGGCGCGCCCTTCTCGCCCACCGCAGATGGCGTGATTTCGGACTCTGAAGTCATCGCCACGCTGGTCATGGATGCGCCCGCTGCAGAAGACTTCATCCTGAGCGCGACGCTGCCCGTGCCCCCCGGAACGCTGACCGAGGGGGCCATGACCGTGCCGCTCAGCATCGCGGGCGAAGGCAACATCGCCACGCCCACCCAAGTGGAAATCGTCAGCCGCTACCCCGATCCGAGCGATGGGGCCGATGTGGTGCACATCCTGGCGCACGTCCGCCGCCCCGAGCCGAGCCAACCGGGAGATCGCATCGAATTCCAGGTGGGCCGCAACCCGCACCCACGGTATGACTTGGAGCTAGAGGACAGCGTGCAGAACCTGCTCGCCACGCCTGGTGCGGTCAAACTCTTCGCCGAAGACGCCGTGGGCAACACCTACGTGGCCGACGTCCTCTCCAAGTACCGCGCCGAGCAAGCCGACATCCAACTCGATGGGGTTTGCGCCAAGCGCATCCGCACCCATGAGGTGATGCTGCCCATCGAAGCCGTTTCGGGGCCGCTGGGCACCCTGCCGCACTTGATGGGCGTGCACAGCTTCTTGACCGCCTACCGGGGTCAGGACTATGCCACCCTCGACATCCACGTGCACAACGGCATGGACGGGCGCGATCCTTCGGACAGCACCGACGACCTGCTCGATGATCTGTACTTCAAGGATCTGACCTTGCGCCTACCGGCCGGCTGGAAGGTCGCCTTCTCGATGGATGCGCCCGGACAGGGCTTGGTGCATGAGGAAGGCGGCTACACCCAAACCGAATTGGTGGCCCCCTTGGCGGGAGGCCGCATGCACCTCATGCCGCGCATGTCGCATTTTGTGCGTCGCTTGGTGCTGTGCCGAGACGGCTTTGAAGACCGCGCTCGGGAGGCCGTCCGCTCGCAATACGTGGCCTACTGCCAACCCGGTTCGAACACGAATGGTACGCCGCTTTGGTCCTGGTGGAACCAGGACACGGCCCGCTACCTGACCCAAAACCATGCGCTTCCGACGCTAGACTACATCGGTTTGGGCAACGTCGAGGGGCGCTTGCAAGGCGATTTGAACCGCTTCGAAACCCAGGTGGCGGCCGGAGCTTCGGGCGCGTACCCCTACATCTTCCCCCGCCTTGGCTGGGCGCACCCGTGGAGTGTCCAGTACGGTGGCATGGCCGGGGGCGACGAGATCAACACCTTCTCGGGGGTTGAGGTGGCTTGGTCCGGTTCGCGCGAAGGCCTGCGCATGTGCCAGTTGCGCATGTCGGGCAACGTCGACCGCCAACCCCAGGTTTTCTACGACAAGAACGGTCGGTTCACCCAATACCAGAACCTGGTGGCCCACCCGGTCGACCGCCAACCGTACATCCCGCTCTGGTTCTACGGAACGCCGACTCCAGGCGATACGTTCTTCAACTACGACGCCGCGCCCAGCTTCCAGAAGGAATACGTGATCGCGCACAACCTGGTGCCCGACTACGAAGCCGACCTCAGGGGCTTCCAGCCCAGCGACTACCAGCACTTCATCCGCTACACGCAGGACATGAAGGCCCTCGCATGGTTGACCAACGACGCGTTGTCCAAGGAATTGCTCGAGGGAGCGGCCGAGAACTTCCGGCTCTCGTTCCACGAGTACCCCAACACCAACTACAACGATGCCCAACCCACCGGCCTGCTCAACTGCATGCGAGTGGTGGAGAATCACCCGGGCATGGGCGTCCCGATTGGCCGCGGGGAAGCCTGGGGCATCGATGCAGCCATCGCGACCTACGCCTTCGGCAACGACGAATTGCGGGCTCGCTATCGCCCCTGGTTCGACAAGATCAGCGATTCGCTGCAATACGGTCAATCGACTTGCACCGGCAACCTGATGTCGTACCACGTTTGGAACCACTTCAACGGGTTGTATCGCGTGCGCCAGGCCATGGAGAACGCCTTCCTGGAAAACATGATCCGGGGCATGGTCACCACGGTCTATCGCGGGGTGGACGACTCCCGCGCCGACGTCTTGGACGAAGTGCTGGTGGGTTCGGTGCGCGCCTCGATGAGCGGCCGGTTCTTCAGCGAGACCGAAGGGGCGCCCTTCTTCAACAACGCGGTCGGGCCAGCGGACATTGAATTGGGCAACTTCTGCGAGAATGCGCCCGAGGGCACCACTTCGCCCTACCTCAACCGCACCGAGTACTACTCCTCTCTGGCCTATGCCTACGAACTGACCGGCGATTCGTTCTTCCTCTTCCGCGCCTCGCAGATGCTGGGCGGAGGGGACGTGCTGGCGCGCCTGGTGGAAGGCCAGGGACACAACCTGATCAACACCGCAGCGCTGGTCGAACTCGCCCAGCGTATGCAGACTTCGCAGCCGTAGGGCTTTGGCCCAAGCGCCGCCTGCGAGAGCACCCATGACGAGGGGGCGCTGCCCAAAAGGCAGCGCCCCCTCTGTGTTGCTTCCACCGGATGCACACCCAGTGGGGATCAGGATCAACCGAACTCGATGCCCTGCGCGAGCGGCAGGTCGTCGGACCAATTGACCGTGTTGGTTTGGCGCCGCATGTACGCCTTCCAGGCATCCGAACCCGACTCGCGTCCCCCACCGGTGTCCTTCTCGCCGCCGAAGGCACCACCGATCTCGGCGCCGGAAGTGCCAATGTTGACGTTCGCGATGCCGCAGTCCGAACCCGTGGCCGAAAGGAAACGCTCGGCCTTCTTGACGTCCGCCGTGAAAATTGCCGAAGACAGCCCCTGGGGCACGCCGTTGTGCTTGGCGATCGCGTCATCGAGATCCTTGAAGGGGATCACGTACAGGATCGGCGCAAAGGTCTCGTCCTGCACGGTCTGGTGATGGTTTTCGGCGCGCACGATGGCGGGCACCACGAAGTGGCCACGCGCTAGGGCCCCATCCAGATTGGCACGCCCGCCACCGCAGAGGAGCTTGCCACCTTCCTTGAGCACGGCGGCCAGCGAGGCCTCCATGGTCTGGACCGCGTGCTCGTCGATCAGCGGACCGCACAGAGTCTTGGCGTCGTTGGGATCTCCGATGCGGATGCCCGAGTAGGCCTTGATCAGCCGCGCTTCGACCTCAGCCAGGACCGATTCGTGCACCAACAACCGGCGGGTCGAGGTGCAGCGCTGGCCGGCGGTACCGACCGAGCCAAAGACCGTGGCGGGCAGGACCAAGTCCAGATCGGCATCGTCCATGACGATCAGCCCGTTGTTGCCCCCGCATTCGAAGATGCCGCGGCCGAAACGCGCCCCCACCTTGCCAGCCACCAACTTGCCCACGCGGGTCGAGCCGGTGAACGAGATCAACGGCAAGCGCGTGTCCTCCACCATCGGGATGGCCACGTCTTCGTTGCCGCCAATGACCAGCCCCGCCAGCGCGCCGAAGCCATGGGACTCGAGTACCGGCCGCACCACATTGGTGATGGCGATGGCGCACAGGGGCGTCTTGGGGCTGGGCTTCCAAACGCAGGCATCGCCACAGGTCCAGGCCAACATCGAGTTCCAGGCCCAAACGGCCATCGGGAAGTTGAAGGCCGACAGGACTCCGACCACCCCCAGGGGGTGCCATTGTTCTTTCATCGAGTGCCCCGGACGCTCGCTGGGCATGGTCAGCCCGTAGAGCTGGCGCGAGAGGCCGACGGCAAAGTCCGCAATGTCGATGCACTCCTGAACCTCGCCCCAACCCTCTTGGGCGATCTTGCCCATCTCGAGCGCGATCAGGCGGCCCAGGGCCGTCTTGTGCTCGCGGATGGCGTTCCCCATCTGGCGTACGATCTCCCCGCGCTGGGGACCGGGGACGCTGCGCCAACGACCAAAGGCCTCCTGGGCGGCCACCACCACTTGGTCGTAGTCGGCCTTGGTGGCCATGCGCACGCGGCCGATGAGCTCGCCGGTGGCCGGGGAGTGGGATTCGAGCCAATCTCCATGGCATTCGATCCAGGTGCCTGCGTAGGCGCCCGATTGGTCGCCGTCGATTCCGAGTCCTTCAAACCAGTCGTGCTGGAGCTGCGTTGCCATGGGATTTCCTTGTGCGTGCCTTCGATCGTGCCGCTCCGGATCGCATTCCGGGGGCTTTGGGCCGACCATCATAAGCCCTGGGCGGGCAGTATGGCGGGTGGAAGCCCTGCTTTGTCGTCCGCAGGACCCAGGGAAGGGCCAAACCCGCGGCCTAGCCACGCCGGACCCTCCCAACCGGGCGCGACATGCGCTATCCTGGTCGCCCGCAATGGGCCCGCACGGGGCCCCCATACCCAGGAGCCCGCCCACTTCGGGACCGCTCCCAGGCCCGCCCCGTCCCGCCACGCAACCACCCCCATGGCCGACAAGCGAATCATCTATCAGCTCCAGGACCTGCACAAGTTCTACGACCAACGCGAGATCCTCAAGGGCATCACGCTCGCCTTCTATGAGGGCGCGAAGATCGGTCTGATCGGGCTCAACGGCGCGGGCAAGACCACCCTCTTGCGCATCATCGCCGGCGAGGACAAGGATTTTGAGGGCATCGCCAAGCCGTTGGCGGGGTCCACCGTTGGGTACCTGGCCCAGGAGCCCAAGCTCGACGAGAGCCTCAACGTCGCCCAGAACATCGACGTGGCGGTGCGCCACCTGCGTGAGATCGAAGCCCGCTACTACGAGGTCATGAACCTGATGGGCGACGCCACCGGCGCCGAAGCGGACAAGCTGGCGGTCGAATACGACCACCTACAACACGATATGGATGCCAAGGGCATCTGGGACCTAGACTCGCGTCTCGAGCAGGCCATGCACGCGTTGCAAGTGCCCCCTGGTGACCGCGATGTGAAGACCCTTTCGGGTGGCGAAGCCCGCCGTGTCGCGCTGTGCAAGTTGCTGCTCGACCACCCGGACATCCTGCTGCTCGACGAACCCACCAACCACTTGGATTCCGAGTCGATCAACTGGCTCGAGAACCACCTGGCCGAGTACGACGGCACCGTCATCCTGATCACCCACGACCGCTACTTCCTCGACAACGTAGTGGGCTGGATGCTCGAGATCGAGCGGGGCCATGCCAAACCCTTCGAAGGCAACTACTCGGCCTACCTCGAAGCCAAGCAAAAGATTCTGGACGTCAAGAAAAAGCAGGACGCCACGCGCAACAAGGTGCTCGAACGCGAGCTCGAATGGCTGCGGCGCACCCCTTCGGCGCGCACCACCCAATCCAAGGCCCGCCTCAAGCGCTACCAAACCATGGCCGCCGAGAAGGCCGAGGACCAACTCGAATCGATCGAACTACGGATCCCGCCCGGGCCCCGGCTCGGCGACAAGGTGCTCGAAGTCCGCGACCTGTCCAAGGGCTACGGCGGTCGCATGCTATTCGAGGGCTTGACCTTCGAAGTCCCCCCCCAGGCCAAGCTGGGCGTGATCGGACCCAACGGAATGGGCAAGACCACACTGATCCGCTTGATCATCGGCAAGGAAAAACCCGATGCGGGCGAGATCACCATCGGCTCCACGGTCGAAATCTCGGTCGTCGACCAGTCGCGGACCGAGCTCGACGACGAAGCCACAGTCTTCCAGAACATCACCGACGGCAACGAGGTCCTGCCCTTCGGCACCAAGACCATCGATGCACGCGCCTACGTGGCCCGCTTCAACTTCAAGGGCGAAGACCAACAGCGCTCGCTCAAGGAATGCTCGGGGGGCATGCGCAACCGCGTGTTGCTCGCCAAGATGCTGCGCGAGCCCGCCAACCTGATCATCATGGACGAGCCGACCAACGACCTCGACCTGGACACCTTGCGCGTGCTCGAAGAAGCCATCGAACACTATCCGGGTTCGATGATCATCGTGACCCACGACCGCTATTTCCTGAACCGCGTCGCGACGCACATCTTGGCCTTTGAGGGCAATGGCCGCGTGGTCTTCCATCACGGCGACTACGAGTCCTACAAGGACTGGAAGAAGAACTACGAAGGCGTCGACCTCGACGCCAAAGGCGGCACACACCGCAAGTTCACGCGCAGTTAGCGATGGGGAGTTGGGCACCTGGAGACGCCCACCGCTCCGGGCCCCCCCCCACGGCTTCGAGTTCGTCCGCTTTTGGCAGCGAGTTCGAGCTAGATGCCGATCATTTCGAGGAAGTTCTCAGCGTTTTGGCTGGCCTCGGAGAGTCGGGTTCGCAGTTCTTCAAGAGGCATTTGGATGAAGGGCGGCAGCTGCTTTTGGACCAACTCACGAAGGTCAAAGTCCTCGGCCTCAGCCATATCCAACCCCACGCCTTCCTGTTCGCAGATCGTGATGGCCCGCTCCATGAGACTCACCAACCCCGTGAGCTTATCGCCGGTGCTCTGAAGGGGAATCTTGCGCGGCAAGTGGTGGGACTCGACCGCGACCTCAAGCACCTTGGGGCAGTTCCACTGCCTGCAAATCATGCCACCCAACTCGGGGTGCGAGAGCCCGAAGACTTCCAACTCCAACCGCAGAGCCTCCGCACTATCGCATCCATGGTCATCGATGAGTTGGTGCAGTCGTTCGGGCCCCACCCGAAGCAGGACGAGCATCCCGACGTCATGCAAGAGGCCCGCCAAGTAGGCCAAATCGGGTGTCACTTTGGGGTCCTTGCTGGCGTTCGCGATTTCCTTGCAAGCAAAGGCCATGCTTACCGAGTGCCGCCACATCCTCCGTTCCCACTCTTCTCGGATGACAAAGACGTCCATGACGCCAAACCCGAGCGCTAGGCTCGCTGCCCGCGAGGCTCCCAGCCGACTCACCGCGACACCAATCGATTTGATAGGCTCCTGGCTCGCAAACGTGGCTGCATTGGCGGCACCAACCACCCGCAAGGCATAGCTCGGATCTGCGCCGATGATTTCCTCCACCCGCTCAAAGTAGTTCTCACCTGATCGATCCAGGGTGGCAAGTTCGACCACCACATTGGCCAGCATCGGAATATGCTTGATGTATTCCTCTACCTTCTTCTTAAGTGTCTCCATAGTTTGTTCCCGAAATCCGAGCGTCTCGGGTGCAGCCAAAATCCGAATATGGCCCATTCATCGCTGGAATGAGAAAGGTCCGTTGAAGGCAAATCCATCCATGTTGTTTCAGCATCCGGAAAGATACCCAGCGCGCTCCAACACTTTGAACATCATTCGCAATGCCATTCAAGTCCTATTTCTCTCAAACCTTTGGCTCCTCTTGAATATCATTCAGCAAACTCCTATCCCCTTGAAGCCCAGCCATCCCGTCCGCTGATGGCCCGGGGGCAGGTATCGAGCACCACTCTTCATCGGCAATTGCAGTCGTAGCGGATGCTATATCTGCCCTTGGTAATTCTCGAGGAATCGGCAGCTTGGATTAGAAAACGATGCAAGAAAGCCTGCCGCAATAGGGACCTACTCGGAGCATTTCTAGGCAACAATTCTGCACTAGGCGATCGGTTGAGCCGATGCAATCGTTGGCCATCAGCGATTTGGATCAACGAGCCTCTTTGAGTTCCAAACACCAAGTCCCGCAGATCAATTTTCGAGTCGTGGCGACACTTTGACCGTTTCTCGTCGGGGATGGATCGCTTGGCCAACTAGCCTTTCAGAACTCGATGTTGGATCCCTGACAATCCCCTATGGCCTTCGCGGGCGACCTAGCCCTCTCCAATCGAAGTCCAACGTCATCG
>JACKHT010000022.1 GCA_020638855.1 Planctomycetota bacterium
CAGCGGGCGGGCTGTAGGGGCCGGCGACAAAGGACAAGAAGTACGGATCGCCACTGGCGGGACGGACTTGGGTGTCGCCATTGGGGCCGGGCTCGACCACCGCCGGAATGGGCAGCGGAACGGCATCATCGAGGACCATCCGCCCAACGGTCGCTTCGCGCGCTTCACCGTCCTGGAGCGGACTCGTTTGGGCCAAATCCCGGATGGAGGGAGCCGCCGAGTTGGAGCTGGAAACAGGGGTCACGTGCCGAACGATTTCGGCCGGTGCGACCTCGCCTGCGTCCTGAGCCCACGCTGCGGCAGCCAAGGTCAAGAGGCCCACGTAGGGGGCAGGGGAGTGGATCTTCATGGTTCTAGGGGAGGTTGAGAATGGGGCGCAGACCGGGGCTGGCAGCCCAAACCGGCCGCGCCATCCCCTACGGCGAGAAAAGCCCGAGCAGGCTGTCACAAAAGCTGGGTTTTCTTGGCCCAGTGCGAAAGAGAGTGGCCTTGGGGTGCGATAGCGCTGCACGCTTGGCCTTCGCTGGCCTTGGCTGGCCTTGCGCCTTCCCAATTTGCCCGCCGTCCTCGGCTCGCTCGGTCGAAACCCGCTAACCGGGCGTAGAATGCAAGGGCCCCATGAAGCCCGACACCCGCCGCAGGCCCGACGCGCCGATCGACTTGCCCCGCATTCCGGGCTATCGCATCGAGGGCATCCTGGGCCGGGGCACCAGCGGGGTGGTCTACTCGGCCGTGCAAGAGGTCATCGACCGCGCCGTGGCGCTCAAAATCCTGCGTGGGGACCTGGCGCAGAGCACCCGAGCGGTAGAGCGCTTCCGGCGCGAGGCGCGTACGGCGGCACGCCTCGCCCACCCCGCCATCATCGCGCCGATCGACATGGGGCAGCTGCCCGATGGTCGCTGGTGGTACGCGATGGAGCTCGTCGAGGGCATTTCCCTGGCCGAGCGCATCGACGAGCGGGGCCCCTTGAGCGAGCGCGATGCGCTGCGCATGTTCTTGCCCCTGGCCGATGCCTTGCAGCACTTGCACGAGGTTGGGGTGGTCCACCGCGATGTGAAGCCGGCCAACATCCTGATCGACCCACGCGAACGAGCCTTGCTCGCCGACTTGGGCTTGGCCTTTGCCCGCGATGAGCCCTCGTTGACGGGTTCAGGGGGGGTCCTTGGGACGCCCCACTACGTCAGTCCCGAGCAGGCGCGCGATTCGTCCAAAGTCGACGCGCGTTCGGACATTTGGTCCCTAGGCGCGACCCTGTACCACGCGGTCACGGGCCGGCCGCCTTTCAGCGGCAACAGCGTAGCGGAGGTCTTCTCTGCGGTGCTGCAGGATCCGCTGGTCGATCCGCGCCGTTTCGCTCCCGATCTGTCGAGTTCGTTTGTGCTCGTCTTGCGCGCGTGCTTGACCCGCGACTTGGACCACCGCTACCAAGAGCCCAAGGATCTCAAGGCGGACTTGCAGCGCTTGCTCGAACGGCGTCCTCCGCAGGTCAACAAGGAAGGCCTCGAGCCCCTCGCCCACGCGCGCAGCATGGCACCCTGGCAATGGGGGCTGGGTTTGGCCGTCGTGCTCGGGCTGAGCCTTCTCGCTTGGGCTCCCTGGGAAGCCGGCCAGGGCAAGGATCCCCGTTCGGGCCCGCGCGAGGGACCCCTGGCTCCCCTGGAGGCCCTGGAGTCGAACTATCGCGAGGGTCGACACCTGCCGATTGCTGTGCTCGACCGGTTGGCGGGGTGGCCCATGCCCGAGACGGCCGCCGAGGCGGCCCAAGTGCGGCAGCGCATCCAAACGCTCAACATCCAAGTCCTCGGGGACATGGCCGTGTTCCTGCGCGGGTTGGTGCAAGAGTTCGACCCGGCCATCGAATTGACCATGAAGGCGGGTTCCTGGACCGAAGCCCAGCGCCTCTTGGAGCAAGAACTTCCCCGGCGTTTGATGCTCGGTCTGGGGCGGCCTCGGTTGGAAGACTTGCCTGACGTACAGGAGGTGGGGGGATTCCGGCAGTGGTACCGGACGCAGGAAGCCAGCTTGGAAGCCGAGCGCATACGGCGCTTGGACCAGGTCAGCCGCGAAGCCCGCCTTTGGTTGCAGGACGAGGTCGACCCTGCGGTGCAGCATGCGCTCCTGCGTAACGACTTCCAAACGGCCCTGGACCAATGCCCGGACCGCTTGGAAGCGCCGCTCGAGCGCTTCCGGGGGACTTGGACCGGATTGCCGCGTGAAATGGTCGATGCCCAGCTGCAGCGGGATCTCTTACCGGGTTTGCTCGCACTGCGCCAATCGGTGCGCCAGGCCTGGACGGTGCTGGAGTCGCAGCTCATGGCTTGGATCGAAGCGCAAGAGCCTGATCTCATGGCCAAGATCGAAACCAACCATGTGGAGGGGATGGATGCGGAGCTGCAAGCCGGGTTTGAGCAGCGCTTGGCGGTGCTGGAGCTCGACATGACCGAGGTCCCCGAGGTCTGGGCCCAGACGGTGGGGACCGCCCTCGACCAGGCCAGCCTGCGGCTGCGGCGCGAAGGCCAGCGCCAACGCCTGGCGGTGGCACGCAACGAGTACGAGCGCGATTCGGCCGATGGTGAAAAGCTCTTGCAGCGACGCCAATACGGAGCTGCTTGCCAACTTTGGCAGGATCGCCTGGACTCGCCCTGGCGTGTATCGGTCTTCCCGGAAATGCAGCGCGAACTGCGCGAAGGGCAGCTGCTCCAGGAACTCCTGCATCGCTGCGGCCAACGGTTGCAGCAGTTGGCTGGGAGCGAGTGCACCTTGACCCTGCATGGCGTGCCCCGCCGTGGGCAGATCCTGGTCGGAGCCGACGTGGTCCAGGATGGGGTGACGTTGATTTCCAACGGCGGGCGGGATCGCGATTCCATGGCCTTGCGGCATCCGATCGATGGCCCCGAAACCGTGGAAGTCCTGGTCGCCGACGATGTGCTCCGCTTCGCGGATGAGTTCAGCGGCGACCTTTCCGACGCCTCCTCCCAGGCATCCAGCGACTACGCCCTGGCCCGGGCGGTGTTCTTGTTCCACGAAGGCTTTCCCCGCGAGGCCCTGAACGCTTTGCCCCGGGGTTTGGCCGAGACCGATCCCCTGGTCGACAGCCTGCACGATCGCATCCTGCGCGATTTGACCCGCGGCGAGGGGTTGAGCCCCGAAGAGCTGGTCGTCGACATCGCGGCCTTGATCCGCGACGTCGAAGGCGGTGGACAGGCCCGGGCTCGCTGGCGCAGCGAAATCGAGGCGTTGCTGCTCGAGCCGGACCTCACACCCGAACAACGGACCCAGCTCTTGGAGCTTCAAGCCCGGGTGGCTGTGGAGGGCTCGCGGCGCACCCTGGCGATGCTCTATCCCGACGCGGAAATCCTCTCCCGCGGACCCGAGCTGGCCTCGCGCCGCGATGTGGAGTTGCGTTGGCGTTTCGACCGGAACCCCGATTCCTGGTCTCTAGGTACCTTCCAGGTCGAGCCCGGACGCCTACGCAACAGCCCTAGTGGGGCGGATAGCGCCCCTGACTGGTGGACCCAGCCGCTTTCCTTGCCCTTGGCCAGCCCGCTCGAGTTGGCCCGGCCGATGCGCTTCGCGCTCACCTTCCGGATTCCCGAAGGTCAGCCGGTGGGGCCGGTCATGCTCAACGTGGGGGGCTACTATTTGGCCTTCTTGACCGCCGGGGACCAGTCGAGGTTCGCTGGCGGAGAGGGGACTCCACGTTCCCTGCTCGAAAGCCTCGAGCTGGGGGGTGTTTCGGGGTACGAGGGCTTCTCAGGCTTCGAGCCGGGCAAGTACCACCGCTTGGAGATCGAACTCTCGACCTTGGCCTCCACCCGGCGTGGCCGCATCAAAGCCATCCGGCTGGATGGGCGCGAACTCAAGGGGCCCACTTTTGTGCCTCGTCCTGCGACGACCCCGGTTGTCAGCCTTGCAGCCCAGGGGGCGTTGGATCTGTACTCCTTTGAGCTTGGGGCCAGCGAGGCGCTTCCTCGATAGGGATCAGGGCAGGATTTTCCGAACGGTCAGACCCTACCGTTCTCGGAAGATTTATGCTCGTGGGGGCAGAGCGAGGTACGATTCGCTATTGCTACCCGTCTTCTCAGTCCGATTCGCCCATCCGGGGGCTAGCCACGGAGGCTTTGCTTGAAGGTTCTACACATCACCCGCACCCTGCCCCAAGAAATGTTGGGGCCCATGTACCTTAGCCGGGCCGTCAAAGACGCTGGGCACGACATGAAATGCGTCAGCTTGCCCGATCCCAAGTGGCTCACCAAGATCAAGGAGTATGCTCCCGACGTCATCACCTGGTCGGTGTTGACGGGAAACCACCTTCCGATCTATGACCTGAACCGGCTGCTCAAGAGCAAGTTCCAGTTCTTCTCACTGATGGGTGGTCCGCACGTCACGTTCCTCCCCGATGCGGTCAAAGACCCCGACATCGACGCGGTTTGCGTAGGGGAAGGCGAAGGAGCCATCGTCGACCTGCTCAATGCGCTTGAGAAGGGTGAAGACTGGCGCACCATCGAAAACCTTGTGTGGTGCGAAGACGGCGAGACCCTGCACAAGAATCCCTTGCGTCCCCTCGTGCGCGACTTGGATGCCCTTGGCTTCCCCGATCGCTCGGTGATCTACGAAGCCAACGACATCTATCGTGACAGCCCGCGCAAGGTGATCGTCAGCCAGCGCGGTTGCCCGATGATGTGCACCTTCTGCTTCCACCACGCATGGAAGGAAAAAGTCTACAAAGCCAAGAACTCCGAGTACGTGCGCAAGCGCAGCGTCGACCACGTCATCGCCGAGGCCTTGGACATCAAGTCCAAGTACCCGCTCGACTTTGTGCACTTCGTGGATGATATCTTCAACATCTCGGGCAAATGGCTGACCGAATTCTGCGAGCGTTGGCCCAAGGAAGTGGGTCTGCCGTTCGATGTGATCTTGATGGCCAACATGACCAACGAGAACCACATCATCCAGCTCAAGGCCGCCGGTTGCATCTATGCGCGCATCGCGTTTGAAGCGGCCAACGACCACATGCGCAACACGATCTACAAGAAGAACACCCAGCGCGAGCAACTGGTCAACGTGTCGGGTTGGATCAAGAAGCACGGCATTCGCTTGGGCTCGCTCAACATGCTGGGTGGCCCCGGGGGCACGGTGGAAGAGGACATGGACACCGTGCGGCTCAACATCGAGTGCAAGGTGGACCATCCGCTGTGCTCGATCGTGCAGCCCTACCCTGAGTTCGAGATCAACCAGATCACGAAGGACATGGGCATCGCGGTCGCCGAGTACGACAACTTCCCAACCCAGTTCAACCGCGAAGGCACCATCGAAATCAAGGACAAGGCCGCTATCGAGAACCTGCACAAATGGTTCCCGATCCTCGTGCGCAACCCCAGCCTGATGCCCGTGGCCATCTGGACCTTGCACAAGCGTTGGCTCAAGATGCCGCTCCTGTGGATGTACATGATGTACTCGGAGTGGCTGGTCACCGAGCAAAACACGCTCTACAACCGCGCCCAAGGCAACCGTGGTCCGCTGACGTGGGCACCGATCGACTTCACCTTGCGCGTCGCGCGCAAGGGCATCATCCGGGTGCTGTCGCTCGCTGGTGCCAAGGTCGTCTCCAAGATGGCTCTGCGCCTGCAAATGGGTGACGAGCGCGTCGTGGCACACATGGATTGAGCTTCCAAGCTCCACGCCGCACCTACGCGCGCCCCCTTGCTATCGTGGCAAGGGGGCGCGCTGCATAGGGGGGCTAGCGGCTTCCCGAGGGGCGTCTTCAGGGCGAGCGGAGCGTCAAGCGCTGGCCAGGGCCAAGCGCAACGACGCTAGCAAGGCCTCGACCACCGCCGGCGGCAAGCCGCGCTCGATCAGGACCCATTCCCCGCCACGCAGCTGGGGCAGATCCTTTTGCACCGCAAGCGGCGGCGAAACCGACCGCTCGGCGGATTGCAGCACATAGCAGGCCCCATCGGCGGTGCTGCGCACCAGGGCTTTGATGCGTAGCAGCTTGGGCCCGTCGAGTTGGGTGACCAGCCGCAACCACAGTTGCATGGCTTCGACGTCCACGGGGCCATCGTGGTGCAAGGTGTGGGTGGTGTAGGGCGCATGCGGGGTGCTGGATTCGACGGGCGATCGTCCCAGCCACGCTCGCAGGCCTCGCGCCCCATCACCTGGGGCGAACCCCCCGTCCGCCAAAAGCCAAGCAGGATCGATGCGGCCGGCTTGAGCGACCCGGATTTCGCGACCCGGGGCCGAGGCTTGCAGCCACCCGAGCACCGACTCCAACCGGTCGGGTGGGGTGAGGTCTGACTTCGCGACCACCACCCGGTCGGCAAAGTCGAGCTGCCGGCGCACTTCGGCATGGGTGGCCAAGAGATCCTCGGCGCGCGGTCCGTCGATCACCGCGATCACCCCGGCGAGCCGGACCGCCTGGCTCAGGCGCGCGTCGTGACCGATGGTGTGGAGCAGCGGTGCGGGATCGGCCAGCCCAGTGGTCTCGAGCACGATCCGATCGGGCTCGAGCGCTTGCAGCCGGGCCAGGGCCCCGTGCAGCTCGCCCCGCAGCGAGCAGCAGATGCAGCCGCCGGGGAGCACGAGCAAGTCTTCGTCGATGCGCTCGATCAGGTGGTGGTCCAGCCCCAAATCGCCCACCTCGTTGACCATGACCGCGATGCGCTCGGGGCTTTGGATCAGGAGCTCGCGTAAGAGGGTCGTCTTGCCACTTCCCAGGAAGCCCGTGACCACATGCAGCGGGATGACGGTTCTTGTAGTCTGGACCTGGGTGCCTACCATGGCGCCATCATGCCGCAGTTCCTGATCGACGTCCACGTCCACCTCAACAACTACCACGACACCACCGGTCGTCCGACGGTGGAAAACGTGAGGGAGTTGACCAGCAAGATGGATGAGATCGGAATCGACCACGCGGTCGTGATCACCTCCTACAAGGTCGACATGAATCGGCCGAGCGCGGAGGAAGTGATCGAGACTTTGGCCGAGCACCCGCGCATGACGGTGGTGGAGGGCCTACGCTGGCGCGGCGAATTCCGCACCGACCTATTCTCGCTCGAAGAACGGATCCGCGATGGCTTGGTCAAGGGCATCAAGCTGTACCCCGGCTACGACCACTACGCGATCAACGATCCTTCGCTGGAGACGGTGTTCCGGATCGCCGCCAAGTACGACGTACCGGTCATGATTCATACGGGGGACACCTATTCGAAGACCGCCAAGGTGCGCATGGCCCACCCGCTCTTGGTGGACGACATCGCGGTCGACTATCCCGATGTGCGCTTCGTCATGTGCCACCTTGGCAATCCCTGGTTCCAGGATGCGGCCGAAGTGCTCTACAAGAACGACAACGTCTACGCGGACATCTCCGGGCTTACCCTGGGGGAGTTCACCTACGACTTTGAAAAGTACGTGGCGATGCGCTTGAAGGACATGATCACCTACATGGGCGATCCGGGCAGGCAGATCATGTATGGCAGCGATTGGCCACTCGTGCACATGAAGCCCTACGTCAAGCTGCTGGGTGAGTTGGACTTCACCGAAGAGCAGCTGGAAAACGTCGCGTGGAAGACCGCCGTCAGGCTATTCAAGATCGACGAAGCGAGCTTGGGCACTTGGCGTACGGCCTAGCGCGTGGCTTGAGCGTGCGACGAGGGGCCCGCACGAATCAGCGACGGTCGCGGCCTTTGGTGGGGAACAGCCGGCTGCGGGGAATCGTGTCCCCCGAGGCTTCTTGCAATGCCTCGGCCAAGAATCCGTAGGTGCCCTTGTCGTGCACCTTCAACGCAGCCCGCGCGGTGCGCGTCAGGGGATCCAGTTCGGCTTCGGGGGCAGGGTCCCCAGCCGCAGGGCGCTGGGGCCGCTTGCCTCGCGGCCCCGGATCGCCAGGAGCGGGGCGCGCAGGTGGTTGGGCTCCCGGGCCCGCTTCGGGCGCTCCGTTGGGCGGCGGGGTCGGCCCAGCTTCCGAGTCTGGAGCCAATCCAGCCTGCTCCTTGAGCAGCGGCAACCAGAGCGCCTGGCGCGATAGTCCCATGGCCACCAGCACGGCCTGTTGGTCGCGGGCTGTCCCCGACTTGAGTGCCGACTCGAGGGCCGCTTGGACGTCCTCGTCGGGGTCCAGCCATCCTAGGGCGATCCATGCATTGGCGCGCAGCGTGGCGTCCTTGCGTTCCTTGGTGGCCTTGAGCAGCAGGCTGCGCACCGAGCGATCGGCGGGACCCGAGGCGCCTAGCGCCCGCACCAAGGCCGAACGGAGCTCCGGGTCCTTCTCTTGCTTGTACTGTTTGCTGAGCGCCGTGACGGCCAAGGGGGACGCCAGTTGTTCGAGGGCTACGATGGCTTCCAACCGGCTCTCACGATCTCCGGATCCAATCGATTCCAACAGGATCGGGGCATAGCTCGGGGCGGAGGCCTCGCCGATCCAGCGCATCAGCTTGGCGGCTTGGTTCGCGCCTCGGGCAGCCCCCAAACCCCGTTTGCCTCCACCTGCGGCCGCGCCGCCACTCTTCAAGAAGAGCTCGATTTCCTTTCGGGCTTCGGGTTCGTCGGCTTGCGCCAATCGCTTGTAGCGGGTCATGCGCTCTTCCTGGCTAAGGCTGCCCTTGCGAAGTTCCGCGATCAGCTCGAGCGCTTCCTCGCGCGAAACCCGTTGTGCCGCTTCGCCCAAGGCTCCGTCGAACACGCCTCCCGGAATCCAACGGCGCGGCGGGCGAGAGTCCTCGGATTCCTTGGCGAGGTAGCCGGGGTGCAGCCGCCGTTCCGCTTCGTGGAAGCACCACTCCAATTCCCCCCTGGTGACTTCGAAAGGAACCGAGAGCAGCACCTTGCCCGAGCCATCGAGCCACAGGTGTTGGGGAGCGATCACGAAGCCTTCGGCGTCCGGCTTGAGCAGCGCCTCGCGCACCCGGATATCGACCGCACGGTGGGCCTCACAGGGAATCGCGCCCAGCCGCGAGCAGTCTCCCTTGGGGTTGTGACGCCCGGCGGATGCCACCAAGCTCACACAGGCTCCAGCGAGGCGTTCGATCGTGCGGTCGGTGTAGACGTCGGCGACCATGCGGTCGTTGCCAGGATCTCCATCCATGTTGATCGCTACGAACACGACCTTGTCCTCGGCTTGGGCGCGTTCGAAGGCCTGCGCGTAGTCGGCTTCCCAAGCGATGCCGCCCCGGGGCTCGGCGGGCCAGGCGAACCCCAATCCCATGAGGCCGAGGCAAAGGGCCGGGAGCGAACGGGCAAGCAGCCTGGAGGGGCGGCGGAGAGCGGGTTGGGTGATTTGCATGGTAGAAGAAGGCTCTGGGCCTGGAACCCGCCAACCGACCCAGGGTTCCGCCTCGATCAGCGGGTGAAGATGGGCAGGGTCGAATGGGGGATCGAGAGCACCAGGCAATTGACGGCTGTGGCGTAGCTCTTGCCGTATTGGTTCTGGACCCAGGCCCCGGAAGGGTCCATGCGTCGATCGGACCAGGAACCGTCGGGTTCTTGGGAGCGGATCAATTCCTCGCGCAAAGGGTTGGACCAATTCCAGAAGTGCGTGAGGTCTTTGTGCTGGTAGAGCGCCTGGGCCAGGTACAGCCGTTCGTAGAAGGGAAAGGCCACCCGTTCTTCGCGCCCGCTTTCGCCGGCAATGTCGCGTCCGGCCAATTCGCGCCAGATGTAGGCATACCCCTCGTCGATTTCCTTGCCTTCGTAGGTGCCCGTGGCATGCAGGGTCGAAAGCGCGGCAGCCGTCAGGGCCACCGAGGTGTTGGGACGCGTGGCGGAATACTGGAAGCCTCCGCCCGCCTGCTGCAGGCTCTTGACGTAGGCCACCGCCCGATCGATCGGCTCCACGGGGATGTAGATGCCCGCGTCCTTGGCCCCGCGCAAGGCCCACACCAACGCCACGGTCACCGAACCTTCCTGTTGCACGGAAGGGGTGGGGGTGTAGTACCAGCCTCCGTCGACCCCTTGCGCCGCCAAGATGCGATCGCAGGCGCTGCGCAGGGCGAGTTCGATGCGCGCGCCCCGAGCCGAACGGGGCGAGATGGTGAATGCCTGGGCCAAGGCCAAGGTGGCCAATCCGTGGCCGTGGGTCTGGGACACCTGGTCGCCGGTCTGGGTGAAGTAGCCCTTGCGCTCGCCGTCTTGGACTTGGCCGTCGAGTAGGTAGTCGATGGCCCGCCCCAGCTCCTCCATGTAGGGGCCGCGGGTCAGGTTCGATCCGCCACCAATCCAGGCCAGCGCCGCGAGGGCCGTGATCCCAACCGGGGCATGGTTGTCGCCGGGCGTGCACGGCAAGGCGCCCGTGGTCCCCTTGCGTTGCTGCGCCGCCAGGTACGCCAAACCGCGGTCCAAGGCCGCCAGCACCCGTGGTTCGGAGCCGGGGGAAACCTCCAGACTGTCGAGCGGAGTCGAGGGAACGCCTTGAAGCGCTGCGCCGCTCTCGGCCTTAACCGGCGACTCCCCATCCCAACCCCAAGCGAGTGCGGCTCCCATCCCCAAGCAGCACGCCACGAGGCGGGGAAGGCTAGGGCTGGGAATCAGGCGCATGGGAATTCCGCAGCGCACTGCGGGCGGGTCGCAACGGGCTAGCGACGACTCTCTTGGTTCAACTTGCGATAGTAGGAGTCGATCCAGCGCCGGTAACGTGCGGGCATGTCGGCTCCTCCATCGGCGCGGAAGATGTCGCGCACGTGGACCGGCAGGTTGCCCCAGGCTTCGCGACCGGGAAGGACCTGCTGTTGGGAACCCACGCCGTCCGGATCGGGGGGCGCTTGGCCCACCGTCTTGGGTTGGTTGGGATCGCCGGGCTGGGGCTTGTTCGACTTGGGCTCCTGGGTTTGGGCCGGGTCCTTGGCTTGTTCGTCGGGCTTCTCCTCACCCTTCATCTGCTTCTGGCCCGATTGCTGTTGTTTCTGCGAAGGGCTTTGGCTCGATTGGTTGGGCTGGGACTGGTTGGGCTGCTGTTCGGCTTGGCCCTGACCCTCGCCGGGATTGCGGCAGCTGTTGGGGTTGCCGTTCTTCTTGGCGATCTCCAGGATCTCGTCGATGCCATCGAGAACCCGCTTGCCTTCCGCGCTCGAGGCGTAGAGCAATTCCGAAATGGCCTGGCTCGGATCACCTTGGGGGCGCTTGTCGGCCAGCTTGAGCAGGTCTTCGATGCCCGATCCCTTGGCGCTCGCCAAACGCGACGTGTCGCCCTTGCTGGCCTCGAGGAGCAACAAGGACATGCCGTTCAAGCTGCGCTCGACACGGTGGAAGGCTTCTTCCATCTCCTTGGCCGGATCGTTGGCCTGGGGGATCGCGGCGGGGCCCACGACTTTGTCCGGAGCCTCTTGGGCTTGGGCCCAGGCCAAGGGGAGGGCGAGCGCGGTCAAGACCCACGGGGCCAAGTTCTTGCGGTGTTGCATGCGGGTGTCCTTCATACGGGTGTCCTTCATACCGTGTGGTCGGCTTGGGTTGTGCGGTGGATCAATCGGCGCTTTCGTCGGGAGCGGGAACCCCAAGGCGCTCGCGGAAACGCCGGAAGAGTTCGACCACCCGCTGATGCTTGTAGGCCAAGCGTACGAGATCTTCGAGAATTAGGGGGTCCTGGACCCGATCGGGGTCTCGCAACTCGGGGTGGATTTCCAAAGTCTGCTCCAATTTGGACAGGACTTCGGCCTCGAGCCGCTTGAGCACCTTCAATTCGGCCACATCGGGCACCAGGGGCTGGGGCGGCGGGTTCTGATCCTGGTTCTTCTGATCCTGTTGCTTCTGCTGCTCTTGGTCCTCGTCTTGGCGGCGCTGCATTTCCTCGGTCAGCGCTTCCTGGAGCCAAACCAAGCTGCGTTCGACATCGTCTTGGCGAGCTTGGAGGGTCAAGCCCGATTGGAACCCGCCATCCTGACCCAAGTCGCGCGCGATGCGCGCCAAGTCCTCGGCAGCGTTGTTCATGATCTCGTGGAAGACCACGACGCCTTCGGATGCCAAACCTTCGGCGATGCGGCCGGCGTGCGACGCCAGCGCTTCCTCGCTACGCGCGATCGAGCGCAACCCCAAACGAATCGGGCGGCTGGGCGGGCCGTCGCCGCGCTTCTCGTCGAGCGTTTGGGTGGCTTCGATGGCTTCGCGGTGTCCTTTGAGCAACTCGGCCAGTTCCTCGCTGATCTTAAACAGGAGCTCTTCCTGACGCAGGGTCTTGTACTGCTCTTCTTCCTGGGTCAAGTCATCGAGGGCTTCTTGGATCTTCTTCTCGGTTTCCTCTTGCTTGCTTTGGGCTTGGTCGAGTTCCCCGCCCTGCGGTTCGCTGCTCGAAGAGTCGATGTCTTCGGCTGCTTCGCTGGCGCTTTGGGAGGCTTGCTCGAGGGACTTTTGCCCGCGCTGCGATTCGCGCGCTTCGGCCTGGCGGGCCAGCTCCAACAGCTTCGCTTTGAGGGCCTTTTGCTTTTGGGCCAGCGACTGGGCTTGCTCCTGTTGCTCGGGAGTCTGGGGCGTGCCTGCTTGCGAGGCCTGCTCCGCGGCTTCTTGCAGGGCTTCGCTGGCTTCCCGCTGGGCCTTGGCGGCTTGGCTGGAGCCTCCCGGCTGCGAGAGCGACTGCGCTGCCTTTTGCATGGCTTGCTGCGCCTTTTGCATGGCGGACTCGAGTGCCGATTGCGTGGGCTTGGGCAAGTCCGCTTGCTTGGCTTGGGCTTCGGCCTGGGCCAATTGCTCGGCCAGTTGTTTCTGCTCGGCGGCCTGCTCAGCGTTGGCTCCGCTTTGCGCGGCTTGGGATGCCTGAGCTTGTTCGAGGGCGGCCTGGGCGGCCTGCATCGCTTGCAAACCCGACTCGGCGGCCTGGGCGGCCTGGGGCGAGTCCTGATCGCGGATGGCTTGGGCGGCCTCTTGGAGTTGCTGGGCGGCGGACTCCAGCGCCTCTTGAGCCGCCTTACCGGCCGCAGGGTCCGCATTTTTGGCCGCCTGCATCGCCCGCTCCAGCCCCGAAGCCAGCCGGCTCATGGTGGCGGATTGCTCGGCCTGCGAGGCACGCAATGCTTGCTCGAGGATGTCCTCCGCTTGCCCGGCTTGGTCGAGGGCACGTAGGGCCTCTTCGGTCGCTTCGCGCGTTTGTTCTTGAGCAGCCTGAGCCGCTTCCCCCGGGTCGGCTTTCTGCGCGGCTTGCGCGGAAGCCTTGGCTTTGGCGAGGGCCGACGCGACTCGCTCGAGTGCCGCACCCGAGGTGGACTTCGGGTCCGCTTGAGCTTGGACCCAAGCTTGCGCTTGGTCGCGATCGGAAGCCGCTTGCGCGGCGAGGGCCTCAGCCTGCGCTTCCAAACCTTCGGCAGCTTGCTCCATCGACTGGGCAGCACCGGCACGTTGGGTGGGGGACTCCATGTCCCCACGCAAGCTTTCCACGGCTTCCTTGAGCGCTTCGAATGCTTGGGCTTCTTCGGTGCCGCCGGTGGCCTTGGCCTTCCGTCCGGCTTCCTCGGCGGACTGTTGCAAGGAATCTTGGGTCGGGCGTACCTGAGCGGCCGAGTCGGCTTGGCGGGTGGACTCGGCGGCTTGGCGCAAGGCTTCGGCGGACGACCGCAGGTCGGCAGCGCGGCTTTCGTTTCTCCGCGCCTTGGCCAAGGCTTCCCGTGCCGCCGGTTGCCCTTCGCTTGCCATCGGCTTCCAGGCACCCAAAGCGTCCAAGTTGAGCTGCTGGTCGGCGATGCTCTGAGCCAATTCCTCGGCGATGCGTTCCAAGTCAAAGGCCCCCGTTTCCCGGGCGTTCTGTTCGACCTGGGCCAAGAGCGCTTGCTGCTTGGCAACCATCTGCGCAAGCTCCTTCTGGAGGGCCTTTTGCTCGGCGCTTTGGGACTCCTGCCCAAGGGCGCGGGTTTCCTCCGACAGCTGGCGTTGCTCGTTTTGGGCGTCCGACAGGCCTTGCTTGAGTTCGCCGAGTTGTTGCAGTTCCTGCTCCAGGTCCTCGACTCGCTTGCGGTCGAGCAAGACTTCGAGCAAACGCTCCATGCGCCGCAAAGCGGCCTGTTGGTCCTCGATGGCGCGCATCGTGCTGCCTGTGCGCAGTCCATCCGACGAGAGGTTGACTTGTTCTTCTAGGGTCGCGCCGGCGTCGCCTTCGCGTTCTTCGAGTTCCTTGAGCGCTTCCGCCAAGAGACCGGCAGCATGGACCCTGCCTTCGGTGCGCAAGCGTTGTTCGAGGGCACTCATGACGCCGCGCAAGCGCTTGATTTGCCGGGCGATCAGGGCTTGTTCTTCGGCCAAGGCCGCTTGTTCCCGGCTGACCACATCGACGCCGTCTTGGGCCAACAGGGACGCAGGTTGGGATCCGGCAGCCAGCAGGGCCAACCCAAGTACCGAGGCCCGGCGGCCGAGGCCTCGGAACGGAGTGGCCGCCACGGAGAGCAGAGTGGAATCGATTCGCATGGGGAGCCTCATTGATCCTTGGCAAACTTGCGGGTTCGCTCGTGCAGGTTGCGTTGGCGTTTGATGATGTCGCGCGTCAGGGTCAGCACCGATTGGAAGTTGTCCCACTCGCCCAAACGGGTTTGCAGGGCTTCGATGGTGCGTGCGGTGTTTTGGGTTTCCAGATAGGCCAAGGCCAGGGCTTCGGCCGCCGGGGCTCCATCGCTGTTCTCCAAGGCGCTTCCGATCGCGGGCGCATCGCCTTCCGAAAGCTGGAGGGCCAAGCCCACCAATTCCAGCAGGTCGCCCGCGAGGTCGGCTTGGCCGAAGCGACCCGTTGCGTAATCCTGGGCCAAGGTACGCCAGGGTTCGGGGTGGAAGGCGCGGGTCGATTCGAGCGCCATGAAACCATCCATGGCGGCAAGGATCCCGTCCGCGCGGGGATCGATGCGCGCGTAGAGCAGGTTCTCGGCCAAGCCTGCGAGGTCGCGGGCCAACTGACGGCCGTCGCCGGCCAAGCGCTGGACGTCGAACAGGGCGTCGCTGAGTTCGAGGGCGTCTCCGCTACCGGGGTCGTCTTGGAGCACGGTTTGGGCCGCGGCCAAGGTTCCACGCACCCGTTCCAGTTGGACCCCGAGCTTGCCGGCCGTCTCGCCAGCCTGGGCGAGCCGACTCTCCAACTTGCGTAGGTATTCGTCTCCGGTCAACACGCGCACCCGGATGGGGGCGGTGCGTGCGGTTTGCAAGGCGGGTTCGCGGTTGTCATCGACTTCGACTTGCAGGGTGAACACCTGTCCTTCGCTCGAAGCGCCATCGGTAAGGAAATCGGATACCTCGAAGCGCTGGTGGGCGAGTCCCGCGACGCCACCTTCTTCGGGTTGTTCGCCATCCGGCAACGCCGCCAGCTCGAGCGAACCAGCCAGCACCACGGCATCGTCGGCTTGCGGGTTTTTGAGCGAGTAGCGCAGCGGCGTGAGGCCAAAGTCGTCTTGGGCCCGCACCCGCAGGGGCAAGAGCCCGCCGACCACGACCTCGGTATCGACCCGACTGGGAGCCACCAGCGTGAGGGTCGGTCGGCGGTCTTCGATCACCGAGATGGCATACAGCCCGGGATCGGGGTTGAGCAATCCTTGGTCGCTCTTGAGCTCAAAGGTGAGGCGCATCGAGCTTTCGGCTTTGAGCGTCATTCCGAGGCCCGGCAGCGGGTCGCCCTCTGCGGTGGGGAAGGGCGTAGCGGCGAGGGCTTGGGTGCCGCCATCGGGCAGGATGCGCACGCTGCCCGTGACGTCCGCGGGGTCGGGCAACACGAACAGGTGCACTTCGCTTTGCGCCAAAACTTGGATGTCGGTGGCCCGCTCGAACCGTTCGGGCAATCCGCTGTAGGCGGGCGGGATCACGCGGAAGGCGAGGTCCGCCACATCCGGGGGATCGAGCACTTCCACGAACACTTCGGGGAGGCTGTCGCGATCGTCGCCGCCTTCGGCGTGGAACACAACATCCTGTTGCACGGAGCGCAGCTGTGTGCGGAATAGGGCGGAGCCCCCCGATTCCACCACCGACTGATGGCCGTGGTCGAACGCAACGAAGACCCGGTCCGGAATCTTGCCTTCGGCTCGGATCAGGATCGGAACGTCGCTGCCGCGCGCCACGCGCACGTGCAGTCGATCGCCTTCCCGTTCGACGAACATGCGATCGGCGCGGCCGGGAATCTCGATGTCCAGATGGGTCTTCTGGGGCCAGGGAATGTTCGCGCCCAACATGCGGGCCACGAAGATGTCCGCGGTGGGGCGGGTGAATCCAAGGATACAGGCCAAGGCACCCGCAGCGATTAGTCCGCGCAGCAAAGCGCGCCGGGCGGGCTGCCCATCGACCATGGCATCGATGGCCAGCGCTTGGGCCCGGGATTCGGCTTGCTGGGCGATGGCCGCGTAAGCCAGGTCCGACTCGCCAGCGGCCGAGCCCAATTGCACTGCGGTGACCAGCAAGTCGGTGTTGCCCGGCTGTCCGCGTTCGGCCAAGACCGCCAGCCCGACCTCGTCCGGAATCCGTCCCAAGTGACGTCGCAAGCGATGCACCAAGAACCAAGCGGGCAACAGCACCAACACCAGCGTATGCAGCACGCGAACTGGCGCAGGCAAATGCAGCACGGCGTCCAAGGCATAGGAGAACAGCCACCACAACGAGCTGGCCAACAAGGCCAAGCCCAGCTCCTGGCGCCAAGCGTAGGTGCGCAGGCGCTGGCGTAGCTTCCCAATCAGGGAGCGGGTGTGGTTCAAACTCGCGTGCATGGAAATCAGCGCTGGAAGATCGGCAGGTAGCCGTAGGGGATCTGGAGGATCAGGCAGCCAATGGCGGTGCTGAACGCTTCGCCGGGCCCTTCACGGTTGGGCCATGAGCCATCGGCTTCTTGGCGGTGGATCAGGAATTCTCGCAGGGGCAGGAAGTAGCGGTGCCAAGCATGCCCTCCCACGGTGTGCATGGCCTGCACCCCGTAGTAGTGCCCATACCAGAAGTAGTAGTGACCCTGGGTGCCGTACCGGGAATTGAAGAAGTCGACTTGGTTCTCGAGGAAGTCCACCCCGTGGTCGATCAGTTCGCTCGAGTAGACTCCCAACCCGTGCAGTGCCGTGACGCCGGCTGCGGTGAGGGGGAAGGTTGTCCGCGCGAGGTCTTCTTTTTGGTAGTGGAAGGTCCCTAGGTCCGTCGCGTAGCGAGCCCCCTGGGCCGAGACCTCGGTGGTGACTGCGCTTTCCACGACGTATTGGATGGCGCGGTCGATGGTGCTCTTGGGGACGCGGATGCCGATGTTGCGCGCCGCTCGCAAGGCCAATACTTGGCACACCACGATCGACATATCCGAACTCTGGTCGAGCGGGACATAGCGCCAACCACCTTCTTCGTTCTGGCTCTTGACGATGAAGTCGACGGCCTTTTGCAAATGTCCGCGCACGTCCTCGCGGTGGGTCATGCCGTAGATTTCCGCCAGGAACAGGGTGGCGAAGGCATGGCTGTACATGCGCGTGTTGGAAGCCGAGATGTAGCCGTCCGGCTGGGCGCACGAAACCACGAAGTTGAGGCAACGTTCGACGTTCTGCCCGTAGGGGCCGCGTCCCGGGAAGTGCCCGCCGGCCAGGAAGGCCATGCCGGCCAAAGCCGTCACGCCCACGTGTCCTTTGTTCAAGTCCGTGGCCTTGTAGCCGTGGTTGAGCTTGTAACCCACGTCTGCGGTCCAACTGCCGTCTTCGTTTTGGTGGTCGGCCAACCAAGTCAAGCCGCGTTCGACGGCCTGGGCTTGCTCGGGGGTGATCTCAACCTGCCCCGACTCGGCGTCGAGCGGTTGCGGCTCGTCGCCGGGTTCTTGGGACCAGCCCAAAGATGCCTGCGGACCTGCCAGAAGGCAGAGCCCCACAAGTGCTCGCCGCCAGCCCGAGGTGGTGTGCTTGTTGGTCATTGGTCGCGATCTCCTAGAATCTGGGCGCCGCGCTGGTTTCCGAACCCGATCCAGTTTCCCACGCTGACCCAGGAGGACCCCTGGGCCCCGCGGACCGGGAGGCGCACCATCAGATCGGCTTGGGGGCGCCCCGAGTCCTTGGCAAAGCTGAGCACATAGTACGTGGATTCGTCGGGTTGACTGCCGGTCCCGTGACGGGGCAGGGCCAGAACGGCCGCCGTCCGGGAAACCTTGGGTAAGAGAAGTGTTTCGGGGCGCTGGAAGTAGATCTGGGGCGCCACCGAGGCTTCCCACATGGGCCCTCGCTCCAAATGCAAAGCGCGGATCCCGTAGCCTTCCGCACGGTTTGTCCGGGCAAAAATCCAAGGGGAGCTCAATTCGGAAGTGGCCCGTTTGGGGAGCCCGATCAGGCGGCTTTCATCGCGTAGTTCCCACTTCGGGTTGGGCGCCATGCTTCCGCGCTCGGTGTCCAGCTCGAAGACCCCCAGGCTCGTGAGCTCCGACTCGCGATACGTGTTGATCTCCAAGTAGGTCTTGCCCGCATAGAGCAAGACTCCCCAGAGGTCTCGGTTGGCCCCGAAGGGAACTTCCCAAGCCCGTTGCCCTGTCGCCAAGTCGTAGGCTTCGATGTGGTTGTCTTGGGTGTTGGGGTAGCGCGCAAAAGCCGGCAGGATCAAGCGGCCTCGATCGATCCAGGCGGCGCTGACCGTTTGCTCGCTCAAGCGGTCCAGCTCGAGTTTGGGTCCTGCTGCTCCCGAGAACAGATCGAAGATCTGCGAGGGGTGCGTGCCCGTGGAGAAAAGCACCATGGCACCCGATCCGACCAGAGCGCGAGGATGGTAGGCGCGGGTCGATACCCGCCGGCGCCACAATTCCGTGCCGCTCGAAGCTTCCAAGCCGACTTGCAACCAATCCCCAAATTCTTCGAACTCTTCGCCTTGGTGCAGCAGCGTGGCCACCACGACCCCCTGGCACTGCACCAAGCCGATCAGGCGGTGCTGCGAATCACCGTACCACATCCAAACCACTTCGCCATTTTCCCGGTCGACGGTGAGCACGCCATCGCTCTGGGGGGCGTGCACCAGTCCGGGCGAAACGGCCCATAGTTCGGGCGAATCGATGTCCACTTCTTGGTCCAAGGCCCAGACCGGGCGGGGACTCTCGCGGAAGGCCGCCATGGTGATGACGCCCATCGCGTTGCGCCATGGCAGCAGGGTGACGGGGCCCGGGACCTTGGGATTGCCCTCCGCGGTGAGATGCGGCGGAACCCACAGCGAAAACGTGGGCACGATTTCGGATGCCGCGTCGAGTACGTTGAGGTCGGGGCCAAACGACTCCTCGGGAGCTTTGGGTACGACCGGGACTTGGGCGCTCCATTCGAGGCTCCATTGCTCCAGGGTGCGCGCTTCGCCCCGTCCGAGGTCGACAACTTGGCGCGGTGCGCTGGCTGCGATGCGTTTGCCAAGCTCCGAACGGAAGGTCAAACCGCCCGCATCACCGACGGTGGCTGCCAATAGGGCCAAGTGGGCTCGGTGGGTGGGGCTCGAGCGCTCGAGCGAGAACTCCATGGGGCCGCTACCCAGAACGACCTCGGCCAGCAAACCCACGTCCCCAGCTTGGGCCGCCATTTGCACCCGTGCCTCGCCGGCCTGTTCGGCCGCCAGCGTCAGCGGGAAGAGCCGTTGGACCCCGCGCAGCTCGCGATCGCTGCCCTTGTCGAGGGCGACCGCCAATTCCAATGCGGCTTGCTGTTGGATGGCTTCGAAGCCGAGCGTGACCTTGCGGTCGAGGAACGTTGCGATGCGTTCTGTAGCGACCTGCCCAGCCGTTTCCTCAAACCAGCGCTCGCTGCCATATTCGCGCACGATCGTGTACAGATCGGCGAAGGGGCTCGCCTGGGGAGTACGGCCGGCGCTGGCCAGGAGTGAGTCCGTGCATTCCATGCGCGCCCACAATCCGAGCGGGAGCATGCGCGGCTCCGAGTTCGGCTGGGATTCGATGTCCGAGGTCAACGCCAGGACGGGCTCGTAGCGCTGCGAAGGGGGGGACTCTTGGCTGCGGGGCCCCTCGACTGCGACGCATGCGATCTTTTGCCCGCCAAACTCGGTGGCCAAGCGTTGCAAGCGTTGGCGCCGCAGGGCCTCATCGCGACCGCGATCCATGGCCGACAGCAACAGCAGGGCCGAGCTTGTTTCCCGGTCGCCTTGGGCCACTTCAAGGGCTTCTTCGAAAGCGCGCCGGGCGCGATCCGAGGCTGCCGCCATGCGCAGGGTGCGACCCTCTTCGAGCAGGGTGTCGAACAAGAGCGTGCGCAAACCGGGATCGACCTGGGTTCCGTCCTTGGTATCGGCGGCCTTGGCGAGGGCGGTCCGAAGCAACTCGCGCGCCGATTGGAACGAGCGTCGGGCGGCATCGAGGTCGGGGGTCGGACGGGCCGCTCGTTCGGCAAGGCCTCGCTTTTGGCGCAGCAGCGCGAGCCGATACAGAGCCTTCGGATCTTCCGGGTGGGCGTCGTA
Source organism: Planctomycetota bacterium (assembly GCA_020638855.1). GTDB lineage: Bacteria > Planctomycetota > UBA1135 > UBA1135 > NORP259. The sequence goes on from JACKHT010000022.1 coordinate 20,320, forward strand.
GCTCTTTTGGGCTTGGGCGAGGCTTTCCTTCCAGTCGAAGTACGCGCGCACTTCGTTGCGCCCCACGGTGAACAGCCCGACTTCGGTGGCCAGGGGGCTGCCCTTGCGACCGGCCCATTCGAGGGCACTGGTGGGGCGTCCCGAGTCGCGTTCCACCCGGACCAGTTCGCCATCGCAAGGAACCAACACGCTCTTACCCGCCGCAACGGCGCGCAATCCCGGGTTGCTGATCGAGTCGCTGATCGGGAAGGCCCATTGCAGTTGGCGCGCAGGGGCTTGACGCAGGGTGCCGCTGATCGGTCCGAAGGCCGCTACCCGACGGCCGCCCAGGATCACTTGGTTTTCGTTGGCATCGACCAAGTAGAAGAACTCCGGCCGGGAGGCCGAGCCGATCGGGCCGCCGTAGAACTCGCGGTGGTCCATTTCCCACAGGAAATCACCGCTCTCGCGGTCGAAGCACAGCAGCGAAAGGCTGTCCGTTGGGGCGACGACCACCAGGTCCTCGGTGACCGCCGGGGGCGAGTGAATCCATAGCGACCGCATTTGCCCCGGGGCGTAGTAGGTGGCCTTGGAGATTTCGATTTGCTCGTACAGGCTCTGCCACAGGGTGTCCCCGCGCACCAAATCCAAGCAAGCCACCGAGCCGATGCTGGTGGCGACGAACACGCGATCGCCCACCACGCGCACGGGAGGCGCCGTGAATTCGGCGATCTCGCGCGAGAACATGTTGAGTTCGCGTTGGCCGGTGACGAGCGGCGTGTGCCAGAGGTGCTCGCCCGTGTGCAGGTCGAAGCAGTCGACGTGGAATTCGACTCGACCGCGCAGGTGGACGGTGGGTACCACGACGCGGGTTCCCGCGATCACGGGCGGTCCCGCCACGCTCACGCGCTCGGCCGTCGAACCGCTTTCGCCGTCCCAATTGGCGGGCGGAGCCGTATTCCAAAGCGGTTTGCCGGTGGCCGCTTCAAAGGCAAACAGCCGCCGTTCGGGCATCACCCGGATGATTTGGATCTGGCGGTAATGGTCCGGGGGGATCAGGACAAACGGCAGCTGCAAGCTGGTCACGACGATTCCGTCGGACACGGCGGGGGCATACAGCGCGCCCTGGTAATCGATCGCTTCCGTGAAGCGGCCATCGCGATCTTGCGCCTCCGACCAGCCCGGGAGGCTGAGCGGGCTCGCCCAACGGGTTTCACCGCTCCACAGGCCAAAGGCGAGCAATTGCCGCGAAGTCGATACAAAGAGATTCTCGGTGTCGGCTGCCGCTTGCAGTTGGTACCCGAAACGCGTCAGCAGCGGATGGTCGGGCAGGCGTGCGGGCTCGGCCCAGCCCAATTGGTGCTGGTCGAGGCTACGGGTGGTGAATTCGCCGGGTTGGATCCCGTTGGCGTAGTCCCGCAGCACGCCTTCGCTGTCCAGACCCAAGTCGAGGGCCAGCCGGACCCTGTACCGAATGCCCGGCAAGCGGGCTTCGAGTTCCGGGCTCGAAGTACCCGCCGCCAAGCGTTGGTCCAAGAACTCCAGCAAGGCACGCCAATCGTCGGCGACCACGGGCGGGTGGTCGGGGCGCCCCGCTTCGGCGGCCAAGGCCCGGCCCCAGGCATGCAATCCTTCGCGCGTCTCGCCGGCTTCCATGGCCAAGTCGCCCACGGCCCAGCGCGCACGCAGGGCCGCGTGGGTGATCGGCCAACGTCGGGCGATCTCGAGCCAAGGCGTCGGGGATTCCTGCTCCAGTGCACGCTCGAGGGCCGCCTGCGCATCGCCTTCGTACATCCTCCGGTACACCTGGGCCTGCTCCGGAGCCAACTGGAACAACTGTTGGAAAGCCCAGGCCGAAGCCCCGCGGTGCACGGTGCCCTCCAGCCGCCCATTCGGCGTGGGGTGCTCAGGCGGCAGCACTTCGCCCCGGTGGGCTTCGATCAGGCTCTGGAGGAGTTGGAGCGCCTCGGGGATGCGACCCGCAGCCAAATTCTCGCGCGCCTGATCGCCGATGGCGCGAACTTCCATGGTGTCGTACACCTGGAAGGGGCGCGGCTTGGGATCCGTATCCTCCTGGGCTTGGGCCCCGTTCGGAACGCCGAACAGGAGCACCAGGCAGAACACGGACCAGCGATAGGGGAGCGGCATCAGCATCTTGGAAGGCTCGGTCAAATCAGCTCATAGCGCTTGCGCAGGATCCATTCGAGGGAGAATAGTCCCAGGGCGAGCAACAACGTGCTCAAGCGATCCCAGGTGTCGGTGAGTTCGGAAGCCACCGGGAGGCGACGTTCTTCGCCCCCGGGGAATTGGTCGACCAGCTTGGGCAGGTCGGCCAAGGTGATGGCCGCGCCTTGGGTCAGGTTGGCGATAGCACGCAAATTCTCGGGGTCCGGGCTGGGATCGCGGGTTTCGCGCGAGGGCATGCGCACCTCGAATTCGGTGCTCGCTAGGCGCGTACCGTTGGACTCCATCCACACTTGGTAGGTGCCCACCCGTTCGACGTTGCGACGCAAGCGGTAATGCCCCGGGTTGCCTTCGATCGGCTGCATTTCCAGGGTCTCGATCGGGCGGCCCGGCGTCTGCCATTGCACGGGGACCTGCGGCAATTCGCTGGGTGCGAAATCGTCGTCGAGAACCCGGGCTTCGACCACGACGGCTTCGTCCAGGTTGTAGCTGGGCTCCATCGATTCGATCTGGTGCTTGCGGTCCTGCGAACGCAGCCGGCCGAGGGCCAACCAACGCAGGGCGTTGTGCCAGAAGCGGTGGTGGTAGCGATCTTGGAAACGCTTGCGCCAACGCCAGGTCGATTCGATGGCGAGGAACAGGGTGCGGCCTTCGGGGTAGTACCCGGCGACCAACAACGGAGCGTTCTCGCGCGCAGGACCGACCCGAATGTCCGGGTGGCTGAGCAGCACTTGGCTCCCCGGCTTGGCCCCCAGGGTGGGGAAGAACCAGAGGAAACCCGGCAAGCCGCCTTCGCTCTCCCACAGCGCGCGGTTGACTTCCAAGTCGGGGTGCAGCCGCACGATTTCATGGGGCGCGTCCGGCGTGCTCAGCAAGGGATGGTGGAAGACTTTGGTGTCTTGGTCGGGCGAAAGCGAACCCGTCGTGTCGAGCCGCACGGGTAGCAAATCCGCAAACTCGGTGCCCGCCACCGAGCGCGGGTTTTCGTACTCGCCGGCAATGACGCACAGGCCGCCACCCTTTTGGACAAACTCCTTGAGGCTGGCCACGAACTCTTCACCCCGCGCGGGATCGGCCGAAATGCGATAGGGGTCCAGGTCTCCCAGGATGATCACATCGTAGTTCTCGAGCAACTCCTTGCGATCGGTCGGGATGTGGTCGAGCGAGGGTAGACCCGGCGAGGCATCCTGCGGAAAATCCGGCGTGGCGGACATCAGGTAGATTTGCGCCTGGATGCGTTCATCGCCGCTACGCAGCAGTTCGCGCAGGAAGCGGTACTCGTAGCGCGGGAAACCCTCGACGTACAAGACTCGCAGGCGGGCGGAGGTGATTGGCACCAGCACTTCGAGCTCGTTGTCGTCGAGCAAACTCTCCTTGGGGAGGGCTTGCAGTTGGACCCGGAAGCGGCGCGCGGTCGCGTCGGGAACCAGCGCCGAACTGGGCGCGACCAACACCACCCGGGCCGAGCCTTCTTCGAGTTCTACGGGGGCCCGATCGACCTTGCGCGGCTCGAGGTTGGACCCCGGCGGCCCCAATTCTTCGAGCCAAACCTCACTCGAACCGCTGGTGACCCCTTGCGCCGTTACCCGCAATTGGATCGAGATCTCGTCCCCTTGCAGCACGCTGGGGGGGGCGTCGAGAAGTTCTAGGGTGAGGTTGACCTCCGGGTTGGGATCGCCCACCAGCACGGTGTGGATTTGGGTTCCGGTCGCGCGGGCGGAGAGCGCCGCTTGGACTGGATCGATTCCGCCGGTATTGCGACCGTCGGAGAGCACCACGATGTCGGTGACGTGCTTGCCCCGTTGGCTGGCCAGGGCCGAGCCTACGGCGCTTCCCAGGTGCGTGGCGCTGCCCCGAGCGGTCAGACTTTGGAGGTCCGATAGGGGCGCGAGGTTTTCCGCAAAGCGGTACAGCCGCGTCTGGTAGCCCCTTTGTTCGAGTGCGCCCAGAAAGGAACCCTCGAGGGCTTTTTGGATCAGTTCGGTGCGCGTGGTGGTGGAGGGGTCTTTGCCCACCAAATCGCGTACTTGGGTCCGCAGTGCCCGGTCCGACGCATAGGCATCTTTGCGCACCATCGAGGCCGAATCATCGACCAACACCAACACCTCGGGCGCTTCGACGTTTTCGCGCGACTGCACTTGAACCGGTCGGAAGAGCACCAGCAGGAGCGCCAGGAAGGAAAGGCTGCGCAACCCGATCAAGAAGGCGCGTAAGCGCCGCGAGAGCGGTTCTCTCCAATAGGCCAGGGTGGCGATTCCGATGGCGGCTGGCACGATCACCATCACCAAAACCCAGGCCGGCGGCAAGTCGAGGAAACGCATCCAGCTGCGTTGCGTCTCGAGCGGTACTTGAGCGAAGGGGATCATCGGGTCACGCTCCTACGACGTCCCAGGTAGGCGCCCCACAGGGATTCGCCCACGAGGCAAGCCAAGGCCAGGGCGGCCAGTGCCCGCCAAATCTCACCCGAGCGGGGATCCCCTTGGGCTCCGATCGCAGGTCCCCCCGGGGCTTCGAGTTGCAAGGTCGGGTGCAAGCTTTGCAGCTCGGAACCGGAGAGGCGATCCAGGTCGCTCTCGGTCGGGTCCAAGACCACCGCGAAGGGTTGGGAGGGGGCGGACTCGAGGTGGACTTGGTACAGGCCCACCTGGCGCGTGTCGCTCTCGACCAGGGCGGGCAAGCGGTAGAGGTCGGCGCCTAGGGGCAGCGGATCCCCATCGAGGATCCGGCGCGAGCCGTCTGGGCGTTCGAGTTCGGGCATGCGCGGGAAGCCTTCGACTTCGATCGCGAGCACCTCGCCGGGGCGGATGCTGCGGTCGCCTACCTGGGAGTTGGCGGCGTAGGCCAACAACTCATAGACGAACGGCACGAAGGTGCGCCCGGCACGGGGTAGGAGCGTCCAGTCTTCGTTGATCGAACTGGCCCAGTACAGGCTGCGACCCCGACCCAAGGCCTTTTCGACCAGCAACGGGCTCTTGCCCTGGTCGTCCAGCCGGGCCAAGACCTTCGCCCCGGGTTCGGGGGCCATGGCTTGGAAGTCGGAGAAGGGGACCCCGATCAACAGGGGACGCACGCGCGCATCGGCAAAGATCGAAAAGGCAGGATGCTGCTCGTCAAACTGTTCGATGCGGTAGAAGTCTCCTTGGCGAGCGATCGAAATGCGTCCCAGCAACTCCCCAGGCAACAACCCGGTCCCATCGGGCCGAAACATGCGCGCGTTGTAGGTTCCGGCGTCCCCCAGCTGGGGACCGGCGGAAACGATCAAAGCCGCGCCTTCGAGCACCCGGTTCTCCAGGGCCGTCACGAGCTTGGGGCTGGGAGCGGGCATGCCCGCCAACCAGATCACATCGAATTGGTTGAGTTCGGCTTCCTTGGTGGGCAGTTCGCCCGCGCGGATGGTCGTGACGGCAAAGGGGGAAGGCGCATCGCCCGAGGCGTCCTGTTCGAGCGCCAGCCGCAGGTAGCCTACGCCATCGTCTTCCAGATCGTCCGACGGCGAACCGTTGACCAGCAAAACGCGCACAGGGCGCGGCACCAGGGCCACGCGCGCCCGGCTGTCGTCGATCGGCAAGCGATCGCCTTCGGTGGAGGCTACCAGCGAGTGGGGGCCCGGTTCGAGTCCGCCCAGGGCGAAGACCGCCTGGCTTTCGGAGCGGGGCTCCAAGTCAACCCGCTGGCTCGGGAGGCGGTTGCCGTCCAAGGTCAAACTCACGCGCACCCCGGCCTGGGGTAGGTTGGTATGGTTGATCACGGTCACGGCCACTTCCTTGGGACCCCGTTGGGATCCATCGATCAGAAGCGAATCGACCGAAAGGTTGGGCGGCGTGCTGCTCGCCGGGCCCAGGTCTTCGACCCAAACCTTGAGCCCCTGGGCTTGCAAGCTATCGAGCTGCGCGATGTAGGGCGGCGGGTCGGTCCCGTCCCCGGGGGTGACAAAGGACACCCGTTGCAGGTCGGTCAAGAGCCGAACTTCGGTTTGCCCGATGTCCAGGATCTCTCCGTCGGTGACGAGTCGCTCGAGCTCGGCAAAGCCTGCGGCCAAGTCCATCGGCTCGTCGAGGGGATGGTCGAGCGTGCTCAAAACCGAGAGCGCCTTGTCCGGGGTCGGCCAGGCGATCAAGCGCGCCTGCGATCCGAGCAGCAACACGTGCACCCGGTCGCCGCGGGTGGGCTTGAGGTCGCCCACGAGGGCCTCGGCCCGCCGCACGATGCGGTCGAAGATCGTGTCGATGTCTTCGCGGTAGGCGGTCGAAGCCGACGCGTCGAGCATCAGCACCAAGTCGCGGCTGGTTTCGGTCAGGGCGCCCAGCGCACCGCGCCCCACGAAGGGCCGCGCGACCGCAAAGGCCAGCGCCGCGACCGCCGCCATGCGCAGCAGAAGCAGCAGCAGGTTTTCGAGCTGCATGCGCCGGCGGGTCTTCTTGTACGCCGCTTCGACAAAGCGCATGGCGCCCCAACGCAAGGGCTTGTGCCGCCGGCGGTTGAGCAGGTGGATGATCAGCGGGACCACCGCCAACAGCGCTCCGAAGGCAAGTGCGGGATGGACGAAACCTTGCATCATGAGGAGCGCCCCCCGCGCACGCGCGAATGGCGCGACGCCAAGTAGGTGGACAGCACCGCGTCGAGCGGTTCATCGGTGCGCATGGACACAAAGTCCACCGACAACGCACGGGCTGCTCGGGCTAGGGCCCTGTTGTGGTTTTCGATTTCTTCCAGATAGGCCTGACGCAGGGCGCGGGCATCGACCTTGCGAATCCCCGCTGCTTCGAGCCCGTCCAGTTTGAGCATGCCGTCGAAAGGAAACTCGAGTTCTTGGGGGTCGAGGATTTGGAACAGGATGGGCTCGTGGCCCCCGTGCACCAAGCGCTTGACCCCGGCGAGGATCGACTCGGGATCCTCGAAGAAATCCGAGAAGATGGCCGTGATGCCGCGCCGGCGGAGGCGCCCTGCAAACCATTGGAGCACTTCGCCCAGGGCGGTTTGCCCCTTGGGTTCGACCCCTGCCAACGCTTTCATGATGGCCGCCTCTTGGGGGGCCCCGTTGGCGGGCGGGACTTTGGTGCGTTGCTCGGAGTCGAACACAACCAGTCCCGCTTGGTCCCGTTGACCGATCACCAAGTGGGCCAAGGCCGCCGCGCACCAGCGCGCGTAATCCAACTTGCTGCGCGTCCCCGAGGCAAAGGCCATCGATTCCGAGGCGTCGACCAAAAGGTTCAGCGAGAGACTGGTCTCTTCGATGTACTCCTTGACCACAAGCCGCTCGGTGCGGGCATACACCTTCCAGTCGACCCTGCGCAGCTCGTCGCCCGGGGCGTAGGCACGGTGTTGCGCGAACTCGATCGAGCTGCCGCGGTGGGGCGAGGTGTGGTGTCCGGCCATGTAGCCTTCCACCACCTTGCGCGCCACCAGCGCAAGATTGTCGAGACGGTCCAGGACCGCCGGATCGATCACTCCTTGGTGTTGGGCCACGGCGCGCGATCAGCCCTTGGAGCCATTCGAGGAAAGGCCGGGCAGACCGGCACCCACCGCTCCGCCGACTTGGGTGCTTTCCAGAAGTCGGCTGATGATGGCGTCCGAGGTCACGCCTTCGGCCTGGGCGCTGAAGTTGGTCACGATGCGGTGGCGCAGCACCGGGTGGGCCACGGCGTGGATGTCTTCGCTGGCCACGTAGTCGCGGCCATGGATGGCGGCATGGGCCTTGGCGCCTAGCAAGAGGAACTGGCCGGCGCGGGGGCCCGCACCCCAGGTCACAAACTCACGCACCGTGTCGTTGGCTTCGCCCGAACGCACCCGCGTACGGCGGGTCAGCTCGACGGCAAAGTTGAGCACTTCGTCCGCCACAGGGATCTCGCGCACCGCGTGCTGGAGGGCCTTGAGCTCGGTTCCGGTGACCACTTTGTTCACCTCCGGGGGCTGGCCCGAGGTGGTGCGCTTGAGGATTTCCCGCTCCTCTTCCACGCTCGGGTAGCCGACTTGGATCATGAACATGAAGCGGTCGAGCTGGGCTTCGGGGAGGGGATAGGTGCCCTCTTGTTCGATCGGGTTTTGGGTGGCGAGCACGAAGAACGGGTCGGGCAATTCGTGGGTGTGGCCCGCCGAGGTGACTTGGCGTTCGACCATGGCCTCCAAGAGCGCGGCTTGGGTCTTGGGCGGGGTCCGGTTGATTTCGTCGGCGAGCAATACGTTGGTGAACAACGGCCCGGGCGCGAAACGGAAGGTTCGCTCGCCGGTCTCGGGGTCGATGTGCAATAGCTCGGTGCCGGTGATGTCCGAGGGCATCAGGTCGGGGGTGAACTGGATTCGACCGAAGCCCAAGTCCATGGTCCGGGCCAGGCTCGAGATCATCAGGGTCTTGGCCAACCCCGGGACGCCCACCAAGAGGCAGTGTCCCCGGGACAGGATGGCCATCAAGAGCTGCTCGACCACCTCCTCCTGTCCGACGATGACCTTGGCCAGTTCGTGTCTCATCTGGCCGTGCACTTCGCGCAGGCGCTGCAATTGGGCGTTGCTCATAGGATTGGTTTCGTGACGGGGGGGCCCTGAGATGCGGCCAATCCGCCCCCCGATACCCCCAGCTCTGCGATCTATCTATATAGGGTCGACCGTCCTGGAGTTTCGCGGGAGAACCCCCCGGACCTCCCTGTGATCGACCACTTTGGAGGTAATCTACACCTCCACGGGGCGCCCCCCTAGCGTGGGCTGCTGCAACGTAGGATATTGCAAATGGAGTGGCCCGCCAGAGGGTCTGAGGCCGGGTTCCTTGCAGGAACCATACGGAGCGGGTCGCTCGGTACGGAGCGCAGCGCGGATGGAGCTGGGGTCAAGCCCCTAGGCCGCTTGGCCCTGGGCCTCATTCTCGGCGTCGTAGGCCATGGCCCATTCGACGAAGTCCTCGGCGGGCAAAGGCGACGAGAAGTAGTACCCCTGGATGGCGTCGCAGCCCAGCCCCTCCAAGAATTCCAACTCAGGCCGTTCCTCGACCCCTTCGGCCACCACGTGCATGTGCAAGCTGTGGGCCAAGGCAATCGTCGCGCCGACGATGGCTTGGTTGCCCTGGTGTTGGGTGACCTGGTGCACAAACGAGCGGTCGATCTTCAAGGCGGAGATCGGGAAGCGCGTCAGGTACGAAAGCGACGAGTAGCCCGTACCAAAGTCGTCGATCGAAACAGTGATGCCGCGCCGGCTCAATTCGCTCAAGATGCGAATGCTGCTGTCGGTGTCGTTCATCAACAGGCCTTCGGTCAACTCCAATTCGAGCTGGTTCCCTGGAACGCCGCTGGTCGCGAGGGAGTCTTGCACCATCTCGAGGAAGCCCGTTTGCTGCAGCTGCATCCCCGAAACATTGACCGAGACCTTCCAGGCGGGCAACCCGGCCTGGTTCCATTGGGCGACGTCGCGCAGGGCCTGTTCGAGCACCCACTTGCCCAAGGGCAAGATCATGCCGCACTGCTCGGCGACGGGGATGAAGTCCGCGGGCGACACGAGCCCCATTTCCGGGTGGTTCCAGCGCACCAGCGCTTCCATGCCCTCGACCTTCTGCTCGCGCAGGTTGACCTTGGGCTGGTAGAAGAGCACGAATTGCTCGTCTTCCATGGCCTTGCGCAATTCCGACTCGATCACCAGGTACTGCCGGGCGCGTTCCGAGAACTCGTGCTTGAAGTATTGGGATCGGTTGCGGCCGGCCCGCTTGGCGCTGTGCATGGCGGTGCCCGCATTGCGCATCAGGGTCTCGAGGTCCGGGCCGTCTTCGGGGAACACGCTCACTCCCAGGCTCGAGGTGACCGTGATCTCGGTGCCGTCGATGATCGCGGCCAGCGAGATGTTCTCCTGTAGCGATTCGAGCACCAGCGCGATGTTGTCAAGGCTGGGTAGATGGGGGAGCGCGATCACAAACTCGTCGCCGCCCAGCCGGCAAAGGAAGGGTTGGTGGTGGGCCTGGTAGGGCGGCTGCCAAAGCGGTTTGGACTCGGCTTCGAGCAGGCTGAGCTTCAAGCGGTCCGCCACACATCGCAAGAGGTGGTCCCCCGAGGCGTGCCCCAAGGTGTCATTGATGCGCTCGAAATGGTCGAGGTCGAGCCAAATCAGCGCCATGCGCTCCTCGCGTTGGGCCGCTTCATCGACCCAAACGGTGACTTCTTCGAGCAGCTGGGCTCGGTTGGGAAGGCCGGTGACCTGGTCGTAGAAGGAAAGCTTCTGGACTTGGTGCTGCACTTGCCAACGGTCGGTCACGTCGTGGATGATCCCCAAGAGCCTTTCGGGTTCCTTGGGGTCTTCGCGCACCACTTGGACGTCCTGCTCGATCGCCCGGACCGTGCCGTCGGGCAGTACGATGCGGTGGTCGAGCTGGTATCCCTGACGTTTGCTCAGGGCTTCGTGGATGGTTTTGCGCACCCGTTCGCGATCCTCGACATGCACCATGGCGAGGAACATTTCGAGGGCTTGGAACGCTTGTTTGGGAGCACCACCCATGAGGCGTTTGAGTTCGGTGGAACACCAAAACTCCTCTTCGCCAAAGGTCCACTCCCAGTGGCCGAGCTTGGCGATCCTCTGGGCGGTGGCGAGGCGTTTTTCGCTCACCCTAAGTTCCTCGGCCATGCGTGCGGTCCGCAGCATGGATTCGATCCGATAGCGGAGCAAGTTGCCTTGCAGGGGCTTGATGGCGAAATCCGAAGCGCCGCATTCGAGCACTTGCTGCACGCTTTCCGATTCCTCCGCCTCGATTAAGATGAGTACCGGAGTGAACTCCGCCGAAGGGATCTGCCGCAATTCCCGGCAGAATCGACCCCCGCTCTCGGCTTCCGCAAGACTGTCCAAAAGGACCAAATCCACGGGGCGCTCGCGAGTGAAGTCGAGCGCCGAATCCACATCATCGACTTCGCAGACATGGTAGCCTGCGGCTTCCAAATCGTGGGTCGCTCGGTGACGCGCTTCCGCGTCTCCATCCAAGAACAAGATCGTGATGGCTCCAGATCCAGTCGGTTTGGGAGGGCGGGGCATGCAGCGAGAGCGGTAGGCGGCCAGCGAAACAAAGACGCGATTTCCAGGCCTTGCGGGATGTGGAGGGGGGATCGGAGCGAGGAGAGCTACCGAACAGATCAGAGTCGGATTTCGGGCTGGGCAAACTTAAATACGTCTTGCGACTCGATGGGGTCCTATTGCGTCCGATCGGGGCTTGCTTGGGTCTTGATTGGGACTTGATTGGGACTCTGCCGAGAGGTGCCGCCCAAGGCCCAAACCCGGAAAGGATTTCCCCCCTCGACGGTTTCAGGGGGCGAGTAGCAGCCACAGCGTGTCAGGACCCAGGATCCACACCCTGGACCGGTCGCAGCACACATCCCCGCCGATTCCCGCCCCGCGATCTTCCAGCGCGATGCGCAAATCCAGGGCCAATTCTCGGCTGCGGTCGAGGCGGTAGAAACCCGACTCACCCGTGAACAGCACCGCCGTGGGGGTCACGGCGGGCATGCCCACCAAGGCCTCTTCGGGTCCCAGCAACAACCCCAAAATGGGTTCGCGTCCGGGGACCTCGGTCCAAAGGGTTTGACGGGCTCCGCGCCGGGCCAGGTACGTCCTGCCCGTCGCATCCCAAGCCGCCAGCGCCATGCGCCCATCCTTGGCTTCCACCGCGCTCGGAACGATCGGCCAAATCCCTGGGCGCAGGTCGATCCCGTAGGCGCGGTCGCTATCCATCGGCGTGACCCAGGTTTGCCCGGCAAACACCTTGGGCCGGTACGAACCAGGCCAGCCCTCCGTAGCCGGAGCACGCCGCCGCATGACCCACAGGAAGCGCGGACGCCCGTCGGCCGCTTCGACCAAGCCGAACATGCCTTGGTTGGTTTGGACCAAGAGTTGTCCGGTGGTGCGGTCCAAGCCCAAAGGTTGGCAGGCCGTGGGGAACGAGTGCGCTAGGCTGGTTTCATCGCGCATCGCTAGATCCGATGCCTTGTGCAGGCGTACCCGCTGTTCCAATTCCCCGTTGCCGGTGTCGAAGCCCAACAGCCACAGGAACTCCTCGCTGGGCAGGGCCGCGTCCTCTTCGGCCTGCGAAGCCAACGAACGAGCCAGCACCCAGAGCGTCTCGTCGACCACCAGCGGACCGGGTTGGTATTCCATGTGCCCGATCGGCTCCGCCTCGCTGTTCCAGGTGCCTGCTGCTTGGCGTAGGCCACTCGAATTCCGTTGCCATGCCAACTGGGAGGGTTGGCCGAGCACACGGTCGAGTGCCAAGAGGTGATTGCTGCGCGGTGGAATCGGCAAGTCCAGGCGGGCGGAACCCGGTCGCGCGCGATCGACCACCAGGAACAGGCGTTGGCCCAAGCGCACCGGCAGATGCGGCCAACCACCCGAAGAGGGGGGAGTCACGGGAAAGATCGGTCCCTCGCGGGTCCACAGCGACAAGTCTTCGATTTGCGGCATCCCGCGTAGCGGGTGACCTTCGGTGTCGACCGCTAGGTGGTACAGGGCTTGGGGGGTCTGGACCGCGATCGAACCATCGCCAAAGGTCACGAGCCCCGGGCGGGGACCCAACCCCAGCCGGGTGGGTTCGCCGGGAGCGAGTCGCCCCGAGCGCGATTCCAAGCGCCATGCACCCGCTGCAAACAAGGCTTGGCCAGCCCGGCCAGCGGGAGCCGTTTCCTCCGCCGGGGCCCGCCATGCGCGCGCGGCCAGGGCTTCTTTCCAGGGCGAAGCACCCCCAAGTTTCCCCAGGTGGCGAGTCGCGCGAACCAGGTACGACTGGGCAGCGACCTGGGCTCCTTCCTCCAGCCGGGCGTCGGCGAGACGCAAGCAAGCAAGGGCGGCTGCCTCGGTGCTCGGATAGAGGCGGTCGATGCGGGCCAACCATTCGGGCTGGTGGGGGTCCTGCTCGAGCGCCTGTTCGGCCAAGGGCCCGATGCGTGCGCGCCACGCGTCACTTTCCTCGGGAGCCAAGGACTCCAAGCGCAGCTGGACCGCTTCGAAGACCGATAGGTACATCCGACCCAAGTCTCCCGCCCGGGCAGGCAGGAGCTCGGCCGCACGGCCTTCGGGATCGAGCCCCGCGACCCAAATCCCGTGGGGAGCGCCTTGGTCGGTGAGTCCCAGGGTCGCTTCCACCAGGGCGGCTTGCCATGCATCCAGACCCCGGGATCGGATGCTGGCAGGGTCCTGTTGGCCTTGGCGCGACTCGACCAGGAGCCCATCGCCTTCGGCAATCATGGCCTGCAGCACCGCATCGGTGGCGACGAAGGTGTCGTTGTCGAGGGGTCCTTCCAGCTCGGC
>JACKHT010000023.1 GCA_020638855.1 Planctomycetota bacterium
ATTGAGAGCCTGGCGCATTCGGAGCCTTGGGGATCAGGACAGGGGCTTCGGAGGTCGACAAGGAGACTCGACCGTTTCCTAGTACCCCATGAAAGCACTCAAACAAAAACCCGCCCCCCAAGCCTCACGCGCAGGGTTCAGCCTAGTAGAGATCCTGATCGCAGGCTGCGTCCTGATCATTGGCCTTTTGGCCCTATCCTCGACCTCCGTCGTGATCCATTCGCTGGATCAAGCCGAGGAGGCGCGCGCTCAGGCCACCAACAGCGTCCAGGACGTGGTGGAGCGAATCAAAGCCACCTCTTCGCGTTTGGTCGAAGAACCCGGTGGATGGAGTGCCGCGCTGACCGCCGCCCTAAGCCCTGGCGGATCGCTGGGAGCCACCTTCGACATTCCGGGGCTCAACCCCTGGAAGGATGCCCCGGCGATTGGCTCGATCGAAGTCATCACCGACGAGACCGCTACGGACGCACTCCTGGGAGTCGATCTGGGCATGCCCCGGGACCTCAACGGAGATGGCGACGCTGCGGATACCAGCGTGATGGGGACCGCTTCGATGCTGCCCGTGATTGTCCGGGCTCGCTGGAATGGCCCCGCCGGCCAAAGCGAAGTGGTCCAGGCGTTCTATGCGACCAACATGTAGCCCATGTTCCCGATCGACCCCAATCGAAACAGCACGCGGCAGGTGCTAGGCACACGCATTCCCGGCCGCCGGTCGGCGTCCGGATTCACCTTGGTTGAGGTCATCATCGCCTCGTCCATTTTGGCCATCCTCATGGCTTCCATGATGGTGGGAATGCAGAGCGAGTCCAAGCATCTCGGCGAACAGGTCACCACCACGCACCGGGAGCGCGCCGCACAAGTCTTGCTGCATCGGATGGAGCAGGAGCTCACCTTTGCCGCTGGCGCGGCCACGAGCGCATGGCTTGGTTCGGGGGTTTCGGGCGGCTCGGGCACGCTGACGGTGGACACGAGCGTCGGCTTTCCGCCCTCGGGTACGCTTCTGCTCGAGCCGGGGAGCGCAAGTGAAGAACGGGTGGACTACACCGGCTTGGATCGCACCTCCCAGCGTTTCGAGGGCCTCGACCACGGCGTCCAGTGTACGGATCCCCGAAGCCATGCCGCAGGAACCCGCGTCTACTGGGCAAGTACCGCAGCCGCCATCGAAAACCAAGTGGCGCCGGCCGCCAGCGCCTGGGATGGTCGCGCCAATGGACCCTTTGGTCCCATCTTCTACCGGGGCGACGGAACCGGCTTCTCCTTCCGAGTGCCCACGGATCCAGCGGGCAACCACCAATACTTCGCCGGCAATGACATTCGCTGGGGAGCGAAGATAGGCAGCGGGCCGAGCGCCAACGGCTGGTCCTGCCTGCAGTTTGTCGCGCAGCGTCAGATCACCGAAGCACAAGCCGCCGTGGATCTCAATGCCGACGGCGACCTGGATGACACCTTCGATTTGGGCCAGATTCGGCTGCGTTCGTGGGATGCCTTCCAGAACGGTGAAGCGGAAACCACGGTGAGTTTGTGCCCGCCCATCGTGCTGCAAGAAGTGTGCAACTACGGCGGCGACCTGGACAACGATGGCTTCGAGGATCCCCTCTTCCTGTGGGATCCGGCCGATGGAAGCCTTCACATCGAACTCTTTGTGCTGACGGGAATGCACAACCAACGGGCCCAGACCTCACGCTTGGCTTCCACCTTGTATCTGCGCAACGGTGCGCTCTAACCACCCTTCACCATGACCCACAGACCCCGCCAGAAGAAGGTGAACAAGCCGGGCCTCCAGCTTCGGCTGATCGGTACGTTCCTCGCAATTTCTGCGTTTGCCGCCTACGGACAGGCCCTGTTGCTGTCCCAAGCGCTGGTTGACGTGAGCCTGCGCATCCAAGATTCCAAGGTAGCGCGCGAAGTCCAGGACGCCATGCCGGAGCTGTTGGTGCACAACCTGCTTTGGACCAGCCTGCTCTTGTTGCCCTTGATCGTCCTGGTGGGCGTCCACGTAACCCACCGCATCGCCGGTCCGGCCCACGGTATCGAGCGCTACCTGCGCTCGGTCGTCGAGCAGGGTGGAGTCAGCGTGCCGTGCAAGGTTCGCAAGGGCGACGAGCTCCAAAACTTGGCGGAGTCCATCAATCGGACGTTCGATCGATTGCGCCAAGATCGCGAGCTCGAGCAACCGACCCAACCCCAAGTCTGACCCAACCTCAAGTCTGACCCCCCACCATGAAGCCCGGTTACAAAATGCGGACCCGCAAACTCATCGACAAATCGCTCCAGCTGCGGCTGGTGGGTGCCTTCGTGGCCGTGGGCTGCGTGGCGACCCTGTTTCAAGTGGTGCTCCTCAATCAGTCCATGCTGGGGTTCGCCGAGAAGCTCCCCCAAGGTGGGGATCAGTTGTTGGCCGAGGCTCCCGGACTGCTGGTCAAGAGCGTGCTGGTCACCCTGGGCCTTTTGGTGCCGGTGATGACCCTCGTGGGCATCCTCATCACGCACCGTATCGCCGGACCCGCCTACCGCATGCGGATGCACCTGGAGGCGATCGAAACCACGGGGGAGATCCCGGGCCCGTGCAAGATTCGCAAGGGCGACGAACTCCAGGAGCTGTGCAGCTTGTTGAACCAGGCCATCGAGGTGGTGGCGCAAGGCACGCACACTGTAGAACCCGCCCAAACGGTCGCAGAGAACCGCAAGGCCCTCGACTCTGCGCCCAGCCTGAATCCCAGCTCCCCCGCCGAGGCGGTCCAAAAAAACGCCAAATAGGCACCCATGGTGCCAATTTGACCGAATCCGGAGGCGGGGCCGCAAAGGCCCCGCTTGCCATTTTTGGCCCTAAGCTATTGCCCGGAAATAGTTTGCGCGCACGGCGCGGGCGCTGGCACAGGGCTTGCAAACGGAGGTTGTCCAACGATGCCCGCAAGGGCCTAACAAGGAGAACCCACATGGTGAATTCCCTATCCAACCCGTTTCTGTTCCACCTCCGTCCCTGGTTTGAGCTCCAGCGCAACTTGGGAGAAAGCGCGTGGAACGCCGCAACCGAAGCCAGCGCAACGCAAGTTCCCCGCGGCACGCTGTACCAGGACGAAACTGGAGCGACTTGGGTCGCGCAGATCCCTGGCTTGAGCGCCTCGGACCTCGAGCTGGAAGTGGAGGGCCGTGTTCTGACCTTGAAGACCAAGGTTTCCGCCCCCGAAGGCGAGCCGACCGAGTTCGAGCAGAAGCTGCGCATGAACTTTGAAGTGGATGGCGATGCTGCCCAGGCTTCGCTCGTGCACGGCTTGCTCCTCGTGCGTTTGCCCAAGAAGGCTTCCACGACCGCCAAGCGCATCGAGATCGCCGGCGCCTAAATCTTGCGCCTTGAGCCAAAGCAAGGGGGCCCCTCGCCGACTCGGCGAGGGGCCCCTGCTTTGGCCTGTCACCTCGGCCGGAGGCTAGCGGATCCGACCCTCCAGGTACGGCACCTCGAAACACTTGTCGTGCATGATCGGCCCGTGTCCAAAGTACCCGCCCTCGCCGAACAGCTCGCCATGGTCGGCGGTCACGATGATGTGGGTGTTCTTGGGCACCAAGTCAAAGAGTTCTTCGAAGACACCGTCCAGATAGCGAACGGTGTGGATTTGGCGCTCTCGCAGCTGATCGAGTTTGTCCTGGTCGAAGAACTGGAACTCTTCCTTGAAGCGCTCGGAGCCGTACCCCTTGGCTTGGATCTGGTCGTTCATCTTGCGGAACACGCCGTTGACGCCGCTGATGCGCGGCCACATCGACGAGTCCTCGTCTGGGCAAGCGTAGGGATAATGGGTCTCGCCGACGTTCAACAGGTAGAAGGACGGCCGGTTGCTATCAAACGTCAGCGTCGGAAACATCGACCGCATGTCGTTGTGCTTGTCCATCAGCTGGAACGAATCGAAACCACGATTGATCGCCGTCTTGGGGTTGAGCACCGGCAAGGAAACCCGAGCATGGGTCTGGTAGCCCAACTTGTTCTGCAGGAACTCCGGCAACCAAAGCCCCGGCACCATGGCCCCAAAGTCGATCCCTTTGGAGCCCAAACGCTGGTTGTAGTTGAAGAAATCCTCCTTGTAGTACTCCGACGCGTACACATGCTCGGGCGAAGTGTGCGGTAGAAGTCCGGTCAGCAGGTTGTAGTGGCTGGGAGCCGTCCAGGAGGCGTAGGAATAGCGGCGCTCGACCTTTCCTAGCCGCATGATGGCGGCCGGCTCGGCTGCCATGAACGAATCCCAACGCAACGAGTCCAGGATCACCACGATCAGGTGGTTCTCACCCTGCGGCTCCGGACGCGGCGCACCACCCAACGGCATGCGGCGGGGCATGGGCGGCTTGGTGGGCTCCGCTTTCTTTCTCGACTTTCCAAACCAACCCATGGTGTGCTCCTAGTTCGCTGGCTTACTCGCCGGCTTCGACGATGCCCGCGTAGTATTCCATCAGGATCTTGGACGTGCTGGCGCGCATGATGCGCGGGTCCGGTTCCTGTCCGGCCATCAACTGTTCGCGCACCTTGTGGCTGGGCGTGGTGATCGCCATGTTGCCTTGGTTTTCGCTGACCAAACCAACTCGTCCGATCTCCTCGAAGTAGGCCGCAAAGCCCACGTTGACCGTCTTGATGTCGAGTTTGCCGCCCAGGTTCTCAAAGATCTGCTGCGCGTCGAAATCGCCCCAAATCGCCGTCTTGTCGTCGTACGGAGCATCCGCGTGCTTGCGCCCGACGACAAAGTGGGTGAAGCCCAAGTTCTGCCGGTAGATCGCCTGCATCACCGCCTCGGCCGGACCCGCATAAAAGAGCCGCATGTCCAGCCCAACCAGCGCCAGGTTGTCGGCCAGCTTTTGGCCCTTGGCGGCCCAAAGCTCCTCGTCGAGGTCTCCCTCACCCAACACCCGCCCATCGATCAACGCCGCATAGGTTTCCATGCGCACCTCGGCCGGGACATCGTCCTGCGGGGTGTCCCAAACCAAGGGATTGAGCACCACGCCCGTGAACTTGCCGGTGGCGCGCAGAATGCTCTCGGCGCCGTACACCAGCGCGTACTCATGGGCGCGCTGCAAGGGGCTACGCGTCTGGAAGGCCACCGATTGCTCCCAACCGCGCGTTTCAATCAGACTGCGCGTGTGGGTGGGGTTTTGGATGCGGCGCGCAAAAGGACGCTCATCGGCAAAGGGAACCAACGAAATGTCTCCGCCGACAAGGTGGCGTCGATCATCGGAAAGCCAAAGGCGAGCCCCGGGATGGTCGGTCCGCTTGGTGCGGTAAACCTTCTGCAGGAAGCGCTCTTTGTCCCAGTCGTAGCAAGAGCTTACCTTCAAGGTTCCGAAGGGCTGGCCTTCGCTATCGCGCAGCGAAATCTCTTGGCCCGGCCGGCACAGAGCGGCCTCTTCCGCAGTCACCGGCAGGATGATCGGAATGGTCCAGGCCCAATAATCCCCATCGCGCTCGATGGCGCCCCGTTCGAGCACCGTTTCGTAGTCGGTGATGCCCATGGGGCCGGTGAGTGGGCTCAGGGTGCCGTCGGCTATGCGGTAGAGGGTCGTGCGATCGATGTCGCGCACTTCGATCGAGTCCAAACCCGGTCGAGAGGCTGCGGAAATGTCAATCCGGTGGACGGGCTGGTCGAGACCGCCGTGCACTTTGCTCAGTTGGGGCGCCGTGATGGTTGCCATGGTGATAGGTCAGAACGGGGTTGGAGTGCCTAGAGGTAGCCGAGGTTTTGCAGCTTGCGCCGGATGGCGACCAGCTCCTCTTGCGAAAACTCGCCGGAAGACTCGCCGGAAGACTCATGGGTCGCGATCGCCGCTGCAGGGGAGTCCCCCATCAAGTCTCGCAGCACGAACACGATGAAATCCGTCGGCGAATCGAAGCCCGAGTCCTCCACGACCAGCTGGATCTTGCGATACAACGGGCGAGGAATCTTGATCGTAACTTTGCTTTCGCGCATAGGAGCGGACTTGGTATCTCGGACCCCTTGGCAGGATCCGAGGCCCGGGCTACACTCCGATCGTACTCCTATGGGAGTGCGGTTTCCGCCCAAGATCGTGCGAATCCAGCGTAAAGACCACTCATGAAACCGAACCTGGCCCTGCCCCTTTCGTTGCCGCTGGCCCTGCTCCTCGTGCTGGGCTCCTGCGGCTCCGCCAATCCCGAAGAAACGGGCTTCGAGGCGCTTCAAGCGGGGTCCTACCCCAAGGCGGTCGAGAACCTCAAGAAGGCCATGGATGCCGCCGAGGCGGGCAGCGACAAACAGCGCCAGCTGGGCGTGGGCTACTGCCAGGCGCTCGCCCACACCTCGCCCACCGAGTGCGTCACGATCTTCCTAGCCATGGCCAAGCAGGGTCCGGTCCAGCCCACCGAGCGCGACTATGAAACCGTCGCGGGCGAGTTGATGCAGGTCAAGGCCTACTCGGAAGCGGCTCAGGTCGTCGACCACGGCATGAAAGCCTACGTCAAGAACCAACGCTTGCCCGAATTCATGGCCAAGCTGGTCACCTTGGCCAAAGCGGGTGACCAACCCGGGCTAGCCTCCACCATTCAGGGTTTGGGCTACGGCGGAGGCGAGTAAGACTCACTCCCCACCCAACAGGTCCCCGAGCATCCCGAACCCGCGCCGCACTTCGCCGCGACCACCGCCCGCAGCGCCCATGACCTTCGCGGCGAAGCGCGAGAAGGGCGTGGTTTGGATCCATACGCGCCCCGGGCCGGTCATGAAGGCATAGAACAAGCCTTCCCCCCCGAAGAGCATCGACTTAACGCCTTTGATCATGCGGATGTCGTAGTCGACGGTGGGATCAAAGGCCACGAGGCAGCCGGTGTCGACGCGGATCGATTCTCCGCGCCCCAACTCTTGTTCCAGGATGTAACCGCCGGCGTGCAGGAACGCCATGCCGTCCCCGGACAGTTTCTGCAGGAAGAAACCCTCGCCCCCCAGGAACCCAGCACCAAAGCGCTTGGTGAAGGCCAAGGTGACCTCGATCCCATCCGCCGAACACAGGTACGCATCTCGCTGGCAAAGCAGGTCCCCCTGACGCAAATCCACGGGCAAGATCTTCCCCGGGAAATCACCAGCAAACACGACCTTGCGGATGTCGTGGGACTGATTCTCGAAGGTCGTCAGGAAGAAGCTCTCGCCCGAAAGCTTGCGCTTGAGCCCCTTGAGCAGGCCTCCGCCCATGCTGGTCTGCATGTCGATGCCATCCTCCATCCACATGAACGCCCCCGGCTCGGCGCGCACGGCCTCGCCCGGGTCCAGCTGGATCACGACGGCTTGGGCATCGTCGCCTAGGATTTGGTAGTCAATGTGGTCGGCCATGGCTTTCATCTACGGTTTGTAGGTGTTTCCATTCTGGTGATTTTTGAGGGCCAAGCAA
The DNA here is from genome assembly GCA_020638855.1 of Planctomycetota bacterium. GTDB lineage: Bacteria > Planctomycetota > UBA1135 > UBA1135 > NORP259. Next base: position 7,369 of record JACKHT010000023.1, read on the forward strand.
CCCGATCGGCGACCCTAGGGTCATCGGCCTTGCAGGGGCGTTTGCCCTAAAGCGAGCGCCGCGGAGGCAGGATCGCGGTGGCCGTCAGCAGCCCGCCCACTAGCGCCGCCCCCACCATAGTCATCCGAAAGGCCATTTCGGTGCCTTGCAACGGATCGGCCGCCAAGAAGAAGGTCAACGCCTTGTAGCCCACCGTCCCCGGCACGATCAATAGGATCCCCGGCATGTGCGCCAGCGAAGAAGGGCGATCAAAGATGCGCGCGTAGGAGTTCCCCACCAAACCCACGAACAGCGCCCCGAGGAACGGCCCCAAGTCCGCGCCCAGGAGCTCGTGTCCCAACAGAGCCCCGAAGTACCCCATCGCACCGGCCAGGTACACCACCCACCATTCGCGCATGCGAACCTGGAACAAGATGGCAAATCCAATCGGCGCCAAAGCCATCACCATGCGCTTGACGCCCAACGGCAGAATCCAAGCACCCATTTGGGTGTCCTGTGCACCACCCAACTTCCAGGCTAGCGCCACGCCGAGCACGATGATCAGCATCGTAGCCGCCGCCCCAGCAAGCCGCGCGACCCCCGAAGACAGGTGGCGCGTGGCCAACTCGAGCATCGCCACCGTGAAAGAAAGTCCGGGGATCAAGATGATCAGCGCGGCCAAGGTCACGATCGAATAATCCACCGGCACGACCCAGCGGTTCCAAGCCAGCGCCCCAAAGCCCGCCAGGAACGCCATCCAAGCATCGTTGACATGGATCCGGTCGGGCGAGCGCCCCATCAACCAACTGCAGGCGAAGATCAGTAGCCCCATGGCAAACGAAGCCACGCACTCCCACCCTTCCCCGCCAAGAAAAACCGAGGCACCGGCAGAGGAAAGCCCGAACGCCAATGCAAGCGTCCAGCCGCCATACCGTGCGGGTTGTTGGATGAGGCGTTCCAAACGCTCCAAGGCCGTAGGCACATCCGTACGCCGGTCTTCGACGTCTTCCAACAGCTCGTCGAGCTCGACCAACTTGCCCAGGTTGACCTCGCCAGGGGAAACCCGCAGCAGGCGGGTCTGCTCGCTGCGGCCCTGGCCCAGCGAGGCGATCAGCGACGTGGGAGTGGCCAAAAACTGGGCCTTCAACCCCATCGCCAACGACAAGCGCTGGAGCAACGCCTCCAATCGATGCGAAGGGGTACCGAGGGCGTGCAGGACTTCCCCCACACGCATCAGAAAGCGCTGCTCAATCGGTAGTTGCTGATCGTCCTCGGTCTCCGGCATCGCACTCAAGGTTCGCGCTCGACCGAATCCGCTTCCATCTGGTAGCAACCCGCTGCATAGCCCGCTTCGTCCTCGATCACTTCAATCCGGAATCGACCGTGGACAAGGATGGGGACGTAGGCGAAGTACTCGCACGACTTGTCCTTGGCCATGTCCACCTTGACCCACTGGTCGGCTTTCGGGGCGCCGCCGAAGCAGCAACTCAACAGGTCCCCGACAACCAGGAAGTTGTAGACCTTGCCGTCCTCCTGGTGAGTCGGGATCATGTAGCCGCGTAGGGTGATTGCCTTGCCGTCGAGCGCCTGAATCCGTTCCGGAAAGGCCCGTTCTTCCTGGGTGTGCTCGCCCGGATAAAGCTGGGCATCGAGCAAGTCTTCCAGGGCCTCCGCGCCCAATTCGGCCAAGGATAGGTCCTGGAAGCCAATTGTGGCCGGCCCCTTGCTTGACTGGGCAGCGGCGAGTTGGGATGCCGGTTCGCTGGGCGCATCGGCCTGCTTCGGGGTCACCATTGGCGCCGCATCGATCGCCGCACCTTCGAAGTCGATTTGCTCGGGTCCGTAGTCAGGCTCCGCTGGACCGCAAGCGGCAAGCAAGGTCCACAGGGCGAACGAAATCGAGAACCGAACCATGGATCTACGCGGCGCTTTGGGAGAGTTCTCGGCTGACATCGGTGGAATAGGCCTTGAGGGCGGGTACGAGCCCGGCGAAAGCGCCGACGACCAGCATACCGATCGGCGTCCACAGCATGGCAGGGTGATACGCAAACACATCCAAAACCACGCCGGTCTCCCCGCGAATCAGCCCCGCAGCAATCGACAGGATGCCAAAGCAGATCGCGTAGCCTAGCAAGGCCCCAGCCAGCGAAATCAGGGTCGACTCGAGCACGATCACGCCCAGCAGGGTCTTTCGGCGGGCTCCGAGCGAACGCAGGATGGCAAACTCGCGGCGCCGTTCGTTCATGGTGTTGTACAAGCTCGCCAAAAGCGACCCCGCCGCCACGACCACCACCAAGTAGGCCACCAGCACGAGCACCTTGCTGACCCAGCTCAAACGCTGGAACAAGCCCTGAACCTCCGCCGCGATGGGCCAAGCGAGCGTGGCCTGCTTGCCCTCTTTGTTGTACTTGGTCTGAAGCAAAAACCCCGAGTCGGGGCTCTTGAGCCGCAGCATGACCGCGCTGACTTCCTTGTTTTCGTCGGGAATCGCCTCGCCCGCTTCGGCATGGTACTCCTCGCCGTTCCCGCGCAGCAGGTGGCCCGCCATGCGGTACATGCCTTCGATCGGAATCCAAATCACGCGGTCCGCCGGGGAGTTGGTCGCCTTCAGCACACCGGTCACCACGTAGTCCTCGTCGTGGACGTGATCCGAATGCTCGTCCAGCGAATGGGTTGGATGGAAGTCGCTGCCACGCTTGAGGCCGGTCTCGGCGGCCACCACCGAACCGATCACCGCCTGTCGGCGGGAGGGATCGAACCACTGGCCGTGCCCCGGCAACTCAAACACGGGTTTCCCATCGACCCGGTGTTCGGTGAACAACTCGGGCACGGTTCCAACGATGCGGAAGCCGCGGTAGTTGTCGCCGACCGCATAGGGGTACGCCTCGGCCACGCGCGGATCGTTCTTGATTTCCTGGTAGGTTTTGTAGGGCAGGTTTCCCGGGGACGTTTGCAGGTGGAACACCGAATTGAGCACGAGTTGGGTCGCGCTTCCACGGGCTCCCAATACGGCATCAAACCCCAGGGCCCCGCCCTGGAACGCTTGCGAGCTTTGGCGTGCCACCGAGAACACCGCCATCACGAGCCCCGCGGCCAACGCCGCCGAGATCACGGTCACCGTCGTCGACAGGAAATGCTGGCGCAGCGAGCGCACGGCGATGCGCACCATGGTTCCAAGCGGCAGGCTCATGCGGGCACCTCCCCGCGGGCTTGGTTCAACTCGGCGAAGTCTTGGCAGCGCTCGAAGGTAGCCAACACCTTGGGGTCATGGCTGACCAGCAAAAGGGCTGCCCCACTCTCTGCGCACATCGCGCGTATCAAGCCCAAGGCCTCCAAACCCGACTCCGGATCCAGATTGCCCGTGGGCTCATCGGCCAGAACCAGTTTGGGCCGATTGGCAAGCGCCCGAGCCAAGGCAACCCGCTGCTGCTGGCCCACCGACAATTGGTGCGGGCGATGGTGCAACCGATTGCCCAGCCCAAGCCGTTCGAGCAACACCCGCGCCAATTGCGGGTCAGGCCCCGGGCCGAACGCCATGCCGAGGACCACATTTTCTAGGGCTGAGTAGGCCCCCAACAGGTGGAAGGTTTGGAACACATAACCCAGGTTTTCGGCTCGCAGAACATCCCGCTGAGCTTCGGTAAGGCCAACCAAATCGCGCCCCCCAAGCAGCACCTGCCCACCATCGGGTTTGAGGATGCCCGCGATGATGTTCAGAAAGGTCGTTTTGCCCGAACCGCTGGTCCCCGCCAAAGCGACCTGCTCGCGTTCCCCCAAGTCAAACTGCGCCACGCGCAGCACTTCCTGGCGCCCGCCCCCCGGGACGGGGTACGACTTGGTCACATCGCGCAAAGAGAGCAGGGTCATGGTGGGGCCCTTTATAGCCCCTCAGCCGACGCTGTCAGGGGAAATCCACCACCTTCATGCCCCTGGGCGTTACGGTTTTGCAAGAGGACGGATTCGAGCCACGTACGCCCTCCAGCGCCCAAGCTTTGCCACCTATTCGCCCGCTACTGTCGCAGCGCTCCCGAGGCATCAAGGTTCTTGCGAACGGCGTCTCCCAACACGATTTGGCACGTTTGCGTCCCGACCATCGGCGACCAAGTGGCTGGCGCTTGTGCTTCGCCTTGGATGCTTTCGACCGGAGCGGTCGGCTGGAGCAAATCGATGGCATAGTTGCCGGGCAACAACGCCTCGAAGCGGCTCACCCCGCTGGTTCCCGTGCGGGCACCGATCGTCAAGAGCACCGGTTCGCGGGCTTCCAAGGGCTCTCCGTTCGGACCTAGGGCGGTCGCCCGCAGCCGCAGGGGCACGTCCAGCCCCAAACCACTCGGCAGGGTCCAGACCACCTCCAGCGCACCGTGAGCCGGGACGCGGAATTCGATCGAACGCTCGAGCGGCGCTTGCATCACTTCGGTGTAGACCACCCCGCCCAGCTTCAAGGTGAGCTCAATCGCCCCCTGATCCAGGTCCTGCAAAGTTTGGTCTGCCGCACCTTCGGGGGCAGCCAGATAGGCTTGGTCGTCGGACAGCCGGCGTGCACTCACCCGTCCGCCTAGGACCGGTCGGTCGTCACCGTCGACCACCAAGACCGCCACGTCTGCACCCCGTTCGAGTACGAACGCGGCCGGCGTTTCCGGGCTCGAACCCATGCGGCCCGACAAAGCGAAGTCGGGAATCTCCTGGGCCACGAAGCCACGCTTGTCGATTCGGACCGCGTAGTGGTCTCCCGAGAGGTCCTGGAAGTGCACGTAACCATCGAGACCGCTGACCGCCGAGACTTGCTTGCCTTCGCTGTCCACCAGGTCCACCTGGACCCCGACCAACACGTTGTCGGCGCGGTCGCGCACGATGCCGTGGAATTCGCGCAGCTTGCGCGGCACGAGAACTTGTTCGGTGCGTTGCTCGCTCGGGGACAGGGCAGCAACCCGGTGTTGGTGCAGCGGCATGCCGAGTTTGTCCACGACCTCGACCCAAAGCGGCGCACCCGCCACCACTCCGAGCAAGCGCAGTTGCCCCTGATCGTTGGCGCGGAACTCGGCATAGGGCAAATCGCGCCCCTGCCCGGTGGCCACAAAGGTGCCCGTCATGGCTTGCAGGTCGAGCGAAGCCGGTTGGAAAGGTTCCCCGTAGGCAAACAACCGCTCTCCACATGAAACCCGCAGGGTTGCCCCTGGCATCGAAAGCGTGTCGGCATCGAGCACCTGAAGCGTGAGCTCGGTCGCGGGCAACAGGTCGACGGTGCGCTTCTCAAGGGCCCCGCCCAGCGAGATTTCCTTGGGCTGGAAGCCAGGAGCCACAATCCAGCAGTCTTGGGCTGCGGGGGGCAGAATCGCTTCACCCCAACCCTCGTCGTCGGTGGGTGTCCCGTGCAGCAACTGCCCCTGGTACAAACCCCGCGCGCCAAAGATCGGGTCCCCCTTCGGATCGATGGCCCGGAATCCCAACCGTAGGGTCGAGGCCAAAACGACGTCGCCCAACGCAAAGCCACTGGGTATCTCGTTGCCGGCAAACGCCAAGTCCGCCTGCTGCAACCCATCGGCGGAAACCGCTTCGAGGCGCAATCCCAGGTGGCCATCGGAGTCCAACAGCAGCTCAAACCCGCCTGTCGGGCCCGTAACCGCCACCAACGGATCGGTCGCCCCATCCACCCAGCACCGCACCTGCGCCTGGGGCGAGCCGAGGCCATCGAGCCCCACCAAGCGCCCCACCAACCTGGGCAAGCGCTGCACGAGCACCATCGCATGGTGGCTCGGTTCGCGGAAGTACACGTAGCGACCCGCTTCATCGCGCCGACTGGCGCCTTGTACCGCCACCCCTTCGGGCAACCAGAGCTTGCCGCTCCATTCCTGGGGGAGATTTTGAACGCGGAAGAAGCCCTCGGCGTCCGAGGTCACTTGCACGTAGTTCGGGTGTTCGAAGTGCGCGAGTACGGTTTGGGGGACCGCTTCGCCGCCCCACAACTGCACGTCGGAGTCCACGCGCAGCTGCAAGTCCGGCATGGCCAAGCTTCCTGCTTGGTCGCCGCTGCCCGCGAGGACGCGACCCGTCAGCTCGGCATTCCAAGGCAGGATCGCATCCACTCGGGCGGCCACCAGGTTCACTTCCAGCCGCTGCAGGAAACTGTTGTCCCGACGGGCGTACAACGTTCCCTTTTGGAGCGTGGTCGAGAAGGTCACCTCGCCCCGCGCGTTGGTGGTGGCCACGGGTAGGGTTGGACTCCCATCGTCGAGCACGACCCGCATGCCCACAATCGGCTCGCGGTTGGGCTCCAGGAAGCGCACCTGGCGCTCCTCGGGCATCACCAACCCCCTCGAGACCACGGCAACCTTCGGGCCCCCGGCGGAAGCATCCGCTTGGCCGTCGAGTTCGGGCTCCAGCGAGAGCAATTCCGCATGGTTCGACCCCGCAAACACGTGGCGCAAGCGGGTCCCCAAGAGCGGCGAAACGTACACCAGTCCTAGCATGGCTAGGAGCCCAGCCACCCATTTCGCAGCCCAAGCCGTCGAGGCGAGGGTCAAGGCCCCGCTTCCCGAACTGGCGACCCCCGCGCCTGCCGTCCAGCCCATCTTGGCCATGGGCAAGAGCGCGATGCACCAGTCCTCGCGCGAGCCGAAACTGTCGTCCAGTCGCTCGCGCAACTCGTCCAGCCCACGTTTGAGCCGCCAACGGACCGTGCCGGCCGGCACGCCCTGGTGGCGAGCGATCTCGGCCGAGGAGAGGTTGTTGAAATAGCGCAGCATCACCGTGGTGCGGTAAGGCTCGGACAGCTTGATGACTTCACTCACCAGTCGGCGCTGGGTGTCGACCTCTTCCACCAAATCCGCCGTCGAGGGCAACAAATCGGCCACCGCCACGGCGTTCTGTCGCCGCGCACGTCGACCTTCGCCCCGGGCGCGCATGCTGGCCAGGCGCCGCACGACCCCCGCCAGCCAAGGCCGGGCAGGGCGCGTCGGATCGGGGGGGCTCTTCATGGCCGCCATCCACGTCTCCTGCACCAGATCCTCTGCAGCTTGGCTGTCCCCAACCAGCTTGCGAGCCAAGGCGCGCAGCCAATCCTGGTGGGTCAAGAGCCGTTCGAGCTCGGGATAGGTCGTGGATTTGTCCATGGCGTACCCCTTTTGCCACCGGAGGGGCGACCGTTGGCGGCCATTCCATTGGGTTTCCGGGGGTTTCGGAAGGCTCCGCTTGTAACCCCTGGCCCCCTGGGCCGGGGGTTACAAGCCCGTCGATTGTGCGCTTTTGCCGCGCAACCCGCGAGATGGCCCTGGACCCCTGCGGGAGCCGATTCGCTACGCTTGGAACCCCCCGGTGCCCGAACCGACTTCGAAGCGGGTTCCAAGCCTCCAACGCGCCCGGTCGACTCCTTCCGCTCACCCAATGCACGTCCGACTCGACGACCTTTCCGGCCCCGAAATCGCCGAATTCCTGGAAGGGCACCTTGCGGACATGCGCCGCATTTCTCCCCCCGAGAGCAAACACGCCCTCGACTTGGACGCCTTGCGCCAACCGGAAATCACCTTCTGGACGGTTTGGGATCAAGCCAGCCTGATCGGATGCGGAGCACTCAAGCAACTCGATCCGCACCACGGAGAAATCAAGTCCATGCGCACCGCTACTTCCCACCGGGGAAAGGGTGTCGCGTCCTCCCTGCTAGTGCACATGCTCGCGGTCGCGCGCGAGCGAGGCTACGCACGGGTTTCCCTGGAAACCGGCTCGATGCCGTTCTTCGAGCCAGCGCGAAATTTGTATGCGCGCCACGGTTTCCGCCCCTGTGAACCCTTTTCCCAGTACCAACCCGATCCCAATAGCGTTTTCCTATCGCTGTGGTTGGAAGCAAAGACCAGCTAGCGCATCACCACGGACAGACTCCGGCCCCGGCCGGGAAACGAACTCCGTCGGGCCCCGCCCGATGGGCAATCCAGGTTTTGGGTCCGCCCAGTGGCTCCGAGGCCTAGGCCTTGCCCGGCGAACGACCCCGTTGGCGGGACTCCCCGGCCATGAGTTCGCGCGTCAGGAAGTCGAAGGCTTCGTCGACCGAGTCGGTCTTGAAGAACAAGTCCAAGTCCCCCGGGCTGATGGTCCCGCACTCGACCATGGGCTCGAAATGCAGGATGCGGCTCCAAAACTCGGTTCCGAACAGCACCATCGGCATGCGCTTCTTGATCTTGGCGGTTTGGATCAAGGTCACGGTCTCCATGAATTCATCCAAAGTCCCAAATCCGCCCGGCATGACGACGATCGCCTTGGCCAAGTAGTTGAACCAGAACTTGCGCATGAAGAAGTAGTGGAACTCCAGCGACAGGCGCCGGGTGATGTACGGGTTGTCGTTTTGCTCGAAAGGCAACGAGATGTTCAGGCCGATGTTTTCGCCGCCGGCTTCCGAAGCGCCGCGGTTGGCCGCCTCCATGATCCCCGGACCGCCACCCGAACAGATCACGAAGCGCCGTTCCGAGTCCCCCAGTTGCTTGGACCACTCGGTCAAGCGCCGCGACAACTCGCGCGCGGCCTCGTAGTACACGCTCATTTCCAGGCCTTTCTGGGCCTTGGCCACGTCTCCGCCGTTGGCCTGGGCTTCCTCAAGCCGTTTGAGCGCCGCCTCGCGTGACAGGATACGGGCCGACCCAAAGACCACCACGGTGTCCTTGATGTGGAACTCCTGGAAGCGCGCCTCGGGCTCGATGTATTCGGCCAGGATGCGCAGGGGGCGCGCAGCGCGCGAGCTCAGGAATTCGGAGTTGTGGTAGGCCTTTACGGCCGCGTAACGACTGCTCATGCCCCCAAAGCTGCCGATCCCGAGCAGTCGAGTCCAGCTTGCAAGTCGCTTTCGGAGCGGTGCGACCCACGGCGGCCACCACGAGCAACACGATCGAGACGGTGCCAAGGCTCATCCATGCCACCCCGCCCTGCTCAAGACCCAAGAACACACCGAACCCCGGGCCTCAAGGCTCCCTCCGCCCGGGGCCTGGGGTTACAATCGGCCTTCGGTTCCTCGCATGAAACAAGCCACGCTCACCACCCAATTTCCTGTCGCGGGCATGAGCTGTCAGGGTTGCGCCCAATCGATCGAGCGCATGCTGGCCGAGATTCCGGGTGTCACCCACGCCGAAGTGCATTTCGGAAGTCGCACGGCCACCATCAAGTCCGATCGGCCGGTCGATGAATCGGCGCTCTTGGCCAAGCTCGCGAAGGAAGGCTTCCATGCTCCGCGCGGCATCTTTGGCACGCGCGCCATCGAACAAGATGTGCGCTTCCAGGAAGACCAGGAACAACGTCAAGCAAAGCGCAACACCCAAAACCTCGCGATCGCGGCGGCCAGCACCGCGGCCAGCTTTGCGTCGATGTACCTCGGTTGGCCGCACTGGGTGGCCGTGGCGCTGGTGGCGCCGGCACCGTTGGTGGCGGGCCGTGGTGTGGCGCGCGATGGCTTCGCCGCTGCGCGGCGTTTGCGTCCCGACATGAACTCGCTGGTCACCATGGGGGTTTGGGCGGCCTTCCTAGCGGGCATCGCGGGGCTGATTTGGCCCGAGATTCTGGGTGGGTTTGCCCATCACGTGCACTCGGCAGGGGCGATCCTGGCCTTTGTGCTCCTAGGCCGGTTGCTCGAAGGCCGCGCGCGTCGCACCGCGACCGACAGCGTGCGCAAACTGCTCGATCTGACCCCCCCCACGGCCACTTTGGTGGAGACCGACCAGGAGAGCGTGGTTCCCCTGGCGCAGGTGCGCGTGGACCAACACTTGCGCGTTCGGCCCGGCGAGCGCATTCCGGTGGACGGCGTGGTTTTGGAAGGCCGCTCCACGCTCGATGAATCGATGGTGACCGGCGAGCCGATGCCCGTCGAACGCACCGTGGGCGATTCGGTCTGCGCGGGTACCCTCAACCAGTTCGGGACCCTGACCCTGCGCGCCACCGGAGTAGGCGTGCACTCCAGTCTGGGGCGCATCGCTGCGGCGGTGCATGAGGCCCAATCCTCGCGCCTCCCCGTCCAACGCATCGTCGACCGCATCGCGGCGATTTTTGTGCCTACGGTGCTTTTGATTGCCGGTTTGGCCGCTTGGTGGTGGTACCGCGAAGGAGGGCTGTACCCGGCCCTGTTCCACGCGGTTTCGGTGCTCGTCATCGCATGTCCTTGCGCGCTGGGTTTGGCCACGCCCATGGCGGTGGTGGTCGCCAGCGGTCGCGCCGCCAAGGAGGGTCTCTTGATCCGAGGCGGCGAGACCCTCGAGCGCATGGCCAAGGTCGACACGATTGCCTTCGACAAAACCGGCACCCTGAGCGAAGGCAAGCCCAAGCTCACCCGCATCGTGGCCCAGCGCACCAACGAAGATGTCTCGGCGCTTCTGTGCCGGGTCGCATCGGTCGAGCGTTTGAGCGAACAACCCTTGGCCCGCGCGGTGGTGGAAGCGGCCGTCGCCCGTGGCCTAGCCACCAAGCCCGTCTCCGACTTCGAAGCCCGCCCCGGTGAAGGTGTGCAGGGTTCGGTGGATGGCCACCGCTTGTGGATTGGTAGCTGGAACGGGGCCTCCGCGCGTGGCCACGATCAAGGGCAAATGCACAAGTTGGCCGGGCCGATTCTGCGCGAGCAGGGCACCGTGTCTTTGGTCGAAGAAAACGGACGCTTGGCCGGCGCCTTGGGCTTCATGGACAAGCTGCGCGGCACGAGCTTGCCGGTGGTGCAATCGCTACGAGCTCTGAACCTGCGCTTGATCTTGCTCTCGGGCGACGATTTCCCCGTCGTCGAGCGGGTGGCCGCTTCGCTGGGCATCAAGACGGCCCAGGGTCGCATGGATCCCGGCTCCAAAGCCGCCTCGCTGCATGCCTTGCGCGACGCGGGGCACCACACCGCGATGGTCGGCGACGGCATCAACGATGCGCCGGCCCTCGCTGCCGCCGATGTGGGCATCGCCATGGGAGGCGGAACCGACATCGCGCTCGAGACGGCGGATTGCGCGCTCCTGCACGACAACCTCGACCGCCTGCCCGTGCTCGTACGGCTGGCCCGGCGCACCATGCGGACCGTGCACACCAACCTCTGGCTGGCCTTTGGCTACAACCTCGTCGCCATTCCCCTGGCGGCGGGCGTCCTGACCGACTCCTTGGGGGTGGTCATCGCGCCGCAGTGGGCCGCCGCCGCCATGGCCAGTTCGAGCTTGTTGGTGGTGCTCAACAGCCTGGGCATCCGGCGCGCTCCCTTGGACCGCTAGCTCAATCTTCGGGGATCGCTTCGAAGTGCAGCAACGTGCGGCCCTTGATGTAGGCCGCGCCTAGGGTTTCGGTGGCGAGTGACTCGTACAGCGCGCGCTTGGTCGAGAGCTCTTCCTGGACGCCTTGGCGGTCCATCAAGGTCACGTAGTACTTGCTGTCGTACCCGGCCGGGCGACCGGGCCCCTGGGGCTTGTCGAGATGGCGCTTGCTGAGGACCATCGCCTCGCGGGATTGACCGGGACCACGCATGTCGAAGGTACGGCGCGAACTACGGCTCAAGACGAACAGCCCAAACGCCCCCAAGGCAAACAGCGGTCCGGGGCCCATGCGCTCGAGCGGACCTTCGAACACACCGTTCTTGTACAGAACGAAACCGAGCAAGGCCAAAGCCAGCAACAGGAAGCCATTGCGCCGACCCTGGACGCGATGGGACAGGACTTGCGTTCCGCTCGGGCGCAGGCCCATGGCTTCCTGGTAACGGGGAGTCTCGCGCAGGCGTTCGAGGCGAATCTTGACCTCTTCACGGCTCGGGCCCTTGGGAGCCTTGGGCACCTCTGGGGCCAACCGCTGCACGGGCTGGCCACAGGAAGCACAGAAGCGCGCGGAATCAGGGTTGGGGTGGCCGCACTGGGTGCAAGCCATCGTCGAATCGGTCATGGGACCAGCTTAAGGCCCGCGGGCGACCCTTGCCTAGACCCTGATCTAGCTCTGCATGCGCTTGAGCCGCAGGGTCGCCAACAGGATCTCCGGGTGCCCGGGATACTGCGCCATGGCCTGCTCCAGGTACGCCAACGCATGACCGATGTGGCCACCGTCTTCCGCCGCGTTGGCGGCTTGGATCAACGCGTCCAGACTCGGGGGTGCCTGCGGAGCCATGGGCGGCGCGAATTCCACGAACTGTACGGGTTCGGGTCGCTGGGTGGCGGGCCAACCGGTGTACCCCGAAGGACTCGGCGCCGAAGGGGAACCGAACGAAGGCTGCGCGTCTCCGCCCATGCCCTCTCCCATGGGGAACCATTCCTCGCTCGTTTCGCTTTCGTCGAGGGTTCCCGGATAGAAGTCCGACTGGCTGCCCGCATGGGATCCCAACTGAGATCCCAACTGAGATCCCAACTGAGATCCCATCTGGGATCCCATCTGGTAGCGCAGGTCGTTGCGGTAGTAGGCGGATTGCTCGACGAGGCTGTTCCACGTGCTATGCACATTGCGGGGCACGCCGGTGTGGAGCAAGGCATTGCAGGTGACCCGCAGCCCCGGCCCGCTGGCCAAGCGCAGGAAGGCATCGTCTCCCATCCCTTGGGCATCTTGCACGCTCCAAAGTTCCCCACCGAGGACCACGACGCGTCCAAAGAGCTCTTCGCCATCTTCGCCACCGAAGAGGTTGATCTCGACCGTGTGTCCCCCGACACAGGACAGTTGGACGTAGTCCAAGAATCCCAACGGCGCCGCACCCGCGCCGGGGACCTCGATCGAAGCCTGGCTCAGCGTCTGGTAGATATGCTGCAGCAAGTCGTCCAGATCAAACGGCTTGGAGAGCAAGACCAGATTGTCCCGGGGCGGAATGTGGGGCAAGTACGTGGGCAAATAGCCCGAGAGGTACACCAGCGGAGTCGCGAGTCCCCGCTGGTCGAGTTCCTCCAACACGTCCAGTCCCGACCTACCCGGCAGGTTGAGGTCGCTCAGGATCATGTCCGGCGGGTAGGCTTCCATCGCGGCCACAGCCTCATCGACCGTGCCGAAAGCCAGCACAGCGGCTCCGATGCCGGTGACCAACGCCTCGGCGAGGATTTCCCTCAGCGGTTCGTCGTCTTCGATGACGTAAACAAGTGCCATACCCCTCTCGGTTGGGCCGAAGGCCCGGTCGTGCTCCCCTGGTTCCGGGGCAAAGGCCCCGATTAGATGGTTTCGGCCGTTCGAAGCCGCAAAATCAAGCTCCTTGCCGTTCTCGCTCGATGATGTACGTTCCTAGGGCTTCGTGGTCGGCCCAATTGCCCTGGGCGGAAGGATCGAGAGCCAATCCGTAGCGCACGTTGGGCCCGGTCAGGCGCCGGTGTTGGACGTGGGCGATGAGCCGCGAACTGGCGGTCGGACTCTGGGACGGGAAGCGCAGCTCGACCAGAATCCGATCCTGGGCAAACAGCTGCTGCTCGGTCTCGCGGCTCACCGACAGGCCTAGCCCCGCGGTGGAGACGTCGTGAACGACGGCCTCGTGCCAGTCCTTGCCTTCCAACGAGGACACCAAGGCCACGATTGGGCTTGCGTCCCCGGGCCGCACCCGGTGCAGGGTCCGGTAAGGGAACAGCCCCTGCAGCGCCTTGGGGATCCTGCTTTGGAACTCGGGGGTCAGCGTGTATCCAAATCGATACGACCGCCCACCTGGCAATTCGCTGCGTTCGAGGGGACTTGCGGGCAAAGAGGGCAGTCGCACGCTGAGCCCATGCAGCTGAATCTCCAAGGTCTGTGCCAAGTGGAGATTCGGAAGGTCTTGACCCCAGAAGTGGGCGGTCAGGGTTCCGCCCGTAAACTGGATCAGCGAACCTTCGTAGCTGGCTTCGCCGGGGATTTGCACCCTCAGGCGTAGGCCGCCGGCTTGCGCGGTGGAATGGGGTTCCATGGGGGCTCCGATGGGAAGCGATGGGTAGGGACGCTGGGTCTTATCGGGCCGCTTGGGGGATCCCTAAAGGGCCTTCCGTACCCGATCTCTGCCGTTCCCATTCCGATCGGTGACCAAGCTTGGGGAGGAAGGAAAGCCCCAAATGGGCCCCGCCTGCTAGCATGGGTGGGTGAGCCCGGACCCATCCCCCGTCACCATGCAAGCTGCTCCCCTTTCCCTGTCGAGCCTGATTGACCATCTAGAGGGCCTAGACAGCCGGTCCATCTCCCAAGATTTGGTTTCCGAACTCTTGGCCCAGACCTCGATCAGCAAGGCCCAACTGCGGCCGCTGCTCAACTTTCGGCCGGAAAAGTACACCCGCAACCTGATCCACCGCGCAGAGCAATTCGAATTGATGATCCTCTGCTGGCCGGCGGGCAAGACCTCGCCGATCCACGACCATTGCGACCAATTGGGCTGGGTGCGGGTGCTCAGCGGGGCCCTTGAGGAAACCGGCTACACCCTGGCCGAGGGCTCCAGCCTGGAGCACGAAGAAGCCCCATGTTGCGTCGAACCCTGCTTCCAAGGTGTCCAGGCGGCGGGCACGATCGTTTCGGCCGTCGACCGCTATCGCGGAATCCACAAGCTCGGTGCGCTCGAAGAGGATTCGGTCAGCCTGCACATCTACAGCAAACCCCACGACCGTTGCCGCGTGTTCGATCGTGAAACGCAACACCTCAGCTGGCGCCCCTTGGCCTTCGACTCCAAGCCGAATTGGCGCGGTAGCGAGCAGGTAGGTTTGGGCCGAGCCTAGCCCGTCCACCCATCCTTTGCGGGACGGGTGAACTCTATTGCCTTCCGTGGCGGCCCCGGGATTGCGAGGCTAACGGGCCTTGTGCTCGAACCGCTGCAAACGATTCCTGTAGCGCTCGTAGAGCTCGGTTTGCCGGTTCTTGTTGTGTTGGATCAACTGCCCGTCGAGGAACTCCAAACGAACGTTGGAGGTGATCTCCAGCAGGTGTCCGTCGGTGACCAGAATGTCAGCCTTGCGACCAGGCTGCAAAGACCCGAGTTTGTCCTCCAAACCCAGGATTTGGGCCGCGTACAACGTCACCGCGCGGGCCGCCTCTTCCTTGGGCAAACCATAGGCAGCCGCCGTTCCGGCGTGGAAGGGCAAGTTGCGTTCGTTCTCGGGATCGGCGCACGCGATGGCAAACGGCACGCCCGCCCGCGCCAAAACGGCCGGCGTCGCAAAGACCGAATCGAAGGGATCGTAGTCGGACGCAGGCAACGACCAAATCGGTCCATAGACCACCGCAACGCCCGATTGAGCGATCGCGTCGACAACCTTCCAAGCTTCCTGGGCCCCGTACAGCACCACGTCGAGCTTCTGCTCTTCCGCAAACTCCAGCGCAGCCAGGATGGTCGCCGCGTTGTTCGCGTGCAGACCCACCTTGCGTTCACCGCGCACGAAGGGGACCATCGCATCCAGGCGCGGGTCAAAGGGCGGTTGCGCGCCTTGCCCCTCTTCGGCGACCTTCAAGCGGCGTGAGTAGTTGCGGGCTTCCTCGAACAGATCGGCCAAAGCCTTCATGTCCTTTTCGCGCGCTTCGTCCCGGTCCTTGGCGCGCTTGCGAGCTTCCTCCCCATCGGGCAGCCGGTTGGACTTGCCGGGGAACTCGATGTGCAGCATGTCGCGATCGACCATCAGAAGCTCTTCCCAAGTCTGGCCATCGAGATCGATCACGGCCGACTGACCGAGCAGCGGGCCTTGCCCCTGGGGCACCACTTGCGCCCGCGTGATTCCGGTCCAGCGCGCCACGGGAATGTGCGCCGAGTCGGCGTTGATGGCCGCCGTCACGCGCACGTCGGGTTGGTTCTCGCCGATCTCGCTCGAGTCCACGGTGGCGCGCACCGAACCGATTTCGTACAGCCCCAGCGAACTGTTGAGAGCGATCATGCCCGGCCACACGTGCCGACCCTTGGCATCGATTTGCTTGACACGCAGACCGGCGGGGAGCTTGGGTTGGCCCGCACCGACCGCCATGATGCGATCGCCTTGAACCAGCACGTAGCCGTTTTCAATCGGCTCACCGACCATGGTGTGCACGGTTCCTCCGCTGAAAAGCGTCGCCTCGCCCTCGGTCAGGGGCAACGCTTCGGCGAGCGGCTCGTCGAGCTGCGCCACCGTTGCGGGAGCTTCCACCAAGCCGAAGGGATCCCAACGGCTGAATTCGATTTGGCCATCCACCATGGTCCACTCGACGCGGGTGAAGACCGACAGCGGATCCCCATCGAGCAGCACCAGGTCGGCGTCTTTGCCTACTTCGATCGATCCGACACGGTCCTCGATGCCCAATTGCTTGGCGGAATTGAGCGTCACCAGCTTGAGCGCTTCCACCGGGTTCATGTCCGCGTAGCGCACCGATTTGGCGGCTTCGGCGTACAGTCGCCGCATCATCTCGTCGCTATCGGAATTGATCGAAGCCAGCACGCCGGCCTCGGTCATCAGCGCCGCGTTTTGGGGGATCGCATCGTACGCTTCGACCTTGTAAGCCCACCAATCGGAGAAGGTCGACCCTCCCACGCCCGCTTCGGCCATCTCATGGGCCACCTTGTAGCCCTCCAAGACGTGCTGGAGCGTGGCGATCTGGAACCCGAGGCGCTGCGAGGTGCGCAGCAGCATCAGGATTTCGTCGGCGCGGTAGCAGTGGCTGTGCACGTGGATGGTGCCTTCGAGGATGCCGACCAAAGCATCCAAGCGCAGGTCCTGGCGCGGCGGGCAAGGATCTTCCCCCCGTTCAACGGCAGCGCGGTAGTTCTGCCATTCGGCTTGGTACTCGCGTGCACGGGCGAAGGCCCGGGCTAAGACCGATTCGACCCCCATGCGGGTCGCGGGGAAGCGCGAGGAACGGCGCCCGCCGTTGGAGCGTTTGACGTTTTCGCCCAGGGCGAACTTGATGCCCTGGGGCGCTCCCTCGAACACCAAATCGGAGGCGTTGCGCAGGGTACCCCAGCGCAGTTTGATCACTTCATCTTGGCCGCCGATGGTGTTGGCCGAGCCGTGCAACTGGCGAATCGTGGTGACACCGCCGGCTAGGGCGCGGTAGATGGCCACGTCGTCGGGGTGGACTTCGTCGGCGATGCGAACCTCTGCGGTGATCGAGAGGCTGCCCTCGTTGACCCCGCCTTCGATGGCGGTGTGGCTGTGGTTGTCGACCACGCCGGGCACCAGGTGCTTGCCGCGCCCGTCGAGGATGGTCGCGTCGGAGGGCAACGGGCCGTCGTAACTCCCGACGCCCACAATCTTGCCATCGTTCACAAACACGCTGCCCACGAACTCAGCCTTTGTGGCGGTGTGGATGTTCACGTTTTCGATCACGCAAAATGGTCCCACCGTGATGGCGGGCTCGCGCAACGCATCGGTTTCAATCGGGTGCGAGGTCTCTTGGAAACCAAAGGCGCTCGCCGCAGCCCAACCCAAGAGGGTGGCCGTCGAAAGGGTCAAGCAACGGAACATCAGCGGTCTCCTTGGGGTTGGCGTTGACCGACAAAGGTCAGTTCGAGTTCGACGATGGGGTTGTTGGAGTGCACATTGCCGGACAATTCGTCGCCATGCCATGTGCCTTCGATCTTGATCGGCACCGTGATGCCCTCGAGAACGGCTTCGGATTCCAGGACAAAGTCGACGCCCTGAACGGTCCCTGTGACGGATTGTGAGTCGAGTGCCCCCTCATCGCCTTGGCCCTCCCAGGTCCCCATCACGATGTGTTCTTCGGAGACTTCCAGCTTCATGGTCACCTCCAAATCGGGGCTGTCCTTGCCAAAATCTAGGACCCAGGTTCCTGCGAACGAACCGAGCGCCGCGTCGGAGTCCCCGTCTGCGTCGGATTTCTTGTCGGCGTCCTTGTCGGCGTCTTTGTCATCCCACTGCGAAAGCAAACCCTCGACGAAGGCGTAGCGCACCTTGGATTTCTTGGCGAAGGGGCTGCCCTTCCACAGGCAAAACGTGGCCGCGCGCCCCGCCGCAAGGGCACCAAGATCTTGGGTCGCACCCAGCCATTCCGCCGTGCGTTCGCTCAGGATTTGCAACGCTTCGTCGGCGGGCAAGCCCGCTTCGACCACCACGCCCAGCCGTTCGAGCAGTTGCTTGGCCGATTCGGAACCACTACCGAAGTAGATCGGAACCCCCGCTTCGTACAGGCGCACCGCGTTGTCCCGTTGCAGCAACCACTCGCGACGCCGCTCGGTGCGTAGGGCCAAGGGCTCGGTGTAAGTCCAGCGATCGGTTTTCGAGTCTTTGGCCGTGCCCTCGGTCGGCTTCGAGCCTTCCTCAGCGTCCTCCTTGGGCGATTCTTGAAGGGTTTCCTCCTTGCCGGGAGCCTTTACGGTCTCCTTGGCCGCGGGATCGGGCACCTCGTCGGCCCAATCCAGGGTCAACACCACGGGAACTTGGCGACGGGCCAATTCGGGCGCCATTTGCCACGCATCGCGGCCTCCGGCGATGGCGAGCTGGAAGCCAAACTCGTCGGCCAAGGCCAACCAGCGGTGGATGTCGCGCGCACTATCGGCTTCGCACACCAAGCGCTGTTGCCCGTTCAAGACCCGCATGCCTGCTTCCAAATCTTCGTCGACCGGAGTACGCGGGGCGTCGAGGCCTTGAGCTCGGCGCGCCTGAAGCTTCGCCTGCCAACGGGCATCCATCCAAAACTGCCGCAATTGCGCGTGGTAGGCCATCAACGTTCCGGGGTACCCGTCGCCGCGAGCATCAAAGGCGGCGTGCGCAAACACGTGCGTGCGCAAGAGCGCTTCGCGCCGGGGTTTGCCGTTCATCAGAGCCAAGGCGCTGTCGCCCGCAAGCAGCTCGCCGTGCGGAGCCACCAGCACCCCAGCGATCCCCCTGCGCAGAAAATCCTCGCTGGCTTTGCGCTCCATCTTCCAACCATCGGCGGCGGACCAGTGGGGCAGGATGCCTTTGCGGTTGGCGATGCGCATTTCCACGCGCACATCGCGCTCAGTGTCGAGCGGATCATCCTGGTCGACCCACGGCTCGGGCATGGTCAGCCCGGCGTGGCTGTAGGCATCCACGAAGGCGGGCAGCGCGATCAGGCCAGTCCCGTCCAGCAAGCGGTATTCGCTGGGGACTTCGCTGTCTTGAGGTAGCAGCGCTTCGATGCGCCCGTCGCGCAACAGAATCGTGTTGAGGGGAGCGTCCTCGGCCAGGGCCAAACGCACGTTTTGGACCGCGTAGGGTTCGGGAACGGGTTGGTTGCGCTGGGCCTCGGCGCCGACAGCGGTCAGCCCGAAACAGAGCAAGTGGAGGAAGGGAATCCGCATAGAAACGCGCCGTACAGGGTCAACAGGCAGGGTCAACAGGCAGGGCCAACTGGCAAGGGTCAACTGGGAAGGTCCAATGGGCACAGGTCATGGGCAAGCCCAAAGGACCTCGGGATTCTACCCACGGGGGGCCCATCGCGGACCGCCCAGGAGCGAAGCTACCAAGATCGAACACGCCCAACAGGCGACTAGCCGCGCAAGCTACAGCGCGCGCAGCCACTCGGGCACAAACGGAGCGCGCTCGGGATGGGCCAGGACCTTGTCGAGTACCGCGACCAAGGCGGCCTGGTCCTTGGGCAGCGTCCCTTTGAGCGCCAGGTAGTTGCTGGCATGGTTCGAGCGGAACACGGTTCCCGACAACTCCAAGTGGGCCAGAAAGACCCGCAGTTCGCGGGCGAGCTCCACCGGGGTCCATTCGTCGAGTTGCCCAGCTTGGTACTGCTCCATGAGCGGCGTGCCTTCGACGGGGGTCATCACCAAGGTGCTCACGAAACGCGGTTGGATGGCGTTCACGACCCGCGCCGATTCGCGCGCGTGCCGCTCGCTGCCTGCGTGCCCTGCAGCCCCCAGCAAGATCATCGTCGAGAGTTTGATCTCGGCCTCTTGCGCCTTGTTCGCCACGCGAATCATCTCGGCCGAGTCGACGCCCTTTTGGAGGTACGCCAGGGTCGCGTCGCAGCCCGATTCGATGCCCAAGTAGTACTGGGTGAGTCCCGCCTCACGCAGCGCGCGCATTTCCTCGACGCTACGGATCGCGAGGGCTTGGGGTGAGGCGTAGCAGGACACCCGTTGCAGGTTGGGAAGGGCCCCGTGCAAGGCCTCGAGTACCTGGTGCAGAAAGCTCGCCTTGGCCACTAGGGCATCCCCATCGGCAAGGAACACCTTGCGCACCCCACGCAGGTGCTGGGCCGCCCACGCGATTTCCTCGCGCAACTCGGCGATGGGGCGCACGCGGAAGCGCTTGTCGCGGTACATGCCGCAAAAGGTGCACTCGTTGTACGAGCACCCCAATGTGGCCTGGAGGATCAGGCTGTTCGCCTCGGAAGGCGGCCTAAAGACGGAACCCTGGTATTCGATCACGGCGGGGATTCTACTCGAAGGCCCGCCCGAGCCCAGGACGCTGGGCGTAGGCCATCCCGGGAGAGCCTGCCCGGCTGGCCGCGTAGTTTTGAGATCTCGGGTTTTGAGATCGGGCCAACTTGAGGGTCCCCAAAACCTGCCGTAAAGGGTAGAGTCCCGGGCTACCCAACGGCCCGCAGGCACCGCCGGCCTCCCACCCACCCCCTTTGCCATGACTGCAACCATCGAAGACGTCTACGACCAACTGCGCCAAGTTT
This sequence comes from Planctomycetota bacterium, assembly GCA_020638855.1. Classification (GTDB taxonomy): domain Bacteria; phylum Planctomycetota; class UBA1135; order UBA1135; genus NORP259. The sequence goes on from JACKHT010000023.1 coordinate 27,820, forward strand.
TTGACCCTGAGATCCCGGTCAACATTGTCGACTTGGGCCTCGTCTACGACGTGGAGCTGCAAGACCACCAAGTCAAGATTCGCATGTCTTTGACCTCGCAGTCCTGCCCCGAAGCCCAAAACATCCCCGAGATGATGAAGCGCCGGGTCAACACCCTGCCCGGCATCGAGCACACCGAGATCGACATCGTTTGGGAGCCCGCCTGGGGCCCCCACTGCATCAGCGAAGAGGGTCGCAAGATCCTCGGTATCGAGGAGTAATCCCCTCTAGCAGCACCCAGCGGGGCCCGGACGCGATCGATCGCGTCCGGGTCCCGCTGCATTTCGGACGAGTCCGTTCGGTCCAAGGCGGCTTTCCGCTCCCGAAACCAGCGCACCCTGCCCCTACACGCAACGCCCCTACACGCAACCTCCAAAAAGGGAGTCCCCATTCGCGCCCACATCGAACGTCCCTCGGGCTTCATTCTGCCCCTCTCGGTCACCTTCGCCATTCCCTATCTGGCCGCCATCGTCGCGTGGTTTCTGTACCTGGAGACCACCGTTCGAATCGCCGGCGAAGGCATGATTTCCAGCCTGCACTACGGCCTAGCCACCGCGCTCAACATTGGCTTTGGAATCTGGGCCGCCTGGCAGCTACGCAACGCGACCCGACGGTCCGACAGCTACCGACGCCCGCACTTGGCCAGCCTCGCGATCCTGCTGGTGACCTTGGCGGCAATCCAGTGGGGCCTGCAAGTCTTGGTCACCCCGGTCGAGTTCAATCGATGACCCGCATCCCATCCGCAGGGCCAGGGGGCGCAGCGTTGGGGTTGGTCTTGAGTTCGATTTTCCACGACAAGAGGCGCGCCTTGGCGCCCTCCTCTTCGGCCAACTTGATGTACTTCTTGGCCTCGGGCTCGTCGCCGGCCTTTTCGGCGACCTGCGACTTGCGCTGGTAGAAGATCGAAAGGCTCGTGTGCACAAAGGGGTCGCCCTTGTCGATCTCCGCGATCGCGAGCCCCACTTCGATGGCACGGTCGACCTGCCCGTCGTGCAGGCAGGCGAGCGCCAACCCGTGCATGGCTTCGGTCCATTCGGGCTTGGCGTCGAGGGCCTTTTGGAAGGCAGCGATGGCGGCCGGGTTGTCGCCCTTGCCGTAAGCGGTCATGCCTTCTTTGTAGTGTTCGACGTGGATGCTCATGGGGGTAGTGTAGCGCCCCGGCGAGATGGAACTCGGGCGGAGTTGGGGCAAGTGGGGTCGAAGTGGTACCTGGGGCCAGCGCCACCCGCCCTGAACAAGACCTTGGCCCCCCGCGACTGGAGTTTCCAGTCCTCGGGGGGCCAATTGTCGGGGTGGGCTCGCCCTAGGGCTACATCACCGGCTCGATGCCGAGCGAAGCGAAGCCCTTGTCCTCGAAGGTCTTACGGAACAGGTCGCGCAGTTTGGTGGCGGCGGTGTCGTAGGCTGCCTTGTCCTTCCACGAATTGCGCGGGTTGAGCACCGAAGGATCGACCCCGGGGCACGCCTTGGGCATCTTGAGGTGGAAGATCGGGTGCACGTCGTATTCGGCACCTTCCTTGTGCAGTTCGCCAGCCAACGCGGCGTTGAGCAACGCACGGGTGTCCTTGATCGAAATCCGCTTGCCGACGCCGTAGGGGCCTCCGCCCCAACCGGTGTTGAGCAGGATGCAGCGGCCTTGGTGTTTCTCCATCATCTTGGCCAAACCGCGCGCGTAAACGCTCGGCTTTTGCGCCATGAACGGCGCGCCGAAGCAGGAGCTGAACGCGGCCTGGGGCTCGGTGACGCCCACTTCGGTGCCCGCCAGCTTGGCGGTGAAACCCATGATGAAGTGGTACATGACCTCTTTCGACTCCAGCACCGAAACCGGGGGCAACACGCCGAAAGCATCGGCGGTCAAGAGCACGATCGTCTCGGGGTGCGGGCCTTTGGAACCCTCCGCCACGTTCGGGTTGCAGTCGAGCGGGTAGCTGAAACGCGTGTTTTCGGTGATCGACTGGTCGCTCAGGTCGAGCTCCTGGGGATCCACTTCCTCCATGCGCTTGCCCTTGGGGGCCGGCACGTTTTCAATCAACGTACCGGGCATCGAAAGCGCGGCCGCGATGACCGGTTCGGCCTCCTTGTTGAGATCGATCAGTTTGGCGTAGCAGCCGTCTTCAAGGTTCGAGATGCCGCTGGCGGTCCAAGCGGTTTCGTCGTCCCCGACCAGCTTACGATCCGGATCGGCCGAAAGGGTCGTTTTGCCGGTACCGGACAGGCCGAACAGGATCGCGCCGTCGCCGCGCTGGCCCACGTTGGCCGAGCAGTGCATCGACATGTGGCCTTGATCGGGCAGAAGGTAGTTCATGACCGTGAACATGCCCTTCTTGTTGACGCCGCAGTAGTCCGCGCGTCCAACCACCAGGATGATCCGGTTCTTGAGGTCCAGGATGACCGCACGCTGGCTGGCGGTGCCGTCGACCTCCGGGTTCGCGTGGTAGCTGGGCACGTTGAGCAGGGTCCAGCGCTTGCCGTCCTCGTTGCTCACCCCCGGCAGTTCCTTGGGGAACATGTTGTGCACGAACATGGCGTGGGTGGCGTACTCTCCCACGAAGCGGAAGGGCACCGCGTACTCGGCGTCGGTCCCCGCGTAGACGTCTTTCACGAACAGCGAAGCCTTCTTCTGGTTCAAGTGCTCGCCGACGCGCTTGAGCAGCGCTTGGAACTTGGTCGGGTCGAACTTTTGGAAGTCGGCCTTCCACCAAACCTTGTCCTCAAGCTCGGGCCAAGCCACCCCAAAGGTGTCTTTCACCGGGCGTCCGGTGCAGGAGGGGTCGGTGTAGAACACCAGCGGCCCCTTTTTGCCCAGCTTGGTCGCGTAGGCCTTCGGATCGGTGTCCGGCCCACCAGGTCGGATGCGACCCCGGTCGCCCGCGATGGCGGCATCGAACAACGCATCTTTCGAAAGGTTGACCTTGTAGGTCACGTCTTTCAAACCAAACAAACGCTCCAGATCTTGGCTGTGGCCCATGGCAAAGGGATTGGGTACGGGCACGCCCCAGGCGTGCCAGGTGTTTTCAGGCGGAAGAGGGTACCCCCGCCCTCCACCCCGGCCAAGCGGGATCCCCCAAACCGCCCGCCGGTCGCCAATTCGAGCCATGGGGAGGCTGCGGTTCGACGCCAGCAGACCTGCCCGGGGCACACCAGGCAGCTCCGCGTGGGGGGTGGAGGCTTGGAGCCAAGCCCCAACCCGCTCGGGCTTGGATCCGCTCGGCCTTGGCGCCGACCTCCCCCCACCTGCGGCGCTTGTTGGCCAGCGAGGCTTCCCCACGGGGACGCCCGCTTCAACCCTTCGGGAACGACCGTCGGTGGGTGGCCTGGATCCGTTCGACGACCGACTCGGGAATGCCGGCTTGGGAGGCGAATTCGGGCCAGCGGGTGACCGCGCCTTGGACCTCTTCGAGCAGCGTCGCGGCGCGGCCGCGCTTCATCAGGGCCGACTTGGCGCAGGCCTCGAAGTCTTCCAAGGTGAAACCATCGCGCTTGCCGTTCACCGTCATTTGATGGGTCGACGTCCACAGGCCGGCCGGATTGAAGCTGTAGGTCAAATCGAACGCCGGAGCGAGCGACCAGCGCCCCTGCTTGTCCATCAAGAACGCGATGTTCTTGACGTGGTCGTCCTGGTTGCGCGCGACGATGTTGAAGAGCATGCGGCGGAACTGCTCCTCGACCGAAGCCATCGGCAGGTCCAGCTGCCGGATCGCCAAGTGCGCCTGTTCGTAGCCGTACGCGCCTGCTTGGTTGAAATCGAAGTGCGCCAGCGCGCATAGCGATTGCATGTGCAGTTTTTCGCCGCCAGCCAAGCGATCGAAGCGCTTGGTCATGAAATGCCGACGCCCGTTCTCCTCGAGCAAGCGGCACTCGTTCATGCGAATGCCCGCCGCCTGGGCCATGAGCGAGTAGGCGTACTCAATCGCGCCATAGCCCTTGGGATCTTCGAGTTCCTTGTCCTGGTTCCCCACCACGCCATCAAACTTGATCAACCAGTATTCAAAGCCTTCCCCCGCAGCGATTTGCCCCGAACGCACCTCTTGCGTGGTCCGATTCCAGGCGATCACCGCCTTGGCCCGCGCCCCCCCGGCCGAGGTGCCCACGCGCAAAATGTCGCGCAAGGCCTTTTCCTTGCCCTCCTCGTGGAAGTGCCCTTGCAAATCCCCGCGGTGGCTGAGCACTTCGCTGGCCAGATCCACCAACGCTTCGATCTGGATCTTGCTCGCCGTGCGCGGCCGGGGACCGAGCACCGGGGCAAACTCGAGCGCTCCCATGCCGCGCGCGCCGGTGTAGCACAGGCGCTCCACCGCATCGAAACTCTGCGGCGTGCGCCCCTGGGTGGCGAGCCAAGCGTTGATCAACGCGTTGCCAAACCGATCGGGCAACGAGTCCGCCAAGAGTCCCGGCAGGCCATGGAAGGTCTCGCGCGCCAGGGCCGGAAACCGATACACCCGATCGCTGAGCGGCATCACCAGCGGCGCGAGCTCGATCGCGCTCTTTGCAAAGTCGGGGTCGTACTGGAACTCGGCCACGTCCTGGCCTTCGGCCAACGACACGGCGCCGATCATGCGGCCCCAAAGCTCCACGCGCGCGATCATTCCTGGCCCCCCCCGCGCGGCTCGCTGCGCTGGTCCGTTGGGTTCGCCCCAGCCTCTCCCCAGGACCACGGTTGGGCTCCCCCCTCCACGTCGCCCTCCCCCGAAGCCCGCTGCCGCGAATGCCCCTTTTGCTTCCACTGTGCGATAGGCCCCTCGCTCACTTCGGGCACCAAGCGCTCGAAGTTCTCCACCAACCCCAAGACACGGCAAACCCGCACCAACCCCGACAACTGGGTCGCCACGGCCCCCTGCTCCAAGCGCTGCACCGTCCGCAACCCGAGCCCTGCCTGCTCCGCCACCTGGGCCTGGGTCAAGTTGCGCGCCAAGCGCTGCCGAGCCAGGCGTTCCCCGATCCACGCCAGCAGCGCTTCATCGGTCATCTTGGGATCGATCCTCATAGGCGTCTTATATGGCGTATTGTAGCCAGTTTCAGCCCATATAACGTCACATATGGCGCCTTATCTCAATACTATAATCCGCCATTTATGGCGTTTTCTGTATCTAGGACCCTTCGAGTCTTCCCCAGCCACCCGCACGCCTGGGTTTTGGCCACCTACGACTTCACCCCAGTTGCACCCTCATCCCCGTCGCGAAACACGCCAAAGAAGGCGGGGCCAAACACCGCCACAGGCAGGATTCCGAGCAAGGCCAGCAGCATGTCGGTGGTCTGGGTGTTCCACTGCAGCAGGGTCAGGAAGGCAAACATGTAGACACCCGCAAACAGGCTGAAACCGAGGACTCGCTTGGGATGGATGGGTCGCATGGCCCCAGTCTAGCCCCCTAGCCCAAAACAAGAGCAGCGATCCGCCGCGTCCCAGGCATCTGCGGGCCTAGCAGGATCGCAAGTGACCCAAGCCCTTCGCTTCGCTCACCCAGGAAGCCCTCAAGCCCAAGGCTCCCCTCGGCTCCCCGCGCGGCCCCACCACCCCACCGTTCCGGTTAGGAGCTGTCGGTTGGGAGCTGTCGACTAGGAGCTCCAACCCCCGCCCTAACGCACCGCTCCCTTACCCGTGATCTGCAAGCTAGCTTCGGGGATCGACAGCACGAACGCCACCACCGCGCTGGCTTGGAGGCGGGCTTCGTTGCCATAGCCA
>JACKHT010000024.1 GCA_020638855.1 Planctomycetota bacterium
AGAGTGGCACACCAGGCGACAGGCTTTGGCGCGTTCGATGCGCCACGGAAAAGTCGCCCAAGTGGTCGGGCTGCCCGCTCCGCTAGCGGGTTGCTAGCTCATTCCTTATCCCTTATCCACCGTTTTGCAGGAGAGCCTTGGGTGCTTCGTTTTCTATTGCTGGTAGCGGCTTTCGTTTGTCCAAGCTGCCCCGTATGGGCGCAACGCCTGGAATCGGATCTTGGGATCATCCAGGGTCCTGTCCGTGACGGCGGAACTTTCCACGTGGCCACGGGGACATGGACCCACAACCAACCTCCTGGATTCCTGTTGGGCCCAGACACGGTCTACAACAACACCGCCTACACGGCCAACTTCTCGGGTGGGCACATTGCCATGGTGACCTCCTCGTTTGATTTGGTCATGGCGGGGCGGATCCCGTCCACATCGGGCGGGGCCGGTGCGAACCGGGACAACTACAACCTCAACGGTGTATCGATTCGTTATTGCATCGATGACGACGCCTTGGCCACCGGCCCCTTGGACGTGCAAGTGACCCTGTACCCATCGTACGTGGCCTGCGAAGATCCCGCGGACTTCCAGATCGCTGGGCAGTTCGTAGGCGCTGGCCTACCGGGTAGCGATCCTGCCCAAGTGGCGTTGGGCTACTTCACTTGCTGGACAGTGCAATTCGACTTGACCGGTGCAGAGATTTGCGTACCCGGCGACGGCGACGGCGTCTTCAACAATGCCCTGGCGTTCGACTCCTTTGGCTTCGGACTCGAATTCGATCCAGGCGGCACGGGGGGATACGTGGGCGCCATAACCGTCGGCCCGGTCCTTGCTGGTGACCGTGACTGGACCGCGCGAGCCGCCGGCGAGATCACGCCTCCCAGCCCAGGCGGGGGCGGAGGTGGCGGCGCTACCTACTACGGCCCCGCCGAGATTTGCGTTCCAACCTTGGGCGGAGAGAACTCGACGGGTTACGACACCGAAGACCTTTGGTGGACCGGAGACCGCTCTTCCGCGGGTATTGCGGCTGGCTGCTTTTGGTTTTGGGGGGGCAGCGGCCCTGGTTGCAACGCGAACGGAACGTACTTCGTGAATCCCCCGGCCAACATGTACGCCTTGCTCACGGCGGATACGACCGGCAACTGCCTTCCTGTCGGGGGGCTGGTAGGCACAGCCTTTTGCGATCCGAATTCGCCCAATTCGACGGGGTTCCCCTGCCACTTGGCTGGCTTGCACCATCCCGGCGTGGGCTCTGGATTGCATCTGGAAGCAACGGCAGGCCCCGCGGCCGAGTTTGGGTACTTCCTGGTAGGCAACGCCCCGAGCGCGGGAGTGGTGCTTCCCAACAACGGTGGGCAATTCTGCTTGGATGTGACCATGGGCAATGGCTTTGGTCGCTACAACGTGACGGGTAGCTCGCTGAACTCCATCGGCCAGTTCGATGGGGGGGGAACCCTTCAGAACTTGGTCGGGACTGCTCAATGGGGCTCGGGCTTCGACGTCCCGAGCAACCTACCCATAGCGGGCAGTCCAGCCATCACCGCGGGCAGCACTTGGCACTTTCAGCTGTGGTACCGCGATGTGGCCATGGGCACTGGTTGGTCCAACTTCTCCAACGCCCTGTCCATGACCTTCTAGGTCCCCTGGCGGGGAGCCTGTTGGAGGGCAAGGGTGACCGAAGAGCGGCGCTCGCTATGGCTACCAGCAAACGGAGGCCTACAACGAAGGCCTACAACGAAGGCCCACAACAACGAAAGTCCTGTGGGTGGACGGAGCTCGCGTGAGCCTCTACGCTTATCTCGATTTGAGTCACCCGGGGTCCGAATGCGCCTGGTGATGGCTTCAGAGCCCCTAGAGATGCCTTTCGCCATCACTTTGGGACTTAGCCAACCTCGTTCCTGACCCCCGCAGCGCCAGGAATTCCCATTCCGAGCACGCCCACTGGCCCCGATTTACATTCCAGCCCGTTTTCTGGAAGAGCCGGGTAGGATTCAAGAGCTGAGGGAACCTGCCCTACCAGCGTTCCGTCCAAAGCGTGCTCTCCCAACATTTCCTACCGTCCTCTTTGGCGGCAGGAGTGGAGGGACCAGGAGTACGCCGGTAAACGGTTCTCTCCAACTACCTTCTAGACCTCTTTCCAGGAGACAGGTTAATGCTTCGTTCTTCTCTCATCGCGGCTGGTGCCGTGATCCTTGGCGGCGCTGCCGTCGCTCAACAAGTGGAGACTGACATCCACGCCATCAAAGGCCCCGTCAAAGACGGTGGCATCTACCACGTGGCCACCGGCACGTGGACCCGCAACGTGCCCGCGGGAGTCAACTTGGGCCCGGACACCGTGTACAACAACACGGCCAACATGAACGCTTTCACGTCGGGCGCCATCGCCTCCGTGACGGCTTCGTTCGACTTCGTCATGGCGGGTCGTATCCCCTCCACCTCGGGTGGCGCGGGTGCGAACCGGGACAACTACAACATCAACGGGGTCGAAATCGGCTATTGCATCGGTGACGACGCTCCGGCCACCGGCCCCCTCGATGTGGCTATCACCATCTACGACACCTACGACGCCTGCACCGACCCCGCTGGCTACAACGTCGCTGGTGGATTCATCGGTACCGGACTTCCCGGCACCGACCCGGCTATCTTGGCCATGGGCTACTTCACCTGCTGGACCGTCCAGTTCGACCTCACCGGTGCCGAGTTCTGTCTGCTCGGCGACGGCGACGGCGTTTTCGACAACGACCTGGCCTTCGACTCCTTCGGCTTCGGCATGGAGTTTGACCCGGGCGGATTGGGCGGTTACGTCGGTGCTGTCACCGTCGGACCCCTCCTGTGTGGCGACCGCAACTGGACCGCGCAAGCGGCCGGTGAGATCCTTCCGGGTACCCCCGGCGGCGGTGGTGGCAACACCTACTACGGCCCCGCGGAAACCTGTGTTCCGGCCCTGGGTGGTGAAAACTCCTCCGGTTACGACACGGACGACCTGTGGTGGACCGGCGACCGCTCCTCGGCTGGTGCCGCGGCGGGTTGCTATTGGTTCGGTGGTTACGCCAACACCGGCGGCTGCAACGCTGACGGCACTCAAGTAGGCACCAACCCCGCGGCCAACATGTACGCTTTGCTGTCGGCCGACTCGACCACCAACTGCGTCCCCGGTGGCGGTGGTGGAACGGGCGTTCCGTTCTGCGATCCCGCTGACAACAACTCGACCGGTTTCCCGGCCGTGTTGAGCGGAGCCTTCGGTAGCGGCGTCGGTAGCGATCTGCACCTCGAGGCCACCCAAGGTCCCAACGCGCAGTTCGGTTACTTCCTCGTGGGTACCGGCGTCAGTGACCCGGGTCTCGCCCTGAGCAACGGTCACCTGTGCTTGAGCGTCACCGGCGGCAACGTCTTCGGTCGCTACAACGTGCCCGGCGGCGCGCTGAACTCGGTCGGCTCGTTCGATGCGGGTGGTGTGCTTCAGAACCTGGTGGGCACCTCTGGAGTCGGCAGCGGCTACGACGTTCCCGTCACCGTGCCGATCACTGGAAGCCCGGCCATCGTGGCCGGCGCCACCTGGCACTTCCAGTTGTGGTACCGCGACGGCGCTGCTGGCGCGGGCACCTCGAACTTCTCGAACGGCCTGTCCGTGACCTTCTAGTCCTTCGGACTCCGTAGGGATCTGGCTTGCCAGGTCCCCTCAGCAGGGGCTGTCCCACTTTGGTGGGGCAGCCCCTTGCCGTTGGTTGGCCAGCATCCGACAGCGCGAAGAGTCTCCCGCCTGGAGAGGGAATGGTGCGGCGCCCCGGCGCCTCAGCCGCCCTTGGTGTGCATTTCCAAGTGGGGGTCCCGACGCAGTTCCTCGCGGTCCACCGAAGCTTCTCGCGCAGGCTGCGCCAAGCGCTCTTCGGCACCACGGTCGCGTCGGCTGGTCCAGCCGGCGGTCAAGAGTTCCGTCAGCTGCTCATCGGTGGCCCCATCCCGCAAGTGTTTGCGCAGGTCCAAGCCCTGGGTCGCGTACAAACAGGCGTACAGCCACCCATCGGCCGTCAGTCGCGCACGGGTGCACGTACCGCAAAAGGGGGCGGTGGTGGAAGCGATCACGCCGAAGCGTCCTCCTCCCGGCAGTTGGAACCTTTGGGCAGGGGCCGATGGGGGAGTCGGCGCAGGTTCGGGAGTTCCAAAACGATGGGCGATGCGCTCCAGGATCTCCCCCTTGGAAAGTACCTGTTCTTGACGCCAATCCAGGGCACCGCCCACGTCCATGTACTCGATGAAGCGCAGCTCGTGCCCCGCCTCGAGGGCGAATTCCAAAAGCGATTCGACTTCGTCGTCGTTGCTACCGCGGCACACCACCATGTTGAGCTTGATGGGGGCAAATCCAGCGGATTGGGCAGCCTCCAAGCCCGCCAAGGTCGCCGACAACCGATCTTGACCCGTTAGCTTGCGGAACCGGTCGGGCCGCAGGGTGTCGAGGCTGATGGTCAGCCGCGAGAGGCCCGCCTGCCAAAGGGCTTCGGCTTGGTCTGCGAGCAGGATCCCGTTGGTGGTCAAGGCGATGTCCTCGATTCCCGGAATGCGGGCCAGTCGGGCAATCAGCTGCGCTAGCTCACGCCGCAGGAGTGGCTCGCCTCCGGTGATGCGGAGGTTCCGAACCCCCAGCGGGGCCATGCGCGCAACCAGCCGTTCGAGCTCTTCGAAGGTCAAACGATCCGCCTTGGGGAGCCACTCGTATTCCCGTTCGGGCATGCAGTAGTGGCAGCGCAGATTGCACCGATCCGTGACGGAAATGCGCAAATTGGCCAGGACGCGGCCAAACACATCTTGGATACCGGGAGGAAGCTCGTGCGCCATAGCTGGGGGCCCAGCATACCCGCTGGTGGGGGCCGATGCGGCTCTTTCCCCGCTTGGGGGACCGCTGGGGCATCGCCCGCTACGAGATCCCGCGCCGCAGGGCTAAGATGGACCCATGCAATCGAGACCTCAAGCTCCCCTCGGGTGGTACCTTACCGGCTGGCTCTGGTTGGTACTTCCGTGCTCAGCCCAGGACCGCGAAGTTCCGGCTACCCAAAGCGCAGCTCAAAACATCCCCGCTCCCATCGAGCGTGCCTTGGAAGGCTTGGAGGCAACCGGCAGTGCCTGGACAGCTGAGGTTTGGAACGACTCGCTCGGAGAACCCATTCGTGCCTTGCGGGACGTGGTCTGGGAAGCATCCAAGCCCGACGAAGCCGCTTGGCAGCGCCTGTGCGCGCCCGACGCCCAGGGCACCTGGTTGAAGGGCCAGGCCCTAGGGGGCGGTGCTCCCGATTGGGACCTGCAGCAGGGCGTCGCCGGCGGGCCCGAAGGGCTCATGGAGGGTTGGAAGGCGATTCGCGGGCGCCTTGCAGGACCCCTTTCTCGAACCGAATGGCACGTGGAAGGATTGCAAGTGGTCGACGCAGAGACCGCACACGGAACCCTGCGCTTGCAATGGATCTGCGAACAGCCCGGACGGCGCGGCACCATGCACAGCCTTTGGGATGTCACCTGGCGCCGTCGTGGACAAGCCATCCTTTGGCAACGGGTGGAGGAACGAGAGGCCCACTGGCTTACGCTGCGCGGTGCGAAGCCTGGGTTTGTCGATCGCTCCCATGAAGTGTTTCCAAGCCCGGCTTATCGAAACCAGCTGTCTCCAGGGATCGACTTTTGGCGCGAACGGCTCGACGCCGGGCTGGGAACCGGCATCCTTGGGCACCAGGGTTTGGCGATCGGTGATGTGGACGGGGATGGACTCGAGGACGTGTACGTGCTTGAGCCCGGTGGCCTGCCCAATCGCCTCTTCCTGCATCAACCGGATGGAAGCACCCGCGAAGTCGCCAAAGAGGCGGGGCTCGACGTGCTCAATTACAGCTCTTCCGCCCTGTGGGTCGACCTCGACGGGGACAGTGACAAGGACTTGGTCTTGGCCACCGCGGAGGGGGTGCGCGTGCTCGAACAGAAGTCGCGCTTGCGCTTTGTTCTGGCCTATTCCTTCCCTGGCCCCGACTGCACTTCGTTGGCCGCGGCCGATGTGGACCTCGATGGCGATGTGGACATCTATGTCTGCCGCTATTCGTCCCCGTACGAGTCGAGCGGTTTGCCCTTTCCCTACCACGATGCGGAGAACGGCGCCGCCAATTGGATGCTCGAAAACTTGGGGTCTTTTTCCTTCCGCGAGTCGAGCGAGGCTTGGGGCCTGAGCGAGGGCGCCACGCGCTTCAGTTTTGCCGCTTCGTTTGAGGACTACGACAACGATGGGGATCTGGACCTGTACGTGGCCAACGACTTTGGGCGCAACGCGCTGTACCGCAAGGAAGGGAAGCGCTTCCGCGAAGTGGCCGGGGAGGTTTCGGCCCAGGATGTGGCGGCGGGCATGGGCGTCACCTGGGGCGATTGGAACCACGATGGCCTGATGGACCTGTACGTGTCCAACATGGACTCCAATGCGGGGCAAAGGGTCACCACCCAGGCGAATTTCTTGCCCGGCGCGGATCCGGCCGAGCGCGAGCTGTTCTTCCAACATGCCCGCGGCAGCGCAACCTACATCGGGATTCCCGGCGGCCACTTCGAGGATCGCACGATGACTTCGGGAGCGCGCCGTAGCCTTTGGGCGTGGGGTGGATTGAGTGGAGACTTGGACCTCGACGGGAATCTGGACTTGGTGGTCCCCAATGGATTCGTAACGGGGGAAAGCACCAAAGACTTGTGAAGCTTCTTTTGGCGGCAGGTCGTGTCGCAAACCCCTTTGAACAGCCAAGATCGCGTCGATTCCTATGGGTCGGGCTGGGCGGCCATGGGCTGGCTATTGCGCCAGGGCCTCTCCTGGAGCGGTCGCGAGCGCAACGTGAGCTTCCTGGGGCTCGGGGATGGAACGTTCTTGGAGACCAGCGGTGCCATGGGTTTGGACTTGCCCGACGACGGCCGCAGCGTGGCGCAAATCGACTGGGACCACGACGGCGATTTGGATTGGATCGTGCGTGCGCGCACCACCCCGCGTTTGCGCTTCCTGGAAAACCGCCTGCCGCGCCGTGGGCAATGGATCGAAGCCAAACCCGTGGGCGTCGCCGGGGCCATCGGGGCCCGGTTGGAAGTGAGGGCCAAGGGGCGCACCACGCCATGGTTGCGCACCGCTCGCGCTGGGGAAGGCTACCTGAGCCAATCCAGCGAGTGGTTGCACGTGGGGCTCGGCGACCAAACCCAGGTGGAACTCAGCGTGGTATGGCCCGGTGGAACGCGAGAAGCCTTTGGCGAAGTGGCCACGGGGCAGCGCTACTTGTTGGTCCAAGGGGAAGGCCGCGCACGCGAATCGTCGCCTCCGAGCAGCCAGGCTTTGGAGAAAACCCAAGAGCCGCTCGGCGAACGCTTTGGCAGCAAGGGGCGGCACGTGTTGGCGGTCCCGCATCCGTTGCCAAGCCTGCTCGTCGAGTCGGGCACGAAACAAGCGACCCTTGGTGGAATCTTAGCCCAACGCCAAGGTCGCACCCAAAAGCCAGTGTTCCTAATGCTTTGGTCGCGGGACTGCATGCCATGCGTGGCCGAGCGTGGAGAGTGGGCAAGCCAACGCAAAGCCATCACCGAGAGCGGCTTGGGGGTGCTTGCGTTGGAGCTTCCCCTGGACCCGGGTTCCACCGACTCCATCGCTCCGTCCAGCGATTGGCCCTACGCCAGTGCCACTTGCCCCGAGGCCAGCGCGAACCTGCTGCACGCATTGGCGTGTTACTTCACCGATTCCACCTTGCCGTTGGCGGTCCCGATGGGATTCCTCATCGACGGCAAGGGTCGCATCCAAGTGTTGTACTGGGGCGCGGCCAGCGTCGAGGAAGTACTCGGCGATCGGGCGCTGTTCGATCTTTCGGGCCCCGAACGATTGCGTGCCGCGCTCCCGTTCGATGGGTTGTACTGGGAACCTCCTAGCGAGCCCGATTGGAACCGCTGGGCAGGGGTTCTAAGGGCTCGGGACCTGCCGGAAGTCGCGGCCGAGGTCGAATGGGGGCTGATCTCGACGACCGATGTGCAGGGGCCGGAAGCCCAATACCAAATCGGCCAGGCCCGACTTCGCCAGGGCCGGCTCGAAGACGCATTGCCGCATTTGACCCAAGCGGTGGAAGCTGCGCCCAGGATCGCCCGCTATCTTGAGGCTTTGGGTCAATGCCTGCACGGCCTGGGGCGGAGTGCCGAAGCGCAAACCTACTACGAGCGTGCCCTGGTCGCCCAACCCAGGAACTCCATGGTCTTGTACTCCCTCGGCTCGCTCCAAAGCTCCGCGGGCGAAGTCTCAGCGGCCCGCCGCACGTTGGGCACGCTGCGACCGCTGGACCCGGACTTGGCCGAGCGCTTGCGCTTGCAAATCGAAGCCAAAGAAGCCGAATCCAAATGACCGCCACGGGTATCGATCACGCAACGCTCGTCACGCTGCACGGCCGGGTGCAGGCCGCGTTGTCCCAGGCGGTGCCAGGCCTTAAGCCCCCCTTGGAGCTTGCCGAGGCATTGCTCGTGCGTGACCTGATTCCGCGCGCAAACGGTGGTCCGCTGATCGTGGGCTTGGTGGGTCCCAACAATGCCGGGAAATCGGCGGTGTTCAATGGTTTGTGCGGCAAGGTCCTGAGTCCATCGCGTGCTACGGGTGGCGCCACGCGACGCTTGGTGGGTGCAGCCCAGGACCCCTCGACGCTCACCATGCGCGGAGACGTTCGTCTAGTGGAAGTTCCCCCGGGCAGCGCCGGCATCGAAGCTGCGCTCCAAGCCGGTTCCAACCAGGAATGGTTGGTCGCCCGCGCCGAGGGATTGCCAGCTGGGGTGCTCCTGGTGGACGCGCCTGATTTCGACAGCATCCGCGATGGGCATCGCGGGGCTTCCGAGTCGCTGCTCTTGGTTACCGATCTCGCCTTGGTGGTGGTCACTCGCCATTGCTATCAAAACTTGGAGGCGGTTCAGTTTCTGAAGCGTTGGTTGGGATCGGGGCGCCCCTTCGCTTTGATCTACAACGAAGCCAGCTCGCCGGACGTGGCCCGGTCGCACTGTGCGGTGTTGGAGGCTTCTCTGGGTGTGAGCGCCCGTGCCCGGTTCTACGCGTTGGCCGACGTGGCCATTGCCGAAGGGCGCATCCCGCTCGAACCAAGGCGGCTCGAAGGCGCAGGGGAAACGCTGCACTCCTGGTTGATGGAAGAAAGTGCCTCACCGGCGCTGGCCGAACTGGCGCGCCAAGCCTCGCTGAGGCAACTCCGATCGACCCTGCAAGCGTGGTATGGGTCGTGGCAAGCTCGCGATCAATTGCGCGCGAAGCTGCAAGACTTGGCCCAACGCGAAGCCCTGTCCACCGCCGAGGCGGTTGCCCAGGCAGCGGTCCCCATGGGGCCGATCCTGGAGGCCTTTCGTCGGGTTCTGGACAAGCGACCTGGGCTCGTACGCAGCAGCTACCGCAAGGGCTTGCGCAAGGCCAGCGAGGGGGTCACCTACGTCTACTCCAAGTTGCTCGGGAAGCTCCCGCCTTCCACCCGCGACCTGCCGGAGACCCTGCGCCAGGCCGAATTGGAAGCGTTGCAACCGCTTTGGCCGCCCTTTGTCGAACGCTTGCTGGCGCGCATGATGGCAGCTGGCGCGAGCACCGATCCCGATTGGACCCAATCGATTGCCAGGGACTTGCACCCCAACCGACGGGCTGCGGCAGAGCAATGGGTGGAAACCCATCTGCAAAGCGATCCAGAGGTCTGGCGCGAGTTCACCGACTACTGCGAACAGCTCGTCGAAGAGGAACTCGACCAGCGCGGTGGAGAGTGGGCACTGCAAGCGATGATGGACCTCGCTCACATCCTCCCGGCTGCGGTCGCCGGAGTGATCGTCGTCAAGTCCGGCGGGTTGCTCACCGACATGGCCGTCGGCAGCATGGGGGCCCTTTCGAGCATGGCGGCCGAGCGCCTGTCCAAGTTCCTGGGAACGCAGGTGGCCGCGCAGGCTCGCGCACGCTGGGTTCGGTTGCGGCGGGAGGCTTGGCGCGAATGGCTTCTTGCCGCCGCGCTACCTAGTTCCTGGCCCACCCTGTCCGCCGATTCGGACCCCCATTCCGAAGCCATCGCGGCCCTAATCCAAACCCTTCCCGAATCCCCATGAAGCCGTCCGCCACCATCCCGCTGCTGCACGCAGAAATGGAACGCCTGCGGAGCGATCGATCGCTTCTGGCCGGAAACCAAGGCATGGGAGGCGACGAATCGGCGCTCGACCGCTGGATCGTCGACTTGGACCGCCAACGTAGCCGCGTGGGCCGCGCAGCGGTGCTGACCCTGGTCGGTTCCACCGGCGCGGGCAAGTCCACCTTGCTCAATGCTCTGGTCGGGCAGTCGATCGCGATCGAAGGCGAAAGCCGGCCGACCACCAGCCAACCGATCATCTACGCCCCGGCCGATGCCGACGTTTCCGAATGGCTTGCGGACCTGCCGGGACCGACCCCGCGCATCGAACGCTACGAACCCGACGGGAGTGGGGCCTGGTCGGGCCAAATCGTGATCGATGCACCGGACACCAACAGCGTGCGCGAAGACCATCGAACGGTGGTTCGGGCCCTGGCCGAGCGCAGCGATGTGCTCGTGGTGGTGGCCCACCGTCAAGCGGTGGTCGAACATTCCACCGTTGCGTTCTTGGAGGAGTTTGCTCACATGCGCGGGATGGTCTTCGTGCTCGGACATGCAGACGCCCTAAGCCAACAAGGTCGGGTCGAGCTGGCCCATCAGTTCCGCGATTTGGCCCGTGAACGTTTTGGGATCGAAGCGGATCACGTGCATGTGTTCAGCCCGCGCGAGGCCCAAACCAACCCGGAAACCCCTGGCTGGCAGGCCTTCTGTGCGGACTTGTTCGCCCAGGCCGAAGCCGGGCAGTTGGTTCGCGTGCGCCGCTACAACGCGCTGGGGACGGTAGGGCGCTTGGCCGACTGGATCGGCCAACGCCGAGCCGCGCTACGGGAGCGCCAGGAATCCGTGGTCGAGCGCGTGGCGGAAACGCGGACGCTGTATCGCCAACAGGTTTTGAGCGAGCTCGATCGGCGGTTGTCACTCCGCAAGCGCGACGTGGAGGCCATGCTTTGGGAAGAGGTCGGCCGACGCTGGCCGGGACCCGGAGGAATGGCGCTCCGCGCGGGCGGGATGGCTTCCTTGGGCTTGGGAGCCGGCGCTTGGCTCGCACGTCGCAATCCGCTGCTGGCCGCGGGTGCTACGGTAGGGGCGCTGGCCAGCTCGAAGCTGCAAAGCCACGGGCGCGATCGGGCCATGCGGGCCGGTGACTCGTGGCTGCCGTCGGGCCGCGAACTCGAATCCTTGTACGAGCGGGCCTTTGCGCCCCTGCGCATGTCGTTGCAAGCGGCAGGCCTGTCGACCGCCAGCCTCCCGAGCCCCGGCGAGCTCGAGATTTCGTTGCAAGCGATTGTCGATGAGGGGCTGTCGCACTTCCTCGACACCGAGTTGCTCGAAGAGGCGGAAGGAGGCGCCCACTCGGGGCTGCGCTGGTTGGTGGATGTACCGATTTATGGCTTTGCGTTGTGGATCCTCTACCGCAGTGCGTTGGGTTTCTACCAGGGGCAATACGTGGGCATGGATTTCTTGGTCAACGCGCTCGTCCTGGCGGCAGCGTGGCTGTGGGCTGGACGAAGCCTGGTTCGGCTCAGGCTGCGTGCGCGGGCAACCCGACTGGTCGCCTCGGTTCGGACCCGCCTTTCCGACCGTTTTGCCCAGACGATGGAACAAGCCTTGGCTCCCGCGGAGCAGGCAGCAGAAGACCAGCGACAAGCCTTGGATCGCATGGCGGGTTTGGAGCCCACCTGGCGGCGAATCTTAGAGGCCCCCGGTGCGCCCGCATCCAACGGGGCACGAACTCGCTAGTCGCGGCCAAAGGCTTTGGGATCGACGGCGCTGGTTTTGACCAGCCGCCATGCCCCGCCTTGGTAGGTGAACTCCAACTCGGCGAGCGACTTCCATATCACCCGTGGGGGATCCACGTGATGGTCCACGATCTGAAATTCTATGGAGGCTTTGGCGTGTTCGGAGGCTTCATCCAGGGTGGGCTCGAACGGCTGGAGCCATTGGAACTCAAGCAGGTACTTTCCGTGGGTGTCCCGGTTGTCAAACCAAAGGGCCTGAAGCGCCGAAAGCACATCTTCCTTCTTGGCTCCGCTGGCCTCGTCGCGGAATTCGGGCGCGAAGCCAGCGATCACATCCCGGACCCGGCCTCGGTTGAAGTCGCTCACCAGTTCGGCCATCCGGTAGCGCAGACGCTCCCCAGGAGATTGCAGCGACAGCCGAATGCGGTACAGCCCAAAGAGGCACAGGGCGACGATCAGGCCGAAGCCTAGGACTTTGCGGATCAAGGGTGGGTCTCCAATCGGAACCTGGCACCATTTGGCCTGAAAAAGCTGTTGGATGGGGGCTCCAAGGGCAAACGCGCCCCACGAGCAGGGTAAAATGGAAGGTGATGAAGCGCACAACCCTTCTCGCCATATCGGTACCGCTGTTCTGGTTCCTGGGATCCTGTGGCAGCGGTGAGCCGCAAGGCCCGGCTACCGACCCCGTCACCCCGCCCAACGGGGCCAAGGTGGCCGATTCCAATCCTGGGGCACTGCGCTGGACGACCCCGAAAGGCTGGAGCGAAGTACCTCCAGGCAACGCCCAACGGGAACGGCAGTACGCGCTCCAAACCCCCGATGGGGGAAGCTTGGATGTGATCGTCTCCCATTGGCCCGGCAAATTGGGGGGGGTGGATGCCAACGTGTCCCGCTGGCGATCCTCCTTGGGTCTCGGAGAGGGCGACGACGAACCCCTGGTGGAGACCGAGAGCCGCAACGGCCTTTTGATCACCCTTTTCGACGGCCAAGGCAGCTACACCGACATGGCCGGGGTGAAGACCCCTTCGGCTAGGCTTTTGACCGCCTTCGTGGAGTCGCCCGTGGGCCGCTTTGAAGGGGTGTACACGTTGAAACTCAGCGGAACCGCCGACCAAGTGGCTCCCTGGGCCGAAAGTTTCCGCAACTTCGTCTTGGGGCTCTAGCCCGTTCCTCTCGATCGAAGACACCATGGTCCTGTCCACGTTGCGCAGCCTGTTCCAGCGGCTCAAGGCCCTGCGCGAACCGCCCGCCAAGACCCTGGATGAGTGGGAAGAGCGCCATCGCCAAGTGGTTGCAGAAACCCTCGACCGAATCGAGTCCTGGATTCCCAAGTCGGGGGTGATCCTCGATGTGGGAGCCAACGTGGGGTTGTTCACCGAGGAACTGGCCAAGCGCCGACCGGGCAATACCTTTCAGCTCTTCGAACCCGTGGCGCAGTACTTTGCGCGCTGCGAAGCCCGCTTGGGGGGGCGTAACGGCATCGCCCTTTGGCAGCTGGCTCTTTCCGACCAGAACGAGCGGAGGCCGATCTACAAGGCCAAGCACAACCCCGGCGCCAATTCGGTGGTGCCCGAGATCATGTTCGATCGACGCGAGAACTCGATGGTGCAGCCCAACACCATCGTCGAGGAAGAGTCGATCGAGTGCGCACGGTTTTCCGATTGGGGTCCAGCCCACGGAATCGAGGCCGTCGCCTTCATCAAGATCGACACCGAAGGATTCGATTACGCCGTCCTCCGCGGGCTGATTGAGTTCTTGCGCGGCGCTCCCAAACTCCCGCCCATCCTGACCGAGCTCTTGAGCGCGGACTACCACCCGTTTTGGGCGGAACAGGAACAGGTGCTCGAGGAGCTGTTTGCCTTGGGCTACTCGCGTTTCCCCCTACAAGATTTGCCCAAGGTAGGCGACGTGTTGCTGCTCCCGCGCGAGCTCGGCGAGTCCTTCATTTTGCCTGAGGAAGGCCATGGCTAAGCTTTGGCACGTCCTGCGCCAGAGCCGCTTCGCACGGGATTCCACCATCCTCCAAGCCGGATCGCTGATGCTCGCGGGCCTGGGGCTGGCGGGGGTCTTGTCGCTTTCGCATATCCTCGGAGCGGCCAAACAGGGAGAGTTCTACCTAGCCATCGCGGTTTTTACCGCGCTCTGGTTTCTGCTCAACCTGGGGGTCGCCTCGGTGGCCACTTCGCGGGTGGCCTCGGCTACCGAGGAGCAAGACGATCACGCGGTTCGGGAGTGGCTCACGTTTGCGGTGGAAGCCACGCTCCTGATGGGCACGGTCTGCGCGCTCTTGTGCTGGTGGCTGGTACCGGACCTCTTACGCTGGTGGTTGGGTGCGGAATCGGAGCATGCCAGTCGCGTAGCGACCTACGCCACTCTCTTGGCTTTGGAGCCGCTGATTGGCATTCCGCGCTTGATCGGCCAAGTGGCCTTCCAAGGTCAGCGCCGGATGGCTTCGTTGACGCGCATGGAGAATGCCTCCGAGTTGGGGCGGGTGTTGCTCGTGGTGGTCGGGGCGTTTTGGACTGGCTCGGCGCTGGGAGCCGTGGTTGGGCAGTTGCTGGGCGCCGTGGTGAGCTGCGGCTTCGCCGTGCTGTACTACCAAAAGGAACGGGCGCTTCGTGCGGGCCTACCCACCTTGGGTTCGATCCTCGGGCGGGTGGGGCGGGTGCGCTTGGCCGGCCGCTGGGGGCTTGGCGTGCGCATGGGACTCGTGCGCAACATCGATGCCTATTCGGTCCAAGTGCTGCCTTCGCTGATCCTGGATCGGTATGGGTCCACCGAGTGGGTCGCGTACCTGCGCATCGGACAACGCATCGTCGGAGTTCTGCGACTTTTGATGACCGGTGTAGGACGCACCGGGGTTTCCGCGCTGAGTCAGGCCGGCGCCCATTTGGATCCGCGGCGGCTAGGCCGTGTCTACCGGCAAACCACCCTGTTGGGGGGGCTTTGCGTGATCCTGTCCTCGCTCTTGATGCTGCCGATCCTGCCTTGGTTTCTGGGCCGTTTCCTTCCCTCGGACTACGTCGATCCGGTTTGGACCTGCGTGCTGATCCTGCTTCCGGGGATGTGGGTCATGGGCTTCTCGGTGGTCAACGACATCTTCTATCTGATGGCGCACAAGCTGGAAGTTGGGATTTGGATCTCAATCGCCAACTTCGTGGTCCAGGTACCGATCCTCTTTTGGCTCGCCCAGGCATGGCCCGAACAGGGGGTTGCGGTGGCCCTCTCGCTGACTTACGCGTCGAGCGCAGCCCACGTCGTGTATGCCCTTTGGTGGCTCCGCAAAAGGGAACTCGAACCCTTGGAACAATTTTCTGGGCCACCCTCGGATTCCACAGCCAAGTCCAGTCTACCCACAGGCCGATAGAGCTAGGTCCATGACTGCTTTCCAAGACTTCCCGTACCGCGCTGTGCTGTGGGACTTGGACGGTACTCTGTATCGTCAAGGCCCTCTGCGCAAACGCATGCTTTGGGAGTTGGGCAAGCAGGGGCTGCGGCAGTCGCCGGTTGCGACCCTTCGCATGCTGCGTTGGCTGCGTGCATTCCGTACGGTGCGCGAGGAGCTGCGCGGCTTGGGCCAAGCCCGCGAGCCCCTTGATCGAATCCAGTTCGAACTGCCCGCCTCGCGCTTGGCGGTGCCCGCCGAAGCCCTGGAAACCTTGGTGCGCGAATGGATGTGGACACGTCCCTTGCCATTCTTGCGCGCCGCGCTGTACAGCGATGTGCTGCCGGTGCTGGAGGCGCTTCGCGCCAAAGGGATTCCGATGGGGGTCTTCTCGGACTATCCGGTGCGCGAAAAACTCGTGGCCCTGGGCTTGGACCGCTTCTTCCGCGTCCAAGTTTCGGCAGTCGACCCCCAGATCAACGCCTTCAAACCCCATCCCCGTGGGTTCCTCTACGCCAGCGAGCAGCTTGGGGTGGAACCCGGGCAGGTGTTGTTCGTTGGCGATCGCATGGACGTCGATGGAGAAGGCGCGCGCGCGGCCGGCCAAGATTTCCGCATCTTGGACCGCCTCGGAAAGTCCTCCCACACTTTGCGTGACTATGGCCAATTGGCCAGGAGCTGGAATGTCTAACCCCTATCGGTCCGAGGGCATCCGCCCCTACATTGAGATCGCGCGCATCGACCATTGGTTCAAGAACGCGTTCATGCTCTTGGGTGTGGCTTTGGCGTTTTTCTACCGCCAAGATTTGCTCACATGGTCTGCGGTCGGACGACTGGTGGTCGCCGTGTCCTTGACCTGCATCGTGGCTTCGAGCAACTACGTGCTCAACGAGTACCTCGATGCGGACATGGACCGCGAGCATCCGACCAAGTTCCGGAGACCCGCCGCGCGGGGCGCCATCCTCGGCCAGTGGGCGATTCTGGAATGGGGCCTGTTAGGGCTGATTGGGTTCGGGTGTTCGTTCTTCCTGGGGCTCGGGTTCGGCCTGTCGGCGCTGGCCTTGTGGATCATGGGTTGCCTGTACAACATCCCTCCGATTCGCCTCAAGGAATTGCCCTATCTGGACGTGCTATCCGAGTCGCTCAACAACCCCATCCGCCTCTTCCTGGGTTGGTTTGCGCTCGTTCCCGAGCACCTGCCGCCGCTTTCTTTGGCGATGGGCTATTGGATGATGGGGGCCTACTTCATGGCCGCCAAGCGTTATGCGGAGTACCGCAGCATCGGCGATCCCGAACGCGCTGCCCGCTACCGCCGGTCCTTCCGCCACTACAACCTCACCAACCTGATGGCCAGCATCGTCTTCTACTTGACGATGGGGGGCATCTTGGGGGGCATCTTCATTGTCCGCTACAAGATCGAGTTGATCTTGACCACGCCCCTGATTGCAGGCTTCTTCTCCTGGTACATGAGCCTCACCCTGGAGGAGGACAGTCCCGTCCAGGCACCGGAGAAGCTGTATAGGCGCAAGGGGTTCTTCCTGTACGCGCTGTTCTGCACGGTGATCTTCCTGGGCATGATGTTCGTGGAGATTCCCTCGCTCAACCCCTTGTTCCGGGTGGACTCCGTCGGCTTCCCGGCCTTGTGGAGATTCGGTGGATGAAGTTGGGGTTGCACACCGAACGGGACAAGGCATGGGTGCACGGGGCTTGGCTCGTGTTGTACCTCTTGCTGGCTTTGCTGGGCCGCGTCTACCTGGGTGAAGAGCGCAACGACTTTGGAAGTTTCGAGGACGAACCCGCGCATCTGGTCACGGCTGCGATGATGCGCAGCTATGCGACGAGTTTCGATCCGGCCCACCCACTGCGCTTCATCGAGTCGTACTACCTGCACTTCCCCAAGGTGGCTTCGGGTCAATGGCCGCCTGCGTTGCACCTGCTGCTCGGTGCGGTCATGATTCCGTTTGGGGTCACGCGTTTTGGGCTTCTGGTCGGTACCTGCGTGGTCGCTGCCTTGGCGGCTTGGTCCATTCGCCTGCTTGCCAGGCACTCGATGCCGATTCCCTTGCCGGGGCTCTTGGGGGTGCTGTTCTTGGGTTTGCCCTTGGTGCAAAACCTCTCGGGCACGCCGATGACGGAGTTGTTGGTGGCGGCGCTGGGTGCTTTGGCCGTTCATCAGTACAGCAAGTACTTGTCCACTGGGTCCTTCGCGAGGGCCATGATGTACGGGTTGCTGACCGTCTTGGCGGTCTTGACCAAAGGCAACGGGCTGGGACTCGTCTTGGTGCCGATTGTGGCGCCGTTGCTCACCCGCCGTTGGAACCGCATCTTCACGTGGGGCACCGTCCTCTCGGGTTTGATGGTGGGAGCGGTGGGGTACCTTTGGTACTCGCAAACGGTTCATTTCTCGCAGAGCACTTGGGCTTCGCGCGACAGCGACGCGCTGATCTACATGCGCGAGGCCGCTTCCTTCTATTCGAGCGAGATCGTACTGATGCTCGGAAGCCTGGCCGCAGGCTTGGCGGTCCTGGGTTTGGTGGTGGGCTTTGCGGAGGAACGCACCCGGGATCAGACGGCGGCGAGCATCGCGTGGCTCATGGGGCTGACGATCTGTTACTTGTTCTTGCGTACGGGGATCGAAATCCGTCACCTGGCTGCCAGCTTGCCGGTCTTGGTGGTGTTCACGGGCCGGGGCGCCTTGTGGCTTTGGCGCTACCTGGAGCTCAGCCCCTTGGCGCGCGGAATCCCGGCCGCAGGGCTGGTGCTGGTTGGGTTCGTGTTGCAAGCGTACGCGCCCATGGAGTCCCGCCATTTGGGCTTCCGCGAAGCGGTGGAACGCATCCTGGAGGAGCCGGGTGGACGCTCGACCCCCTGGTTGGTGGCTTCCGATGCCACCGGAGAAGGCCTGCTGGTGAGCGAGGCGGTCCTGCGGGATCCGCGCCACAAAGAGCTGCAAGTCCTCCGGGCAAGCAAGGTGCTGGCCAAGGATGACTGGCTGGGTGGGGGCTATTCGCTCACGTTTCAAACCCACGAAGAGCTGCTCGCGTTTTTGGAGCGAGTCCCGGTGGGGTTCGTGGTGCTCGACCTATCGCAGTGGCGACGGCAATGGTTTGCACACAATCAGTTGCTGCGCGAAGTCCTCGAAGGCCACCCCGAGCGCTTCGTCGAAGTGGCGCGCCTGGACTGCGTTCGCAACGGCTTGGTTTGCCCTCAGGCCCTGCGGATCTACCGGCAAGTCGGAGCCGAGTCGATGGAACGCCATCCGTTGACCCTGGGCCAAGTCCTCAACCACTGATCGGAAGTACGGCTCCCATCCAGGAGCCCCATGCGGGCTTTGCCTTCGGTCCTCCCTTGCGCCTGGAGCCCCAGAGGCCCCAGGATGGGCCTAGGAGCGCTCAGAAAGTGGAAACGCTTTTGCCTAGGCCCCGTAAGCTCTGACGATGACCCACCCCGATCCGCTCCCAGTCGCCTGCACCGAGTGCGGCTGGATCCAGACTGTGCCTCCCTTGGGGCCTACGGAGCGAGCCCTTTGTTCGCGCTGCGGGTCGGTGGTATTGGATCTGGGGCGCCGACGCTGGGCCAATCGCATGTGTGCTGCCAGCGCCTTGGCGGCCTTGATCCTGTACCTACCCGCCATCGCCCTGCCGATCCTGATCATCGAACGTCTCGGCCACCGCAACGTGGCCAGTATCTGGAAAGGGGTGATCCAGTTCCTTGCGAACGGTGAGTACTTCGTGGGTGGGATCGTTCTGGTTTGCTCGATCCTGGTTCCCTTGTTCAAACTGCTTGGCCTGCTGCTCCTGGTGTGGCACCCGCGCTTCCTGGCAGCGCGTCGCAAGGCGCGGCTGTTCCGCTTCATCGAGTGGAGCGGAAAGTGGGGCATGCTCGACGTGCTGCTGATCGCCCTCCTGGTTGCCTGGGTCAAAATGGGGGACTTGGTATCCATCCAACCGGGACCAGCCGTGTTTTCCTTCTCCCTCATGGTCTTCCTCAGCCTTGTGGCTTCCGCCTGTTTCGACCCCAAAGCCATTTGGGACAACACCACCCAGGATCCTTCATGACCGACCCCGTCTCGACCCAATCCGAGTTTCCGTCTGCGGTGGTAGTGACCAAGCGCACCAGCGTTTGGCTTGGCTGGATGCCTCTCTTGGCCTTGGGCATCACGATCTACTTGGTGTTCGCCAGTCTCCAGGAGCGTGGCTTGCGGATTACCGTTCGCGCTGCGGAGGGTCAAGGAATCCGTCAAGGTGCCAGCGTCCGCTACCGGGGGATCCAAGTAGGAACCGTGGAAGAGGTGAAGTTGGAAAGCGACCTACGTGGCGTGCGGTTGATGGTGCGTCTCGACGACGATGCTCGCGAGTTGGCCAGCGTGGGAACCCAGTTTTGGATCGTTTATCCGCGAGTCGGCCTGGATGGAATCCAGGGCATCGAAACGGTGGTCGGCGCGCGCTACTTGGCGGTTTCCCCCGCAGAAGACCGCACCGAACGGGTGGCCGAGCGCGAGTTCGAAGCCAGGGCCGAGCCACCCGTCGAGGACACCTTGGCGGAAGGAGGGCTCGATATCGTGCTGGACGCCCCGTCCAGATTCGGCCTCGAACCTGGGGCTCCGATTACGTACCGCGGTTTCTGGATCGGGCGCGTGGTTTCTGTGGAGTTGGCCAGCGACGCCACCGTAGTCGAAGTTCGTGGCCGCGTGGCCCGTGAGTACCGCGCCCTTGTGCGCCAAAACTCCGTCTTCTGGGAAGAGAGCGGAATCGAAATGGACCTTTCGCTCACGGGTGGAATCACGCTGGACGTAGGAACCCTGCGCTCGCTCTTGATGGGGGCGGTGGCCATGGCGACCCCCACCTACCCTGGGGAATTGGCCGAATCCGGACAGCGCTTTTCTTTGGTGGCCGGACCGGAAAAGGACTGGCTGCAGTGGCGACCGGCCCTCCCGATCGGAGCCGGATCCATCCCACAGGGTCTCACGCCGCCCACTCCGCTTTCCAGCAGCCTGACTTGGCGCTCAGGGCGTATCATTCGCCAGCGGAAAGAGCGCTCGGCTTGGCTGATTGCCACCGAGCGTGGCCTGCTCGGACCCGCAGACTACTTCCAAGTACCGGCCGAGGCGGAGGAAAGCGGCGTGGACCTCCGCGTCGGCAACATCACCGTGAATGCAATCCCCCCGGTGGAGTCCCAAGGCGAAGTGGCTTGGGTGACCTGGACGCAGCCGCTCGATTCCATCTGGCCCAGCCAGCGGATTCGGTCGCTCGCGGGGCCCGAGGACTGCATGGTGTACGCCGGACCCAACCTGGCCCCGCAGTCGATCGCCGCATACCGCATGAAACAAACACCGCGCGGGCTGGAGGTCTCGGAAGATGTGCGCTTTTCCGCAGACTGGCAAGGGGCCCCCGTCGTCGCGAGATCCGACGGCAACCTGGTGGGTATGCTGATTTTGGTGGAAGGCCACGCCCATATCGCGGCCATCCCGGACTTCCATTAGGAAGCAGATAGGACAAGAGCCTAGGCATCGCGCGGGTGTGTCTTCGGACCCCGCAAAAGCAAGCCGCCCCTGCAACCCAAAAGGTTGCAGGGGCGGCGCAGCGAGGTAGCGCAGACGCCTTCTTACTCGCGCCAGCCCATCGCAAAGGTCGACAGGACCGGTGAGAGGCCCGTCTCCGCATTGGAAACGAAGCTCGCCCGCACCTGGAAGAACTGCGCCCCGTTGATGTCGGAGGCGTTGTCGAACCAAGCGCCGTTGCCGAACAGCCCCATGGCATCCAAGTTGGCGTCGAACGAGTTGTGGTTGACCACCTTGAAAGGCCAGTTCGATTGCGGCGGGGTCGCCGGGATCGAGTCGGGACCGGACGCACAGATCGGAGTGTTCGAGTAGTGGTCCCCGTAGGCATCCAGGGTCTGCGCCACCGCCGTCATCCGGAAGCCCCCCGCGTCCACGTCGGTCACGCCCACATTCGGGTCGTACGCGTTGAGGATCGTGGCTGCACCACGGAAGGCAAACTGGATGCTCGTCCCAGGGGGTTGGTCGGCGGGCTTGGGCTCGACCACTGGGGTGTAGAAGCGCGGCACGTCGATATCCACCCCGAGCGTATCGGGAGTCGGCAACCAAACCGAGAACGAGCGACTGATGCGTACGACGAAATCGATCCCGCCGATGTACACCTGCTTGGCCAAGCCCGAGGTGGGGACTCCAGGAATCGGGCTCGAGGTGGGGTCAAAGCCACCCGAAGCCGAGGTCTGGGAGTCGGGGTCCACGAATACTTCGTCTTGCTCCACGTTGATCCCCCCGGTGCTGAAGGCACGGAAATACGGGTTGGGGTTGGTCGTGGCTTGCGAATCCGAAACATCCAAGCGGTTGGCCGTGGTGGCGGCCGTATCGGGATAGCAGCGGAATTCGATCAACAGCGGCAGGGCAGCCGTCTGAACTTCCCCGGGGAAGTAGAAGTTGGTTGCACCCCCCGTACCGTCGCAGGGCCCATCGGCTTCAAACGGGAAGACCGCGCCACCGACCCCAGCCAGAGCCACATACTGGCCAATGTTGGCGCCGACGCCATTCGGAGCACCACGATTGATGAGCGCGGTGTCGCGATAGGTGTAGTAGCGCTTCTGGGCTGTGGCCGATCCGTTCATCGGGAAGGGCATCAAAACCGTAGGGAGCGAGGTCTGGATCTTGTCGCCAGGATTGAGCGTATAGCCCTGCGAGCGGGAGTGGACCTCGGTGGGCGGATCGTTGACCACGCTCAACTGGTTGGCACTGAAGGTCGCCACCAAGCCCGAGTTCGGGAACGAAACAATGTTCTGCGGAACGTTGTTCAACTCGTCCGGGAGGAATCCGGAGTGGCTCATGCGCATGGCGAACTCCGAGAACGCGTCGAAGGTGATCCCCCCGGTAACGGGGCTCCAGTAGGCTCTCTCGACGTCGATGTTGAGCTTGTTGATGTCCAAGCGCCACGGACTGCCCGCGGTGGTCGGATCGGAGAGGTCCTTGTCGAACAGGTCCATGCCCAGGTCGTAGATACGCCAAACCATTTGGGTCAGCGTTCCATAGCGCGCGAGGGGTTCTTCCACACCTCCTACCAGCTGGGTCATGGCCCCGGTGAACAGGTTGGAACGCTCCACCACCTGAGTGAAACGCGACACGGGGCGCGGCGTGATGACCCCGCGATCGGTCAGGTACAGATGCTGCCCGCCCCATTCCGCGAAGATGAACGGATCGGAGCTCAAGTTGGCAACCGGGGCTTCTTCATCGGCCGACGTGAAAAGGCTCACGTGGGTACCGTTGCGAGTTTGCTCGGAAAGCTCGCTGACCGTGCCCTCGATCGGGGCAAACGGATACAAAAGCTTGTTGCCAGCCAAGTCGGTGGGCGCAAACAGCCCCGTGTTGGTGATCGACAAGAAGTACGACTCGTTGAGCCCCGTGGTGTGGTTCAACGGGAAGTGCGGGGTCAGCGAGAACCGGGTACGGTCGGTGCTCGAGGAAATCTCCGTCACCGCGTAATCCCTGGACGTCAGGGTCTGAAGAGCGGGGTTGACCCGCGTCAGGCGCAGTCCGTCGTAGGCCGAGAAGCTGTCGGGGTCCATGGCCTCGTTGAAGCGCAGGCCCCAAGTGGCCGTCGACGGAATCCGACCGGCCGGATTGTTCGGGAAGTCCAACGCCAGGGGGAAGGTTTCCAAGAAGCAGTTTTCCCGCCCAGCATCCGTGGTGGGGTTGTAGGCGGACAGGAATTGCAGCGCACCAATGCCCTCAAACGTCCATTGGGCGACGCCCAGCGTGTCATCCCACACGGGGGGATACTGGATCACTTGCACCAGCACATCGGACACATTGCCAAGACCATCCGGATCCGAAAGCGGATCGGAGATCACGCGGGCCCAGACGGCTCCTTGGGTTTGCGTCTGGAACAGGATGTCATCGATTTGCGGCTTCTGCGCGCAATCAGGCGAAGTGAAGCGCAAGTTGGGGATGTTGAACACGGTCGGGTCACTCGAGTTGACCTGCACCGGGGCTTGGTTCAACTGGGCCGGCAAAGCGGCGACCAAGTTGGGGGGGCTATCGTCACGCAAGAAACCGTTGTACAGGTCTCCGGTCACTTGCGTTTGGCCGCCCGAACGGAAGGCCCGGATGACGTCCGCCGTCGGAGCTGACGGATCGGCGCTGCCGTTGGCAAACACCCTCAAGCTGTGCCCGCTCAGGTTGCCAAGCAGGGTGGTTTGACCGTAGATCCCGTTGATCCGAGTGGGGATACGAATCTGGACGTTGTCGCGGTTTTGGTTTTGGGCTGCCGGCAATCCAGAGGCGTTGACCGGAAGCGGGGGCGAGGTTTGGAACGATTCGAAACTGTTGGTCGTGAAGTCCACCAGGATCCGCGTCGCGAAGAACTTCATCCCGCTGCCGTCGTAGTCCTGCACGTCGCCGTGGATCGGATCCGGAGCCACCCGGGCGGTGAAGGTGCTGAACGGGGCGGGGCCGACAAAGGACTCGACGTTGTCCGAGTTGATCAGCGCGGGGTCGAGGAGGTCATCGAACATCAACACCACGGTGGCGTTGCGCGGCACCATCGAGAAGAAACCCGTTTGATTGAATCCGCTATCGAAGATCGAGTCCAGGCCCTCGGTCGCGGCGCGCAGCAGCTCGTGGAATGCCTGCAAGCCCACCGGGTTGGTCACATCGCGGGGAATGACCAAGTTCTGCTGTCCGGTGACGCGATCGGTGGACAGCTGGTAATTTGCCAAGTCCCCAACCAAACTCGCACGCACGACCACCTCGCTCACTACGGGCACTTGCTTCCCTTGAGCGTTCAAGCCATACACATCGACCAGACGACCGTAGGCGGCCCGTACGAGTTTCAACTCGGGGGCTCGGCCTCCCGAGTTTTCATCGACGATCACGGGAGCGTAAGTCGCTTCGGGATTTTGGATGATCGTGCCCGGCGCGTTAGAAGAAGAGCCGGGGGTGGAGGTGTTGTTGCAAGCACCAGCGATCCAGACGAGCCCGAGGGCTGCAGCAAAAAGGTGGTTCGAACGCATCGGTTGGGTGGGGTGCGATTCCAGTGGCGCGGGTCCACGGAGGGGAGGGGCCTCGGGGCCCTTCCTTGGGCCCTACATTCTAGGGAACCAGGACGGGGATTGGGAGGGCGGACCTTCCGAAGTGGGTCGGATTGGGGGCGGACATTCCCCGGGGCCGAAGACCCAGAGGGAGAGTGTTCCCGAACCGATAGCCGGTTCCTTGGTCGGGAGTTACCCGATTCCAGGAGAATTGGCGCAAACGGCCCCAAATGGCGCCTAGGTGCGCGATTTCACCCAATGAGATCGAAATCGCTCAGTCGCGCGGAGGCGCGGATTCTTCGCCAGCGGGGCGAAAGTCCAAGGCTGCGGAATTGATGCAGTAGCGCAAGCCCGTGGCGGTCGGCCCATCCTCGAACACATGCCCCAGATGCCCGTTGCAGTGGGGGCAGCGGACCTCCACGCGCGTCATGAAATGGCTGCGATCCTCGACTTCGGTGATCTGGGCCCCCTCGGCCGGGGCGTCGAAGCTAGGCCAGCCGCAGCCGGACTCAAATTTCGCCTGACTCTTGAACAACACCGCACCGCAACCGGCACAGACAAAGGATCCCTCGCGATGCTCGCCCAGCAATTCGCCCGTGAAAGGACGCTCGGTCGCGGCTTCGCGCAGGACCTTGTAGGCCATCGGATCCAAGCGCTTGCGCCACTCTTCGTCGCTCAGGTTCTTGAAATCGGGCATGGGTGATTCGGCTGCAGCCGCTGTTGGTTCGAGGGGTTCGGAGGGGGGAGGGGGAGACGCCCCTACCGGGCCAGCGGGGGCCGTGGGGGATTGCGGGGCAGGACTGCAGCAGGCAGCCACGAGCCCTAGGGCCAAGCCAATCAAGCGTTGTTTCATCACAAGACCATCAAATGTCACCCGCGAGCACCACTTCAAAACTAGCCACCATGGCGGCTGGGTCGTGGCTCCCGCACATCTCGCGGGCGGAGTGCATCGAGAGCATAGGACCCCCCACGTCTACGGTGGTGACGCCCAATCCGGACGCGGAAATCGGCCCAATCGTCGAACCGCAAGCCAAGTCGCTGCGCATCACCCACTTTTGATAGGCTACCCCGGCGTGCTTGCAAGCCATCTCGAAGAGGGCCACGCTCAGACCCTCGCTGGCATAGCGCTGGTTGGCATTCATCTTGATGACCACGCCCGCATTGAGACGTACCAAGTGCTCGGGGTCGTGCAAATCCGCGTAGTTGGGGTGGGTGGCGTGGGCCATGTCGGACGATACGCAGAAGGATTGGGCTACCGCCCGATGGTACCCATCGCGATCGCCCCCGCGGCTGGCCACAACCCGCTCCACCATGTCCCGCAGGTACGTGCCCTGGGCCCCGGCCCGCGACTCGGAACCCACCTCTTCGTGGTCGAAACAGGCCAGCATTGGGGTCACGTGCAACTCGCCTTCCCGGACGACGACCCGCTCCAAAGCGCGCAGCCCGGCCCACACCGAACAAAGGTTGTCGAGACGCGGCGCGAAGAAGAATTCCTCGTGGGCCCCGGCCACCGTCGACGGCGTCAAATCGTGCACCATCGCATCCCAATGCAGAATTTGACCGGGAGCGACTTCCAGCTCCTTGGCCAAAAAGGTCCTCCAATTGTCGGCCCCGCCGCCCATGCTGAAGATGGGCACCATCTGCGTTTGCTTGTTCAGCTTGAGCCCATCGGTGTGGATGTCGCGGTGCAAGTGGATGGCCAATTGGGGGACCCGCAACAAGGGGCGCGAAAACAGGAACAACCGTTCCTCGGGCGCGTTGCCGTGGTCCAACCAGACGCGACCCGACAGACCCAGGTCGCGATCCAACCACGAATTGAGCAGCACCCCGCCATAGACTTCGACCCCCAGTTGGTCGATCCCGACCCGCTGCCGATCGGGTCGCGGCTTGATGCGCAGGTTGGGGCTGTCGGTGTGGGCGCCGATCAGGCGGAAACCGGCGTCCTTGGCCAGCCCTTCGGGCGCGATCCAAGCGATCAAGCTACCACCACGCAAGGTGAAAAAGCGCCCGGGCTCCTTGGGCCAAGGCAACGACTCTTCGAGCCGCTGGAAGCCATGCCCTGCCAACCGCCGGGCCACCTCCGCGCAGGCATGCGAGGGGGAAGGCGACGCATCGATGAAGGCCGCCAAATCGGCGATTTCCTTGCGCTGGGTGCTATTCATGGCGAGAGCGTACCCGCCAGGGTCGGCGCCTGCACCCGGGTCTGGACGGATTTCCCGGGCACCCAGGATTCAAGACCCGCCCACTTCTCCGAGGCTCACTCGAAACTGCCGTAGTAACGGTAGAAGAAGGAGTCCACCAAGCGCCCCTCGCGGCGCAGTTCCGCCTCAAGGAAGTAGATCGGGAGGCGGGTATCCCCATGGGGCCGGCGCGTGGCCCGAAGCGCCACTTCCAGCACATCCCCCGCGCATACCGGAGTAGTGCGCATCGGGAAGAAGGATTGGCGCCAATGGGTCAGGGCAGCCTCAGGGCCCGTCGAAAGACAAACCCCAGGGGCCAAATGGGCGTCGAACCACCCCGCAAACCCGTGCAACATACCTTGGCGTTCGATGGTCAAGGTGCGTTTCACGTCGAACCAAAACGATTCGCTGGTTCCCTGCTGGCAATCGAGGGTCGTGAGCAAGCACGCGGGTCCTAGCAAGGCATCGAAGGGCACCCCAGGTGCGGTCAAGAGTGGGTCGCACCGTTCGTAATCGCCAAGCTCGCGGAAATCGAACCCGAACACGGGGGCCTCCCAGAAGCCAAATCCATGTTCGAAATCCAGCCGGCTATCTTCCACCGGGGCCAGCAGCATGTCGACGTGCGAAGGCACCATCACCCCGCCGGGGGCCAAGTGTTTGTCCCTGGCGATCAACACCGACTCGAACATGCACTCGGCTAGGGCAAAGTAACCCATCCACTCGGACACCAGAATCGAAACGGGCTTGTCCAGCTCTAGGGCCTCTACCGGACCTTTGTGGAAGCGAATCGGGCCATGCAGGCTGTTGGCGTCGGCGATTCGCTCGGCCATATGGATCATGTCCGAAGCCTCGGCCGCGTGCACTTCTTTGGCGCCCGCTTGGGCCGCGAACAGGCTCAAGATGCCGGTTCCGGACCCCACGTCGAGTACGATCGACTCCTCGCCCACCAGCTGCCGAATGGCTTGGCGGTAGGCGTCCGTGCGCACCCGGTCCATCAGCATCAGGCGATGCACCCCGGGGTCGGCGTAGCTCGAGTAGTAGTCTTCGGAAGGCCGATCGGCGGGCTGGGTAGGGGCGGACATGGGCGTAGCATGGGGTTTGTGGGGTCCGGTGGGGAGGCTGAGCTTGGGAATCTGATGGGCTCCGATCGCTTGGCCTTGGGGCCGGGCTGGTTTGGGGCCGACCAGAAGTCTCTAATGCCCCCATGGAGAGGGCTTTGGACGAGGGGGATTTGGCACCCAACCCCGATGCGCTACTGACCGTGGTCCAGGCCGCGCAGTGGGCAGGCGTTCCGCTTTCCACCATCCGCAAGCTCATGGACGAGGGCTTGCTGCGGTTCGAAGTCCTGCGGCAGGGGGAGCGCGAAGTCCAGCGCATCCGCATGGTGGACCTGCGCGAGCGATTCCCCTCCGAGGCGTCGCATTCGACTCCTACGCCCAAATCCGGCTCCGCCGCTAGCTCGAGCGGAGAGAGCGGGTCCCCGGCCGCGAATGCGGCAACCGTGGGTGCGGCGGAGCCCGCGGATACCCGTTTGGGGCCGCGGGGCTTCGAGCGGGGTTTGGCCCTCTTGAGCCAGCAGCAGGAAGAACTGCGCGAGCAGTGCTTTGATTTGCGCCGCCGCTTGACGCACACCGAGCTGGAACGCCAAAGGGCCATGGAAGCCTTGATCCGAGCGCAGGAACGGTTCCAGCCGGGAGCCTTGGATCCCCCCCAAGCTTGGTGGAAACGCCCCGCATGGCTGGCCGCCGCCGTGGCGGGATTGGCTTTGGTGGGGTGGGTCGGACGATCCTTCCAAGTCCTGCACGCGGCCGTCGACCAATCGGCGTCCCAATGGAGCACCCAGGCGCGGAGCTACACCGACGAGCAGCTGGCGTTCCAGGTCCGCCGCAGCGATGGGGAGCGCCGGGCTCTAGCCGAGAAACTCGAACGCTGGGAACAGGATCGGCAGCGGCTGGTCCAGCTGCAAACCGAGCAGGCCGCGATCCTTCTGGAGCAGCGACAGGCTCTGGAGTCTGCCCTCGGAGGCGTCGCGGGCCAGACCCAGGAGGTGACCGAGGCGTTGGCCAAGGCGCTTGAGGAACAAAAGCAATGGGCCCAAGGCTTAGCCCAAACCGACCAAGGTCGGTGGGAGCAACTGCGTCGCGAATCGCTGGGATTGATCCAATCGGAATTGGCGCAACAGCAGGCCGAAGCCAACTCCTGGCGCGGCCAAATGGACGCGGCCTGGAAGGTGCGCGAGCAGCGAGCGCTGACCGAGAACGATCGACTGCTGGAAGTCATCGAACGCTGGTCCGAAGACCAACGCAAGCTGGGGGAGCAGTGGCTGAAAGACAAACAGGCCGCCGAGCAAGCCCTGGCACTGCGCCAAGCCGAACAGGATCAACAAGCTGCGTCCCAAGCCCGAAGGGACCACGAACGTGCGGTCGTCGCCTGGGCCATCCTGGGGTGGTGGGGTGGCTCCCCACCTAAGCCCCTCGAATGATGAGAGGGGCCGCCGGGGTCACGTGCACGCGCAACGCACTTGGAGCCGGGTAGGAATCTCTCTCCGACTAGCCAAACGTTGTGGATGCCCCGCCGAGGGATTTTCGTGCCCTGCCCAGGGATCGCTCCCGAGTCGGGCACGCACGAGCCCAACGGCTCCGGTCTTTGTCTAGGCAAGCGACGCGCCGCATAGCGGCCAGCAAGTTTGCGAGTTCCTACCCCAGAGCCAAACCCAGGGTAAGGGCCGCGGGCGTACTGGGAAGTCGGTACTGGGAAGTCGGTACTGGGAAGTCCGTACTGCGAAATCCGTACTGCGAAGTCCGTACTGCGAAGTCCGTACTGCGAAGTCCGTATGGGGAAGCTTGGACTCAGGAACCTGTGCCGCACAGGCTGACCTGGGCAGGCTGACCTGAGCAGCCTGATCTTGGGCGTCAAGCCTGCAGCGAATTCGCTGCGTAGACGAGCGGACAACCGGTGGTCGGATCCATCCAGCCCCCCGCACGGTACTGGTCGATGAGCCCTAGCAGGCGCATGTCCGAGGCCGACGGCTCGCGCAAACGACGGTTTTGGCGCACGGGTGTGCCTACCGGAGCGACCCGTGCGGCAAGCCATCGAAAAAACCGATCCCAGTAGGCGCGGCGACCTTCCACGGTGCTGAGGTCCTCTTGGGCCGCGTAGGAAGTCGTAAACCGTTGCGCGAGTTGCACCGCCAAAGCTCGATGGCGAGGTGCAAAGTCGAGGAACTCGACCAAGGCCTGGATACTCCCTGGATCCGCTTCGCCGCACAAGAGCAGCGGCGGAACGGCCCGAATCGGCTGGGGGAGCGCAGGCGGTGCGGGATGCGCAAACGGAATGGGGGTGATGGCGGGTTGTTGATCGCGGAGCAAAGTAGAGCGGACAGCGGAGTGGATCGTGGGCCTGGCAGGCCATCCCGCTATCTGACTCTCATTTTAGGGTAGAACCGCCAAAGTCAACAGCCCCAGGTGAGCACAATTGCGCCGTAGTCTTGCGATTGACCCTGGGGGTATGGCCATAATAGGGGACATGGCACCGGACAATCCCGAAGAGAGAAAGCCTGGAGAGGGCTCCGAACTTCTGACTTTTGGGGAGGCGGCGGAGTTCGCCCAAGTGTCGCTGATGGAGCTGCGCAACCAGTTGCGCAAGCTTTCCATCCCCACTCGCCTGGGTTGGCGGGGCGGTGTGGCCTTGCAGTTGGTATCGCTCGAAACCTTGGAGCAGATCTATCCAGGCTTGGCCCAGCGCCATCGAAAGTCGGGACCTTCGCTGGTGGAGCGGGGCATTCGGTTGGTGCACAAGGAACCGGAAGTTTCGCAAGCGTCCAAGGAGCCCAAGCACCCGGCTCCACGCGCCCCCAAGGCGCAGGCGACGAACCCGAAAGTGCCCAAACCCAAAACCCAACCACCGTCGACGCAAGCGCCCTCAACCCAGCCCGTGGCAAGGCAACCCGAGCCCCCGGTCGCGCCTGATGAGCCGGACCTAAAGCAGCTGTATCGCGAGATCGAAGAAGCCACCGCCCGCAACGAGCGATTGCTCGAAGAACTCGCCCAAGCCGGGGAAGGCTTGGAGCGCTTGCTCAATCCTGCCCCCGTCGAGGCCCCACCGGCGTCGCGCACGCCGGCTGCTCAGCGGCCGTTGCAGGCGACAGCGATTCCGATTCCGCTCGAGGTTCGAGCGGCAGGATCGGCCTCGGAAGAAGCTTTGGCTAGGACCGAGGAATGGAAACGGCTGGTTCAAGCAGAGTCGCACCTGGAACGCAGTCACCGGCGCGTCCAATGGGCGTCCTGGAGCTTTGCGGCACTACTCGTCTTCCTCGTAGCGTACAAGGGCAGCGATTGGATGCTGGCCGGTCCGCCGAACACCGGGCGGCCTTTGCCAGCTTCGGATCCGTTCCGGGCCGAGAACGAACTGGGCAGCACACTCTTCGCGCAGGGTCCGACGAGCGAAGACTTTGCGCAAGTTCCTTCCCCCGGGGAAGCCGCCCCCGCGGAGCCAAGTGGTGCGCCCCTGGTCTCCTTCGCCGAAGCCGTGGCAGCGCCCAACCTCTTGGTGCCCGAGCCCCGGCCTGATTCCAAGCCAGCCAGCGGATTCATGGAAGCAAGTGCTCCGCGCAAGGTGGAGTCGGGAGTCACGGAAGCCGCTGCGGACTCCATGGGTTCCGCATCGGAGTTCTTGGACCTGGTTCTCTCCGAAGACCCCGCCTGCAAATTCGGCAACCTAACCGCACCTGGACAACCCCTGCGGGATGTGTTGGGTCCATGCCTCGGACCCTGGAATGCCGAGCTGAAGGCTGTGGCTGGTGGATTCCGCTATGCCGGCATTCCCCTGTGCCGACACCACTACACGTTCCAGAAGGAATTGGGTGGCTCGATCGAACGGGCCAGCACGGTGGCCCACTTTGCCGAGCAGGAGGGGCTGGTTCCTCCCCTGGTGCGCCTGCGGGTCGAGCACGGCGCCAGCCAACTGCTGCAAGCCCGGGTGGGCAAATGGGTCGAGTCGGGATTTGAGGCTGGCGTATCCAATTCGCATCGGGTCACCCGGCAGGGGACCCCGGATGTGTGGCGGATCGAATCGTGGGTCCGGCTGCAAACCGGAACCACCGAAGCTCCCGAATTGCGTCACTTCACCATGGAAATCGAGCTTGGCGCCGATCGTGGCAGGGATCGACTCCTGTCCTTCGCCTGGAAGACGGTAGAATGAGCGAGTGCCCGATGACCCTTCAAGCCTAGGACCTTCGTTCTCCCCCGGATCGAAAGGATCGCTCATCGCCCGTATCTCCGAACTGGAAATGCGGATTACCTTTCAAGAGGATCAGCTGGATTCCTTGCATAAGGCCCTCTATCTGCAGAGTCGTTTGCTGGACGACATGAAGGGCAAATTCGAACTGTGGATGGAAGCGATGCGCGCGGGCTCAGGCCAAGGGGAATTGCCGTCCGACGAAACCCCGCCGCATTATTAGAGGAGCCTGAAATGTGGTCGGATTGCAGCGCTCGGTTCCGTTGGCCTTGCCCCGCTCTTTGGCTGGGGTCCTTGCTTTGGGTTGCCCCCCTGGGTGCGCAGGAGCCCGCTCCCGCCCCTAGCGGGTACGCGCAACCGGCATTGCGGCCCGAAGAGGCCGAGGCCTTGCAGGCGTTTGACCTCTTGAAACGCCAGCATGACGCGGCTCTGCTGCACTACCACGCCCTCTTGCCTAGCCGGAAGTCCGAAGCCAAGCGGCGCGAAATCTTCGACCGCTACTACCCCAAACCCGAAGACTGGGGGCCACGCTTCGCCGAGGTAAACCAACGCTTTCCGGGAACCGAAGGAGCCGCGAAGGGATTGGTCTGGGTCGTGAATCATGTGGATTCCGTGGAGTTGGAGTCCAGGGCCCGGCGCACGCTACTCCAAGATCACTTGTCGCGCCCGATCCTGGCCGAAATCTGCGAAACCCTGGCACAGCCGGACAAACGCGAGGGATTGACCGACTTGGAGTTTCTGTTCGAGCACAGTCCCAGTGATTGGGTCAAGGGCAACGCCGTGAAGGGTCTATGCACTGCCGACTTGGCGGCGCTGCGCAAATCCGACACCCCCATTTTGCGCGAGCGACTCGAGCAACACATCGGAATCCTCCGTGACCGCTATGGATCCCAAGTCATGGAAGGCCAACCCGGCTCCGCCTGGGCGACGCGCCTAGCCCGGGAACTGCGGCACTTGAGCCTGGGGCAGCAGTTCCTTGAGTGGAAGGCCCAGGATTTGGAGGGGAGCCCGCGTAGTTTGGCCGAGTTCCGCGACCAATTCGTGCTGGTCTTCTTCTGGAAGTCCTCTGCCAACGGCTGCCGCGCAATCCTTCCCCGGCTAACCGGCCTTCGCAACAAATGGTCCAAGGAACCGGTCCAAGTCCTTGGAATCAGCGGCGACCTGGACCGCCAGCGCGCGCGGCGTTGGCAGGAAACGCTGCAATTGCCTTTTCCCAATTGGCACGCGCCCCTTGCGGAGGATGCGGCCCACGGGTTTGGGGTAGAAACATGGCCCTGCTTCTTTGTTCTGGACGGCACGGGCAGAGTCTTGTCGGCGGAAGTGGATATCGATCGGGCGCAAGCCGAGATCGAGGCTCTCTTGCAGCAAAGGCATTCACAAGAAACTCCCCCCGATCCAGGCAAGCCCATCGATCCAGGCAAGCCCCTCGATCCAGGCAAGAAGAAAGAATCCACTCCACCGACAGAACAACCACGCCCCAAGCCCAATGGTTCCGGGCCGCCCCCGATACCAGACCCCACCCCG
>JACKHT010000025.1 GCA_020638855.1 Planctomycetota bacterium
TGGCGAGGCTCGGGCTGGGTAGACCCCATTCGGCAACGTCCCCCCAGGACCTGATATTCCTTGGGGAAACGCAAAAGGCGCCACGTGCCTTGGGTGGGGCCTTGGTCCCTTGGTAGGGGTCCGCGCACGGATTTGCCTAGGAATCTTCCCCACAGGATTTGCAAACAGGCTGATATGGGGCCGAGCTGGCGTCAGCCCGTCGATCCCGAGCCGGCCATTCCTCGGCCATCGTCCTTCTTGGAGTTGGGGCCGCGATCCGTTGGAATCGCCCAGGAGCTCGGGAACCCGATGAGCTGCGTCCATCGACTTTCCCCTGCCATGGAACCTGTCCCAAGTCTCTCGAATGCTCTCTCCGATCCGTGTGCTTACCGCGCTGTCCGTTTTGTTGTTTGCTTTGCCGGCCTGGGCGCAAGCCCCGGCAAACGATGCGCTTCCGTTCCCTTTTGTGATCGCACCCAACCCCGGCTATCCGGGGACCCTTGAAGTGCAGGCCGCGCCGGGTGCGTTGCAGGCGTGGATGGGACGCACTCGCGTGCAAATGACGGATGTGCCGTTGGTGGGCCGGGGCACGGTAACCCTGGACTTGGAGCGGATCGCTTGGGATGCGAGCAAGATCGGCGTCCAAGTGAATGGCCAGAAAACGCAGCTCGACAGCGGCGATTTGACCCTGTGGAAGGGAGTCGTTGTCGGAGATCCGAGCTCGGATGTTTTCCTCGGACTCTCGAGCTACGGGTCGTACGGCTGGGTGTACTCGATGGGGGAGTACGAGCACTGGATGGCTTTCCTGCCCCAAGGATCGGATTGGTCGCAATCCCGGGTCCGTCTGGTTCCAGAGCGTGTGTTGCAGTCGCTGGGTGCTGGCCCGCCACCGCTCTGTCAGACGGATACCTCAGGAATC
Source organism: Planctomycetota bacterium (assembly GCA_020638855.1). Taxonomy (GTDB): domain Bacteria; phylum Planctomycetota; class UBA1135; order UBA1135; genus NORP259. Next base: position 899 of record JACKHT010000025.1, read on the forward strand.
GCTCCGCCGGCGCAGCCCAGTGGTGATTGGGAGGACGAATCGTTCGGCGGACAGCATGCGCTGGGGATCACGCGGGAATGCAAGGTGGCCATCGAAACGGACTTTGAGTACTACCAGATCTGGAACAACATTTCGGCGTCCTACAACTACACCCAAATCCTGTTGGCGGCCTTGAGCGATCGGTATCGGACCCAGGTCGATGTTGTGCTGACCTATCCCTACCTGCAGTTCTATACCAATGCCAACGACCCCTGGACCGCCCAACCGGGGGGGGCGGGTGCCATGCTCGATGAGTTTCGGAATGCATGGTCAGGCAACCTCCCAGGCGGGGCGAACCTCGCTCATTTCTTGAGTGGCGCGGATCTGGGAGGAGGGGTGGCATATCTCGACGTCCTGTGCAATCCGAACTTTGGATTTGGAGTCAGCGGCAACCTTAGCGGGGGCACCCAGTTTCCCGTGGTGCAGAGCTCGAATACCTGGGACTTTTACGTTGTCGCCCACGAGCTTGGGCACAACTTCGGCACGGTGCATACCCATGACTATTGCCCGCCCATCGATCAGTGTGCGGATACGGTTGCGTTTGGCGCCTGCCAGACCCAACGCGTCTGCATCAGCAATGGAACGATCATGTCCTATTGCCATACCTGCACGGGGGGTATGAACAACATTGATCCGCACTTCCACCCGACGGTGGTGCAAGCGATGGAGGCTGCCGTGGATGCCTCTTGTCTTGTCAACTACTGCGCAAGTGACGTGGCCGAACCGAACGATTCCTGTGGGCAGGCTTGGTACTTGTTCGGCCCCACCCCGAACCTAACCATCTGCAGTGGGGACTTGGACTACTTCACCGTACGGGTGGATCCTGGGGTGCAGACGACCTTTACCCTCGACTTCGACCACAGTCTCGGAAACATCGATTGTCGACTATCCGATGATACTTGCTTCCAGACGCTCGATGTTGGCCAGTCGCTGACCAATCAAGAATCTGTGACATGGACCAATGCCAGCTCGGACTACGCCGACTTGAAGCTTGAGGTCTATCTGGTAGGCCCCACGTTCAGCAACGAATACACGTTGAATATGTCGAGCGTCAATATGGATCCTTGCCAGGGGAACCCCGACAACCTCGAACCCAACAACCAATGCTTTGGGGCCAGCGGAGTGGTCTTGCCTTCGGGTTTCTACCCCAACCTCAACGTTTCCCAGGCGGATCCTGACCTCATGGGAGTGGTGGTCCCCGCCGGTGCCACCACCTACGTGGATGCGAATTTTGACCACTCCATGGGTGACATCAACCTGGTACTGCGACCGGACAACGATCCGGAGTGTGGGATGGGGGCGATGGTCAGCAATGCCTATGCCACGGCGCTTTCGACCACGGACAACGAGCGATTGAGCTGGACCAATACCACCGGAGCCTCGGTCAACGCGGTCCTCGAGGTGTTTGTCTCCAATGCGGGCCCGGGCATTGTCTGCAATGACTATGAAATGATCCTGCGCAACGGGATCCAGCAGCCCGGAACGACGTTCTGTGACCCCATGGACAGCAACTCGACCGGGGAACCTACGGTGATGTTTGCCATAGCCGTGGGCGGTGGGCCGATCCAGCTTGAGGCGATCCACGGGCCCCCGGGGCAGTTTGCTTCGGTCTTGGTGGGTACGGGAGTCGATGATCCGGGTGTGGTGCTCGGCTCGGGCCGGTTCTGCCTGGCGCTCCAGACCCCCAACTACTTCGGTCGGTACAACATTTTCGGTGGCGCTCTCAATTCGATCGGGATCTTTGATGCCGATGGCGTCTACCGCAACCTAGTGGGGACATCGCAGGGCGGACATGGGTACTTGGTCAGCAGCCTGCCCTTCGTCGCCAACCCCAACATCCAGTTGGGGGACACTTGGCACTTCCAACTGTGGCACCGTGAAAACGCCGGTGGATCCAATTTCTCGAACGGTTTGACCCACACGTTCTAGGGGCGTTCTAGGGGCGGGGTCCCAAGCGATTGCTCCGGCCGGGTGTAGGGCCGGCACCCGAACAGGCTGTCCTAGGGCAGCCTGTTCGATTGGGGTGAGGTCGATTTGCCGGGGGAGGTAGGGATCGCGATTTTTTGGGGATTGCCGGTTGATGCCATCTGCCCGGCGGTGCACCTTGTTCGGTTGCGCCATCGACTCCCAAGGCCCCAACCAGCATGCACACGGATTGGCGCTGGAAAGGTGAGCGGATCGTCCCCAGCTGCCCTCGCTATGTTCCCCTTGCATCTTCGTTGCCCCCGCTTGGGTTTCCTGCTTTTGCTCGCTGGCTGGGGTGGATCGTGCCAAACTCCGATCCCGCCCCCGGCTCCTGGCCCCCCTTTGGTGGCGCCGGACGGGCTGGTCATCGAAAGCCGGACGTACGCTGGGACCATCCTCGGAGGTCTGGGGACGGCGGAAGCCGAGTCGGAAGTGGCGCTTGCCTGGGACGTGGACGTGGCTTTGGTCGAACGCATGCCTTTGCAGGGGACCGAAGCGCTGGCGCCCCATTGGAAGCTGATTGCCCAGCCTGGAGCCGCGGAACCGGTGCGCGGGATTTCGCTCTTGGCGACCGGTGCGCGGTTCGCCACGGCCGAGGCGGCGGGCGCGCTTTGGGATGAGCTCGAACAGGGTCACCAAGGTGGGTTCCAGCGGCTCTCGCGGTCGGATGGAACGCTTTTGGCAGGGGCCACTTCGCTCCTGCGCTGGAACGCCGTGGAGGTGGTGCCCGATCCGGAGAACTTCCTGCGCGAAGTGACCCCGAGGGGCCCGGTCGAGAAGTCCCTGGCGGTGGGACTCCAGTTTGACGGCCACGAAGTGCAGCTGGGGTTGGGCCTGCAAGACCTGGCGGAGCTTCCCGGCGACGAAGCCGAGGCTGCGGGCGGTCGCAAGGTGTTGCGACTGGAGTGGGCCTTGCCCGATGTGGAGCTGCGCCTGGATGGGGGCCTCGAAGTGTTCTTCTTGCCCAGTCCCTTCGATGGGGTTCCGGCCCAGGCGGTCGCCATCCGCATCCAGCTCTCCGACCAACTTTCCGCCGAAGCCATCCAAGCGGCGCGCGCCGAGTTGGAGGCCCTGCCCAAGGTCTCTGCAGCCATCGAGTCCGAGTCCGAGATCCAAGCCAAACCCCTGCGCCAAGCAGTGCTCGCCTTGCAAGCCGAAACCGCCACCGATGCGGCGGCCAAGCGCGGCCCGCTGCTCTTCTTGGCCGAGAGCGGAGGTGGCCCGCTGACCCGCGACTTGGTGTTGACGGCCGAAGACGACGTGATCAGCGCCTGGACGGCACTGTTGCCAGTAGGCTCGGAGACCGAAGACGCGGTTCCCGAACAGGTGCATTGGTGGATCGAGCGCGCCGCTTGGGTGTGCTTGGCACGGCTTGCGGTCAAGGACCAACTTCCCATGGCGCTCGAAGCTCTGCTCCTGCGGCATGGCGGCGAAGTGGGACGCTACCCAAGCACCATCGAGGACGCTGCGCTGCAGTCGGCGGATCGTGAGACCATGCGCAAGCGTTTGCTCTTGGAGAACCGGCTGTTCCTTGAGGATTCCAGCCCGTCGGCAAGGGTGCGTGCTTTCGATTGGCTGGTGCGCCAGGGGGAAGACCTGGGCGCCTTCGATCCCCTCGCAAGCCCGTCGGCGCGGCGGGATGCGCTGCGCGTTTTAGAAGATGCCCTGGAAGCTGCTGCTCAGGGCACCGGGCCGGAGCCCAAAGCAGGAGCCGAGAAGGGAGCCGAGAAGGGAGCCGAGCGCTGATGGAAACCCAAACGACCCAACCCGAACCTCCCGCTACCCGCCCCCGCCGCCGGTTTTGGAAACGCGCCCTGCTTGGGCTCCTGCTCCTTGCGGTTCTCCTACGCATCGCCTTGCCGTGGGTCTTGCCGAGCGCCGTGCGATGGGCCGCCGCGAAGCAGGGGCTCGACGTGCGCTACGAAACGCTCGATCTATCGCTCTGGAAGGGCGAACTACAGCTTGGGGACGTGACCGTGAAGCCCCACGATGCGGACCAGGCCGCTGGAAACCAGGCCGCTGCGACCGGCCTCTTGAGCGAGCTCGAATTCTTGGCGCTCGACGTGGATGTTTCTGCGTTGTTCACCGGGACCCTGCGTGCCAAGCGGGTGGAAGTCGATGGCTTGGACTTGTTCCTGCGGCGAGCTGACCTCGCTTCGGGGTGGGCTTGGGAAGGATTGCCCGCGTTTGCGTCGGCCACCGAGGACCCCACCAACCGACCCAAACCCAAGTCGGCTCCCGCCGTCGACCCGGACGCTCCGTTCCAACTGGGGCTCGGATTCGAGGTCGACATCTTGCGCTTGCAACACTTGCAAGTGCACCTGCGCGACGAGGCTTTGACCCCGCCGCTGTCGGTCGACTTGGAGTGCAACGTTCGGTTGAGCGACTTGGGGGTTCCCGAGCAGGTCGCGCGACTTGAAGTCTTTGCCCACGCGGATCGCGGATTGGGAGGGCTGGCCATCGATGCCAGCCTGCTGGCCCACGACGCCACCCTCCAGGCGACCGGGAGTTTGGACCTGCGCGACTTGGAAGCCGGTCCCTTTGCCGCCTACCTGGCTCCTTTGGGTTTGGAGCCCCGGGCCCAACGCATCGATGCCTCAGCTTCGTTCGCGTTGGATGCAAAGCCCGCCAACGAAGCGCACACGGCGCTGCAGATTACTGCTGACCTGACCCACGTGGTTTGGAGCGCGGATGGGGTTGAGCAGGTGGCCCTCGACTCGCTGCATGGTTCGATCCCGAGTTGGACGCGCCAAGGCGTCCGGGCCGAAGCCGTCCAAATCCAGGGCGTGCGCGCCCGAGCGGGCCGCGAAGCCACGGGCGCGCTCTTGATCGGGGGCTTTGCGTTCCAGCCGGTTCCGGCGGTTGCCGAAACCGAAGCAAGCATCGAGCCTCCTGAAATACCCTCGCCGAGCACCTTCGCACTCGACGTCCCGTCGATCGAAATCTCGAACGGCAAGGTCCTCTGGCAAGACGCTGCGGTGCAGCCCAACGTAGAAGTCGCGCTCGAGTTGACCGAAGCGAACCTGGGTCCGATCCAGCGCGGCTTGGGAAGCGACCCCCCGCCCATCGATGTGCGCCTGCGGCTGGTGAGTCCGGGGCTGTGGGAGAGTCTCGAGCTGCATGGATCGCTGCAGGCCTTCGGAGCTACCCAAGGCCTCGACCTGACCTTGGCGGGCGAAGGAGTCACGCTCGGCGCAATCGAGCCGTACTTGGCCAGCGCCGGTTTGCAGCCAGAGTGGCAAGGCGCCACGCTCGCGCTGCATGTGCAGGCGGCGAGTTCGGTGGGGGATGCGGGTGTTCGCCAAGTAAAGGGTAGTGTGCGCGAGCTGTCGCTCCAAGACGGATCGCTGCTCGGTAGCCTGGGAGCGTTGGAAATCACTGGGTTGCAGTTGGACCCTACCTCGGGCGACGTGCATTTGGAGGAATTGCACCTAGCGGGCACCGAATTGCACATCGAGCGCGACGCCGAGGGCATTTGGCACGTTTTGGGGGTCGCCATCGTGCCAGCAACCCAAGCGGTGGGCGTAGCCGTAGCAGAATCCGCAGCCCCGGACGTCAGCCAGGCGGAGACTTCTGATGCGGCGGCGCAAGCTGCGGACTCGAAGCTGGAGCTTTCCAAGGCCGTTCCGGAGGTGCGCGTCGATCGCGTGCTTTTGGAGGACTACGCGGTGCAAATCCACGACCAGTGGCTGCAACCCAACGCTTCCCAGGAATTTCGAGGTGGGCGCGCGACCTTGGAGGGCTTGTGGTTAGGGGGCGAGATCGGCAGCGAGCCTCGGCCCGCGGCTCACTTTGACTTCGACTTGGGTGCCCAGGATCTAGCCGAATCGCTGCGTTTGCAGGGAACCTTGCAGGCGCAACCGGGCCCCTTGGACATGCACCTGCTCGCCGATTTGGTGGGCTCGGGCATGCGGTTGGATGCGTTGGCTCCGTGGCTTCCCGAGCTGGGCATCGAATCGCTTTGGAAGGCTGCAAGCTGCAAGTTGCACCTGGACGCCCAAGTCCGGCAGCAGGCCGACGGTACCCAGATCTCGTTGGCCCTCGAAGATTTGGCACTCGAGGATCAGGGCACGGTTTGGGTGAGCCTTGGCGCGCTCCGCCTGCCAGCGATGGAATTGGCCGCCGGCAAGGTCGAGGTGCCGACCTTGGAGCTCGAAAACCCCTATGCTCGCGTTCAACGCAATGCTGCTGGGGAGCTCGAGGTCATGGGATTGCGCTTGTTGGCGGCCGCTCCTTCCGCCCCGAAGGACAGCACCAGCGCGGAGCCTGCCGTGGCTCCGGAAGCCGTACCGGAAACCGCTGCGGGCCCCGAGGATCCGAAGCCAGCAACCCAATTCCACCTGGGGACTTTGCGTGGCATGGCGTGGACGGTCGATTGGATCGATCAAAGCGTCGCACCGACCGTCGAAACCCAGCTCGTAGTGGACTTGGGGTTGGACGAGTGGCACTGGCCCCAGGGCGAGCACAAGGACGGCCAAGCCCAATTGGCTTTGCGCGTGGCCGGCTCGCTCGAGCAACTCACGCTTGCGTCCCAAGTCCATTTGGATCCAAGCGACTTGGGCTTGAGTGCTCAACTTGCCATCGATGGTCTGCGGGCTGGACCTTTGGCGGCGTACTTGCCTCCGACCATCGAAGCCCCTTTGGCGGCAGGCCAATTGCGTTGGAACCTGCAGGGCCATTGGGCAACAGCGGAGTCGGGCGGCCAAGCCGGTTCGCTGACGGCGACGGATTTGGTCCTGCGCGATGGCCCCGATGGGGAACCGCTTTTGGCGCTCGATCGGATGGCCTTGGAAGTTCCCCGCTTCGATTGGGAGGGAGGGCGCGTCGAACTCGGCGAGTTGGCCTTGCAAGGCTTGCGACTGCCCGTGCAGCAGCGCGCCGATGGGTCGTGGTCGTTGCTTGGATTGCACCTCACGAGCCCGCCAGCAGATTCTGCGCCTCCCGCCAGCGCGGCCGAGGCTCCGGTTGGCGCACAACCTACGGGACCCGAACCGTTGGCCGCGCGCTCGGGTTCGCTGCGGCTGCCGAAGATCGACCGCGCAGCGTTGCCGACCATCACCTTGGACCGCTTGGACGTGGGTTTGCAGTCGTTGCGCCTGCAAACCGAGGGCGGGCAAGGACCGATCGAACTCGAGCTGCGGTTGCATAGCGATGGCCCGTTGACCCTCCTGGCCCCCGAGCCGGAGGCCCTGGCTCCCATCGAGCTGATCGTCAGCGGCGCGATGCAGCCCCTGGTCGACGCCCTGCAGGTCCACCTGCAAATCGCCCCCTATGCGGCGACCCCCGGAATCGATCTCAACTTGCAAGCAACGGGGATCCACGGCGACCGCTTGCCCAACACATGGCCCATGTTGGCGTCGCGGGTGGATGCCTCCGCCTGGACGGCTGGCGAAGTCGGAATGCACCTATCGAGTCAATTGGACATCCGTCGGCGCAGTCCCTTGGATTTCCCCCTCGATCAGGGCTTTGGGTTGCACGCCATGCTCGATCAGGTGCACATCCTTGCGCACCCCGAGGCCGAAGCGAAATTGGGTTTCGAGGAACTGAGCCTCGAAGTCGATTCGATCCAACCCGCCACCGGCCAAGTGCGCGTGCGCCAAATCGATTGGAGCGGGCTGTTTGGCGATGTTTTGCGCGATGCGGAGGGACTGCACGTGGCCGACCTCGTGCTTCTCACCCAGCCCGAAGCGCCCGAGTTGGTCCGTACCCAGCCTGCGGACACCGCTACGGTGACAGCAGACGAGCCTGCGGAGCCCGTGGCTCCATCGGCCGCCGAGTTGGAAGCAGCGAATACGCCCATGGCCGCAATGCTCGAATCCGAGCCGGCGAGCGAAGTCGCCGTGGACTCGGTGGTCGTATCCGGGGGGAGATTCCAATTCGAGGATCGCACCGTCGATCCAGCGCTCGTGTTCCCTTTGCAAGGTTTCGATTTGGAAGTCAAGCGCTTCAGCACCCGCACCTTGGTGGAAGAGCGTCCTTTCCGCTTTCAGCTGTCGATGTATGGGGGGGATGTGGAGTTGCCCAAGCGCAGCGTGAGCGGCAACTTGGTCAGTGGCCTGTTGGGTTCGGTGGCGTCGGTTGCTTCGGCTGCCGTGGGAACGAAGGAGGTCAAGCTCGAGTCGCGCCCGGCGTTCGACGAGTTCAACGTGCGCGGGAACCTGAGCCTCGGACCCCAGCCGAAGGGTTGGGTTCAAGCCCGCATCCGGGGCTTCGAATTGCCCATCCTTCGCGGCTTCGGCAAGGCGAGTGGGGTCGAGATCAAGGATGGCTTGCTCGACGAAGCCGCGATGGTCCACATGAATGGAGCCGAGGGCGTGCGGATTTCTTCGACGACGAATTTTAGCTACCTCTCGTTGTCCGAGCCCGTGGGCGGGCCCATTTCCAGCTATCTCAAGCTGCCGGCGCCGCTCGACACGGTGTTGTATGCGCTCAAGGACAAGGATGGCGACCAAACCATTCCGCTCAACATCCAAGTCCAAGACGGCGGCGTCAGTACGCGCAAGGTCCTCGGCGCCGTTACGAGCGCCCTAGGCAATCTGATTCTGGAAGCCATCGCCAGCACTCCCATGCGGGTGCTTGGTGGGGTGATCGATTTGGCGGGCCTCGACAGCAAACCGGTGGAGCTCACCGGAAACGAATGGGTGCGCATCCCATATGCACCTGGAGAACAACGCTTTGACCCCGAGCTGCGCACGAGGATCGAAGACTTGGTGCAACTGCTGCGTCGAGACCCCAGCCTGCAACTCGTGGTGGAGCAGGGGCTAGGCAGCCTGGACGTCGAGCGCGCCAACGTGCTCGCCAACCCCGATCCCGAGTCCTACCACGAGCTCGCCCAGGCCTATCGTCGCGAGCGCAACGAGGGCCTCGATCGCCGCGAGGCGCTGGTCGCGCAAATCCGCATGGCCCAGGCGCTCGGGCGAGTCGACGACGCCCAAGCCCAAGTCCAGGCCTTGCGCGAACTCGACGCCCACTTGGCCCAGACCGAGTCGGCCCTCGACCGCATGCTCGAGTTCACCCAGGATTTGGGAGAGCGCGCCAAGCAACGGCGCGGCCGCGATGCAGCGCTGCAACTCGCCCGCCGCCGACAAGAACTGGTCGGCGCCAACCTGCGCGGGCTTCGCATTCCCAGCATGGGCAACCGCCTCGATCTGCGGCGTCCGCGCTTCCTGATCGAGGAAGGGGCCCAGCAGGGCTTCGTCCAAATTGCCGTCCAACGCCGGCGCTAAACCACCTCCGTCCCTACGATCCCTTTCGCCATGTCTCGATTGTTCGCCGCGACTCTGCTGCTCGGTCTCCTACCCGCCTGCGTGACCCATTCCCACGCCACCCAATTCAACGGGGTGCCCGGGATCCGGGGCGAGGCTGTGGAGTACCAGACCACCCGCTCCTACGCGATCCAGTTCTTGTTCACCTGGGGTGTGCTAGGCAACGCCAGCAAGCCCTACACCATCGACCAGTTCACGAAGGAAGCCAGCGCCCGGGGCGCGAGCCGGGTGCGCATCACCCAGACCGACTCCACCACGTATTGGTACGTGTTCCCGCCGCTCTCGTTTCTTTTTCAGCCGGTAGTCCAGACCATCGAGGGGGACGTGGAAGGAACGGGAGCCAGCGAGTGAGCGACGCCGTTCGACCCCGTTAGAAGCTCAAGCTCAACCCGTTCGAGAAGTTCGAAACGCCGCCTGACTCGCGGTACCACAGTTGGAAATGGTAGGTGCTACCCGATTGGATGGTGGGTGAGCCCAACAGGGGCAGGATCGTCGGGATGTCGAAGCCATACCCCGTCTGCGACGTGCCCACCAGGTTCTGTAGATTGCCAGCAGCATCGAATTGGCCCAGCGAATTGCGGTCCGTGCCCAGCAGGTTGTAGCGACCCAACGAGTTACCTCCCGACAAGGACAGGCATAGTTCGCCCTGGCTGATCGTGGTTCCGGGATCCTGGGCTGCCGTCCCAACCAGGAAGTACGCGAACTGATTCGGCGGGCCCGAGATCCCATCCAGGTGGAGCCCGGCGCCCGTCCCAGGGTTTCCCGTGGCCGAGAGCTCGACCGGGAAACCGGTCGAGTTGGGGTTGGCCGGATCGCAGAAGGGCACGCCCGGCCCGCTGCCCAAGGGCTGCTCCACCGCCATCTCCATCTCGGCGTTGAGGGCGGAGGTGTGCTGGATCAGCTGGTTCGCACCCGTTGCCAGGTTGAAGGATACGAACCGACCCGAACCACCCGTGTCGTAGAGGGTCGCGTACAGGGTGTCCGTGGACCAATCGAAGTCCATGCCTTGCGCGTAGTTGGTCGGATAGCCCGAGGCTCCGATCCGAGTTCCCGCACCTGTCGTGCGGTTCACCGAATACAACGAATCGTCCTTGATGCTGTAGGCATACAGGTCGCCCGTCGAGGAGCACGCGATGTCGATGAAGTCGTCGGGAATGATCGTCGAGGGGCGTGTCACAATGACCCCGACGTAGTGGAAGATGCCTGTGACAAAATCACCCCGGAAGAGGCCCGAGGACCCGGCGGCCGTAGGGTCCGATGCCACCACCCAAAACGTCACTCCGTCGGGGTCGGCGGTCATGCCGGTGACCGAGGAGGGCGGCAGGTTGGTCAGCCCCAGCGAGGTGAAGTTGCCGCTGTTGCGGTCGAGTGTGCCCATCTCCGAGTCCGAACTGCGGATCACGTAGAGCGTGGTCGCGGTCACGTCGAAGTCCATCGCGTAGTAGTTCTCGGAGTTGCCTGCGATGGTTTGGAAGTTGCCAACGAAATCGGCGGTGTTGGTCTCGAAGAAACGATTCAAGCGCACATCGAGGCCGACGATGGTGCTCTGGGCGGAAGCGCTGGCGCTGGCGGCGAGGATGACGGCAAGGGCTAGAAGGGGGTGCTTCATAGGGATGGAAAGGGTCCGGGTTAGGGCTCCATGCGAGCTGGGGGCGGTTCCCATGGTACTCCAAGGGCGTTACTATCCAGGAAACTTTCTAGGAGTTTGCCCACGGGGGGCCTGGACGCCCCCGGGGGGGGCCCTTGTTGGCTTCAGCGCCAGGCTTTGGGCTTGGGATCCTTGACCGGGTAACTGGCCTGGACCCAAGCCCGCCAGTCGTCCTCCATGGCGAACAAGCTCTTGCCGAGCAGCTCCATCAAGAGCTCGCGGGCGGGCCGTTCGCGCTTCAACCCGCGCAGGATTGCGGGCACCAAATCGACGTGCTCGTGTACCAGCCAATCGTAGAAGCTGAAACAGAGCGCTTGCTCCTCCAGGGTCATGGCCCCTGTGTTCATGGGCAGCAGCTTGGGCAATACGTAGCTCGCATCGGGCCCAAGGTCCTTGCGCAGCGCCGCGCGCCACTGTCCGCCGTGGTACTGCTTGAGTACGTTGGCTTCCTCGATGCAGGCGTTGAGCGACAAGCCGAAGAGCTCGTACTCGTACCAGTGCCCGAGTCCCGCATCGAACCAGCCGCCGGTCAAATCGCCAACCCACAGCTCCTTGTACAGGTTGGAAACCAGCATGTGGGAGGCGTTGTGCGCAAAGAGCATACGCACCGCGGGAACGGTCTTGAATTGCCCCTCGGTCCACACCGAAAAGATCGGATCTTTGCCGAGCATCTTGAAGTCGCCCGAGGCGCCGCTATGCAAGAAGTCGCGCATCACCGTGCGGTGGTCGTCGGGGTTGTTCCAAATCCACATGCGCATCTTTCCGAAGTACCCCGGCTGCAAGTCCGAGACCGGCGTAGCCCCGGCGCTTGGGTTGGCCACCGGGCCACCCGCATCCGAGCCACCGGGCTCGGCGCCCCCCGATTCCCCGCTATCCGGGGCCATTCCCGCTAAGCCTCCTCGGCTCGCCTCGCGCGCTTTCGCTTCGCCGAGTCCGTAGTGTTGGTCCACCAAACGCGCGACCTCTTCGACATCCTCCGCGACCCGATGCATCAAAATGTGCCCGTCGACCTTCTTCTTGCCCTCCTTGAGGGTTCCGGTGTCGATGATCAACTCGAAGTGGGTGGTTTCCACGCGCGGCACCGAACGCTTCAAGTACTCGGCCATCGGATCCGCCGCCGCCCAGGCCGCGATCTCCGCCCGCCGCGCCTCTACCTCCGCACTCTTGGGGCCCCCGTCGCACCGATCGCAATCGACCCAAAGACTCCCGCCACAATCGGGACAAGCCGCGATCACCGAGCAGAACAGCACGTGCCCCTCATGCTCGCGCAACTCGGCGTCATGTTGCTTGCAGGGCACGACTCCCTGTTGATCGCAGCGTTTGCAGCCTTTGAGATCCTGTGCCGAGGCTTGGGCCTGGCCGAGACTGCATACGATCAGCCCGACCAGCGTGAAGACGACTCGTTTCATGGGCCAATTGTAGCGGTGGCGTCCCCAGGCGCCACCGCTACCGCTTACGCATGGGCCCCTTCAGGAGCTTTATCGCGCGCCGTAACTTGGAAGGTCGTGCCATCCCAATCCACATGCGCCACTTGCCCGCGCGAGAGGGTTCCCGCCAGGATCGCATCGGCGATGGGGTTCAAGATGCGGCGTTGGATGACCCGCTTGAGCGGGCGGGCGCCAAACTCGGGGTCGTAGCCTTCGCGGGCCAGTTCGGCTCGCGCGGCGTCGGTCAGGTCGATCGAGAGTTCTTGATCGGCCAGGTGCTTGCCGAGGCGGTCGACTTGCACATCGACGATGGCGCTGAGCTGCTCGGGTTTGAGCGGTTGGAAGGTCAGCACTTCGTCGAGGCGATTGAGGAACTCGGGGCGGAAGAACTCGCGCAGTTGGCCCTCGCCGCGCAGGTTGCTGGTCATCAAGACCAGGGTCTGGCTGAAGTCCACCGTGCGGCCTTGGCCGTCGGTCAGACGACCGTCATCGAGGAGCTGCAAAAGCACGTTGAACACGTCCCCGTGGGCTTTCTCGACTTCGTCGAGCAAGATCACGCTGTGCGGGCGGCGGCGAACCGCCTCGGTCAGGGCTCCGCCCTCTTCGTAGCCCACGTAGCCCGGGGGCGCGCCGATCAGGCGCGAGACCGCGTGCTTCTCCATGTACTCGCTCATGTCGATGCGCACCATGTTGCGCTCGTCATCGAACAGGAACCAAGCCAGCGAACGGGCGAGCTCGGTCTTGCCCACGCCAGTGGGGCCGAGCAACAGGAACGAGCCCAGCGGGCGGTTGGGTTCCTGGACGCCAGCGCGCGCGCGGCGGACCGCTTGCGAGATGGCGGTGATGGCCTCGTCCTGGCCGATGATGCGCTCGTGCAAGCGATCTTCCATGTGCAGGAGCTTGGCGCGTTCGGTTTCGATCAGCTTAGCGGCCGGGATTCCGGTCCAGCGGGCGATGACTTGCGCGATCGATTCCTCGGACACGGCCTCGGGTAGGAGCGCGCCGTCCTTTTGCAGTGCGGCCAGCTCGGCGGAGTTGCGTTCGAGGGTTTTCTGGGCTTCGGGCAATTCGGCGTAGCGGATTTGGCCGACGCGTTCGAGGTTGCCTTCGCGCTCCAAGCGCTTGGCTTCGGCGCCCAGCGCTTCGATGTGGGCCTTGCCGGCTCGAATCGCTTGGATCACCGACTTCTCCTGCTGCCAGCGCGCGCGCAGCCCCGAGCCCTCCTCCTTGAGGTTGGCAAGGCGGTCGGCGATCTTACGTAGGCGCTCAGCGTGGCCGGATTCGTCTTCTTTGGTGAGCGCGGCTTTTTCGATTTCGAGCGTGCGGATGCGGCGCTCGATCGTGTCGAGTTCGGGCGGCAGCGAGTCGATGGCGGTGCGCAGTTGCGCGGCAGCCTCATCGATGCAGTCGATGGCCTTGTCGGGCAGGAAGCGGTCCGAGATATGGCGATCGGAGAGGCGCGCGGCGGCGGTCAGGGCCCCGTCTTCGATGCGCACCCCGTGGTGCACCTCGTAGCGCTCCTTGAGGCCACGCAGGATCGCCACCGTGTCTTCGACCGTGGGCTCGGAGACCATCACGGGCATGAAGCGGCGCTCGAGCGCGGCGTCTTTTTCGATGTACTTGCGGTATTCGTCGAGCGTCGTCGCCCCGATGCAGTGCAGCTCGCCGCGGGCTAGGGCGGGTTTGAGCAGGTTGGCGGCATCGACGGCACCTTCGGCGCCACCGGCACCGACCAGGGTGTGCAACTCGTCGATGAACAGCACGATTTCGCCGTTGGATTCGGAAATCTCGGTCAGCACGGCTTTGAGGCGTTCCTCAAACTCGCCGCGGTACTTGGCACCGGCGAGCAGTTGCCCCAGGTCGAGCGACATGACGCGCTTGCCTTTGAGCCCTTCGGGGACGTCGCCCGATTCGATGCGCTGGGCGATGCCTTCGACGATGGCGGTCTTGCCCACGCCAGGTTCGCCGATCAGAACGGGGTTGTTCTTGCGGCGCCGCGAGAGCACTTGGATCGTGCGGCGGATTTCCTCATCGCGGCCGATGACCGGGTCGAGCTTGCCGGCTTTGGCATCGGCGGTTAGGTCGCGGGCGTACTTGTTGAGCGAGTCGAAGGTGCTCTCAGGGTCCGGGGTTTGGACCTTGGCGCCCTTGCGCACGTCTTCCAGCGCGACTTGGACACGGTCGAGGGTCAGCCGGCGGTCAGCAAAGATTTTGGCCAGCACGCCGTCGGGCTTGGAGACCAGCGCCGCGAACAGGGTTTCGGTCGACACGTAGTCATCGCCGAGCTTGCCAGCCAAGCGGCTGGCCTCTTGCAGAACGGTGCCTAGGGTGGGGGAGGCGCCGAGCGGTTGGCCCGTGGCGCTCTGGCGCGGCAGGGAGGCCAAGGCGCGGTCGACTTCGGCGATGAGCGCCGCAGGTTCGACGTCGAGCTTGGAAAAGAGCGCTCCAAACACCCCTTCGCGCTTCTCCATCAGCGCGGCGAACAGGTGCAGCGGGGTGACCTGGGGGTGCCCCGCTTCTTGCGCGGCCTGCTGGGCTTGGGCGAGGGCTTCTTGGGCGAAGGTGGTGAACGGTGTTTGCATGGTGATGGATCTCCTGAGGCCCGTAGTTGGCGGGCACGAAAACTATGAGCAACCGCCGTGCCAGCCCCCTTGGGGCTCCCAGCGGGGATTTTGAGGTATCTAGGTGCCAAAATGGCGGCCTAGCTGCCAATCAGGCTGGGCTAGATTGCGCTGGCGACTCGACAGCAGCCGCGTATTGGCTTCTGGCCTCCGTTATGGTGCGGGACGCTGTAGCCCATCGCCTTGCGACTCTCGCTCCCCATAGCCCAACCATGCCGTTCGTTCTTGTCCGTTTGCTTTGCCTGATCGTGCCGCTGGCCTGCTTGGGGTTCGGCAGCTGCGCCATCACCCCGCCCTCGACCCTGGCGGAGCGGATCGGTTCGCAGCCTGCGGTGCTGGTCAAGAGCTTGCGCATTCCCGACACCGAGGTTTGGTACTCGCGCTTCGCCCAGCACTCGTGGCTCGACGTGCGCATGCAGCCCGATGGGGTTTGGATTCGGCTCGAGATCGAAACGCCCCGCTCGGGGGTGACCCTATTCCGCATCCCCGACGAAGAGGCCTATGCGGACCGCCGTTGGGGCCGGGCGATCCATGTGCGCAAGGCCGTGATCGGGGAGCCCGCCGCCGAAATCGCCAAGCAGGCGATCCGCCTGACGCGCAACCGCAAGTGGCCCCACTACCAAGCCTACCCGGGCCCCAACAGCAACACCTACGTGGCCGAGCTGCTCGAAGCCTTGCCCGAGATCGGCACCACGCTCGACGCCAACGCGGTGGGCAAGGACTTCCAATTGCGCGTAGGCAAGAGCGAGACCGGATCGGGGGTCGAGGCCGATGCGTACATCCTCGGCCTGCAGTTGGGTCTGCAAGAAGGCATCGAACTCCACCTGCTCGGATTCACCCTCGGCCTAGGGCTGCAACCCTTGACGTTGAAACTCCCCTTCGTCCCCGAGCTGCGCTGGATGTGGGGCAACCGCGGGATCGAACAGCTCTGATCGACCGGCCTCTGCGCTCAGCCCGAGTGATCGAGCTGCGCGATCGGTGCAGCACCTAGTGCTGCAGGCTTGCTTCGACGTCCAAGCACCCCAGCGCGGTGAGCGCGACACGCAGCCGATCGCGCAACCCGCTCTCGGCCGGCATCAAGGGCAGGCGTAGTTCGCCCGGGTAGCCGCGCTGCAGTTCCAAGGCGGCTTTGAGCGGCGTGGGGTTGGGGCCCAGGGTCAGGCAGGCCATCAACGGGGCGAGGCTCGTTTCGAGTTGTTCGACGCGGCGGTCGGAGGGGTTGATGGCGGCTAGGCCGACGAGTTCGGCGACTTCGCGCGGCATGAGGTTGCCGATGACGGTGATGGCTCCCACCGCGCCGCGGCGCAGGAAGTCGACCATGGCCAGGTCGTCGCCGGCGAAGACGTCAAGGTTTGGGTTGCCGCACAGGGCGTCGATGCGCGCGAGCGAGCGCGAGGCTTCCTTGATGCCGACGATGTTTTCGACCGAGTTGGCCAGCGCGTGCGCGGTGGCCGGGGCCATGTCGCAGCCCGTGCGCGTGGGCACGTTGTACAGCAGGATGGGGGTGTGCGGTTGGGCCTTGGCCAGCGCTTCGAAGTGCGCGACTTGGCCGCGCGCATCGGGCACGGTGTAGTAGGGGGTGACCGCCAAGAGGCCTTGCACGCCGACCTGCACCGCGACTTGGGCCATTTCCAAACTCGCCTGGGTACTCGGTGCTCCCACGCCGGCCAGGATCGGGATGCGACCGTCGACTTGATCGACTCCAAGGCTCCAGATCTGGCGCCGTTCGGCCAAGCTCATCGAGGCCGACTCTCCGGTGGATCCGGTGAGCACCAAGCCCTGCGACCCCCCCGTCACATGGAACTCGATGTCGGCGCGCAGCGTGGCTTCGTCCAGTTGTCCGTTACGAATCGGCGTCGGCAGCGCCGTGATGCTCCCCGCAAAGGGATGTTGTTTGTTTCCCCGTCCCATAGGTGCAGCATGGAGAATGGCGCGCACGCATCCAAGATCCTTTCCGAGAGAACGGCCCAATTTCGGCACGTACCCCGCACCAAGCACGCTAGGCCAGGAGTTTGCCCATCTCTCCAATCGCGCGTGCAACCCCCACGAACACCGAGCGCGCCACGATGGCGAATCCGATGTTGAGTTCTTCGACCTGGGGTAGGGCGGCCACCTTGGTGGTGTTTTGGTAGTCCAAACCGTGCCCGGCGTTGACGCGCAAGCCGATTTGGGCGGCGTGGGCGGCGGCGCGGGCCAGGCGTTCGAGGGCGGCGGTTTGCGCGGGGCCGCTGGCATGGGCATAGGCGCCGGTGTGCAGTTCGACAAACGGCGCGCCGAGCTCCATGGCCATGTCGAGTTGGCGTAGGTCAGGGTCGATGAATATCGAAACGACGCCGCCTGCTTCCTTGAGCCGCGGAATCGCCTCGCGCAGCCGCGCGGCTTCAGCGACCACATCGAGCCCACCCTCGGTGGTGATCTCCTGGCGGTTTTCGGGGACTAGGCAGAATGCTTGGGCATGACTCTTGCAGGCCAAGTCGAGCATTTCGGGATCGAGGCTCGTTTCCAGGTTGAGCAGCGTGGTGATGCGTTCGCGCAGGCGCTGCACGTCGTCATCCTGGATGTGGCGGCGGTCCTTGCGCAGGTGGCAGGTGATGCCCTGAGCACCCGCGGCTTCGGCCGCAAGGGCCCATTCCACGGGATCGGGAAAGGCCTCGCGGCGGGCCTGGCGCAGGGTGGCCACGTGGTCCACGTTCACATGCAAGCGGGGCTTGGTCATTGGCGATCAGAGGTCCTTGCGTTTCTTGCGGGCCAACCAGTACTTCCGGAATTCGGCTTCGAAGCCAGCAATGTCGACTTGGTACACCTTTTGGAGGGCTGCGTCGATGGCCGGCAGGTCGCCCCGGGGCACCGCTCCCATGGTGTGGACGAATTCCTGGAATTTGGCGGCGCCAAACTTCGAGTGTCGCGCGAATTCGATCAGGGCGGCCGCTTGCGCGTAGCTCTCGCCTGCGTCGCTTCCGCCAGTGACGCGTTCGGTGTCCGCGTCGTCGAGTAGGCTGTCCAGCACGAAGAATTTGTCGAAGTGCTTGTAGGCGTCGCGCTTGACCAGGTTCTTGACCGAGCTCAGGTCGCCAGGGGTGGCCGCCATGTACTCGGCCACGCCCTCTTGGAACCAGGAACCTCCGCCGCTCAGGTGCAACCGGTTCTGGAAGATCTGGTGGGTCGCTTCGTGGATGTGGACCGGCGCCAGCGTGCTTTGGTGGTAGGTGGCGTACACGTCGCCGAAGGCTACTCCCGCCGAGGTCTCGCGACGGTCCTGGAAGACCCGCTCGCACCAGTCATGATATTGGTCGGAATCGACGAAGTAGAACACCGGCAAGAGCCGCTGCGCGGGCATGTCTTCGAACGGGAAAACCTCGCGGATTGCCTCGTAGTTCGCGTCGAGTTTCTTGCCGAAGTCTTTGGTGGTGCTCTTGCCGATGTTGGTGAGGATGATGTAGTACTTGGTGCGATACACCAGGAAGAGGCCTTTCTCCTGGACCTTCTCGGGGGCGTCGCGCTTCCAACGGGCTTCGGCCTCCTCGTCGGTCCAATTGGGATCGCGCGTCGGGCCGTCGTAACGGATCGCGCCCCACAGCCAATCGAGGACCGCAGCCCGATCGGCTTCGACCAAGGCCGGGTCGGTGCGGACTTCGAGCGAGTAGCCCACTCTTTCGGTCAACCCGCACAGGAACAGCTGGTGGTTCACCTCGCGGGTTTCCGCTTTGGTCGCGAACAGGCCCAGCCAGGCGACGGGCACGTAGCCGTAGGGTCCTTCGCGGTACTCGGTCTTGGAAAACTGCGCTTGGCCAGGATGCTCGGGATCGCCACTGGTGGGGGTGGGGAGGTTGTACTCGGCGATCCGCAGCACGTCGTTGGGTTCCTCGAAGCCGAAGAGGTCCTTCTCCAGGAACGACAGGGAAAGCGTGAACTTGGTCTCGCCGATGCGGCCGCTCCACATGCCCTGGATCTGACCCATGGGCTTGGCGACGATGGTTTCGAGGTCCTCGATTCCCGCCAGCGAAACGCTCAGGTTTTGCTCAGGGAAGGCGATCGCTTGCGATCCCGCCGCTGGTTCGTCCGTTTGGGCCGAAACGGGGGAGAGCAAGGGCAGCCAGGCAAGCAGGCACACCGCGCGCAGCCACCGGGGCGCGGTCCAAGTACGGGAGAGTCGTTGCATGCGAGCGGGGTTTGCTGGGACGTGTGGCTGGCAGACCTTTGGGGAACGGAAACGGAACGCTAAGGTACCGCGAACCCGTTTCTTGCCCAGGCCATCATCATGCCCCAACCGTCGGATCTTTCCCACCCCCAAACCCGGTCTGGGGGGCTACGGGCGTTGGGCCCTTTCGGCTTCCTGTTGGCCTTCGCTGTTTTTCTGTACGGGGCTCTCAGCCTATTCCGGCTGGCCTACGTGCTGGCCCACCGCGAACGCATGTTCGAGGTCGAAGATTGGTGGCTGGTGTTCGTCAAGGGCTGGCGTATCGACACCATCGTCGTTTGCGGGCTCGGGTTGGTTCCGGCCGTGCTGTTGTTCTTGATCCCGGGCGAACGCTGGTGGCCGGTGCGTTGGTTCCTGCGGCTTTACACGCTGGTCGTGGCCCTAGCCGTTGTTGGGATGGAAGCCATCACCTTCTCGTACCTCAACGAGTACGACGCGCGGCCGAATCGCCTGTTCGTTGAGAACATCATCCCTTCGCGCGAGATCCTAAACACGCTGTTCGAGGCCTACGCGGTGCAGTTGGGCCTGGTGGGGATCGGATTGGTCGTGGCGATTTTCGTCGTTTGGAAGTACACCGGGCGAATCCTTGTGGGCATGCGGCATTGGAACTGGCTGGTGCGCATCGTGGCCTTCGTGCCGCTGGTCTTCGTGATCGCCTGGGGAGCGCGCGGGTTTGACCATCGGCCGGTCAACGCCAGCAGCGCGTTCTTTTCGTCGGACAACTTGGCCAACCAACTGGCGCTCAACTCGCTCTACAGCGCGGTGGATGCGGCCAATCGCATGCAGGAAGAGAACTCGCCCATCCCGTTGTACGGGGAAATGGACGACGCCGAGATCTTTGCCCGCACCAAGCGCTACTTGGGAGTTCCCGAAGGCGATTTTGTCGAGGGCCCCACGCCCTTGTACCGCCACCAACGCCCGCGCATCCAACGCGAACGGCCGCTCAACTACGTGATCGTGCTCGAAGAAAGCCTGGGCGCCGAGTACATCGGTATCCTGGGCGGTGCTCCGCTTTCCCCCGAGTTCGACGCCCTGTGCAAGGAAGGTCTGCTCTTCACCAACTTGTACAGCACCGGCACGCGTACGGTGCGCGGGCTCGAGGCGGTGCTTTCGAGCTTCTTGCCGACCCCCGGACGGTCGGTGGTCAAGCTCGACAAGTCCCAGCGCGACTTCTTCACGATCGCCTCGCTGCTCAAGAGCCACGGCTACCGCACCGACTTCGTCTACGGTGGGGAGGGGCATTTCGACAACATGCGCTCGTTCATGTTCGGCAACGGCTTCGAGCGCATGACCGACCAAAAAGACTTCGACAACCCCGCATTCTTGGGTACCTGGGGCGTCAGCGACGAAGATTTGATGCACAAGGCCAACGAGGTCTTCAAGAGTCACGGGGACAACCCCTTCTTCGCGCTGGTCCTGACCACCACCAACCACAGCCCGTTTGAGTTCCCCGACGGGCGCATCGAGCTATTCGAACAGCCCAAAGCGACGCGCTTCAACACGTCGAAGTACGCGGACTACGCGATTGGCGAGCTGTTCCGCATGGCGAAGCAGGAAGAGTACTACAAGAACACCGTGTGGGTCGTCGTCGCCGACCACAGCACCCGGGTCTACGGCGAGGACTTGATTCCCGTGCGTAAGTTCCACATCCCCGGGTTGATCATTGGGCCGGGTATCGAGCCGGGAACCTACGACAAAGTGGCCAGCCAAGCCGACTTGACCCCGACGGTGTTGTCATTCCTGGGGGTCGATACGGTGCACCCGATGCTCGGGCGCGACGTGTTGGCCTTGTCGCCGGGCACCCCAGGGCGCGCGATTTTGCAGCAGTTCGACACCCACGCGTTGATGGTCGACGACCAGGTGTTGGTGCACCAGCCGTCGCTGCCGGTGCGCCAATTCACCTACGTGGACAAACACCTCGAACCCCACGACTTGGACCCGGAATTGGGCCGGGACTCGTTGGCGTATGCGCTTTTGCCCTGGATCCTGTACGACCGGGGGCTGTACCGGATGGTCGAGCAGCCGTAGGCCGGCGCGGCGTTGTGCCTCCCACGGGGCCTGCGTATGCTACCGGCAGGTCCCAGAAGCGCTGGGCTCCTTGGCCGGTACCCTCGCTATGAAAGATCGCTTCCCGCTTGTCTTTGGTGTGCTCGTGACCACCGTGCTCTCGGGCACCCTCGTGATCGCGGGTTTGAAGGCTGGTATCACTCCGGGGGTAAGCCCGCTCGTGATCCTGCTGGCCTGGGGCGCATTCACCCGTGCGTCGACCGGCAACACCGGGAGCCGCTTCCTGAACATCGCCCAAGTGGCGGGCAGCGCGGGCATGGCGGTCACCGCCGGGGTGATCTTCACCGCGCCGCTGGTGCAGATCTTGTACGCGGACAAGGGGCTCGAAGTGCCGCCTGTGGACGTCAAGACGTTGATTTACGTCAGCTTGGCGGGAGCGTTGATCGGGTATGGCTTCGTGGGATTGGCCACAAAGAAATTCCTCACTGACCCGACCCTGCCCGCACCCGAAGCGCGCGCCTGCGAGGCGATGATCGAGGCTGCGGTGAGCCACCCCGATGCGAAGCCGCGCTTGGCGCCTTCGCTCTACCTGGGCCTGCTCTTGAGCTTCCTCGCCCCGCTGTTGGGTTTGATCGGCGTGGCCAAGGATCACCTCGAGCTGTACGCCAAGAAGGTCGGCAGCCGCAACTTCGGCGTCGATTTGCCCTTCAACCCGATGTACTTGGGCATTGGCGGTCTGCTCACGATCGCCACCGCGTTGCTTGTGTTTGCGGGCAGTTTCCTGCGTTTGATCGGCGACGGCCTCCTAGCCAGCATCGATCCGAACGACGCAGCCGGCTTGGCGGCCTTCCCCGACAACTCGATGCGTTGGGTGGGGGGTGGGGCCATGACCGTGGCAGTGGCTTATTCGCTGGTTCGTTTCTTGCGTGTGCACAAGGTGGAAGGCGGTGAAGCGCTGGATCCGCTGCTCGAAATCGACCCCAAGGTTCGCCGGGGCTTGATCCTGAGCGTGGTGGTGGGGGTGGGTATGTTGCTCGGCTGGCTACTGTGGCGCGAAGGCGGACCGACGCCGTTTGCCCTGACGATGTCGTTGGCGGTGCTGGTGATGTGCTTCTTGATGGTGACCCTAGGTGCGATCCTATCGCTGCAGATCGGTTCCTCGGCCTCGCCGGTTTCGGGCACGATCTTCGTCACGACGCTGGTGCTGTGTTTGGTGGCCCTGGCCTTTGGGCACCATGAGCCGAGCGATGTGCTGATGCTGACCCCGCTCTTGGTGGGGGCCTGCGTAGCCGTGTGCGCGGCCAACGACTCGAGCCAGGACTACAAGACCATGCAGCTGTGCAAGGTGCGCGTGCAGGACGGCTTCTTTGCGCAATTGATGGGTTTGATCGCGGGCTCGATCGTGGTGCCCATCGTGCTGTACGTGGCCGACCAGGCCTACACCCTCGGGTCGCCCGAGCTGAGCGCGCCCCAGGGCAAGATGTTCGCGACGCTGATCGACGGGCTGCTTTTGCAGGATGCGCTGCCCTGGAAGCCGATCTACGTGGGCCTCGCCATCGGCGCGGTGGCCGTGGCGCTCGACATCGTGGCCGGCAAGCGTGGGATTCCCCTGCCCGCCATGGCGCTCGCCGTCGGCATCTACCTGCCGCCCTCCTTGGGCGTGGGCATCCTCATCGGCGCTGGCTTCCGCTGGTTCGCCGAGCGCGGGACCGGCAAGCAACGCAACGAATCGATCCTGGCCGCCGCAGGCCTGATCACCGGCGCCGCCGCCTTCGAACTCCTGCAGGGCATCCTGATCCTCTTCGGAGCCGACATGGACCGCTTCGTGATCTTCGGCGACGGCGAGGGCCAGCGCATGCTGCCTGCCTACGTGACCCAGGGCATGACCCTCATCGGCATCCTGATCCTCGGCGTGCACCTGTTCTACAACTCGCGTCCCGGCTCGTACGCGCGCAAGTCGAACTAGCTGGACGGGTCCATCCCAAGCTCCGCTTGTTCTTGGCACGCGGAGCTTGCGAAGGAAACGTGCTAGCGGTGCACGGGTGGCAAGCTGGGTGCGGATCGGGTTCGCGGAACTCGACCTTGGGAACCCTGGATGTTTTCCCTCGCCTTGCCTGGGGGGTGAGCGCTAAGACGGAGTCTCCGGCCATAGTTTTGACCGCAAGGCCACCGTGAGAATCCCTCTAGGCGAGGAATGCTCCATGAAAAGACTCTCCATCTTGCTTGTCCTGGCTGTGCTGGCATGCGTCGGCATCTACTTCCAATGGATGGCCCCAGCGCGGGAAGTTTCGGCCGGAACCGCCGAGGGAATGGCACCGAAGAGCCTCAGCCCATCACGGGTCGTGGATGGCGAGTCCGCCATGGAGCATGCACCGAGCGCCGAGCTGCGCGAACCGGCACCCGTGGATCCTTCAACCAAGACGCGCGATGGGCTCGTCGCATCGGTCGCCAATCCAACGCAAACACCCTCCACCGAGCCCGAACCGTACGTGGACCCCTTGGTGAAGTTTCGGAGTCGGTTCGAAGCCATGGACGAAGTCGAGCGCGCTGCCGCCTTTCAGGAGATCAGCACCCGGCTCGGCCAAGCCCACTCCCAAGCCATGCAAGAACGCGTGAAGGAGGGGCGTGCCGATCTCGTGTCGGAAGACGAATGGTCCTTTGCCGGTGCCAACGAGCCCGACGTGCTTGCCGGGGGCTACACGGACGGAACCAACTACTACAAAGTCCGGCTAGAACGATTCGAAGAACCCGACTTGTTCGCGATCCGCGATGAACTCCGAATCTTGCAAGAGGTCATGCTCGAATCGGCCGCCCAAGCCGCCGAAGCGCACCGTTCCGGCGTACCGAACAAGTAGGCAAATCGCACCAGAAGTGGTGCTTTCACCGTCGCTTCGCCGGCATGGCCCGATCCTGTACCCCTTGGGCTCTTCGGGGTCCCGTGCTCAGCGATGGGGCTCGGAATTCTGGCTACGAACGCGTCGCGCGGTATTCGATGCCGCGCGATGCGAGTCCGGCCAGCATGGTGTCCACCAGGCCCGGGATGGTGGCCAGTTGCTCGGGGGCGTAGACGCCGGGCTTTTGGACTTTGCCGGCTAGCAGCATGCGCGCCATGAGGGTGCAGGGCAGCGCGGTGGTGCGCGACATGCTGGTGGCCTGTTCCGAGTGGCTGTAGGGTTCGAAAAGGTCCCAGCGCAGGGTGGTGGGCTTGCCGCCGAGTTCGCCGGACACGACGATGCGCATCACGGTCAGGTCTTCCTCGCCGGGCTCGAATTTCCACTTGGGGAAGAGCAGCGCTTGGGTCATGGCCAAGGGGGATACGGTTTGGCCGTCGACTTGGATCAGCTTCTTCCCGAACAGCCCGGTTTCGCGGAAGATGCGCATGATCTCGATGTGACCGGGGTAGCGCAGGGTCTTCTCCTTCATGTTGGGCACTTCGAGGGTGAAGAGCAGGCTGCGCAGGCCATCGGTGTTGAAGGCTTCAAGCGTGCCGATCCCCTCGAACTCCATCGGTTCGGGCTCGCTGAGCGCTTCGCGCACCACGACTTCGCCTCTTTCGACGAGCCGCGAGGGGCGCGTGTATTCCTCGATCACGTCGGCGGGGGAGAAGCCGGCCTTGTATTCGAAGGGCCAGGAGCGCTCTTTGGGCAGGCCGCCTACGTAGATCTCGAGGTTTTGCGCCTCGTCGAGCGCGGCGACTCCTGCGCCAGCCAAGAGGTTGCTCATGCCCGGTGCGACCCCGCAATCGACCACGCAGGTCGAGCCGTGCTTTTGGGCCAGGTGGTGCCAATCGAGCGCGTTTTCCTCCATGAAGGAGATGTCTGCATAGGGCTTGCCGGTCTGGCACAGGGCGTGCAAGGCCTCGTACCCCAGGTGGCTCGAAAGCGCGCCGAGGATCACGTCGTGGCTGCGCGCCAGCTCGTGCAGGGTATCGGCGTTGGAGAGGTCGCAGGCGCGGGTGGCCACCTGCATCCCCGGCTGCATGCGCGCGGCGGCCTGGGCCAGGGCTGCTTCGCTGCGATCGGTCAGGGTGACCTGGAACTCGCCGTCGCGGGCGAGGTCGCGGGCCATCAGGGTTCCGACCATTCCGGCGCCGAGGACGACGGCTTTGGGCTGGGATTGGGACATCGGAGTGGGTGGGGTACGGGAAGCAACGACCGGCGGGGAAACGGGCGCACAGCCTAGATCCCGGAAGCCCGAATCGGGGGTTTGGCGGGCGATTTTTCCAGGGTTCGCGTTCCGAAACGGTATAAACGGCGCGTGCGGATCATCTCTGGCGAGTGGCGCGGCCGCAAACTCAAGGCGCCCGAAGGTTTGGTGACGCGGCCCATGCTCGGCCGCGTGCGCGAAGCGTTGTTTTCCACCCTGGGGGACGAGGTGCGCGAGGCGCGCGTGCTCGACCTGTTTGCGGGGACTGGCAGCCTGGGCTTCGAATCCTTGAGCCGCGGCGCGGACCACGTGCGCTTCGTCGAACGCGACCGGCGCGTGGGTGCGGTGCTGACCGAAAACCTGGAGACCCTGGGCGCCAAGGATCGCGCCCAGCTGCGCATGGGCGACGCGCTTTCCCCGCGAATGTGGGAGGGCGAGCAGTGGAGTCTGATCTTCCTCGACCCGCCCTACCCCATGCTGCGCGAGGGCGACGGGCGGCAGAAGGTGTTGAGCGCCACCGGCCGGCTCTTGAACGAATTCCTGGCCCCCGGCGGGCTGGTGCTGCTGCACACCGAGCCGCGCTCGATCAGCGAGCATGATTTTGCGCGCGATGTCGCCGTGCGCCGCCGCGACTATGGTCGCACCGTGCTTTGGTACTTGCGTTTGGCCGAGGCCGGAGCCGAAGCGGAGGCCGATGCCGACGAAGTGCTTCCCGAGGGCGATTCCGACGACCCGGGAGGGGACGATTGGGAGTAGAGCGCACCGGGATGCTGTTGCTCGACGGGGCCTGGCAGCCCGGTCGCATCGTTTGGGAGGATCAGGCGATCACCGAGATCGAGGTCTTGCCGGGGCTCGATCCTGCCGCACGCGACCTATTCGTGGCGCCGGGCATGATCGACCTGCACGTGCACGGCTTCGGGGGCGCCGACCCGCTCGAAAACCTTGGGTCGATGGCGCGGGCCATGGCGCGCGTGGGCACCACCGCGTTCCAGCCAACGTTGTTCCCGCGTACGCCCGCCGAGTTGGGTTTGCAGGCCAGGGCGCTCGATGGCGAGCGGTTGCGGTTGCGGCCGGGGGATGGCGCCCGCGTCCTGGGCACGCACCTCGAAGGTCCTTTCGTCAATCCGCGTTCCGCCGGGGCTTTGCCGGTGGAAGACCTGGCGCTGCCCGGACGCGACGCGCTGCGCGAGCTGTTGGGACCCGCCATGGGCGATGGCCTCGGGATCGGGACGATCACGCTCGCGCCGGAGTTGCCGGGCGCTTCCGACTTGATCGCCGAGTGCGTAGCCCTCGGGCTGCGCGTCTCGATTGGTCACAGCCTGGCCAGTGGTGAGCAAGCCATGGCGGCGTTTGCGGCGGGGGCCCAAGGCGTCACGCACCTGTTCAACGCCATGCCCGCCTTCCACCACCGCAAGACCGGGCTGGTGGGGGAAGCGCTGCTGCGCGGCGGCGTGTTCGCCGAGATCATCGGGGATTTGGTGCACGTCGGCGAAAGGGCGGTGCAGCTGGCACTGGCGGCTCGCGGTCCGGCGAGCCTTTGCCTCGTGAGCGACGCGCTGCAAGGCGCCGGAACGGGCTGCGACGTGTTCCACTCGCACGGCCGTCGCCACATCATCCAAGACGGCGCCGCCTACTACCCCGCCGGGCCCGAACGCGACGTGCCGCAATTGGCCGGCTCCGCTTCGAGCCAACTCGACATGGTCCGGCGCTTGACCAGCCGCGGGGTCGTCGGCTCGGCCGATGCCCTGACCATGGCGACCCTGGCTCCGGCCCGCGCCTTAGGCATGCAAGACCGAATCGGCCAGCTGAAAGTCGGCTTGCAGTCCGACCTGATCGTGCTGCGCGGTCACCGTTTGAACTTGGTCGAGACGGTGGTCGCGGGACGCTCGCAATAGCCGTTTCCGCGTTTCAAGTACTCGCCGATGCGCGGGTGGCTGGCTTGGGCGGCTATGGCGGCTTGGCGGAGCTTTTCGCGGGCGTCTTGTAGGTAGCGCTGTTCGGCTAGGTCGAGCAGGTGGAAGGCGACGGCTTCGTCGGACTCGCTGGCGGCTTGGGTCAACCGGGCGGGGTCCGAGCCGATCTGTTGCACGAGCTCGGCAGCGGTAGCGCGTGGGCTTTGGTATGCGCCGTCGCCATCGAAGTCCAGGTAGATCGGGTTGGTGGCGCCCAGGGTGTAGTCGTTGGTGAGCGGCCAGTAGGGTCCGTCGATGCCGGCGCCGGTCACCACCCAGACCACCCAGGCATCTTGGCCGTGTGTGTTCGTGACCGTGCGCGTGATCGATTGTTGGGTCGGGAGCGGTTGGCCTTGGGCATCCACTGCGGCGCTGAGTGGGATCGTCTCTTGAGGGTGCCCGTTCACGAACAGCACCGCCTGCATGGGACGGATCCATGCCGGTGCTTGGAGCTGGAGTGTGACTTCGCAGCCTGCGCCGGCGCGGGGAATCGAGTCGCCCATGGCGAAGGTCTCCTCCCCGGGCGTGCTGCGTTTGGCCGTCGCCGTCGCGAAGATGCCCATCGCGATTCCCGTGCGGCCCTGGGCGATGGCTTGGCAAGCCGCATCCACGTCGATCTGGCTTGGATCGTCGCTCTTGTTGGGCACGTAGGTGCGTCCACCTCCCACGGGCTCGCCGACGGTGTGCGAGTCCGAGGATCCGACCGCAACCACGTGTTCGCCGCGGTTGAGCAGGCTGAACCAGTCGGTGAACAGCAAGAGCGGGTCGTGCTCCTCGGTGCACGAATTGACCAATTCCATGGCATCGAAGGGATACTTCGCATCGCCGCGGCCTGCTCCGGTGAACGGGTCGAGCGCGATCACGCCAAACGGCCCCTCCTCGTGGTTGGGCCAGCGCGGGTGGTTGAGGATCACGACCTGGGCGCCTTTGGCGCGCATGCCATCGACCAGCTCGACAAAGTCGCGCAACTCATGCGGCGGGATTTCGGCCGCGGGATCGAGCGGGAAGGCGTTGAAGTGGCCGACCGGGGTGGTGACCTCGTTGCCCACCACCGTGGTGAAGTGCGCCCCGAGCTGGAGGCTTTGTTGGTAGGGTTCGTAGTTCGTGTTGTGGTTGTGGTCGGTGGCGATGGCCAGCTCGACGCCTTCGCCAGCCAGCGTCACCATGCGTTCTTCGACCGACGAGTCGCCGTGCCCGCTGAAGGTCAGCGTGTGGATGTGGGTGTCGGCGGCGACGTAGCCGGTCGTGTCGACTTCGCGCCGAATCGCGAGACTCACCTCGGCCGGCTCCGCGCCAATCGTGACCTGGGCTTGGTCCAGACCCCACTCCATGCCGCGCGTGGCGTAGACCGTGTAGGTTCCCGCGCTCAGTTCGCGGCGCGCCGAGCCCGAATCGGTGTACAGAACCCCTGGCCGCACGGCCCGGTGCGGACCTTCGGCGGAGTACAGCGGAACCAGCTTGCCCGCGGCATCGGCGATCGTGATGCGCACGGGCAGGCCGGCGCCGTTGTCTGCATCGGTCACGCGGATCGCGAGTTGTCCGAGGTGGAATAGCTCGCGGAAGGTTTGGTCGATCCGCCGTACCCTCCCAAAGGTGATGTCATCGCCCTTGGAATTCGTGCGCAGCACAAACCGATTGGTGCCATCGACCAGCGTCCCCGCCGCGATGGGGTAGAAATGCTCCGCTAGGTCTTCCCCGCGTTCGCAGGTGGCCACTCGCTGGCCGTTGATCTCGATCCACCATTCGTCGTCGATGTTGCGGCTCCAGGTGGCCAAGACCACTTCGCGTGGGTTGGCTTCGCCCTCAAATGAAAACTCCAGCTGCATGCCCTCGGGTTCGGGCGAGGCCTCGGGCCAATCCGCAAAGGTATCGTTGCCCAGGTGGTGCATGCGCCCATCGAGCACGGTGCCTTCCTGGCTCTTGAAGGCCCAAAGCGTGAACAGACACAAGGCGACCGCACCCGACCGCAACG
>JACKHT010000026.1 GCA_020638855.1 Planctomycetota bacterium
CTCCACCCTTCCTCCACCCTTCCGGCGCGTGGTCGCGGCAAGTTGCAATGTGCGCCCAAGCTACGTCACCGGTGTGGGGAGCTATTCCCCCCGGACCCGGAAGTCCTGGTTCGCGAAGAGGTTGGTCGTGGGTTCGACCACCACGTTGAAGCCGAATCCCGTCGCCTGGTGGCAATCGTTGCATTGGCTGGTCAGTTCTTGGAAGGCGACGCCGAATTGGACGGCGTCCTTGGATTCGATGGCGCTTCGCACGGCCTGGATCGGCGGGTCCATAAGGGCCGGAATCATGGACGTGAGCGGTGCGGGAGAGGACTTGTGTATCGGATGGAAGCGCATGACATCGGCAAAGCCCTCTTCCAACTCGTCGGTTTCGTAGGCAGCCAACTCCCAATTGGCTGCCTTCCCTGCCAACCAAAGCTTGCTGTGCCGCATCTGCTGCAGCGACATGATTTCCCCCAAACCGGGTACATAACCCGGCTGCGCACCGCCACCACAGGAAGCGAGGAGGGCGACTGGGAGGATGCGTGCTGCGTTCTTGAGCGAGATCATGTTCGGTTGGGGACCCGGTTGGACACCGGTCGTTGGGTGCACGTTACCAAGTGCCAGGACTTTCGTTCGCGGGGGGGGCCTGTAACGCGCTATAGGGAAGTCGGGCGGAGGCCAAATCCCTCCCAACACGTGGCCTAGCGGTCACTTCGCCGCTGGAGGCATCTCGGGTTCGCTGACCTGGGGAGCCGGGCTTGCCAGTACCCGGTCCAAGAAGGCGAAGGCTGCCGGCAGCGCGAACTGGACGAGGCCCATGTGCTCGACGTGCTCGAGTTCTTGGTAGGTGCTGGTAAGTCCTTGCTCCGTGAGCGACTCTTGCAAACCCTGCACGCCCCGACGAGCGAAATCCTGGGTACCGGTCATCAAAAGGAAGCGCGTCTTCGATTGCGAGGTGGGTATGCGTGTGGGCATGCCACCGCCGAGGGCCACCAGCGCACGGTAGGCGATGGGGCTGTTCTTTTCGCGCAGGGCGGCGAGGCTGGCCGAGACGCCCATCGAGTGGCCGAGCAGCATCACGCATCCCGGGTCGATGCCGAGGGGCTCGCGCAGGGCTTCGATCATCTGCGAGTAGGGCATGCCGATGCCCGCGAAACCGGTGCGCGGGGCGATCAGCACCCAGCCGCGCTCGCGGCATAGCCGCACGATTTCGCCGTCGCCATAGCCGTCGAAGAACAGGTTTTCGCTGCCGCCCATGCCGTGCAGCGCGATCACGCAGGGGCGCAGGGTCGCGCTGGGGCGTGCTGGGGCGAAGATTCGCAAGTGGGCCTTGCCCTTCGGCTCGCCGCGCAGGCTGATCCAAGCCTCGCCTCCAGGGGGCGGCACCGGAGCGAACGTGCCGGGGTCGTTTGCGATGCGTTCGAGGTTGCGCAAGACCGCCATCGCGGGCAAGTCCATTTCGAGGTCTTGGCGTTCGAAAGCTTGGGCGAGCAATTCCGCTTCGAAAGTGGCCGTGGCGGCGGTGTTGGGGCTCCAGCCTTCGCCGTCTTCGCTGGGGCGGGGTACTTGGGCGAGGCGATCGAGCAGCCCGGGGATCCAGGAAAGGCCCATGCGACCGAGCTCCAGTTTCCGATCCCCCAACGCAACCCACAACTCGATTTCGAAGTCGCCGGGCTCGGTGCCTTCGGGAAGGGTGCAGCGTGTTTCGCCCGTGGCCAAATCCTCGGTGCCTGCGCAAACGACTTTGCCACCCGACCCGCGCAACACCCATTGGACCTGGATCGGCGTGTCGGCCAAGGACTCGTCGGGCAACGCGTACAGAGCGGGCCAGCTCCAACGCAGCTCGGGTCGTTCGTCCTGCGCGTAGAAGCGCTCGCCGCGCAGAACCCGGCATGCGGCGCGCACAGCGCTCGTATCGCCATCGGCAACCGGGAGCAAGGCCAAGTACGCTTGGTCTAGGTCTTTGGCAACCTCGGCGGGCTGCATGGCAAAGAAGGCTTGCACGGCCGCTTGCATCGAGGGCAGGATCGCCTGGCGCACGGTAGCTGGATCTGCCTCGGCCACCGCGCGCTCGAGCCGCCGCAACCGTTGACCCAATTCGTAGCGGCTCGGAGCGGGTGCGGTTTGCGCCCAGACCGCGCTCGCCATCGCCGTCACCGCCAAGACAACCCCTACCCCCATCCGCGCCCAAGAAACGATTCGCATGGGACCCAGCCTACTGGCGCATGGTTCGGCTGGCTAGCCGTGCGGGCGCGCAGCGGGGGCTGCCTAGCCCTAAGCTAGCCCCAAGCTAGCCCCGAGCTCGCTCAACTACCCGAGTTCTGCGACCAAGTCTTGAGCAAGTTCTTGTCCGCATCGCTGAGCTTGGCCTCGGGGTGCGTGGGCAGGTAGTACCACAGGGGCATTTCGCCGTCGCCCACTTCGTCCCAAACCTCGCCGATCTTCTTGGCGCGCTTCGTCGGGCTGAGCTTGTCCCACTGGGAGAAGTTTAGGTGCTCGCGGCCTTCGGCAATGTCGTACTGCATCAGCAGCGAAATCGGAGCCACATAGCCGTACCAGGGCCACTTGGTTTCGTTCGAGTGGCAGTCGTAGCAGGCGCGCTTGAGGACCGCGAGGACCTCTTTCGGGGCATCCACTTCGCCCGTCACGGGCGGGTTGGATCGGGAGACGGGGACGAATTGGATCCCCACCAACACGACCAAGAAAGTTATCACCAATTTTTTGCGCCACTTCATGGCGTTAGAATGGCCCACCAGGGCCGCCGATACGAGTTACAAACGGGTCACTCGTTGGAATCCCCACGGATATCGCGATCTGGTCTCAACCGCGGCCAACCCTGGTTGGGGATCCAAGCTTGCGTACGATAGGCTGGGCCCCTTCTCCCCCATGTTGCTCACCTCGCTCAGTTCCTACCAACGCGACGGCAAACGCCTGGCGCAGATCGTCGCGGTGCTTGTTCGTTATGGCCTCGCCGAACGGCTTGAGCGTATCGAACCGGACTTCCTCAAGCGTTGGCTGCACCACGAAGACGTCAAGGAGCTGGCTGGGTTGCCCCTGGGAGAGCGCGTGCGGCGGGCCTGCGAAGAACTGGGTCCGACCTTCATCAAGATCGGTCAGATCCTGAGTACCCGCCCCGATGTGGTGTCGCTGGAAGTCGCGCGCGAACTCGAATCGTTGCAGTCGGGCACGCCCGCTAGTCCGGTGGAGGGAGTCATCGAAATCCTCGAAGAGGACCTGGGCGCCCCGATGGAAGAGCTCTTCGCGGAGTTTGAACGGGTCCCGCTGGCGTCGGCGTCGATCGGCCAAGTCCACCTCGCAAAGCTGCACGATGGAACGCCGGTGGTGGTCAAGGTGCAGCACCCCGGCATCGCCGCCAAAGTCCGCGTCGACTTGAACATTCTGGTGCACTTGGCGCGCTTCCTCGAGGAGCACGACACCGAGTTGCGTGACTTTGGGCCCTTAGCCCTGGCCGAAGAAGCCAAACGCACGGTGCTGGGCGAGCTCGACTTCCGCCGCGAACTGCGCAACCAGCAAGCCTTCGAGCGCAACTTCGCCGACAATCCCCAGGTTCGGATCCCGGCCACCTTCCCCGAGCTGAGCGGTCCACGCGTGCTCACCATGGAATGGGTCGATGGTTACTCGGTGCGCGAGCAGGACCGTTTGGTAGCCGACGGCTTCGACCCCAAGCAGTTGGCCTGGGTCGGGGCGCACGCGTTCCTGACGATGGTGTTCGAAGACCGCTTGTTCCACGCCGATCCGCACCCGGGCAACGTGTTCGTGCAGAGCAACGGACGTTTGGCGCTGCTCGACTTCGGCATGGTCGGCCGGCTCGATGAGGAATTGCTCGACCAGCTGGTCGATTTGATGATCGGCTTTGTCGGCAGCGACGCCCAAGCCCTGGCGCACACCGTGCAACGCATGAGTTTGATGCCCGCCGGCGTGCACCAAGCCGAACTCCGCCGCGATTTGGCCGAACTGCAAGCCGAAACCGCCAATACGCCCTTCGACCAACTCGACATGGTCGAACTGCTCGATCGCTTCACCAACCTGGTCCGCACCCACCACATCCGGCTGCCCCCGACGATCTCGCTTTTGATCAAGGTCTTGATCATGCTCGACGGCACCTCGCGCAGCCTCGATCGCAGCTTCTCGCTGATGGAACTGCTGCGCCCCTACTGCGAACGCGCCATCAAGAAGCGCCACAGCCCGCGCGAACAAATCCGTCGCGCGTTCGAAACCGGCCGCGACTGGACACGCTTCCTAGGCCGCCTCCCGGGAACTCTCGACGACATCGCCGAACGCCTGCAAAACCAAAACATGCGCATCGACCTCCAGCACCAGGGGCTGGAAGCGACGGTCGACCGCTTGGTCTCCGGCATCCTGTGCGCCGCGATGCTGCTGGGCGGCTCAATCCTTTGGGCGCTCAAAGCCCCTCCCACGATCTTCGGCATCTCGGTGCTGGGTTTTGTGGGTACGGGGCTGGCTTTGGTGCATGGGGTTCGGTTGCTCTTACAACTGGGCAAACGATAGATACAGCGTCAGACGCCCTGCCACCCATCGCCGGCAGCAGAGTGCCAGGTACGCGGCAAGAAAGCCCCACTCCGTGGCGTTCGATCTTTGACTCGCGGTCTTACTTGATGGCGATCACAAACTTCTCGGTTCCCAAGGCTGGCAGAGTCTAAAAATTCGCACGAAGCGCTAGGCTTCGTGCGGTACGGCCCTGCCACGAATGGGTGGCAGGGCGTCTGACGCTGTATCAGAAGGTCACCGTCAACGCATTCGAGAAGTTCGAGGTCATCGGTACATCTCGGTGCCAGAGCTGGAAGTTCCAGGT
This sequence comes from Planctomycetota bacterium, assembly GCA_020638855.1. Lineage (GTDB taxonomy): Bacteria > Planctomycetota > UBA1135 > UBA1135 > NORP259. The sequence continues at coordinate 4,817 of JACKHT010000026.1, forward strand.
TTGACCGACCATGATCGAACCGCCAATCGGCGCAGGGATCGGGTTGGGGACGTCGAAGCCCGAGCCAACGGTGGAGGTTCCGACGGCGTTTTGTAGGACTCCGAAGGCATCGAAGATTCCAATGGAGTTCATCACACCGCCGGCCAAGTTGTAGCGCGCGATGAGGTTGCCGCCGGTGGTGTCGAGGCACAGGCGTCCGCTACCGATCATCAAACCAGGCGCCGTGATACCAGTTCCGATCAAGAAGAAGCCGAATTGGGCCGGGGGACCCGAGCTCGCTTCGAGGTGGAACCCTGTGCCGGGGCTACCCGTGAAGACGCCGGTCATCACGGTCGGGAAGCCGGTCGAGTTGGGCAGCGGGGTGCAGGGCACCACGCCTTCGCACGAATCGGGAATGCCGTTCATGTTGGCATCGACCACGATGCCTAGGGCGATGGCGAGCGTATCGTCCATTCCGTCGCCGTCGCAATCGCTGTGGTAGCCGCGGGTGAAGTCCAACGCATCCATGTCGTCACCGGTGTTGCCCAGGGCCGTGCCCGAGCGGACCGTGGTGAGGCCCAAGTTCTCCGCCGCCACGAAGATGCCGGGGAAGGGCGACACGCCGCCGAAAACCGTCGGGAGAGGCGTGGTGAGAATGTCGCCCTCTTCGATCGGGATGCCGAAGATGCTATCGGGCATGCCGATCACCGCCGAGCCGCGGCGCACCGAGAAGAGCAACATGTCGCGCGTACCTCCGAGCCAGTCGTAGGGCTGGTTCGACTGCAGGAAGAAACCATCGCCGTTGTCGCGCAGGCACAGGGCGTCCAAGTCGTCCGAGCCGGGGCCTCCGACCAAGTCGAGCCCCAGGAGCGGAGCGGCAGCCCAAAGCACGGGAGCCAAGCCAGCCGTCGACTTGAGCACATCGCCGCCGTTGAAGCCGTGGAAGGCCGCCGAACCGGAGTTCGGAATCCCAGAAACCGGGTCGATGAAGGCGGCGTCGAGGCTGAAGTAGGAGACGGGACCACCGACCACGCCGGGCTGCAACTCGTCAAAGGCGTCGAGGTTGTCGCCGGGGTTGACCGGGGCGGGGATCGGCGCGCAGGGCTCGATCAAGCCGAAGCCGGGATACGAGAACCCCGAACCCGAGACCAAGCCGTTGCCGTCGTACAGACCGCGATGCCCGACGGGGATACCCGGGGGCAGCGGCGCAGGGGCCAAGGGGCTGTAATGGAAGAACACATCGGCCGCGCCGTCGCCGACGGCGGCTTCGCTGCTGATGCCGGGGAGGCCCGGGCCGAAGCCGGTGGCCATGGTGTCTACCGACCACAGGAACGTGCCCGGCGCGATGCCGTTGGGCTGCACCCACTCGTCCATACCGAACGAGAAAGCATCGACTTCGACCGGGCAAGCGCTGCCCGGACCGGCGCCGACGCAACCGGGGAACAGGCCCAGCCCGCCCAGGCCGTGGGTGACCGCGATGGCCGGGGTTCCCAGGGGCCCGAGCATGGGCACGCCCGCGGCGGGAGCTAGGATGTCCCCTTGGGTGATGGGCGTGAAGGTCGCCGAATCGGGCATCGCCAGGGTGGGGCTGTGCCAATCAACGGAGAAAACGGTGGAGGATTGCGCCGACGCCAGCGAGGCAAAGGCGGCGGTCAAAAGCGAGGTTCGGAGGATCTGCATGGCAAACAGGTGGTTGGAAGAAGTGCGGCCAGGGCCGCTCGTACCCTCCGAAATGCGCCTGGGTGGAGGCTGCGGACAAGCAATCCGAAAATACCGCGTCAGACGCCCTGCCACCCAAAGCCGGCAGCTAGGTGCCAGGTGCCAGGTGCTAGGTGCCAGGTGCTAGGAGCTAGGTACTACGTCCGCAGACCCGCAAATCTCCCATCCGTGACCCTCGATCGAAGACCCACGCTCAAACTTGGTGGCGACCACGAACCTTTCGATTCCCCAGAGTCGCGCAGCCCTTTGCCGGCAGCAGGGCGAAATCCAATAGAGGCTTTTGGCGTCGTGCGGTACGGAGCTGCCACGATTGGGTGGCAGGGCGTCTGACGCTGTATTACGCTGATCGCATGCGTCGTTGGACTTTCCCGTTGATCGCCATCCTAGTGGCGGGGCTCCTTTGGTATCTCGACCGCGCTCCCCAGGAGTCGCCAGCCCCTTCGGATCCGTCGCTGGACTCGGCGCCAGCGGCGGTGAACGAAGCCAAGCTCGAAGGCAATCTGGTGGCCCCCATAGCGACCCCGCGTGATCCGGCTTCGAAACCATCCACGTCCGCAAAGCCAGCAACCGCCTGCACCGTCACGGGCCGCGTGGTGGATCCGAGCGGAGCCCCGGTTGCAGGCCAGCCGGTGCAACTCATGGGAAGCAACCAGGGATTCTCTTTGGCCACTTCGGTCGAAGACCAAAGCGATGACCAAGGACGCTTCCGCATCGAATGGACGCAGGCTCCCGGTTCGCCCCTCACCCTTCGACTCCTCGCTTCCCCCGCCACGCGGGAATTGATGCGCGACCTGAACGGCCAAGACTTCCCCCTACTCGTGGAGGGAACTTTGGATGTGGGGGATTGGACCTGCGATCCTGGTTTCCGGATCGCGGGTCGTGTTTTGGACACGGCCGGTGCTCCTGTGGCATCCGCCAAGATCCGCGCGGTCACTGGTCGCATCTACCTGGGAGAATCCGATGCACAAGGGAACTTCGCCTTGGAAGGGATTCCTGCTGGGGTATTCGAGGTCGTTGCGCTGGGTCCCGCGCACTATGCCTCGGGTCCGCAGTCTGCCCACCTGAGCGAAAGCTCCCCCGCTTCCCAGCTTGAGTTTGTACTCACGCCGAGTCCCACGATTGATGGCCGGGTCGTCGACGAACAAGGATTGTCTGTCGCTGGAGCAACCGTCCAGGTCATGCCGCAAGAAGGAGGCTCCGGTCGCCGCCCGCGCATGGCCATGACCGACGACGACGGACACTTTGCAACCACCTTGCCCCAGCACGGCCTGCACGAAATCGAAATCTTCCACCCCGATTTTGATCCGTGGCCTGAGGATCGACCGCTCCTATGGACTTCCGATTCGGCCCCCATCGAAGCCGTGCTGGTCCGCACCGAGCGCCACCGCTTTCGCGTGGTTTCCGCAGCCGACGGGAAGCCCATCCCCCACTTCTCGCTGCGTCGCTTGCCCGGAGCCGCGGACGGGCAATATCCGCTTCGGCGCGCCGACCTCTCGATTTGGCTCCAACCCCATAGGGACCCGGAAGGACGCATCGAGTTGCCTGCCACCGCCGTCCAAGACGCCATCGAAGTAGCCGCCGACGGCTTCCAAGTGACACGCTTCGTTGTGCAGCCGGTCGACAAGGGTGAGCAAGTGCTCGCACTGCCCTTGGGCTGGACCCTAACCGGTAGGGTGGTGCAGGCTGGAATGCCCGTTCCAGGAGCCCTGGGCAGGTTGGCTCCCGTTTCCGTACGCCCCAAGAACGTGGTCAACCCGTCGGCTGGGGATCCATCCGTGAACCCATTGGCAGGATACAGGTCGCCGGACTACGCCAAGGGTTCCTACCGCGCGTTTGTCGTAGACCAAGACGGTCGATTCGCGGTGACCGGGATGGACGGCGAGCGCTTTACGCTGCGAATCAGCCAAACCGGGCAAGGGATGGTGGAGTTGGAAGTCGGATCCGATCGCCCCGATGTGGGCGACATCGAATTGCAAAGTACCGGGTCGATTGCGGGCAGCGTGATCCTACCACCCCATGTGCGACCCGAAGAGGTGCGGATCCGTATCGCGGGGGGACCGCGCGTTGCACTCGATTCCGAAGGCAAGTTCCTCGTGCAGGGTGTGGCCTTGGGGCTCCAGTACTTCACGGTGAGTTCCATACCGAACAAGTTGAAGCAGGCCGCTGCGCCCAGGAAACTCCCCCCGGGATTGCCTGCCGACGCCTTTGGTGTCGCCCTGCCCGCGGTCGAAGTCGTTGCTGGAGAGACCCGCGAGGTGGTCTTGGACCTGAACTCGCTTGCACTGACGCCCTTGCGGCTGCAAGTGTTGCTCGATGGTCAGCCCATGCGGGGCTTGCGCCCTAGTTTGGGCATCGGGCACCGCTATCAGGGAGTCGATGCAACCGATGACCAGGGCTGGACCACGGCAGCGCTCGATAGTGCGGGATGTGACACTTTGAAGCTGCAAGGCGACTGGACCACCCCGCTCGAAATCCATGGCTTCCCCGTCGGCGTGCCCATCGAACGGTCGGTTTCGATCCCGACGGCGACGCTACGGATCCGTGTACCCGACTCTTGGGCGATGCCCACCGACGGATCGCTTCGGCTTAGGATTGGGGCTGAGGACACCTACCCCACGACCCTGATGGGCTGGAGCCGAGGGGTGGTCCTGCACGAAGGCGAACCCGACTTGATCCTTTCGCAGGGGACGTTGGAATACGACCCCTATACCCGCTGGGTCACCTGCGTTGGGTTGCTCGAAGGTGACTACGAGGTGACGCTCAAGCTCGAAGAGGGTGTAGCGCAACGCTCGCGCGAGGGTAGTTCCTACACGGGCGGCGACCAGCTGCAGTCCGCGACGCGCATGCTGAACGTCCGCTTGGGGCAATCCATCGATTGGCTGATCGAGTGAAATACAGCGTCAGACGCCCTGCCACCCATCGGCGGCAGCTAGGTGCCAGGTAAGCTGCAAGGCCGGTCCCCTATCCGGGGACTTCGATCGAAGACTCAAGCTCAAACTTGATGGCGACCACAAGCCTCTCGTTTTCCTTGAGTCGCGCAACGCCTTGCTGGCAGGGTCGAGAACTCGAGGAGAGGGATTGGAAGTCGTGCGGTACGGACCTGCCGCGAATGGGTGGCAGGGAGTCTGACGCTGTATTCACTTCATCAGCACTAGTAGGCCGGCCACGATGAGCGCGGCGCCGGCGCTGGTACGTAGCGTGATGGCTTCGCCGAGAAACAATGCCGAGAGCACGATCGTGACCACGATGCTGCTCTTATCGACCAGCGCAACGAAGGTGACCGTACCCGTAGCCATGGCGCGGTAGTAGCAAACCCACGAGAGCGTGGTGGCCAAGCCGCTGGCGGCGAGGAACAGGAGTGGGCGCTTGCCCGCATGGGCGATCGACTCGACGCTTGTTCCGAATCCGTGCCAAAGCGCCATGTTGACGATCACCAGGACGAAAATCACCGTGGTGCGCGCAGCGAGTCCCACGTCGGCGGGCATTTGTTGCAAGCCAGCTTTCGCCAGGACGGAGGTCATACCGGCAAACAGGGCCGCGCCGAGGGCGTAGGCTTTCCAAGGTTCCATGCCATAAGCATTCCCCTCGACGTCGAGTTTCACAAGGGGGCACCCAAGTGGGCTTCCTCCAGGAGTCGTACGGCGTCCGACTCCCTAGCGGTAGTACCAGACCTGCACTTCGCGCGAAGTACTCGCCAGGCTCGTAGGCAAGCTATGGCGCAGCGCAAGCACGGGCGTGGACCCCGAAAACGCCAAGCTGAGTTGGTCGTCTTCACCTACCGGGCCGGTGAACGCCGGATTGCCGACCAGTTGCCACACACCGCCCAGGAACCGCCGCACGATGACCCGATTGGAACGGTTTTGCGCGCGGTAGGCCAGGTACGGAGCGCCGTCGGGATCGAGCGCAAACGCCACCCAATCGCGGTACTCGCTGCCCGGGGTCATCTTGGGCGCATCGAGAAAGCCGACCGGAATGCCCAGCATTTGCCAGGCCCCGGTTTTGAGGTCGCCGACCCACCGGTACACGCGGAACTGATCGAAAAGGTAGGCGGCCAGATAGGGGGTCCCATACTTGTCGACCGCCAACTCGAGGTTTCCACTGCGACCCGGCGGGATCAAAGGGCGGAAGTCGCCCACCATTTCCCAACGATCGTCCACCTCGCGGTACGTGGCCACCACCGGCACGCCGCCCATGATGGCGTTGCTCTCCTGCCAAGCGGCCCAGAGACGGCCACCCGAATCCACATCCAGGCAGTTGAACCAGCTGATGCTCTTGGGATAGGCCGCGGCCGGGAAGAGATCCGCCGAGAAGCCCTGGCCTCCCAAGAAACGCGGAGCCCAACCACCCCCGGGCAACCGTTCGTAGCGCAACACGGAAACGGCGCCAAAGGGCGCTTGCACCGTTGCAGGGTTGCCGTGGCGATAGGCCACCACGGGCCGATCCCAATCGTCCAGCTTCATCGCCGGCATGTGCGCTTCCCCAAGACTCACCGGAAAAGGCTGCATCAACTCCCACTGTCCCGTCACCGGATTCCATTGGCGCATGTTGAGCAGCGGCGCGGCGAATTGGGGCGCACCGACACGGTAGTCGTAGCTCGCGCGAAAGATCTCGCCCGATCTCGAGAACGCCAAGCTGGGCCACCAATCGTTCGAGATGCTGGTGCTACCGGCAGCTCCCACGTACTCCCATTGGGCGGGCAATGCCCCCAAGGCCGGCACAAAGCGCTTGACGCTCCCATGATGGCTGGGTGTCGCGAGGTCTTGCATGGTCACCCACACGCGACCCTGCGCGTCGCACGCGACCTTCGGAAGGATCGCATCCTGCGCCACGCTCGGCCCCATTTGCGTCCAGGTTTGCGCCGTAGCTTTCGGTGCCAAGGCACCGGCGAGAATCGCGATTGGGGCCATCCATTGGGCCCGCAGGATTCCGGCAAGTGACGTTCGCACCCCAGATGTTCGCACCCCAGATGTTCGACGCCCAAGGGATCGATACCCAAGGGATCGATAAGCGTGGAGTACCGTCCAGTTCAAGATTCCGGTGGGCATGGCAGAAACCTCATTGTACTGCGGGTCCAAGGCTGCAAGTTCCGTTTGGGAACCAATTCCCATTCCTTCTCCTGGCGTCACACGCCCTTGAGGTTGGCCCCCAGAGCGCCAAATCCTTCCTCCCCCGCCCGTAACCCGGAAGCTGGACTCGACTTGTGAGGTGCCCGGGGTGCGAAGGCTCCGTCCATGGAAGTCTGTGCGGAACCCCAAGACGGATGCCAGCCGGCAAACCCACGAACGGCGGGTTGCTCAGCAGGGCGTGTTGCTCTCCAACCCGCCAACATGGAACCTGGGGCCGGGTCGCTAGCCAGGCAACAGGGTCGCTAGCCAGGCAACTAGGTCAAGACGGCGAACGGACATTGCCATAACAACCATGGCGGAGGCGGAAAGCACGCCGCGGCGCCCCAATCGAGCACATCCAAACGCCCCCCGTAGCCCTCGGCCCGAAAGTCCTCCCCCGGCAAGCCCCAAAACCCCAACCGACCGCTTCCATTCTTTCCAGCGACAGGGCCCCGCACCAGAAATCCGGTGCAGGGCTTGTTCCAAGCATTCTGGGCGAGGTCCTACGCCGCAGGCACGTCAGCCAGTTGGCGGTCGGCTTCCAGGGCGCGTGCGGCGGCGTGCACGACCGAGGCGATGCGCACGGCATCGTGGATCAGCGCGGTGGAGGCACCTGCTTGCTGCAGGACCTTCTCGTGCGCGTCGATGCACATGCCGCAGCCGTTGATGGCAGAAACCGTCAGGCACCACAGCTCGAAATCAACCTTCTCTACCCCGGGGTTGGCGATGACTTGCATGCGCAGGCGGGCCGGCATCTGGCCGTACTCCTTGTTCGATGCCAGGTGTAGGAAACGGTAGTAGATGTTGTTCATCGCCATGATCGAGGCTGCGGATTGGGCAGCGTGGTAGGCCGCGTCGCCTAGGTGGGTACGCGCTTCCTTGGCGATTGCCGCAAGCACCACATCGTTGCGGGAGGCGATGGCGGACACCAAGAGAGTCCCCCACAGCTGTTGCTCGCTGAGATGGTCGGACTTCGTGAGTCCACCCCAGTTGAGGCGGATGTCCTTGGCGGTGTCGGGCACTAGGTTCTTGATCGTTTCCATGGTGGTGCGGGGGTGCAGGTGAAGATTGGTTGGTGAGGGGGCGTGGCGCAGCAAAGTTCCTGTGGGGATGTTCTTCTGGCGGAGATCCGATCGCCGTGCAAGGGTGGCTGCGGGATGTTTCCCTCCGGCGCCAGCGAACTCCCCGGCGCCGCGAGGGCGCCGGGGGAGCCAGGCTTAGGCGACTTGGATGGTCTCCTCGCCTTGTTTCCAGTTGCACGGGCACAATTCGTCGGTTTGGAGCGCATCCAAAACGCGCAGGATCTCTTCCGGGTTGCGACCCACGCTGCCGTCGTTGACCGACACGTGGCGGATCACGCCCTCAGGATCGACCACGAAGGTCGCGCGCATGCAGACCTGTTCCTCCGAATCGAGGATGCCTAGTTCGCTCGACAACTTGCGAGCCATGTCCGAGACCAGGGGGAAAGGCAAGTCGCGCAGGTCCCTGTGGTCCCGGCGCCAGGCGAGGTGCACGAATTCCGAATCGGTGCTGACGCCCAAGACCTGGGTATCACGATCCTGGAATTCGTCGTTCAATTTGCCAAAGCCCGCAATCTCGGTCGGGCAGACAAAGGTGAAGTCCTTGGGATAGAAGAACACGACGCGCCATTTGCCCTTGTACGACGCCCCGTGGACGTCCACAAAGGCGTCCGCCATGTCGTTGGAAACAACGGCCTTGAGTTGGAAGTTGGGAAAGCGATCTCCGATGGTCAGCATGCTAGGTCTCCGTTTGAGAGGGTGATGGGTCGCCGAGCCCTTTGCTCGACAGGACAAACATCGCCCGCTCCGCCCGAGTCCTCCAATCGCAACCACGGATGGGTGCAATAACCCTGCCTGATCGACCCTACCCCTCTCGCCTGGCGGGGGCTTCTTGGTACCCTACGCCCATGCAGCTACCTACCTTGAGGCAACTGGAGTACTTCTCGGCGTTGGCGGATACGCTCAACTTCCGGGAGGCAGCAGAGGTTTGTTCGGTCAGCCAGCCGGGGCTTTCGAGCCAGATTGCGAGTTTGGAGGCCACCCTGCGGGTTTCGCTCTTCGAGCGGGACAAGCGCCAGGTGCGCCTGACGGCGGAGGGGCGCACGTTGTTGCCCCAGGCGCGCGAAGTGCTGGCCAAGGCCGAGGGCATGGCGGAGCTGGCGCGTACCTTTGGGGCGCCGCTGACCGGACCATTGCGGCTAGGGACGATCCCGACGGTGGGGCCCTACCTGTTGCCTAAGGTGCTCCCGGCGGTGCGCCGGACGTACCCGGAGTTGCAGCTGTTCCTGCGTGAGGACTTGACCCCGCGGCTCTTGGAGCAGCTCGAACACGGGGATTTGGACCTTCTGCTGCTCGCCATCGATGTGCCGCTGGGGGAAGTCGACACCATGGCGCTCTTTTCCGACCCGTTCTTGGTGGCGGTACCCGAAAGCCACCCGCTCTCGGACCAAAAGGAGGTCCGCATCGACCAACTGCTCCAGGCCAACATGCTGCTGCTCGAAGAGGGCCACTGCCTGGGGGACCAAACGCTTTCGCTGTGCCAGTCGCCAGGGCAAAACGAAGTGATTGGGTTCCGGTCTTCGAGCCTGTCCACGATCGTGCAGATGGTCGCCGGCGGCCTGGGCATCACGCTGCTACCCGAGCTCGCGGTCGAGCGCGAGTTGGCCGGCGCACCGGGGTTGGTGGCAATCCCCTTCCCCCCCGACGGCCCCTATCGCGAGGTAGGGCTCGCTTGGCGGCGAAGCTCTCCGCGGGCGGAGGAATTCCGCATGCTGGGAGAAACGCTGACCCAAGCCTACGCCCAGGCCTGATCCGCGGCTGTCGAACTTTGGGTGGGTGTATCCAGGTTGGCTCGAGATCCGATAGCTTGGCGCCATGCAGGTCCACCGGTACAAGACCTTCGCGGCGACGAGCTTCGCGGTAGCCCGAGCCATCGCCGACTTGGTCGAAGCCAAGCCCCAGCTTGCGATCGGTTTGCCCACCGGCAACAGCCCGCTCGCGGTCTACCGGCTGTGGGCCGACTGGCAGCGCGAGGGCAAGGTCGACTTCCGCAGCATTCGTGGTTTCGGCCTGGACGAATATCTGGGCATCCCCGCGAGCCATCCGGCTTCCTTCGCGAACTTCCTCAAGCAGCAGGTCACGATCCCTTTGGGGCTGGATCCGGGGCAAGTCGCAGTCCTGGATGGCATGGCTCCCGACCCGGCCCAGGCTTGTTTGGATTGGGAGGCCAAGCTGGCCGAGATGGGCGGCCTCGACGTGGTGCTGTTGGGCTTGGGGACCAACGGACACATCGCCTTCAACGAACCGGGGTCCCCGCGTGACTCCAGGACGCGCGTGGCAGAGCTAACCCCTGAAACCCGGCGGGCCAACGCCCCGGCCTTTGGCGGCGATGAAAAGGCCGTGCCCACGAAATGCCTGACCATGGGCATCGCCAGTCTGCTCGAAGCACGCGAGGTGTTCCTCTTGGCCCTGGGCTCGGCCAAGGCTCCGGCTGTGGCGGCCATGCTGCTAGGTCTTGCAGGGCCCCACGTTCCCGCTTCATTCTTGCAGGCCCACCCGCAAACCCAGGTCTTTCTGGATCCCACCGCCGCCGTGCTGGTGGGCTGAGGTACCCTAGCTCCGCTCGCGCCAGCCACGCCGACCCGCCACCAGCGGATTCCGTGCTTTGCCCTTGCGAAAACGCAATGCCGTACGAGAATCCCGCCGATTGGGTCGCCGCCCCCACCGTCCCCGCGCCCCGGCCGCTGATGCCAACCCCCACGCGCCCCGCCCGGGCCTCCGATCTCGACCGCCTGGTAGCCATCGAGGAGCTCGCGTTCCAGACCGATCGCATTTCGCGGCGCTCGTTCCGGGCGTTCATGGAGCGCAAGACGGCCATGCTGCACGTGATCGAGCAGGAGGGCGAAGTCGCGGGGTACTTCTTGGTGCTCTTCCGGCGCAACAGCGCCCTGTCCCGGTTGTACAGCATTGCGGTGCATCCAGGCTGCTCAGGCCATGGGCTCGGAACCCAGCTCCTGCAAGCTGCCGAACAGGCGGCGTTCGAAGGGGGTCGGTTCGTGCTGCGTTTGGAAGTGCGCGAGGACAACCCGGGAGCCATCGCCCTCTACCGCAAGCACGGCTACCGCGAGTGGGGCCGGTACCTGGACTACTACGAAGACCATACCGACGCGCTGCGCTTCGAGAAAGTCCTGCGCGGCGACGCCGAAGTCGAATCGAACGTTCCCTACTTCCCGCAGTCGCAGGAGTTCACTTGCGGGCCCGCTTGCCTGATGATGGCGCTGGCCCATTTCCAGCCCAACTATCGCTGGGATGCGGTCGAAGAGATTCGAATCTGGCGCGAGTCGACCACGATCTTCATGTTGTCGGGACCGGGAGGCTGTGGTCCGCTGGGCTTGGCGCTCGCTGCCCAGCGACGCGGCCTGCACGTCAAGGTGCTCTTGTCGCACGAGGGTCCGCTCTTCCTCGACTCGGTCCGCAGCCCCGCCAAGCGCGAAGTGATGGAGTTGGCCCAGACGGATTTCCGCCAACGCATCGAAACCTCGGACATTCCCGTCGAATACCGCTCGCTCGACTTGAACGACCTGCGCGAGACGTTGGCCCGAGGCGGTTTGGCCTTGGTCCTGATCAGCGCCTTCCAGATGTTGGGTGTCAAAGTCCCCCACTGGGTGCTCGTGATCGGCGATACGGGCACCCACTTCGTTATCCACGACCCGTTTGTGGATTACGAGGTCAGCGAAACCCCGGCCGACTGTTCATCGCTTCCCATTTCCCATAGTCTCTTCCTGGGCATGGCCCAGTTCGGTAAACAAGGCCTCCGCGCCTGCCTACTCGTCCACGAGGAACCGCTCCCATGAGTTGGGTCATATTGACCGGCCGCAACAAAGACATCGATCACGCGGCCACCCCCCACAAGATCATCAACACCAAGGACTACCTCAAAAACCCGGGGTTGTTCCAGGGCATGGAGCCCAAGGTCATCAATCTGTCGAACAGCTATGCCTACCAAACGCGTGGCTATTATGCGTCGCTGTTGGCCAGTTCGCGCGGGCACAAGGTGATCCCCTCGGTCGAGACGATGATCGATCTTTCGGCGCGCAAGTTGTACGAGAACGCGCTGCCCGAGCTGGAGGAGGTCTTGAACTCGTGCTTGGCCACGGCGGGCAAGGTGCGGCCCAAGGTGCTGACCGTGTTCTTTGGGATGATCGAGAACGAGGCCTTGGCGCGCTTTGGGAAGCTGCTCTACGACTGGTTCCGCGCTCCGGCGCTGACGGTGCACCTGGAAGAAGAGCCTTGGGCGCGCATCAAGAAGATCGCCTTCTTGCCCTTGCCCCGCATGGAGCCAGAGCAGAAGGCGCAGTTCCTGGTGGCCCTGGACAAGTTCACCGGGCGGCAATGGCGCGATTCCCCCACCAAGACCCCCGCGCGCTACAGCTTCGCGGTCTTGGTCGACCCGCAGGAAGCCATGCCGCCCTCTTCGGTCGCTTCGCTCAAGCATTGGGCGCGCATCGCGGCCGGCATGGGCGTCGAAGTCGATCCGATCGGCAAGAAGGATTTGGCCAAGCTCGCCAACTACGACGCGCTGTTCATCCGGGAAACCACCGCGATTTCGAACCACACCTACCGCTTCGCGCGGCGCGCCGAGCAGGAGGGCATGCCCGTCATCGACGACCCGCTTTCGATGATCCGCTGCACCAACAAGGTTTACCTGAACGAGCAGATGGCCATGAACAAGGTGCCCGTTCCCCCGACGCTGATGATCGCGGGGCTCGAGGACCTGGAGCCAGCGGCCGAGCAACTGGGCTTCCCGATGGTGGTCAAGGTGCCCGACAGCGCCTTCTCGCGTGGGGTCAAGAAAGTCGAAGACGCCGCCGAATTGCGGCGCCTCGTCGAACAGTGGCTCGAGGACTCGGACCTCTTGATCGCGCAGAAGTTCATGCCAACCGCCTACGATTGGCGCGTGGGCGTGCTCGGCGGCGAGCCGCTGTTTGTGGTCCAGTATCTGATGGCCAAGAAACACTGGCAAATCATCAACCACGACCGCAAGGGCGACCCCGACGCGGGCCGCGTGAAGCACTTCAGCCTCGCCACCGCGCCCAAGCAAGTGATCGACATCGCCGTGCGCGCCGCGGCCTGCATCGGCGATGGCCTCTACGGCGTCGACCTCAAGGAAACTTCCGACGGCATCGTCGTGATCGAAGTCAACGACAACCCCAACCTCGACCACGGCCTCGAAGACGCGGCCGAGAAGAACGACGTGTGGGTGCGTTTGACGCAGTGGTTCCTCGACCGTTTGGAAGCCAAGCGTCGCTAGTCGGTCCCTCGAAGCAGAACCAAGAACCGCCACCAGGTGTCCCCGAGGGAGAGCCTGGTGGCGGTTCTTCCTATCCGACCTTGTTCTCGGTCGCTCCCCACGCCGCTTGTTGTCGATTTGACCTAGCGTTGTCGGGTTGACCCAGAAGGCCCGTTGTCGAATGTACCCAGCCCATCGCGGCCGGGCTTAGCACCCCCACGGAAGACCCCCTGGGGGGCGCTTGCTGCCCACGGGGGCCTTGGCATGGGCCTTGCGATGGGCCTGGGGAACGGGGCCCAGCGCCCTTTCCAACTCCCCCAACTTCCCCCTCTCATGCTCACCAAATCTGCCGCGAAGACCTTCTTCTTGGGCGGCACTGCGCTCTGTGGGGTGGCCTTCGTGCTGCTCACCATGGATACCTTGGCGCAACTGCCCAGCCGTTCTCACCAGGAGGCCATGACCGACCAGGTCGTCCGGGGCCACCACATCTGGAACAAAAACAATTGCATGGGCTGCCACACGCTCTTGGGCGAAGGCGGCTACTACGCACCCGAGTTGACCAAGGTGGTCGAGCGCCGCGGTGCTCCATGGATCGAGGCCTTTCTGGAAGACCCTGAGGGGTTCTTCCCTGGGCGCCGCAAGATGGTCAAGTACGCCATCTTCGATCCGTCCAAAGTGGGTGCCGAAACGGCGGCCGCCAACAAGGCGGACATCATCGCATTCCTCGATTGGGTCGGAAAGATCGACACCAACGGCTTCCCAGCGAAGCCGACCATGAACCAGGCGGGGCCCCAGATCCCCGCCGATGCGCAGCGACTCGAGGGGGCCCCTCCCTTCTTCCGCTCGGTTTGCAGTGGCTGCCATGCCGTGGGCGGCGTCGGCGGCAACGTGGGCCCGGCTCTCGACGGGGTCTCGACGCGTTTGGATGAAGTCTACCTGCGCCGCTGGATCGCCAATCCCCAAGCGCTCAAACCCGGAACCGCCATGCCCAAACTGGCCATGGATGAAGCCACCCTCGACAGCATCGTCACCTTCTTGAGGACCCTCTAATGCTCGCTTCCACCGAAACACAAGGCGCGGTCCGCTATCGGTCCCAGCGCATCGCTTATTGGTTCTTCGCAGCATGCATGCTGCTCTTCAGCCTGCAACTGGTCTACGGCTTCATCCTCGGTTTTGCTCGCATGGGCATGGATGGGCTGCACGAGTGGATCCCGTTCCACGTCGCCCGAGCGACCCACACCAACCTGTTGGTTGTGTGGCTCTTGACCGGTTTCATGGGTTCGGCTTACTACATCATCCCCGAAGAATCCGAGCGCGAACTTTGGTCTCCCAAACTGGCGATCGTCCAGTTGATCACCCTGCTGCTGGTTGGGGTGGCTGCGATCGTCGGATACCACCTGAATTGGTGGGAGGGTCGCAAATTCCTTGAGATCCCACGCGAGCTCGACTGGCTGGTGGTGGTGAACGTGCTGGCGTTCCTGCTCAACATCTTCATGACGATCTGGAAAGGCAAGCGCAAGACCACCACCGCCATGGTGTTGTTCTTCGGGCTCTTGATGTCCGCGCTGCTGTACTTGCCGGGCATGATCAGCTTCAAGAATCTCACCTTCGATTCCTTCTTCCGCTGGTGGGTGGTCCACCTTTGGGTGGAAGGGGTGTGGGAGCTGATCATGGGTGCCATCCTCTCGTTCCTCTTGATCAAACTCACCGGTGTCGACCGCGAAGTGATCGAGAAATGGCTGTACGTGATCGTAGGGTTCACCTTCCTCTCGGGGATCCTGGGGACCGGACACCACTACTACTTCACGGGCACTCCGCACTACTGGCTGATGGTCGGTGGCGTGTTCTCGGCGCTCGAGCCCTTGGCGTTCCTTGGAATGGCCATGTACGCCCTCACTATGGCGCGCCGCGGTGGCCGCAAGACCACCAATCGGATCGCTCTCTTGTGGACACTAGGGTGCGCGGTGATGAGTTTTGTGGGCGCGGGTTTCTTGGGCTTCGCACACACCCTACCCCAGGTCAATCTGTGGACCCATGGCACGCTCATCACCGCGATGCACGGGCACATGGCCTTCTGGGGCGCTTACGCCATGATCGTCTTGGCCATGATCAGCTATGCGATGCCCGAACTTACCGGTCGCGCCATGTACAAGAGCTGGATGGCCGAGTGGGCCTTTTGGGCCACCAACGTGGGCATGATTGGCATGACGGGTGCCTTCGCGGTCATGGGCATCGCTCAAGTCTACATGGAGCGCAAAGCCGGGATGGACTTCCTGGAGGTCCAAGAAAGCCTGCAGGTGCACGCCTTCGGCCTTGTCTTGGCTGCCAGCCTTTTGACCTTGGGCGTGGCCCTCTTCATCAAGAACTTCCTCGACTACGGATTCCCCCAAGAGGTACCGACCGGTGGACCGGCAGGTGCCAAGTTGGACCCACGCCCGGCCGATCGCCGCAAGGACCACTGATCCATGCTGGCAACCCTGCTCGATCCGAATCTTCCGAAAACCGTTCCGGGGCAGCAGCCCCACAACTTCCCTTCCCCTATGAATACTTCCAACCTGTCCCACCTGCCCGTATCCCTATCGAGCCTTGGGCTCGCTTGCGCCTTAGGCGTTTTGACCTTGGCCTGCTCGCAATCGGAAGCGGCGGGTGAACCACCCAGCCCGTCGACCCGATCGACCAGCGAGGCCATGACCGACTTGGCTACCGATCCGGGTCCCGTCCTTGGCGAGGAGGAGGCCATCCTGACTTCGCCCCCCCACGTCCCGCCGCCGATCACGCGCGATCATGCCACCAAACTGATCGTAAACCTGGCGGTCAAAGAACACGTGGGCCGCATTGCCGATGGAGTCGAGTACACCTTCTGGACTTTTGGAGGAACCGTCCCCGGTAGTTTCATCCGCACGCGGGTGGGCGACGTGGTCGAGTTCAACCTGCACAACTCGCCCGACAGCAAGATGCCCCACAACATCGACCTGCACGCTGTCACCGGCCCTGGCGGCGGGGCTGCCTCGAGCTTTACGGCTCCTGGTCACACCTCCCAGTTTTCCTTCCAGGTGACCCGTCCGGGCCTATACGTGTACCACTGCGCCACGGCACCGGTCGGCATGCACATCGCCAACGGCATGTACGGCTTGATCCTCGTGGAACCCATCGGCGGGTTGGCCCCCGTCGACAAGGAATACTACGTGATGCAGGGCGATTTCTACACCGAAGGTGGCTACGGCGAAGCCGGATTGCAGCCCTTCAGCATGGCCAAGGCCTTAGAAGAGAATCCTGACTACGTGCTCTTCAATGGCTCCGTCGGTTCGCTCGTGGGTGACAACGCGATCACAGCCAACGTCGGGGAAACCGTGCGTCTCTTCGTAGGCAATGGCGGGCCGAACTTGGTGAGCTCGTTCCACGTGATCGGTGAAATCTTCGATACGCTGTATGCTGAGGGCGGATCACAGGCCAACCACAACGTGCAAACCACCTTGATTCCAGCGGGTGGGGCTGCCATCGCAGAATTTGGTGTGGAGGTTCCCGGCACGTTCATCTTGGTCGATCACAGCATCTTCCGCACCTTCAACAAGGGAGCCCTAGGCATGCTCACCGTCTCTGGATCGGAGGACCTGACCATCTATTCGGGCAAGCAAGACGACCGCGTCTACCAGGGCGAAGGAGGCGCGATCCAAACCATGCCCGGTGGAGTGGCTGTGGTGACCCCCACGACCCGCACGAAGGATGAGCGTATGCAACTCGGCGAGCGGGCTTACGCAGCGACCTGCGTGGCCTGTCACCAAGCCAATGGAAATGGTTTGCCGGGTGCCTTCCCGCCCCTGGCCAACTCCGATTATCTCATGGCGGACAAGACACGCGCGATCCACGTCATCATGGATGGACTGCAAGGGCCAGTGACCGTCAACGGCACCACCTACAACAGCGTCATGCCCAAGCTGAACCTGAGCGACGACGAGATCGCCAACGTGCTGACCTACGTGCGCAACAGCTTTGGAAACTCGGGCGACATGGTGACCGTGGCGGAAGTTGTCGCAGCCCGCGCCCAGTCCCAGGGAGCCAAGTAACGTGAGTCGGCGCCCCTTCGGATCCTGGCCCTTCGG
>JACKHT010000027.1 GCA_020638855.1 Planctomycetota bacterium
GGCGAAGCATTCCGACCTGCCCCCGGGCGGTGCTTGGTCCGGGCGTGTATGCGGCTTGAGGGGAGGCTTCCACACGCAACCCAGTCAGTTACGAAATACAGCAGCGCGGCCCCCTGGAAGCTTCCAGGGGGCCACGCGCATGGGTACGTTGGCCTAGCGGCGGATCTGCTGAATCTCCACCAAACCCGAACCGCGCTGGAAAGCGATCTCCCCCCGGATCCCGGGGCGAATCATGGTCAAGACCCGGACGGGCTCGCCACCCTGTTGGGCAGCCAGGACGGGCATGACATCGAGCGAAACCGGGTCCGAGAAGCCGACGGCTCGCGCCCCGCTTTGCCACGCGCCAATCTGTAGGGCGTAGAACCAGGGATACGGGGTCCCGGCAGTCAGATCCAGGTGTACCAAGCCCGATTGCAGGCTGACTTCGTCCACGACCAACTGCACATTCCCATGGAAGGCTAGTCGGACTTGGCCCTCGGGAAGCGAGGTCGCTTCCACCCAACCCGTGCCCCAAGCCCCGCCAATCACGTTGCGGACCTGGTTGCTGGGGAGGGTCATGGTCAGCGTCGTTTGGCGCGCCAATTGATCGCTCCACAACTCGTCCCAAGGATTCGTTCCCCCGGCCATAACAGGCAGGGTGCCGATCGAATCCCCGCTATAGGCGAAGCCATCCGATATAGGGGAGGTGTCCTTGGCAAATAGGAGCACGGAGCTAAGTCCGAGCATCAAAGCCAGGGCGCCTAGTCGCGAGGGCCAAGACAGCATCTTCATAGTTTTGGTTTTCCGGATTCTTTTCATCACTGAGCCCCCCCTTGGGAGTCGATCGAGAACAATTCCGGGCAGGACTGCTCGAAGTGGACCGCAAAGGCAGGATCCGCATCGATGGTCTTTCGAAGTGTTTGCGAGGCCATGCATAGGCTGGCCACCGCCGGGCCGCGTTCCGGGAAGCGATTGAGAAGCTCACGGAACCAATGCATCCCCGCCTGCAAGCGCCCCATCCCGAGGGATGCGATGGCGAGGTTGAAGTAGGCTGGCCAGAAGCGCGGCTCTTGCTCAGCCAGCCCAGTCAGGGTGATCCAACGGTAGTAGGTTGCCGCCAAGCGGTGCTCACCTTCCTCGGTGTGCAACTGGCCAATCTGCATGGCCGCGTGGCCACGGTTCTCGGGGCTGACGGCCGTGTCGAAGACTTCCCTGTACAAGCGCTCGGCCTTGAGGGCATGCCCCTGGAAGCCATAGACAAACGCAAGGTAGATGCGGGCTTCTTCGTGATCCGACTCGATTTCCAGGGCCTGCTGCAAAAGGCGGATCCCCTTCTCGATGGGGTCTTGGATGCGCTCAAGCCGACCGTTGAAGAGGTGACGAGCTTCGGACCAGCGACTTGCACCTTCGCCAGCGCGCTCGGATTGCAAGACTCCGTCTACAAAGCCTCGTCCTTGGGCCTTGGTCGCTTGAATCGGGACCGCCCGGGCAAAGACCTGCTCGCGGAACCGGTCAAAGTCCATGCCGCTCAGGATGTAGGCCTTGCCAAGTTGGTAGAAGATCGACGCTAGTTTTTGGTCTAGAACCTGAGCCGCATCACCGGCAAGATCGGAATCACCGCCCAGCATGGCCACGCGAGCGGAAATGCGCTCTGGATCCAACACGTCCCGGTGCATCCGAGCAAAACGCTGGATCTCCTCGAAGAATGTGGCGCATTCGGTGTCACCCTCGATCTTGACCAGTACCTGGGCGGCTGCGGACTCGTCGAGCTCTCCGTCCGCAAGGCACGAAAGTTCGTACTGGAGGGCGAGTTGCCCTTCGGTCAAACCATCCATCCAATCATCAAAAGCGTTCATTGCGCACCTTCCTGGGGCACAGGACTCGATTCCATTCGGGGGTGGACATCGCCAGTTTCCTTGGGATCTCGAGCGGGACGACAGCCATGGGGTAGGCCATCAAATACGCGCCGCATGGCGCGGTGGATCTTTCTACGCGCGCGGAAGATCACCATTTTCAGGTTTTCGAGTTTGATGCCAACCTGGTCGGCTGCTTCTCGATAGCTGAGGCGATCCACTTCCACCAACCGCAAGGCCATGCGCTCGCGCTCCGACAGCATGGCGTAAAACTCCAAATAGAGTTGCAAGTAGGTGATGTACACTTGGGCGCACTCGAGTTGACTCTCGGAGTCGATGGCGCCGCGCAGGGGGCTGGCCGCCTGGGTTTCCGGCTGGTCCGAGAGATCCTCAAAGGGGACTTCGAGTTGACCGGCCAAGCCACGGCCTCGAAGCTGCTTCAAAACCGTGTTGCGCACAATCGTGGCGGACCACACCCGGAAGGCGTCCTCGCGTGCCGCATTGAAGCGGTGCGGGTAGCGATAGACGTTGACGAATACCTCCTGAAGCACGTCTAGGGAGTCCAAACGACTCGAGTAGCGGCGCAGGCGGCGCATGACTTGGGCCAAGAGCGGACCGCCATTCAGTTCGTACAATAGGCCAAACGAACCGCGGTGTGCATGCAGCCGGAAGGCTTCCATCAACTGGGTCGAGAGCGCGTCCCGACGGGATTCCATCGAGCGTGTGGCGTCGGCCAAGATGGCCTGCATGGCTCGAACCAAGTGGCCTGCGATCGGATTGTCCCCTGTCCCAAACTGTCCAATGCGCTCGATCAACCGTCCGACAGCGCCATCCCCCTCCAGGGGGTTTTGGCTATGGATGGGATCGGTTGCCTGCATGCGGAATGGGAGGGGGCAGGGGCGAACGATGGCCAGCCATCGAATCACCGAGGAGCAGAGCGGGTTGGAAAAAGGGGGGCTCGCACAAGCTCTAGCCCAACATAGCATCTAGGAGCGGATCCTTGGGGGGTTACAAATCCTTGCGGTACAATTCGCAAACATTCCCATAACACACTGCCAAACAGTCACTTAAGGAGGCTTAAGAATCCCAAAAGGCGGCAGAAGCGCAACGGGCCTGGATCTCCAAGGGAATTGCTTGGGGGAACGAAGCAACCAGGCCACCATGGCCCCATGGACCCCCGGCAACAAGTCCTTGAGATGGCGCAAGGTGCGGGCTTCGACCTCGTGGGCCTAACGCCATTGGGGCCTCCCCGTGATGGGGCGGCCTTCGAGTCTTGGTTGGACGACGGCCTCCACGGGTCCATGGACTACTTGGAACGCAACCGTGACCGCATCTTGGACCCTGCCTCAGCAGGCGACCGACCCAGGACCCTATTGATGGTGGGCCTCGGCCACTCGCGGCTCCAAGGCCGGCTCGAGGATGGGGCCCGAATCGCCCGCTACGCCCTTGGACGCGACTACCACAACTGGATGGGCAAGGCCCTGCGTCGGCTGGGCAAGGCACTGGTCCAAGCAGGCCTGGCGAGCAAGCCCCTGGCCCGGGTCGATGCCGTCCCGCTGATGGAGCGTTCGTATGCGGCTGATGCCGGCCTAGGGGTTCGCTCCAAGGCCACCAACCTATTGGCCCCCCGATTTGGGCCTTGGTTCTTCCTAGGTGAGTTGATTTTGGACGTGGAGCTCGAGCCCACCTTGGGCGGCCCGAACATCGCTTGCGGGAGCTGTACGGCATGCATCGATGCGTGCCCCACCGGCGCCCTGGATTCACCTGGTCGCCTGGATGCCCGCTTGTGCATCAGCTATCAGACCATCGAGAATCGGGGCCCGATCCCCGCCGAGCTACGCGAGCACCATGGCAATTGGTTGTTTGGCTGCGATATCTGTTCGGAAGTCTGCCCGTGGGGGCACAAGGCGCCCAATTTGGCGGACCGCTTTGGGCTCCACCGGTCCATGGAGGGTCTAAGCCTGGTGCGGTTGATGGACCCAGGACTCACCGATCCAGCATTCGCACAGCTGTTGGAAGGCTCGGCCATGTCGCGCCCCAAGCGCCATGGGTTGGCACGCAATGCCGCGCTCGTGCTTGGCAACCACCCCAGCGAAGAGGGCCGCATCGCCCTGCTGCAGTCCCTCGGCAACGACCCCTCTCCCATCGTTCGTGAGATGAGCGCCTGGGCCTTAGGCCAAGGTCACCGTCTCGACGAAGGCACCCGATCGGCCATCGAACGGGCGTGGCGCCTGGAATCCAACCCGGACGCCCGGGCCGGGATGGAAGCCAGCCTCGGTTGACCGCCGATTGTCCATTTTTCGCGACACCTCGTGGGGCGTTCCAAGACCCCACCCTGCACCTAACCCATTTCGCAGCAAGGTATTCGGAAAGCTTGGGTGAGCTCCCAGGGGAGTGCCAAGGCAGGGCTGAATCTTTTTCGAGATGGGGCGTTCAGTTTTCCCAACACCTGCGGCTTGAAGGGCAAGGTCTGGTTGGGCTCTTCCTAGTTCCCTAACCCTAGATTCAAGCGCACTTCACGCGATTCGAAGGGTCCGGGAACAGGATAGCCACGGGATCCGCGTTCCATCGCAGGGTCCGGCTTCAGGCAGACCTCGGCACTCCCCAATGAGCACCCAATGAGCAGAAGACCACCCTTCTAGTTCCATGGAATCCATCGACTTCTACAACGACACAAAGTTTTGCCCCAAGTGCATGCGCTACGTGCGCTATCTGATGAGCATCCACACCTCTTACTGCACAGAGTGTGGCGGAGAGGTGCGGCTGTTCTCCAAAGAGGATTGGGAGGAGTTCAACCACGGAGTGGTGCCGAAACGACCGAAGAGCGGCCGATCCAGAAAGGTCGAGGCCGACGCCGACAGCGCGTAACCCCGCCGGTGCAGCGCCCTTACCCCACTTGGAAAGCAAGTTCTCCCCTATCCCAAGTCCTCCCCTATCCACAGTTCCCGGGAGGGGCCTGACAAAGCATCAGGGGGCGGGTTTTTGCTAGCGAAGTCCGTGCTGCGAGTTTCTGCCCATTTCCTACCACAGGACTCTTGCAGTACGTCTTGACCCCAAGGCTCGTTCGACTGCCCGTCCCATTCAGGTGGACGGGGCCCCCGCAACCCGGCTTGGCGGCGCCGATCGAGCCCAACTCCAAACTCGGTTCCAACTAGACGGGAACAAGGTATCGGAACCAAGATATCGGGACCACGGTATGATGGTGCTCGAGCCCATGGGCTTGGTATCCATGCGCTGCTTCCCCGACTGTTCCCGCAACCATTCGGCCCCGCAAGCGGGCAGTTCCCCGCGCTGAGAGATCATTCCGTGCAGAGCTTGGTATGGACCGGAGCGCAAAGACGCGAAAAGCTTCGGCAAGCTCGATTGATGCTAGTTTTCACGCCGGAGCTGTGCGAGCTTCCCATCGAAGCCCTCGAGCAGGTTTGGGCCAGCGTGGATGTCGTGCAGATTCGGCCTAAGGCACTTGGTGACCGCTCAAGCGAACCCACCTCGGCTCGCTCCTGCTACGAATGGGCACAACGGGTTCTGGACTTGGCCCAAGGTCGGCCGGGACCCCGCCCCCTCTTGCTCGTCAACGATCGGGTGGATGTGGCGCAGGCCCTGGCACAAGAGGGAATCGACGGAGTCCATTTGGGCCAACACGATACGCCTTCATCGGTGGCTCGGGAAGTTTTGGGATCTGAGCCCCTCATTGGCCTATCGACGCACAACTATCGTGAAGTTCGCGAAGCGGAGGGCATGCCTGTGGACTACTTAGGCTTTGGCGCCGTATTCCCTACGACCACCAAGTCCGGGGTAGTGCACAACCAAAGTGTGAACAGCTGGATCGCACAAGGTCGAAGCAAAATCCCGGTCTTCCCGATCGGTGGGATCCAACCGGGCAATGCGTGGCTGTTGCGTCCTTTGGGCAGGGCCGCGGTTGGCTCAGGAATTCTCCAGGCTCCCAATCCGCTCGAGGCAGCACAGGCCATCGTGCAAGCACTACAACGGCATGGCCGTGGGATGAACCGGGACATGAACCCGCTGCATTAGCCCAATTGCTTCCGAGCCACGCGCCTAGGGAAGGACAAGCATCGCGTCTCCGTAGCTGAAGAAGCGCCAACGCTTCCCGATCGCTTGCTCGTAGAGATCCAGCAAGCGTTCCCGCCCGAGCAACGCGCTGACCAAGAGCAAGAGCGTACTACCCGGCAAATGGAAGTTGGTGAACAAGCCGTCCACAACGGAAAAGGAGTAGCCGGGTCGAATGAAGAGGTCGGTGCGGCCTTCGCCGGCTTTTAGGCTCCCCCCGCGACTGGCGGCTTCCAACGCACGCGCACTGGTAGTTCCAACCGCAATCACCCGGCCCCCGCGCGCTTTGCACGCTTGCACAGCTTGCACGGTTTCCTCCGAAACATGAAAGCGCTCCTCATGCATGACGTGCGCATCCAAGTCCTCTACCTGGATAGGCAAAAAGGTACCCAACCCCACATGTAGAGTGATGTGGGTGGTGGCGATCGCCTTGCGTTGGATGGAGTCCAACACCGCTGGGGTAAAGTGCAAACCAGCTGTCGGAGCCGCGACGGCGCCGGGGATTTCGGCAAACATCGTCTGGTAGTGTTCGCGATCCCTCGTGGCGCCACCTGCAGGGCGCTGGATGTAGGGCGGCAGGGGCATTTCGCCGTATTGCTCCAAAATCGGCTCAACCCCCCTGGAAGGAGCACTCAGATCCTCCAGCTGGACTCTCCAGTACGCGCCCACCTCGCCGTTTCGATCGGGCACTCGCTCAACCATCCGCACTTGTACGGTCTCGTTGATCCACAGAATCTCTGCGGGCTTGGGTTTCTTCGCTGGACGCACCATCGCCAACCACTGGCCCGGTGACCCAGCAGGTTCGAGAAACAGCAGTTCCACTCGCCCACCACTCGCGCGCTGCCCCCAGAGCCGGGCGGGCAGCACCCGGGTATTGTTGAACACAAGCAAGTCCCGCGGGTCGAGGTAATCCGCAAGCGCAGCGACCCTGGTCTGGATTCCCTCCCCTTCTCCCGTGTGCTGGATCCAGAGGCGCGCCGAATCCCGGGGTTCGGCTGGCTCCTGTGCGATCAACTCGGGAGGAAGATCGAATTGGAGGTCGGAAAGATGCATGGAGGGCTAGTGATACCCTAGAGAGCGCCGTCGGGAAACCAACCCTCCAAGAATTGGGTGGAGCCAAGGTCTAGTCCTCGCGCCCCTCCGCAAGAGGCCGGATGCTTCTCCAAGGGTCCGGCTCCGACAGGCTAGGTTCCCCGATCCCCAGGTCCTTCATCCGCGCCACCAGCGTGTCGGGGTCCCATCCCAAGTACCGTGCCGCTCGCCGTTTGTTGCACCGGCCCTGTTGGTTGCGCGTACACCAGAGGGCTGACTGCAAGAGCGCCGGGTCAGGTGCACGACTCGGGAGCCGCTCCACCCACGGGATCCCCATTCGTTCCAACACTTCCCGCAGAGCGGCCACCCAGTCTGGTGCAGCCAGACGATCCGCGAGTGCCAGGGCAGCGGATTCGAGTTCGAAAAGGCCACCCTTCCAAGGTTGCCGCCAGAAGGCAGCCATGAGGTCCACATCCTCCAACCAATGGGGCGCACGTTCGCCCCAATCCATTCCCCAACGCAGGTACCCGTAGATCTCGTCGCGTCGGACGCACAAGTCAGGAACCCAGCGGACGCAGGCGGGAAAGAGGGACCGCTGGATGCGCGCCAACTGCCGCATCCAGGGACCATCAGAATCCTGGTACCTCCAAGACCCGATTCGCCCGCGCTTGGGTTGATCTTCTAGGGGAGCCCGAATCTCCCCGACGGCTTTCAGCAAACGCGCGAGCGGGCGGCGCCCAACACCACGTTTGCCCACCAATACAACCCCCATTCCTCGGTCCAAGCTGGCAAGCAGTTCGAACAGATAGCGCTGGAAGGAGGGACTCCACAAAGGCAGGCGCCCCATCCGAACGCGATCGTGCTCCTTTCGGCTCCCCGCAGCACGATCATCCAACCCTTCCGCCTGCAGCCAAGCCAGTCCCCATTGTATGGGCCAATGCATGGAATCGGTGGGTTCCATCATCGCGTCATCGGCAGCGCTTGCCACCATCAGGACCGCAATAGGACGGCCAGGCACGACGGCCGGAAAGGCCCATCCGGTTCCACCGTCGATTGGGAACGAGCGCCAATGCCCCGTCTGGGCAGCGCGCCAAAGTTCGGATTCACGCCCATGTGCCAAATCCCAGCAAGATCCCTCGTGGAGGGCACACGGATTGGGAGCATGCTGGTTTCGAACACGCCGGTCTAGAACACGCTGGTCTAGAACACACTGCCAGGCCAACCCGTCCCAACGCCAGAGGTTCCAGCAACCCGAGAGCCCTTCTGGAAACACCGCTCGCAGCCAGGCCGCCACACAGGCAATCCGGTGTGAGCAGGTGCCGTGGCTAAGTCGATGCAGCCGCCGAACTCCTTGGCCATAGTGCGCCTGAACCAAGCGCCTTCCGGCCTGTTCGAGAGCAGCCCTGGAAGGCAGCCAGCGATGATCCCACTGCCAATGAACCCAGGCCAGGGTGCGACCCTGGTGGTTTTGCCACGGCCAAATCGCTTCGACGGTGCCTGCTACCGTCGAGGACTTGACCGTCAGGGAAGAAACCTCGCGAACCACAAGTTCCCCGGTTTGTAGTGCGCTATGGAGTAGGCTCTCTTCGACGCCCGCCCTTGCAGCCCCCTCGACTACCGACTCTAGGGGTGGATGGGACCAAACCGCTCGGGTGGATCCTCGCGGCTCGTACAGGGTCACCCGCTGGGTTCCCGCGATGCCATCCCAGGGAAGCTCGCGTGCCGCGCTGGGTTCGCGTCGAATCGACACGCCACTGGGTAGAGCTTCCCGCGGGTTCTCCAAGAGTGCGGATGCGGGCCAGGTTCCATGCCGCATGGGAGCCTTCGGAGCAGCCGAACCTCGGACCCAGGCCACCAAGGCTTCCAACCATTGGAGACGGGGCAATTGCTCGGGTACCGCCAATGGGCGCGCCCGCTCCCAGTGGGATTGCGCACGGTCCACGGCCCCCGTGCAAAGCTCCAAACAAGTCAAGTCCATGCGCACCTCGGCCAACAACCAAGCATCCCCCTTGCTCCGAAGCAACCCCTGCAAAGCAAGGCGACCCGAATCAAGATTCTCCCAAAGGCACTGACGTCGTGCTCGCCACAGATCCAACCAAGCACTCGGAATCCGTGCCTCCGCGCCCCACCGCAGAAGCTGCTGGAACAATTCCGCAGGGGTCGACCCAAGAGTCCGCCGGATGCCGGCAATTCCCACCCGACGCTCGAGGACTTTCCATGCCCTTTGGGAGTCTCCATCGGGACAAGTCCAAGACCAACACGAGTCGGCTCGCAAGGTACTCTCCAGGCAGCGCCCAAGGAGAAGCTGCAACGCACTTCTCCATTGAGACTGCAACTCTAAGAAAAGTTCCTGCTGGACCATCCGCTTGGTGGGCCCAGCTGGCGGAGAAATGTCGCGATGCGCGCTGATCGCCAACAGTCGCAAGCCATGGACAATCCGTTCTGCCTGCTCGATCTTGGCGGGCTCCGCCCCAGGCAGCGCTCGATCGATCCAGGGAACTTCGCTCATGACACACTCGGGGCTTGGACAAGGGGTTCGGAACCCGGCCCCAAGAACAAACCATGCAGGATCGACACCAGAGCGGCCTGGGCCGATTCGCACGCACGCTGGACGGCGGGGATCGACCCACCACTGACCCCTTCGATGGGTTTGCGTTGCAAAACGAGTGCGTGGAAGGTCTTTCGATCCTGCCACGGCAATCGATTGAGAGCCATACAAGCAGCCTGAAGATCGCCAGCTTCGATGCCCAAGGGTCTAGCAATCGTCTCCGCCACACTGCTAGGCACAGCAAACTCCTCGGCGTTGGAAGGGGTACCGCTGGGCAATCGATTGGGTTGCCCCACCGCTGCCAAAGGGTCCGGGCCCCCGCGCGGCATGCTTCCTTCAGAGGGATTCACCTCCTGTTCGCGAATGGCCCGCGATTCTGCCGGCAAGGCTTGGTCGATGGCCTTCCGAATCCTCTCGGGCAATTCGCCTGGATCAGGTTCCTTGTCGTCCGTCACCCAAGCCACCATCACTCGCAAGGTCAGCCAAGTGGGATCTAGCAACAGGCATCGTTGTGACAACTCGGAGATGACTTGCTTGCGCACCCCCAGGGGGTCCCCGGCCAACATGGCGAGCAATGCCGATTCGAGCCGCTCGAAATGGTCTCTCCAAGAGGCCACGGGGGCTTCACTGGGTTGGCCATTCGGGCGCTTGGCTGTTTCGATGCTTGCTTCCATCTTCGGGGGACCCCCTTGACTGCTCACGTCTCCTGACTTCCAACAAAAAGAGTCCGTTTGGGGCTTCCCTGGGACAGCGAAGTGCACAAATTCTTGGAAAGCCCCCCATCTTGGGGGCTACACTCCGCCTGCTTACCGTCTACGTCGTACCCGCCCGCTCCCCGGGCCCCACCCCATGGACCGAATCCTCGAAGGCAAGACCGGTGTTGTGTTTGGAGTTGCCAACAAGCGCTCCCTGGCTTGGGCTTGTGCCCGATCCCTTTCCGATGCCGGAATGCGTTTGGCGTTCACCTACCTAGGCGATCGCTTGGAGAAGACGGTGCGCCAATTGGCTGCGGAACTACCGAATTCGATCGTACTACCGTGCGACGTGACCCAGCCCGAGCAGGTCACCGAAGTCTTCGAAGCCATTGGCAAGGAGTTCGGGCACCTCGACACGGTGCTGCATGCGATCGCGTTTGCCCGCAAGGAAGAGCTCCAGGGTGATTTCTACCACACCACCAAAGAGGGCTACATGTTGGCTCACGAAGTGTCGGCCTACTCGCTCACCGAAATCACGCGAGCGGCCTTGCCCTTGATGGAAGGCCGTGAAGGAACCATCGTGACGCTATCGTACATCGGCGCGGACCGGGTGATCCCTGGCTACAATGTGATGGGTATTGCCAAGGCCGCGCTCGAAGCTTCGGTGCGCTACTTGGCAGCCGACCTTGGCCCCCGTGGCATTCGAGTCAACGCCATCAGCGCCGGCCCCGTGCGCACGCTTTCGGCTTCCGGTGTGAAGGATTTCAGCAAGCGGCTGGACAATGTGGCGGACCGCACCGCCCTACGCCGCAACGTGACTGCCGAAGAAGTCGGCGACGCCTGCCTGTTCCTGACTGGCCCCCACAGCCGTGGCATCACGGGTTCGGTGCTATTCGTCGACGCGGGCTTCCACATCATGGGTTGAGCGATGTTCGGGGGCTGCCGTGCGGCTCCCGCAATCGAAGGGCACACCGACGCCGCTTAGGCCTTGGGCGCGGCATGGCCCCGCTCGCAACGCCAGAGGGGCCAGCATCCAAGTCCGGCTAGGCTGACCAGCACTCCGGCTCCCACCAGAGCCTGCCACATCCCCTCCTGGTGGCTGGCAGCATGTTGGTACAACCAACCCGAAAGGAATGTGCCCAAAAAGCGGCCCAAGGCATTGGCGGAGTAGTAGGCGCCCACCTGCTGGGCCACCGAATCCCCGTGCGAATACGCGAGGATCAAGTAGCTATGTAGCGAGCTGCAGGTGGCAAACACGATGCCGAATAGGCCGAGCCCTATCCCAAGCTCGAGGGCACCCGGGGCCGTGTGGACCAAGAGCCAACCCAGCGGAGCCCAAAGCGCCAGGGTCCAAGCCAGCAGCCCCAGCGCTCCCGGGCGCCCACTCCTCCGCCCGATCCAGCCGGGCGCAAGCGCTTGCACCATTCCGTAGCCAATGACCCAGAGCGCCAAAAACCCGCCCACTCGCCCTTGGGACCAGCCCAACTGCGCGGTGAGGTACAACGGCAGCGCCAGCACGAACCACACGTCACGGGCCGCGAAAAGGGCCAAACGCGAAAGCGACAACCAGAGCACCCGCTTGTCGCGGGTCCACCAACCCGTCCAAGACCCCTTCGAAGCGGCCTTGCCGTAGGCCTTGGGTAGCAGCCAGCTCGCGCCAGCCAAGATGCCGACCAATGTCAAGGCCATCGCCCAGCACGCCCACGCAAACCCAAGCCCACCCAGCAACGCTCCACCCACGAAGAAGCCGACCCCTTTGAGCGTATTCTTGGACCCCGTCAACCAACTGACGACCTTGAGCAATCCTCCAGAGTCCTCTGGATGCACCAAGAACTTCATGAAGCTCTTGGAGCTCATCTTGGTCAGGTCCTTGGCCACCCCAGACAACGATTGCAGGCCCATCACCCACACCAAGTTCAGGTCTTCCGCCAGGAAGCCGAGCGCTCCCAACGCCAACACCTGCAACACCAAGCCGGAGATCAAAGTCCATCGCAGCCCAAAGCGTGCGGCCAATCCGCCGCCCACCAAATTGGTGACCACGCCAAAGAATTCGTAGAACAGGAAAAGTCCGGCGATCTCCAGGGGGCTACGGCCCAACTGATGCAGGTACAAGAGCACCAACATGCGCAACGCGCCGTCGGTCAACGTGAAGGCCCAATAGGCCAGGGTCACCACGGCATAGGGCCCCTTTTTGATGCCGGATTCCATCTAGCGCGCGGCTTGCACCACCATCCCGGCCAACTCCACCATCCGATTGGCGTAGCCCCACTCGTTGTCATACCAAGCCATGACCTTGACCATGCGCCCATCCACGACGCGCGTCAAGGCAGCATCCACGATGCCACTGCGAGGATCCCCCGCATAATCGCTGCTCACCAGCGGCCGTTCCTCGAACCCTAGGATGCCTACGAGCGGCCCCCGCTCGGCTGCGCTGCGCAGCAGGCGGTTCACTTCCTCGACGGTGGTGGTGCGCTGGGCTTGGAAAACCAAATCCACCATCGAAGCATTCAGCACGGGGGCCCGGACAGCGATCGAATCGAGTTTGCCGGCCAACTCGGGAATGATCCACGTGACCGCCGTAGCGGAGTTGGTCGAGGTCGGAATCAGGTTGTTCTGCGAGGCCCGTGCGCGTCGCGGATCTTTGTGGGGTTTGTCGTGCACCGACTGGGAATTGGTCGGGTCGTGGATGGTGGTGACCACACCGCGCTCGATGCCCACGCCGTCTTGAAGCACGCGCACCATCGGTGCCAGGCAGTTGGTGGTGCAGGATGCCGCGGTGACAATCGGGTGCTTGGCCAGATCAAAATCCAGGTGGTTGACCCCCACCACGATGTTGGGCGGTCCGTCGGGCACGGGGGCCGAAACGACCACGCGCTGGGCGCCACGGTCCAAGTGCGCTTCCAATTGGGCGACCTTGCGAAACTCCCCGCTGCACTCGAGGACCAGATCCACCCCCAATTCCGACCAAGGAATCTCGCCCGGCGAGGTATGCGCTCGGACCGCCAGGGGCTTTCCATCGACGGTGATGCCCGACTCTCCGACGGCACAAGCGTGCGGCCAACGGCCCTGCACACTGTCGAACTCGAGCAAGGTTGCAAGCGTCGCGGCGCTGCCGTTGGGCTCGTTGATGGCCACGAAGCGCAAGTCCTCGCGCCCCCACCCGGCACGCAAAGCGAGCCGCCCGATCCTTCCAAATCCGTTGATACCTACGTTCATGGGTTTCCGGGAGTGCGTTGGTTCTTAAGGGGTGAAGCGAGATCGAGCACTTTGGCGTTCCGCATCCCTCGGTGGAGGCCAGGCCTAGGCCGCCATCCGAAAGATCCTAAAGTTCGGGCGCCTCGCCTTTGCCCCGCCGATCGACCTTGTCCTTGGCCTTTTGGAACAGGGCATCCAGGTCGCGGTCGCGGTTTGCTTCGCGCGACAGGGCTTGGTCAAAGGCGTCCTTGGCGCGGTCCTTGCTCCCAGCGATTTTGGTTTGGGCCTGTTCCCAACGCGACTCGTCCAGAATCACTTTGCCCGTTTCGTCCAGCTTGGCCTTCGGCGCGTGCTTGAGCACGGTCTGGGAGAGTACGTCCACCACCAGGGTGGACTCGCAGCAGGGGCAGGTGACTTGGATTTCTTTGGCGCTCATAGGTGGGACGTGGGGCACGGGAAAATCGCGTCAGGGGCGCCAATTCTAGCGCGAAATGTGCACCCGGGTTGTATACGGTTCGCTTTGCATGTCCGCCCCGCGCCCTAGCCAGGATTCCAGCCCGGACTCCCCCCACGCTTCGGACCGGGATATCACCAGCCGGCATCGACGCTTGGGCCGCCGGACGGTTTGGATTTCGGCTATGACCCTGGTGAGCCGAATTCTGGGGTTCATCCGCGAAACCCTGTCTGCGGCGCTGTTTGGGGATCGTTCCCCGGTGTTTGATGCGTTCATCACCGCTTGGCGAATTCCTAACATGCTGCGCCGTTTCCTGGGCGAGGGTGCTTTGGCTACTTCGTTCCAAACCGCCCTGACCGAGGTGGACGGCGACCAAGGCTCGGCGGCGGGGGCCGCGCTGTTCCGGTCCACGGCGCGGCAGCTCGTTTGGATCCTCTTCGCGGTGACTGCGATCCTGGTCGGCGGCGTATTGCTGGTGCCCGATCACATGCCGTTCACGGGCTGGGCCTGGCTCGGAAGCGATCCCGAGCCCGTGCGGCTGTTGGCGGCCAGGGTCATGCCGTTCTTGATCCTGATTTGCTTGGCAGCGTTGGTCGGGGGGGGACTCCAGGTTCGCGGACACTTCACCGCCCCGGCCTTGGCTCCCGCCGCCATGAACCTGGTGTGGATCGGAACGCTCGTAGGTTTGGGCCTTGGTTTTGGGTACTCGGCCGAGCACATGGTGGACCCTTCGCGACACCTCGCCATGGCCAAGTGGTTGGCTTGGGGTGTGCTGCTTTCGGGCTTGGCCCAATTGGTGGTCCAGATCCCTGCGTTGTATCGGGTGGGCCTCCTGGGCGTGCCCGCTCCCCTGGTTGGACCTCCCGCCGGCGCCGTGCGCGGGGTGCTATGGCGCAGCTTGCCGATGGCGCTGGGCGCGGCGGTCTACCAAATCAACGTCATGGTGGATGGCCTGATGGCAGAAAGCATGCTGCCCAACGGGGGCCCCACCCTGCACTACTATGCCAACCGGGTGCAGCAGTTCCCCATGGCTTTGATCGCGGTGGCCGCCACCAGCGCGGTCTTTCCCCTGCTCAAGGCCCACGGTCACAAGGGCGACCTACGCGCCCTGCGCAACCTCTACGACCGAACCCACCACAGCATCGCCTACTTTGCGCTGCCCGCCTCGGTAGGCTTGGGCGTGTTGGCCGAACCCGTCGTGCGAGTGCTCTTCCAGCATGGGGCATTCGGCGAACCGGGCGTGTTCCGCGCGTCAGCCGCATTGCGCATGCTGTGCTTGGCAATCTTGCCTGCCGGAGCCACGGGGTTGTGCGCGCGCACCTACTACGCCCTTGGCGACTTCCAACACCCCGTGCGCATCAGCGCGGTGATGATGCTGGTCAACATCGTTGTGAATGTGTTGATGATCCGCACCTTTGGAATGGATGTGGATGGTTTGGCGCTCTCGACGGCTTTGACGAGCTGGTGCACCCTGATTGCTTTGCTGCCGGGCTTGAAGCGTCGCCTCCCTGCGAGTCAAGAAGGATTGCAGGGCCAGTTGCTCTTGCTGTTGGTCCCATCCACGGCCTGCGGGTTGCTGGCCTGGGCCGGGTGGTACAGTTTGGCCCCGCGGATGTGGGCGCCGCTGGCCTTGACCGCCGCAATCCTGCTTGGGGGAAGCGCCTACTTCGCCGTAGCGCGAGCGCTCAAGATCCCCTTGCGCCTGCGGTAAGCGCCTCTAGCAAGGAAGTTCACACCGGTGTGACATCGGTGTAGACAAACCCGTCGCGCTCGATGGTCTCCCCCACTTCGATGGGGATCGGGTGGCGAAACATGGGCCCCGCGTGCACGAAGGTGTGAAACTCACCATTTTCCCCACAAGGATCCACGCTGGCGGGCAAACCCGCGAGCAACTCGGCATCGAACGCCTTGCCAGCCCATTCCCGAGGACATTGGGCGGGGTCCACGCTGGTCAAAACGGCCTCAAGCCCCCCATCGATCATGGTCTGGGCCAGTTCGCGGGTAGGGCGCCCCCATAGGGGAAACAGCGCACGCAGGCCCGTGGGTGCGAGGTTCTTCTCGCGGTAGGCCCGGATGTCTTCCAGGTACAAATCGCCGAAGGCAATCGCCTCGATCGACTGCTCGCGGGCTTGCTCCATGGCCTTGCCCATCGCATCGGCATACTGCTCGTTGCTGCACGGATATGGGATCGGGACTTGGATCAAGGGCAACCCCGCCGCTTCCGCTTGAGCGACCAAGAGGGCCTCGCGCACCGCATGCATGGCGACTCGCCCATGGGTTGCGTTGACGGTGGTCAAGAGCCCGCACACTTCTACGGTCGGGTCCTGCTGGAGGGTGTGAAGCGTCCAGGCGCTGTCCTTGCCGCTGCTCCAAGACAGCCAAGTTCGTGTCGTCATGCCCTAAAGGTAGGCGCACCACGCTCAGAAGCGAATCCGCAATCCCGCATAGGGCCCGCCAATCTTGAAATCGGCAGCGACTTGGCTGGCCCCGTCGTCGTATCCGACGTCGAGATCAAACCCCCGGTAGCCCACCATGCCCTGCACCTTCAGCCCACGAGCACGCCCGAAGAGCGTGGCCTCGAGCCGGCCATCCACGTCCAAGACCGAAGCCTTGACTTCGGGGGTCTGGAGCTGGATCCAACCCACAGCGAGGTGAGCGGAGACGGGCGCTTCTTCGCTCGAAATCCGGAGCCCCACCAGGGGAATGGGAAACTGCTGCTCGCTGGATAGGGACAAGCTGCCGCTGGTTTCCTGCAGTCCCACGTCCAGGCTGACCCATTCCACGCCGACCCCCAGTCCCACCATCGTGGGCCCCACGCGCGCCACATCCCAGGTCAGGACTCCGCTGTAAGAACCCATCGAGAACTGGCTTCGCACGTCGGTGTTCGCCGCGAGCGTGGTTCCGTTGATGGTGATGTCGGCCTCGACGGTGCCGGTTCCCTCAAGGTCCACCGCAAACCCGCTGAGCTCGACGAGGCGCGGTCCATCGCGCAGGTACAACCGCGGGAGCAAGGCCGACTCCGTCTGGGCCAGGCCCAGCGAATCCATGTCGGTGCTCACCACGTTGCCGCTTTCGGTGGCACCAAACGAACCGCGCGACGACATTTGTGCGACCGCCAAACCCGCGGTGACCGTGGGGGCGTGACAAGCCAGCGAGCTGGCAACCAACAGGCCGCCAAGCCCGGATTCGATGGGTTTGGGGAAACGCATGGGGGAGCCCTTGGCATCGGCCTCCAGGGCCCTGGGTCTGGAGGCCGACCTAGAATCCGAGTAGGAAGACCCGTTCGCGGAAGCGGGAAACCGCGCCGCGCCCCCTTCCAGGGCGCCTGGGAGCTTCCCCGACCCGGGGAAATGGCCCCGAGGTGGCCCATAAGGTTCTCCCTCGCTAAGGTTGTTCGCCCTGGCGCCGCCCTTGGCGCCCCTACCGGGGCTTGGCTCCCCATCCTTTTTGCGTCCCCATGAAACCGACCCTACTCACCCTGGCTGCCCTAGCGCTGGTTCCCCTTGGGGGCCTTTTGATCGCCGCCCAAACCACCGAGGAGAAAGCTACGACTCGCACGATTCCCGCCGATACGGAGATCCAGACCACCGAGTCCGGCCTCAAGTACAGCATCCTGACCGAAGGGTCTGGTTCGGAGCATCCCGGCTATGGCGACTTGGTCCGCGTGCACTACTCCGGTTGGTTGACCGACGGAACGCTCTTCGATTCGTCCGTCGATCGGGGTGAGCCCGCCGAATTCCCGCTTGGTGGCGTGATCGAAGGCTGGAACGAAGGCTTGCAGCTCATGAGCCCCGGGGCCCGCTACAAGTTCACCATCCCCTCCAAGCTGGCCTACGGCGAAGCAGGTTCCCCGCCGGTGATCCCCGCCAACGCCGACCTCATCTTCGAAGTCGAGTTGATCGCGATCGTGGCGCGCCCCCTGCCCTTCGTGGCCTGGGACGAAGCCCGCGAAACCGTGACCTTGGACAACGGCGTCAAGTACCAAGTCTTGAAGGCCGGGGAAGGCCCGCCCGCTTCCGAAGCGAAGTTCGTGTACACCGATTTCGCTCGCTACAAGGCCGACGGCAAAGTCGCCCTCGCCTCGACCATGACCGGGATGCTGATCACTCCCCCGACCTTCCCGCAGATCAAGTTCTACAGCGAACTGACCAAGCATATGCCGGCTGGAAGCCACCTTTTGGTCTCGGTTCCGAAGGCCCTCGACCTCAACGTCACCGAGGACGACAACCCCGGCCCCACCACCCTGTGGCAATTCAAGGTGCATGAGGCCATCACGTGCCAAACGCCCGAATTCCAAATGCCCGCGGCCGAAGAATTGACCACCACCGCTTCGGGACTCAAGTACAAGGTTCTGCGGGAGGGTTGCGGCAAGAAGCCCACGGTCCAATCGCGCTGCAGCGTGCACTATTCGGGATGGCTCGAAGATGGCACGCTCTTTGACTCTTCGTACTCCCGCGGCAACCCGGCCACCTTTGGTGTGACCCAGGTCATCGCCGGATGGACCGAAGGCCTGCAGCTCATGACCGAAGGCTCGAAGTACACCTTCGTGATCCCCGGAAACCTGGGCTACGCCGAGCGGGGTAGCCCGCCGAAGATCGGTCCCAACGCCACGCTGGTCTTCACCGTGGAACTGATCCAAACCAACTAGGTTCGCATCCCTCGACCCACCTCGCCCGGTGCGGATGCTCGCCATTCGCACCGGGCGTTTGTTTGCCATGACACCTCCTACGCTCACCACCGACCGCCTGGAACTACGCCCTCTGATCGAAGCCGACGCCGCTTGGATCGAAACGCTTGCCGGGGACCTAGAAGTCGCCAAGACGACCCGTTTGCCCCATCCGTATCCCCCCGGCTTGGCCGCCAAGTTCGTGGCTCGTCAAGCGGCCACGCCCCGCGCGGAACTCAACTTCGCCATGATCCGACAAACCGACCGGGCTCCCTTGGGGGTGATGGGCTTCGTGCGCTTCGACGGCAGTTGGTGCGCCGAAATCGGCTACTGGGTTGGACGCCCCTATTGGGGCCGAGGCTTCGCCGGAGAGGCGGCCAAGGCCCTGGTGCGCCACGGGTTCGAGGCGCTGGGACTGCACAAAATCGTTGGCTCTTGCGTCCACACCAACCAAGCCTCGATGCGCATCTTGGAGCGCCTGGGTTTTGTTCGCGAGGGCATCCAGCGCGAAGAAAGCCAGCGTTTTGGCACCGTTTACGACGTGCACCTCTTCGGACTCTTGCAACGCGATTGCGAGTGGCTTCGTTCGGAGCAGCGCTAGCGCTCTTTCTTGAAGATCATCAGATGGTTGAACCCACGCAGGAAGAAATTGCCTTCGGCTGCGGCCTTGTGGAAGTTGGGCTTTTCGAGCGTGCGGTTGCCGCGCACCACCGCGATGTGATCCACCGGACGGAATCGCTCGGAGAGCATGTGCCCCAAGCGCAAACCAATCGGAACAAAACCCTGCTTCTTCTTGAACGTATCGCTCACGTAGAGTGCCAGGTAGCGACGATTGCGTAGGATCCGGTCCGCTTCCCCAAAAGCCTGTTCCATGGCTTGGAAGTAGCCCTCTTCGAAGGCACTCAACTTGCCAATGCAGTTTGGATCATCCGAGTAGTCGATATGGTCCGAGTACGGCGGGTCCATGAACACAAAGTCCACCTTGCCATCCTCCAGAGGTAACTTGCGGGCATCCGCCCGGAAGATGTCCTCGCGCACGGGACGCAGGTCGTAGCCAAGCGCCTTGCGGCCCAAGCTGCGGGCCACATCCAGGGTCGTACCACCACCAGCAAACGGGTCGACCACCAAGTCTTCCTCGCGGGTGTAGCGCTGGAGCAGGTTCCACAAGACGTACGAAGGGGTCGCTCCCTCGTAGGCGGGCGTGCCCATCGGGGTGTCCCCGTATTGTTGGGACGGGTAGTACCACAGGGTCGAGGTTTGCAACTTGAGCGTCGGCTTTTGCGGGCGAGGGCGCATGGGGGCTGAGTATACTCGTCGCCATGAACGAACAACCCGTGCAAATCCAGGCGCGCAATGCGCCGGTGGATTGGGTCTCGGGCCTCTGGAACCTGCCAGAGGGCGAAGTCTCGCAGACGGCGATTCTGTTGGCCCATGGCGCAGGAGTGGGGATGCAATCGCCCTTCATGGAGGGCGTGGCCCGCACCCTTGCCCAGGCTGGGTTCCCTGTGCTGCGCTTTCAGTATGCGTACGCCGAACGCATGCAGCGCGAAGGGACACGGCGACCGCCCGATCGCAAACCCATGTTGCTGTCCGTTCACCGGCATGCCCTCAAGGCGCTGCGCAAGCGCTTTCCAGATGCTCGCATCGTGCTGGCCGGAAAGTCCATGGGCGCGCGGATGTCGAGCTATCTGGCTGCGGAAGGGGAAGATGTGGCAGGGTTGGTCTACTTCGGCTATCCCTTGCACCCCGCAGGAAAGCCGGACCGATTGCGGACGGATGCCTTTCCAGCGATCGCGCAGCCATCGCTGTTCCTGCAGGGGACGCGAGACGCTTTGTGCGACTTGGAGCTCTTGCGGCCCGCTCTAGCAACCTACGGTGGACCCGTGCAATTGGAAGTCCTCGAGGGTGCCGACCACGGCTTCCAGGTCCTCAAGAGCCACCCACAAACCGAAGTCGAAGTCTTCGAAGACCTTCTGGCGCGCTGCGTGCGTTGGCTGCAGGCCCTTTGACGCCCAAGCGGCTAGGAGTTGCGCCGGGGCTGGGGCAAGTTGGCCTGACAACCGAGGCTCAGGATCAGACTGGGATCGGAATGGGCGGGGCCGCTGGGGCAGTGCGCCTGAGCCGGAGGTACCTGCCATTGGGCGTCCCGCTCCATCTGCCGCTGGGTCGAGCGCAGCCCCACCACGCCTAGAAACGCAAGGGCCGTCAGGCAAACCACCACGGGCAGCAGCCAAGCCGGGCTGGCCTCGGAGGCCAGGGGGGATGCGGGACGAATGTTCACAGGGTGTATGACGGCTCGGAAAGCCGAGCATGTCCGGAATTCTTCCAGAAATCTCTCGCGGAACCCCGCTAGGTTGACCTGGCACGGCGTGGTCCGTG
>JACKHT010000028.1 GCA_020638855.1 Planctomycetota bacterium
CCTTGGCCTCCTAGGCTCAAGCACTGGCCGCTGGTCGGGTTCAAGCTCCAATAGCCGGCCTGCCAAGCGGCCAGCGACTCGTCGATCCCGTCCGGGACCACCAACACGTGGTTCGAGGCCAGCTGCGCGCCCATTTGTGCGCGCACATCCGCAGGCCAGGTGGATGCGAGTTCCTCCAAGCCTTCCGCGCTGCGGACCACCTTCCAAGGCCCTGCATGGGTGCACAGGTTGAACGAGCGGGTGTTTTCTGGATTCTTGGCCGCTAAGACCATCGCCTCGGCGGCGCTATCGGTCACGCCTTGGCGCAAGCGC
The DNA here is from genome assembly GCA_020638855.1 of Planctomycetota bacterium. Classification (GTDB taxonomy): domain Bacteria; phylum Planctomycetota; class UBA1135; order UBA1135; genus NORP259. Next base: position 313 of record JACKHT010000028.1, read on the forward strand.
GCGGCAAAGCCCGAGGAACTGCCTTCGAACGGGGCCCGCCCGTTCCAAACGATGTCCAATCCGTCTTCTTGCAGCACTTCCCCGGCTCCGCCGAGGACCGGACGCTCGTGGTGCAGCACCAGGTTCAAACGGTCGATGTAGCTCGCTGCGCTGGGATTCCAAAGGATCCGGCCGCGGGCAAAGCCCCACAGGGTGCCTTCGAAGAGCTTGAGCGATTGCAGGGCGCTGTCCCATTGCTCGGGTTTCAGCGGCTTGCCCTCGCTCAACTGCTCGACGAGATCCTTCTGATTCCAAAGGCGGAACATGGCCAAGCGTTCGACAAACGCCTCGGGCACATCGCTCGCAAGCGGCAGGATCGTACAGACCCCGGTCAGGCGCAAGTTGCGATCCAGTCCGGCGCTGGGGGGCAGCTCGGGTCGCTCGCCACCGGTCGCTCGTGCCGCTGCACCTACCAAATCGAAGAGGGCGCGGCGCGTGACCTCGGGGGCACCACCGGGTCCTCGGCGTTCGACCTCGAGCCATTGGGCGGTGTATCCCAAGCCCGCCCCGGCGCCTTGGGCGGCTTTGCCCATTTGTCCCAGCGCATCGGCTCCGCGCGCAACCGCCTTCCCCGTGGCCGTCATCTGCGGTTTGGTATCGACCTCCCCGTTGGAGCGGATGCCATTCTTGTAGGTGGGTTTGTCTTGGAACACAAAGCTTGGCAACCATTCGCTCTCCTGCGCGGCAAGACTCTTCAGGTACGCGTCGGCGCTGTCCGAGCCGGCCAGGTCCTTGATCGACAAGGGAGCATTCATCGGCGCCATGCTGAAGCCGATCGTTTCGCCCACCGTATCCAGCGCGCGTAGGTCGAGTTCCACCAAGTTGTGCTCGCGACGGTCAGCGCCTTGCCACTGTTCTGCGATCGCACGAAACGTCACGTGGTGGTAGCGGTCCTCGGGGATCTCCGATCCTGAGAAGGTTTGTTCCGCGCTGAGCAGCGCGCTACCTGGCGCACCCTCGCGATCGATGGGATCCAGGTCGACCCATTGGCCCGCTTGCTGGACTTGTACCCAAACGTGGAGCGAGCCGATGGAGGGCGCCAGGGAGGACTCTGCGGCCGGCGCGGCCTGCTCGACCCCTAGCGCAGAGGAAAGTGCCGCCACCAGCGTCTCGACCTGCTGGGCGATTTGTTGGGAAGTTTGAGCCTGCTTCCAGCGGGTGGTCTCCGCGCTGATTCGAAAGGCCTCTTCGGGAAGTCGAGCCCGGCGGGCAAACTCCATCGGGTCCAGGGTGTTGGGTTCCGCGCCAGGGTATTGGCGCGCAAGCAGGAGTCGGTCGCCCAGTCCTTCCAAGGCTTCTTCGCTCCAGGCCGCCTGGGCTAGGCGCGCTTCGGCGCCCATTTGCTCGCACAGCGCAAGCAAGAGCAGCGATCGATCCCAATCGTTGCCTAGGCGGTCCATCAGGACGCCGCGGGGCCCACGCAGAATGCCCTCGTACGGCACCCATTGCGTATGGTCGCGCACCCAAGCGAAGGCCCGCTGGACATCGCCTTCGCAGAGGGCGACGACCGCTTCTACCGCGATCCGGTCGCGGGGCCCTTCGCGCAGGGCCATGCGCAACGCGCGGAAGTACCGTTCGAGGTGATCCTGGCGCGCTTCTGGAGTCGACTCTCCCGCTGGCGCGGTTTGCGCCGGGCTGGAAATCGGCTGGGAATGGAGAGGGCCCGCGGGGAGGCAAGCGAAGGTCAGGCCCGCCCATGCGAGCGACGGGAGGCGTAGAGAAGGTATCTTCATAGGGGAGGCGAGGCAAGGTGTCCGCCTTGCATGCGTAAACCCGCGCTGCTTCCCCTCGAAAAACTCTTCTATTTCGCCGAGGTCATGGCTCAGGGCCCTTCAACGAGCTCCACGCTGCCAAAAAATTGTCGAGTGCATACCTCGCCCTCCCATGGGAACGGGTTTGATCTCATCGCAGGGGATCCGTAGCAGGGGATCCATTCGCCGGATCACCAAACGGGCCCTTCCGGGCGGAAATCGTGGAACTCCCGCTTGCGATCTACTCGAGGGCTCGGCGCAAAATGCCGACCGGATCGCCTTCGACCCCGGGGATGCGTTCGAATTGGGTGCCGCTGGCCCCGTCCAGGACGGCGATCCCGGCTTCGGTGAGAGCATCGCGCAAGGCGTCCGCGCGGGCCCAATTCTTGTCTTGGCGTGCCTGCGCGCGGGCGCCCAGGACCGACTCCACCAGCCCCGCGAGTTCCGAGTCTTCGGCCAAGCCCGCTTTTTCCACGCGCTCCAAATCCCCGGGCTGGAACAAGCCTAGGATCCGTCCTAGGTCGCGCAGCAGGCGCAGGGTCTGCTCGCGGTCGGTTCCACTTTGGCCGTTGGCCAAAGTCGCCATGCGGAACAGGGCCGCCACCGCTTCGCCCGTGTTGAAGTCCTCATCCATCGAGCTGGCAAACTCGCTGCGCAAGGCCTGCAATTCAGCGCCCACCGGCCGACTCAAGACTTCGGCTGGATCGAGCGCGGTCGTGTCCTGCATGAGGTCGCCCAGGAGTCGATACAGGCGCACCAGTCCCGTGCGCGCCGCATCGAGCGCGCTGGGTTCGAAGTCAACCGGGCGGCGGTAGGGCGAACGCACCAGGAAGAACCGCACCGCGGGCGCGCCGTAGGTGTCGAGTAGGTAGCGTGCGTTGAACTGCTTGGAGAACTCGGGGTCCTTCATGCGCGCGTCGCTCTTGCCGATCTTGCGTCCGCTGAATTGGACCAACCCATGGTGCATCCAGATCTTGGCGAAGGCGTCGCCGTGGGCTTCGCTTTGCGCGATTTCGTTCTCGTGGTGGGGGAACTTGAGGTCGTCGCCGCCGCCGTGGATGTCGAACACCGGGCCCATCAATTCCGACGCCATGACCGAGCACTCGATGTGCCAACCGGGACGGCCGGGGCCGAAGGGGCTAGGCCAGGCGGGTTCGCCGGGTTTGGCGTTCTTCCACAAGACGAAGTCGGCTGGGTTTTCGAGCCCGGCCTGGGCTTCGATGCGCGCGCCGGATTGGGTGTCCTCGAGCTTGCGCCCTGATAGTTTCCCATAACCCGGTTGCAGGCTCACTCGATAATAGACACCGTCGGCAGCCTGGTAGGCGCGGCCCGCATCGATCAGCTCGCCGATGAAGCGCACCATCTCATCCACGTAGTGGGTGCAGTGCGGATGATCGGTGATGCTTTCCACGCCCAGGTCGCGCATGAACTGCAAGTACTGCGCGGTGTAGTGCTCGGAGACTTCGTTCCAGAGTTGTCCGGTGGCTTGGGCCTTGTGGATGATCTTGTCGTCGATGTCGGTGATGTTGACCACCAACCGCACGGCGTACCCACGCGCCCGGAACCAACGGGCGATCGTGTCGAACACCACCGGCCCCATCAGGTGTCCCACGTGGCAGTCGTCGTAGACGGTCGGACCGCACAGGTACATGGATACCTTGCCGGGTTCGAGCGGAACGAACTCTTGGGTTTCCCGGGTGAGCGTGTCGTGGATGCGGATCGACATGGGGCGAGCAGAACGAAGGAGGGGGGGAAATGCAACCGGTCCCCCGGGCGGACCTATCGAGCGGTTGGACCGCAGGCGAGGCACCGTCCCGGGGGACCAGGTGGGTGGAGCGGCTTGGAGTTAGGCTTGCTTCTTGCCTTGGCGCTGACGGCTGGCAGAGATCAAGCCCGCTTCCATGAGCACCTTGAAGGCACCCTTGCGGTCCATGTCCTTGAGGGCCTTGGTCGAAAGGCGCACGCGCATGAACTCGCCAAGCTCAGGAACCCAAACGCGTTTGGGTTGCACGTTGACCTTGAACTTGCGCTTGCTGCGACCCGTGATGTTCAGACCGATACCACCGTTCTTCTTGGGGAGACCCCGGCGGACAATGGATCCGCCAGAGCGCGTTCCGCGGCCGGTGATCGAACAGACTCGAGACATGGGAGAAGGAGGGAGGGGGACTGGGTGGACGGTTCGAGGACGTGCTTGGCGCCCCATGGCGCGTTGCTTGGACCTTTGGGAGCCCAGAATTCTGGCTGCTGGGATGGCCCCTGTCCAGGGTCTAACCCGGATTTGACCCCAGGATTCGCCCAGCACGGCGCATCCAGAAGATCAAAAACAGGAGCCCAACCACGATCCCCGAGCCCAAGACCAGCCACGAGTGGTGGGTGTGCTCGCCCAGCACGACACCCCGGCGCAGGACCCGTCCGCTCGAGGCATAGACCCAATCCATGACCAAGCCCCCCACGAGGGCCGTCGAAAAGATGCCACCCAGGTAGGCACCGAGGCCCCTGGCCCCCAGCATCGAGCGCACCATGGCCAGGGTCGCGAGGTTGGTGGCGGGCCCCGTGAGGAGCAGGACGAGAGCGGCCCCCGGGGACATGCCCTTGTCGACCATGGCGGCAGCCAGGGGGGTCGAAGCGGTGGCGCAAATGGAAAGCGGGATGCCGAGCAGGCCCACGACCAGCATCCCCAGGATCCCGGCGGGAAGGTATTCCTCCAGGAGCTGATCGGGCAGGGCGGCGCTGAACAGTCCGGCGAGCACGAATCCGAGGGTCAGGGCGGGGGCCAAATCATCCCAGAGGGGCCCCAGCATCCAGCCCAGGGTCTGGCGCAAGGGACCCCGCTGGGAGACCTCCCCATGGTCGTGTTCATGGTCGTGGTCATGACCCGCGACGCCGGTCGGAGCCAGCGCTTCGGGCTCACGCGTGCGATCGACCCACCATCCAGCCACCATGGCGCTGGCCCACGCCCAAACGGGGCGCAGGATTGCGAAGAGGGGATCGAACAAGCCAAAGGTGATGCCGACCGAATCCGGCCCCGTTTCGGGGGTCGCGACCAAGAAGGCAGCCGTGGCGCCCCGGCTCGCTCCACCCTTGCGCAGGGCTTGGGCGGTGGGCAAGACCGAGCAGGAGCAAAGCGGCAGGGGGGTCCCGAGCAACGAAGCCAGGAGCACCGGGTGCCGAGCATTCTTGCCCAGTCGCTGGGCGATCCAGTGGGTCGGCAGGTAGCGGTGGACCAACGCGGCGACGACCAAACCCAGCAGCAACCAAGGTGCCGTCTCCAACACCAATTCTTGGATCGCTGCCGCCCAATCTCGCAGGAAAGCCATGGGGATTCCGGGGGGCTAGATGCCCGCTCCGTGCAAGTACCACATCAGCCCAACGCCAATGGCCATCAGCCCGATCTTGGCGAACGAGTCTTCGCGGTGGTGGAAGACCTCGGGCAGAAGCTCGCCCAGGCAGACGAACAAAAACGTTCCGGCGGCGATGGCTTGCAGCACCGCAAAGGTTCCCTGGCCCGCACCTTGGGCGGCCCAATGCCCGAACCAGGCGCCCAAAGGCGTCACACAGGCGAAGGCGAACATCCACAGCCGGATCGAGCGCGACTTCATGCCGGCCAACTGGAACACGTTCACCAGCGAAAAGGTCTCGAAGCCCTTATGGGCGAGTACGGCCACCAACAGACTGTGCCCCGCGTCGCTGCCTTGGCGCGCCAAACCATAGCTGACGCCCGCGGTGAGTGCGTGTACTGAGAGCCCAACCATGGCCGCCACGCCTACGGCTTGGTGCCGATGCAAATCGTCGTGGTCGTGGGTGCGCAGGAACAGGGCTTCGAACAGGTACACCCCGAGTGCACCCAGCAGCACGCACAACCACGGGAACAGCTCGCCCTCTCCATGTTCCCCACCCTCGCTGGCATGGGCGGAAAGGGTGCCGGACAGGCTCGGCAGCAGGTGCAGGAAGACCGCCCCGAGGAACAGGCCGGTGGACAGCGCGAGGGCCACGTGCAACCCACGGTCGCTCCAACGAACCATGAGCGGAATGGCGCCGCCCACAACAGCGATGGCAAAGATGGCCCAGAGATCCCACATGGCGGGCAGTGTACCCCCGCCCACGCCGCGCCGCACAAGCCGGGGTGGCATTCTGACCGGGATAGCATGTTGGCCGGGGGGGCCGGGTACCCGGTTTGGCATTCCGCACGCGGCGCGGCGGAGCCGCAACGAGCCCTCGAACCCCGCTAGGCTCAGGTACCCTTGCGCAGCACCACGGTCTTGATCGTGCTGAACAGGATCGAGATGTCGAACAGAACCGAGTGGTTCTTGATGTAGAAAAGATCGTACTGCAGCTTGTGCAAGGCGTCCTCTTCGGTGTTTCCGTAGGGATAGTTGATCTGGGCCCAGCCCGTGATGCCGGGTTTGACGATGTGGCGCTGCTGGTAGTAGGGGATGCGCTTGGCGAGCTGGTCGACGAAGACTTTGCGCTCCGGCCGAGGGCCCACCAGCGACATGGACCCGCCCAAGACGTTGAACAGTTGGGGCAGCTCGTCGAGGCGCGTTTTGCGGATGAATTTCCCAACCTTGGTGATGCGGGGGTCGTCCTCGGAGGACCAGACGGGGCCGGATAGGGCCTCCGCATCGATGCGCATCGAGCGGAACTTCATCAGCGTGAACGGCTTGCCGTTGAGACCGATGCGTTCTTGTCGGAACAGCGCGGGCCCCGGCGAATCCTGGCGAACCAGGATGTAGGTCAGAAGCATGGCTGGCCAAAAGATCAACAGGATCACCAAGGCCATCAGGATGTCCGTCCAGCGCTTGGCCAGGTCCGCCCAGGCTTGGCGCCGGAAACCCTCCCCAAAGATCAGGTACGAAGGCCGCATGGCCGAAATCGCGATGCGGCCGGTGATCTCTTCGTAGATCTCTTCGCGCTCGTGCACATCGATCCCGGCCAGTTTGCAGCGCAAGAGGGCTGGGGTCGGAAGGGTGTTGCGGCGATCTTCCAGGGCCACGACCAGCTTGTCCACGCGCAGCTTGCGCACCAACTCCTGCAGGCGGTTGGCCCGCGTTTCCGACAGGTCGTTCATCGCGACTCCCGAGTTGTGCACCCCGCCGTACAAAAGGCGCTCTTCGGTCAAGACCAATCGCTCGGTGGCGGCGGTCGAGCGGTGGTCGAGAGTCGTGATGATCTGATCCGAGCTGCGCCGGAGGTCGCCCCGCTCCGAGTCGGGCTCGGGGAGCAGGCCCACCACCTCGAACCCCGCTTCGGGGTGTTCCATGACCTGGCGCGCCAGCGAGTGGGCTGGTCCGCCCGAACCCAGAATCAGGATGCGCTGGTTCAGGTTCACCCGGTGCAGGAGCCCGTGGTACAGGTAGCGGAAGAGGTACAGCGTGCCGAAGGCCGTGATCAGGCTGAGCAGCAGGCCCTGCAGCTTCTGCGAGAACTCCAAACCGGGGAAGTCGAGGATGCCGCGCAAGCCCCACACCTGGGCCAAGCCCATGACCAGGACGTTGATGGCCAGGGCGATCCCCGCCGATTCCACAAAGCGCGCGGCGCGCCGGTAGCGCGAGCTCGAGACCGCAAACTCGTACAGCTGGTTGAAACCCAGGGCCATTTGCGCCAAGAACGCCGCGAGCCCAGCCGAAATCATGCAGCGCACGATCGCGGCCCGGGGGCTGAGCCCCAGGGTGTTGAGCTCCTTGAGCATGTCATGGTTGCCCAACCGCCCCTCGGACAGGCCCCACAGGTGCCCGCTCATCCCTACAAACAGAACGGTCCATAGGATGAGCAGTTCCCCGAGCACGAGCATGGCAACTCGCAGGGGTAGGTAGTGCTGGAGGACTCTCAGCATGGGGCAGGCCGGGCCGGGGTAGGTTCCTTACTTCGGTGCTTGGGGGTCCAAAAATCGACCGGGTTTCGAATTGCGGGCGATTTTCGAGTCGTGTTTCTGGACGACTTTCTGGATGGGGGAACGCGGCCTCATCGGCTGAGGGGCCTAGTGGGGCGGACAGCATAGCTTTCCACCTCGGTCCCCGTTCCGGGCACCCCGGCTTGGAATCTCGCTTGTATCGAATCTGAACATGGGCCCTGGGGACTCCGCATGAGGGGTTGGCGGAGGTCTCGGTGGTGGACCACCAGGGGGCTCCAAGTCCCACGCGACCAGAGGACTTCGAACAAGTCGATCCGACCCTTTCCCGAGGTGGGCCCGGGAAGCTGGCTCAAAACACGGCGCATACCCGCTTGGTAGCGGGCAAACTGCGTCCACCCGAAATGATGGCCGGGCCGCCAGTGATCGGACCAGTGGGCGGGGTCGGTTCCCCGCAGACGGGTAGGTAGCAGCCCACCTTTGACCTCCATGCAAACCAAGGTTTCGCCGTCCCAGGCCACCAGATCGATTTCCCCAGTGGGCAGCAACAGGCGCCGCGCCAAAACCCGCCAAGCAGCTTGGTGTGCCAAGTGCGCCACCCATGCCTCGCTTGCACGACCGAGTTGGTCGCGGTTCCAGCGCTCGCATTGGAACGCCAGCCGTGGGAAGCGCTCGAGGACCCACATGGGCAACCTACCCATGCTGGATTCCTCCTGCAGCCAACGATTGCGGGATCCGCGGCGCTGCCGCCAGGATCGTTAGGCTTGGTCGGTGCCAGCCCCGTCGGGCTGGACCAATCCCGCAATCGAACCACGCTGGACGCGCACATGCACGCCTTCGTCGATGCGGACGGTGACTTGGTGGTCTTCGACTTTCGTGACCACGCCGATCAAACCGCCGGCGGTGACCACCGAGTCGTTTTTCTTGATGGCGGCCAACATGGCTTGGCGCGCCTTTTGGCGCTTGCGCTCGGGTTGGATCAAGAGGAACCAAGCCAGCACACCCACCAGAATCAGCGGAAGGAACTGGGTGACGCCGCCGGGGCCCGGGGTCGGGGTGGTGGAGCCGCCTTCGCCTTGCAGCACGAGCAGGGGGGTGGAAAGCGACGAGAGCGGGGCGAGCAGACTGGCGATGGAGGGGAGCATGGGGCAAACTCGAGTAGGGGTGCACTTTTGGGGCCGAGAGGCTACTAGAATGGACCCCCCTCCGGAAGGACTTCGCCGTCTGACCGAGCCGGAAGTTTCCCGTCCCACCTCCAAGAATGTCGTTTTCCGCCCCCCAAACCAGCGATCCGCTGGTGGTCGCCATGTCCGGCGGCGTCGACTCTTCGGTCGTTGCGTGGATGCTGCACCAAGCAGGGCATCCCCTGGTGGGGTTGTTCATGCGCAATGGGGTCCATTTGGATCCCGCGGAAGTGGTCAAGAAATCGTGCTGTTCCCTAGGAGACGCGCGCGATGCCCGGATGGTTGCGGCTGGAATGGGAATTCCCTTCCAGGCGGTGGACCTCGCTTCCGAATTCGGGGTGTTGATCGATCACTTTGTGGAGGAATACGGTCGGGGACGGACGCCCAACCCCTGCGCGATTTGCAACCGCGACTTGAAGATGGGGCGCCTGTTGGAGTTTGCCGACGAGCTGGGCGCTGTTGGCGTGGCGACCGGACACTACGCCCAAATCGACATCGTCGATGGGCGCGTGCGCTTGCGCCGGGGTGTGGACGCTGGCAAAGACCAGTCGTACCAGCTCTTTTCGGTGCGCGAAGCCAACCTGGCCCGCACGGTGCTTCCGCTCGGAGGGTTGCAGAAGTCCGAAGTACGAACCCTGGCGGCCCAAGCGGGGCTGCGCACCAGCGCCAAGAAGGACAGCCAAGAGGTCTGTTTCATTCCTTCCAACAACTACCGGCAACTGCTGGCCGAACGTGGCGTGACCCTGCATCCCGGCCAAATCGTCGATGTGTATGGCAAGGTCCTCGGGGACCACGAGGGTACCGAACACTTCACCATCGGCCAACGCAGGGGGCTCGGCGTGGCCACTGGGGCCCCCTTGTTTGTGGTTGACCTCTTGCCGGAAGAAGGCGTGGTGGTCGTGGGGCAACGCGAGCATGGACTGGCCCAGTTCATGGACGTGAGCGATCTGAATTGGATCGGATTCGACGCGCCCGCTTCGTTCGAGTGCACCGTCCAGCATCGCTACCACGGTGTCCCCGAAGTCTGCACGGTGGAGCGCACCGAGGCGGGGGTGCGCGTGCATTTCGAAGGGGACGTTTTGGCGGTAACCCCTGGGCAGGGGGCTGCGTTCTACCGCGGCGATCAGGTGCTCGGGGGGGGCTGGATCGATCGAGTCCAACGACGCATCGACGAGGAGCCGAAGACCCTGGAGTCGGCCCGTGCCCAAGGCTAGGGCAGCTCGCCTGGCCAGCTTGGGATCCCCGGGCACTTGGGTTGGACTCGCGGCGCTGTTTCTCGGGCTGGGAGCTTGGTTCGCTTGGCCTGGCCGAGGGCAGAGCTCGCTGCCCCGGTTGCGCATCGTGGTTTTGGATCTTTCGGCCAGCGTGTCGCGCTTGCGGCGCAACTTGGCCGCTTCGTATTGGAACCTCGCACTCGAAGAAGCCCAAAACGCGCGCCAACTCGGAGAATCGCTTTGCTTCTTGCGCCTCGATGATCGTGTGGAAGTCTTGTTGCCCCCGACTCCCGCTGCGGAGCTGCCGGAAGAACCCCTGCCCGACGCCGTAGCACGGCTAGCCGCTCGCGCCGATGCGCCGCTTGAAACCGATTGGGCGGGTCTGTTTTCCCAGGTGGAAAGCCTGTGCGCGCCAGGCCAGTCGTTGGTCGTGCGCCTGGTCAGCGATGGGGAAGCTCCAGGCGAAGACGATTGGAACCCGCTGTGGCGTCTGGCGGCCATGGGGGTGCCCGTGGAATACCTGGAGCCCCCTGCGCCCAACGCTCCCGATGCCGCCATCTGCGAACTGCTCGGGCCCGAAGAAGTGCCGCCTGGAATTCCTTCTCAGCTGCGCGTCACGCTCGCCTGGCGGGGGCCCAGCGACGAGCCTAGCTTGCAGGCTGGGCTGCGCGTGCGCTGGACTGCGAGCGATGGTGAGGTCCATGAACGGCTCTGGCCGGTTGCGTTGGGACCGGTACTCGCCGCTGGGCGCTGGTCAGAGCGGACCGAAACGTTGGATCTTCCCGGCTTGCCCGCTGGGGCCTACGACGTGGGCGTCACGATCGAAGTCCCGGGGGATCGTTGTCCCGAGAACGATGCCAGCCGTTGGGCCCATCGGGTGGGGGGGGGATCGTTGGTGCTTTGGGTGGGCGCGCCCGCGTTCGCTACGGCTGGGCGATCCCAGCTGGCGGAATGGCGTGCGCAAGGGGTGACCGTACGGCCTTGCTCGATCGAAGAATTGGATCGCTGGTTGCCACAAGCCGACGTGCTTTGGACCCTTGGGGTTGCCGCATCCGAATTGCCTGGCCCCCAGGTGGAAGCGTTCGTGCGTGGTGGGGGGGCTTGGTGGGTGCAAGGCCAGCGCGATTTGCTTCCGGGGTGGGGCGGCCCCGCGGACCATGCAGGCACGCTGCTGAGCGACTTGTACCCATGCGACGTGAACTACGGCTCGGGGGATCCGCGGGATGTGGTGCTTTTGGTGGACGGGTCGGGCAGCATGCAAGGCGGCGCTTGGCTTCAAGTTCAAAAGGCTACCGAAGTTCTGATGCAGCGCTTGCCGGTTGAGGATGGCTTCGCGCTGCATCTCTTCACGCGCGACCTGTTGCCTGCTTCGCTTGAGTTTGCGGGTGCGAGCGAAGGAGGGGCGACCCAACGTACCCTGCGCCAACGGGCCCAGCGGGATCTGCTCAGGGCACGCGTCCCTGGCGGTCCCACGGACATCTTGCGCAGCCTGCTTGCGTTTGCTGCTTCCCGGAATTCCGACCGGCCGTGCATCGCGGTCTTGATCACCGATGGGTGGGAATCCGATGCCAAGCCCCGCGATCCAGCCAGCGTGCGCGCCGAGTTGGGTGCCCGGTCGATCGACCTGCGGATCGTCGCTACCGGCGCGAACCCAAACCTCGATTTCCTGAATCGTTTGCTCCTGCCGGGGGAAGCGTGCGCCTTGGCCGGGGAGATGGAAGAGCTCGAGGCACTCTTGGAAGTCACCGTCCTAGGCGACGTGGTTCGCCGCGGATCCGACCTCAGCGTGGTCCCCGTCGCCCCCGAGCCGGGCGAGAATCTGGGGCTCGACACGGTGGCGCCGCCAGCCGGCGCCCGGGTCCCCGAGTACTTGCGTACCCGCATCCGACCGGGCGGGAAAGTTCTGTGGGCGTCGAACTACGCCGAACCGATTCTGGCCCTGCGCGAGGCGGGGCTCGGTTGGGTGCTCCAGTCCCCGACCGATTGGGTAGGAAGCCTTTGGCAAGGGGGGGCCAAGCTTGCGGGTGACCTCTTGCTGGCCTTAGCCACCCGGGCTCGGGAGGCCAAGACCGAGCGCCCGGCGCTCCGCCGCGTAGGCGCGGGGGTCCAAATCCAGGGGGCCGGAACCGATCCCTGGCGGCTTAGAGTCCGTGGCACAGGGGGCACTTGGCAGCCACTGGCCACCCGCGAGCTCGACGGGCCCCCGATCCTTGACCCCCGCAGCCAGCGCTGGGTCGTGGGGGACCCGGGCCCTGGCACGGTCGAGATCCAGCTCGAGTACCCCAACTCGAACCGGCCCCCGGTTCCCCTGGTATGGCCAGGGGGGCTTCCGGCCGAACTCCTCCCAGGTGCCACCCGGTGGCCCGAGCCCCCGCCGGCGCCCCAAACCGCCCCGCCCCCCCCAGGGGGAAGGAACCACCCGCTCGCCCCCTGGTTTTTGGGAATCGGCTGGGTCTGCCTCTTGGTGTTGGTCTGGATCCGAGGCCAAGGGGGCAAGGAATCGACGGTTTCTGCCGATGGGGGCTGAGGGGGACTGGACCGCTGGCTATGGGCCCGCCGGGACCCCCAACCACCTCTTGGGGGGTGCTGACACCTCCCCCGACCCCAATCCGCCATGTGGAAACCGATCCTAGCCTCGTCCCTACTCCTTGGTCTCGCCGCCTGTTCGGGCACCCGGGCCTCGCAATCCTCCCAGACCGGGAAGATCGAACCGACTACCCAGTGGCTCAAGCCAACGCCGCAGCTCCAGCAGGAGATGCAGATGCAAATCGAGCGCATGCCGTGGCTGAAGGGTACCGAGGAGTCGCAGAACATGATCGAGTGGTGGTCGGCCTTGGGAGAGGCCGGTTATGCCGACTTGCTCAAAGTGGCCCAGGACCCGCGCGCCAAAGTGGCGGACCTAGCCTTTGCGGCTTTGGCTGCCAGCCGCGACAAGCGTTTGGTCCCCAGCCTGCGCGCCATCCCGTGGGATGCGGACGCACCCATGGCCTTGCAGTACTCGCGAGCGCGCTGCCACCTGCGGCTCGGCGATTGGAGCCACATCGATGTGCTCATTGCAGGGCTGCGTGACGAAGTACCCTACAACCGCGCGCTGTGCGCACGGATCCTGAACACGGCCACCAACAACGACTTCGGCTACCACTACAACATGCCTTCCGACGAGCGTGAAGTGGCCGTGCAGCGTTGGGAAGCCTGGTACAAGGAACGCGCCCCCGAGGCGCTCATGTACAAAGAGTAGGTTTCCTGGCGAAGGTCCCAAGGAATCAGCAGGGCCCCGCGATCGCGGCTGGCCCTGCTGCGTAGGCTTTCTTACCGCTTGGCTTGAGGCGCTTCTATTGCGAGCGCTGCCGCATGCGGCGCACCAATTGGTCGAAACCCACGTGGTCGTGCAGGCTGTCCAGATCGGGATCCTGCATCAAGTAGGCCAAATCCCCGAACCCGCATTCGATCGCACGGGCGAGCGAATCCAAGGCCAACTCCGGCCGACCCGTCAAGGCTTGCGAACAGGCCAAGTTGTAGTGCGCCACCGGGTGCTCTGGGGAAAGTCGGACCAGCTGTTCGTCGACCCGCAATCCCTCTTGGTGGCGTCCCAAGGCGGACAAGCTTTGGCTGAGTACCGTCCAAGCACCCAAGTTGTCGTTGCGTTTGCGCGTCTCGTCGCGCAGGACATCGACCAGGAACCCATGGCCGAGCTGATCGAGTCGTTCGCGCGCCATCCCCGAGATGGGGAAGGCGGGGCGCTTGCCGGGGGTCGAGGGCAGGATCGGGGAGCCAGGACGCTGCATAGGACGGAAAAGGGTACTCCGAGCGCTCCGGAACGCAAGCGTAGGCGTTTCGCTCTGGGCGGGTTCGGTTAGGCTGGAGACTACGGGTGGGCCCCGTAGTTTCTGGAACCGTGGCGAGGAGCGTGCTTTGGGTGATGTCAAATGTGATTTGTGTGGAGAACCGGTTCCTGTGGCGGACTTGGCCCACGGGCTGGCGTACCGACGCGGGACGCGCCTGATCTGTGCGGCCTGCGACCGCGCCATGGGGGGAGGCGGTGAGCAGGCCCCCGCGAACTCTGGAGCGGGAAGGAAACCCCACAGCGGTACCCATTGGGGCGCGTTGAGTGTGGCCCTGGCCTCGGTCGCCTTGGCAGGTTGGGCGCTGTGGCAAGTCCATGCGAGCCGCATGGAGTGGGAGCGGTTGGTCCAGGATCGCAGCGGCCAAGTCGAGGCGTTCGACCAGCGCTTGGAGCGCTGGGAGACCGAGCAACGCGCCGATTGGGCGACTTCCTTGCAAGACGTCCGTGCGCAAATGCAAAGCCAGTCGGCGCAGGGGGGCGTCGAGCGCGAGCAGGCCCTAGCGGCCCTGCGCGCGCAATGGGGCGATTGGGAGGCGGCGAGCCAAGAGCGCCTGCAAGCGCTGCAGACCGAGTTGGCGGCGTGGGAACCCCGTTGGGCCGAACGCCAGGCCGAGCTCCAAGGTCTGCGCGCAGAATGGGCTGCCATCGAAGCCGATTGGAAGCAGGCCCACGAACAGCTCACCGCGATCAGCGAAGACTTGGAGCTACGCGTGCGCAGTCTGGAAGGGGCCTACCAGGCGACCTTCGAACCCAAGCAGGGTGTGGAAGCGGCCGCTTGGTATCCGATCACCGACGGCTTGCTCAACGAGAAACCCAGCATGCGGCTCGAGGCCCTCTACAGCCTCGAACAAAGCCACGACGTGCGGATTTGTCCTTTCATCCTGCCGCTCCTTGAAGACGTCGACCCCATGGTGCGGGTCGCCTGTGCGCGGGTCTTGGCCGAACACGCGTTCCGTCCGGCGGTGCCGAAGTTGATCGATGGTTTGGAGGATCCCGTGCTCGCCGTACGCTCGGGTTTCCTCGAGTCGCTGCGCACAATCACCGGTCGCCAGTTTGGGTTCCGACCGGATGGCCGCGAGACCGAACGCAAGCGCCCCTTGCAGGAGTGGCGCGATTGGTGGGCCCAGCACGGGGAGACCTTCCTCGCGGGGCAACCTGGCTGACGAGGCGAGCTGCGCCCGGCGCGTCCAAGGGCTGTTGTCGTTGCTTGCCCGATCGCCCTGCCCTCCTGACTTTTCACCGCACCCTTCCACGACCACGATGATTCGCGATCGCTTGTTGCCCCTAGTCTCGTTGGCTTTGCTGGCTTTGCTGGCGGGGTGGGGACTATCCACTTCCTTTTCCTTCGAAAAGGGCCAGAAGAGTTCGCAGGACCAAATCGTGCGCTACTTAGGGCAAGCACGGTCCGAGCTCGATCGCGGTCGCCTCGACGAAGGATTGCGAGCGATCTATCAGGTGCTCGAACGCGACCACAACTCGCGCGAGGGCTGGCAGTTGTTGGCCGAGTACGGGCGGCTCAGCAGCGATGCCGACTTGGAACTGTGGGCTCTCTACCGCGACTTCCGGCTCGCGGAAGCGCGGGGATTGCGCAAGGATGCGCGCAAGGCGCTGCTGGAGACCATGGCCAAGGTGGACCCCGGCGGGGCCCAGCTGCTCGACATGACCGAGCGCTTCTCCAGCGACTTGAACAAGCTGGCCGAGCGCTATGAAAAGGAAGGGCGACCCCACGGGGCAATCCGGGTCTACAAACGTCTGCTTTCGTTGGATCCGGAGAACCAAGCCGCCAGCGACGCGATCGAACGCATCGCCTCCGCTCCCGACCCGGCCCTAGCGCCCCACGCCACGCCGCGCGATCCGTTCGAAGGCATCGACCAAGCCTTCCTCGACGACTTCGACGCCAAGCACAACACCTGGGAAACCGCCGCCAAGGAAGAGCGCGACCACTACATCACGATCACCGACACCGGCTACAAGAACCTGATCCGCACGGCGGACGCCATGGAACAGGTCAACGCTTTCTACCGCGAGTTCTTCCGCTACGGGGGCGCGGGGGACGAGCGCACGGTGCCGCGCATCACCGTGCACCTGTTCCAGAACAAGGATGAATACCTCACCAAGGGCTTCCACCCCGTGGAGTGGTCGGCGGGGCACTTCACCGGTAGTCATGTGGAAACCTTCCTGCCCGAGACAGGGTTCGAAGGAGTGGTGGGCACCCTGTTCCACGAAGCCGCGCACCAATTCGTGAGCCTAGCCACCAACGCCACCGGTTGGCTCAACGAAGGCCTGGCTTCGTTCTTCGAGGGCACCCGCATCCAAGCCAATGGTACGGTGGTGATGAACCTTCCCGCCGGCCACCGCCTGTTCCCCTTGGCCCAACGCATGGAAGCGGGTTGGATGAGCGGACCGGCCGACGGGATCGACGCGGAGGGCAAAGGGGACCCGAAGAAGGCGCCCACCTTCCGCATCCTGGTGGAAAACGAATACGACTGGGGCCCACCCTGGTATGCGCCTACCTGGGGCTTGGTGTACTTCCTCTACAACTTCCAGGATCCCTGGGACGGGCGCTTCGTGTACCGGCGCGCTTTCCAGGAGTTCATCAACTCGTCGGGGGGCCGAGTCGGGAAGGGGGCGATCGCCAACTTCGAAGAGGTCGTGCTCAAGAACCCGCTCAAACCCATCACCAAGGAGCGGCCCAAAGACGAAGCGCCCTTGGTGTTGCCCAAGACCGTCGACGAACTGGACGATTTGTGGAAGGAGTGGATTCTGACCTTGCGCGACCGCCAGGCCGGCAAGGTCGAGGAAGCCCAGTCTTTCCTGCGTTGGGCACGCTTTGCTGCGGAAGCCAAGATGGGGCCCGAAGCCAAGGAACACTACGAGCGCGCACTGCTGGAAAACCCGCTCGACCCCGATGCCCTCGAAGGGCTGGCCGATGTGCTGGTGGAATTCTTCGACGAGCCGGACCGCGCTTCGGTGTTGCTCGAACAATTGTTGCGCGTACTGGAAGCCAATCCCGAGGCGGATCCTTTGGTCCTCGCGCGGCTCGAACGCCGCTTGCAGCGGCTCGATCCCGATCGGCGCAACTTGACGCGCATCGAAGACTCCCTACTCAAGGAAGCCGAAACGGCGCTCTTGGCCTACCGCGAAGGGGCACGGCCGCGCATGGTCATGGAATGGTCGCGGCGCTTGGCGCGCGACTTTGGGGAACCGCGCTTCTACGACTTGTACGGCGAAATGGTGCGCACGTTTGGGGGCAGCGTCGATCTTTGGGACCGCGCCTACAACGAAGAAAACCTCGATGGCTGGCTGTACGGACAAGGCGTGTTCCAGGCTGCCGGCGAAGTGGTGCAAGCCAACTTCACGGCGCCCGCAGGTGGCCAATACGACTTTCGCTTCTTGACGCTCGATCGGTTGACCAGCGGCGACTTCTCGCTGGAGACCGAAGTCGAGGTGCGCCGTGGCCGCGGTACCTTCGCGGGCATCGTGTTTGGACAGAAGGGCACCAACGACTTCCATGGGGCGGCGCTGTTCCCCGGTGAGGCCAAAGAAGGCGCGGTCGACACCGGTTACGCCGACCTGTTCAGTTCGTTTGGGGGCGTGATCAAGGTCTGGCGCCACGCTCCGGCGGTCTTGGAGCCACCCGCGGGCGAATCGAGCGCTTCGGTTTGGCATCGGCTGCGGGTCGATGTGACCGGAGTCGACGTCGACGTATGGCTCGACGGGGAGCGCATCTTGACCCATGCGTTTTCGGGTCGGGACGTGCTCTCGGGCAGCTTCGGGTTGTTCGTCGGTCCGGGTCAGGCCCGCTTCCGTTCGGTGCGCTATCTGGCCCGCGACCCACGTGATCCGGCTGGGGTGGTCGAACGGCGTGCGCGTCTTGCGGCCGCTGGCATCGGCGCCGGAGAACCCGTCGGTGGCAGCTACCAAGGGCTCAGCGCTCCGTTCCCAACCGTCCAAACTTGGGTCCAGGGTTCGCGCAGCGCGTGGGCCGAAGCCGGCCCGGTCCCGCAGCTCCTGGTGCTCTTCAGCCAGCCGCAAAACGAGCTGATGCCGCTGCACGATTGGCTGCAAGACCTGGCCAAGCGCCACGCCGAAGCGGGCTTGCGCATCGTGAGCGTGGCCCAGTGCTTCGATCGCAAGACCTTGGCGGACTACTTGGCGCAGCACCCCTTCCCGGGTGATGTGGGGGTCGATGCCAACCCGGAGGCGGCGGGGGGGCTGGGGGCTACCTTCGATACGTACTTCATCGATCGCTTCAACTTGCCCCGTTTGCTGTTGATCGATCCCCTGGGCCGGGTGGCCTGGGAGGGCGATCCGGGGTTCAAGGTGGGGCAAGCTCCGGAGGCGCCCTACGCCAGTTACTTGGACGATCCCTTGGAGGCGCTGATTGGCGAGTACCACCTGTTGGAGCGCAAGCAATGGGCTCAGGCTTGGAATGCAACGGGCGAAGTACAGTTGGAGCGTGGCGACATCTTGGGCTTGAGGGAACTCCTGCAACAGGCCCACGACCTGGGGACGGCGTACAGTCCGGAGGAGACCCGCGCGCAGATCGTATGGACGCGGCTTGAGGCCTTGGCGCAGGATCCCAAAACCACGGCGGATTGGCTCGAAGCCGAAGGGGGCCAAGCCGCGGCCGCTACGGTCGAGGCCTGGATCGGCATGCTCGGCGTGACCCTCGATCGCACGGCCGCCCGCGACTTCGCCAAACTCAAGAACCACCGTGAGGCCAAGAAGTTCCAATCCTTGGTGGCGCAGATGGAAGGCTATCGCAGCAAGAACGTGGACCTCGCGACCAAGTGGGAGGAGTGGGCTGGCAAAATGGACCAATGCGACCAACCCTTTGTGGCTGCCCGCATGGAAGCCTTGCGCGCCTGCATGGCCAGCGGGGACGCAAGCGCCAAGGAGGCAGCGCTCGATGGGATGCGCGATTGGCCCGCTGCTTGGGTGACCCAACGTTTGTTGATTCCCTAGGCAGCTGACTGGGTTGCGTGTGGATGCTTGGCCAAGAAACTCGGG
>JACKHT010000029.1 GCA_020638855.1 Planctomycetota bacterium
TCCGAGTTTCTTGGCGGCGCTTCCACACGAAACCCAGTCAGTTACCTTTGGGCCCACGCAGGAAGCGGGCTTCGAAGCGTGCCCCGCCCAGGGGCGATTCCGTGGCACGGATGGTGCCCCCCTGCGCCTCGATGGCCTCGCGCGACAGGGCCAACCCCAGGCCGAAGCCCGAGCGCATGCCGGGGGCTTCCTTGCCGCGCTGGAACGGCTCGAAGATGCGCTCGCGTTGATCGACGGGAACCCCTGGACCTTGATCGTCGACCGCCACGAAGATTTCGTCGCCCTGGCGCTCCACCGTGAGGCGTACCTCGGAACCCGGCGGGCTGAACGAGACGGCGTTACCGAGTAGATTGCGGAAGGCCAACAGAAGCGCTTCGCGGTCCCCGGTAACCGACAGGTCGCCCTCCAATTCGACTTTCAAGTGGACGTCACGGCGTTGGGCACGGGCCAATTCACGGGGGACGCGCAAGCGCAATTCCTCGCGTAGATCAAAGGTCTCGAGCGAGGCGTGACCTTGGTTGGTCTTGTGGGCGCAGAGCGTCACCAGGTTGTCGATTTCGCGCGCCAGGTCTTGGATCTCTTCGGTATGGCTGATCAAGATCGACTTGTACTCATCGGTCGAGCGATCGCGCATGAGCAACACCTCGGTTTCGCCGAGGAGATTTTGAATGGGCGAGCGCAATTCGTGGGCGACCCCGGCGATCAGGAAACTCGAGCGCTCCTGCTCGTCCCGGGCGCGGGCTAGCGCTTTGGTCAATGCTTCGGCCACGAGCTGGATTTCGACCGGGGGATTTTCCTCCTGCCATTTGGGGACATCCCCCACCGAAGTCTCGTGCACCTGATTGGCGATGTGCTCCAACAAACCTGCGGTCTTGCGGCCAAACACCACCCCCGCCGAAAGGGCCAGAACACCCGTTCCCAAGAGAATGAGCCCGGCGATGACCCCGTACTTCTTGAGCGGAAACAGCCGGCCTCGCCCATCGACCAACATATCGATCCAAAGCGGCCCGATGGTCTCGGCGCCCTGGTAGTTTTCGAAGGGTACTTGGCGCAGACGAATCCACGGCTCGCGCGGGACTTTCCCGGCCTCTGGCAGCAAGTCGGTGTCCCCAAATTCGCCCCATTTTTTGCCGGTGTCCTTGTTCCAAAGGCGCCAGGCCATACGCACCCCAGGGTGGCTGGTGTGCAGCGAGTTGGCTTCCTTGTGCATCTCCTCGGCCTCCAAGGGCCGGTCCCGGAAGATGGCGCGCAGCTCGTCGATCTCTTCCTTGGCGAGCGCATCAAACTCGCGCGTGGTTGCGCCCAACACAAAAAGGGTCGAGACCCCGGCGATCATGCCCACCAGCAGCACGGTCAGCACGGTGAACCAAAGCGTCAGTCGATTGGCGAGCGACCAGGGCTTCTTCATTGCCCCGCCTCGGTGGCTTGGGCCATGCGGTAGCCCTCACCCGCCACGGTGTCGATCCGCTCGGGCCCGCTGACCTCGAGCTTGCGCCGCAGTCTTGCCACCCCTACCTCGACCACGTTGGTGCCCGGGTGGAAGTCCATCCCCCACACCTCGGACAGGAGCTCGGCCTTGGAAGCCACCTTGCCGCCACCCTTGACCAGGTGCCGCAACAGCGCGTACTCCTTAGGGCTCAGGTCGAGCGCGCGATTCCCGTGGCGGACCTTTTGGGTGAGGGACTCGATGTGCAGCGCTCCCCACTCGAGTTGTGCGCCCTCGGTCCGCCGTCGCAGCACCACCTGGATGCGCGCCAGCAGCTCGCGGAACTCGAAGGGTTTGATGATGTAGTCGTCGGCCCCCATTTCGAGGCCTTGGACGCGTTCGTCGACGAGGCTTCGTGCCGTCAGGAAAATCACCGGTGTGCTTTGCCCGGTGCCACGCAAGTGTCGAAGGACCTCCCAACCATCGCCGTCTGGCAGCATCACATCGAGCAACACCAAGTCGTAGGCATCGGTCGCTTCGGCTTCGGCCTGGGCAACGGTAGAGGCCTCGGAGCATTCGTACCCTTGCTCTTCCAAACCCTTGCGCAAGAACCCCCGCAGCTTGGGATCATCGTCCACAATCAAGATCTTCACGCGCCCCATCCTAACCACTTCCGGGGGGCCATTACTGCCTTGTAAAGGCCCAAGCGCCGAGACTTCGCCGAGAGTGAATCCTTCGGCGCCGGATGGGCGCTGACCCTGCGCCCATGAGACAATCCCCCTGGAGATGGCTGTTGGCCGCCGCCTTGCTCGGCCTTGCCGCAAGTTGCAACACGGTCGAGTTCTACCAAAAGGGTCGCCTGGGGACCCCCGTCATGGACCTCTCCCAGGACCCGACCTTGACCCACTTCGAGCAGAAGGTCTTCTACTCGATCGAAGGCGCAGCGGGCGGCATCGGCGCCTCGGCTGGGGGTGGCTGCGGATGCTACTAGGTCGATCCTTGGCGGTGCTTCTGGTCCTGGCCAGCGGGCTTTCCTTGGCCCAGGCCCAGGATCACCCCGAGGGCGGAAACCGCACCCTCGACCCCCGCGACCCGCACCCCTTCGGCGAAGCCGGTACTGGGTATTGGTCGTTTCGGTTGGGCTACTACGACAAGCAAGACAACGGGCAGGGCAACCCGTTTGTGGACGAATCGGTCACCGTCATCGAGCCGGTCATCGTCTACGACTACCAGGCCAGCGAGGACTTTGGCTACAACGTCCAGTTCAACTACGACCACGTGAGCAGCGCGTCGATCAAACGGCTTTCGGTCTACGACGCGCAATCGGGGGCCAGCGGTGACAACTACCTGGGCGTGGACGCGTCCTTCCGACACAAGCTCACCGACAGCACCAAATTCAACTGGCACGCGGGGATCAGCACCGAGTACGACTACACGTCGCTCGGATTGGGGGCTGGCGTGAGCCACACGCTCGATCCCCAGGACGCGGTGCTTTCGGCCAACCTGAATGCCTACGTCGACTCGGTCAAGCTGATCCGCTACAACGGGGTCGATCAAGGGACTGATACACGTACCTCGCTCGCTGGAACATTGTCTTGGTACCAGGTACTCGGCCCCAACACCCACGGTGAGTTGGGCGTGACCCTGTCCGCGCAAAGCGGGTACCTCGAGAGCCCGATCAACTCGGTCGTGATCGAGGACCCACTCTTGCCCCCCAACCCGTACCTGGCCAACAACGCGCGCGGCACCGAAATCAGCGAGGAGTTGCCCAATAGTCGGTTGCGAACCGCGATCTACGGCACCGTGCGACACGCCCTCGACGACCGCAACGCGGTCGAGCTCGGTGGCCGGCTGTACCACGACGATTGGGGCATCCAAGCCTACGACCTCACCCCCAAGTTCATCCACCAGTTCGACAGCGGCATGCTGGTCGACCTGCGGGTGCGCTACTACGACCAAACCGCGGCGGATGCCTACCAAGCGAGCTTCACCGACCCCCTGAACATACCTGTGGAGCGAACCCAGGACTCGGAGCTAGGAAAGTTCGATTCGACGCTATTGGGAACCCATGTCCGTTGGAGCGATGACGCTGCTTGGGATTTTGGGCTCGACTACCTATCCCGGTCCGACGGTTTGGACCACGTCTTCTTCAGCGTCGGCTGGAAGCAGAGCTTCTAGCACCCAGGACCCACCATGAAGCGCCAAACGCTCGCCCTCGGTTTTGTTGTTTTGAGCGCCTTGGTGGCCTGCCAGTCGGCCACCAAGGCGAGCTCCTCGCCCACTTCCCAGAGCCCCGAAGCCATCGAAGCCACCCTCGACGGCAGCGCCCTCGCGGGGGATGCCTCCTGGCAATCCGCCATCCACTCCGACAAGCCGCTCTTGCTGGTTTTCTGGCAATCCTGGTGCGGGAGCTGCGTGCAGGAAGCTCCCCTGGTGCAACGGGCCTTCCAGCGCTACGGCAGCCGCCTGGCCGTGGCTGGCGTGGTCTCCGGCCCGGACGACTCGGTCGACGCGGAACACCTGAACAAGACGATCCTGCGGCTGGGGCTCACCTACCCGCAATTCCGTGATCGCGACTTGCACCTGACGCGCCTGTTCCAGGTCACCGGTACCCCCGACGTGATCCTGCTCGATCGCAACCGTAAGGTGGTCTTCCGGGGGCACGAATTGCCCAAGTCGATCGAGAGCTTCCTGTAATCCGCTTTGTTGGTACCTTAGGTCCCATGCGATCGCTGCTTCGATGGAGTTTGGTGGTGGCGCTGCTGGGTCCGGCAGCGCTCCCCGCGGCCTTCGCCGCGCAAGACGGGGACCTCGTTCCGGCGGCCCCGGTACCCACTTCGCACACGCGCTCGCTGGGGGTGATGGGCACCGACCTCGAGATCGAAGTGCTGTCTGCCGATGACGCGGCCGCCGAAGCCGCCATCGACGCAGCCGTGGCCGAACTGCAGCGCATCGAGGACCTGATGACCTCGTGGCGCGACTCCCCGCTCACGCGCCTCAACGCGGCAGCGGGCACTGGCTGGGTCGATGTGCCGCCCGAACTGTGCGAGCTGATCGCGCGCAGCCTGGCGGTGAGCGAGTTGACCGGCGGGGCATTCGACCCCACCTTCGCCAGCGTGGGCAAACTTTGGGACTTCAAAGCCGATCCCCCCGTCCTGCCCAGCAAGGAAGCCATCGCCGAAGCCTTGACCCACGTCGGCTACGAAAAGGTCGAGGTCGATTTGGAAGGCAGTCGCGTTGCACTTCCCGCGGGGACGCGCATTGGCCTGGGCGGCATCGCCAAGGGCTATGGCGTCGACCGTGCCATGAAGATTCTGATGGACCGCGGCGTCCACAACGGCATCGTCAACGCCGGCGGCGACTTGAAAGCCCTGGGCACCAAGTTCGGCCATCCTTGGCGCATTGCGATCAAACACCCGCGCCACAAGGACACCCCCATCGCGGTGGTTCCCCTAGCGAACACTTGCTTGGTCACCTCGGGCGACTACGAGCGTTTCTTTGAGTATGAGGGCGTGCGCTACCACCACATCCTCGATCCGCGCACGGGCTATCCGGCAACCGGCTGCATGAGCGCCTCGATCCTGGCCCCCGATGCAGCCTTTGCCGATGCCTTGGCCACCGCCATGGTCGTGCTCGGACCCGAAAAGGGCTTGGCCATCGTCGAAACGTTGCCCCGGGTGGAAGCCCTCTTGGTGGACATGGACGGCAAGGTGCATCGATCAAGCGGCCTGCTCGGAAAGTCCGTCCCCGCCACGCCCCCGGCCGCAAAGGCCCCCCCCGCCGAGGTGCCCCAGTGACCTACGACGATGCGGAACGTTCCCGGCGCCGGGCGAGCCTCGAAGCCAAACTCGAAGCGCTCGAACTCGAGCTGGAACGCGCACACCATTTGCTCGACATGTGGGGCCTGCCCCGCGAGGCCATAGACCCCGACGACGGCCATACCATCGAGCTCTCGTTGAGCGGCCGCTTGGAGCTCTTGCCCGACGCGTGATCGACTAGAGCGGTGCCCCGCACTCGTTGCAAGCAGTGGCCGCTTCCGGATTGAGCGCCGAGCAGTGCCCGCAGCGCACCATGATTTTTGTTGTGACGTTCGTCGTGGTCTTCGTCTCAGCGCGCGGCC
>JACKHT010000003.1 GCA_020638855.1 Planctomycetota bacterium
TTGCTGCACCCCCAGTTGCTGCACCCCCAGTTGCTGCACCCCCAGTTGTGGGCCCGCTCGTGGTTGGGGCTCCCCTCGCATCAAGCCTCCCACGGAAAGGCCCTAGGAAGCCGCATCCGACTTCTGCCTAAACATCCAGGGTGGACCCATCCGATCTAGGCAGGGTCCGTCTACCCCGCAGGGTCGGCATGTTTTCCAAAGCCCGAAGCTTCCCGCCAGGGCTTCTGGGGCATGTCACTGGCCTGCAAGCCTGCCTCCGACCCACGATTTCATTCTCGAGCGAGGCGCCCAACCCCTCGCAACCCCAATCCCCATGAGAATTCTCCGCAGCCAATCCACCCACGCCCGGAGCGGCGTCGCCCTTGCAGCGGTGATTTCGATGCTAGCCATTTTGGGGGTCCTCCTGATCGCGCTACTTGGAAGCAAAGTGGAGGCCAAGAAGTGGACCGATCAGCGCCAGTCGGATACCCGCGTCCAAGCCGTAGCCGACGCCGCCATCGCCATGGCCGCAGATCGGTTGTGGAAGGGTTTCGAGCGTCAGTTTGGTCCTGAGGGCATGCAGCCGTGGAACTTCCGAACCTTTCTAGAGGGTCAGGGCATTCCGGATCAAGCGGGTGTGGCCAACATCGTTCCTACCCCGTTTCTGGGTTCGGTCGGACTGGATGCGGATGCCGACGGCAACGTGCCCTTGGGCGGTGGGTATCTGTTGGGCTTGGGCGTCGTACGCGAAGATACTTGGGATTCGGTGCGCTTGACGATTTCGGCGCAGGCGGCCATCCGGCCCACGCGCCAAGCCGGCCAGCACAATAGCCAGGCGACCGTGCAGCAATCGTTTGCGATCACACGGCCGGCCTGGGGAGGTTTGGATTTTGCCCTCCTGGCCAACAACGTGAACTGCATTCTGTGCCACGCGAAAATCGATGATGCGGCCCGCTTCTACAACCAAGACCCCACGGTTCGCGGTGGTTTTGATCGCGTGCGCGTGGGATCCCTCGAAAGCATCCAAATCCGCTCGGACCCCGAGTCGACCATTGCCGGTTCGTTGTACCTGGGGGGCAAAGCCCTCGAAGAAGACGGCGACCCGTTGACCAACTGGGCCGGATTGAGTTTGAAGAGCGGACAATTCGACAGCCACGCCAAGTTGATTGAGGATGCGTTTGGCGCGTTGGCTTACAACGATCTGCACCCGGCCGATGCTGCCAACCCCAGCCCGGGAGAAAACCTCTACCTCAACTACTTGGATGGGGGCGCAGCAGGCCAAGTGGATGGCGCGCTGCCCACCTACTTCCCGTCGCCCTTTCCGGACAACGGCGGTTTTGATCCAGTGACCGGCGCGGCAACGCCAGCCTTTGCCGAGAACCGAATCCTCGATACCAATGAGTTCTATGCCACCGCCGGTTCTGCCACAGGTTCGGTATTGGGGGGGCGCGTTGCGGTGGTTCCGGTGGGGACCCAACTCAGTTCGCTCGCCCAGCTGGATTCGCGCTTGGACGCTGGCTCGGGCGTTTTGGGCAATCTGACGACTGGCAACGTGGTGTTGGTCGGAACCGAAGCCAATCCCATCCTATTGGACGGGACGGTGGCGATCGATGGGGATGTGATCCTCAGCGGATTCGTCAAGGGCAGTGGTTCGATCCTAGCTTCGGGCAACGTATTCATCCCCGGCGACTTGCAGTACATGGACGGTTCGGATGCTTCGGGCTATCGAACGTACGGGTCGGCTAGCGATGGCACCAACAACGCCGTGGCGGTCACCGCCGGCGGCAACGTCACCATCGGCGATCCGAGCCACCCCTCGTTTGGGCGGCCCGACCCCGTGGATGGGACCCCTGCTACCGACTTCAACTTCATCATGGATGAGCTCGCGATCTTCAATCGCGGCGAGTGGATCAAGACCCAGCCGGAGTTGCCGGGCAAGGACGTCTACGTCAAGACAGGGACCAAAACCACGACCGTTCTCGTCAAACCCACCCGCAAGGAAACGTACTACGTGGACAAGGACATCTACTCCTGGCAACCCACGGGCAACATGATCTCGAAGGATGTGTACGGCTGGGTGCAAACCGGAACCAAGGTGGTCAACGAGTACACCTACATCAACCATCCGGCCGACCCGCCGGAGCCCTACGGCTCTCCGTGGACGGAAAAGGTCTGGGTGGGCAGCCATGAGGAGCCGGTGAACACTTGGCAGGTGACGGGTACGACCATGGTGGCGGAGACCGCCTACTTGTACTTGCGAACCGACAGTGTCAAGAAAACCCGCACCGTGCCCGATGGGGATCCGTACTACGAAGATCGCACTACGGATGTGTTTGCCTGGGTCACGCCCATGCATCCCAACCCCGGCTATGCGGGGCCCAATTACATCCCGCGCTACTACGCGTACAGCGAAGGGGCGCCGGTGCCGATCTACAACCAACAAGGCTACTTCGATCCTGCGTCCGGGCTGTGGCATTGCCCGGAACGGGCGGAGAGCTGGACCAACGGCCGGCTGAGCGTGGCGGATCCGGGCAACCCTTCGGACCCGTTCCTGTACGACGCCGCTGGGCAACCCAAGGCGGTTGTGCAAACCGTGGCGCCCAAGGCGGATTGGGTTACCTCCGACCTATTGTCAGGGCTCGTGGATCGCGAATTGGCGGCGCGCGATAGCAGCCAACCGTTGGAGATCGATGCGACCCTGTATTCGGCCAACAGCATCTTCGGCATGGTTCCCGCCCGCAACCAACCGGGCGTGGATGGTCGGATGTTGGTGAATGGAGGCTTGGTGGCTGCCGATATCGGTGTGCTGGCCCCCAAAGGCATCCAAATCAACTTCGATGAGCGCAGCGGAAGCGTGCTCAGCGTGGCTGACGATCGCAGGCTGACCATCCGACGCACGCTGTACGCCCCGGCGCCAGGGCTCTGATGCTCCCGGCGAGCCCAGCCGAGCCTGCACCGACTCGGGGCCTGGAAGCCCAACGGGCCTCGGCTTATTAAGCTTTTGCAGGTTCGTGCCCCAGGCCTGTCCTGGGTGGAAACGATCGCGGTCCGGGGGGTGCAAAACCCCTTTGCCGCGGTACAGTTTGCCGCCCGCTTGGTCCCGCCATGGTCGAAATGCTCCCGCCCCAAACCGACTGGTTGATGCCGAACTTGGCGTACATTGGGCCAGGTGCGGGCTTTGCAGCCGCCGGCTCCGTCCTGGTGTTGCTCGGAACCTTCCTGCTGGCCTTTGGGATCATCTTGATCTGGCCCCTTAAGGCGGCGGCGAGGTTGTTGACCCGGCGTGGCAAGGGCGCTGCCAAGGTCCAACGCTTGGTGGTGGTGGGCCTAGACGGATTCGATCCCCAGCTGGCGCAGCGGTTTGCGGCCGAGGGCCGCATGCCCAACTTTCAGGCGCTTGAGCGCGAAGGATGCTTCCATCCGCTAGGCACTTCGTTGCCATCGATTTCGCCCGTCGCCTGGTCGACCTTTGCTACGGGCGTGGACGCCTCGCGGCACAACATCTACGACTTCCTGACGCGCGACCCCTGTTCGTACATGCCGGTCCTGTCGTCGACCGAAACCCGCAGCGTGGCCCGCCACCTCAACCTGGGTTTGGCCAAGGTGCCGTTTGGTCACAAAGCCGTCTACAAGATCCTGCAGCGTAGCCAGCCCTTCTGGAAGCTCTTGGGTGCTCAGCGGGTGTGGTCTTCGATTTTGCGGGTCCCGATCACCTATCCTGCCCAACCGTTTCCCCACGGAACCCTGCTTTCGGGCATGTGCGTGCCCGACATCCAAGGGACCCAAGGCTCGTTCTCGTTCTATTCGACCCGCGAACGACGGACCGGCCACATCGGGGGCCAGCAGTTTCAAGTGACGTTGCGCGATGGTCGCATCCAATCGAACTTGAAGGGTCCCAAGGGGGCCGATGGGCGTGCCATGGATTGCCCTTTCTCGGTCGAATTGGACAGCCAGCGTCGCAAGGCCCGCATCACGGTCGGATCCGATCGCGTCGAAGTTGGGCTCAAGGAGTACACGCCTTGGCTTACGGTGCCTTTCCAGGGCTGCCAAGGGATTGCGAGGTTGTACATCCAAACCTGGGATGACGACGCGTTCGAGCTGTACGTTACGCCGATCAACATCGACCCCGAGAAACCCGCCCTGCCGATCAGTCACCCCCTGGTGTATTCGATCTACCTGGCCAAGACGCTGGGCAAATTCGCCACCCTAGGTTTGGCGGAAGACACCTGGGCGCTCAACGAGCGAGTGATCGACGAAGAGGCGTTCTTGAAGCAAGCATGGTTGATCTACGAAGAACGCAAGAAGCAGCTCTACGACGCGCTGGATAAGACCCCGAGCGGTTTTGTCACCTGTGTTTTCGACACCACCGATCGCGTGTCGCACATGTTCTATCGCTACCTGGAGCCCGATCACCCGGCCAACCACGGCAAGGACATCGAGCGCTACAAGGACGTCATCCCCGAAATGTATGGCCGCATGGACGACTTTTTGGGCGAGTTGCGCGCCAAGTTGGGGGACGATCCGAACACGGTCTTGATGGTGATATCGGACCATGGCTTCTGCAGTTTTCGCCGCGGGGTCAACCTCAACGCGTGGCTGCGCGACGAGGGCTACTTGGTGCTCCACGATGGTGCGCAGACCTCGGGGGATTGGTTCGCCCAGGTGGATTGGAGTCGTACCCGGGCGTTCACCTTGGGTTTGACGGGCATCTTCCTCAACCGCAAGGGGCGCGAACGGCACGGAATCGTCGAGCCTGGCGAAGAGAGCGATGCCCTATGCCGCGAGATCAAGGCCAAGCTGGATCGTTTGCAGGACCCAGTCACGGGCGAGACCATCATGAACTCGGTGTTCTTGACCCGCGAAGTGCATAGCGGTCCCTACGCGGATTTGGCTCCCGAGTTGTTGATTGGTTACAAGCGTGGCTACCGCCACTCGTGGGATTGCGCAACCGGAGCGGTTTCGAGCGAGGTCTTCACGGACAACACCAAGTCCTGGTCGGGCGATCATTGCGTCGACCCGCGGCTCGTGCCCGGCGTGTTTTGGTGCAATCGAACGATCAATACCGATGCGCCTAGCTTGATGGATTTGGCGCCGACGGCCCTCGACTTGTTCGGCGTGCCGATTCCCGGGTACATGATGGGTGCCCCCTTGTTCGGGGAGCGGGTCCGTACCACCAAACTGGCTACGGAGACCGTCGACCACTACCGCGCATCGCGCGATGCCGAGGTGTCTGCGTGAGGGCTTCAACGATCGCCGCGCTCGGAGTGTGGTGGCTGGTTGCGTGCGGCAGCAAAGCCCCGGTTGCGGGGCCCACTGCGGGATCCTACCCGCGAGTGGTGGTGCTCGGGATTGACGGCTTGGATCCGGACATCCTGCAAGAGGCTATGCAGCGCTTTCCCGAGCGCATGCGCAACTTCCAGGCGTTGGCCGACCAAGGCGGGGGCATCCATCGACTGGGAACCAGCACCCCGCCCCAGAGTCCGGTGGCATGGTCGAATTTCATCACCGGACTCAACCCCGGCGGGCACGGCATCTACGACTTCATCCACCGCGATCCCAAGACGTATCGCGAAGCGCCCGGAACCCAAACCGTGGCGGAGCACCACGATTGGAACATGCCGGGGCCTTGGAAGTTCCCGTTGTCCGACGCGGGCGATAGCAACCGATCCGGCCGCGCGTTTTGGAGCCAATTGGGCGACGCAGGGGTGCCCGCAAGCGTGTGGCGCATGCCGATCAACTTCCCGGTCGAAGCAAGCAAGGGGTGGTCCTTTTCCGGGATGATGACCCCGGCGGTGGATTCCGCCTACGGCCAACCCACGCTGTACACCACCGATCCGCCCATCGCGCGCATCGCGGACCCCAAGGTGCGGCGCATCCAGATTCGCAATGGTCGCGTGCGAACCCAGCTATCCGGACCCGCGAATCCGTTCCGCGATGGCGAGCCCAATGTGCAGGTTCCGCTCGATTTGTTCGTCGACGCCGAAGCCGGCGCCGTGGCTCTGCAACTGCAAGACCAGAATTTGGTGCTGGTGCCCGGTCAGTGGAGCCAGTTCGTGAAGGTGCAATTCGACCTGTTGCCCATGGGCGCCCAATCCGTCGCGGGCATCGTGCGCTTCTATCTGCGCGGCATCGAGCCGGAATTGGAGCTGTACGCATCCCCGGTCAACATCGACCCAACCGATCCCATCAGCCCGGTTTCCCAACCCGAATCCGCCAGCCAAACCTTGGCGGACGAGATCGGGCTGTACTACACGCAAGGGATGGCGGAGGACGTCAACGGACTCAAGAAGCGGTTGCTCGACGATGACGAGTTCATGGCCCAGGCCAACCTGGTGCTGCAAGAACGCAATCGCATGCTCAGCTTGGCGCTGCAGCGCTATGCCGCAGAGGACCGCGGAGGATTGCTGTTTTTCTACTACTCGACGGTCGACCTGTGCGCGCACATGATGTGGCGCCTTTCCGATAGCGAGCACCCCGACTTCGACCCCGAAGTGGCTGCCCATAGCTCCGAGTGGTGGACCGGTCGGCCTGGTAGTACTTGGAAGGACATCTTGATGGACTTGTACCTCAAGATGGATGGAGTCCTGGGTGAGATCCGCGCCAGCATTGGACCGGATACGTTACTGCTCGTCATCAGCGACCACGGTTTCGCGCCCTTTCATCGCATCTTCAGTCTGAACACTTGGTTGTGGGAGCAGGGCTACCTCGTGCTGAAAGAAGGCCAGGCTCCGGAGCTGGCGCCCCTGGACCCGAGCTTCGTCCCCGTCTACTTGGCTAGCGCCGTCGATTGGTCCAAGACGCGTGCTTACGGCATGGGTTTCAATGGGCTGTACCTCAACCTCAAGGGCCGCGAAGGCGAGGGAATTGTCGCCCCGGGAGCCGAAGCCGATGCCCTATTGACCCAAATCCAAACCGAACTCGAGGCGCTGCGCGACGACGATCCACGTTGGTCTGGCGCGCGCATCATCGTGGAAGCCGAATGGGGCTCGCGCATCTACCACGGGGCCCGCACGGCCGAAGCACCCGATCTGGTGGTCGGTTACAACGCGGGCTACGGCAATTCGGACGAATCCTCGCTCGGGCGCGTGCCCTATGCGGTGTTGCGCGACAATCTGGGGGGTACCTTCAACGGCAACCACCTCATGCACGCCAGCGTGGTCGAGGGTACGCTCCTGACCAACGGGGTCCTCGAGCGCGACGACCTGCGCCTGGAGGACGTGACCGCCGAAATCTTCCACCAATACCGAGTGGCCCCCGCGCAACCGTTGGATGGCCATCCGTTCCTCAAGTAACCCCCCAGATTCCCTACGCACCATGTTTGGCAACGGCAACAAGATCAAGATCGACAAGGACCTGCTCGAGCGCATCAAAAAGATCGCCGAGGTGGCCGGCTACGCCTCCCACGAGGAGTTCATCCAGCACGTGCTCGAGCGAGAAGTAGCCCAGTTCGAAGACGCCCAGTCCGATGACGACATCACCGAGAAGCTCCGTGGTTTAGGCTACATCTCCTGATCCTGCTCGCTTTGCAGCTCGCTACCTGCCCATGAACGCCGTCCACCGGCTGGTGACCCGCCTGTTCGACCTGTTGGTCGGCCCATTCGAGCGCTTCGGCTCGGAGTGGGTCATCCTGGGCGTGGGGGCGGTGTTTGGCGTGCTGGCCCTGTGGGTTTTCAAGCACATCAGTCCACAACGTGCGATCCGGGCCTCGAAGGAGCGCATCAAAGGGCACCTGATTGAAATCCGCTTGTACCAAGACGACCTGCGCTTGGTCAGCCGCGCCATCGGCAAGGTGCTTTGGACGAATCTGAAGTACCTGGGGCTCAACGTTTTGCCCTTCGTTCCACTTTCGATGCCGTTTGCTCTGATCGCGGGGCAGTTGGTCGTGCGCTACGGATTCGAGCCGATTCCCGTTCATGCGGAGGGGGCAGCGCCGCTGGCAGGATCGGGCATCACCGTACGATTCGAAATGGCTCCCGAGATTGGAGAGCGTTTGCGCGAAGTCCGGGTGGTGCTGCCCGAAGGTCTGGTCGCCGGTTCGCCGCTGGTCAAGAGCCCCGAGCAGGGTTTGGCCTTCCAAGAGATCTTCGCCGTCGCCCAGGGTTTGCACGAGATCCAAGTCGAACTCGGCGAAGCGCGCAGCAGCAAGATGGTGTGGTCGGGTCCCCCCGAAGTGCTTGGGCTGCCACGGGTGCCCTTGCAGCCCCTGCGGGTCTCAGGTTGGGAGCAAATCCTGTGGCCGGCGGAGGCTGGGTTGCACGGGGATCCGCTGCTGCGCCGCATCGAGTTTGCCTATCCCGAGAGCCGTTTGGGTTGGCTTCCTGGCCACGGGCCGGTCTACGTCTTGGTTTGGTTCCTAGTGGCCTCGATGGTGGCGGGTTTGGTTGCCGTGAAGCCGCTCAAGGTGGCCATCTAAGGCCCCCCCGCCGACTCTGTCGGCGTCGGTCGCAAGTTCCTGGCATCGAACAGATGCCCACCCGAGACCTGCAAAATCCCAGGGCATGCGCTACAAAAGGGGCGCATGAATCCGTTCTTCGACCCAGCCATCGAGCGCGCGGTCCAGGCTGCTCTGGAGGCCCACGGGGGGCAGACGCGCAAAGGGAGTTCGCAACCCTACGTCAGCCACCCCATCCACGTGGCTTTCAGCCTGATTCGACTGGGCTGCCGGAGCGAAGTGGTGCAAGCGGGCTTGCTGCACGATGTGGTCGAGGACTGCGCTAGCTGGACGCTCGAACGCGTCGCCAACGAATTCAGTCCCCAGGTAGCGGCTTGGGTCGGGGAGTTGACCGAGACCAAAGGCCTGCCCTGGGAAGCGCGCAAGCAGGCGGCCATCGACAAGGTCGCGCACATGTCGCCCGAAGCAGCCACCATCAAAGCTGCGGACAAGCTCCACAACCTCAGCACCTTGGCCCACGCCCTCGAGGACGCCCAACAGCCCGCAGCGGTCTGGGACCACTTCAGCCGTGGACCGCTGGAGACCCTCGAGATGTCCGAGCGATTGGTCGAAGTGCTCGCGGTGCGGGTACCGGCTCCGTTGGCTGCCGAATTGCGCGACGCTTTGGGTCGCCTGCGCGGAGTCGTCAGGAGCTGAGCGCCCCGCTGGTTTGCAAAGCAGCCAGGACCCGCTCGCGATCCTGAGGCCGGCAAACCAACAGTTCCCCGTTGCGTGGATCGGCTTGGTTGTATCGTTGTGGCGATCCGTCCAAGCGGGACACATGCCACCCCAAGGCCCGCGCCACGCACTCGGGAGCGCACGTATCCCATTCCTTCAGGCCCACTTTGTGGGCATAGAGGTCGGCCTCCCCACTCAACAGCAGCGCAACTTTGTTGCCCACGCTGCCTGCCCGCACCAGTTGCGCGCCCAACTCGGAGGCCAAGGTCTCGACCCAGGGGGGTGTATGGCTGCGGCTGACAGCAATGCGGAGAGGACCGTCTTGCGGATCGGCACCCGAACGCAAGCCACCGCTGCCTTCCACACCCGCCGACTCGAAGCCCGGTCGCGCAATGCCCCACAGCACACGACCTTGGGCGGGCAAGGCGACGGCTCCCAACACGCACTGGCCCCCTTCGGTCAAGGCCACATGCACGGCCCAATCGTCGCGACCGGTGCGGTACTCCTTGGTCCCGTCCAGGGGATCGATCACCCAGGTGCGGGGTGTTTCCAGCCGGCGCGGGGAGTCCTGGGTTTCCTCGCTCAGGACCCCATCGTCGGGGTATCTGCCTAGCAGCATCCCCTGGATCCACGCGTCGCAGGTTTGGTCACCCACATCGCCGAGGATCTCATCGTGCCAGCGCCCGGATTGACGCAGGGCCAAGGCGCGGCGGCCGGCCGTACCCGCGGCCAGGATCGCAAAATCCAGGTCGGCTGCGATCGATGCGGCGATTTGGGGGCTTTGGGGGTCCATGGGATTGCGTCAGGCGCTGGGTCGGTGCAAAGCACCGGTCCAGGACCGAATGCCATCCTGCAGATTGTGCAGCCGCAGGAAACCTTGGGTTGCCAGAAACTGGCAAACCCCGGCCGAACGACCACCCGAGGCGCAGTACACCAGCAAGGCCCGATCGCGCGGGATCTCTGCGAGCCGGGTTTCGATTTGATCCATGGGGATCCAGGTAGCCCCCGGAATCATCCCGGAAGCGACCTCCTGGGCGGTTCGCACATCGATCCACACGGCTCCCTGTTCCTGGGCGAGCTTTTGGGCGGCGGAGGGGTCCACATCGTGGAACGGCTGGTCGTCCGCGATCATCTCCGGGGTTAGCGGTTCGCCCGCAGCTAGCATGGAAATCCAGCGATTTTGGGCCTGAATCGACGATTCGAGTCCCTCGATTTGCTGGGCCAGCCGGCGCCGGGCTTCGCGGTCCGAATCTGGCGAGCCTGCAGTGTTGGCGCGGGAACGGAGTAGGGCCACGAGGGCTACGATCAAGGCCAGGGCGGAAAGGATGGTGGGCAGCAATTTGGATGGCTTGGAAGCGTGGATTCCGGGGGCGAAGTCTTACGGGAGTCTATAAGATGACGCGCTATCCCGCGGCACGGGAAATCCCCACGGATCGAACGGTCGGTCCACCCGCCATCCCCACGCACGCGCAGCCCCGCGGGGCTGCTTGGTACGGCCCATGACCTCCAATTCGGAATCCACCCAGGAGCTACCCCTCCAGCAAGTCGATCGAGTCGTCATCCGCTTCGCGGGGGACTCAGGGGACGGCATCCAGATCACGGGAAGTCAGTTCACGATGACCAGCGCCATCGTGGGCAACGACCTGGCAACCCTGCCCGACTTCCCCGCAGAAATCCGCGCACCAGCCGGCACTCGCCCGGGTGTTTCGGGTTTTCAGATTCAGTTCAGCTCGAGCGACATCCACACCCCGGGCGATGCCCCCGACGTGTTGGTGGCCATGAACCCGGCGGCCCTGGTGGTCAACCTGAAAGAGCTCAAGCCGGGGGGAACCCTGGTGGTCAACACGGGCAACTTCAAGGAGCAGGACCTGCGCAAGGCCAAGCTCGACAAGAACCCGCTCGAGGACGGCTCGGTCGATGGCTACCGGGTCATCGAGGTGGACATCAACGAGCGCGTCAAAGAGGCATTGGCCGAGCTAACGATCAGTTCCAAGGACAAGGAACGCTGCAAGAACTTCTACACGCTAGGGCTGATGTACTGGCTGTACAGCCGCCCGCTGGAGCCCACCCTCAAATGGTTGGCCGACAAGTTCAAGCGCACGCCCGAGTTGGTTGAGGCCAACCAAATGGCCCTCAAGGCGGGGTACAACGCGGGGGACATCCGCGAGCTGTTCCATAGCCACTACGAGGTGCTCAAGACCGAGTCGATGCCGCCCGGAACCTATCGCAACGTGATGGGCAACCAGGCGACGGCGATTGGGCTGGTAGCCGGATCCAAGTTGGCCAATCTGCGCTTGGTTTTGGGCTCGTACCCGATCACCCCGGCCTCCACGGTCTTGGAGACCCTGGCGGGCTACAAGTCGCATGGGGTGATCACCATCCAAGCCGAAGACGAAATCGCGGCCATTTGCGCGGCGATTGGAGCTTCCTACGGCGGTTGCTTGGGCCTGACCAGCACCTCCGGGCCTGGGATGGCGCTCAAGACCGAAGCCATGGGATTGGCAGTGGCCGTCGAGCTGCCCCTGGTGATCCTGGACGTGCAACGTGCGGGTCCGTCGACCGGCATGCCCACCAAGGTCGAGCAATCGGACCTTTTCCAGTCGATTCTCGGACGCAACGGCGACACCCCGATGCCGGTGCTGGCCATTTCGCGGCCTTCGGATGCCTTCGAAATGGCGATCGAAGCGTGCCGCATCGCGGTCCAGTACATGACCCCGGTCATCCTGCTTTCGGACAACTACATCGCCAACGGCGCCGAGCCTTGGCGTTTGCCCGAGATGGATTCGCTCAAGCCGTTCCCGGTTCACTTCCACGACGATCCCTCCAACATGGAAGTGTTCGGCCGTAACGAACTGGGAGCCCGCCCGTGGATTCTGCCGGGGACCCCGGGAATGGAGCATCGCATTGGTGGTTTGGAGCGGGATTCGAAGGGCAACGTGTCCTACGACCCGGACAACCACCAGCGCATGACCTTGGAGCGTCAGAACAAGATTCTGAACATCGCCAAGACCCTGCCGAAGCCGACCATCCAGGGCGAGGCCCAGGGGGATGTATTGCTTTTGGGTTGGGGATCGACTGTAGGTGTGTTGACCCGTGTTTTCGAAGAGGCCAAAGCCAAGGGGCAGAAGGTCAGTCGCATCCACTTGCGCCACCTGTGGCCGCTCCCGCCCGGACTGGAAGACATCTTCGCGGGCTTCAAGAAGATCCTGGTGCCCGAATTGAACATGGGCCAGCTGGCTCGCCTGCTGCGCAGCGAGTTCCAACACCACGACTTCGTTTCCTTGCCCAAAGTGACGGGACAGCCTTTCCTCACCCACGAGATCGTCAAAGAGGTCGATCGCATCCTCGCCTGATACCGCCATGACCCTCCAAGACCCCCCGAAGCGGACCCGCAAGGACTTCCAATCCGATCAAGAAGTCCGCTGGTGCCCTGGCTGTGGCGACTACGCCATCCTGGCCAGCGTCCAAAAGTACATGGCCGAAGCCGGCGTGGACCCGGCCAAGACCGTGGTGGTCAGCGGCATCGGCTGTTCCAGCCGGTTCCCGTACTACATGAACACCTATGGGTTCCACACCATCCACGGGCGTGCACCCGCGATCGCTACGGGTCTCAAGGTCGCGCGACCCGATCTGGACGTGTGGTTGATCACCGGCGACGGGGATTCCATGTCGATCGGTGGCAATCACCTGATCCACGTGCTGCGGCGCAACGTGAACATCACCATCCTGATGTTCAACAACGAGATCTACGGCCTGACCAAAGGGCAGTACTCGCCCACTTCGCCGGTCGGAACCGTGAAGAAGAGCACGCCGATGGGATCGGTCGACCGCCCCTTCAACCCGTTGCAGCTGGTGCTGGGTAGCCAAGCCACGTTCGTGGCGCGCAGCGTCGATGCGGACCCCGGTCACCTGGGCAAGATCCTCAAGGCTGCCCATGAGCACCAGGGCACCTCGTTCGTGGAGATCCTCCAGAACTGCGTGATCTTCAACAAGGATTTCTACAAGGACGCGATGGAACGTTCGGTGCGTCCGGACAAAACCGTGGACCTCGTGGCGGGTGAGCCCGTCGTGTACGGCAAGGAGCGCGACAAGGGTCTGCGCTTCCACGACATGCAAGTCGAGGCCTGCGCTCCTGGCGACGCCTTGGTCTGGAATCCTTCTGGTCCGAACTCGGCTCCCGGGTTCCTCATGGCGGGTCTTTCGGAACAAGCGGGCATGCCGACCCCGATTGGCATTTTCCGCGACTACCAAGCATTGCGTTACGACACCGAGGTCAACTCGCAGGT
Organism: Planctomycetota bacterium; assembly: GCA_020638855.1. Taxonomy (GTDB): domain Bacteria; phylum Planctomycetota; class UBA1135; order UBA1135; genus NORP259. The sequence continues at coordinate 13,375 of JACKHT010000003.1, forward strand.
CCAAAAGGCGGTTGCCAAGTCGGGCCAAGGAAACCTCAAGGACCTGGTCTACGCCGGGGAAACCTGGCAGGTCTAGCGACTAGGGCCAAGCAAGGCATGAGCCTAGTCGGGGGGCGCAGCGATTGGGTTCGCTGCGTCCCCCGCCTCGATCAACGCAATTTCTCGACTTCGCCCAGCGCCTTCCAGCTCTGAACCAAGTGGGCGTCGAGCTTGAAGTCTCGGTGCTTGACGTCGACGCCGTAGGTGGCGGTCTCGCGAACCCACTGCTCGGCGGTGTTCCCAGCGGAATCGGGGGAGCCCGGATCCCAAAGGTCGCAATCGTGCATCAGCACTTCGAAGCCGTTGCAGAGATCAAAACGGCCGATGCAGATCGTGCCATCGCTGCACTCCACCACGAGGTTCATCCCGTGGGGGGCATCCATGATGTTGTTGGACATGAGAAGTCTATTCGAACCAGTTGTACACTTCGCCGCGGGCAAAGGAGTGGAATTGGGCGTTGCGCACCGAATGGGTTGAATCCTTGTCGATCCACGTTTTCTTGGCCTTGCGGGCATCGATCACCAAGGTCGGTCCGCTACCGAGCATGTACATGTCATCGTTCAAGATGCGGACTGCCGCGCCAGCGTCCAGGCACAGGGCGACCAAGCGCACTTGGTCGAAGACGGCCGAGGCGGCCTGAGCGAGGCGGTTGTCCTCCAGAATCTTGGTGACGACGAGCCCGGGCCAAAGCCCGAGGCCGCGGATCGGTTTGACCGAAAGATGCACCATCGGAGGCGGATCGATCGGACCTTCGAGGAAGGTCACGCCGAGGACGCCAGCCACCGCACCCGCCCCCCCGACGATCGCGCCTTGCATGCGCCAGCGCGTGAAGCGGCTCGCAACGGCGTGGGCCGAGAGTTCGCGCATCAGCCGGCTCGGGGAACCGTCGGCGAACCAAATCACGTTGGCTCCATCGAGCAAGGCGATGGCGGATTCGTTGTCCAGCTCCTCGAGGATCGTGACCGACTGGATGCCCATGGCTTCGAAGGCCTGCTTCTCTTTTTGGCCCCGGTCTTCGGCCTCGCTGGCCTGGGGCAGGATGACCACGTTGGGCGCCGCGCCCCCGGCGTTGCCCAGGGCTTCCACCATGGCATCTTGGAAAGCGTCGAGGCTGCCTAGGCAGATCACGGAGCCTGCTTTGGAGACCTCTTGCTGGACATCGGGTTCCTGACCCCACGTGGCTGGGGTGGAAGGGCCCGCGGAGACCGCCACGAGGGCTAGGGTTCCCGCGAGGATCGGGACAAGGATACGAAGCATGGGGCTAGGAAAGGTGTTTGAGGACGAGGTCGACTTCGTCGGGGCTGCCCATCACGACGCTCACGCGATCATGGACGTCGCCCGGCTGGAGCTCCATCGTACGCTCCGACCCTGAGTAGGCCTTCCCCCCGGCCTGTTCCACCAACATTGCCATCGGATTTGCTTCGTACATCAGGCGTAGTTTGCCCTTGGGCGCGCTTTGGGTGGGCGGATACAGGAAGACCCCGCCCCGGATCAGGGTGCGGTGCACGTCGGCCACCATGGCACCCGCGTAGCGGCTCGAGTAGCCGTTCTTGTGGGCCCAAGCGAGGTAGTTCTGGTATCCCTCGGGGAAGCTGTCCACGTAGGCCTCGTTGATCGAGTAGGACTTGCAGGCCTTGGGGATCTTGAGGTCCTTCTCGACCATCAGGAACGAGCCAATCGAGGGATCCAGGACGAACATCTGGACGCCGTTGCCGGTGGTCATCACCAGGATGGTCGATGGTCCGTAGAGCACGTAGCCGGCAGCCACTTGGCGGATCCCAGGCTGCAGCACGGCCTTCTCCATGGGCTTGGCTCGCCGGTCATGGGCCAGGATGCTGAAGATCGTGCCGACGCCCCCGCAAACATCGATGTTGGAGGATCCATCCAAAGGATCGAAGAGGGCGATGTAGGGACGTTCGGGATCGTTGGAGGTGCGTAGGATGATCGGCTCCTCGTTCTCCTCCGAAGCGACGATGGCGAGCCCGGCCCGGCTCCCTAGGCAGCGCAGTAGGGTCTCGTTGGCGATCACGTCGAGCTTCTGCTGGACCTCACCTTGCACATTCTCGGAATCCAAGCTGCCCAGGATGTCTTCCAGCCGGGCGCGCCGACAGCGGGCGGAGATGTACTTCGTCGCCAGGGTGATGGCGGAGAGGATCCAGGTCAGTCGACCGGTGGCGCCCGGAAAGCGCTTTTCCTCGTCCAGCAAGTAGGTCTGCACAGAAACGAGTCCGCCGTTGGGGTCTTCCAGATACATAGGTGGGGGGGCAGGAAACCGAGTGGAGCCCGAAGCAGGGCAGTTGGCAGGGCCACGGGGCAGCCTACCCACAACGGCGGGATGCCCAACGAATGGTTCCCCGGTTTCCAGGCCTTTGCAACCTATCTAGGCTGGATCTTTGGTTTGGGCGGTCTCGGCCCGGGGCACCCCATGGGGCCTTAGGCCCCCATCGGGGCGGATGGGGGTCCCCAGAACGCAAGCGGCCCGCTCCCCAGGGGGGAACGGGCCGCTTTTTGGGCTGTGCCTAGGTTAGGCGCAACCTAGCCGATCACTGGCAGAACTGAACCTGAATACCGGCCGTCGTGTTCGACGTGGAGTTCGGGTTGAGGTCACGGTACCAGTACTGGAAGTTCCAGGTCTCGCCGGGCATGAATTGCATGCCGAAGGGACCGTTGTTGAGGTCAGGCTGCAGGGTGACGAAGCCAAAGATCCCCGAGTTGAGGATGTATTGGTTTTCGTTCCAGCGCACGATGCCAGCACCCAAGCACAGGTTGCCTTGGCTGTTGGTCAGCGGGCCGGAAGCCTGGTTGGGGGCCATGATGAAGTAACCGAACTGACCGGTGGGCAGCTGGGTGACGACGAATTCCAGGTCGTTGGCAACCACGTTCGGGGTGCCGTTGATTTGGAAGGCGGCGCCGGCCGGGTTGGCCGAGTTGCCGTTGGCGGAGCAGTAGGGGGTGAAGGAACCACCGGTGCAGCCGGTGCAAACGTCGCCGGGGACGATGACGTCCGCGGTCAGCGAGGTGCCCACGCCGGGGGCGAACAGGCCCACGTTCGCGGAGCCGAGGCTGGCGGCCGGGGCCGCGCCGCTCTCGAAGCTGAAGTTGTACATCATGTCCCAACGAATCGCGTTGGCGTTCGGGTTCGAAGCGTACGACTCGGTGGTCCAGCTGGGGGCATTGCCCGTGGTGGACGCGGTCCAATCGGTGTTTTCCCACGGGGAACCACTGTGGTGGTCGACATCGTGGAAGCCCAGGTTGGAGAGGTCACAGGTGACCGCGGGAAGCGAGAACGATCCAACCGCTTGGTTGGAGTTGAAGTTCATCACGGCGTAGTCGTAGCGGTAGAAGCCTTGACCGATGTCGGTGGCCTTGGAGGCCACGAAGATGTATCCGTTGACGCCCGGGCCGCCTTCGTCGGTGTTCACCAACTCAGCGATGTGCACGTCGGGGTGCTCCGCTTGCCAAGCAAAGATCGCCGGGTCAAACATGTGCACCGAACCCACGTTTTGCAGGTTGCTGACGCTGCCGTTGACGAAGCGGAACTCTTGCCAAGACCCGTTGTTGCGCGCGTTGCCGGCCATCTGGTCGTGCTCGCTGATGTACACCGACTCGGCGATGTACACCGAGTTGGGGTCCGCAGCTTCCGCAGCGGGGATTTGGATGCGTCCGCGCAGGGGCAGGGCACCGCTGGCGGTAACCCAGCTGTTGGGCCAAGCACCCGTGGTGGGGTTGAGCTGCCACTTGGCCACGCCGCCAGCGCCGTCGTTCAGGCCCGAACCGTAGGTGTCGGCGCAGCCGATGCCCAGGGTGGAGCAGGGGGTCGCTTGGCAGTTGCCGCAGGACGGCTCGCTGACCGCGCAGAAGGAGTCCTTCAGCCAAGCGTAGCCCAACATCTCCATTTTCCCGTCGTAGATACGGTACATGGTGGTTGCGATGGCCGGGGACTGGCGGTTGCTGGGAGTCCAGTTGATCAGGACGTTGCCAACGTTGCAGGACGTCGTGGCAAAGGAATAGGCAAGCAGCCCGTTCGCGGTGCCGTAGTAAGCGTAGTCGCTACCACCGGCGACCTTGGACACGGCCACGTCTTGGGCCATTGCAAGCGGGGTTGCCATAAGACCCGCGGCAATCAGGAGATGTTTTTTGAGCATGTGCAGAGATTCAGGTTTTGGGATCGTGAGATCGGTAACAGGTGGAAGGGTCTGGTGACAGCTCGGCAGAAGGAACCAAGACTCTCCTCGGGAAGTGTAACCCGATTCCACCACCTTGGGGGGCCATGGATCTGGTCTAGGCTTAAGACGCGACCTGGCCTTCTAAGGTTGCCTGGTTTGTTGCAGTTTCCGGAGCATCTCATTCTGGGGCTCCAGGCGCAGGCCTTCGTCGAGGATTTGGGTCGCTCGATCCCTTTCCCCCATGCCATCGAGGGCAGAAATCAAGGTCGAACGGACCGTCATTTGGGTCGGATTTGCGGACAGAATGGGCTCTAAAAGGGCAATAACTTCACTTTTGCGCCCTGTCGCCCAATAGCGCTCCGCCAGCAGGCCCCACGGGCCTTCCCCAGGCTTGGACAACTCCACCGAGCGTAGCAGGGTTGCCTCGGCCTCGCTGTCCTGACCTGCCTGGGCCAGGGCCATGGCTAGGAACTCCCGGACCATCGCATCCCACTTGCGAGCCTCAGCTTGCGACTTCAGCTCCTCGATGGCCTGGTCCAGAACACCCCCCTCCAGGCTTGCATCCACGAGGTAGCGCAGGGTGGCCGGCTGGTCCGGATTGCGCCGCACGGCTTCGCGGTACAGGGGCACGGCCGCAGCGGGCTTCCCGGCGGCGCGCAGGGCGTGGCCCCGCTCCACCAGCGAATTCACGTCCTTGGTGGCCAAGCGGGAGGCGATGGCCAGGTCCTCGAAGAAGGGTTCCTCTTCCCCCAGGATCATGTGCGCCCAGCCCCGCTCAACCCGCACCCGCGGCACCTCCGCCAAACCCCAGCGAATGACCCGATCGGCGCGCTGGATGACCTCCTGGGCCGTGGCGCGGATTTCGGGGGTCACCTCCGCCCGCTGGTTCGTGAACCAGCCATCGCGCACGGGGATCAGCGGCGCATAGGCCCGCTGGCACTGCCAGTCCGCATAGCGAATCCAACCCGAGTAGCCCCAAAAGGCGAAGACTCCGGTCATGACGACTAGGAATCCCACCCCAGCTCGGGTCAGATTTCCGGCATCCTTGAGCACCATGGGCGCGATTTGGACGCGCGCCTTTCGGAAGAGTTCGACGGTGCGCAGGGTCAAGAAGGCCAAGCATCCCGCAAGCCCCAGACTCATGAGGAATGGGATGCGCCCGTACAATCCCCGGAACGCAAAGAAGGCCGCCAAGAACGCCACCGCGAGCACCAGCTCGTAGCCGAGACCGAAGCGGGGAGTGCGTTTGGTTTTGGATCGAACGGCGATCGCCGGTTTGCCCCACGACAGCGAGAGCGCCTCTTTGGGGCACACGCTGACACAGTCCAAGCACTTCATGCAGCCCGGATCGACCACCATGCCGTACTTGCGCACTTCCACCGCAACCGCCACGTTCGACGTGCATGCGATCGTGCAGTGCCCGCAGCCTTCGCAATCGTCGTTGACGCGAATGCGCAGCGGAGCGAGCCGATCGGCCACGTTGAAAAAGGCCCCGTAAGGGCAGGCATAAGTGCAAAAACCCTTGGCCCCCAAGAAGTAGATCGTCGCAAAACCGGCTACCGCCAGGGTTAGGATCGAAATCGCGAGTCCCGGGAAAGTCGCCCAAAACTGCGTGGTTTCCAACTGGACCGTGACGGGCAAGTCGACCACCTTGTGGCGGATGCGCTCGACGAAGGGCCACAGGAACATGTAGAAGCCAGCGAAGAAAGGCACGGTCGCTAGCCAACGCGAGCGCAAGGGTCGCGGCGTGATGCCAATGCGCTTCATCAAGGCCGCGCACAAGTCTTGGATAGCCACCAGGTGGCAGGCCCAACCGCAGAAGAATCGACCCAAAACCAACGTGCTCAAAATCGCCAGCACGAAGAACACAAAGCCAGCGTTGATGATCGAACGCTTGCTGAATTCCATCGCCTCGCTGGGCTCCAAGGGCGAAACCGTGCGACCATGTTCCAGCCACAGGGCCACGTGGATTGCGATGGCCAAGTGGATCGCGACCAACACGAATACGCGCCAGCGGGTCGACTTGGACTTGGCGATGCCCGTGCGCGCTACGGGACCTTTGGGGCGACAGCCCTTGGGGGGGGAACTCACGCGCCTATCTTAGGCCCATGCCGGGGCGCACCGGAACCACCGTGCGGTTGGCTTTGCGATCTCAGGCCGAACGCTTAGCCCGACGCCTTCCGATCTCGGGGGCCCGATTGGACACCCGGATGGACACCCGGCAGGACACCCGGCTGGGGCTCGCGCAGCCCGCAAAGCTGTCTCGATTCTTGCCAAACGACCCGCCCGGGCCACTGCTTGGACTGAAACCCGAAGGCCCGGCACCCGTAGGGCTGGTTGGGCGAATAGGTGACCAAGAAATGACGACAACCCAAACATTGGGAGCGCACTTGAAGGTCGGGGGTCGGTACCATAGAAACTCGGTTGCTCCCCGGGTTATCGGGCCCCTGGGGCAATGGCCAAAACCCCCGAGCGGGGGGGCAGGCCTCCTGGACCCGTTAGGGAGACCGGGAACCACACCGCTTGGCTTCAGACCCTAGGATCTTTCTTTGAGTCGCCGCGAAGAGATCACCCAACTGCGCCAAGCCGCCCTCGATGGGGCGCCCCAAGCCCAATACGACTTGGCTTGTGCCTATTCGGACGGGAACGGAGTCCCCAAGAACCAACGCACGGCCTTTCGCTGGTTTGACAAGGCCGCCCAAGCGGGCGATGCCGAAGCGATGACTGCGGTGGGCTACTGCCTGCTCAACGGGGAAGGGGTCGAACTCGACGAAGCCGCAGCGGTCGTCTGGTTCCAGAAGGCCAAAGAGGCGGGGTCCGCCGATGCCGATCGCTACCTGACCGGTTGTCGGCTGTATGGCCAAGGTGTACCGCAGGACCTCGAGGGTGGTCTGGTTGAAGCCAAGGAGTTGTTCGAGATCACTCAGGATCCCGAGTACGCCTACTTGCTCGCCTGCGCCTACTCGGATTTGGTCCTCGATGAAGAACAAGCCAGCCAATGGCACACCCAAGCCGCCAACCTTGGCCACGACGAGTCGATGGTTTGGATGGGTTACTTCTACCGCTACGGGATCGGAGTCCAGCGCGACCTGAAACTCGCTTTCGAGTGGTACAAGCGCGCGGCGGATGCGGGCAACGATGCCGGTATGGAAAACCTAGCCGTGTGCTACCAACACGGTGAAGGCGTACCCCAAGACTTGGAGCGCGCCTACGACTGCCGTTTGGAAGCCGCCAACATGGGTCATCCGGTCAGCAAGCGTTGGCTGGGCAAGCATCTGATCCATGGGGCGGGTGTCGATCCCGATCCCGAGCGAGGGATCGACATGCTTGAGGAACTCGCCCAGGAGGACGCGGCCGCCTGCATGATGCTGGGCGAGGTGTACTACTACGGCGAAGGCGTCGAGACCGACCTAGCCTTAGCCACCAGCTGGTTTGAGCGCGCCGCCAAGGGGGACATGCCCGAGGCATTGACCTTCCTGGGTACCATGGCTTGGTACGGCGAAGGCGGCCCCAAGGACCCGGCCCTGGCGGAACGCCTGTACCAAGAAGCCGCCGAAAAGGGCGAGCCCCAGGCTCTGTACAACCTCGCGTTCCTGCTGGAAGGGCGTGGGGAAATGGGACCCGCCCACGAGGCTCTCGAACGGGCTGCAGCGATGGGGCACGGTCCCTCGGCATGTTTGCTGGCCCAGCGTTGCCTCGACGGCGAAGCGGGCGAACCCGATGTGGAACAGGCGGTCCGCTATCTGGAGCCTTCGGTGGCTGAGGAAGATCCCGACGCCCTCTACATGCGCGCCGAGATGTTGCGCGATGGAGTGGGATGTGACGCGGACCTCAAGAGCGCCATGGAACTGTTCCACCTAGCCCAAATCCAAGGGCGCGATACTCGCGTGGAGCGCGGAATCCTGCGCCGCAAGCTGCGCGGCATGTCCTGAGCGGACCCGGGCTCACCCGACCGTTCTCATCCCTTGGTGCAGGGCTGCGGCCCGATCGTCGCCACGTAGGGTTCGGGCCCAGGTCCAGCCCCAACAAGAGTCCCCGCATCCAACGCTTTGCGGTTGGATGCGGGGACGATGCTAGGCGCTGGGCCCTCGGGCGATCACTCCAAAGTGATGCTCACCGCGTCGGTGAAGTTGCTCGCGCCGCCGTTTTCGCGGTGCCATGCCTGGAAGTTCCAAACGTCTCCCGCGAAGACGGTGACGTTGCCGCCGGGGCCGCGGTAGGAAGCCGGCCCGATGTTGAGGCTGGCCGTACCGGTACCTGCGGTAAAGAACACTTCCAACGGTTGGTTGTAGCGACCGAGGGGACCCCCGATCAGGCATTGCACGCCGTTGCTCACCGTGATGGTTCCAAAGCCACCCTCACCCGCGAGAAAATAGCCGAACTGGTTGAGGGGCATGTTGGTGGCCGACAGCGTCTTCACACCCAAGACGCTCGGATCCCCAAAGGCAATGATGTGGCCATAGTCCCCGGTACTGTTCGGGTTGCCCGTGCAGTATTGGTATCCGGCGATCGGGCTGAAGCCTTGGTAGGAAACGTTGCCCCGGGTCCGCCACACGGAGCCATCCCAGTTGCCGAAAGCCGAAGCCGTTTGCCGGCTGGAATAGTTGCCTCCCGAGAAGCGGCCCGCACAGCAGGTACGGTAGCCGGTTATGAAGGGGGTGCTGCCCAAATTCAACTTGCGCTCACTGACTCCAAAGTGCCCGGTGGAGACCAGGTCAAACTTGGTTTGGTAGTTGTAGTACACGCCCAGCGTGGGGTTCCACTCCATGTAGCTGCAGATGAAGTTGTCGGAGCTTGTTGCGATGCTACCGTTGTACTTCGAGATCCCCGAGATGGGTTGGTGCTCGCGAGTCGTGATCGATTGCACATCAAAGTAGGAATCCCGGTCCATCCCGTACCACCAGATCTGCGGACCGTAGAATCCGGTGAAGTTTCCGATGATGCAGTAGGTGGCGTCGCCGTTGTACGGCCCGGGCACCGCCGAAAGACCGTCCGAAACGTCGACGGACAGCAAAGTCCAGTTGTTGCTGATCGTGTACAAGGGTGAGTACGCGTGCAGCAGGGTGTTGTCATCCGCGTATCGTGCGCTGTTGATGGCGTCGAGACCCGAGGCAAGCTCGCGACTGCCGAAAGCGACGCGCCATTCGGCGTTTGCCGCTTGTCCAGAGGACTTGGAGATCGCCGGATTGGTGAAGGACTTGGTGGAGTCCACCGTCATGAACTCGGTGGCCCCGACTGTTGGAGCTACGGTGGTGCTGTGAGGGTTGGTAGGGATCACCGTGGTGCTCCGAACTCCAGAGAAGCCCTGAGTGTAGAAATCCCGTTCCCAAACCACTTTGAAAAGCGACGTGCCTTGGGACTTGCCACCGACGTCGGGGTTCAGGTTTTGGTAGGAGTTGGTCACGGCTTCGCCGACCTGAACGGTTGGGCTCAGCGCGAGCGTACCGGCTTCGATGGAACGGCACCATACGGCGTCACCCGTCGTGTCGGTGTAGGTTGCCACCATCAAGAACGTGTTCGTCGCGTTGTCGTTGGCAATCGCCGGGTCGTTCCAGTTTCCACTGGTGAAGTCGACCCAACCGCCGGCAATGTACCCACCGGATCCGCTGTATTTCTCCATACGGATGTCATGGTCCCCGGTGGCGTAGTTGCTTTGGACCACATACAGGAAGCAGTCGTTGGAGAAGTCATAGGCCACATCCGGTCGAAGCTGCGTCTTGTCGTTGGCCGAGTAGATTCCATAGGTGGCCAAGATGGGATCGACCACAATCGGGTTGACGGCTTGGGCTAGCCATTGGCCGGGTACGGTCAATTCGATCGAGTGGTTCGCCACTCCGATCGGGATTTCCAGGCGAGTGCCCTTGGCATCCACCACGACGGCCTTTTGGTAGGTGACCCCACCGCGGTCATTGGACCAAGACAGGCCCTGGGAGGTTTCTCCCCAGGCAAGTTCGGTGTCCACATCGAGGCGTAGGCGCAAATCGCCTTGTGAACCGGCCGCGTTCAGGACGAAGCTCTGCTCGACCGAATCGAGCGCAAAGTCGTAGCGGACGTCGACCGGACCCCGGTCGAGCACGAAACGTTCACCATCCCGAACGATGCTGGCTTCGGGGGTAAGGTCGAGTGCTTGACTCCCCAACTGCACCGAACCCAGTTGCAAACGGATCGGGTAGATCTGGGGGGCGTCCGAACCCATAAAGGGCACAAACGTGAACCCGTTGGGACCTGCGCTGGCCTTGTAGTTGGTTCCCAGGGCCCAATGAACGCCGTTTTGCAGGTCGTAGTACACCTTGCTTTGCGGCGGGAAAGCGTCGATCGAAAGCGGATCGCCGTTCCCATCGGGGCTTGTCGTCGAATCGAACAGTTCGGGGGTCGGCACCACCGGAGTCAACCGGGTGGCGTATTCCTGGGCCACATAGCCGGTTTCCCCGGGCTGGATATCCACCCGTCGAACCTCCTGGGGAGTTGTATCGGGGCGGCTAAGGATTTGGGGGTTGGTGGCATCCGTATAAGGGACGGCCACGGATTGGGTCTGGGGGGCCGATTGTGCGAGGGCAGCCGAAGCCAAAGCCGTCGAGATGATGGCCAACCAAGAACCCCTTAGGGTTGAGGTATACGTGAGAGACATGAAAGCACGGACTCCAAGTTGAGTTTGCCGGGAACGGAGGGAACTCCAACGTTCGCCGGATCAAAAGGCGTGAATCATGCATCCTCACCATCAACATTTTGTGGATTTCGCGAAGGCTCGCTCATCGCTCGAAATCCTTGACAAGTCACACCGAAGCCACGTTTCCGCGCTCAGCGTAGGGAATTGCAAATTGGCAATCCTTCCTGTGGGGATCGTTCGCAATGCCTAGCGGGGAATCATATCCAGCTGCAAAGGAGGAATGCAGGTGCCCCATCGAAAGCCGATTCCATGGGCATCCCCTTTGGACTTGGGCCGACCGCTCCTTCCAAGAACGGACCTTGATGCGGCGCGACAGCACCGTCCTTGGCAACCCGCTCCAACGCAGCTGCGCGCGGTCATTGGAACGCCCCTAGGCGAAGACATCCCGTCAGCTGTGCCCGTGTCCTTTGAAGATGATCCTCATCATCTTGAGGTTGATCACCAAGTAGCGCCAAATCTGGTAGGGCAGGAATACGCGGATGAAGCGCGTCCAACCGGTCGGTTTGGTGGCGAAGCGTTCCTCTTCGGAAGGGCGCCAGCTCTGCCTTTCCGCCGGGTTTGTGGCTTGGTTGGTCATGGTAGAACCTTGTTCACTCGGGAATCATGGCCCAGCCCGGACGGAGCTTGGCTTTGTGCAGGAATAGGTGGTGTAGGCCGATCTTGATCCAGTGGCCTGCGAGCCCGATCTCCCCGTAGGTGAGGTCGGTATCGCGTCCGTAGTCGGGGTAGCGTTCGAAGTCCGGGACGATGGGGTAGACCACCATCGAAGCGGCAGTCCCCGTAAAGGGATTGGCACCTGCCGAGGCCACGCAGGCGGCCCCCATTTCGGCCATCGAAGCTCTCTGGGGCGCTTTCGAGCTGCCTTGAATGCGGTTGACGATGGTTCTGGCCACGGCCTTTCCGATGATGGCCGAAGGCATTCCCGTGCGCGGCGGCGTGGGGGAAATGGCCGTCCCCGTTTTGCTGGTGCGCGGCCTGGAGATCGCGTGTGGCGGCGCAAAGGCAATCCCAACCGCAAACACGTTGTCGTAGCTTGGATTCTGATAGGTGCTGGGCCAGTCGCGGGCGCGCCATTCCTCATACGACTTGCTGGCGTAGTCAGCATCCACTTTCATGAAGCCGTTGGGAGCAAAGAGCCTGGACGTGATGTCGGTCCCCTGGCGATCTTGGGCCAGCATCCCCACGCCCGAAAAGGGCGGCAGCAGCATGGCGAAGTCAAAGTCGATTTGACGCTGATCGCCCTCGAGGTTTTCGTAGTAGGCACGCCCCGGGTCGACTTTCTGCACGTGCGAGCGCGTGATCCAATGCAGCCCACGCTCGGCGAACAACGATTCGGTGAAGATTTTGGACGGTGTCACATAGCCGCCGTACTTGAGGTGCATGCCGCCCATGCCAAAGTCACCCAATTCGTACTCGTTGGAGATCCATACGATCTCCGCCTTGTCGCGCACCTTGCGCCGACGCAGTTCGAATTCGAGGTTGACGATGTATTCGAACGCGGCTCCCTGGCAGGTGCACATGCCATGCCCGGTGCCCACCAGGAAACGCTGCTTCTCGCCGCGGCGCATGCGAGCCACCGATTCATCGAGGGCGTGCGAGGTTTCGGTTGCGTGGCTCTCGGTGCAGACCGAGTAGCTGTTGCCACCTTCGGGGCCCAGGCCTGGGGTGGCTTCGAACTTCAGCTTGGGTCCCGTTGCGTTGATCAAGTAGTCGTACGGAACGCGCGTCTGGGTGCCGGCCGAGGTGCCGAGGGTCGATTCGACTACTACGTAAGGGCTCGACGAGTCCGCGCTGCCTTCCGGATGGATGGAAACCGCCTTGGCTTGGACAAACTCGATGCCCGCCTTGGCGTAGACCGGCGCCAACTCAAACACGACCTTGTGCTCGGGCATCAACCCTATGCCGACCCAGATGTTGGAGGGGATCCAGTTGTACGTGGGCTTGGGCGACACCACGGTCACGCTGTGCTCCTTGCCCAGCCAGCGCCGGGCAAAGCTGGCTGCCGTGTGACCGGAAACACCTGCACCAAGGATGACGACTCGTGCCATGGGATGGGTCCTCGAGGGGGGGCTGGGCCTACCGGCCGCTGCCCGCATGCGCGCCACCTGGGGGCCAACGTCGGTACAGGAGCGGAATCGCCCCAGTAACCACCGCCACCAACCCAAAGATGGGGGCTCCACTCCTTGGAGACCGACGGAATTCCAAGGTTCCCGCAAAGCGGTAAGAACCGGCCGCTGGGTCCCGACCCCACCTGGGACCTGCGGCCTAGAGCTTCAGCAACCTGAGGGCCTGTTCCTGCAGGCCCTGGGCCGCGTAGACCAAATGGTGCGAAGCCGTGGTCAGTTGGTTGGGGGGCAGCAACACCACCCAGCCTTTTTCGATGGCAGTCAGCGGGGCCGCGCCGAGGGCTTGCTTGAGCGAATCGAGGCTGGTGCTGGAGCCATCCGCAGCACCGGTCAAGATCAAGAAGTCGGGCTGGATCGAAAGCAAACCCTCGATGTCCAAGTCCACGTGCCCTTCGATCCCCGCCACCGTCGCCGCGTTGCGCAAGCCGGCGAGCTGGATCATCAAGTCGTAGCTGGTGCCGCTGCCAGAGGTTCCGCCCCCCGCGCCGTAGTTGGAGTACACCATGGCGGTGCGCTCCGCCAAAGGGGCTCCCTGGGTGGCGAGTTGTGCCTTGAGGGCGCGCAATTGCTGCACCAATTCCTGCGCCCGCGGCTCGCGGTCTAGGACCTTGCCAACCCAAGTCAGCGATTGTTCTAGGTCCTCAAAGCTCCGAACCGTGGGCAAGTACAGGGCCCCCAGGCCCGCCCGGCCGAGGACTTGCTTGAGCTGCGGTTCCTGCCAGTCGTGGCCGATCAGAAAGTCCACCTTGGCGCTGATCAATTCCTCCAACTGCAAATCCGCCACGATCGGCAATCGACTCCATCGAGCCCGCTCGTCCCCAACCAAATTGGAGTACTCCAGGGTTCCGAGCGGCATGGCCACGACCCCTTCGGGCCCCACGAACTCCGCCACGAAATCGAGCACGGCGCCGTTGGCGGGCATCAAGCCGGTCAGGGGGTCGGGGACTTGGAGCAAGCTGCCCCCGGGACCCTGCACGCTGCGATACGTGCCCACCGTTTTGGGTGCGTGGCCCCCACAAGCCAAGGGGAGCCACACCAGAAGGGGAATCCAGGTCCAACGAAGGTAGGTGCCCATACGGGGCGCAAGGGTAGCCCAGAGCCCCGCGGCTTTCCCAACTTCGGGGGGCAAATCGGCGTTCCTGCTTCCTGCGAGCGTTCCGCGGGTCCAACTCCGAGCTGGTCTCCAAGCTGGGATAGTGGCCCTCAAGCGGATCCTGGGGGGGCCCGATAAGCCGGACTATGGATTCCGCTCCCTCGAGTCAGCCCCGGTTGTCGATCCTCGTTCCGACCTATGATCGGCCCGACCTAGTCGAGGCGTTGCTGACGCAGCTGGCGGGACAGACCCTCGATCCCAACCAGTTCGAGGTCGTCCTGGTCGACGATGGATCGCCCGTGCCGGTGCAGGTCGACGCTTCCGCCTGGCCGTTTGCTTTGCAGTGTCTGCGCCAAGCCAACGCGGGCCCGGGCGCCGCGCGCAACCGTGGGCTCGAACATTGCCGCGCCCCGCTGACCCTGATCCTCAACGACGATGCGGTGCCTGCCCCGGACCTGTGCGAGGTGCACCTGCGGGCCCATGCCGAGGTCGAAGGCAAGATCGCGGTGCTCGGGACCTTTCCGTTCACCGCGGGGTCGCTCGAGTCGCCCTTCACCCAAATTCTGGCCAACTCCGACCTGCTGTTTGCGTTCCCCACCCTGCGACCGGGGGAAATGCACGATTGGACGTACTTTTGGACCTGCAACCTGTCGATTCCGACCGAGGCCCTGCTCCAAGTGGGAGGGTTCGACGCGGAACGCTTTGACCAAGCCATCGTCGAAGACGTGGAGTTGGGCTACCGGCTCCAGCAAAAGGGCTACCAAGTCCTGCACCGGGCCGATGCGATCTGCGAGCACAACCACGCGCTCACGCCCGAAGGGTACTTCCGCCGCAGTGTGGCGCTGGGCAAGTATTTGGCGCGCATGTACGAAAAGCACGGGGACCCCGCGATCCTGTGGTGCGCCCCGGGCCAGGACTTGCAGATGGACCATCTGCAGGCCGTGCAGGCCACGTGCGAGGCGTTCCATGGCATGGTTCCCAAGCTGATCGAAAGCCTGAACAATCTGGAAAGCACGTGCTGGGGCAAGACCCTCACGCAGGCCGAAATCGAACCCCTGCGGGCGCTGATCCGAAAGCTCTCCTACGTTCCATTCTGCCGGGGGGTTTTGAAGGAACTCGAAGGCTCCGAGCCCTTGCCGGTGCTGACCGATGGGCCGACTAAGGGTGGCCTCACCTCGATTTTGGTGGTTGCGCACGACGCACTCGACCAAACCCAACGCTGCTTGGCAGCCCTGCGGGCGGCCACCGAACCCGATCATCCCACCGAATTCGTGTTCATCGACAACGGGTCCAGCGACGGCACCGCGGAATTCCTCGCGGAGCAACCCGATGTGACCCTGATCCGCAACACCGCCAACCTCGGCGCCCCCAAGGCCCGCAACCAGGGCCTGGCCGTCGCCCGTGGCGAAACGATCGTCTTCATGGACAACGACGTGATGGTGACCCCCGGCTGGCTGGGGCGCATGTTGTTCCACAGCCAAGTCGATGGACGATCCGGTTGCGTGGGTTGCCTGTCCGATCGCGCCGCGCACAAGCAGCAGCTCGACGTGCAGATCACGAGCGATCCGGTCGCTTTGGGAGCTTTTGCTGAGGAGCGGGCAGCGGCGCATCGTCGTCAGTACCGTCCCGCCCTGCTGTTGACCTCGTTCCTGTTGATGATTCGGCGCGAGGTCTTGGACACCATCGGCGGGTTCGACGAGGTGTTTTCCCCTTGGGGCTTTGAAGACGACGACTTCTCGCTGCGGGCCCATTTGGCGGGTTTCCGCAACCGCGTGGCGCTGGACGTGTTTGTGCGCCATGAACCCTATACGGCGACGCGCAAGCAAAAGGCCCATAGCAACCTGTTGCAGCGCAACTGGGTCCGCTTCGTAGGCAAGTGGGGATTGCCCGAGGGCACGCCCTACGGCGATGTACGCCACTTGGCGGCCTTGCAACCGAAAGACTTTGGCCCGGCCGATTTGTACCTGAACTTGGCCAACCAGGGCCGCCTGGGCGATCACATCCTGGCTTGGCCCGATTACAAGGACGGAACCGCCGTGCGCAGCCTGATCCAATCGGTGGCCGAGGGTCTGGTGGGCCAAGCCGAGCGCCAACTCGTGCTGCGCGTGGCCCCCAAGGTCGACGGGCCCGTGGACGAAGTCCTGCGCGTCTTGGAAGAGGCCTACCACGACCTGTTCGAAGCCGACCAATCGCTGCAGATCAGCATTCTGGCGGAAAACAACCCCAAGCGTGCCGCCGAACAAGCCCTGCAAGTGTGCGGCTCGGTCAGTACCTGCGGCAGCCCTCAAAAGCAGAGCCGCTGGCTCGGCGAACTGGGCTTGCCCCCGACCGTCGTTGGAAACCTATGAAGACCATCACGCTTTGCACCATCGTCCGCAACGAGGCGGACAACCTGCCCGGACTGCTCGCTTCGGTCCAAGGGATCGTCGATCAAGTCGTCGTCGTGGACACGGGCAGTGACGACAACACCGTCGAAATCGCCCGGCAAGCCGGTGCGCACGTGGTCCACCATGTTTGGAAAGACGACTTTGCCGCAGCGCGCAATGCAGGGGTAGCCGAAGTGGAAGGCGGCTTCGTGTTGATCCTCGACGCGGACGAGCGTTTGGCACCGGGCGCAGGCGAGGCCCTACGCCAAGCCGTTGCCAGCGACCGCATCGATGGGGGACGTTTGCCGCTCTACAACGCGAGCAGGGCCGATGCCTCGATCGAAGAAGTGCTCTCGGGCAGCAAGCGACTCGGTCCCCCGATCCATCTGGAGCGCTTCCTGCGCCGCACCCCCGATCTGCGGTGGCAAGGCGTTGTTCACGAACACATCACCGATTGGGCGCGCGATGGCAAACGCTTTGCGAATCTGGATGCTGCCATCATCCACTACGGCGCGACCGAGGAAGTGCGCACCGATCGCGGCAAGGCCGAGCGCAACCTACGCTTGCTCGAATTGGCCGTTCAGCGCGAACCCAAAAACGCGGTGTACAAGACGTATCTTGCCCAAGACCTGATCCAAGCGGGACAAACCGAGCGGGCCCGCGAGCAAGTCGAGGGCGCTTGGGCGTTGATTGCGGACCTGAAGGCCCAGCGCAAGGCGGCTCCCGACCCCACTCCCGCCGCGACCCTGCGGGCGGTCCTCTTGTTGCAAGAGTCCAAGTTTGACTTGGCGGCGTCCACCATCCAACAGGCTCTGCGCTGGACGAAGGAACACCCCAACTTGGTCTTTTTGGGCGGGCTCGTCCACGAGCGGCGCTGGTTGGAAACCCAAGGGGCCGACCATCGCTCGGCTCGCTTGGAGAGTGCTGCCAAAGCCTACGAGCGCTGTGCGACCCTGGGAGACAAGCCCACCTCCACCCCGGCCTTGCCGGGGGCCACTTCCTGGGCCGCCGCTACGCGCCTCGGGACCGTGCGCCTGTTGCAAGCCAAACCCGATCAAGCCGAGGTCGCCTTCGAACGCGCCCTGGCCTCCAAACCGCGCCACATCGAGGCCCTTTTGGGTTTGGCCGAGTGCCAAATCCTGCGCGGGCTTGCGGCTCAGGCACTGAGCGCGCTCAGCCCGCTATTGCACACCGAGTTGGCCGATGGGTGGATCCTCGCGGCTTGGGCGGGCTTCCAGTTTGGCGGCTACCAGGAGGTGGCCCCGATGGTGGAGCAAGCGCGCCGGGTACTGACCACCCGCGAATGCCTGGCCACCCACCGGCTTTGGATCCTCGAAGAACTCGAAGCGGAAGGCAAGAAACGGAGCATCGCATGAACACCAGCAGCACCCAAACCACCGATACGATCGAAACCATCGAGACCACCATCGCCGGCAAGCCCGTGAGCTTCGTGTTCACGAGCGCCGCGGGTTTGCGTCCCTTTGTGAAGGCGGTCTTGGAGGGCGAAGACTACCCCCTGGTTTATCCCGGGATCTATCGTCCCGAGCGCTTGGTCGACATCGGTGCCCATGCGGGCGCGGCCACCGTCTACCTCAAGGCGCACTACCCGGAGATGCAGGTCGCGTGCTTTGAACCCTGCAAGGATTCGTTTGCCAACCTGGGGGTCAACACCCGTGAACTGGAACACGTGAAACTCCACAACCGCGCCCTGGCCGATGAGACCGGGCACGCGCAGCTGTTTTCGGGCCAATACAGCTCGATGCAGCATTCGCTCAAACCCAATGCGGAAAACACCGACGAATTCGAGTGGGTTTCGGTCTTGGGGGCGGAGGAAGCGCTGGAAGCGTTGGGTTGGGACCACATTTCGCTGCTGAAGATCGACACCGAGGGCTGCGAAATCGAAATCTTGACGGCCATCGCCGATCGCTTGCCGCAAATCGACGTGATCTACCTCGAGTACCACAGCGAGGGGGATCGCCTGGCGCTGGATGCCCTGCTTGCCCCGCACTTTGTCTTGTATGCAGCCCGTGCCCATGAACCCCACCGTGGGACGAATACCTACGTCCGGAGGGAAGTCTTTGAAACCTGCTCGAAGGCGCTGCAGGCCCTTTACGTTCACCCCAAATAGCCGAACACCCGAATACCCCCCCAGACCCAACCACAGGTACGACCATGACCATGGAAATGATCACCCCCCAGAAAGTCCACGACGTGGCTCGCTTCGCCGAGCACCTGGACTTGCATCACCGGATCGATGGCTGGTTCTCGGTTGAGTCCGCCGCCGCCTGGGATGCCATGCTATGCAAGCAAAACGCGCTGCGCGCCCAGGGCCATATGCTCGAAATCGGCGTTTGGAAGGGTAAGAGTGCCACCTTGATGGCCATCCACTCGGACCCCACCCAAGAGGTGGTGGTGCTGGTGGACAAGTATCTGGATCAACCCGCGATCGAATCCGCGTTGCACAACGTGTATGCCAACCTTGGGGACTCGTTCCAGCTCTTGAAGATGGATTCGCGCCGACTGGTGCTGGATCCGATTCTGGTGGATGGTTTTGAGGCCTTCCGCTGGATCCACATCGACGGCGAACACTCTGGTCGGGCCGTCATCAATGATTTGTCGGTGGCGAACACGCTGTTGTCCGATCAAGGAGTGGTCTGCATCGACGATTACTTCAACTGGCTGTACCCGCAGGTGACCGAGGCGGTCAACCGCTATGTACGCGAACATCCGGATCAATTCGCTCTCTTCCTGTGCGGCTACAACAAGGCCTACCTCGCGCGCCCGCACCATGCGCACACCTGGCTGCAATACTGCAAAGAGGAGTTGATGGGAGACCTGGAAGGGCGCGGCGTCGAGGCCACCTTGGCCAAGAGCACCTTGCCGACCGAAATGAACACCTTTGGAATGGGGCCCCGGTTCGAAGGGCAGCGCATGCGCGGCCCCGACTGGGCCCAACAGACCATCCGCATCTAGTGCGGGCCTCCTAAGGCCAACCCAAAAAGCCGCGCGCCGGGCCCCCAAAGGGACCCGGCGCGCGCAGTTTACGCTGGGGGCGCGTCTAGAAGCTCCAGATGGCCGAAACCGTCCAACGGTGCCCAAACAGGTCCTCGTTGCTGGTCAGCGGGGATTCATGAGCCACGCGAATGGCAAAGTTCTCAGCGGGGCGAGCCTCAAATCCATACCCGGCCGTGATCACGTCTTCGCCATCGCCGCCGCCCAAGTTGGCCACGTCCACACCCGAGAAGGGCAACGGGGTGTTGTCGCCATTGCTTAGGGTCTTGTAGCCGTTGAACTCCAACACGGGGCTGAACATCTGGGACGCGTAGTAGTCCGCGTGCAGGTGCCAAGAAAGCCGTTCGCTGTCGCCCAGAGCATCTTCGCTGCCCACCGGGAACATCATGTTCACGACAAAACCCAAGTGGAGCTTCTCCATGGCTTTGTTGAAGGACAGCCACAGGCGCACTTCGTCGTCGCCTTGCAGCACTTCTTCGTCTCCGATGCCGATCTCGTAGCCCAGGCCCACGGCGGCATGGGTGTTTGTCTTCCAGTCCTGCAAGAAGGCCCACTTGATGCCGGCTGCCAAGTCGTTCATGCCGGAGTCGTCCACGGCACCGCTAGCGATATCGAAGAAGCCGTCTTTGTAGGCCACCAACTGGATGGATTCGGTCAGGGCCGCACGCACCTGGACCGCGACCACGGTGGCTTTACCGCCGCCGATCGGGCTGTTGTTCGGGAAGTTGTGGCGCACGTACCAAGCGCGCACGTCCGTGGTTACGAAGCTGTCTTCGTTGTAGTACGGCGAAGTGAGCGGATGCACGGCTTGCAGTTCTTCTGCAACGGCCAAGCCCTCTGCGCTCGGTTCTCCGAAGAACACCTTGTTGGCGTGCTGCGCGCTCGCCAGAGCGGGCAATCCGCCAAGGGCCAGGAGGAAGGGAAGTGCGCGGGGCGCACACATTTGGAATCGGTTGTTCGTAGCCATCTATTTTTGATGGGTTGGGCGGGCTGCAATCGGAATCCGCAGGGAGGAAAAGAACCCCACGCTCGGAGGCATAGGACGCAAGCAAACTAGCGCGCCAGCGCTCGCTTCGCCATCCCAAGAACACTCGGATGGGAAGAATTTTTGCGGCTTTCCAATGCAATTGAACCTGCGACACAGTCTCTACTTTCAAGTCGCATCGTTTGGGCCATGGCGCGGGCAGCGAAAGTCTTCGAATCGACGTCTATTCGGACAATAGCGCGAACTAGCGAAGAACTGGTGCAGAACCCGGGGTGTGCGAGCGACGACAAAAAGACACGGCTTGGTGCGGTTTGTTCTTTGTCCGATTCGATACATTGGCGCGTCCCATGGAAACGCTTCCTTACCTGGGCGGCTACCCGCCCGAGATTCAAGCACGGGCCCTTTCCGCCCTGGAAGCGGGCACCCTAGGGCCGTGGTTGCAGGAACGCTATCCGGACCGCCACGACATCCGCTCAAGCCGCGATTTGACCGGCTATGTCAAGGAGCTCAAGGCGCGTTACCTGCGCACGTCTGCACCGCTGGCGCGCGTGGCCTACGACCCGCAACTGCATGTTGTGCATCAAGCGTTGGGTTTGCACACCACGGCTACGCGAGTCCAAGGCGACAAACTGCGCAAGCGGCGCGAAATCCGGATCGCCGCCCTCTTCAAGGACACCGCGCCCGAATTCCTGCGCATGATCGTCGTGCACGAGCTGGCCCACATGTCCCACGCGGAGCACAACCGCGAGTTCTACCGGTTGTGCCTCCACATGGAGCCCGAATACCACCAGTGGGAGCTCGACTTGCGGCTCTTGCTCACCCAGCAAGAGTGGTCGATGCGCGGCTGAGTGCGATCAGTGCTTGTCGATCCCAAAGCGGCGGAACCAATCGAAGTTGATGCGCTCGGGATCTCCCGGTTCTCCTCCGGGAGCCTCCGCGCAGTAGTCGATCGTAAGTTCCTCGTCCGCCGCAATCGCGCGAGCGGCGCGGTAGACCATGGCCTGTTGCTCGACATCGGGCCGATACAAGAGGTTGGCGGGCGTGTCGTGGTTGTAGAGGCTTCCGAATCCAAACACCAACGCTCGATAACGCGAGTGGGGATCGCCCGCCAACTCGGACCATTGGTACACCCGTCGCTGCAACTCGATGGGCAGTTCGCTGAGCCGTTCCTCCAAGAGGAATGCTGGCGCCGTTTCCACCACTTCACCTGCCCGGAAAGCCTTTTGGGCAAACACGCCCATCCCACGGACCGTTCCGGTTTCTTGGACGTAGAGTTTGGGAGCTTCGATGCGGGTCGCGATTCGCGATGGTTCCATTGCGGGTGTCGGCTGGGCAGATAGGGTTCAAGAAGGGCAAGGGGCCCACGGGCCAAGGTCTAGCTCGGGTTCCGTATAGCGAACCCGGTGGGGGAGCGGAAGGGGTCTTTGTCCAACTTGTCGACGCCCGGTCATGGTTCGAGGCTTCCGGGTGGGCCGGCTCAGTATCCGAGCGCGCGGAGATTCTGGAGCTGCTGGTCGTTGAGGGTCGCGCTACCCTTGGCCGGAGTCCAACGCTTCCAGCCCGCCTTGGCGGCTTGCAGCGCGTTTTGGAGCGACTCGGCTTGGTGCGGGGAGCCCTCGAACAAATCCTGGCGTTCGGTGGGATCGGCAAAGAGGTCATACAGCTCGTGTCCCGTCGGCTCGTCCAGGATGAGCTTGTGAGAGTCCTGCAACACGGCGTCCAAGGTCTTGGAGCCAAACCAAGGGGGGCTGTGGAGTTGGGCGAACAGGGGCCGTTCGGGCGGCAATGCCCGATCCCGCATCAAGGGGAACAAATTGATGCCCTGATCGACCTCCCCACGGCCCAATCCCAGATAGCCACGCAAAGTCGGCAAGACATCCAAGAGCGAGGCGCCGCCCGACCAACGACCCGCCGGAGCGCCCTTTCCGGGGAACGACCAGATCAGAGGCACATCGATCACTTCGTGGTACAGGGTCCGCCCATGGTCCCAACCTCCGTGATCCTGGAATTCCTCACCGTGGTCGGCGGTGACGACCAACACCGTGTTCTGATCCCAGCCAAGGGCCTCATACAGCTCCCGAATGCGCGCATCCACAAACCCAATCTCGCTGTCGTAGGCGGCCAGTTGGTCGGTCCTTGGGTCCCCACTGGGCTCGGGTTTGGTCCCGTGGAACTGGTAGGGCCGATGGGGGTCCATGTAGTGTAGGTACAACAGGTAGGGCCTTTCCCCCCGCAGCCGGTCCTTCCAGGCCATGACCTGTGCGTTCACCGCCCGGGCGCCCACGTTGTTCAGGTTGTGGAAGGCGTCGAAGCCCTGGTCAAACCCCATCTCATGGCAGATGTTGCGATTGTCGGTGACCGCTAGGGTTTGGTACCCAGCCCCCTGGAAGACCTCTGCCAGGGTCGTGATGTCGGCGGGGATGCGGTCCAACTCCAGGGTCGCGCCCCCAGCATCCCGTTCGCGCGTGGCCAGGAAACCGGTGTGCACCCCATGTTGGTCGGGGTACAACGAAGTCATCAGCGAAGCCGTGGCGGGCGCGGTCCAAGAAGAGGTGGACCGGGTGGGATCGCAGACCACCCCTCTCTGGGCCAAGCGATCGAGGAACGGGGAAGGACTCGGTTCGCACCCGTAGGCACCCAAGCGATCGGCCCGCAGCGTGTCGATCACAATCAAAACCACATTGGGCTGGGGCTGGGGTTCCTCTTGCGAACAAGCAGCGAGCGCGAGGCTCAGCAAAACCAACCCGCCAAAGGCGAGCGGACCAGACCCAGCAATCTGCCGCATCCTCCGGAAACCCAATGGGGCCCTAGCGGTGAGTTCCGTGGGGAGTTCTGAGGGTGCAGCGCTGGACGACATCGTGACCCTCCTATCCTAGCGTATCTTCGCTCATCCTAGCGCCCCTCGCGTCGAGCCGCACGCGCCGCGCGGACTGCGTGCAAGGGGGGGCGTCAGGGCTCGCACGTCTCTTCGCGGGACTCGCTTTCTTGCGGGGGGCTGGGGGCCGTGGTACCGTCCCCCGCCGCCGTAAGGCACCCGACCCGGCATCCCCCGTACCGGCCCCCTACTTGCTCCAGCTCCTCCTGAATGCCGATGTGTTTGCACCCGAGCCCCTCGGCGTGCAGCACCTCTTGATTGCGGGCGGGCGCTTGGCCTGGATGGGCACCGTTCGACCGGAGGTGCCCAAGGAATGGGACGTGGCGATCCATGATCTGAAAGGGGCACGGGTCATCCCGGGTCTGATCGACGGGCATGCCCATGTCACGGGCGGCGGTGGGGAGGCCGGCCCGCAGACGCGCGTCCCGGCCGTGCCGCTTTCGCGTTTCACCCGTGGCGGAATCACCACGGTGGTTGGGCTCTTGGGCACCGATGATGTCACGCGTTCCACGGCCGACCTAGTCGCCACGACCCGCGGCTTGGTGGCCGAAGGCATGACCGCGTTTTGCTACACCGGCGGCTACCACCTGCCGGCGACCACCCTGACCGGCAGCGTGCGCGGAGACATCGTCCACATCGATTGCATCCTGGGAGTCGGCGAGTTGGCGATCAGCGATCACCGCTCGAGTCAGCCCACCCTGGACGAGTTGTTGCGCGTGGCGGCCGATGCCCATGTGGCGGGTCTCATGACCGGCAAGGCCGGCATCTGCCACCTGCACCTGGGCGATGGCGCGCGCGGTTTGGACCTTGTCCGCCAAGCCCTCGACCAAAGCGAATTGCCCGCGCGCGTGTTCCAGCCCACCCATGTCAATCGCCGCAAGGCTTTGTTCGAAGAAGCGGGTGAGCTGGCTTTGCGTGGTTGCCACATCGACCTGACGGCTTTCCCGGTGGAGCCAGGCGAGGACGCCTACACTGCCGAGGATGCTCTCGAACGCTATTGGGCGGCGGAATGGCCCCAAGCTCGCGTAACGGTCAGTTCCGATGGGGGCGGTTGCCTGCCGCATTTCGATGGCGACGGCCGCGTCTCGCACATGGGGGTGGGCCAGCCCGCGGCGCTTGCCCAATGCTTGGCGACTCTGCTGGAACGCGGGCACCCGCTCGGACAAGCCTTGCCGCCGTTCACCAGCAACGTAGCCGACCTTTTGCGTTTGGACAAAAAGGGGCGACTGCGCGTGGGGGCCGATGCGGACCTCGTCGTTCTGAGCGATCAAGGGTTGCCCGAAGACGTCATGCTCCAAGGCGTCTGGCACGTACGCGAACAACAGCCCGTGGTGTGCGGGACGTTTGAAACCTTCGAAGGTAGGCAGGCATGACGCGAGGTTACGTCGTCCCGGTGGGCGGGGCCGAAGAAAAGGTCCGCGACGCAGAAATCCTGCGCCGGTTTGTTCGGTTGTGCGGAGGCCCCGAAGGGCGGATCGCCGTGATCCCGACAGCCTCCAAGCTGGCGGACACGGGGGATGCCTATGCGCAGATCTTCGCCGAAATGGGCGCGCGCAATGTCAGCGTGCTCAACATCGAAGAACGCTCGCAGGGATCCGATAAGGAGTTCCTGCGCATCCTCGAGCGGGCCAACGGGGTGTGGATGACCGGTGGCAACCAGCTGCGGCTTTCCACGACCCTGGGCGGTACGCCGTTGAGCGAGATGATGCGCCAACGCAACGCCGAGGACGGGTTGCACGTGGCGGGCACTTCGGCCGGCGCCTCAATCCTCTCCGAGCACATGATTGCCTACGGAGCCGAAGGCCCGACGCCCTCGAGCAACAAGGTGACCTTGGCACCCGGGCTCGGCTTGATCCCCTGGGCGATCATCGACCAACACTTCCGCCAACGGGATCGGTTGGGCCGTTTGCTTTCGGCCCTGGCTTACAACCCGCGCCTGATCGGGCTTGGGTTGGATGAGGATACGGCTGCGGTCTTCGCGCCCGACGATACGATGACCGTGGTCGGATCGGGATCCATCACCGTGGTCGATGCTACCGACGTCGAGTTTTCGTCGATGGATTCGGCCAACCAGTCGGATCCGGTGACGATCATCGGTGTCCGTTTGCACTGCCTGACCGCGCGTGCCAGTTTCGATGTCAAAACCCGCACGGCGCGCCCCCCAAGCGAATTCTTGAAGAACCGAAAATCCTAGGGCTTGCTCATGAAGATCCTTTCGAAGTCTGTTTACGTTGGTCCGAACCATTACGCGCTCTTTCGGGTCATCAAGCTGACCGTGGATCTGGGCGAGCTCGAGCAATGGCCGACGGCACGCTTGGGCCAAGCCTTTGTCGATGCCCTACTGGAGCGGCTACCTGGGCTACGATCCCATGGGTGCTCCTACGGCGAACCGGGTGGGTTTGTGCGCCGCTTGGGCGAAGACGAGGGGACTTGGTTGGGCCACGTGTTGGAGCACGTGGCGATCGAGTTGCAAAACATCGCCGGGGGCGACGTGACCTTCGGCAAAACCCGCGGCAACGGGATTCCGGGCCAGTACACGGTCGTTTTCGAGTACGAGCAGGACGAAGTGGGTTTGGAAGCGGCGCACTTGGCCTTGGATTTGTTGCACAATCTTTTGCCGCCTGAGTTGCGCCCGAGCGACGCACGGCGCGAGTTCGACTGGGACAAGGAGTGCGACGCCTTCATCCGCTACGCCCAGCGTCGGGCCTTCGGGCCCAGCACCCAATCCTTGGTCAAGGCCGCCGAAGACCGCGGTATCCCGTGGTTGCGGCTCAATCGCCACAGCCTGGTGCAGCTCGGCCACGGCAAGTACCAGCGCCGGATCCAAGCCACCATCACCAGCGAAACGCGCCACATCGCCGTCGAGTTGGCTTCCGACAAGGAAGAGACCAACAAGCTGCTTGGAGACCTCGGCTTGCCGGTAGCGAGCCAACGCCTCGTCTACAGCGCGGAAGACGCCAAGATCGCGGCCGACCGCATCGGCTATCCCGTCGTGGTGAAGCCCCTCAATGCCAACCACGGGCGCGGTGTGTCGATCCACTTGCAAACCGGAGAGGAGGTGCGCGTGGCCTTCGATCACGCCCGGGAACATGCGCGCGCCGTGTTGGTCGAGAGTTACATCGAAGGTCTGGACCATCGACTGTTGGTGGTGAACGGCGAACTGGTTGCAGCCAGCAAGCGTGTTCCGGGCCACGTGGTCGGGGACGGCCAGCACACCATCGAAGAGTTGGTCGAAACCGTCAACCGCGACCCGCGGCGCGGCATCGGCCACGAAAAGATTCTCACCCGCCTGG
This sequence comes from Planctomycetota bacterium, assembly GCA_020638855.1. Lineage (GTDB taxonomy): Bacteria > Planctomycetota > UBA1135 > UBA1135 > NORP259. The sequence goes on from JACKHT010000003.1 coordinate 39,997, forward strand.
AGCTCGACCACCAAGCGCTGCGCCTCTTGGAATTGCGCGGATACGACGGTCAGACCATCCCGCCGGAAGGCGAAATGGTGTTCTTGCGTTCGACGGGCAACCTTTCGACTGGCGGAACCGCGGTCGACGTGACGGACCTCGTGCATCCCGACAACCGGGAAATGGCCCGTCGCGCGGCCAACGCATTGGGACTCGACGTCTGTGGCGTGGACTTCCTGACGGTCGACATCAGCCAGTCGTACAAACTCACGCGCGGAGCGATCTGCGAGCTCAACGCCGCGCCCGGTTTCCGCATGCACGTGTCGCCCAGCGAAGGCACGCCGCGCGATGTGGCCGGTCCCGTGATGGACATGCTGTTCCCCCCCGGAACCCCCACGCGCATTCCGATCGCCTCGATCACCGGCACCAACGGCAAGACCACCACCGCGCGTATGACCGCGCACATCCTCAAAATGGCGGGACGCCACGTCGGGCTCACCAGCACCGATGGGGTCTACATCGATGGGCACTTGACCGTGGAAGGCGACATGACCGGTCCGGTGGCCGCACGCATGGTGCTGCGCGATCCCAAGGTTGACACGGCCGTCATGGAAACCGCACGCGGCGGCATGCTGCGCGCGGGCATCGGTTATCGCCAGTGCAGCGTGGGGGCCGTGCTCAACGTGGACTCGGACCACCTGGGCCTTAAGGGCATCGACACCCTCGAAGAGTTGGCGCGCATCAAACGCACCGTGGTCGAAATCGCCAAGGACACCGCCGTCCTCAACGCCGACGACGCGCGGGTCTTGGCCATGGCCGACCATACCCAGGCGCAGCATCTGTGCTACGTAACCTTGAACCATGCCCACCCGCTGGTGCGCGAGCACATCGCGGTCGGCGGCCGCGCGGTGGCCCTGGAGGACGGGATGGGTGGTCAGATGATCACGATCTACGACAACGGCCAGCACATCCCGTTGCTCTGGACGCATCAGATCCCTGCTACGCTCGACGGTCGCGCCTTGCACAACGTGCAGAACGCGATGTTTGCAGCGGGCATCACCTATTCGATGGGGGTGGAACTCGAGGAGATTCGCCACGGGCTGCGTACCTTCGATACGACCTTCTTCCAAGCGCCTGGGCGCATGAACGTGTTCGATGAGCACCCCTTCAAGGTGATCCTCGACTACGGCCACAACGCTGCGGCCGTGCGCGCCATGGTTGACTTGGTGGGCCGTTTGGAGCCGAAGGGCCGGCGCATCGTGGTGGTGGCCGCCCCTGGCGACCGCCGCGACGAGGACATCATCGAGGTGGCCGAAGCCGTCGCCGGCAAGTTCGACCACTACATTTGCCGCCGCGACGACAATTTCCGCGGACGCGACGGCGATGAAGTTCCCCAAATCCAGCGCAAGGCGATGATCGCAGCCGGCGTGTCCCCCGAGGTGGTCGAGCTGATCCCCAGCGAGATCGATGCGGTGGATCGCGCCTTGGAACTGGCCGGGCCCGGCGACTTGCTGTTGATTTTCGGCGACAACATCCCGCGCAGCTGGAAGCAAATCACCTCGTTCCATGCCGGGGATGCCGAGGCCGCCAAATCGCAGCAACCCAAGCACGGATTGCTGCGGCCGTTTGAGGCCCCGCATACCCCGAGCTTTGGCGAGCACCAACTGATTCGCGATGAGCGCGGGGTGCGCCTCGCTCGCGAGCAGGAAACCTCCGACTGAGGTCGATGCCTTGGAACTCTTGGAAGCTCGCCGACTCACCGGCGCCAATTGGCTCTGGGCCTATCCCGGAGCCATCCTGGAAGTCGCCTTGGGCGCGGGAGAGGACGCCGATGAGGTGGCCCGCGCTTGGCGTACGGAACTGACGGCAGGCCTGGAGGCCTTGTCGCTCGAAGTCCGCACGGTGCGGCGCGACTACCCCGGCGGTATGAGCTTGGCCTTCGCTGCGCCCATCGATGCCTTGTACAGCGCGGTGAGCATTGGGGAGTTGGCTTGGGCGGCGGCTCAAGCTCGGCTATCGGGCGAACCCTACCCCAATCTCGCACAGGCTTGGAAAGCGGTAGAGCAAGAACTCATCGCCGAGCGCAGCCCACGGTTGGTCGAATTGGCCGAGGAAGCCGCCCGTCGCGGGATCAACCTATGCGGCGACGACGAGTGGACCACCCTGGGGATGGGCGCGCACGGCCAGACCTACGACACCACCGACTTACCCGAAGTGACCGATGTCGACTGGGATCGGTTGGCGGACGTGCCGTGCGCCATGGTGACCGGAACCAACGGCAAGTCGACCACCGTACGCATGTTGGTGGCCATGGCCCAGGCGGACGGTCGGGTGCCGGGAGCTTCCTCCACCGACTGGATTCAGGTGGGGGACGAGTTGCTCGACAAGGATGATTGGTCGGGACCGGGTGGGGCACGCGCGGTGCTGAAGGACCCGCGTGTGGAAGTCGCGATCTTGGAAACCGCGCGGGGAGGGCTCCTGCGGCGCGGTTTGGCGGTCCCGCGCGTCGATGTGGCCGTCATCATCAACGTGGCCACCGACCATATGGGCGAAATGGGGGTGCACTCGCTCTCCGACCTGACCGAAGTCAAATTCGTGGTGCGCCGCGCTGCCGAACACTTGGTGCTCAACGCCGACGATCCCGAGGTGCGCCGCCGGGGCAGCAACGTGGAGCGACCGGTGACATGGGTATCGCTCGATGCGGAGGATCGCCTGGTGCGCGAGCATCAAAAGGCGGGTGGGCGGGTTGCGTTGGTGGAGAATGGGATACTGGTCCTGTGTGATGGAACCATGCGCGAAGATTTGCTGCCCGTCGAGCGCGTTCCGGTCGCCCTGGGCGGCGCGGCGCGCTACAACCTCACCAACGCCTTGTGCGCCGCCGCCGCGGCTTGGCGCATGGGACTCTCGTTCGATGCGATCCGTGCTGGCTTGGCCGGCTTCGAGAGCGATCCGATCCGCAATCCCGGCCGGCTCAACTCGTTCGACTTGGGCGGCGTGCATGCCCTGGTGGACTTCGCCCACAACCCCCACGGCATGCGCGCGCTGTTTGAATTGGCCGATGCGCTTCCCCACCAGCGCTTGGCGGTGCTGCTCGGCCAGGCAGGCGACCGCGACGACGCCTCGATCATCGAACTCGCGCAGATCACCGCCGAGACCCGCCCCGACCTCGTCGTCGTCAAGCACATGACCCGCCACCTGCGTGGCCGGGCCGAAGGCGAAGTGGTCCGCCTGATCGACCAAACCCTGCGCCAACATGGACTCGCGTCAAGCGCCATCCAAGAATCCCCCAGCGAACTGGAAGCCGCCCGCGACGCCCTCACCTGGGCCCAACCCGGCGACTTGCTCCTGCTCTTGTGCCACGCCGAACGCGACGAAGTCCTCGAACTGCTGCAGCGCCTACAACGCGAGAATTGGCAACCCGGGAGTCCGCTGCCCTAAGGGTTGGCTATCTGCTCGAGCTTTGGCGAATCGTTCGGCCTCCAGAGTCATGGCTCCACGCAGCGATTGGAGCTGCTAACCCTTCGCGCTGCGTGGAAGCCCAAGGCCCACGGCAAACGCGGTCAAAGCAGGAACGAAAGGACTAGGGTGCAGCCATTGGTGGCCAAGGCCAGAACCCCCGAAGCCTTCCAGCCCATGCCCGCAACCCCGCGGTACAAGAACGCCTCGGACACCACGACGCCCGCTTCCGTGGGCCAGAAACCAAGAGGGCTGGCGAAGAGGTACGCGATGGGGTGCGTCAACAGATTGACGCTGGCCACGGTCCACAAGAGGTCTTCTGGCCTTGCACTGCGGGGCCAGCACGCGGCGGCGGTGACCTCCACGGCAACCGTCCATAGCAGAGCTGCTGCGTAAGATTCGATCAACCGGTTGCTCTTTGACGTCTTTGGCGAACTAGCCAAGTCAAGGCCGCCAATCCAACGGCCAAGGCTCCCAGGGGGAGCACCCAAAGTCGCCACCATGCAACTGGCCTACCGTGGGCATCCAAGGTCTGGGTGCTCACCTGCTTCAGTCCGATTCCCGATTCATCCAGACGCAAGATTCGAAGCGTGGTGAGGGCGCGATTTGTCGGTGAGTAGAAAGCCACCTCGGAAGGTTGCGTTACGGGCGGATGCGCACTGGGAAATCCATCGAAGGCGGCCCCATGGGGTCGACCATCCACAAGAGCCTCCGGAACGGGCGTCCCGACCGGAAGGCCATAAACCCGCGTACCGTACTTGGATGAGTAGGGGAATGGCACGCCGGGTTCGACGACCGTGACGTCGATGGGCCCAAGAAGGGTGGCAGCCACCACGAACCAGCCATCGAAGTCCCTCGGGTTTTCGATGGCGACGAGTTGCTCGACCCGCTTGTATCCAGGCTGGATCAAGTCTGGGGATGAGGGCAGTACGCAGAATCCGATGAGGAGTGGAACGGTGAGCATCATGACGCAGAACTCTGGGTGTGGTTCCAGCTTGCATACAAGGATCGCACCGAATCAAGCGACCACTGGTTTCCCTGCCACTGAGGATCGAAACTTCAGCCACAGAATCGGGGCCTAGCCGAACTCAGACCCGCCCTCGATGCTCTGCCCTGGACCCACACCCCTCTGGAGGGTCGACCTCGTTCTGCTCAGAATCTCTGAATCCTTGGGTCCGAACTCCGTTGAGCCCCCCAAAAGGAGGAACCCCCCACCGGGGGGGGCCGGAGGGGGGTTCCAAGGGAGGGGGGGATATTCGGTTAGAGCAGCATGGTCGAGGTCTTCGACCCGAAGAGGCTCTTGAGGCGGGCCATGACGTTGCTGTGGATTTGGCAGACGCGGCTTTCGGTCAGCGAAAGCATCTCGCCAATCTCGCGCATGGTGTGGCCGACTTGGTAGTACTGCTCGATGATGAAGCGTTCCTTGTGGGTCAGCGAGCGGGTGATGTAACCCATCATGTCCTGCTTATTCAGCTCGCCTATGGGGTCTATCGACCGCTTGTCCTCGAGTACGTCCACCTTTTCCATAGAAGAATCGTCGTCGCGATCCTCCCATTTGTCGCTGAGCGAGTACATCGCCTTGGCGGAGCCGGCTTGGATCTCGCGCGAGAGTTCCTGGTGGTCCATCTCGAGGGCCTCGGCGAGCTCTGCGTGGGTGGGTTCGCGGCCCATTTCGCCGGTTAGGCGCTGCAGTGCGCGGTCGATGCGGCTGGCTTTGAGGCGCACGAGGCGCGGAACCCAGTCCTGACTGCGCAGCTGGTCGAGGATCGAGCCCCGGATGCGCGTGGTGCAGTAGGTCTTGAACTTGATGCCCCGGTCGGGGTCGAAGCCACGGATGGCATCCATCAACCCGAACAGGCCGGCGCTGACCAAGTCATCGAGCTCGATCGACTTGGGCAAGGTTTGCAGCAGGCGTTCGGCGATGTAGCGCACCAGCGGGTAGTGGCGCTCCATCAGCACGTTGCGGATGTGCTCGAGTTCGTTGCGACGGGGGGCGCCTGCGGCCTTAACCGTGCGGTAAAGCCCCCAAATGTCCTCGGTCACCATTTCCTCAACGGGCAGCGCTCCGGAGGCTTTTTGTGCGGTATCTTTGTCGGTCGTCATGGCGGTTCCTTCGAGGAGAGAGCGGATCTAGTAGCGCACAAGGGAATGGACGGGGATGCCATGCAGTCGGTCGCGTCCATTCAAAAAGGTCAATTCGACCACCACGGCGCAGGCGATCGGGTTGCCACCCAGCTTGCGGACCAAGTCCACCGAGGCGCCCATCGTCCCGCCCGTGGCGAGCAGGTCGTCGATCAAGAGGACGCCTTGGCCCGGTTGGCAGGCATCGATGTGGGCTTCGAGGGTGTCGCTGCCGTATTCGAGCTCGTAGCTCTGCGACACGGTCTTGTAGGGCAACTTGCCGGGCTTGCGGACGGGCACGAAACCCTTGCCCAGGTAGTGGGCGACGGCGGTTCCGAAGATGAACCCGCGCGACTCCATGCCAAACACGAGGTCGAACGAGTCGGGATCGGTGGCTTGCGCCAGACCTTCGACCGCGACCCGCAGGGCTTCCGGATCCTGGAGCATCGGCGTGATGTCCTTGAACAGGATCCCGGGCTTCGGGAAATCGGGGATGTCGCGGATGTAGCGCTCGAGCAAAGGGTCCTCCACCGGGCGCTGCGTTGGTGCGGCAACAACCACAACGGCCCAGATGAGCTTTTCGGACGGTTCCACCCACGGCTTGACCGGGGCCCGACATTAATAGGGTCGGGCTTGTCTCCGGGTGAGATAAGTGCCTCAACCGTAGAGGGTTACGACATCCTAGCCGTTTGGGCTCAAGCTTCGGCTGCGGGGGCGGGGGGAGGGACCGGAATCCGCCCCGCTCGGCGCAATACTTGGACCACTCCGCCGACCACCAGGAGCGCAGCCCCGTAGCCCAAAGCACCCACGCGGTCGGCCGGCAGCCAAGCGAATCCCCAAGGACGCAGCCCGGCCATGACCGCCAGGGTGATCAGCGGGTTGAGGGTGATGATCAGGCTCACCTGGTAGGCCGGGAGGCGCTTGAACGCCTCGCCCAAGAAACCGTAGGCCACCAGCGTGTTGGCCCCCAGGAAGGCCATCAGGATCCACATCTTCCACGAAAGGCTGGCGAGCAGTGCAAAGTCGACCCAAGGCCAGAGCATGGCCGCCGGAACCGCATAGATCAAAAGGTTCAAATCCTGGGGCGGAAGTCCGCGCATGCCTAGCAACTTGGCAATGGCCGCATAGACCACCCAAGAAACGGCTCCCAAAAAGATCATCCCGTTGCCCCGCAACCAGTCTTGGTGGCTGATGACCTGCTCCTGGTGTTGGTTCCAAGCGAACAGCACAAAACCGACCAAAGCCACACCGACTCCCAACCACTGCGAGCGCTTCAAGCGTTCCTTGAACATCACGATCCCCACCAAAGCGAGCATCAGGGGGGCGGTTTGGATCAGGATCTGGGCGTTGGATGGGGTCGTGAAATGCAGCCCGTTCAAATAGCCCAAATAGTTGCCCGTAAGGCCTAAGGCCGCCACCAACCCCAAGAGGGGTGGCCGAACCAGCACTTTCAAGCGCCGTTTGCCTCGTCGGGCGATGAACACGAACAAGAGGCTGAAGGCGAACGCGAACCGAAACCACGTGATCGTCATCACCGGCACGTGATTCGTTGCGACCTTCATGGCCACCGCCAACACGCCCCATAGCAGGGCTGTGGTGGAAGCCATCATCAAGCCAAGCCGGCGGTCGGAATCCATAGGAGAGGGGGCCGCGCGCCCCAGGACTCGAACCAGCCGATAGGGTGCTTTTGGGCGCGAGGAGTGTGCCGTTTGCCCCGCTTGGGCACAATCGGCCGCATGGGGGAATCGAGGGGAAGTGGCCACCCTGCGTGCTGTTTCCAAGCCAGGCCACCAAGCCAAGTACGCGTTGTGTTGGGGGATGGTCTGGACTCCTCACCAGGAGGACATCGCAGGGTAGCCATGGGGGCCTGGCGATGTTTGAGTTTGGAGGCACGTGCCACGACGCTAAAGTGGTGCGCCCATGAGAGCGGAAATCGTAGGCAACCGTGGCAGCGGACAAGCCATCGTCTATGTGCCCGGCATCGATGGTACCGGTGAGTTGTTGCTGGGAACCGCCGGGCGCCTGGAGGCGAGTTTCCACCTCTTGCGCTTGAGCTACCACGATGAGGGCATGCCCGGATCGGCGCAGTTGTACGAACGGTTGGCCGACTCGGTGGTGGAATGCATGACTGCCGCCAGGATGGAGCGAGCGATCCTGCTGGCCGAATCGTTCGGGGGAGGCGTGGCCTTGCAAGTCGCCTTGCGTCACCCCGAGCGCGTCCAAGCGATGTGCTTGGTCAACACCTTTGCCTGGTACCCATCGCGTTTGCGGGTCCGCTTGGGCGCCGCGTTGGTGCCCTTTGCGCCCGGTTGGTTGCTGCGTGTCGGACGCGTGCATCTAGCGAGTCGTTGGCTGTTTCGGCCGCGCAAGGATCCCGTGGCCGAAGCCTCGTTTCGCAAGGTTCTGCCAGGCTTCGCGCGCGGTGGGTATGCGACCCGCATGCAAGCCATCCCGCACTTGGACTTGCGCGGAGCTTTGCCTCAAGTCCCCATGCGCTGCGAGTTGTACGCCTCGAGCGACGACCGCGTGGTGCCCTCCACCGAAACGATGGCCACGCTGGCGGCAGGCCTACCCAACGCAGAGTTGCATACGCTGCCCCGGGCCAACCACCTCGTCCTGCCCCTATCCGAAGAGCCTTGGCCCGAACGGCTGCAGACCTTGGCAGAAGCCACTGGTAGCGAAGGTTCACGCTGACTCAAGAGACGGTGTCGAACTCTTCGAATCCCAAGCGGGCCACGTTCGAGACAAGCCAACCCAACGACCGCTACATGGATTCCGGCGCCGATACTCCGAGCAGGGCGAGGCCTTTGTGCAGCACGATTCGCGCCGCGTCGGCGAGTTGCAGGCGGGCAGCCATCACGCCGGGGGCTTGGCCCAGCACTCGATTGGCGGCGATCCAGGAGTTGATCTCGCGCGCCAAGCCGAGCAGGTACTGCGTGACTTCGGAGGGTTCGGCGTGGGTCGCTGCTTTGCGGATGACGCCCGGGAATTGGCCCAGGGTTAGCAGCAAGCCTGCTGAATCCGCCAGGGCGCTCCAGTCGGGGGCTGCGTCGATCGCGCCGGCATCGGCCTTGGTCAGGATGCTCAGCAGGCGGGCATGGGTGTATTGGACGTAGGGACCGGTGTCGCCTTCGAACGATAGGACCTCGGACCACACGAACTCGATGTCTTTGACGCGCTCACGCTTGAGGTCGTTGAAGATCACAGCGCCCACGCCAACCTGCTCGGCGACTTCGGCGGAGTTGGCCAGTTCGGGGTTCTTCTCGGCGATGATCTTGGCCGCCTCGGCCACGGCGCGGTCGAGCACGTCCTCTAGGAACACCACTTGGCCCTTGCGCGTGCTCATTTTGCCCTCGGGCAGGCGCATCATGCCGAAGGCGATGTGCTCGACCTTGGGTTCCCATTCGACTCCCATGCGCTGCAGCACGTACTTGAGCTGCTGGAAGTGCAGGCGTTGGTCGCCACCGACCACGTACAGGCAGCGGGCGAAGTGGTACAGCTCCCAGCGGTGGAAGGCCGCCGCCAAGTCGCGCGTGGCGTAGAGCGTCGTGCCATCGGACTTGCGCAGCAGGCAAGGCGGAACATTCTCCCCGAACTCCTTGAGCGACACGATCAAGGCGCCTTCGGACTCCTCGGTGACCCCGGACTGCACGATGCGTTCGATGATGGGGCCCAGGTGGTCTTCGTAGAACGACTCCCCCCGAATCTCGTCGAAGTGCACGTGCAGGCGCTCGTAGGTGCGTTGGAACTCCTGCATCGAGAGTTCGGTCAAACGGCGCCAAACCGCGCGCACGTGCCCTTCCTTGCCGCTTTCGAGTTCCTGGAAGGCGGCTCGCGCCGCATCTTGGAGGCTCGGGTCGGTGGCTTCTTCGTTGTGGTAGCGCACATACAGTTCGAGCAGCGCCTTGATCGGATCCGACTCAAGGTCGACCTCGCCGCCCCAGCGGTCGACCGCTGCCACGAGCTTGCCAAACTGGCTGCCCCAGTCGCCGATGTGGTTGATGCCCACGGTCTGGTAGCCCAAGGCATCGTGCAGGCGTTGGATGGCTGCACCGATGACGGTCGAGCGCAAGTGCCCGACCGACATGGGCTTGGCGATGTTCGGCGACGAAAGGTCGATCACGACGGTTTGGCCGCGACCTTCCTCGGAATTGCCGTAGAGCGCTCCTTGGCTGCGGATCGAACCCAAGAGGCTCCGAGCTAGGTCCGAGCGGTCGATCTGGAAGTTGATGTAGGGCCCGGTTGCGGTGGCTTGGATGCCTTCCAGCGAAGCATTCAGTTGTTCTGCGAGCTTGCCGGCGATTTGGGCCGGGTTGCCCTTGTCGCGCTTGGCCAAGAGGAAGCAGGGGAAGGCGAAATCCCCAAGCTCGGCCTTGCGCGGGCTTTCCAGCGAGAACGAACCCGGCTCCAGACCGGTGGCGGCGATGATGGCGGACTCGATGGAGGCGATGAACTCTTGCACGGCACGACCCTGGGCAAACACGACCCTGGACAAAAGGGGAAGAAAGCACGGCGAAACGGGATGCGCGCGGTTCGCGCCCGTTTCGGCGGCCCCAGGATACGGGATCGCGGGCCGCGCCCGCAGCAGAATTCGGGCCCTGGGGCCCGTGGAAAGGTCCGTTGTGCCCCTAGCCGCGCACGCGCAGCAATTGGACCAAGAACCAGCCCTGGGGGTCGCTCCAGCGGGCCACGGGGTCAAAGCCGGCGGCCAAGTCCAGGAGACGCTCTGGCGTGTACTTGTGCGAGAACTCGGTCAGGATGCGCTTCCCACGGGGGATCGCGAAGCGCTGGCCAGCCAGCTCGAGCACCTGGTCGCTCGACGCTTCGAGCCACATCTCCATGCGATGTTCGTCGGCATTCCAAATGGCGCGGTGTTCGAACGCGGTGGGGTTTACCTGAAGGTCCACTAGCGATTGCAGGTGCACGAGCAGATTGCGGTTGAACGCTGCGGTCACTCCGGCCGCGTCGTCGTAGGCGGGGACCAAGACCGATTCGGGTTTGACCAAGTCGACTCCGATCAAGAGCAGCCCCCCCGGCCCCAAGGTGCGGGTCATGCGCTCCAACAGGCCGCGCGCCCCCGCATCGGTGAGGTTGCCCAGGGTCGATCCCGGAAAGTACGCCACCCGCGTGCCGGCCGCTTCCGACGGCAAGACGATCTCTCCCGCAAAGTCCGCGCACAGGGGCTCGACACTCAGATCGGGGTAGCGCGCGTGGATGCGCTGCGCAGCGTCGTGCAGGTGTGCGCGGCTCACATCGATGGGGATGTACCGGGCGGGCTTCACGAGGGCGTCCAGAAGCAACGTGGTCTTGGTCGAACTCCCCGAACCATATTCCAAGAGCTCGCAATGGGGCCCAATCGCGGCTGCCATGGCCTTTGCGTCGCGCTCGAGGATGCCGGTCTCGGTGCGCGTCAGGTAGTACTCCGGCAATGCACAAATCGCGTCGAACAACCGGCTGCCGGTGGCGTCATAGAAGTACTTCGACGGCAAGCGGGGCGGCTCTTCGGCTAGGCTCGCCAGGATCTCTTCGGTGTAGCGGACTTTGGGGCTCGGTGTTTGCGTGGTGGTGGGATTCAATGGGAACCTCGGGAGTCGCTGGGAGCTTGGTCGGGACCTTCGAAGGCGAGCCGAACGCCACTGAATTGCCAGCGCGCTTCGGGTGGAAAGAAATTGCGGTAGGACGGGCGGATGTGGCCTGGTGGCGTGGCACACGATCCGCCGCGTAGCACGTACTGGTTGCACATGAACTTGCCGTTGTACTCGCCTAGGGCACCGGGCGGGATCGCGTAGCCTGGGTAGGCTTCGTAGCTTGAGCGGGTCCACTCCCATACCTCGCCCACGCCAAGCGGCGCGGCGAAGGGCTCACCGGTAGGGTGTAGCGCGCGTTCGCGGGCTGGATGGGCGATGACGGAGGTCGTCATGGCTGCTTCCCATTGGAACTCCGTGGGCAAACGAGCGCCCGACCAACGGGCGAAGGCATCGGCTTCGAAGTAGCTCAGGTGGCAAACCGGCCGGTGCGGATCCAGCGGAATCCAGCCCCAGGCTGTGAACTCGAGCCAAGCGCCCGTGTGCGCATCGCGCTTCCAGTAGAGCGGATGTCGCCAGGATTCGGACTGCACTCGCGACCAACCCAACGAAAGCCAGTGAGCTGGGTCTGCGTAGCCGCCCGACTCCACGAAGGCCAAGTACTCTTGATTGGTGGAAGGGCGCGTGGCCAGGGCGTACGGCTCAAGGAATCGTCGGTGGCGCGGCGATTCGTTGTCGTAGGCGAAGGATGCCGCTTCCGCGTCGATTCCAATCGACACGACGCCTTCCTCGAAGCGTTGGACGCGCAGGGGACCTGGGTCGGGCGCATTCGCGGGGACCGCATCGGACAGGTAGCGCGTTCCAAAAGGGTGCGACAGAAATAGGTGCAGGATGTCGGTGACCAACAATTCCTGGTGCTGCTGTTCGTGTTGGAGGCCCAACTCCAGGGTCGCCGCCACGGTCGACCAAGCGGAATCGGGGATCTGGCCCAGGCAAACCGAAATGGCTTGCTCCACGTGCTCGCGGTAGGCGTGCACCCGCTCGAGCGTCGGGCGGGTCAGGGTGCCTCGTTCGGCTTGAGCGATTCGGGTACCTACGCTGTCGTAGTAGGAATTGAACAGGTACTCGAACTCAGCATCGAAAGGCGCATAGCCAGGGAGGAACGCTTGAAGGACAAAACGCTCAAAGAACCAAGTGGTGTGTGCCAAGTGCCACTTTGCGGGGCTAGCCAGCGGCATCGACTGGGTTATGTGGTCCTCAGTCGCCAGGGTGGAGCACAACCACCGGGTCCTAGCGCGGACGGCCAAAAAGCGGTCCGCGAGTACGCTTCGAGCGCCGCAGCCTGCAAGGGGGGCCTGCAGCGTGGTTTCGATGGGATCCGGCATCGAGGAAATCGACGGGGAAAACGCCGATACCGATCCTAGGCCGCTGGCTGAGGGTTGAAAGTGGTTTTTGCCGGGAATCGGTCCGTGCCAGGGTCTGGAAAGGCCCCAGCACGCATGCCTGCGCGCCAATGCCTCAGCACTCAATCCCTTAGCACAAAAGCCCTCAGCAACAAAACCCCTAGCAATCAGGCCTCAATCCCAGTTGGCCCACTCTTCGTTGGCATGCTCCAACTCACGCTCGACTTCCGCAATGCGATATTGCGTGTCGATCAGCTTGTCGGGGTTGGAGTACACCTTCTCATCGGCCATGGCGCCGTGCAGTTTGGCGAGCTGCTCTTCGAGCGCGATGATGCGATCCTCGAGCTTCTTGAACTTGAAAGGATTGCGAACCTTGCCCGCCGCGGGCGCTTGTTTTTCGGCTTCTTTGCGCTTTTCCTCCTCGGCAGCGGCGCGCTTGCGCACGGCTTCGCGCTCGGCACGGGCTTCGCCGCTCGAAAGGGCTGCTTCTTCCTCACGCCAGCGTCGCCACGAAGTGTAGTTGCCGGTGTGTTCGACCACGCCCCGGGCAGAAAGCTCGACCGTGTATTCACACAGGTCGTCGAGGAATTCGCGGTCGTGGCTGATGCAAACGAGCGCTCCCTGGAAGTCCGAGAGCATTTCTTCCAGGGCGGTCCGGCTGGCCAGATCGAGGTGGTTGGTGGGCTCGTCGAGCGCCATCCACGACGGTTGGCTCAGCACGAGGATGGCCAGGGCTACGCGCGCGCGCTCGCCCCCGGACAGTGCCGTGATGGGCTTGTCGATTTCGTCGCCGCGGAACAGGAACTTCGCCAGGTGGTTGCGGATGTCCAAATCGGTCATCTGCGGGTAATGCCGGAAGATCTCGGAGGCTGGCGTGCCATCGGGCCGCAGATGCGAGGTGTTCTGGTCGTAGTAGGCCACACGCTCGCCGTGGCCACGCACCACCACGCCTTGGAGCGGTTCCATGACTCCGGCTAGGATCTTGAGCAGGGTGGACTTGCCCGCGCCGTTGGGGCCTACGATGCCGATGCGCTGGCCGCGGCCGATGCGCAGGTCGATCCCCCGGAACAGCACGTTGTCGCCGTAGCCCCCGGCGATGTTCTCGCAGTGCAGCACCTTTTCGCCGCCGCGGGCGGCTTTGGGCGGATGGATGCGCGGCTTGCGCACGTCGTGGTTGGGGCGTTCGAGGCGATCGACGTGGGACAGCTTCTTTGCGCGCCCCTTGGCTTCGGCCGTGCGCTGGCTGCCCATGTGCTTCTTGATGAAGGTTTCTTCCTTCTTGAGCATCGCCTGTTGTTGCTCGTAGGCGCGCATGTCGGTTTCGAAGCGTTCCTCGCGCAGCACGATGTACTTCGAGTAGTTCCCGGGGTAGCTGTTGATCTCCCCGCGCTCCATCTCCAGGATGCGTTCGACCGAGTTGTCGAGCAAGCGGCGGTCGTGGCTGATCACGAGCACAGCGCCGCGCATCTCACGCAGGTAACGCTCGATCCACTCGATGCCTTCCAAGTCCAAGTGGTTGGTGGGTTCGTCGAGGAGGAGCAGGTCGTGTCCGCTGACCAACTCGCGTGCGAGGGCCACGCGGTTCTTTTCCCCGCCCGAAAGGGTGTCCGCAGGGCGCTCCCACAATTCGGGTTTGAGGCCGATGCCTGAGAGTACGGTCTCCGAAATGCGTTCGGTTTCCCAGCCGCCCAACTCCTCGACGCGATGGGTCAGCCGGTCGTGCTCTTTCATCAAGCGATCGAGCTGCTCGCCATGGGCGTGGCCCATGGCCTCTCCCACTTCTTGCAGCTGCTTGGCGGTTTGACGGGCCTCTTCCAAACCACTCTCCACGTACTGCCGGACGGTTTGGCCCGAGAAGTTGGGGTGTTGGGGCAGGAAGCCCAGGCGCGTGCCCTTGGCCACGATGACCTGGCCCCAATCGGGCGTGGCCTCGCCGGTGATCATGCGGAATAGGGTGGTCTTGCCACCGCCGTTGCGGCCCACGATGCCGACCTTGGTGCCCGGTTCGATCGTGAGCGAGGCACCGCGCAGGACTTCCTGGCCACCGTAGTGCTTCTTGAGGTCTTTGAGGATCAGCAGGCTCATGGGGCCGAACAGGGTAGCTTCCAAGGGGCCCCGCGGGCAGTCCCGCGGGTCAAAGAAGCTGCGGTAGGGGCCCCAAATCGGTAGACTTCGGCCCATGGCAGCCGTCGCTCCCGATGTTCGATCCCAGATCGCCGAAGTCCATATCAACCGACCGGTGGGGGCCGATGCCCTGGTACTCGAACTGCGCCTGCCCGAGGCGATCGACCCGCTCGAAGCCGGTCGGTTCTTCATGCTGCGCCGGGACGACGACCTCTCGCCCGCCATCCCGCGTCCCTTCTCGGTCTACCGACAGGTGGCACCGGACCGGGTCGAGTTCCTGATCAAGGTGTTTGGGCGAGGAACCCAAGCCCTGGCAGCCAGCCAACCGGGCACTCGCGTGCGCTTGATCGGTCCGCTCGGTCAGGGTTGGCCCGCTTGGCAGCCCGATTCCGGCCCCAAGTGGTTGGTGGCTGGGGGGATAGGCAGCGCCCCGTTCTTCATGGGCATCCAGCAGGCCCTGGCGCAAGGCGTCGCGGCCAAGGACCTGACCCTGATCTACGGCGGCCGCTCCAAGCGCTTCCTGTACGACTTGGACCAGTTTGCCGGTTTGGGCGTGCGCGTGATCGCGGCCACCGACGATGGGTCGGCGGGATTCCACGGCAACGTGGTCCAGGCTTGCCAGGACTTGGCAACTCGCGAGGGCACCCAAGCGGTGCAGGTCTTCACTTGCGGGCCCGATCCGATGATGAAGGCCGTCCTGCGCTTTGCCCAGGAGCACGCGCTCGAAGCCTGGGTCTCGCTCGAAACCTACATGGGCTGCGGCGTGGGGATCTGCAACGGCTGCGCGGTGGGCACCGTCGAAGGCGGGACCCTGGGGGACTGGCCGGTAGCCAAGTGCTGCATCGACGGCCCGGTGTTCCGGGCCGCCGATGTCGAGTTGCCTTAGGGTTGCCTTAGGCCGCCTGCTTCTTGCGCGCGAACAGACCGCGCAGAGCCACGTAGAACACGGGCGTGAAGAGCAGGCCGAAGAAGGTCACCCCAATCATGCCCGCGAACACCGCGGTACCGATCGATCGCCGCATCTCGGCGCCGGGACCTTCCGCGATGACCAGCGGGACCACGCCCAGGATGAAGGCCAGGGCGGTCATCAAGATCGGCCGCAGCCGCAGGTGGGCGGCTTCCACGGCGGCTTGGAACCGATCCATGCCTTGGTCCTCCAACTGCTTGGCGAACTCCACGATCAGGATGGCGTTCTTGGCGGCCAAGCCGATCAACACCACGAAACCAATCTGGGTCAACACGTTGTTGTCCATGCCGCGCAAGAGCAGGCCCGAGCCAGCGCCCAAAAGACACATGGGCACGATCAGGATGATCGCCAGGGGCAGATTCCAACTCTCATACTGCGCGGCGAGCAACAGGAATACGAACAGCACCGCCAACCCGAAGATCGCGAGGGCGGTGTTGCCCGCTGATTTTTCCTGGTAGGCCAAGTCCACCCATTCGAAGCCATAGCCGGGAGGCAATTGGCTCGCCAGGTCTTCCATGGCGGCCAAGGCTTGGCCCGAGCTGTAGCCCTTGCCCGTCTCGCCACCGATCTCGGCAGCCGGGTACAAGTTGTGGCGAACCACCCGATCCGGGCCGGTGGTGCGCTCCATTTGCACGACAGTACCCAGTGGAATGATCGCGCCCGAGGTGCTGCGCGTGGTGAGCTGGTCCACGTCGCTTTCCTCGTCGCGGAACTTCGCGTCGGCCTGGGCGATCACGCGGTAGGTGCGCCCAAACTGGTTGAAGTCGTTGACGTAGGCCGAGCCCAGGTACACCTGCAAGGCCTCGAAAATGTTGCTCAGGGGAATCCCGAGCTTCTTGGCCTTGGTACGGTCGACGTCCGCGTACAGCTGGGGCGTCGTACCGCGGTAGAAGGTGTAGGGTTGGGTGATGGCCGGGTTTTGGCTCGCGCCACCGATGATCTGGTAGGCCGCTGCTTGCAGCTCCTCCGGCGTTCCGCCCTTGCGGTCCTGGAGCATCATCTTGAATCCACCACCCGTGCCGATGCCCGGCACCGGGGGCGGCGGAATCACCACGGCAAAGCCTTCGACGACTCCGCCAATGGCTTTGCGCACATCGTTGGAGATAGCCAGCGCGTTGCGACCCGACCGCACCCTTTCCTCAAAAGGCTTGAGCGGAAGGAAAATGGCCGCCGCGTTGGGGGCCGTCGCGCGGGTCGCGCCCGAGAAGCCTACGAACTCGACGGTGTGGCCCACGCCATCGACCTTGCGCGCGAGTCCGGCGACTTCTTTGACCACCTCGCGCGTGCGGGCCAGACTGGACCCATCGGGTAGTTGGACGGCGACGATCAGGTAGCCCTGGTCCTGCGAAGGAATGAAGCCTTCGGGTAGTTTCTTGAACTCCCAACCGGTGATGGCCATCAAGCCCAAGTAGGCCACGCCCATGGGCAGGACGAAGCGCACCGCACGGCGGACCGATCCGGTGTAACCGCGCGTGGTGAAGTGCATCAGACGGTTGAAGCCATGGAAGAGCCAACCGAAGAGGAAATTCCAGATGCGCTGAAGGACGTCCGGTTTGGCGTGCGGTCCGCGCAGCAGCAAGCGCGCCATGGCCGGGCTCAAGGTCAGCGACACCATCATCGAAAGCACGGTGGCCGTGGCAATCGTCACCGCGAATTGACGGTAGAACTGGCCTGCGATGCCCGAAAGGAAGGCCGTGGGGACAAACACCGCCACCAGCACGAGCGCGATCGAAACCAACGCCCCGGCGACCTCATCCATCGCCTTGCGAGTCGCTTCGCGCGGCGGAAGACCGCGTTCCAAGTGCCGCTCGACGTTTTCCACCACCACGATCGCGTCGTCGACCACGATCCCGATCGCGAGCACCAAACCGAACAGCGTCAGGTTGTTGAGCGAGAAGCCCACCGCACTCATCACGGCTAACGTTCCGATCAGCGAAACCGGGATGGCCACCAAAGGAATCACCGAAGCCCGCCAAGTCTGAAGGAACAAGAGCACCACCAAAACGACTAGCAGCACGGCTTCCAGCAACGTGCTTACCACCGAGTGGATCGATTCTTTGACGAAGACCGTGGGGTTGTACACGATCGCGTACTCCATGCCTTCGGGGAAGTCGGCGCTCAAGCGCCGGAAGGCGTCTTGGATAGCCGCCTCGGTCTTGAGCGCGTTGGAGCCCGGTCGTTGGAAGATCACGATGCCCACCGCGGGTTCCCCGTCGAGCGAGCTTTCCAGCGCGTAGTTCTGCGAACCCAACTCGATGCGCGCCACCTCGGACAAGCGCACGACCTGCCCCTCCCGGCCGGTTTTGACCACGATGTCCGCGAATTCTTCGGGGGTTTTGAGACGGCCCTGAGCACTGACACTGAGCTGGAAGGCGTGCGGCGACGCAGCCGGCTCTTGCCCGATGATGCCCGCCGCCACTTGGACGTTTTGCTCGCGCAGGGCCGCCAACACATCGCCTACGGTCAAATCCAACTGCCGGATGCGCTCGGGATCCAACCACACGCGCATGCCGTACTCGGCTGCCCCGAACACCCGCACTTCCCCGACGCCATCGATGCGCGCCAGTTCGTCGACGATGTGCAAATAGGCGTAGTTGCCCAGGAAAAGCCGATCGTACAGCCGTTTGGGCGAACGCAAGTGCGCCACCAGCATGATGTCGGGCGAGTTCTTGGTGGTCTTGACCCCCGCCAGCCGCACCGAATCGGGCAAACGCGGTTCGGCCGAGGCCACGCGGTTTTGGACCAACACCTGGGCTGCATCCACGTCGGTGCCTAGCGCAAAGGTCACTGTGAGCGTCATTTGCCCGTCCGCGGTCGAGGACGAAGTCATGTACAACATGCCGTCCACGCCGTTGACCGCTTGTTCCAGGGGAGTCGCGACCGTGTCGGCCAAAACCTGCGGGCTAGCACCGGGGTACGACGCGGTGACGACCACCGTGGGCGGGACCACACCGGGGTATTGCGCCACCGGCAAGGTGAAGTAGGCGACCGATCCGATCAGGATCGTGAACAACGACAACACCGTCGCGAAGATCGGGCGGTCGATGAAGAAGTGGGTGAGCTTCATGGGGGATGCGTGGGTGCTGGACGGCTATTGCTTGGCGGGTGATCCAGCGGGCGCGGCCGGGCGGGGAGCGACGGTGGCGCCCGGGCGCGCAAAGAACAGGCCGGCCACGATCACGCGA
Source organism: Planctomycetota bacterium (assembly GCA_020638855.1). Classification (GTDB taxonomy): domain Bacteria; phylum Planctomycetota; class UBA1135; order UBA1135; genus NORP259. The sequence goes on from JACKHT010000003.1 coordinate 58,757, forward strand.
TCCGAGGTGCTGAGCCCTTGGGTGATCTCGCGCAAACCATCCTCGGTCAGGCGACCCGCCTGAACGGGCCGGTACTGGACGACGTTTTCGTCGCCCACCAAGAGCACGAAGCGCGAGTCTTGGGCGGTTTGCACGGCTTTGTCCGGGATGAGGATCGCCTGGCGGTCGGGACCCCCCGAAAGGCGCACGCGGGCAAACATGCCGGGGATCAGTTGCCCGTCGGCGTTGTCAATTTTGATGCGCGCACGCAGGGTGGCGGTGTCGGCGTCGAAGCGGTTGTCGACGAAGTCGAGCAAGCCCGCATGCGGGAACCCTTTCTCATCGGCCAAACCGAGGAAAGCCGGGGTGGTAGGGCTTTGGGGGTCTGCGGATACGTCGGCCGCTTGGCGCCGGAGGGTGGCCAACATCATGTTTTCGCTGGCTTCGATCCCACAGTAGATCGGATCGATGGTCACGATTGTGGTGAGTAGGGTCGAGTCCGAAGAGCCTCCGCTGATCTGGTTGCCCACCGACACGTAGTGGTCGCTGATGCGCCCGGAAATGGGGGCGAGAACCTTGGTGAAATCGAGGTTCAGTTGGGCGGACGTGACCCGTGCCTGGGCGCTCAGCAGCGCCGCTTGGGCTCCAGCCGCGTCGGCCTTGCGTTGTTCGAGTTCCTCCGCAGCCATGGCGCGGGCCTCGACGAGTTGCATGGCTCGATCCAAGTTCGACTGGGCCAGATCCAGGCCGATCTGGGCCCTTTGCTGGTCCGCTTGGGCCGCTTCCAGTTGTGCCGCCAGGGGCCTGGGGTCGAGCTCGAACAGGAGGTCGCCCTGCTTCACAAGTTGGCCATCTTCGAAATGGATGGCCTGCAGGTACCCGCCCACCCGCGCGCGGACTTCGACGGCATCCACGGATTCGAGCCGGCCCGTGAACTCATTCCAATCCTCGAGCGTGCGCTCGGTGGGTAGTACGAACTCGACCTGGGGGGTAGGGGGCGGGCCCTGGGGTTTGGCTGCGGTTGGGTTGCAAGCGGGAACCAGGAGGGCGACGAATAGTAGCGAGCGCATCGGGGAGAGGGTTTGAGGGGTGGGTTTCATGATCCAAGAGGGCCGGGAGCAGGGACTACCACTGGCCACCAAGGGCCTGCACGAGCCTGACGGTTTGGAGGAATTCGGTGCCCAAGAGTCGAGTTTGGGCACGTTCGGCATCGAGTGCCGTGCGCTCCGCATCGAGGACCTGGAGGTAGTCGACCGTGCCGACTTCAAAGCGTGTTCGCGTCACGCTACGCGCGGTGTTGGCGGCTTCTACGGCGCGCCCCTGTGCTTGCGATTGCTCCAGCAGCCACTTTTGGCTCGCCAGGGTGGACTCCACCTCGGCCAAGGCCTCCAGGACTGCTTGCTGGTAGTTTTCGACCACTTCCTCGTAGCGCGCCTTGGCCCGGTCGAGGTTGCGTTGGTTGCGTTCCCCTTGGAAGAGCGGGATGTAGAGGTTGGGTGCGATGCCCCAAATGCGCGCGTTCTTGGAGAACCAATTGGCCGATTCGGTGGATTGCCACCCGGCTTGGCCGGTGAGGGTCAACGAGGGATAGAACGCTGCTTCCGCGACCCCGATGCGTGCATTCTCGGCCGCCAAGACCCGTTCCGCCCGGCGCACATCCGGACGCCGTTGCAGCAGTTCGCTGGGCAATCCGGGCGGGATGGTGGGCGGGGTCCCCTGCAAGGGAGCAGGCTCGAGGGCAAACTGCGAAGCCGTCTCGCCCAAGAGCACGGCCAAGGCGTGTTCGGACTCGCTGCGGGCCCGTTGGAGGCTCGCGAAGTCGGCTTCCCCCTGGGCGACTTGGTTTTCGGCTTGGGCCTGGTCCAGGCTGGTGCCAGCCCCGAGGCGCACGCGATCCCGAATCAGCTGGGCCGAGCTGCGCCGCAGTTCGAGCCCCTGGCGTACGACTTCGATCTCGGCGTCGAGGGCTCGCAGTCCGTAGTAGCTGCTCGCCACTTGGGTCTCGAGTGCCAAGGCCAGCGCGTGGGCATCGGCCTCGGTCGCCTGGGCATCCGCCACCACCGCTTCTTGGTTGCGTTGGATGCGTCCAAACAAATCCAGTTCCCAGCGTGCGGTGACCGGCAGCGAATACAGGGTTTGGAGCCTGCCGTTGGTGACCCCAGGCAAGAACTCCACTTCATCCGAAGATTGCGAGCGACCGATCGATGGCTCCAGCGCGACGGCGGGCCGCCCCTCAGACCGGGCGACCCCGATCAAGGCCCGTGCCTGCTGCAAGCGCGCGGCTGCGGCACGCAACGAGTGGTTCTGCTCGCGGGCTTTGGTGATCAGCTGCTCCAGCACCGGATCGCCGAAGGCCTCCCACGAAACCGGTTCGCTGGACGAGGGTCCGGAGTCTGGATCTTGGGTCGCAGCCCGAAAGGCCTCGGGTAAGGGAGTCTCAGGCCGCTGGTAGTCGGGCCCTACGGCCGTCACGCAGCCCGAAACCATGGGAAACAAAAGGGCGAGCCCCAATCGGAGGGGCGCCGCACTGGGTAGGAAGCGGATCGTCATGGTTCGGAGGAGAGAGGGGGGCAGGGTTGTAAACTACACCGTGTAGTTTACAATAGTCCCAGCCTGGGAAAAGCGCGACCGCTCTCCGTTCCCTGCACCCCCCATGACCGCAGCCCGCAAGCTCAGTACCGACAAGCGTGAGGCCATCATCCAGGCCGCCATTTCCGAGTTCCACGCCCATGGCTTTCCAGCCACGAGCATGGACCGCATCGCCGAGGCTGCGGGGGTTTCCAAACGCACGATTTACAATCACTTCGGCGACAAGGACGGCCTCTTCCAGGCCATCAGCGCCGAGGCCTGCCGTCGAATCGTAGAAATCAGCGAGCTGCCCTACCAACCCGAGGTGCCGCTTGAAGAGCAGCTGATGCGGTTGGCCCAGGCCAAGCTGGAGCTATTGGGGTCGAAGGATTTTCTCCGGCTGGTGCGGGTGACTGTGGCCGAAAAGGTGCGCCGTCCCGAGGTGGTCGAGGAGGCCTTTGCCGAGATTTCCAAGGGGGAGTTTGGTGCCACCCTGTGGATCCGGGCAGCCGCCCGAGATGGTCGTTTGCGGGTGGATGACTCGCTCGCCGCCAGCTTGCAGTTCTCCGCTTTGCTCAAGGAATTCGCCCTGTGGCCCCAATTGTTCGGCACCCGCCCACCCTTGAGCGCGAGCGAACGCACCGAAGTGGCGCGCAAGGCGGTGCGCATGTTCTTGGACCACTACCAGGTCTGAGCCTCGATCTGGCTGGGATCGACTCAGTCCTTGGTCGGCAAACCAGGGGATTCCACCGGAGGCCCGATGAATTCGGGACCGAGCTTGCGGCTGCGTTCGATCTGTGACTGCAGCGTTTGGCGCACCGCTCCGCGCAGGTTTTCCTTGGTGGGCACCTGCTCGATTTGCTCGAGCGCGCGTTCGAACTCGGGCAAGGCCTCTTCGAAGCGATTCAAGTCGTACAAGAGCGAGCCCAAGTTGTAGTGGCACCAGAACGAACCGTCCCACTCGGCGTTGCCCGCTCGATAGGCCGCGATGGCCCGCTCGGACTCGCCCAGTTCGCGTAGGCAGTTGCCTTCGGTCAGGTACATCGTGGCCAGCCGGGCCTTGCGCTCGGGATCGCCTTTCCAGGCATCGGGGAGGCGCCGAATCAGCTCGATCCACCGGCGCGCGGCTTCGAAGTCGCCCCGCGCCTCATCCATTTGCATGCGGTCGAACAGCGCGTTTTCATCCTGCTCGATCCATTGCGCCAATTCGGATTGGACGCGCAATCGTGCGGGTCCGGGGCGGCCCAAACCGTAGGCCCGCTCCAAGTACTCACGCGCCTGATTTTGGGTGTTCGGGTTGGCCAGCAGGATCTCACCCAAGAGTCGGTGGGCTTCGAAGTTGGTACTGTCCAGCTCGCACACCCGCCCTAGCGCAGCCACCGCTTCGTTGGTGCGCCCGATCTGCACCAGGACCTTACCGCGTTGCAGGTGCGCGTCCTTGTTCTCGGGTTCTTGGGCGAGCAACCGGTCGAACGCATTCAAGGCGGACTCCCATTGACCACGATTGGCCGCCAACATGCCTTGCAAGTACTGTACGCGTGGGTCAGTGCGATGGGCTTCTTCGAGGGCATTCAGCTCATGCTCGGCCACCTGGGGTTGGCCCGCATCGATCCAACTCTCCACCTGGGCCAGTCGGTCTTTGATGTCGTAGGGGCGGAATCGACCCGCTTCCCGGAAGGCATTCGCGGCCCCCGCAAAGTCTCCCTTTTGGCGCAGGATCTCGCCCAGGTTGTACCAAGCTTCGGGGCTAGCCGGATTGCACTCAAGGGCCTTGCCGGTGGCCACGCGCGCCTTCTCAAAGTCCTGAGCGGAATAGTAGGCCATCCCCAAACCGATCCAGGCTTCGTAGCGGCCCGGGAAGGTGGTGGTCAATTGCTCAAAGACCTCGATGGCAGAGCTGGTGTCGTGGTTTTGGGGCAATTCACCAGCGGCGATGAAACACCAACCCTGGCCCATGTTGGCTTGGAACAGGTCCTCGGTGGAAACCGTGACGTAGGGCCCGAGCGGTGGGCGCAATCCGCTGTTGTGGATCAAATCCTCGAGCTCCTGCATCCGTTCGTAGAGCGGATCGCCTTCGTGCAGCTTGGGCGCACGATCGCCGTAGTCACGCCCCAGGGTCAGGCACGTCAAGTATTGGACGATGGCTTCTTGCAGTTTTTCGATCTTGCCATCGCGCTTGTACTCCCCCAGAAGTTCGCGGCCTAAGCTCCAATAGGACACCGGGACGTTGGGGCTCTCATGGATTGCGTTGCGAAAGAACGTCTCGTTGTCGCTGTAAGAAGCCAATTCGGCTTGGCTGCGGGCCGTGTACACGCCTGCCAAGAGCACCGTAGCGGCGGCGATCCAGGTGGTCCGCTGCAGGCGGCCAAGCAGCTGGACAGCGAGCACTGCAAACGCAAACAAAGGTACGTACAAGTAGCGATCCGACTGGGGGAAGGCTCCCGCCGATTCGTAGAACACGACTTGCGGCGCCAACCAGACCACGGGCAGGGCCAGCAGCCATCCAAGCGAGCGCTTGCCGCGCAGGACGGAGAATCCAATGGCCCCCAGCCACACGCCGGCCAAGACCATCGAGATGGTGACATCGACCGTACCCGGGGGCAGTTCGGGTCGCACGCCGCGGAAGAATGGTAGATCGGCCGGCCAAAGCAGCATGCCAGCAAATCCACCGAGCAATTCAAACCGGAACTGGACAGCCCTTCCGGTCCGCAGGGCAAAATCCACCACGGCCCCACGCAGACCCGCGTCCCACGAATCAAAGATCGACACGCGCAAGCCGTAGTAGACGAGCAGGACTAGGAACAGCGGCAAGGTGCGCTTGACGGCCTGCGCAAAAGGCAAGCGCCAACGCCACCAGGCCAACAGCCCCGCCAAGGGCAAGATTCCCGCCGCCTGTTCCTTGCACAATAGCCCCAAGCCCATCCCCAGCATCGCCCAGACCAAGCCTGCCCGTTGGCCGCGCTGGACCCAGTCATGGAATCCGATCAAGGCCCCGAAGGTGCAAAGGCCTAGCAAAGGGTCGTTGATCGATGAGGCCCAAGCCACCGCTTGGACCTGGATCGGGTGCAGGGCAAACAAAAAACCGGCCGCCCAGGCGAGTCCGGAGCGCAATCCCAATCGCCGCGCCAACCCAACGACCGCCAAACTCGCCAGCCAGTGCAGCACCAGCGAGACCAAGTGGGGTCCCCAAGCGGCTCCGTCCGAAATCGCTCGCGCCCAAGCCAGTACCTGCAAAGTGAGCGGTCGCCAAAACCCAGTCGCCCGCTCGCCTTCGTACCCCGAGAATTGCCACAGGGGTTCGAGCCAGTGCCGCAGGGGCCCCCATGTGTCTACCAACCGTGGATTGGACTGGATCAGCTGTTGGTCGTCGTAGATGTACCCGTGATCGAGGACTGAAGCCCCATAGATCCAAACCAAGACCAGGGCAAGCGCGGCCGCGAGGGCGGCTTGCAAGAGGGGTCGGGGGCGATCTTCGAGGCTCATGGGGTACGGAGGGAAGCGGGGGGAACCATAGGTACCAGCCTCGCCGGGGCTTGTCACCCTTCGGCCGGGCCGAACCATCGAGGTAGGACCCAGCGAGCGGGTCCGCACACCTGCCTCCATCGAGGTGCCTTCGTTGTGCACAGCGCTGGAAGACCCTACCCACGCAAGCGGGGCCGGAGAAACCAAGTTCTCCGGCCCCGCTGTGGTTGGGTGGCGCTTGGGCCACCTTCGGTTGGGCTAGTTGCAGAACGTGTAGCTCACCGCGTCGGTGAAGTTGCTGACGCCCCCGTTTTCACGGTGCCAGAACTGGAAGTTCCAGGTCTGACCTGCCGAGATCTGGCCGCCCGGGGGCAGGTTGTTCAGATCCAGGTTGTAGGACGCGGTCTGGAAGATCGTCGTTTGCACAATCCCCAGCCGATAGAAGGCCGATCCGTTCAAGCAGAAGATACCGTTGCTCACGGGCAACAAGCCCGAACCCTGTCCGTAGACGAACAGCCCGAACTGGTTTGCCGGCACGGCGGCAGCCGTCAGGACCGTGTCGTTGGCGGCCACGTTTTGGGATCCAAAGATGTAGAGCTCGCCCGTGGCGCCCGTGGAGTTTGGGAAGCCCGTGCAAACGGTTCCTTGACCCGGGCACTGGATCGAGCTGATGTCAAACGGCCAAGCGTTGGACAACGAAACCCCACCCGACAGGCTGGTGTTACGAACCAGCACGTCACCCGATTGGGCATCGTTGGGCACGCTCACGACGATTTGGGTCCCACCGTTCGTGGAGGCCACCCCGCCTACCGTCAGCGGCGTCCCGGTACCCACGAAGTTCTGGCGCGTAAACCAAACTTCGTTGTTGGCGCCGAAGTTGGAGCCGGTGATGGTGATTTGGCCCAAGACTGCCGAGGTGATCCCCGAAACGATGGGCTTGTTGGCCCCGGCTACCCCGTACTTGGCTTGGACTCCTGCGATGTCGTCGAAGTTGATCGAACGGGTAGAGGTTTGACCGTTGCCAATGGCGGGGGCCATGGTGGCTTGCGCGTTGGCCGAGTGGTCCATGCCTAGGGCGTGACCGTACTCGTGGCAGGCCACACTCTGCATGTCCATTTGCGACCCCGAGATGGAACCCGGGCCATCCGCCCAGTTCCAGGAGTCGTAGAAGCGCATGCGCCAGCTGCCGCTACCGTTGATTTCGGTGTAGGCCAGCACTCCATTGGGAGTACCCGAAACCGTCGAGCAGATGTTGTCACCAAGCGTGCCGACGTAGTTGGCTTCGCCTTGGAAGGTCGCGTCGAAGTTGGCTCCGCCGGAACCCAGGTCGCCGTTTTGGGTCGAGTCGCCGTTGCCGTTGCCGTGCAAACGGGAACCCCATTCGATGCAACCCTTCCAAATGGCCATCACCGCACCCTGGGCGCCAGGGAATTGGGTGTCCGGGGCGACGTTGTTGTTGGCACCCGAGTTGATGAAGGTGTTGTAGACGCGGAAATCGCGTTGGGCCGTGCTCAACGAGTGAGACAACAGCGCGTAGCCTTCGCTGGTATTGCTGAAGGTGAAACCAAGGCCAGCCACGAGGGCCAGCGCAGAGGGGACGAGGATCGATGCTTTCATGGGGAGGATTCCTGCGCTTTAGCGCGGCTGCTTGGCATCGAACTGCCGGATGTCTTGGGTGAGCTTGCTAAGGTAGGTGTTCGAAGGGATGGCATAGCCATCGCCGCGACCCTGCACGATCACTTGACCGCGAGCATCCTCGAAAGTCGGGTAGATCCCGCCGTGGGAGGCATACAGCACGTTGGACGCAAAATCGCCACCCATGTTGTCGCTCCACAAGTGGAACGCCACGACTTGCTTGCCGATCTTGATCACGTCGGCTTCGGGGGCTTCGGAGTTGTACACCCCTTGCTCCTCGTTGATGAAGCCGCCGGGGAAACTCATGCTGACCGTAGTGGGAGCACCGGTTTCCAAGCTCTTGCCCTCGATGGTGAGGGTGGTGAAGTACAGTTCCGGACCATCGATGGGGTGGTCGATGCGGATGGTTTCTTTGGCGGTAATCGTGCCGAAGACGGCGCCGTCCGTGTTGGCGACCATTTGCTTCAGATCGACCCGAAGGATTTGGGCGTCCCCGTAGGTGCCGAAACCTGCCAGCAGGGCCGCAGCCACTAGCCAGCTCTTGGGAGAGAGGAATTTCATTTCGTGAGATCGGTGTTTCGTTCCACGCCGCAAAGCGGCAGGTAAGTCGGGCGCCACACCGCAATGCGGCAGGCAAGTCGAGCGGATGTCTGATGCTGTGCCATGCACGGAAACAGGCTTCCCTGGGCCTTAGACGCAAGGATGTGCGCCCAGGTTCCCCTTTCGTAAGCTTACAACGCTGCCAGCTCTAGGGGCTTGGGTTGCCCCGACCGGTCCATCAATGGGGCGTTTCGCCCTCATCGTGGGGGCCGTGACGGCCTTCCATGGGGGTGTAGGAGGGCACGGGGACCAGCTGGGGCCCAGTTTGGGACAGCTGGCGCAGCTCCTCATCGTCCGCGTGGCGCAGCAGCCAGGACGCCCGAGCGGCTTCCCCTCGAGGGTCTCCACTGCGTATCAGCGCCTGGATCCAAGCCCGTTCCAAAGCGTCTTCGCCGGGGTGTTTGGCGACGAGCCGTTCGCGAACGGCCACGGAGGAACCCCATCGCCCTGCTTGATCGAGGGCCAGAGCCCAATCCCCGAGCAGGTTGTCGTCCCCTGGAAAGCGTGCATCGAGGGCCTCCAGTCGATCCGCAGCAGCGTTGGGGTCTAGGCTTTCGAGTTCCGCCCGCGCCAGCGACCGTTCCAATTCGTAGGGATGTCCCAGCGCGGGCGATAGCTGGCCAATCCAGCGGAAGATTCCTTCGATCTCGCGTTTGCCCACCAGTGTTCGAGCCAATCCGCCAGCCAACTCGTCCAAGAAGGGGCTAGGCGGCAGGGCAAGCAACGCTTGGGTCCACTCCTCGGCTCGCTCGGGTGTCAGTTCCAATTGCTGCGCCTCGTTCTCGAAGGGCGAGCTGTGCCGTTGATCCGCCTGCAGGTCGCGCAAACTGGCGAACAGCGTCCTTTGGGCCGGATCGGTGCAAGCCCGGGTCATCCGTTCCCAAAACCCGATGCGCGCGAGATCGATGCGTTCCCATTCCCTCCGGCTGCTCCAAACCCGGCGAGGCGCAAGCGAAATCGGCGCTCCCAGGTTCACTCGCAGCGCCCCTGGTGGAGCGAGCCAATCGCCGGCGATGCCGTGGACTCGTGCAGCGGCAAAGCGTTGCAAGCCATCGGCACACAGCAGCCAATCGTCGCCATCGTCGGGCCGTTCGCCCAAGCCTTCGTCCACGAGCTGCCAAGCCACCAGCAAGCCATTTTGCCCGTTGGCCGCCAAGTTCGGACCACCTGGAGGAACGATGACCAGGTCGTAGGATCCAGCTTCCAGGGCTTCGATGGCTTGTTCCCAAGCGAGCCAAGAGCCCACCACGGAGTCGGGCATTCGGCCGCCAAACAGGGCGGCCTCCGCTTCGCGACCAGGCCCTCCCACGAGGCCGATACGGTCCACCCGACGCACACCCTGCGCGTAGAGCGTTTGCCAGCGCTGGGGTGTCAAAAGGCCCGCCAGGAGCACTTTGGACCCCAAGCGGCGCGTTGGTTCGAGCAGCTGCACCGAGTGGATCAACATGCGTTGATCGAGGCGTTCGCTTTCCGGCGGCGGGGTGAGCGCGCGTTGGTCGAGGCGTCCCATGAAGTCGGTTTCGCCAGCTCCATACACGGCGAATTGGCCGTTGGGGTACTCGCGGCACCAGAGCACGTCTTGGAGCACGCGCGACCAAGGCTTGGCGATCTCTAGGGGTTGGAAGGGAAAGGCCCAAACGGCCCCCACAAGTCCCGCGCTGGCCAGCAAAGCGATTCCGCGACGACGGCCCTGCCAAAAGCCCACGCTCGCTGCCACCGTCGACAGGAGAACTCCCAACCACAACAAACCCTGGCTAGCACCTGCGTCGAAGGCCGCGCCGGCACCCAGCCGCAGCAGCATGGGCTCCAGCGCCGCGCCCAGCGCCGCACCAGCCCCGAGCGCGAGCCGCTGTCGGCGGTTCGCCGTACAGAACCAGAGCATGCCTACAAAAAACGCTGGCAGGATCCAAAGCGACACGCCCACGAGCAGGTCGTAGCGCCAAGTTCCCGCAAAGGACAAGTCCAACCCAAAGCGGCGCACTAGGGTGCGCAACCCCCGATTCGTGGCGAGCGAACCCGCCGACCGCAGGGCCGCCAACCCCCCAAGAGCCAGCGCGACCAACGCAATGCTGCGACCCAACGCGAAAGCGCGTGGAGGAACCAAACGTCCGAAGGCGAGGGCCCCCAAGCCCGCGAGCCCAGCAAACGTCGGCAGCGCGACCGCCACGTCGGCGGCATGGCCTGCGCCCAAGCGCAGCAAGAAGCGCCCCAACGCCACCGCGATCAGCATTGCTGCCACGCCCGCGAGGATCCAGAGGAGATCCTGCTGCTGGGCGCCGGAAGGGGTCCCTTCGTCCACCGACCTATCATCCTCAGCGCGCCTGCGCACCAGCCAACCCAAGCTCCACAGGAGTGCTCCGCTCAGGGCCGGACCGAGGCCTGCGAAGGGCGTGCGCAGAACCAAGAGGGGCAGGCAGGCACCTATCGCCAAGGCCACAAGCGGTGCCCAGCCCCCGCCGCCTCGGGGCCTTGCGGCGTGGGCGAGGGCCCAGACCGCGCCTGCGACCCACCACACGCGCAACACCATCGCGAGCGCAAGCGCTGTCCCTCCGCCAGCCAGCGTCCAGGCCTCCGGACCCGGGTGGCCCTCCACCAAAATCCATCCGACGGCCAAGGCGGCGAGCAAGTGCATGGGGAGAAAGGTAGCGTATGGGCCCGGCGGCCAACATCCCGAATTCTGGTTGGTGGCCTGGACCGACTGCGTTCCTACCCATGTCCGACTCGCCCCCCTTCCCCGCCCTGCCCAAGAAGGATCGTGGCGCGCGCCTGCGGCGATCGCTGCTTGCGTGGTACCAGACCCAGCGGCGCGACTTGCCCTGGCGCAGAACGCGCGATCCTTACGCGATCTGGATCAGCGAGGCGATGCTGCAACAGACCCGGGTGGCCACCGTGATCGACTATTGGCGGCGTTTCCTGACGGTCTTCCCGAGCATTGCCGATCTTGCGGCAGCCGACGAGGACGCCGTCTTGGCCGCTTGGAGTGGGCTGGGGTACTACCGTCGGGCGCGTTCCTTGCACGCGGCCGCGCAGGCCATCGTCGAACGCCATGGGGGGCGCTTCCCCGCGAACCGTGAGCAAGCCTTGGCGCTCCCTGGTGTGGGGGAGTACACAGCAGGCGCGGTGCTCTCCATCGCCTACGATATGCCCGAGGCGTTGGTGGATGGCAACGTGGAACGGGTTTTGGCCCGCGTCTTGGGTGCCCCCGGCGCGGCGGGATCCGGACCGCTGAAGCGCTTCGTGTGGGCGGTTGCCCACGAGCTGATGCCCGAGGACGACGCGGGCCTATGGAACCAGGCCTTGATGGAATTGGGCGCCCTCGTGTGCACGCCCACGCAGCCGCGCTGTTCGGATTGTCCTTGGAAGCGATCCTGTGCAGCGTGGGCTTCTGGGTCGCCGACCGACATCCCCGCCCCCAAGACTCGGCGGGCCACCCAGCGCCTCGACTTGCAAGGCTTGTGGGTCGTGCGGGAGGGGCGCGTCGTGTTGATGCAACGGCCCGAGGGAGGAGCGATGGCGGGCATGTGGGAGCTGCCGACCCGTCGCAGCGAGGAGAGTTTGCCCAGTACCTTGTGGAGCGCTGCCTGGCCCGCAGGATTGCGGCCCCGGTTGGGAGCTCCCCTGATGGAAGCTCAACATGCGATCACCCACCACCGGATTCGAATCCAGGTGCTCGAAGCACGGGTCGCCGCGAGGATTCCGAGTCCCGCCTACGAGTGGGACTTCGCCAACTTGGAAGGGCTGCCGTTGACGGGAATCACCAAAAAGGTCCTGGCCCAGCTTGGGCGTCCCTAGGCTTGGGAGCCCGCCGATCCCGATCACCGGCGATTCAAACTCCCCCAAAGTGCCCAGGTGCAGCGAGCCTTGACCGGCGGGCGGGCTAGGCCAGGTCCTGCGTTGGCTTCAATGCGAGGGGTGATTCGTTAGACTGCTAGGCCATGATGTCCCCCAACCAGCCCGCCGTGGCAGCCGACTCGAATCCACGGGTCACCCCCGGAATCACCCTGGTGATCCCCGCTTTCAACGAAGAGAACGGTATCGAGGGTGTCATCCGACGCTTGTTCGGGCTCCCCTGGACGGAACCCTTCGAGTTGATCGTGGTCAACGACGGGTCCACCGACGGGACTTCGCGGGTCATCGGTCGATTGGTCCAGGAGTTCCCCACGCTCAAGGTGGTGGAGCACGGGGTCAACCGCGGCTACGGAGCCTCGCTTCGAACCGGTTTCTACGCCGCCTTGCACGATGTGGTGGTGATCACCGATGCCGACGGCACCTACCCCGAGGATCGCATCGCCGAATTGGTGGAGTTGGTGCGCGCGGGGGCCGACATGGCGATTGGGGCGCGCACGGGAAACGACGTGAACATCCCGACCATCCGCAAGCCAGCGAAGGCCTTCCTGCGGCGTTTGGCTTCGTACCTTTCCGGTACACCCATCCCCGACCTGAATTCGGGTTTGCGGGCGATCCGCAGGGACTTGGTGCTGCGCTACGCGCCCATCTTGCCCGATGGATTTTCGTTCACCACCACGATCACGCTCGCTTCGCTCACCAACGGCCACGATGTGCGCTACTTGAGCATCGATTACGCCGCGCGCGAGGGACGATCGAAGATTCGGCCGATCCGTGACACGCTGGGTTTCCTAGCGCTGATCGTGCGCACGGTGTTGTACTTCAACCCGCTCAAGATTTTCTATCCGGTGGCCGGGTTGATCGGCTTGTGCGTGGCTTGCTCGTTCGCCTTCGACCTGTTTTGGATCACCGGGGCCCCCAACCTGAGCGACAAGACGGTTTTGCTGTTCGTGGCCCTGGTCCAGGTTCTTTCCCTTGGAATGATCGCGGATTTGATCGACAAAAAGTCCCGACTTTGACCTAGAAACCTATCATCTTGGCTGGCGTCTAGGTCCGTAACTAGGCTCATTGCTAGGCCTGTTGCGCGTACACCGATTCCGGGCCCGCACCTTCCGTTTGTCCCACCCCGATTTGTCATGAAAGCGTTTCTCCTTGCCTTTAGCCTCGGCTTGCTCCCCCTCCAATCTGCGGAGTTGACCGAGGCGCTCGATGCCTTCAAGAAGCAGCGCGATGATGCTCCTGAAGAGGTCTTGGAGACCATTCGGTTGGATGGAACCAAGGATGCCTTGGACGGTCTGACGGTGATCTACCCGACCTTGGGGACCACCTACATGCGGATTCGCGTGCTTTCGGTGCTCTCGGCCTACGACGGACTAACGGGGAATGCTGCCCTGGCGGCTGAGTTCATCGCCAACCAGGCCGCCAGCGAGATGGATCCCGAGGTCCAGGAAGCCGCACTGGTGGCGCTTTCGAATTGCCCCAACTCCGGACCCCAGGCCCTGCGCCGGTTGGTGGAAACTCCGATCCCGACGGATTTGCGTGAGCGTGCGCTGGAGCTGTACATCCAGATGGCGCCCGGCAACGACACTCCCTTCCTGAAGGGAATCTACCTGTTGCCGAGCATGGTCGACAACGGCAGCGCGGAGAAGCCAAAGAAGGAAAAGCGCAAGAAGAAGGACAAGGATAAAGAAGAGGACGACGGCGACAAGATCCCGCGCAACACCACGCAGATGCGCTTGATGGCGTTGAAGGCGGTTTCCAACCGCCTGGAGCTCAAGGAACTGAATGAGTACCTCGAAAAGGAACCCGAGCCCACCCTCTTCGCAACGCTGCTCAAGGCGTTGGACGCCAAAAACGATCCCGACATCGAAAAACGCGCTGCGGAGTACCTAGGCCGGACCCAATACATCGGAGAAATCCGTTCTGCCGCCGCAGAAATCCTGGCTTCCAAGAAAGGCGCCGCGGTCATCCCCATGTTCATGGACGTGGCCAAATCCAAGGCCACCACGCCGCTTTCGTTGTACTGGACGATGGCGGAACTGATGCAGAAGATGCCGGCCGAGGAGGTCACCAAGGCTCTCGAAGGGCGCTTGAGCAAGGCCAAGGGCCCCGAATTGATCTTCATCATCGACGCCATGCCGGTTCCCTGCGACGACAAAACCGTCAAGAAAGTCAGCAAGAGCCTGAAGGCCAAGGATCCGCTCGAACGGGTTGCCGTCGCTCACTTTTTGGCCCGCGCCGGTGGCGAGGACAACCTCAAGGTTCTGGAGAAGGCACTGCGCAGCGAGGAGGAGATCCACGTGGTGGGAGCCTTGCTCGAGAGCCTTTCCACCCTCAACAAGGGCAGCGATGAGTGGATCACCACCTTGACGGGGTACTGCGAGGACAAGGATGCCAACCTCCAGCATGCGGCCCGCATGGAAGTCCTGCGCATGGCACGGACTCAAGACTTCGATCGCTTCGTCAGTTGGTTGAGCGATCCCTCTTGGACGATTCGCCAGGGTGCCCTGCAGGCCTTGGAGTCGCTCAAGCAAACCAAAGTGCTCGAACCGATCATCACGCGCATGCCCGAAGAGAGCGGCCGTTTGCTGTTCGAATTCGGGGAAACCTTGTTCCGCTTGACGGGCCACAACTTTGGCATCCAGGCCAACACCTGGAAGGCTTGGTACGAGAAAGAAGGTCAGGACGCCAAAATCCTCAGCGACAGCGAGCTTGAGGAAGCGGTGCGGATGCGGATCCTCAAGTCCCAGAAGGAGCGCTCAAAAACCCCGCGCTTCTTCGGCATCGAAATCCGCTCGGAGCGCGTCATCTTTATCGTGGATGTTTCCGGTTCGATGAACGAGGTCCTCAAAGGCCTGTACGTCAACCAGAAGGGCGAGGTCCGCATCGAACGGGCCAAAAAAGAGTTGGTCCAGGTCATCGAAAACCTCGCCCCAGGAACCCGTTTCAACATCATCGCCTTCAGCGGCGGGGTGGATGAATGGTCGGACAAGCCCCTGGCGGACTCGCCCGAGCCCGACCGCGCCAAGGCTCTTGAGTGGTCCAAAGCCCTCGGGGCCGGGGGTGGAACCAACCTGCACGGAGCCCTCATGGCGGCCCTCGAAGAGCCCGATGTGGACACCATCCTGGTGCTCTCGGACGGCGAGCCTTCGGTGGGTGATTTGATCGACCCGGGGGCGATCCGCGAGGACATCCAAGCCCGTAACCGGGAGCGCAACATCCGTATCCACACGATCGCCTTGGGCGGTAGCTTGAAGATTCTGGAATGGCTGGCCGAGGACTCCGGCGGTCGCTTCGTGCAAATCGAGTAGGGCTCCCCTGGGTTTTTTGGGTCAAGATTCACCGCCAGCGACTCGATGAATCCCTTGGCAGAGGTACGGCACTTGCCTTGGAACCCTCTGCCGACGACATCAAATCGGCGCGTCCGACGCTCCCAGGAGCGGCTGGCCGCGCCGTTTTTTTTGTCGCTTGGATCCGAGCTCCCCGGGTCCAGGTCGCTAGGCTGAGGCTCGTTTCCTCCCTTGAAGTCCCTGCGCCAGATCCTCCTTTCGTTCGCCGTGACGGGCCTTCTGGTCTGGCTCTTGCTGCGCGTCACGGGCACCCAATGGGGGGGCGTGGTTCGGGCTTTGCGTTCGGTGGAGTGGCCCTGGTATCTGGGTGCGCTTTTCACCCAACTTTGCATCTATCCCCTGCGTGCGGCCCGTTTTGCGAGCCTTTTGGACAACGCGACCTGGCGCAAGCAGCACCGCTCAGCGGGTACCGCTGAATTGATCCCGGTCACCCTGGCGCACACGTTGCTGGCCTACTTGTTGCCGGCCAAGGTGGGGGAAGCCTCGCTCCTGTGGTACCTCAAGCGGGGTTGGCAAGTGCCCGCTTCGCGCAGCCTGGCGGTCTTGTTGGTCGCTCGCCTATTGGACCTCCTATTCGTCTGCGCGTTCCTCTGCGTAGCGTGCTTGGTGGTGGGGTATGGGAACCTCTCGCTCGAGCCGGCCCGCATGCGCGCTCTGGGGTGGATCTTGGTGCCGGTGACCCTGGTTTTGGTGGTGGGGCTTTGGAAAGGGGTTTCACTCCTGGGAAGGGTTCGCGTTGCGCTGCAACCCCTGTGGAGGCGAACCGGCAAGCTGGGCGGGCGCTTGCGGGACTTGGTGGATCGCCTGCACGGGGCGCTGCAAGAGGTGGAACCGCGGGCTTTGGCACACGCTGCCCTCTGGAGCCCGATCATCTGGGCTCTGGTCTTCGTGTTCTACGCCCTATTGGCCCGTGGGCTGGGCATGCAGCCGCTGACCTTCGCCCAAGCGACCTTTGGGGCGGGCTTGGCGGTCCTGTTTGGCCTACTGCCAATCAGCGCCTTCGCCGGTTTCGGTTCGCAGGACGCCGGTTGGGTGCTTGGATTCGTCGCCGTCGGAGTCGACCGCGTGCTCGCCACCGAAGCTGGCTTGGCCATCCACTTGATCTATGCCCTACACATCGTGGTGTTGGGGGTGTTGGGTCACGCTTGGGCCCGTAGGTGGGCTGCCGAACGCACGGCTTCGGTCTCCGGCCCACCCGTTTGACGGGCCTCCGCCCGCACATTGTGCAGGATGGCCTGGGCCACTAGGGCCCCCATGGCTTCGCAGCCCTTCGGTGTCAGGTGCAGCTCGTCGTAGAAGGTGTCGAAGTCCAGGTCCAAGTGCGACCGGATCTCCACCTGGGGGACGTCCAGCTCCTGGGCAACTTCGCGGGTGACCCGATCCATTTCCCCGAGCAACTCGCGAGTCGCGGCGTAGCTCAAGTAGCGTTGCTTGGAGTCTCCCTGGGGCTTGCCCAAGCCGAAGTTCCAGAACCAGCGGCTTTCCTCTGCGCTGACCTCGCGATCCAGCCAGGGGGTTAGGATCACCAACACGCGATCGGCCTTAAGGCTCGCCAACTCGATCAAGCGAGCCAAGTTTTGGCGGTAGAGCGCCAGCATGGCACTGGGATCGGGCAGCTGATCGACCATCTCGCCCGATTGGCGGCGTTCTCGATTGCGCCGGACGGTGTTTCCGACCGATTGATAACGCTTGACCGGTTTGAACCGATTGCGCAGGGTCGCTGAGAAAATCCTTCGGAACGCGCTGCGCACGGGGTGCCAGGTGAAGGGGCCGAGGGGGTGCGCGCGGTAGATGGTGTGGGCGTCGAGCGTTTTCGGTTCAAACGTTGCCGGTGCGCCCATTTCGGTCCAGGCCACCACGTCGCTCGAACCCACCATCATCACGAGTTGATCGAGACGCTCGTAGTTGTCGAGCACCTTTTCCAGCATGGTGCACAGCGGCCCACAAGCCATCAGCGAACGGCCGATGTTGCCCACATGCACGCGGCGCACCCCTAGGGTGGCCAAGGCTTCGGGGCGGTTGAGCTCCACCTGGATGCGGTGAGGCCATTGCGTTTCCTGGTCGTTCATGTAGCACTCGACCGCGCTACCTCCCATGGCCACCACGTGCCAAGCGGATTCACCCGCGCTCGGGGGTTCTGCGCCCCGTTCCCCGATCGAATTGACATCGAAGCGGGTGCTACGATCGAGTTTGGGGAACACATCCTCCTGCAAGGTCAACCGAATGCGCGTGTTCGGGGTCCACGAGTAGTAACGGCCACGACGCGCCAACCACAGCCGGCAGGCGCTCTCCAGGGCGAACCAGCCGACCAGGCCGATTCCCAGGATCCAGAGGAGGGGTTCGATCATGTCGGGCGGGATAGTTTGCGCTGAACCAGCGCCAGCGGATCGGTCATGGGGTCGTTGCGGAAGACGAAGAACACCTGGATCAAGCCAAACAGAGCGGTGTAGGCGACTCCCGCCCCCAGCACCGGCAAAGTGTGTTCCACCTGCAGCCCTAGCTTGCAGAATAGCAGGAAGGCTACCCCCGGGAGGAGCCCGATCAGCGAACGCAAACCCACATAGTGCAGGAATTCGCCCAACGGAACCCGCAAGTGCTTGCAAGCCAAGTAGAGGAAGAAGCATCCAAACGCCACGTTGGGAATGGCCGTTCCCAGGGCCACACCCAGCACGCCGTGGGAGCGCACCAGCACCAAGCTAAGGACCAAATTGGTGACTCCCATGGCGAACAGCCCAATCCCAGGACCGCGCGTCTTACCGAGTCCCATCAGAATCGGCAGGGCCACCCCGCGCATGGGCAAGAACAGGAAGAACGAGGCCATCAAGATCTGCAGGACTTGGCCCATGTGAGGGGTGTAACCGTCCCCGAACCACACCCGCAGGAATTCGGGACCGAGCACCATCAAGTAGCCACCGATCAGCAAAACCAACGTGCTGGCGATTTTGGACCACTTGAGGAAGACGATCCGTAGCCCGCCCCAATCTTCGCGGGCGTGCAAGTCGGTGGCCATCGGCATGGCGACCATGCCGATCGCGAGTACCAGCGTGATGAATTGCTCAAAGATCTTGTTGCCCATCGCATAGTCGGTCACATCGCGGGGCAAGAGGTGGTCGCCAATCACCATGGCGTCGATCTGGAAGGCGAGCAGGGCCCCCATGTTCATCAAGAAGGCAAAGGCTCCAAACGAAATCAGACCGCGGATCACCGACCATTCCATCCGCCGCGGGCGGATGCGAATCGGGCTGTGCCGTCGGGCCGAAACGGTGATCGAGACCAGAAACTCGGTGAGCGCCACCGTGATCAGGATGCCCGCCATGATGGTCAGCGAGGCCTTCCACGAGAGCAGCAGGAGCGTGAGCCCAAAGCGCAACACGAAGCCCGAGCCTTGGATCAGGTTGCGTACCACAAAATCGTGGTGCGCATCGTAGACGGCATAGGGCAGCCGTAGGGCAAAGCTCGATCCGACCAGGATCAGCACCCCGATCAGGGCATGTTGCGCATCGCGCAGGTCTGCGGGCGAGAGGTTCCAATCCTCCGAGCTGATGATCGCGTGGTTCGTAGCCCAATAGATGCCGCTGCCAAACACCATCGCCACCAGGGCCAAGCACATCGAAAGGCTCAGGCTGTTCCCGATGACCCTCTCGGCTTCCTGCGGTCGCCCGGCGGCCACCGCCGCCGTCACGTGCCGCACAGTGGCCATGGGCATGCCCAGCGCCAAGAGCTGAAGCGGGCCGGAAGTGGCCACGATCAACTCCCAAACCCCGTTGCGCGAGGGACCCAACGTGCTGAACACGAAGGGCACCAGCACAAAAAAGATCAGGATCTGGGCGAAGCTCAGGGCCCAGTTCGATCCGACGTTTTTCAGCATGGGGTAGGGGGGTGACCAAGCGGGTCCGCCTCTAGCGCAGGCGGGTCCTCACCCGTTTCTGAATCGGTCGCGGATTGGGCCCAAGTTGGGGGGAACTAGGCTTTATTGTCCGCAGGCCGGACGCGATTTCCAAGGCCTCGTCCCCGGGAATGGCGCATGGGCGAGATACAATTGGCGGCCGTCCCCATGCCGCCTACGAACGCCCAAGCCCAAATCGAGCTGCACCGCGCCCTCGCCCCGCGCTATGCCTATCGGTATTCCTTCCCGTTCAGCCGCCTGTTCCAACAGGATTGGCACGCGGAAATGATGTCGCATATCCCTTCGGGTTCGGGCCCCATCCTCGATCTGGGTTGTGGCACCGGATTCTTTCTGGCGGAATTGCTGGAGGCGCACCCCAAGGCGGTCGGGCTCGACATCAGCTACGACATGCTGCGTGTCTCGGACCAGTACATCCCCGGGGCCAAACTGGTCACCGGCGATGCCGAGCGGCTGCCCTTCCGGCCGGGGGTCTTTGATGTGGTTTTCTGCAAGGGCAGCCTGCACCACACCCGCGACCACGTGGCCTTCTTGAACCACTGCCGTGAGGCCTTGGGCCAGGAAGGGGTGCTGATCATGAGCGAGCCCTGCAACGACAACCCCTTCATCCGCCTAGCGCGGGCTTTGATGTACAAGAAGTCGCAGCACTTCGATGTGGGCGACCAGGGCTTCACCCGCAAGGGCATCCTGAATCTGCTCGATCAAGCGGATTTCGACACCACGACGGTCAAGAAGTACGGGGTTTTCGCCTACGTCTTCGCTGGTTTCCCCGATCACCTGGGCATCCTCAAGTACATCCCTGGCAACTATTGGATCACCAAGGGGTTCCTCGCGCTCGATCGCGTCCTGTGCGCCATCCCCGGCCTGTCGCTGCTTGGCTTCCACATCGTGACCGTGTCGAAGCCCAAGCGCTCAACCAGGTAGGGTTTCGATTCCGTGCTTTTGCAGCAGCACGGTCGTCACACCAGGCCCATCGATCAGCTCCCCGTGGGCGTGGGTTTGGCACACCCCGCAGGATGGGGAGCGTTCTTTGAGGTACGCGGTCCGAATGCCGAGCCGCTTGCAAAGCGCTAGCGCTCCCTCCGCCCCGCGCACGAAGGCCGAGGTCACATCCTCGCCAGCTTCGTCGAGCACTCGATCTCTTCCCGCCCACACCGCTTCGGCGTCCTGGGCTTCGATCCATGCTGGACTGCGTGGCGTGGGCAGTCCGCCCGATTCCTCAGGGCAATACGGAATCAACTGTACGCCCGAGGCTTCGAGCCTGGAGACCAGAGCCGGGTCCCCCTTGGTGTGCCCATCAAAGCGGCAATTGCGGCCCAACAAACAAGCGCTGATCAGAACGGGCGGAACGGGTTGGAGAGGTTCCATAACTTGAGGCTACTCGAAGCTCGCGACTCGGGGGCCAAAATCCACAGGCGGCCAAGCCAGGGCACTTTTGAAGGGGGCCGAGCGCGCTAGGACTCGCTAAGCTTCCGCGATGGCGAATCGGGGTTGGGTGGCACAGGTGGGGGCTTTGGGAGCCATGACGCTTGCTTTGGGGTGCCGATCGACCACGGGCTCCGTGCCCGATTGGGCTGCCACCACGTGGATCCACCGGGATGGGTTCGGGGTACCGCACATCGAGGCTGCCACCGATGCGGGTGCCGTCTTCGGGTGGATGTACGCACGCGCCGAAGATGAGTTTGCCAAAATCGAAGAAGCGTGTTTCGTGACGCTGGGACGCAGCGCCGAGCAACTAGGGGAGGCGGGTTTGCCCTGGGACCGACTGGTGCACGCGCTTTCGATCCCCGAGCGGGCCCAGGCGCAGTATCGCAAGTTGCCTGCCTCGGTGCGTGAATTGTGCGACGCGGCGGCTGCCGCACTCAACCTGTACCATTCCCAGCACCCGGAGCGGGGCCTGGGGTTGCTGGATCGGTTCGAGCCTTGGCACTTGGTCGCGCAAACCTATTCGTGGCACCTCTTCCAGGCGGCCGAAACGCTGCGCAGCGAATTGGGCCAAAACGCCGCCTTGGAGGGCATCGGGTTCGCCGATGGCTCGAACGCTTGGGCGGTGGCCCCGAGTCGGACGCGCGCGGGCCATGCCTTGCTCCTGATCAACCCCCACCTAGCCTTGGGGGAGGTCTTTGAGGGTCACCTACACAGCGACCAAGGCTTGGACGTCGCCGGGGGGGCACCCTACGGGCGCGGCTTGTTCCCGTTGTACGGTCACAACCAACACCTGGCCTGGGCGCTCACCGTCAACCGCCCCGATGTGGTCGATCTGATCGGATTCGTGTGCTTCCCCGAGAAAGGCGAGTTGCGCTATCTGTGGGAGGGGACCTGGACCCGCATGCAACGCCGCAGTGTCGAAGTGCGCGTCAAGCTGGGGGATCGGCTGGAAGCGCGCACTTTGCACTTCTTCGACAGTCCGGTGGGACCGTTGGTCGCCCAGCGAGGCCCGACTCACGTGGCGCTGGCGGTGGCGGGCCTGGACGACAACCACTTCCTCGAAACCCACTACGCCATGGCCCGTGCGCGGAACTTGGGTGAGTTTCAGGCGGCGCTCGGGTTGGGTGGGTTCCTGTTCCACAACGTGGTGTACGCCGACGATGCGGGCCACATTTGGTACCTCTACGGCGGTCGCATTCCCAAGCGCCGCGGGTCAGGTCCCTGGGACGGAGTGCGCGCGAGCGATGGCAAGGGGCCCGTTTGGCAGGGTTATCATGCGATCGCGGAGCTCCCGCAAGTGCTCGATCCGGCTTGTGGCTGGCTGCAGAACTGCAATTCCTCGCCCTTGGTGACTTGCGACGGGGCGGGCTTGCATGCGGAAGACTATCCCGACTACCTCGTCGGGCCAGAGGAGAGCGATTCGCGGGCGTTGCGATCGACGGCGTTGCTGTCGCTTGCGCCGCGCATGGACCTCGGAACGTTTGAGACGCTGGCCTTCGATCCGTTTGTGGAGTCGGCCCGCACTTGGATCGGCGAAATCGTGGCGTCCTGGGAGCGCACCCGCGAACACAATCCGGGGCGCGTCGACCCGCTGGCAGAAGCGATCGGTGAGCTACAAGCCTGGGACCAACGAGCGTCGGTTGATTCGGTCGCCAGCACGTTGTTCTTTCTGTGGTTCGAGAAGTACATGGCCACATCGCAGGCCAATCGCAACGCGCCGGCCGCCGACCGCATCCTGGCCCAGGTCCTCGACGAACTCGAGCTGCGCTGCGGAACGTGGCGGATCCCGTGGGGCCAGATCAACCGCTTGCGGCGGCCCGGTAGCCTGGATCCGGAGGCGCACGATTGGCCCATGGCCGGCGGACACGGGGCCGCCGGGGTGCAAGCCACGTTCCTCAGCCACTGGGTCGATCCGGAGGCTTGCCGGCGCGAAGGCTACCGCGGCTCCGCGTACGTGTCGGTGGTGGAGCTCGGTGATCCCGTCGAGAGCCGCTCGATCGTGCCCTACGGGCAAAGCCGCGACCCCAACTCGCCGCACTTTGAGGACCAAGCGCCCTTGTTTGCCAAGGGCCGGATGAAAGCGAACCCCTTCACGCCCGATGCCGTGCACAAGGCTGCGGTCCGCTCCTACCATCCAGGCGAGTGAACGCCGCAGTTTGGCGAGCGCAGGGCGCCAGGTTTCATTCGCTTGCAAAGGTTCCCGGAACCTCTTCCATTGCTAGGGGCCGGAACAGCAGCAAGTCCCAAGCGAAGCGCACCGATCGCGAACCGATGTTGGGCTCGATCACTGAGGACTCAGGATCGCCCGGCCGATAAATGGCGAGCCGCACGTCGTCGATGGCCTCTGCGTCCAAGCAGGCCGAGTGACCCACGTAACGCCGTTCGGCGAGTTCGAAATGCGGGGCGAACTCGGTGACGGTGCGCTCGACCCGATCGATGCGCCCCGATCCGCGCAGCTCGCACAGGTCGTCGGCAGCGGGCAGCACAACCAAAAGGCGCGCACCGCTGGCGGCGGGCCGCAGGACCCGCTGGAACTCGCTCGGGTTCATGCGGGCGTTGATCGAAAGCACTCGATCGAACGCTTGGGTCTGGTAGGGCAGGGTCCGGTCGGCGTTGGCTACGACCCATTGGGCAGCGGGGTAGCGTTTGGATGCCGCCTCAATCGCGGGCAGCGAAATGTCCACCCCGTGCCCCTCCAGGCCGAGTGCCTCCACCAGCGCTCCCAGGTAGAACCCATCGCCGCAACCCACATCGAGAGCGCTGGCACCCGGTTCGATTGCGGCGAACGCGCTCAAGGCGTCGAGCAAGGGTTGCGTGAAGCCTCGGCGGTGCAGGCGGCGGCGGGCTTCGGTGGCGGTCTTCGAATCCCCGGGCGACTTCGAGCGACGATCTTGGGGTTGGAGCAGGTTGTAGTACCCGCTGCGCGCACGGTCGAACGAGTGGCCTCGCCCGCAGAACACGCGACCGCGTCCTTCGGGAGCATAGCCTAGGGGCTGCAAGCAGCCACGGACCGGGCAAGCCAGTCGTTGGGCGGGGAGGCCGGGGCTCACAGGGAACCGCTCCGCTTGGCTCGAACGAACTCCGCCACAGCTCGCGTGGTGGCGTCAGCGGCGCGCCAATTGAGGTGTGAGCCGTCGGTGGTGGTGTTGACTTCGACGCCAAAGTCGAGGAAGGGGATCCCAGTCGCCTGCCAAATCGAGTTGAGCTCGGCTTCTCCACCGTTCGCGTCTTCGATTTCCCGGATCCCAGGTTCGACGGGCATGCGGATCGCCAGAACCTCCCAGCCGCGCGCTTTGAGTTGCTCGATAGCCTGAATCAAGGCTAGGGCGCCTTCGTGGCGGGCTAGGGCTCCAGCCGGGGCCAGCGCTTCGTGGTAGTACGCATCGCCCGCATGGGGGTTCGGAGCGCGCCACCAGCCATCCTGCCATTCGAAAGGCTCGATGGGGTTGAGCCACAGGCTGCGTGCTCGATCGGCCATGTGGCTGAGCCGAAGGTCTAGCCCGGCGCTATCGAAGAAGCGCTTCGAACGCAAGAAGGCCGCGCGCGAGCGGCGGTGTTGGGCGATCCACCACCTCATGGTTCCCGCTGCGTAGGTTGGGTCAAAACCCATCTCGACCAAATGCGGCAATTCGGTCTCGGTCCACTGCTTCACCAAGTACGGTGGACTGGTCGGGTCGCAAGCCGGATGAAACTCCCGCAGCGACTCGACGATGGGCGGATTGGGACGTCCCACCAACCCCAGCGGAGTGAGCGAGAGCACGACCGTGCGCGGGTTGGGCTCTTCGAGGAGAGGTTGCAACAGATCCAGCATGCGCGCCGCATGGCCCCATGCGATGGCCACCTTGCCGATGCCCAATTGGCTTGCGATCGATTGGTGGATGCCGTGGGCCACCCGCGAATCGCCCACGATGACCACGTCTGCCTGCTCCATCCCAAGCGTGCACCAATAGGCGCCAAGGCCGGGGCCAATCCACAGCAAGCGCTCGCCTACGACGGCCTCCAAGTCCGAGGTCGGCCAACGGTCGGCGGTGACCTGCTTCCAACCGAGCAGAGCCAAGGCGCAAACGGCCAAGGCCACCCCGCTCGGCAAACCGGGGGTCCAAATACGCCGACGGCGCGGCGTTCGTTGTTGGGGGACGGGGGGCATCAGAATTGGAAGTAGACGAAGTCGCGCACCGCGCCCCGCCGGACCACGAACAGGGCTGTGAGCATCAGGCCTGCCGCCACAGCGTACACCCACGGGGAAAACCGTAGACCAAGCCGCTCGCGCACCAAGGTCACCCCGTGCAGCACCAAGATCGGCAACAGCAGCACGCAAAACCGCGCCGATACCTGCGCGCCACCGGCGTTGCCACGCAAGGGGGCCACCAACATGCGGTCGAGGATTTGCCAGGCCACTTCAAAGCTGGAGGCGCGGAAGAACACCCAGGTCACGTGCACGAACACAAAGACGAGCAGCATGGCTCCCGCGGTCGCCAGGAAACGTAGCGAGCGCCCCTTGAGGACCAGCCCCCGTCGCCTGCAAGCCTCGCGCCACAGCCGTTCGACTGAAAGCCCCGCTGCGTGCAAACCGCCCCAGGCCACGTAGGTCCAGGCGGCACCGTGCCACAACCCGCCCAGCAACATCGTGATGGCGAGGTTCACGTGTGTCCGCAACCGTCCCTTGCGATTGCCGCCGAGCGAAATGTAGAGGTAGTCGCGCAACCAGCTCGACAGGGTGATGTGCCAGCGCGTCCAGAACTCGGACAAGCCCGCGCTGATGTACGGGGCGCGGAAGTTCTCGGGGAAGCGCAACCCCATCAGCATGGCCACCCCGATGGCGATCCCGGTATAGCCCGCAAAATCGGCGAAGATTTGGCCACCAAACGCGATCACCGATAGCCACACGGCTGCGCTGGAATGGGCAGCAATGTCGCCTTCGAACACCCGTTCCACCACGGGGGCCAGGTTGTCGGCCACCACAATCTTGAGGAACAACCCCTGCACGCAGCGATAGAGCCCCAGCTCGAAGCGCGAGGCGCGGAAGCGGGGTCGGTGGTCGAGTTGCGGCAAGAACGTTCGCGCACGGACGATGGGCCCTGCCACCAGCTGGGGGAAGAACGCGACGTATAGGAAGAAGTCGCCAAAGGTGCGCGCCGGGGTCAACTGGCCGCGGTACACGTCCAGCGTGTAGCTCAACGTCTGGAAGGTATAAAAGGATATTCCGACGGGCACGACCCATTCGTCGAGGACCCCCGTGGGCACATGCCAACCCAGGAACGGCAAGAGGTCCCGGGCGACCAAGGGGGTGTACTTGAACCCCGCCAGCAAGCCCAGGTTCGAGGCCAGGCTGACCGTCACCCAGAATTTGCGTTTGCGCGGCACGCTCGATCGGGCGATCTGGCCCGCCGCCCCGTAATCGATCAGCGCCGACCCAACGATCAGGAGCAGGTAGAGCGGGTTCCACCAAGCGTAGAAAACGCAACTGGCAATCAGCGCCAGGATCTTGGCCGCGCCGAAGGGGGCCATCCACCACGCCACCAGCACGGGGAGGACGAACAACCAGAAGGTGACGCTGTCGAAGACCATACGGGCGAATCCGTTTCGACCGGGGCAGCCACACCGTTCGGATCGAGGGGGCGCGAGCCTACCACGACCCTCCGGGGATAGGAACTCGGTCCCAAGCGGGGCGGGGTGTCCGCGGGAGTGGGTGAGGGCCTCGCCCCTCCTTCGAGTCTGCGGCCCATATGCGGCGCAAAGCAGACCGAGCGGTCCCGCAGACCCATCGCTCCGCCGCGCGGGTCGGGCCTGTTTCCGCCGGTCGATCCGCGCTCCTGGGGCCCGAGAGCCAGCCCAAGCCCGCATTGTTTGACAGGTCCCAAGCGGGGGGTCTATCCTCCTCGGCCCCGAATCCTCGGTTACCCCCCCAAGAAGGCCGGGTACCCCCGGGTCCCACCCCCCCTGAAGCCCATGCGCATCTTCTCTCCCCTCACGCTGCTCCCCGCCTCGCTGCTCCTGCTGGCCGGGACTTCCCTGGCCGACCGCATCTTCACCGTGGAAGGCTCCACGATCGACGATGTGACCATTTCCAAGGAGAGCTTGAACGAAGTCGAGTACAAGACATCCTCCGGCCGGACCGTCAAGACGATCCCCTCCTACGAGGTGCTCGACACCGTCTTCGACAAGCTGCCCGAGCAACTGGACTCGGCCGAAGCGGCCCTAGGGGAAGAGCGATTCGTCGACGCGATCAACGACATCAACGAATTCCTCGGCCGCTTCGGTGAGAAGCCGCCGCGCACGGCCCCCTGGTCGGTGCCCTATGCGTACAACCGCTTGATCGAGATCTACATGGGCATGGGAGACTACCCGCATGTGGTGGAAGCGGCGGACGTCTTGCTGGCTAAGGCCGCTGACTCCCGCTATGCCCCCCTCGCTCACATGGCCAAAATCGACGCGCTCAACCTGATGTCCGACGAGGCCAACTTGGCCACGGCGGTCGGTGGTTTCTCCACGTTCGTCGAAAGCAACTCGCTCCAGGCGCGCTGGCGCTTGGAGGCGGAGCTGCGCGGGGTGTTGTTCGACCGCAGCCTGCAAGGAGCCAAGCGGCGCGCCAAGCTGCAAGAAGTGGCCAACTCCGCGGGCAGTGAGTCCCCCCTGGTCCGCAACCGCGCCACGGTGGCGATCGGCGAGTCGCTGGTGGGCGAGCGTAAGCTCGAGGAGGCCCAAAAGCTGTTCGAAAAGATCGTCAAGGACCCCCAAGCCGACCCGAGCATCCTGGCGGCAGCCCACACGGGCTTGGGCGATTGCCTGTACCAGAGGGGCAAGAACCTGAAGGATCAAGGCCAAGACGGTGATGAGGACATCCGTGCCGCTTCGCTGCATTTCCTGCGGGTCGTGGTGCTCTACCCTGATCAAGAGCAGTATGTGCCCCGCGCGCTGTTCTATGCGGGCCGGACCTTCCAAGAACTCGGCGGCGAGGACGGCGAGCGCCGTGCCCAAGCGCTCTACAGCAAGTTGATCCGGACCTACCCCGAATCCAAGTCGGCCAAAGAGGCGCGTTCCTTCCGCCGTCGCGGCTAGGGTCCACCGTTCCGGGGTAGCCCGGAGACCCATCCCCGGGTTTTCCCCACGCCAGAGGCCGTGCATTGCACGGCCTCTTGCATGGAGTACCGCCTGCGGAGGCTCGCTGTCCAGGTTTCCCCAGGCCAGATCCCCGATCGCACAGGGGAATCCTCCACAGGGCTCCCGTGTGCTCCCCAAACGTGCTCCATCCCCGGGAGTAGCCCAGTCACCTCGGACCTTGGGCGCTCCCGTAGGAGACAGCACGATGATGCACAGCCACAGTGGACCGGGTACTTGCACGTTTGAAGGATTGGAAGACCATCGCGAGAGCCTGCTGCGCTTCCTGCGGAGGCGACTGGAGGACGAAAACGACGTCCGGGATTTGGCGCAAGAAGCCCTCGTCCGCGGGGCTCGCTATCGGCGGAGCGAGATGGACCCCAAGCGGCTGCGGGGTTGGCTGATTCGCATCGCTGCCAACCTGCAAGCGGACCTCCAACGTCGCCGCAGGTCCGAGCCGGCTTTGGTGGGCGACTCTTGGGTTTTGGAAGACCTCTCGCACTCCCACTCGGACCCACGACGGTTTGTCTGGCAGGGCCTAACCCTGGGTTGGGCGGAAGCGCTGGATCACTTGCGCGCCGCCCTGGGGACTTTGCCGGAAGCCGATCGGCGGATGCTCGAGGGGTACTACGCATGCGCGACTCCGACTTTGGAGTTGGCCCGCTCGGCTGGGATCCCAGGCACCCTCGTCAAGGTGCGGTTGTTCCGTGCCCGTCGAAAGCTGCGCGATGGGCTCGAGAAGCGGTTGCGTGGTGCGCGACGTGAGGTCTTGGGCTGGGTTGGTTAGCTTGAAGACCCACTTCCGGCTGAGCCTGGGGCTCGCGGTGCACTGGCTCGGTGCTCGCCTGCGCGGTCCCCGTGGGCAGGCGCGTTGGAGCCTCTTTGCAGTCTTGCTCGTTCTGACGGTTTGGCGGCGGGTTGAGCTGCCCGCTGCGCAAACCGAAGGCCGAACCGAAGGGCAAACCGCAGGGCAATCGCTCGAGTCGCTCCGGACAGTCGCGGGGCAAACTTCCTCACCAACGGCGGCGTCACCCTTCCCGATTTCAGGACGTGACGCAGCGCAAAGCAATCGAAGTCGCGGCGGAGCGGTTTCTAGCGCGTCCACCAGGGCAACCATCCGGCTGGAGGACTCGCGCACATGGAGTCGGTGGGTGCTTGGGGAACTAACCTTCCGCGAACGGAAGGAGTTGCTCGAAGCCCTGCAGAAACGCCTCGCAAAAGGCACTACGAGCGAACTTACGACGAGCCTAAGTCAGTCCCTGCACTGGCTCGACCAACCCAAAAGCACCCTCGAGTGGTTTGCCCGTTCGCGTTGAACCTTCTTGGTCAGAACATCGCGCCAAGCGAACTTTCGATCCGCTGGCGCGTGCGATCGAGGACCCACCCGCCTTGTGTCGGAGCACTCGGCTTCAAAAAAAATGCGAGGACTTGACCAAAGTTGTTTCCCAAATCGCGAAGCGTGCGGTATGAATCCAATCTGAAGTCGTATTCGAGTCTGCGATTCAGGGTGTTGTCACAGGTGTGACACACGTCGCGGGCATACGGCTTTGGGATTCACCACGACATCCGAGAGGCGGCTCACCCTACGGGGCGAGCCGCCTCTTTTTGTTGACGGGGTGGGTGGCGCGAACGTACGCCCAGCTTCGGCTCTCGGTTAGCGACCGATGCCTTGGTATTCGAAGCCCAGGCCCTCAAGCTTGGTGCGCGACCAAATGTTGCGGCCGTCGAAGATCACCGGCTGCTTGAGCGAAGCTTTGATCTGCTCGAAGTCCGGTCGACGGAATTCGTTCCATTCGGTGACGAGCACCAAAGCATCCGCCCCTTCGACCGCGGCCATCGGGCCTGCGGCGTACTCGATCCGGTCGCCCAGGTAGTGGGCCTTGGACTCGTCCATCGCCTCGGGATCATGGGCGACGACCTGGGCTCCTGCGGCCAGCAGTTGGTCGGCCAAGACGATTGCCGGCGCTTCGCGCATATCGTCGGTATTGGGCTTGAACGCGAGGCCCCACAGGGCAAAGCGCCGTCCCGAGAGGTCTTTGCCAAAGCGCGCGGTGATGAAGTCGAACAACACCAGCTTTTGGCGTTCGTTGACCGACTCCACGGCGCGCAGGATTTGGAAGTCGTAGCCGTGCTTCTCCGCCGTGTGCACGATGGCCTTGACGTCCTTTGGGAAGCACGAGCCGCCGTAGCCGACCCCCGAGAACAGGAAGCGCGAACCAATGCGTTCGTCGGATCCAATGCCTCGGCGCACGTTGTCCACGTTGGCACCGACCAGCTTGCAGATGTTGGCCACCTCGTTCATGAACGAGATGCGCGTGGCCAACATGGCGTTGGCCGCGTACTTGGTCAGCTCGGCTGAGGCCACGTCCATGTGGATGATCGGGTTTCCGGTCCGCACGAAGGGCTCGTAGAGGTCGTCCATGATGCGCTTGGCGCGCTCGGACGAGGAGCCGATCACGACCCGGTTGGGCTTGAGGAAGTCATCGATGGCCGTGCCTTCCTTGAGGAACTCCGGGTTCGAGACCACGTCGAATTCGTGCTTGGTGTTGGCCGCGATGGTCTCTGCCACCTTGGCGGCGGTTCCCACGGGTACCGTCGACTTGTCGACCACAACCATGTAGCCCTTCATCTGCTGGGCGATCGACTTGGCGGCCGACAGCACGTACTGCACGTCGGCGCTGCCATCCTCGCCGGGGGGGGTCCCCACCGCGATGAAGGCGATTTCGGCGCCCTTGAGGCCTTCGGTGTAGTCGGTCGTGAACTGCAGGCGTCCATCGCGCACGTTGCGGCGTAGGAGCTCCTCCAGGCCGGGTTCGTAGATGGGGATGATCCCATCGCGGAGCTTGCGCACCTTTTCCTGGTCGATGTCGATGCAGGTGACCGTGTTGCCACTTTCCGCGAAGCAGGTACCTGCCACGAGGCCGACGTATCCGGTTCCGATGACGGTGATGCGCATAGAGGGGGGGGAGTTGGGGGGCTAGCGAATAGGGGCGCGGCAGGATACCTTGTCGGCGCGAAAGACCAACCTGCGGGCGATTAACTCAGCGGCTAGAGTGTCTCGTTTACACCGAGAAAGTCGGGGGTTCGAATCCCTCATCGCCCACCACCTACCTTTCGACGTACCCTGGGCCGGGGTTTAGTTTTGGACTTATTTGGGGGCTAGGTGGGGCGTAATTGCCTATTTGGCTGGGTTTCCAGGGGCTCGAGGAGGTACACCCAGCGGTGCGGATCCAGGCGGGCGATCGCGATGTGTCCCGGCTGGGATCCCGGCCCCGCGAGCCGCCGCGCCAGGGCCTCGGGCCGCTCCTGGTGTCCCCGAAGTCGGACCTGAATCGGGCCCACATCGAACTGGGCCAGCATGTTGCGGACCCGCTTGGTATCGAGCGGGCACGAGGCCAGCACCCGAAACGTCCGTCCAAACGGGGACCGCAGTGGGCTGTCCGCTCCCAGGTATCCCAGGTGGGGTGCTAGGGGGGCCATCCCATGGGCTTGGGCGAACGAACCCAACAGCCCGGAGCGGACCAAGCTAGGGTCCGGGTCGGTTAGGTAGGGAATCGCCTCTGCGGCCTGGACTTCGAGCGGGTCCACTTCGATCGGTGCCTCCCCAAAGGTGTGCTGGGTACCTTCCGGGTCGATCACCACGGCTCGCGGACCAGGCGCATCGGCCCACGCACCCATCCACAGGCAGCATTCAAGGAGTTCGCCGCCTAGGCTGATCCAATCGATGCGGTGGATTTGCAGCCAAGCCGGGGGAACCTGCCACGCTGGGGGGAGTTTGATGGCGGCGCTTGCGTGGCGTGCTGCGCTGGCTAGGCATGCCTCCAAGCTCGGACTCCATGCCTTGGAGTCCATGGTGCGTGACCCCTTGGGCCGCCGATCGGGATCGAGCACCTGGCCTTGCGCGCGGACCGCGGATCCCACCGCATCGGCGCACACCACGCGGGCAGGTAGGCCGTGGGTGGCCAAGTTTGCGCGGGCGTAGCGCGCTGTTTCCAGCCGCAGGTCCCCGGCTACCACCTCCAAACCCGCCCGGGAAAGGTGGATGGACTCCATCCCGAGCCCGCAGGTTGCATCCCAAATATGAGAATTCGGGGTGAGCTGGGCGATCCGCTGTGCCCGGTAGCGAGCGATGGCTGGTGCGGTCACTTGGGAAGCGTTGGGCTCGCACAAGTACGGCAGCAAGTCCAAGCCAATGCGCGACTTACAACGTTTGCGCAGGTCGAAGAGGTGGGCCCCCTGGCGGGCTAGTTCGGGGTCGAAACGCTTGCGGAGCGCATCGAGGCATTGCAGCGGCGACCACTCCTCACGCAGCTCTGCCAAGGCTTGCGCCATTTTCGTCCCAAATAGATCCTTGTGCATGATGGGGCCAGCTTGGGATCCTCCCAGCTGGGGAGAGTTCTCCCGCTTGGGAATCCCAGCGACGGCTCGACCCATCCGACCACGCCGGTTTGCTCCTGTCGACCAAGAAGTTTCCTGAGGGGGAAGCCCTTGGTGAGGAGCGGCGGCATCACCGCACGAAACCAGCACCACGAAAACAGGGTTTTCAGGGAGAGAGGGATGAGCCACGTACTGTTGATCGAGCCCGAAGCGAGCGATCGCCTCGTTCTCAAGAGCCGGCTGCACGAGCTGGGATACAAAGTCACTTCGCTGGAGACCGGAGCCAAAGGGCTCGCCGAGGCCCGTGACAAGCACTTCGACTTGATCCTCATCAGCGCCGAGGGCAAAGGCGGGATCGAGGGTTGCGAAGTGTGCAAGCGCATGAAGGCCATCCCGGAGCTGATGCACGTTCCGATCGTGGTCTACAGCACGGGCAAGTCGGGGGCAGAGTTGGCCGAGGCGGCCTACGGGTCCAACGGCGATGCCTTCGTCCCGCGCAACCAAATGCCGTACATCCACTTGGTGCTCGAAGCCCAACTGCGTCACGTGACGCGCTGTCGCGAGTCCCAGGACCAATGCCGGATCCTTGAGCGCGAGAACCAACGCCTCGAAGCCGAGTTGAGCAATTCGGTCAAGGTTGGCCTGGGCGAAATGGACGAGGCGGGCAAAGCCGTGTTGTTGCGCGAGTTTGCCTGCGGTCGTCCCGACGGCGTCCTGGTGGTGGATGCCGCTGGCCATGTCCAGCACGCCGACCGCGGCGGCTTGGAGCTGATGGGCCGTAGCGTCATCGGCCAAGCCTTGGGGAAAGCAGCTCCCGCCACGGGCCTCGAAGCCCACGTGCGCGATGCGCGCACCCTTTCGAGCGACGGGTTCCGCTTTGAGGTCTCGGCGCGCAAGGATCGTTCGCAGCGCAGCCTCATGGCCACCGTAGTTCCCGTGACGCGCAACGAAGCCAGTGGCCAACCCCTGCGCGTCGTGCTGCTGCTCGACCTTAGCAAGCGCAAACTGGCCGAAGAGATGCTCCGCGCCCACACGCCGGGAATTCCGCGCCAGCAACTGACCGAACTCCTCGCGGCGGCCCAGAGTCTGTTCACCTTGAAGGCCATCACCGGTCGCGGCAATGCCTCGACCCGCCTGCGCGAACAGGTTTCCAACTGGATCCCGCGCTCGAACGCGGTGCTGATCAGCGGGGGGCCAGGATCCGGCAAGCGCCACGTAGCCAACGTATTGCACTATTCGAGCCTATCCACCGGGCCGATCCTCAGCGTGCGCTGCGGGGCCCAGTCGGAGGAGGAGCTCGAACTGGAAATCTTCGGGTACGTCAAAGGCAGTTTCCCGGGGGCACTTGCGGACCATCCCGGGCTGTTGTTGTTGGCCCAAGACGGCACCTTGCTGCTCGAGGATGCGGACCGCCTGAGCAAGGGCTTGCAGGCGCGCATCGCCAAGGCGATCGAAGAGCACAAGCTTCTACGCAAGGGCGGCCGGCAACCCGAGCGGTTTGAAGTGCGCCTCTTGGCCACCACCCACCTGACGCCCGAGCAATTCGAGCAAGAGTCGGTGAGCGACCCGAAATTCGCCCACCTTTTCCACTCTGCCCACATCGAAGTTCCGGCCCTGGCCGCACGGCGCGAGGACATTCCGATGTTCCTCGATTTCTACCTCGAACTGTTTGGCCCGCTGCACCGGGTCACGGAGATTTCGGACGAAGCCGCTTGGGTGCTTGGGCACTACGACTGGCCGGGCAACGTTGCCGAGCTCGAGAGCGCCATGGAAGAGGCCTGCGCGGCGGCGGCCGGGGGCCCCATCGAGGTGGATCACCTACCCCATGCGCTGCAAGCCATCGCCGAGGCGATGCCCTCGCACGATGTCATTCCCAACAAGCCGCTCAGCGAAAGCCATAGCTACACCTCCGGGGGGATCCCGGTGCCCGCGCGAGCCGGGGGCATGGACATGCGGCCCTGGGACATCGACGAGGAAGATCCCATCAGCCTGGAGCACTACGAAATGAAGGCGTTGTTGCGGGCCTTGGACTCCTGTGGGGGAGACAAGCTAGCGGCAGCCCGGCTCTTGAAGGTTGGCAAGAGCACCCTGTACCGCAAGCTCAAGCGATTTGGGATTTCCTGAACGACCCTTACCCTGAGTGCCCCGGAGTGCCCCGGAGCTTTTCGGGCTAAGGCGTGGTCGGACATCCAAGGGGCTCCCTAGCGGGGGCCCCTTGGCGTTTCGGGGATTGCGGGCCGTGGAGCTTTGCGCTGGGGACCTAGCCTGGAGGTGGAACGCCATTCATGTACGCCACGGAACCCGATTCGAGGGGTTTGCGACGTGTTTTTGGGCATTTGGAAGCCTTTGTGAACATTGTTCATCGATCAAATGTAATTCGATTCGTCGCGTAATGTTTGTCGTCCAATTCCCGTGCACGGAACAATTTCCTGGCAGATATTGGCCTCAGAAGGCGTGCTAGGAGCGATTTCGACCGAAGGTCTATGTGCCTCCCGCACTCTTCGCGGGTGGTCAAGCCTTCCCAGCAATCATGAGTGTTCCCTGCCAAATCCTTCTCGTGGATTCCCATCCACCCGACCGAGGAATTCTTCGAAATCGGCTGCGAGATGCCGGCCATTCGGTGCACGAAGAAAGCGGCTGGGAGCGCGGCTTGGAGCTCGCCAAAGAACACACTTGGGATGCCATCGTGGTCGCTTCCCGGAGCGAAGGAGTCTTGCTTGGGAAGCTCATGCCGCAATTGGCCCAGGGATTTCCGGGGCGCGAGTTCCTGAGCGTGATTGCGTACGAAGCCCAACTGGATTCGGATGAGTCCGACCTGCCCATGGCGTACCAAGCTGGTGCGGATGCCTTCGTGAGTCGTGCCGAATTGCCCGCGCTGGTGGCGGTCGTCGAAGCAGCTGTCGAACAACGCCGCCACTTGCGTTCGATCCACGAAGTCCGCCGGGTGGCCGAGCATCGCCGTCGCGTCCTGCTCGATACCCCTGCGGGCGCAGGCGTCCAAGCCGGATGCAACCTAGAAGCCGTCATGATCGCGGACATGGACGGGACCATCCTAGCCAGCGATGCCGGCGCTGGACGGCTCATCGGGTCCTCCCCTGTCGGGATCGCGATCGAGGATGCCTTGCCGCACGTGCATCTGGAACAAAGGCTCCGCCATTCGGGGTCGTCGGCTCTGGTATCCGCTCCGTTCGAGCAAGGTGGATCCATGGGGTTGGCCGGAACCCCCCTCGAACTTAGTTTGGTGCCTTTGATCTCCGTATCGGGCCAACCGGAATGGAGTCTGGCACTCGTGACCCACCAGGCGCTGGACGCCGAAATCCACCGCACGGTCGATGCGGAACCCCACTGCCGGTTGCGCCACCAGACGGGATTGGCCAAGGCGGCTACCCAACGTTTGGGGTTGGCCTCATTCCTGGGGAATTCGGCAGCGATCCAAGGCCTGCGCGAATGTGCTCTGGAAGCCTCCAAGAGCCACGAACCCATTTTGATTTGTGCACCGGAAGGGGCCGGCGGCCAAACCTTGGCCAAGGCCATCCATTGCACCGTCCATCCCTTGGCACCCCTCGAACAACTCCAAGGAGATGCCCTGCCCCAGCGTTGGTTGCGCGAGCTGACCGCTCCGCGTGAGGACGAGGCCGGGTCCCTCATACCTTTGCGTTCGCTCTTGATCCGCCGGGTCGACCTCTTGTCGCCCGACCAGCAGGCTGCCCTGGTGGATTGGATTCCCCGGGTGCGCCTCTTGTTGACCTCGGTGGTTCCTCCCAGCGCACTCCATCCAAGCCTATCCAAGGCCCTTGGCCACCGCTGGCTGGTCATCCCCAGTCTGCGCGAACGCATGGAAGATCTGCCCCAGCTCGCCAGCCACGTCGTATCCGAGTTGGCGCCGGGTTCCAGCTTGGAAGGCGAGGCGATCGACACCCTGATGCACTATCCCTGGCCGGGCAACGTGGCTGAGCTCAAGCGTTGCTTGCGCAGCGCCCACCTGGCTGCGAGCGCTGAAACCAGCCTGGGCCAACCCGTTCGGATCCACAAGCAGCATTTGCCCGAAGCGATCGGCCAATATCGTTTCCAGGGTTCTGCGGGCGCGGGCCAGCACCCGATTCGGGCCTGGGACATCACCGATGAGGACCCCATTTCCTTCGACTTGTACGAGAAGAAGGTCATCCTACGCGCGCTCGACCACTGCAAGGGCAATCGCCTTGCCTGCGCTCGACTCCTGCGCCTCGGCAAGAGCACCCTCTACCGCAAGCTGAAGCGGCTCGGGATCGAAGCCGAAGACGAAGGCCTATAGGTCGAGCTCGACGCTCTCCGCGTTGGGGGCAAGCGGGTGCGCGCGCTCCACGCCCGAATGGAACAACTGCGCACTCACGTGGCGCAGATTCGGCCCTATGCGACCCAGAGCCGGATCCCAGGTGATGAGGCGGATGCGTCGTCCTTGCAGTCCGCCGATCACGACGTTGAGCAGGGTGGAAGCTCCTTCGCTCTTTGGGACCCACTCCCCGAAAGGGGTAAGCTGGTACTCGAGTCCTGCCTGGTCGGTGCCCGTGACCACCAAATCCACCATGCGCGGCATCGCGGACATGGGACCGCTACCCATTTCCACGTTGAGGTTCCAACTGGAGCCCTCAGCCTGCCAGTCGAGCTTCGGTAAGTCGGATTCCGAGCGCTTCAGGTACACGAAGTAAGGCAAGGCATATCCGACTGCCGGGTGCGTGATGGGGAGGCTAGCGAGGCGGTACTCCGATTCCATGGTCGCGAGGACTCGCTGGGCGACTCCGCTCCCCTGCGGTGCCATGCCCAGTAGCCGCGGGTTGATCCCGTTGGGCAAAGTCGAGCGTAGCATGGGAGCCCCCAGCACGATGCCCGGCAACACCACATCCGGATGGCTTGCCAAGGCCAGGTCCAAGCGGGCATCCACGGTCGTCCCGGCGCTGAAGCGCTTCTCCTGACCCGGAACCGAACGCATGCGCGTGAACCAATCCTCGACGTCCAATCCCGTTTGGTACGAAAGGTGACCCGGCCACGGGGTCAGAATGCGCAATCCGGGTGGAACAAACGCTCCGAAGAACTCGCTCACCACGCGCATTTGAAGCGAGTTGCGGATCTCGCTGTGCAATTGCGTGCGGCCCAGCGTCGAGTCCTCCCCGAGGGGAACCCGAGCGGTGGATTGGAGCCAGCGGGTCTGGGGCGCCAACAACTTGAGCGGTCCCACATCCCCCGGAAAGCGGGAAGCAGACGCCGCCGCAAAGGCGGTGAGAAACAAGGTGACCCAACTCGCCGCTTCCATCGACGGCCGATAGGTGTCCAGCGCGGCCACGATGGTCTCCTGAATCACCAGGCAAATCAGCGGCAACACCGGCAAGAAGGCGAGGCCAAACGGATAGGTTTCGCCACCGACCATGACCATCCAAACCACCCAAGCCAGCGACAACGCGAGGGCGCGAATGCCGGTGCCAGACAACCTTCCCGCCAGCAGAAAGACCACCCCCAAGAGCGCCAACAACGGACTGACGGCGACGATCACAAAGTCGCGTAGGTGGTTGAAGCCCTGCTGCCATTGGGGCTGTGTCCAAGCCGAGTGGAAGACCTCCAAGTAGAGCGGGTAGGGTTCGCCCTTGGGGGTGTAGATGCAAAAGATGGCCGCCAAGAGCAAGGCGGGCAGGAAGACCCAGATTGGGTGCGTTCGCTTGTTTTGGCTTTGGCGCCGGTCTGCCAGCCAAAACAAGAACCAGCCACCCATGAGGAGCATGCCCTCGGCGCGGGTGGCGACGGTGAGCGCCAAGAACAAAGCAAACCAGCGTGGATGGTTCTTCTCAAAGGCCACAAAAGCAGCCACGATAAAGAACGCCATGACCACGTGTTCGGTGCCACAAACCGCCCCCGAGGCCATCGTCCCACTCAGCACCAAGAGCAAAGGTGGGATGACCCCCGCCACCCGGTTGTAGGCGATGCGCGTCGAAAGCGAGAGCAACAGGAGCGCCGCCAACAAATCCACCATTTGGGCCACGCGCGGCACGGGCCTACCCAAGGCTTTAGCGACCGCCGACATGCCCACCCACAGCGGGGAGGGATAAGCCTGCAGCCCGGGGGCATCCTCCGCATCGCTCAGGTACAAGCCATCGCCCTGCGCGAGGCTTTCTCCCAGGGCAAAGGCCACATGCACCTGATCGAACGGCCCGGCGAAGCGCCACTGGTAGTCCCGGTGGATCGAAAGCGAGTGGGCCAGCAGGATGCCAAGGGCCAGCAAGATGGCGGTCGTACGATTCATGCGGAGCGCTCACTCATTGGGATCGAGGACCTGCACCCGGGTGCGGTCCAAAGCATCGCGAAGCAGCGACTCCATCGGAAGTTTGGACTCCGCGAATTCACAGTCCTCGACTTGGCCGAAGATCACCGGGGCCCTGGGCTGGAAGATCGTGCAGCAATCGGGTTCCGGTCGGCTCGATAGCTCGAGCGTTCCGATTCGGCGCGCCAGGGTCACGGCTTCTTCTTTGTCGTAGGTGATCAGCGGTCGCAGGATGACCCGATCCGCCGCTCGGCCGATCAGGTCGATGTTCTCGATGGTCTGGCTCGCGACTTGCCCCAGGCTTTCCCCGGTGACCAGGGCCAAGTAGCCGGCCCGCTGCGCGATGGCGCTGGCGAGGCGCGTCATCATGCGCCGATACAGCACCACCCGATAGCGTTCCGGGCAGCTGTCGCGGATCGCCTCCTGGATCTGGGTGAAGGGCACCACAAACCACTGCGCGGGGCCTTGGAAGCGAGTCACCCGCCGTGCCAGATCCTCGATCTTGCGCATCGAACCTTCCCCGATGTACGGGAAGGAATCGAAGCTCACAAAGCCCACCCCCATGCCGCGCTTCATGGTCAGCCAAGCGGCCACGGGCGAATCGATCCCGCCCGAAAGCAGGCACAGGCCCCGCCCCGATGTCCCAACGGGCAGTCCACCGGGTCCCGCCAAACGCTCCAGGAACACGTAGTTCTCGGTGCCTCTTACCTCGATACCCAAGGTTAGGTCGGCCTCGCGCAGATCGATTTCGATGCCCTCCTTGCCAATCAATACGTGGTCCGCAACCACCCGCTCGAGTTCGCCCGAACGCATGGGAAAGG
This sequence comes from Planctomycetota bacterium, assembly GCA_020638855.1. Classification (GTDB taxonomy): domain Bacteria; phylum Planctomycetota; class UBA1135; order UBA1135; genus NORP259. The sequence goes on from JACKHT010000003.1 coordinate 98,111, forward strand.
CCTTGTCGGCGCGCTTGACGCGCACGCGAAAACGGAGCGTGGCGCCGCGGATCGTGCGGGCGAAGTAATCGTCGAGAACCTCTCCGGCTTGGGCGCAGATCGCTTCCACGTTGGCCTCGACCCGATAGGCGGGCGAAACCGAGGTTACACCGAAGACCTCCGCCGCGCGCCGCGCCATGGCCATGGCGCGCTGTTTGGGATAGGCCAAGATGCGCGCATGGGCGACGGAGACCTCCACCTCTCCCAAGGGCTTCAATGCCTTGGCCACGTTGCGCCGCAGGATTTGTTCGTAGCGTCGACGGTTGCCGCCCTTGAGCGCCAATTCGCCGTAACGAATCACCAAAGCATCGGGATCCCTCAAGCCGGAACCTCGGCCAAGCGCGGAACGAGCCGCTCCAATGCGTCCACCAAGGCTTGCACCTCTTGCACGCTCGTCGTGCGCGAGAACGAGATCCGCAGCACCTGACGCACGTCGCGATCGGGCAACCCGAGGGCCTTGAGCGCTGGGCTGATCTCCCCGGACTTCGATTGGCAAGCGCTTCCCAGCCCGACCTCCAGGCCGAATTCTTCCAAGTGGTGTTGCCAGACTTCCCCCGGTGCGCCAGGAACCGTCAGCGACACGATCGATGCGACCGAGTCGGTTGTGCGACGCGCCTGGAAGCCTGCCAGTCGTCGCAAGCCCGCGTCGAGTGCGTGGCGGCAAGCTTCTGCGGAAGCGACGAAGGCGAGTTGGTGTTCGCTGGCCAGGTGCACGGCTTCCGCCAAGCCGACAATGCCCGCCACGTTTTCCGTTCCGGCCCGCAAGCCTCCCTCATGCGGACCTCCGTGGATCAGGGGCGTGATCTTGGCGTTTCGATGCAACACCAAAGCTCCCGATCCCTTGGGTCCGTGGACCTTGTGCGCGGAAATCGAAAGGCTGTCGGCGTTCAGTTCTTCCAGGCTGAGGTCCAACTTGCCCAGCCCCTGGATGCAATCCACGTGCAGGTGCGCCCGCGGTGCCTTGCGGCGCACCGCAGCAAAGAACGGCGCGATTGCGTAGCGCGTGCCCACTTCGTTGTTGACCAGCATGTGCGCCACCACGGTCGTATCGGGTCCGATCGACGCCAGGGCGCGTTCCAAGTCCAAACCACCCTGGGCGTCGAGCGGAAGGGTGCGCACCTGGTGCCCCTCCTGGGCCAGCGCTTGGGAGGGTCGTCGCACCGAAGCATGCTCGGTCGCCCCAATCCAAACCGAACCCGGACCCCGGCTGCGCGCGGCTCCCAAGACCGCTAGGTTGTTGGCTTCGGTGCCGCCAGCCGTGAAAATGACCTGGTGGTCTTGGGCGCACAACACGCGCTGGACCTTGCGTCGGGCGGCTTCGATGGCCGCAGCCGCGCGTACTCCTGATGCGTAGCGGGTGGAGGGGTTGGCGCATTCGATCCCGAGGAAGGGCAACATGCGCTGGCGAACGGCCTCGGCCACCGGAGTGGAGGCCGCGTTGTCCAAGTAGATGGCTTCCATGGCATCTAGGGTAGCTTGATCGGGGCTCGGACCCGAGACCGGGTTCGAATTCGTCGCGATGCGTAACACCCCTTGGCCCGCCTGGGCTAGGGCTAGAATTGGACCCGCAGGCGTTGGTTGGCGCGTACCTCGATCTGTTTTTCCTGGGCAATGCCCCCGCCCCGGACCCGGACCCGGTAGGTGGCCGGCGGCAAGTCCGGCACGAGCCAACGGCCTTCGGCGTCGGTTTGCACCGCCGGTAGGACTCGCGAAAGGCCGGTCTCCGCATTGGAATCCACCAAGGCCTCGAGCATGACCATGGCCGAACGTACAGGTCGTCCTTCGGACCGTACTTCGCCGAACAGCTGCCCCGATTGCAGCACCCATTCTGCTGGGGTGGCCCCCGAACCATGGTCGAGCAAGGGCGGGGAGGCCCCCAAGGGAACCAACAGGTTGGGTTCCAAAGAACCCCCGTCCCCGGGGGCCAGGACGTACACCTGGTAGTCGGTGTGGATTAGGCTCGGGATCCAGAAGTCGCCGTCCGCATCGGTTTCGGTCCGGCGCGGAATCCCCGCCTGCAAGGAGTCGGCCGCACCGGTTGGGATCAACCAGATTTGGTAGCCCGCGAGGTGTTTGCGGTCGACGGGGTTGCGCACGCGACCCCACCAATCGGAGTGGGTCAGGGTCGGAATGGTGGGCACGGTTTCTTCGGGGCGCTGCAGCGCTAGGCGCACTTGCTTGCCGGGCCCCACCAGCGAGAAGACTTCGGGCAAGCGCCCCCGGGGCAGCACCGACAACTGCAAGGGGCCTCCTTGCAGCCCTTGCAGGGCAAAGGAGCCGTCGGCACGGGTCTGGGTCCAAAGGATCCGTCCGTCCTGCTGGGTGGACAAATCGGCCTCGGCTACCGGTTCCCCGAGAGGGTCCACCAAGACACCTTCCAAGATGCCGCGCGGTTGGGGCGGAGGCAGCTTGGCTAGCGGACCATCGAGCATGGGAGCAGGGTCTTGGCGCTCCAGTTCGATGGGGCGGAAGGCCACCCAGCCACCCAGCAACAACGCTCCCAGGAAGATCAGGACGGGGATGTGCAGCCAGGGACGCATGGATCAGTGGGGCCCGGGAATCGCCCGCAGTTGGATGTGAACTTCCTTCCAAAGTAGGGCCAGGGGGGCAAATTCTTGGGATTCCTCGCGCGGCAGTCCCACCACGAAGTCCCCCAGCCCCCGTTGCCCGCTGCGCAGCAGCCGCAGGCACTCCAACCCCAGTTGGAGGCGATCGCAGCCCTTGACGAAACGCGCTTCGGGGGAGTCCTGGAGCGCATATTCGTCCAGCCTAGCCCGGGCGCTGGGGGGAAAGCCAGCCAGCAAATCGTGGCCCATGCGTTGCTCCATGGTGGCCTTGGCCCCCCCAGGAAGGGCCAAGGAGGCCGCTTTGGGCAGATCGCCGGTTCGGCACTCGGGGGCATCGTGCAACAACGCCATGGCCAAGACCCGCTCCATGTCGAGCGGGGGATCCACGCTCGGCCCCAGGGCCAGAGCTAGGTAGCCCACCCCCAGGATATGCCCGGCAACCCGCTCCGGGGCGGGCACCCCCGCCAGGATCCAGCCTGTGCGCGGCAGGGCGTCCAGGCGGGAAAGGGCCAAAAGTGCGTCGACGAGTTCCATGGGCAATTGCCGCTCTGGGGCTCCCTATCTATACTGTTCGGCCCCTCCCGGCGCCCTAGGCGGCCCGGATTCCCGGGGCCCTTCGATCGCATTTTCCCGCACGACCCGATTTCGTGACCTCCCAACACCACGCACGCAAGCCCCTCATCGCGGGCAACTGGAAGATGAACTTGGACCGCCGAGCGGCCCTGGATCTGGTTTCCTCGCTGCGCAGGTCGTTCGGAGCACGCAACGACGTGGACGTGGCATTCTTCCCGCCCTACGTCTACTTGGCGCCCGTGCTGGAAGCCTGCCAGGGGACTTCGTTCCTAGTCGGTGCCCAGAACGCATCGGAGCATGCTTCGGGAGCCTACACTGGCGAAGTTTCGGTCTCCATGCTCAAGGACCTGGACATTCCATGCGTGCTCTTGGGCCACTCCGAGCGCCGCCATGTGTTCGGCGAGACCAACGCACAGGTCCACGCCAAGGTCCGGCGAGTGCTCGATGCCGGTTTGCAAGTCATGCTGTGCCTGGGCGAAACGCTCGAAGAGCGCGAAGCCGAGCGCACCGAGGTGGTCTGCAAGGAACAACTGTGCGAGGCGCTGAGAGGCGTGACGCGCGCGGAGTTGTCGCGGATCACCCTGGCCTACGAGCCCGTTTGGGCCATCGGGACCGGCAAAGTCGCCTCCCCCGAACAAGCCGCCGCCGTACACACCTACCTACGCGGCCTGCTTTCGGGCCTTTTCGACGATTCCGGGGCCCAATCCACCCGTATCCTATACGGCGGCAGCGTCAAAGCTGACAATGTCGCCGACCTCATGGCCGTGCCCGATATCGATGGGGCACTCGTGGGGGGAGCTTCCCTCGCCACTAGCAGTTTCTTGCCGATTCTCGAAGGCGCCCTCCGGTAACTCCACCCTCGACCTCCCACCCACGGCAAACCACCCATCACGATGGACACTTCTCTCCTCATCACCCTCCTGTACATCCTGTTTGTCTTTTCCGCGATCGTCTTGGTGGTCGTGGTGCTGCTGCAAGAGGGCAAAGGGGGCGGATTCGGTGACGCGCTCGGCGTAGCTGGTCAGCAAACGTTTGGCGTCAAGGCCTCCGGAATCCACCGTTTCACCGCGGGTGTGGCCGCTGTGTTCTTCATCACCGCCGTGACGATCACCGTGCTCAACCGCACCCACGCCGACACTTCCACCCTGGGTGATAGCGGACTGCTTGACGAACCCGCTCCCGCTGGTCAGCCGGCCGCACCCGCTCCGCAGCCCAAGTAGGCTTCCCAAGGCTTCGGGCCGCTGGCCCGCCTTACACCCACCCATGGCAGGCGCGATTCACTCCATGACCGGCTTCGGAGCCGCGCAGCTGGAGGAGGGTGGGATCACGATTCGCGCCGAAGTGCGCACGGTCAACCACCGGCACCTGCAGGTTCGCTTGCGGTTGCCCTCTAGCCACTACCGGTTGGAGCCCCGCTTGGAGGGCCTGGTCAAGGTGGCGCTCCAGCGCGGAGCGGTCCAGGTGCACATCCACCTGGAAACGGCCGGTGCGCCCCCCAATGTGCGCGTGAATGGAGACTTGGCCCAAGTGTATGCGCAGGCTCTGCGCGCCTTGGGTAGTCGTTTGGGATTGGAGCCGGACCTGAATCTGCTGCAAGTGGCTGGACTGCCGGGGGTGCTGCAGGTCGAGGAAACCCCCAGCGACTTGGAGCAAGAAGCCGCTTGGATCGAGCAATGCCTCGTGTTGGCGCTGGAAGACTTGGCGCACATGCGCCATCGCGAAGGCCAGTCGCTGGTCGCCGATTTGCGCTTGCGTGCTTCCGAGGTGGCCCAGGCGCGCGAGGCCATCGCCACCCGCAGCCCAGCGGTCCTCTTGGAACACAAACAAAGGCTGCAAGAACGGGTCGCTGCACTCCTGGACGGCCAGGAGCCGCCGTCGGAAAAGGACCTCGCGCGGGAAATCACCCTGCTGGCCGACCGTTTGGATGTGAGCGAGGAACTAGCCCGCTTGCAAGCCCACCTGGAACAGCTGGAGGCCCTTTTGGAGCAGGGGGGCAGCGTGGGCCGTAAGCTCGATTTCTTGGCCCAGGAGTTCATGCGCGAGGCGAACACCATCGGGTCCAAGTGCTCGGACGCCGATACGGCCCACGCAGTCGTGGGCATGAAGACCGCCATCGAGCGGCTACGGGAACAGATTCAAAACGTGGAGTGAAACCATGGTCCCGGAGCCCCAGCCTAGCCCCAATCCTTTCCACCGATCGCAGCAAAAGCGGCTCCCGCGCGGAACCATGCTGCTCATCTCGGGACCTTCGGGCTGCGGCAAGAGCACGATTTGCAAACGCCTGCTCAAGGATCCGCGCGTGGTCTTCTCGGTATCCGCTACGACGCGCCCCAAGCGCGAAGGCGAGGTCAACGGGCGCGACTACTACTTCCTGACCCGCGAAGAGTTCCGGGCCAAGCGCGACCGCGGTGAGTTCATCGAATGGGCCAACGTTTACGGCAATCTGTACGGCACCTTGCGGGCGCCGATGGAGCAAGCCATCGAGAAGGGCTTCGTGTACTTGGTCGAGATCGACGTGCAAGGGGCGCTGCAGCTGCGCGAGATTGGCGAACCGGGGTTGTTTGTCTTCATTGCTCCCCCGAGTTTCGAGGACCTGGAAGCCCGTTTGATCGGGCGCGGTTCGGAATCCCCGGAGTCCCTGCAACGGCGCCTCAGCAAGGCCCGTGACGAATACCAAGAACGGGCCAAGTACGACTACGTGGTCGTCAACGACGACTTGGATCGGGCCGTCGAAGAAGTGCGTGCCATCGCTGGCCTGACGGTCAGCAAGGAACCATCATGAAACAAGTCCTGCTAGGTGTGAGCGCCTCGGTAGCGGTGTACAAAGCCTGCGATTTGGCCAGCAAGCTGACCCAAGCGGGATTCGAGGTACGCTGCTTGCTCACCGAAAATGCCGCCAAACTGGTCCACCCTCAGTTGTTCGAGGCTGTGACCGGACACCCTGCCCAGGTGAGCGAATGGGGAGAAGCACGGCATGGGGCCATGGATCACATCACCTTGGCTCGCTGGGGGCAGCTCCTGGTGGTGGCGCCCGCAACGGCCGATTTCATTGCCCGTGCCAGCTTGGGTCTCGCCGGGGACCTTCTCACCACCGTGGCCCTGGCCATGGAACCGAGCAAGCCGCGCCTTCTTTGCCCCGCCATGAATCCTGTGATGTTGGACGCCCCTGCGGTGCGGCGCAACATCGAGCGGCTCGTCCAAGACGGCTGGCATCTGCAAGAGCCGGGTGAAGGGCACATGGCCTGCGGTGAGGCGGGCCGTGGCAGGCTCAGCGAACCGGAAGTCATCGTCCAGCGGGTGCGGACCCTGATTCCTTGAAGGCGGTCAGCAAGCGAGCCTTGAACCTGGTGATCACGGCCGGACCCACCCGGGAGTACATCGATCCGGTTCGCTACCTCAGCAATGAGTCGAGCGGCAAGATGGGCTTTGCCATTGCCGCCGCGGCGGTTGCGCGTGGGCACAAGGTCACGCTGATCGCCGGACCGGTTCACTTGGAAACCCCTGCGGGGGTAGAGCGGATCGATGTGGTGAGTGCGCGGGAGATGTTGGCCGCGCTCAAGGAGGCCTTCCTACCCGCAGATGGTTTGATCATGGCGGCGGCGGTGGCCGACTACCGCCCCGCACGGCGCCTGGCGGGCAAATGGAAGAAGAAGTCGGGTCCACGGGATACGCGGATCAGCCTGGACTTGGTGGAAAACCCCGATCTGTTGGCCACGGTAGGTCGTCGCAAAGGGCCCCGGCGCATCATGGGTTTTGCGCTCGAAACGTCCGACGGGCGTCGCCGGGCCCTGGAGAAGATGCTGCGCAAGAATGCCGATTGCATTGCCCTCAACGGGGCTTCCGCGCTCAACGCGGACCGAACCAGCGTGACCCTGCTGGCCCGGGATGGCCGCGAACAGCTGTTTGCCAACCAGACCAAGGCCCAGGTCGCCAAAGTCTTGGTGCGTGTGATGGAAGAACTCTGCGTTTCTCCGATCGGGGAGGCTTAGGCGATCGGCGAGCCTTAGGTGGCCGAGAGGGCTTAGGCGATCGGGTGATCCCTGGTCCCAGGAAAGGGGTTTGTAAGGCCTCCGCTGGGGGAGGCCAACAAAACGCGAGGGCGCAGCGTATAGTGGGGAAATGGTCCGGTTTTCGGTCCGTATAGGGCCGCTACGGGTCTTTTAAAGGGTCCCCCCGGCCTTCCGCATCATGAATACCTTCAAGTTCAGCATTCTTCTCGCATTGGTCGCGGGAATCTCGGTGGCCTTTGCCCCGAGTTCTTCGGCCCAGAAGCTCGGCAAGGATTACTTCGAATTGCCCGAGTTCGGGTTCCGTTTCAAACCCCTGGACGACTTCAAGCGCATCCCTCCCCAGGCCAGCGACAAGGAGTTCGGAATCATCGGCAAGATGGATGGCAAGGAGCTCACCGTGCCCATCAAGGGTCAAGGGGTGACGCAGATGAATGCCGACATCCGGGTCTTCCGCTTTGTGGACAAGAAGATCACGACTACGGGCGATGCCGAAATCGACATCAAGATCGACAAGATCGAGTTGGACAAGTACTTGGACATGGCCTACCGGGGTGTCAACGCCAAGGCCGTACTGCTCGACGAGCAGGTCAAGATCAACAAGGAACTCGAGGCCCGTCACCGTCAGTGGCGCGGGTCGTTGTTTGGTGACGATGGGGGCTTCATCCTCGATGCCTGGAGCTATCCCGTTCACGACGCGGAAGTCCACGTGGTGTACTCGGTTCCTGAGAAACACCAGAAGAAGTGGCTCAAGGTCTTCGAGAAATCAGCCAAGACCTTCGAAGTGACCGACATTGTGGAGCCGGCCAAACTCCACAAGGGCATGACCTATGAGGAGCTGCTTGCCTACCACGATCAGGACCAACGCGATCAGGGAGGCTGGCGCGCCATCCCCACCCCCAGCAAGCGCTACATCATCAAGACCGATAGCGACGACGACGATTTCATCCAACTGGTCATCGACCGCCTCGAGAAGTCCCGCGACCTCTTCGAGAAGGACTTTCCGCCCAAGAAGGCCATCGACCACGTGTCGATTGTGCGCGTTTGCGCCAAGGAAGAGACGTTCCATGCCTATGGCGGCACCGGCGGTGGGGTGGCTGGTTGGTTCAGTCCTGCGTCCACCGAGTTGGTGCTGTACGACGGTAAAAACGTCGACCGCAACATGACCTTCGCGGTCATGACCCACGAAGGGTTCCACCAATACTGTCACTTCCTATTCGACGAGTCCGAAGCCCACCGCTGGTTCGACGAAGGGCATGGCGACTACTACGGGGGCGCCAAGATGGGCCGTAGCAAGAACTCTCCCATGGAGATCACCTCCAAGATGCCCGCGGGACTCGACCGTCTCAGCGTCATCCGCGAGATGGTTCGTGAGCATACCTACGCCCCGGTTGCCGACCACATCAACTACAACCACCAGCAATGGCAAACCCAGGGGCCGTCGAACGTTTCCTGCTATGCACAGTCCTGGTCGATCATCTTCATGCTTCGCCAGGGTATGGAGGGCAACGTGCCCTCCAAGGTCTGGAAACCCGAATATGCCCAGATCATCCCGAAGTACATCGAGACGCTGAACGACGAGTACGCCAAGGCCTATGCCGAGGCGCGCGCTAAGGAGATCAAGGAGAAGCAAGAGCGAGAGCGGCGCAAGGCTGGCCCCGAGGCCAAGCCGGAACAGCCGGGCCAGGCAGGGGATCCGCCCAAGGAAGGCGACCCGGGCCAAGAAGGCGAGCCCGGCAAACCGGGTACCGATGCCCCCGGCGACACGGAGATCTCGATCGTTCTGGACGACAAGAAGCCCTACTTGGGCGAGGCCAAGAAGAAAGAGATTTGGACCAAGGCCATGGATGCTTCCTGGGGCAAGGTGGATTTGGACCAGTTCGAACGCGATTGGGTTGAGTACGTCAACTCCTACCTGAAGTAGGCGCGCAGACTTTCCAGCACTTCGATCGCGAGCCCGGCCGTTTCGGCTGGGCTCGCTCCGTTGAGGGCGGGATTCCCGCTGACCCTGGGGATCGAGCCAGGCCCATCGATGGGGACTCCATTCCAGTATTTGCAACTCACCCCCCCGGGTCATGGGCGGGACCCGCTTGGGTTCGATTCGTCCTGGGTGGGTGTTGAAGTTGCGGCCCAGAACGGGGACTATGGCACCTCGGGGGCGGTATCCATGGGGGGTAGCCGGCCCAAGGCGAGTTCCGGCACCGGAGGCGAGGGGTTTTTGTGGGTCGAAAGCAGGGTCGAAAGAAGCGGGGCGGTAGCCGCTGGAGTGCGCTCACAAGCAGCTTCCTCCTAGGCGAACCGCTCGACGAAGAGACCGCAGCCCGCGTTCGCGAGCTGGCGGGGCTCGTGATGATCGGCCTGTCCCTCTGGCTGCTTCTTTCCCTGGCCAGCTTCTACATGCCCTATGGGGCTGCGGGCGCGGGCCACAACCTCGGCGGTCGGGTCGGGTTCTTCCTGGCCAAGTGGGCGCTTACCTTCTTGGGTCATTCGGCCTACCTGCTGGCGGTGCTGGGCATCTCCTGGGGGTTCATCGTGGTGGCGCGCAAGCAGGTGGACCTGCCCATGATCCGGGTTTTGGGAGCCTTGGTCTTCGTGCTCTCGTTCGCATTCATCCTCGACCTGGGTTTCGTAGGCGACGAGGCGCGGGCGCAGATGGACCTGGGCGACTTGTCCCATGTGACCTCCTCAGCACCCTTTGGACCCGGGGGCTGGCTTGCCCATGCCTGGGTCCCGACCTTGGTTCACCGTTTCGGGAGTTTGGGCCTGTGGGTCATCCTGATCACGGTTGGCATTGTTTCCTTCATGCTGGCGACGGAAATGGCTTTCTATCCCGCCTACGTGGCGTTCACCGATTGGGTTGAGGACAGCCGCGAGCGTCGCGGTGAAAGTCTCCTGGCAGCCGGGGGGCGGTGGTCCAAGGAACTGTTTCTGGGGTTGTGGGACTTCCTGCGCGGAGCCGACTTGAAGGATCAGCCCATCGCCCCCGGCCGCGCCAACAACCGGCGCAAGACTCGGGCCAAAGCGGGCAAACCGGAGAGTGACGACGACGAACTCGATTTCGATGAGGACGAGGAAGTCGAAGAGGACGACGACGAGTACGAATACGAAGACGAGGAAGAAGAGGAAGACGAAGAAGAGTACGAGGACGAAGAGGAAGAGGAAGAGTACGAGGACGAGGACGAGGACGACGAAGAGGAGGAGGAAGACGAAGAAGAGTACGAGGACGAGGAGGAAGAAGACGACGAGGAGTACGAGGACGAAGAAGAGGAAGAAGAGGAAGAAGAGGACGACGAGGAATACGAAGACGAAGAAGAGGAAGACGACGACCTCGACGAGGAGGAGCTGACCCCCAAGGGCTCCGCCAAAAAGTCCCCCAAACGCAACAAGAAGATTCGGCCGGGCATCCTCACGAAACTCGCCAGCGCTGCCGCCGCCAAGGCTCGCCAAACCACCTTTGCCGAACCTTCCTACAATCCCCCGGTGCCCCCCGTCGGCCCCTGGACTTTGCCGCCCTTGGATCTCCTGGAAGAGCCCACTTCCTCCGGGGCCCTCGACCGCCAATTCCTCGAGGACAGCGCCCAAAACCTCGAAAACGCCCTCAAGAGCTTTCGCGTAGAAGCGGAAGTCGTCGGTGCCCAGGTCGGCCCCGCCGTCACCCTATTCGAGTTGACCGTAGCCCAGGGAACCCGCATGAACCGGGTCACCCAGCTCAGCCAAGAAATCGCCGCCACCCTGCGCGCCCGGAGCGTCCGGATCATCGCGCCCATCCCTGGCAAGGCGACGATCGGGATCGAGGTCCCCAACAAGACCCGGCGGACCGTGCGCCTGTCCGAGCTGATCAACCAGAAGGCCTACGACAAGAGCCACATGGCTCTACCCCTGTTCCTGGGGATGGATGCCGAAGGCCATCCGGTCGTGGATGACCTGGCCAAGATGCCGCACCTCTTGATCGCGGGCACCACCGGTTCGGGCAAGTCGGTGTGCATCAACACCATCGTGGCCAGTTTGCTACTCACGCGTTCGCCGCACGAGGCGCGCCTGATTCTGGTCGACCCCAAAATGGTGGAATTGCAAATGTTTCACAGCGTGCCGCACTTGGAGCTGCCCGTTGTGACCGACATGAAGCAGGCCACCAATGTGCTGATGTGGGCCGTCGAGAAGATGGAGACCCGCTACGAGCTCTTCAAGAACGCGGGAGTCAAGAACATCAAGGGCTACAACGCCCTGGGCGAAAAGAAGCTGCGAGAGCGCATGGGCGAAGAGTTCCATGAAGAACGCACACCGCGCATGGTGCCCTACATCGTGTTGATCATCGACGAGATGGCCGACTTGATGATGCAGTCGAAGAAGGAGGCTGAGCTGTCGATCACCCGCTTGGCCCAAAAGTCGCGGGCGGTGGGCATCCACGTCATCGTCGCCACCCAGCGTCCCTCGACCGACGTCATCACGGGCGTCATCAAAGGCAACTTGCCCACGCGCATCGCCTTCCAAGTGGCTTCCAAAATTGACAGCCGCGTGATCCTAGACACGTCGGGCGCCGAGAAGCTGCTGGGCCAAGGCGACATGTTGTACACCGCGCCCCAATCCTCCACGCCCAATCGGGTCCAGGGCGCGCTCGTGGAAGACCACGAGCTGCAAGCCTTGGTCGACTTCGTGACCAACAACTCGGTTCAGACCTTCAACCAGGAATTGGTCCAAGTGGCCACCGGTTCGGCGCCTCCCGGCTCGGTTTCCGCCGGCGGCGAGAAGGTGGACGAACTCTTCAACGATGCCGTCACGATCGTGCTGCAGTCGGGCCGCGGATCGGCCAGCCTGCTCCAGCGCGCGATGGGCATTGGGTACACCCGGGCCAGCCGCCTGATCGACCAAATGACGGACGCCGGCATCCTCGGCGACCACCGTGGTTCCAAGTCCCGCGAGATCCTCATGACCCTTGAGGACTGGGAAGAGAACCTGCAGAACATCCAAAACGCGGGTCAGTGACTATGAGCGACCAACAATCCAAAACCAAGCAGGCCACCCAGCCCAAGCTTCAGGGTGAGCACCTCGGCGTCGTTTTGTTCCTGATCGGGGTGTTGCCCCTGGTCCTGGTGGGGGTGGCCTTCTTCAAGGGCCAAGTACCTGGCGAAACCCAAGCACGGGGGCTCGCTGCCGCCGCCCTGCGGCTGGTGCGGGCCTTTGGGTACTTCCCCTCGCTGGTTTTGTTTGGAGGGGTCAGCGCGGTGGGCGCGGTCCTGTTCCTTGGAAACCGCTTGCTGGCCCCCGGGCGGCATTTGCTCGGCCTCGTGGGCGTTTCGTTGGGGTTGGCTGCGCTCTTGGGTTCGGTGCAGCACCTGGGCGGAGGCCGGATTGGGGATGCCCTGGGTGGCAGCTTGGGTCGGAGTATGGGGCCGTGGGCTGGGGTGGTCGTCGGCGTCCTGATCATGGGCGCCACGGCGGTTCTTGCCTGGTTTGGCGGCAGTGTCCCCATGCCCAAGAAACTTGGAAAGGGAGCCACGCTTTCGACGGCACTTTCGGATTTGGACCGAGACGGGGTCTCCAATGCGGAGACCCACGCGCTGGCGCCCGATGCTTCGACTCTGAAGTACATGGAGGAGCTCTGGCGGGGAACCAAACCGGTGGTGCAGGTCGTCCCCTTGCCGCCCTCCCCGTACCCCGAAGATGTCCGGCTGAAGGGCAAGATCCCCGAAGGAGCCAGCGCCCTCCCGGTGGCACCGAAAGATGCCGCCAAACAACCCGCAGAAGCGACCCCCAAGGAAGCAACCGAGTCCAGCGATGCAGTCAGCGCAAACCAGTCTCAAGGCAAGCCTCAAGGTAAGCACGCAGCCCATCGTTGGGACCGTGGCGCGAAAGAGTCCGCACCCGAGCACCCCGTTGATTCGGATCTGGGGCCCGATGACCTCGAAGATGCCGTCGTTGGCGCACCTTCTGTTTTGCCCGTTGCCGCCGACGACCACGCCAGCCCCGACGACCCCTTCGGGCTGCACTCACCCGAAGAACTCGCTCTAGCCGAGCTGATCGGGCTCGAACCCGGTCAGACCAAGGTGGCCGAGGTTCGCGAGCTACCCCCGGGCACTCGGGCTCTGCCCAAGACGCCTCCGGCAGGTTCGGGTGAATACAACCCCAACCAACCGCCGCGACCTGTTTGGGAGCGCGAGTCGGTCGAAGAGCCGCCGCAAAACACCGACTCCCAAGCCTCGAAAGCGGTGGGCAAACAGTCGGACCCGTCGGCTCCTGCGGCCGCCTTTGAGTCCGAGGACTCCGTAGCCACGCCGGAATCGGACGAAGCGCTCGGCAAGCTGGAGAACGATTGGCTGCGAGCTTGGGAGGCGGCTGCTGTGGAGGCCGATGCCTTGGAGGAAGTGGAAGCGGAGCTAGGGTCTGGGACCGAAGGCGGCGCGCAAGGTGCCCTGGAACTGGAAGAGGAGGTCGAGGTGGAGGCTTCCGACGAAGAAGAATCGGAAGACGACCTGGAAGAGGGTGAGCTCGACGAAGACGAGGAATACGAGGAAGAAGACGAAGACGATGACTCGCTAGAAACTGCGGAGGATGAAGACGAGGACGCGGAGGACGAGGACGACGAGGAAGACGAAGAGTCTGAATACGAAGAGTATGAGGACGAAGACGACGAAGACGAGGAAGAGTCGGAAGACGACGAAGAAGAGAGCGAACTAGAGGACTCCGAAGAGGAACTCGAAGAAGTCGAGGAAGATGAGCCGCAAACGGTGGCGCAAGCTCTGCTTTCGGAAGAGGCCGAAGAGGAAGACGAAGAGGAAGAAGAGGAATACGAACTCGACGAAGACGAAGAGTACGAGGATGAGGACGAAGACGAGGACGAAGAGTCCGAGGATGACGAAGAGAGCGAGTACGAGGAGGAAGAGGAAGACGACGAAGAGGGCGAAGAAGAAGTAGACGAGGACGAGGACTACGAAGAAGAGGAAGAAGAGGACGAGGAAGCCGCCGAACTCGAAGAAGACGAGGAGGAAGAGGAAGGGGAAGAGGACGAAGAGCCAGAGGAGGAGGAATCCGAGCTCGAAGAAGAGCCCGAGTTCGAAATCCAGCCCGAGCCCTCCGCCAAGGCCTCGGGACCCCGGTCCGCCCGCTGGTCCCATGCCAAGCTGGTCCGCGAAGCCGGGGCCTTCCTGATCCAGCGCAACCGGGTCGGGGTATCCATGCTCCAGCGCGAGTTCGAGCTGGAATTTGAGGTCGCCAGCGAGTTGCTGGATGAGTTCGAGCAAGTGGGCCTGATCGGGCCGTACATGGGGGGCCAAAAGCGCGCTATACTCCTGGATCTGGATGCTTGGCTGGAGCGCAGCCCTAGCGCCTGAATCCACCCCTTTGCCCACCTTGAGCAACCACGGCCTCGTTTCGTTAATCCACCTGGGCTGCGCCCGGAACCTGATCGATTCGGAGTTGATCCTGGCCCGCATGGCCGAGGAGGGACTCACCATCACCGGGGACGCGGACCAGGCCCAAACCGTGGTCCTGAACACCTGCTCGTTCATCGGCCCCGCCCGCGATGAGTCCTATCAGTCGCTGGAGGCCCTGCTCGAACGCAAGCGCCAAGGGACCCTGAAGTCGGTGGTGGTCGCTGGCTGCCTCGTGCAGCGCTACAAGCAGAAACTGCGCGAGGACTACCCCGAGGTGGACCTGTTCGCGGAGATATCGGACTACCGCGGGCTGGCCAAGTCGGTCCGCGAGTTGTCCGAAGGGCGCACCATCGGGGACTACCTATCGAGCCCTGGCCTGCGTCCTGCCGAGCGGGATGGTTCACGCTTGCTGTCGACCCCTGGATCGTTCGCCTACCTGCGCATCAGCCACGGTTGCGACCACGTCTGCTCGTTCTGTGCGATCCCCTCGATCCGGGGCCCGCACCGCTCCAAGCGTCCTTCCGCCGTCCTCGAAGAAGCCAGCGAGCTGATTGCCGCTGGCGTGGGGGAGCTGGTCCTGGTTGCTGAGGACTCGACCGCCTGGGGTCGCGACTTCGGCATGGAGCTGCCCGACCTGGTGGAAGCCCTGGCGAACCTCGAAGGGGACCACCGCATCCGCATCATGTACGCCTACCCCGGCCGCTTCCCCTGGAGGCTGACCGAACTCCTGCGCGATCACCCCCGGGTCCTGCCGTACTTGGACATTCCGATCCAACACGGGACGAGCCGCATGCTCAAAGCCATGCGCCGCACCTCGAGCGTGGACCAAGTCCACTCGACGTTGGCTCGCCTGCGCGAGGAGGTCCCCGGAATCACGCTCCGAACCACCATGCTGGTGGGCTTCCCCGGCGAACAGGAGGAAGACGTGGATGGGCTGATCGAGCTCATCGAAACCTACCAACTGGGCCGGCTGGGCGCGTTCCCCTTCAGCATCGAAGAGGGCACCCACGGAGCCACCCTGCCCGACCGCGTGGAGCCGGCGACGATCGAGGCCCGCCTCGAGCGCGTCTTGCAGGCCCGCGACCGGGTCTTGGCCCAGGTCCAGGAGTCCAAAGTCGGCGAGCGGATCACTGTTTGGGTGGACGAACCCCCGGATGAAGAGGGCTGGGTCGTGGCCCGTGGCGCATGGGATGCCCCCGAGGTCGATCCTTTCGTCAACGTCTTTGCTCCCGACGCCCAGGTGGGCCAAGCGCTGCACGTGATCATCCGTGAAGTCGATGAATCCCTGAACCTGATCGCCGAGGAGGACGATCGGTGATGGGAGTGTTCCGCCACTGGCCCAACCGGATCACGGCCATCCGTTTCGTCGGGGCCATTGTGCTGTTTGGGCTGATGCAGGCGCTATCTGGGGAAACCCGCGAACAAGTGGCCCAACACCGCGGCATGGTCTGCTTGGCGTTTTGGCTGTTCGTGGTGGTGGCGGCAACCGACTTCTTGGATGGCTATCTGGCCCGCCGCGACAAGCTCGTATCCGACTTCGGCCGGATTGCCGATCCGTTCACCGACAAGGTACTCATTCTCGGGGCGCTGATCTTTGCAGCTTCCATCTCATGGACTCGGGAATGGGTGCCGGCTTGGATCGTGGTCGTGATCCTGGCGCGTGAACTCTTGGTCACCGGCATTCGGGGCTACGTGGAAAAGCTGGGAGGGGAATTCCCTGCCGACCGCTTGGGCAAGATCAAAATGATCGTCCAATGCATGGCCGTTGGCGGCGTTTTGTGGTTGGAAGCCTACGATTGGGGTGCCGCTTGGTACCGCTTTTGGAGTGGGTTGGTGCATGTGCTGGTCTGGTTGACGGTGATCACCACCCTGGGCTCGGGTGCCAATTACATCGCGCACACGCGCAGATTCCTCACCCGCGACCAAGGCTAGCCCCCCATGCAACCAAAGGCTTTGCGCGATTGGCGTGTTTGGTTGGTGACCTGCTTGGGGCTCGGCATGGCTCCGGTGGCTCCGGGTACGTTTGGAACGCTGGGAGGCGTGGCGATTGCTTGGGCGCTGATTGGGGTGCAGCATTACCTTGCATGGCTGGGTGTGATCGCTTTGGCCGTGTACCTGCTAGGCCGCGCTTTGACGCCTCCCATCGAGGCGGTCCACGGCAAGGACCCGGGTTTCTTCGTGCTGGATGAAGTCGTGGGCTACCTGGTCACCATCGCTTGGTGGATCCCGCCCAGCCCCCTGGCCCTGGGCATGGGTTTTGTCGTGTTTCGCTTCTTCGATATCCTCAAGCCGCCTCCGATCCGCCGAGTCGAACACCTCGGCGGTGGGGATGGAATCATGCTCGACGATGTGGTGGCAGGGATCTATGGTTTTGGGGTCATGTGCTGTCTGCGCTACGCCTTCCCCGGGACGGATGTCAACCTTTGGGCTTGGAAGCCAGGAACCTAATCGATGGGTTTGGCAGCACGCTTTGCCCTTTGGGTGTCCCTGGCGCTTGCGCTTGTGATGGCGGGTGCGAGCTTCTTTTTGTTCAACCGCTCGCAGCACTTGGTCGACCGCAGCGTGGATCGCGCGTTGACTTTGGCCGCTGAAGAGCAGCTCGTCCATTCGCAACTCGAGGCGGCGGAAAAGCCGCACTACCACGCGGTTAGCCAAATGGGGACCCTGCGCGGCAAAGGGGTCATGCGCACCGAAGTGGTGATCGAAGGGGGACCCCGCAAGGGCAGCCGAGCGCGTAGCTATGCCACCGAAGACGGCCCCGCGATCCTCTTGCCTCTGGAAGCCGACCCCGAACAAAAGGACCTGTCGTCGCTGTTCCTGTTTGTGACCGGGCTCGTGATCTTGGCCGGCGCCGGAGTGGCGAGCATGATCGCGAACCAAGTCGCCAAGCCGCTCGAAAGCCTGGTCCAGGATGTGCGCACCATCGCGCGTGGCAAGCTCCGGCACCGAACCCATGTCACCGGGGCCACCGAGGTTCGGGACTTGGCGCGCGCCATCGACAAGATGGGGGACTCCTTGGCCGAGGCGCAGGGCAGCGAAGTCGAGTTGGGCATTCGCAGGCGCGAACGGGGTTTGGCGCTGCAATTGGCCCAAGCCTTTCTGCCCTCCGAAGAACCCTGGATCGAAGGGTATCGGGTGGCGGGGCGCTTTGTTGCTTCCGACGAACCGGGCGGGGGCTTCTTTGACTATTGCCAGGTCGGCGAGCGCACGATCCTGTTTGTCTGCGACGTGAGCGGAAAGGGCGTACCTGGATCCTTGATTGGCGCCACCGCACGTGCGTACCTGCGAACGGCGCTGCAAACCAAGGAAGGCTTGGCTGCCGCGCTGCAGTGGGTCAACCGCGAGTTGTACCGGGACGTCGAACGGGGCCTGTTTGCGACGGCCATGGTGGTCGTGCTGGATCCCGCGGAGAACGTGGCGCAGGTTGCCTGTGCCGGTCACAAGTTGCCTCTGCTGCGCTGGGATGCCCAGGATGGTCAACTCAAGGCGCTGCAGCCCAACGGCTTTGCCCTGGGTTTCGATGCCGGGCCGGTGTTCGACAAGCGCTTGGAAGTGATCCGTGTACCTGTCCAAGCGGGCGATCGTCTGGTCTTGGCCGGCAAGGGGATCGCCAGCTTGACCAAGGAGAATGGCGAAGAATGGGGGGAAACCGGACTCTACCGCAGCCTCCATCGCAACGCCCAATTGGACCCCGCGCAGCTCTTGGAGCGGGTTCTGCAGGAGGCCCAAGATTTTTCCGGAAATCAGCCCTACCCCAGTGACTTCTCGCTGGTCATCCTTGCCCGCGATCCCGCCTGACCCATCCGCACTGGCTACATCCCACGGACCATCTCCGCACGGAACACGGGGCAAGCCTCGCAACATGCAGATCCACGACTTCCAAAAGCTCATCGAACGCATCTACTTCGAAAAGGACTCCAAGCGCGGCATGGAGGGAACCTACATGTGGTTTGCCGAGGAAGTCGGCGAGCTCACCCGGGCCCTCCGCCGCGGCCACCAGGAGGAATTGGCCGGGGAATTCGCCGATGTGTTGGCCTGGCTCGCCTCGT
Organism: Planctomycetota bacterium; assembly: GCA_020638855.1. GTDB lineage: Bacteria > Planctomycetota > UBA1135 > UBA1135 > NORP259. The sequence goes on from JACKHT010000003.1 coordinate 116,716, forward strand.
TGGCCTCGATTGCTGGAATTGATCTGCAAGCCGCCGCGATGCAGAAGTATCAGAAGGGGTGCCCGCGCTGCGAGTCGGAACCCTGCGCCTGTTGATGCGAGATAAGGTGCGGGTTCCAACCACCTGCGCCAAGGGATGGATCGATGAACGCCGAACTCTTTGAGAGCGAGGAGAGCCTGTTCGTGGAGGTGGCCTTGGCCAAACCCATGCGGACGGAGTTTACCTACGCGGTCGATCCCACCCTCCGGAGGGGTGTGCAGCCCGGGTCACGGGTTTCCGTACCCTTTGCCCGCGGCCGCGAAGTGGGCGTGGTGGTGGCGGTCCACGATCACACGGATCTGCCCCCCAGCAAGGTACGGCGCATCTTTGAGGTGCTCGACGACGAGCCCGTGGTCGGACCCGAACTGCTCGGGTTGACCCGTTGGTTGGCCAGCTACTACGTTTGTTCGTGGGGTGAAGCGCTGGCAGCGGTCCTTCCCGCCGCTTTGAAACGCGAGGGCCATCGCCGCAAGGTGCGCATGGTCGAGGTGATGCCCGGCACCGGTGCCGAACAACTCGAACAACTGGAGGACAAGTCCGAGAAGCAGTTCCGCTTGCTGCGCACCCTCATGCAGGCCTCGGGGCCGCTGCTCCGCGCCGAAGTGTTGAAGCGCTTGGGACTCTCCCCCTCGCCGCTCGACTCGCTGATCCGCCGGGGTTGGGTCCAGCAAACCGAAGTAGAAGCCGACTTGGATCCGCTCACCGCCCTCTCCGAGGTGTCCGGCCGCGAACGCCCGGAAGCTCTGAGCGCGGACCAAGCCGTGGCCCTGGAGGCCATCGAAACGCGGCTCGCGGCGCATTCGTTTGGTTGCTTCTTGCTGCACGGCGTGACCGGTAGCGGCAAGACCGAGGTGTACCTGCGCGCGATCGAACGAGCCCTTGCTTTAGGGCGGGGTGCGATTGTGCTGGTGCCCGAAATCGCATTGACCCCGCAAACTGTGGGTTGGTTTCGATCGCGTTTCGGCCATGTGGCCGTCATGCACAGTCGCTTGACCGATCCCCAGCGCCTGGCGATGTGGCGTCGAGTCCAAAGTGGAGAGTTGCGGGTCGTCGTCGGCGCGCGGTCGGCGATCTTTGCTCCGGTCCCCAACCTAGGCGTGATCGTGGTGGACGAGGAGCACGAACCTTCGTTCAAACAGGGCTCGAATCCGCGCTATCACGCGCGGGACGTTGCCGTGGTTCGTGCCCAGCGCGAGCAGGCCATCTGCATTTTGGGTTCCGCCACGCCCTCGCTGGAAAGCTACGAAAACGCGCGCCAGGGGCGCTATGAGTTGCTCGCGCTCACATCGCGGGTGCGAGACTTGGCCATGCCCGAGATCTCGATCGTCGACATGCGCCATGAAAAGGGCCAGCCGATGATCTCGCGGGTGCTGGCGACGTTCCTGTCCGAGGCCTTGGCGCGCAAGGAGCAAGCCATCTTGTTCCTCAACCGGCGCGGCTTTTCGCCCACGCTTTGGTGTAGCGAATGCTTCCACGTGGTGCGCTGCGCCCAGTGCGATATGGCGATGACCTTCCACCGACGCAACGGTCGCATCGCGTGCCATGCTTGTTGCGAAGAGCTACGCCCTCCGACCGCTTGCCCCACCTGCAGCGCTCCGGGGTTGCGATTCTTAGGGCAGGGTTCGGAAAAAGTTGAGGACGTTCTGGTCAAGTCTTTCCCCGGCGCGCGCATTGCGCGCATGGATTCGGACACGATGCTGCGCCGCGAGGATTATGAGGAGACCTTGGATGCCTTCGGTCGCGGGGATATCGATCTCTTGGTCGGTACGCAAATGATCGCGAAGGGACTCGACTTTCCCAGGGTGACCGTGGTCGGCGTGATTTCGGCCGATGGCGGCCTGCACCTGCCCGACCTGCGGGCTTCCGAGCGTACCTTTCAGCTGCTTGCGCAAGTCTCGGGACGCGCCGGTCGAGCGGACTTGCCCGGCCGGATTGTGATCCAGACCCACGCCCCCGAGCACGCCGCCATCCTGCATGCGGCCCGTCACGACTACACGGCGTTTGCGGATGAGGAACTCTTGCAACGTCGGGAGTTGGGCTATCCCCCCTATGGTCGCCTCTTGCGCGTGTTGATCGAGGATGCGGACCTGGAGTTGGTGCAGTCCACGGCGAACGAACTCACTGCGGCATTGGCGGCACACCTGGACCCCGCACAGATCAGCATCCTAGGACCGAGCGAGGCTCCCATGGCCATGGTCCGCGGCCGCCACCGCATGCACATCCTGCTCAAGGGCAGTGGTGATACGAGCCAATTCCAAATCGCCCGCAACGTGTTGGCCCAGGCGATGGAAGCCAAGGGCCGCCTGCGCATCGTGGTCGACGTGGACCCGGTGCAAATGTTGTAGCCGGCTAGAAGGGATTGCGCGTCCACGCGGCGGGGACCCAGCGGCGATAGGCCTCCTTGCTACGTAGAGCCGGCTTTTCGATCCAGCGCCAAGAGGCTATGGCCAGTACCAACGTGACCAGACCTGCTTGGATCACCATCGAACCGGGGCCAAGGCCTGGCTGCAAGGCAGCTAGGCCTTGTTGGACCGGAAAGGCGTAGATGTACAAGCCATACGAAACGTCGCCCAAACGGTTGAAGCTCCGCAAGAATCCACCGGGGACGTAGCCCAGGTACAGCACCAAGTATCCCACGAGTAGCATGTACGCGAGGAAGAAAGGCCTTGATTGGCCCTGGAGCAGCACCAAAGAGACCACCCCCAACAAGAAGAAGCCATGGCTGAGCACCACGCGCCCGCGTAGGACGTAGAACGAGCCTCCCACAAAGAACATCGCCAAGAGCCGCAAACCTCGCGATTGCGGGCTGTGTTGCCACCAACCGGACCACTGGTGCCCGACGGCCGCCACCGTCCCCAAAACAGCCAGCGCGACCACTCCAGATTGCACCGCGCGCAACCGCCAGGCGCGCGGCAGAAGTGCCGCCAGCGCGCCCATGGCGCCCAGCACTGCATACATCCGAATCTCCCAAGGCAGCGTCCAAAGCGATCCGTTGACCGCTTCCGGATAGGGATTGTGGGTGAACACTCCCGGCAGGGTGTATTGCAGCTTCCCGAACACCAACGTGCCATTGTGCAGGACGAAGCGACCCACCTGGCCATCGCCCAGGTAGGCACCGAACCCCAAGCTGGAAAAGGATAGCCCCAGCGGCAACGCGCAAAACAAAACGGCCACCCACAGCGCCGGATAGATCCGCACAAAGCGCGCCCAGGCGAAGGCCAAGGGATTGCCGCGTACGAGCAGGCTGCGCGTCACCAACAAGCCGCTGGTGACGAAGAATACATCCACCGCCACATAGCCCAAGCTCAAACCCCCGAAGAGTGGTTCGTCGGCCACGCCACTCAAGGGGAAGCTGTGGCCCACCAAAACCATGCCCGCGGCTAAGAACCGCAGCAGGTTGAAGTTGTTGTCCCGGCTGTCGGTGTGATTCGCAAGCAGACTCCCCATCGAGCTCCAAATCCAGCGGTCAGCTGGGCTGCCAGCTCGATAGGATCATGCTCCGAAAGCGCAGGAACAGGTGCCCCGAATCCAGCGGGCCGGGCGCGGCTTCCGGGTGGTATTGCACGCCGAAGGCGAGTGCGGTCCGGTGACGAACTCCCGCAACGGTTTGGTCGTTGAGGTTCGTGTGCGTGACCTCCAATTCGGCGGGCAGCGAATCGGCATCCACCGCATAGCTGTGGTTTTGCGAGGTGATTTCGACTCTTCCGGTGGTTTCATCGCGCACGGGATGGTTCGCCCCATGGTGGCCGAAGGGCATTTTGTAGGTGCGCGCACCCATGGCCAACGACAGGATCTGATGGCCGAGGCAGATGCCGAAGATGGGGACCTTGCCGATCAATTCGCGCGTGGCTTCGATCGCGCCGCGTACCGCGGCCGGATCGCCCGGGCCATTGGAAAGGAACACGCCGTCGGGTTGCAGCTCCAAAACTTCTTGAGCGGTGGTTTGGGCCGGGACCACGGTGACCTCGAACCCGCAATGCACCAGGCTGCGCAGGATGTTGCGCTTGATGCCGAAGTCGTATGCCACGACTCGGAGCATAGGCTGGGTCGCGCCTTGGATCTCGACGGGGTAGGAGTCAGGAAACGCCTCGGTCCACTCGTAGGGCGTTTTGCAGCTGACTTGGCTGGCCAAATCGTGACCCTCGGTCGAAGGTGCGGCCTTGGCTTTGGCGACCAGCGAAGCTTCGTCCAGGTCGATCGTCGAGATCACGCAACGCAGGCTGCCCTGCTCGCGGGTGATCTTGGTCAGCCGACGGGTGTCGATGCCTTCCATGGCGACCACCCCTTCGCGACGCAGCCAGGATTCCAGATCGAGATCCGAGCGATGGCTCGAGGGGATCGAGGAGAGTTCCTTGATGAGGAAGCCTTCGGCCCAGGCGCGGCCCGACTCCGCATCCTCTTCGGCGACCCCGTAGTTCCCGATCAGCGGGTAGGTCATCAACACCATCTGTCCCGCGTACGAGGGGTCGGTCAAGATCTCGTGGTAACCCGACATGGCCGTGTTGAAGACCACTTCGCCGAATCTTTCGCCATCGGCACCAATCGAGAAACCTCGGAGCACCAAACCATTCTCGAGGGCCAGGGCGGCGGGTTTTCTTTGCGACATGGGATCAGCTTGCGGACGGGGCTGGGGGGGAGCCGAGGCGATTGATCTGCGCAGCAGCGTAGCCCGCGCCGAATCCGTTGTCGATATTGACCACCGTAACTCCGGCCGCACAGCTGTTGAGCATGCCGAGCAGGGCTGCCAGCCCGCCGAACGCTGCCCCATAGCCAATCGACGTGGGCACCGCGATGACCGGGCGGTCGACCAGGCCACCCACCACGCTGGGCAGGGCACCTTCCATTCCGGCGACCACCACTAGGGCGCGCGCCTCGCGCAAGTGGGGCAAGCGGGCCAGCACGCGGTGCAACCCTGCGACGCCCACATCGGCGATCACGCTCGCGCGAGCCCCCATCGACCGGGCGGTGATCCAGGCTTCCTCTGCCACGGGCAGATCGGATGTTCCTGCACAAACCACCAAGACCGAACCTTCGCCCTGGTCTGGCTCGGGCAACCCTACAGTCACCGCTCGGGCACGCTCGTGATGGGTGCACTCGGGCAAGCCGGCCTGCAGGGCTTGCGCGCCTTCGGGGGAGCAACGCGTCACCAACAAGCGGCCATGGACTCGTACCAAGGCCTGTGCGATCTCCACCAATTCAGCGGGTCGCTTGCCTGCACCGAAGACCACTTCCGGATGCCCGCAGCGCACGCTGCGGTGCAAGTCCAGCTGGCTATGACCCAGGTCCAGGGCGGCCGAACCCTTCAATTGGTTCAGTGCGTGCTCGAGCGACACATCGCCTGCACGAACCGCCTGCAACAAATCGTGCAACGCCGAGGGTTCCATGGCGGGGAGAATAGCCCACCGCCTTGGTGAGTGGGGCCTACGGGGGCAAAAACTAGCGCGGGCTGGCGTCCAGGGACCAGCCGGCGTGCTCACCAGCCGCCAGCGAGTGCCAGCCCAGGCCCGCGATCATGACCGCGTTGTCGGTGCAGTAGGCAGGCGATGGGAAGCGTACGTCGAGCCCATGGGTCTCGCCGGCCGCTTGCATCGCCGCGCGCAGGGCGCGGTTGGCGGCGACCCCACCGGCTACCAAGATCGAGCGAGCCGAGCGTTCCTGGGCGGCCTGCAGGGTTGGGCGCAGCAAGTTGTCGACCACCGCCGCTTGGAACGAAGCCGCCACATCGGCTCGGTCGGGAATCGCCTCGGGGGCGGGGGTGGGCGCCAGGGCATCTCCACCACGCAAGTGATACAGCACCGCCGTCTTGAGCCCGCTGAACGAAAACCCGGGCCGGCCGTCTTTGGCCCGATAGCGCGGAAACCGGATGGCCTTGGGGTCGCCTTCCAACGCCAGTTTGGATACCGAAGGACCACCGGGATAGGCGAGCCCGAGCAGGAAGGCGACCTTGTCGAAAGCCTCTCCCGCCGCATCGTCCAAGGTGCTTGCGATGGGCGTCATCGAGCGGGGTCCGCGCATCTCGTACAGGGCGGTGTGGCCGCCCGAGACGACCAACGCGATGGTGGGGTCCGGGGCTTGGGTGGGCCACTCCATGGTAGCCGCGTAGACGTGGGCTTCGATGTGGTGGACGCCCACCAAGGGCAGATCACGGGCGAAGGCCAGGGCTTTGGCATAGGACAGGCCCACGAGCAGCGAACCAATCAAGCCGGGTCGCTGGGTGACGGCGATGCCCGCGAGATCGTCGAGGCCGACACCTGCTTCCTCCAGGGCTCGCGCAACCACGTTCGGGATCGATTCGAGGTGCGAACGGCTCGCGATTTCGGGGACCACTCCACCCCAGCCCGCATGCAACGCGGCTTGGCTGTCGACCACGGAAGACAAGACCTCCCGGCCGCCGGCCACCACGGCGGCGGCGGTGTCATCGCAGGAGGATTCGATGCCGAGTACTAGGTTCGAGCGAGTCGCCATGGTTCGGAGCGCTATTGCGGGTCGCTTGCGGACGCGCTGGGACGGGTGCCTTGGAACAGCTCGAGCGCCGCTGCAAGGTGGGCATCGCTTGGAACTTCCGGAATCCGGGCGAGGGGCTCGCTGGCTTGCCAGCGTTGGAGGGCGGGGACGACCGTTTCCGGAGGGCTGTAGCTCTCCAGAAACTGGGCGGTTTCCTGGGCTTGTTCCGCGTCCAATTCGATGTAGACGTCGGGCACGATCCCGTGCGTCCGCCCTTCCTCTGCCGTACGCTCGAACAACCGTCCACTGGGGGAGTAGTAGTAGGCGCTGGTCACCTTCACCCGGGTTCCAAACTCGCGGAATTGGCGAATGGTCTGGACCATGCCCTTGCCGTAGGTGGGCGTTCCAACCAGCGCTGCCCGACGATGATCCTGGAGCGCTCCTGCGAGGATTTCGGAAGCGCTGGCCGAGTCACCGTCCACCAGAACCACCAAGGGTAGGTCGGGGTAGCGCGTGGCCTCGACGGTTGCTTCGTGCAATTCCACCGAACGCCGACTCTCCGTGCGCAACAGCACCCCCTCGCGAACAAAGCGATCCGCCATGGCAAGCGCGGATTCCATCACACCCCCCAGATTGCCGCGCAGGTCGAGGATCAAGCCTTGCATTCCCTGGGCTGTGAGTTTTTCCAAAGCCTCGTCGAACTCCTGCGGCGTGCGGCGCGAAAACGAATGCACGCTGATGTACCCAATCGCCTGCGCATCGGGTAGCAGCACGGCATGCCGTACGGAAGGGTCGACGACGAGCGCACGCTCGACGCGCAATTCCACAACCTCGCCGAGGAGCTTGGCAACGGTCAATTGCACCTCGCTTCCGGCCGGACCTCGCATGCGATCCGAGAATTCGGACCAACTCAATCCAGCCGCCGGCACCCCTTCGACGGACACGATTTCGTCCCCGGGCTCCAACCCCGCCAAGCTGGCCGGGGACCCGGCCATGCTGAAGAGCACGCGCTGCCGATCGTTCATCCGGCGCAAGACCACTCCGATCCCGGGGTAGTTGCCCGCCGTTTCTAGCTCCAGCTTGTTCGACTCCTCGGTGTTGTAGTAGCGCGAATAAGGGTCCAGCGAGCGAGTCAACCCACGCAACGAGCGCGTAAGGATTTCCTCCGCATCGAGCCGTTTGACGTACGTTTGCGCGACGAAATTGCGAACCTGCTCGTACTGCGCCACATCGGGCTCGAGGCTTGCCCCCGCGAGCTCGCGGTACACCAGCGTGCCTAGGATCCCGGACGAGATCCCCATGGCGTATGCCAGCCAGACCTGTCGGTACGATGTTTGCGACATGGGTTCGTGCGAGGCCTAGCGGAAAAGGCGCGTGGGCGGGCCGACGACTCAGCCGAGTTCGGCCAAGGCGAGTTTCAATTGCTCATCGTTGGGGGCCACGCCGTGCCAGCTGGATTGGTTTTCCATGAACGATACACCTTTGCCAATGATGGTGTGGGCGATGATCGCGCTAGGACGGTCGGTCACGTTGTGGGCTGTTTCCAACGCATCGTGGACCGCCAGGATGTCATGTCCGTTGACGTCCATGGCGTGCCAACCGAAGGCTTCGTACTTGGCGCGCAAATCGCGGACGTCCATGACTTGGCGCATGACCCCGTCGATCTGGATGTTGTTGAAGTCCACGATGACGGTCAGGTTGCCCAGGCGGTAGTGGGCAGCGCTGGTCGCAGCTTCCCAGATCTGTCCTTCTTGGCTTTCGCCGTCCGAAGAAATGCTGAAGATGCGGTTTTCGTAGCCAGCCAAACGAGCACCCAAGGCCATGCCCGTCGCTACCGAAAGACTGTTGCCAAGACTGCCCGTGGAAAAATCGATGCCCATGTCCGCGTTGCGGTGCGGGTGTCCCTGTAGACGCGATCCGAACTTACGGAAGGTCATCAACTCGTCGCGCGAGATCAGACCCTTGTAGGCCAACAACGCGTAGTATCCCGCACAGGTGTGCCCGTTGCCCAAGATCAACCGATCACGATCGGGATCGTGCAAAGTACTCGGATCGAGGTTGAAGTGCTCGAGGAAGAGCGTGGACATAAAATCGGCCATGCCCAGGGGTCCACCGGGGTGTCCGCAGGTGGCGGCGTTCACCATGCGCAGCACGTCCACGCGAACTTGGTGGGCGGCGGTTTCGATCGCTTGGATTTGTTTGTTGCTGAGGGTCATCGATCGGTTCCCGGTTAGGCCTTGCGTAGGATGAGGGCTTGCGCCCGTTGGGCGATGGCAGGGGCGCTGATTCCGTAGTAAACCAGCAATTCGTCGGCGGTGCCGCTTTGCCCGAATGCATCGTCCATCCCGATCAAGTCCATGGGAACCGGGTGGTGGCGCACGACCGCCTGGGCTACGGCATCGCCAAGACCGCCGCGGATTTGGTGCTCCTCCACCGTAACGATCGCGCCGCATTGACGGGCGGACTCGGCCACCAAGGTGCTGTCGATCGGGTCGATGGTTGCGAAGTTGACCACCCGGGCCTGGATGCCTTGTTCGGCGAGCAGTTCGGCGGCCTCCAGGGTGGGGGCCACGCACACGCCGCAGGCTGCCAGGCATACGTCGCTGCCTTCGCGCAGGATCGAGCCCTTGCCGATCTCGAAGCGATAGTCTTCTGAGAAGATCACCGGCGTGGAAGCGCGCGAAAGACGCACGTAGAAAGGACCCGGCGCAGCGGCCACAGCTCGCACGGCCTGGGCCGCCTCGACCCCATCCGCCGGCACGATGACGCGCATGTGGGGCAGCACGCGCATCAGCGCGATGTCCTCGAGCATCTGGTGGGATTTGCCGTCCTCGCCCACCGTCAAACCCGCGTGGGTGGCGCAGATCTTGACCGAAAGCTCGGGGACGCAAATGCTCTGGCGGATCTGCTCCCAGGGCTTGCCCGCCGCGAACATGGCAAACGAGCTAGCAAACACCGTGTAACCCATGGTGGCGATCCCGGCGGCGGTGCCCATCATGTTGGCTTCCGCCACCCCTTGGTTGAAGAAGCGCTCGGGGTAGGCCTTGGAGAAGGCCTTGGTCTTCGTGGATCCGGAAAGGTCGGCATCCAAGACCACCACATCGGGTCGTTCGGCGCCCAATTCGAGGAGCGTGGCCCCGTAGGCGTCACGGGTGGCCATCTTGCGGATGTCGCCCCCGTTCACGAGGGGGGCCAGGGTTTGCGTGGAGGGCATGGCGGGGGTCAAAAGGTGGGTTTGTACCGGTTTTGTGAATGCCCACTGAAGGACGGCGGTCGTTGGAAATCCGGACCCCAGTTTGCCTGATCTGGGACCCAAAGGCCCCACGGTTTGGGCCAAGAATCTATACTGCCCTCTAGTGGAAAGCATTGGGGCTTCCCGGCCGATAGCTTTCTGTGGTCCACCTGGGCTAGGTCCACTTCGAAGGGGAACTTATGAAACGACACCACTGCGCGGCTCTCGCGGCTTTCGCTTGTCTGTCCACCACGGCTTGGGCGCAGGTCCAGCGGACACCCCTTGAGGACCGCATTCAGGCCACCTTCCGGGCTACCGACCTCGACAAAAACGGCACCATCAGCCCCCAGGAGGCTGCCAAAGCCGGCATCCCCGCGCGCTCCTTCGCGCTGCATGACAAGAACAAGGACCGTCACCTCGCCTCCGACGAATTCCAGGCCTACTACCAAAGCCTGATCCTGCAGAGCCGAGCAGAGCGCGCGCGCCGCGAAGCCGAAGCGGAAGCGAAGCGCAAGGCCGAAGCGGAAGCCAAGGCCAAAGCCGCCAAAGACCAGCCCGTCGCGAAAGGCGAGATCAAGGACCCGGTCAAGGACAAGGCTGGGGCGACCCCCAAACCCGGTGCCGACACGCCCACGCCCATTGCCCAAGGCCAGGGTGCTGACGCCCAGCCCAAGCCCGCCGAAGAAGTTGGACAACCCGAGCCGGCCAATCCCGATCAGGCAGCCCCCGTCGAGCCGGTGGCTTCCACCGGGGGGACCTTGCCGCCGCCCGCGAGTCCAGCAGGCCCCAAGGTTGAGCCTGCGACCGGCACCCCCGAAACCCAGCCGAAGTCCGATGCGGAATTGGTCCAGGCGGAACAACGCGCCCGTACCTACATCCAACGGCTCTTGTCGAAGGGACAGATTTCGGCCCAGGATGCTGGCGAAATCCACCAAGCACTCAACGCGGGGGTTTCCGTTCCCTCAGGCCCCCAGGGTTTGACGGAGTGGCGTACGGCCCTCAACCACACCAAGGAACGGGTGACCGGCTTGGTGCGTTCGGGCGCCCTAACGGCCCTGGAGGGCCGAGAGATCTACGACATCTTCGAGGAGCGTGCGCGCCGGGCGGTCAAGCTCAGCTTGGCGGCCAACGACAAGCCTGTCGAGGGTTCGGATCCGCAAGCGGCCAAGGCGGAGTCCGGTCGCAAGATCGCGGATCAAGCGGGCGAGGGGGTCAAGCCGGCGCCCGAGGTTCTTCCGGCCGACAAGGGAACGGGGTTGAAGCGCATCCCGGCGAAGCCCCAGGGACCCGCCCAACCCGGCAAGGAGGTGGCTGACAACCCCGCCAAGCCAGCCCCCGGCCCAACGGCTGAGGAAGAGGCTGCTCGGGCCAAACTCGCGCACGATTCGGAGCGCATCCAAAATGCCCGCGAGTTGATCCGCACGCAGGAGGCGCGCGAAAGGCTCGCCCAGCAAGAGCGGGACCAGCAAGCCGAAGCCGCCCGCAAGCAAGCCATCCTGGACCGGGAAGCGGCCAAGCGCGGTGAAACGGTGGACAAAGCCAAGGAACGGGCCAAGGGCGATTCCGTGGTCCCCGTAGGCAAGCCCTCGTCCGACCAACCCGGGTCTGGGCTGGGTCCGGCGCCTGGCGCTCGCCCCGCTCCTGCCGCCAAGGACAAGCCGGTTCCCGATAAGCCCGCGCTTGAGAAACCCACGGCTGATAAGCCCGTGACCGAAAAACCTGCGGCCGAGAAACCTGCGGCCGGGAAACCCGCCCCCGCGAAGCCGGCGGATGGGCCTTCTGCCAAACCCGGCAAGCCCGTGGGCGATCAAAGCAAGCCAGCTCCCCAGGCCAAGCGTCCCAGCGTCAAAGGCTAAGCAACGCGGGTTGCGGGCCGTTTTTGCGCCCGCCCAATCTTTGCCCGCTCCGTCGTCTCCGAGTTCGCTTGGACCGCTGCTCCCGCCTGCATTCAGCGTCTCGGTGCGGGGTGGCCACCCCTTGCAGCGAACCGACCTGGAGCCGGGCTAGCTCCGTAGGTTTTGGATCAACCCCAAGAACTCGCTGCGCGTAGAAGGGTCGTTGCGGAATCCGCCGAGTAGGCAAGAGGTCATGGTGGTGGAGTTTTGCTTTTGGACGCCCCGCATCATCATGCAGAAGTGCGCTGCGTCCACCACAACCCCGACCCCCAGCGGTTGGATGATCTCTTGAACTGCATTGGCGATTTCTTGGGTCATGCGTTCCTGGACCTGCAAGCGTCGTGCAAACACATCGGTGATGCGCGCAAGTTTGGATAGCCCCAAGATCTTGTCGCGCGGGATGTAGCCGATGTGCACGCGGCCATAGAACGGCAGCATGTGGTGCTCGCACAGCGAATAGAATTCGATATCGCGTACGAGAATCATTTCGGAGCACTGCTCCTCAAAGACACCGGTGCCTACGGCGTCTTGAACGGTCATGTTCATTCCGCTCGTGAGTTCGTCGTACGCTTTGATCACGCGCTTGGGAGTGCGCGCCAATCCTTCGCGGTCGGGATCTTCCCCAAGGTGTTCGAGAAGGCTTCGAATGAGCGATTCAGCTTGTTCCTTGTTCTTCAACGGAGATCTCCAAAGTAGTCGACGAAGTTGTCACGGCTTTCCACCACTCGAACACGGAAGAGCCGCGCGGAGCCCAGTCGTTCGCGCTGCGCATGCACGCGTTGCCAAAACACGATGGCCAGATTCTCCGCGGTCGGGAGGATGCCCTTGAGGAATGGAACGGTTTCGTTGAGGTGCTGGTGATCCACGTGATCCCAGATTTCTTCACGCATGATCCGCATCAATTCGGTCAGGTTCATCACCATGCCGGTCACCGGATCCACAGGCCCGGTAACGGTGACCTCCACTCGATAGTTGTGTCCATGGACTGTATTGCAGGGCCCGTACAGGGCCTTGTTCTCGGCGTCGCTCAACTGCGGCGCGTGCAATCGGTGAGCAGCGGAGAATTCTTCAGCGTGCGTGATGCGGACCTCGGGTCTTGCCATGGGGGGACTACTATGCCTTGGAGATCCAGCGAGGCCAACTTCAGGGCTCAATCTGAGCAAAGGTCCTGCGGGTCTCGGTCGCAGGGCCCCTCAGCTCTCCTGTGTATTCGGCTGGCGAGGCCACTTGGATGCACGGAGCGCCGGACGGGATCCACCATCCCCAGATGACAGATCGGCCAGGAAGACCCGAATCGAAAAAAGCCTCTTCGGAAGGGGCCGGGTATCGGCTTACGACCCTGATGGGCCTACAGAAGCAAGGAGGCTTCCATGACCACCCTGACCACCCAAACCCGATTTGACCTTGAGGCAGCCGACCGCCTGATCCCCCTGCTCGGGGGTATCGTGGCGGAAGTCTGGGAGAGGTCCCACGATATCCGCGTCCTGCGCAGTCGCCTCGCCCAGCTTTGCGGGCCTGAGGGGGACTTGCCCACCTGGCCTGAGGAGCGCGCCGAAGCGCTCGAATTGCGCGCACGGCTTGCCACCCAGCTGCGCGAGCGGCGTTTGGCCCGCGAAGAGCTGGAAGTCCTGGGCTGCTACTTGGTCGAGACCGACGGGATCGTCCGGATCCCGGGGCCCAGCGGCACCCTCGAGGATGGCTTCCTGTGGGGGGTCGACGAGGAACACGTAGCGCCGATCGCTGCGGCAGACCTGTTACCTGGGGTGTAAGCACCCCAGGCCGTGGAGACCGCTAGCGGGTCCACTTGGAAGCACGGGCTCGGCTCAGGCCGGGCCCGTGCTGTCTTGGACCGGACCGTAGACATCTAGGTCCGCTTGCTCTCCCGGCCCCCAATGGGCCTGCCAAACCACCTCGGCGATGTCGGCTGGTTTCTTCATGCTATTGCGGTCCCAAGTTCCATCCAACTTGTCAAATATCTCGGTGTCGGTGGCTCCTGGGTAGATTGTGCTGACGCGAATGCCCTCGGGCCGCAGTTCCTCGCGCAGGGCATCGCTAAATCCCCGAAGGCCGTACTTTGTCGTGCAGTAGGCGGTGTTTTGGGGGAATCCTTGCCTGCCCGCGATGGAGCTGATGTTGATGATGTGGCCCGCTGAGCTCTCGCGCAAAGCGGGCAAGCAGGCCTGGGTTACCAGGAAGGGGGCGGTCAGATTGACGGCCAGGAAGCGGTTCCAAACCTCCAGGGTCGTGCGCTCGATAGGGGCCATGTCGAACAGGCCCGCGTTGTTGATCAGCACATCGAGCGAGCCCCCCAGGGCACGGAGAGCGGCCTGCGTGGCCCCGGGAACCGCTGCCGCGTCCTCGAGGTCCACGCAAATCCCCACCAGCGGGGGGCCGGCTGGGTTCGACCAAGCCAGCGCCCTGGCCAAGGTTTCGGGATGTTTGGCGAGCACACAGACCCTGTGCCCTGCACTGGCGAACCGCTGGCTGATCGCCCGGCCTATGCCGCGGCTGCCCCCTGTGACGAGGACCGTACGTTGGGTGGACATGCTTCCATGCTAGGGGGTTGGCCCTGCCCGACCAACCGGGACCCTATCTCGGAAGTGTGAAATTCGGGCGCAAAATGGGGCTCAGGGCAGGAGGCGGCCAGGAACTGGAGTGGGGCCAAGCGTCCGATCGGGTACGCTCTGGAGCCCGAGTTTCCCTTTGCAGACGCCATCCGCTGTGAGCTACGACCCCCATCCGATTCGCTGGATCGACCTAGTTCTCCCTCACCCGGAGGACAAGAGCCGTTGGCTTACCCTCAAAGCGGATGGGCCCTTCGCCCTGCGCCACTGGTATTTCGCCCCGGGCACCAAGCAGGAAATCCGCCTGCACTTGGACGCACGGACCCCTGAGGGGGGGTTGACGGCCTGCCTGCACTGTGGACAGGCCCCGCTCTATACCCGCCGCAAGTCCCGCTGGGGCTTGGGCGCGCTTGCCTGCCTTCCGGGACTGGTCCTGGGGTACTTCCTACCGGTTCTGGGGGTCGTTTGGGTGGTGCTGGCCCTGGCGCTGACCTGGGCCTTGGGGACCGAAGAGATCGTTTGCTACCACTGCGGAACCCAGCATCGGGGTTTCCGCCAGGTTCCGGTCCATCCGGGCTTCCAGGCGGCCCATTCGCGGGCGTCGGGCACCTCCCAGCGGGCCTAGGGTCTACAGAGGGGGCCCACAGAGGGGGTCCACAGGGGTGTTTTTGGACCCCAATCTGCCCGGCCGGGGACCCGCCAGGCCCCAGGGCGGGCATTTTTTTCGCCTATTCCTAGGATTGCCCATGGATCCTAAGTCTCGTGTTTCCCAACATTTAGGGCTATGGGATGTTCAGAAATCGGGTTTGCGGGACAAGGAAACCGCACTCCCGCCGAAGGAACACCCGGAATCAATCACGAAGCGGCCAGCACCCCTGCTGGCCTGGGTGTTCGGTTTCTGATCCGCGCTGCGGATCGACTGGCCCCCTAGAACCTCTGTCTCTCACCCCTCTCGGAGTGTCAAAACAAATGAAGCTTCTCAGCATCGGCGCCGCCGCTCTCACTTTGAGCGGATTCGCGGTGGCGTCTGAAACCGACTACTCGTCCTTCGACAAAGACATCGAAGCCCTTGTATCCGGCGACGTGGACCATACCGGTCCGCACATCAGTGGATACATGCAAGCCCGCTACGACAACAGTGGCGACATCACGGTCGGCGGTAACGACCTCGGCGGATTTGAAGTCCCCCGGGCTCGCGTCTCCTTCCAAGGCGAGCACAACCAGTACGGTTACAAAGTCCAAGTGGACTTCTCCAACTCGACCGACGTCCTTCTGGACGCCTACGTCGACATCCCCGTCAGCAACGTGTCCGCCCGGACCGGTCTGTTCAAAGGCGGCATCAGCCGCAACGGTTTGACCAGCTCCAGCAAGCTGTTCTTCATCAACCGCTCGCAGATCGGCGACCTGTTCGACAACCGTGACTACGGTGTCATGTTCAGCGGCGACTTCGATCAGCTTTCCTGGTACCTGACCCTGCAAAACGGCTCGGACATGCAAGGCGACGAGCTGCGCATCGCCGGTCGCGTCGAATTCGACGTCATGGGCAAGGGCGTTGGCGGTGTGGAAGGTGCTTACGGTGGACCCGACGAACTGTCCGGTACCGTGGCCCTCTCCATGTACGACGACGGCAACCTGACCGACGGCACGGGTACTCTGGTTGAGGCGCACATGGTCTCCTCCGAGTTCAGCTTCGGCGCGGAAGTCCTCGACACGGATGTCAACGGTGTGGCTGCTGCCCCCGGCACCAGCATGCTGGTTGGCGACACCACCGCCTTCTCGGTCTACGGCACCTACATGCTGACCCCCGACCAGTGGGAACTGGGTGTGCGCTACCAAGACTTCGACGATCCGGACAACAGCAACCTGGTGGAAGTGGGCGTGAACCACTACCTGGACGGTCACAACCTAAAGTACGGGATCGGCTACTCCACCATGAGCTCCGACAACGCAGCCATCGAGGCGGACATCATCCAAGTCCAACTCCAGGTCGGCTTCTAGTCCAACCCCTCCTTTTCCCTTCGGGGACACCCACATGGGATCCTGCGCCTCGGCGTGGGATCCCTTTTTTGTTGGGTGGTCCGCAGGCGCAGTCGATCGGCAGCCTCGGAGCGGTTTCAGCCTTCGGAGAGCCCACCCTTGCCACGCAAGCGCTTGACATCGCTGCGCTGGCGCTTCCCTTCCAGACGGCGCCGCTGGCTGCCCTTGGTGGGACGCGAGGCTTTGCGTGCGCGAGGAACCTTGAGTGCGGCGCGCAGCAGGTGGGCTAGGCGTTCCCTTGCCACCTCCAGATTGCGCAATCGCTCGCGGTGCTCCGACGAGGTGAGGATCAACACGCCATCCTTGGTGAGGCGATGACCGAGATTTTCGAGCAAACGTTCGCGCTGCGCGTCGCTCAAGACCTTGCTCTCCGCGATCGAAAAGCGCAATTCGACCTTGGTTTCGACCTTGTTGACATTCTGCCCACCGGGTCCGCCGCTGCGAGCAAAGCGCAACTGCATTTCATCGGGTGGCAAGATCAACTTGCCTTGGATCGGCAAGGGGTCCATGGCGCACTGGGAAAGGGGCCTCGCGGGCCCAACCCCCGGCCGTGTTCCCCGCGTGGGGTGGTGGCCGGAACCAGACTTGAACTGGTGACCCCTTGATTTTCAATCAAGTGCTCTACCAACTGAGCTATCCGGCCGGGGGTTGCAAACCCAGGTGGGCTTGCGGGCACGGGGGCTAGCCCCCAATGCGGGTCGGGATTGTCCCGATCGGCGCCCCGGAGGTCAACAGGCGGGGCCGGATTCTGAGCGAGCTCCACCAAAGTCAGGGGTCGACCCTTCCAGGGCCGCATGCGAATCCGCCCGGTCCCGCTCGATCTGCGCGCGCAGGGCGTCCAAATCGGGAAATGCCCGCTCCTCGCGCAGCCTACGGACGAATTCGAACTCCAATTCGGCGCCGTACAAATCTCCCGAGAAACCGAGCAGGTGCACTTCGACCCGTTCCGCCGGGGCGGTCGAGTGTGCCAGCGAGGGGCGATAGCCGATGTTGGTCATGGCTGGCCACGCGTTGCCAGCAGGCTGCTCGACTTGGTCGACCAGCCTACGCGCGAATCCCGCGTAGACCCCGGAAGGCGGGTGTAGCTCGTGGTTCAGGTTGAGGTTGGCGGTGGGGAACCCCAGGGTGCGCCCCAAGGCATCGCCGCGCATGACCGTACCCATCACGCTCACGCGCCGTCCGAGCATGGCGCTGGCTGCGACGATGTCGCCCAGCTCGACGGCTTCGCGAATCGCCGTGCTCGAAATCGCCCGATCGCGAATCGAAACCCGTTCGACCACGTCGACATCTTCTCCTGCGGCGCGAAGAAACTCGGCGCTCCCCACTTGGTCCTTGCCAAACTTGCTGTCGAAACCCAAGACAAAGCCCTGGGCGTGCAGTGTCTGGTGCAAGATCTGCCGCAGGAACTGGTCGGCTGTCGTTTGGCGCAAGGCCTCGTCGAAACGCAAAACGAGGGTGTGCTCGATACCCAAGTCGCGGAACAACGCCAAACGATGTTGTA
This sequence comes from Planctomycetota bacterium, assembly GCA_020638855.1. Lineage (GTDB taxonomy): Bacteria > Planctomycetota > UBA1135 > UBA1135 > NORP259. The sequence goes on from JACKHT010000003.1 coordinate 134,428, forward strand.
GGGTCGTGAGGGTTCTCGGAGCGCGTCCGAGCAGCACTTGCTTGGGGTGACCATCAAAGGTGACCACGGTGGCTTGCGAGCCGCTTGCTTGGGCCTTCGCGACATTGGCCAACAAGATGGCCCGATGCCCCAAGTGGACCCCGTCGAAAACGCCAATGCTGACGATGCTAGGACGGTCAGGCCGTGCGCGGGCCGCCTCCAAGCCGTTGGATACGATCACGCGCGGGCGGCCCGGAAGTTGTCGACCAGCTCCTGGAGGGCGTGCCGATTGCGGAGTTTGTCGGCCGGGGAGAGCCGATCGACCAGCAGGATGCCTTCCAGGTGGTCGTACTCATGCTGGATGATGCGGCTCACGAACCCTTCAAACTCCCGGCGCATGGGGTTGCCATCCACGTCGAAGGCCTCGACGGTGCAACGGTCAGGGCGCTCGATTTCGCCATAGATACCGGGGAACGACAGGCAACCCTCCTCATGCAGGGTCTTGTCACCCTCCCGGGCTACGATGGTGGGGTTGATCAGGGTCAGATTTTGTTCGGGCTTGTCCGCATCGCCCGCGTCGTTGAGGACCAGAATGCGCTGATCGAGGCCCACCTGGGGCGCAGCCAAGCCCACGCCCCTGCTTTCGAACATCAGCGCGTACATGGATTCAACGGTGGCCTTCAGGGCGTCGTCGAAGGCTCCCACCTCCTTGGCGCGCTTGCGCAGGATGGGGGTGGGGTAGAGGGTCAGGCGGAATTCCAGCTCGTTCGACATGGCAGCAGCGAGGTTCGGGGCCCAGGGAATATAGACTCTCAGCCCGTGTTTGGCAGGCTTGGACCCCGGCTTGGGGCTAGCAAATCGGCCGAAACCGGCGCCAAAACCGTAGAATGGCGGGCCGTGGGCCGCTACCTAGGGGGCCTGGCCAGACCCGCTCCCTCTTCGGCCCACCCGGCTGGACCTTCCGGATCACTCGACGCAACTTGGACTTCAGCAAACACATCCAGAAGGCAGAGGAGGCGCTGCGGCGCCGCAACTACGACTTTGCCATCGAACTCTACCGCCAGCTGATCGAGCTGGACGCCAATTTGGGACCTGCTCGAGCGGGGCTGCGGCGAGCCCTTTTGGAACGCCATCGGGCGGGCAAGAACAAGGTTGGGATGTTTGGGAAGCTCAAGGGAGCTGGTCCCCTGGCTGCGGCCAAAGGGCTGGTTCGGGCTGGCAAGCACGATGCGGCGGCCAAGGCGCTGGAAACCTACCTGGGCACCAATCCGGCTGATGAGGACGGCAACCTGATGCTGGGCGAGAGCCTGCGCGATGCGGGCCACATGGATGCGGCGCTCGCGGTGTTCGAGTTTCTGGCGGAGTTGGCGCCCAAACGGGCCGACGGTTGGCGCGAAGCGGCCGCCATTCGGGCCGCCCAAGGGGACGCCTCGGGGGCCCTGGAACGGCTCGAAAAGGCCCTAGAAGCCGATCCGCGCGACCGCGAGGCCCAGAAGGCGCGCAAGGATCTGGCCGCCACCTTGGCCCTGGAAGGCGGCGGGCACGGCTCTTCGGACCACAGCCGGCAGCGCATGGTGAATTCGGAAGAGGTCATGGCCCAAGAACGCGTCCGAAGGCTGCACCGGACCCCCGAGGACCTGGAAGCCGAGCTCGAACGGCTCGAAGGGCGTTATGCCGAGAACCCCTCGGACGTGGACCTGTTGGTGGCCATGGGGGAGGTGCACGAATTGCGGCGGGACCCGGAGGCGGCCCTGGATCTCTATCGCCGGGCCCTTTCCTACCGCAAGGACTCGGCGGAGTTGGCCAGCAAGGTCATGGGCATGACGCTCAAGGCCAAGAAACGAGCCCTAGCCCAGGCTGGCAAGGCCGGCGACCAAGCCCTGGCCGATCGGCTCGAGGCCGAGTTGGCCGACTTGGAGCGCCAGAGCCTCGAGCAGGTCCTCCAGGCCAACCCCCAGGCGGTGGCCGAGCGCCTCGAATTGGGGCGGATTTTGGCCCGAGTGGGGGATCTAGACGCCGCCATCGGCCATCTTCAGCGGGTCGCCCAGGACCCCCGCTTCGGGGACGAGGCCCGTTTTTTCCTGGCTTTGTGCTTCTATCGCAAGGGCCTACTTGACCTAGCCAAGGACTCTTTTCAAACTTGTCTCCCCACTTCCGGCCCGATCGACGGTCGGGCGTGTGAAATCCTGTACCATCTCGGCCTCATCGCGGAGCAGCAAGGCGACGCCCAGGCGGCCCGAGCCCACTTCTCCCGCATCTACGCGGTAGACATCGCCTACCGGGATGTCGCCGAAAAGATGGAACAACTGTAGCCCCTCCCCATGCCGAATACCAAGCAAGCCAAGAAGCGGATGGTGACCGACGAGCGTCGCCGGATCGCCAACAAGATCGTTCGCAGCTCCATGCGCACCGCCGTGAAGCGCGTCCTCACCGCAGAAGACGCCGTGACCGCCCAAGCGGCGCTCCCGGAAGCCATGAAGCAAGTCGACAAGTGCGCCAAGCAGAACATCCTGCACGACAACACCGCTGCGCGGATGAAGTCGCGCATGGCGCGTGCCATCGCCAAAAAGTGAGCGGCTTTTCCACCCAAGATTCGCACTCGGGGCGCTGGCACCAACCGGTCAGCGTCCCGATCCATAGCGGCGATGCCTTTCAGGCCGCCTGCGAGCTGGTGGAGGATCTAGGCGGCTGGACCGACATCCAGGTCGACCCCAAGGCCATGGTGTTGACCTGCAAGGGGCCTGGAGGGCTGCTTGGCAAGCCCGCCTCGATTCGAATCTGGACCGAAGGCCGCGAGGGTATGCCCGCCTCGACCACCCACTGCAGCTCCGAAGGCGGTGGCGGTTTGCTTTCGAAGGACAAAGCCAACGTGACCGAATTCATCCGCAAGTTCTATATGCGGGTGACCTGAGGACTTGGATGGTGGGCCCGAAGACCGGCCCGAAGACCGGCGACGAGACCGGCAATAAGACCGGCGATGAGAACTCCCGGTCGCGCTGCGGCGACCCAGTGTCTTCAGCCAGGCACTCGACGATCGGGTTGCTGGAACTCATCGCGATAGTCTTCCATCGCCGCTTGGATGACTTTGTGGGCCGCTTTGGCGTTGTAGGTGCCTAGGACCTGGATCTTGTTCTGGTGCACACCGGTCATGTCCATTTTGTACGTGCCGAAGTAGTGCAGCATGCGGTTGACGACCGCGACCGGCAGGTTCTTGAGATCCTTGACGTAGTCGAAGACCGTGTCCGATGCGAGCAGCGCGACGATCTTGTCGTCCGCTTCCCCACCGTCGAGGAGTTGGATTCCGCCGACGACCCGCGCGGAAAGCACGATGTCGGCCCGGTCGATGCGCTGCTGGCTGAGCACGCAGATGTCGAGCGGATCCCGATCGCCTTCGTTCGCGGCGGGCGTGAGTTCGGCCACCCGATCGCCGCAATAGGTGCGCGGGATGAAGCCGTACAGGGTCGGAGGCAAAGCCGAGCTACCTTGCGGGCGATCGACGCGCAGATACCCGGTGCGCTTGTCGATTTCGTACTTCACCGCATCAAAGGGCGTGATTTCGATGTACGACTCGACGATCTTCGGGGCTTGGTCTCCGATGGGGAGTCCGTGCCAGGGGTGTGCACGGAAGCGGTTGAAGTCCTTGGCCATGGTGGAGGGCGAACGGCTGGGCATCGATGGGACGCGACCCGAACAGTGTGCCTGTCGGATTTGCGCCCGCCCCCGCCTTCCGTGCGTCTCTTTGCGGGTAGAAGCGATCTTGGGAATCGGGGCCCCAGCCAAAGGCAAGGGCCCCCTGGGTTGGGCGAGTCGAAACCCGCCGTACGAATTCTCAGCGTCCGCCCAGCACCCGCGAGTAGCGGTAGTACACCTGCATGGTCAACACCATGGTCGCGGTCGAGTACACGCGTCCGCCCTGGTAGCCCCACGGTCCGACCGGGTCCCACGAGCCCTTGTAGTCGCCGTCGGTGCGCTGGTGCGGCAGGATGGCACGTTCCATGGCTGCTTTCCATTTGCGCCAGTGCTCGCCGCCCAGTTGGTACATGGCGTAGGTGCCGTAGTACCAATAATACATGTCCACCTTGTGCCGGGCCTCATCCCACTCGGGCAGGGTGCGTAGCATCAAGTCGCCGTGCTTGAGCAGGATCGGATTCTGGTCGGGGGTCTGTCCCAGGAACACACGCGTCAACAGGCCTACGCCCGTCATCGCCTCGGTTTCTTCGGCTGGGTAGTCCGCATTGACCTCGGTGCGCGAGGAACGGCCGCCGCGTTCGGGTCCGATGTAGCCCACACGGCCCGTAGCCGGATCGGTGACGCTATCGAGCCAGGCGAGGGCTGCCTGGTATCCCTCGCGGTCCACCCTGAGCTTGGCGTCTTCGGCGGCCCGCAGGGCAAAGATCATCCAACCCGTGACCGATGTGTCGGTGTCGCCGTCCGAGGGCGCTTCGTAACGCCAGCCCCCGTACGGAGCCCGAGCTCGGCCGATGAAGTTCACGGCGAGTTGGGTTTGTTTCTTCTGGAATGGGCTCCTTGAGTCGTAGTAGTTCTCCGCCATGGCCAGGGTGGCGATGGCATGGTCATAAAGGAACGCGTGGCCGATCGCTGCGCCGATCAAACCGGTATCGGGATCTTGTTGTTTGCTGAGCCACTCGATGCCGCGGCGCACGACTTCCTTGTACTCGCCTTGGCGCGTGCTCGATCCTTCCGCCAGGAAGGCCAGCAAGGCGAGCCCGGTGATGCCCACGTCTTGGCTGGCGATCCCGGCCCCCTCGCGGCAATCCGTGCCACCGCGCACGTTGTGCACGAAGTACTCGTCCACATCCCACGAACCGTCTTCGCTTTGGTGGTCGCGCAGCCACTTGAGGCCTTGTTCGACGCCAAGTTGACTGCCCCTGGTGCCCTTGCCCCGACCCCCAGGACCGCGCGGGCCAAACTTGCCGCTGGCTCCACCACCCGAACCCAGGACGGGGTTCGTCCAGATGCTGTCGAATACGTTGGTGCTGGTGGATTCGGCTTCTACCGGTGAGTCGGGAAGGTCCGAAAAGCTATCCGACTCGACCAAACTCGGCGTTTCCACCGGCATCAAAGTGGGGTCGTCGACGGGAGCATCGAGGACCTGTTCGATCGGCGGAATCGGAGGATCTTCGGGGGCTTCCACGGGGGGTACTACCGATGAAGTGATTTCGGTGACAACGGGTGTTTCCCGGTGACTCCAAGGCATGGCGAGCAAGAGGAAGTACGCGATGAAGTGCACCCCCAAAGACACCGCCAACCAAGGCGTGCGCTCCATCCAATCGTTCAGGTCGTCATGGAAAGTTCGTTCCTGTTCCCAAACGGGCGGAAGATTCGACTCGACGTGCTGCATAGACAGACTCCTAGATGGAATCGTGAGCGAAACCAATTTGGCTCACAAACTGTGGAGGTTGCGTTCCTTCGGAACCCACCGAAAGACGACGCGATGACGCTTCTGCCTGTAGGAACGGTTGGGTACGACTTGCGTTCAATCCAAACGCAAATCGATCACCACTCGCTGGACCTGCGCATGAAACTGGGACGCGTGCATAGCATGCTCACCAACGACAACGGGCCCGCTCACCAAACTGGTGAGCGGGCCCGTTGGCAGGGAGCTCTTGGCGATCAGCGCGCGCCGAGCAAGCCCGAGTAGCGGTAGAACACTTCGAGCGTGAGCACCATGGCTGCGGTCGAGTAGACGCGGCCGCCTTGGTAACCCCACGGTCCGACCGGATCCCACGAGCCCTTGTAGTCGCCGTCCTGGCGTTGGTGGGGGATGATGGCCTTCTCCATGGCCGCCTTCCACTTCTTCCAGTGCTCGCCGCCCAGTTGGTACATGGCGTAGGTGCCGTAGTACCAGTAGTACATGTCGACCTTGTGGCCCTTCTCATCCCACTCGGGGAGGGTGCGCAGCAGGAGGTCGCCGTGCTTGGTCATGATCGGGTTCTTGTCCGGGGTTTGGCCCAGGAAGACGCGAGTCAAGAGGCCCACACCCGTCATGGCTTCGGTCAGATCGGCCGGGTAGTCCGAGTTGGCCTCGGTGCGCGAAGAACGTCCGCCGCGTTCGGGACCAATGTAGCCGATGCGACCGGTGGCGGGGTCGGTCACGCTTTCGATCCATTCCAGCGCGTTGAGGTAGCCTTCCTTGTCGACCTTGAGGTGCGCATCGTCGCCCGCCTTGAGGGCGAAGATCATCCAGCCAGTGATCGAGGTGTCGGTGTCGCCGTCGGAAGGGACCTCATAACGCCAGCCACCGTAGGGAGCCCGCGCGCGGCTGATGAAGTTCATCGCCAACTGGGTTTGCTTCTTCTGGAAGGGGTTCTTCGAGTCGTAGAAGTTCTCCGCCATGGCCAGCGAGGAAATCGCGTGGTCGTACACGAACGAGTGACCGATCTGCTCGCCGATCAGGCCGGTGTCTTCATCTTGCTGGTCGCCCAGCCACTTGATGCCCCGCTTGACCACGTCGCGGTACTCACCTTGGCGCGTGCTAGAGCCGTCGCCCAGGAAGGCGAGCAGCGCCAAACCGGTGATGCCCACGTCTTGGCTGGCGATGCCAGCGCCTTCGGTGCACCCGGTTCCGCCCGAGACGTTGTTGGTGAAGAACTCATCCACGTCCCAGTAGCCGTCTTCGGATTGGTGTTTCTTGAGCCACTCAAGACCGGCCTGGATGGCCTCGGCCACGGGCCGACCGCCACGGGCGCTCAGGTTCTTGCGACCACCCATGCGACCCCCGAACTTGCCCCCAGCGCCGCCACCGGAACCGATGACGTTGTTGAAGTTGTCGTTGTCGAAGGGCGAGTTGGCTTCCTGATCGGGATCTCCAAGGGCTTCTTCGAAGTCCTCTTGGCTCTCCGTCTCGTTGTGGTCGGAAACCTCCATATCTTGGATCTGAGGTTCGACTTCTTGCTCCTCCTCGACCTCTTCTTCGGGCTCCTCGGGCTCCTCCTCCTCCGGCGGGGGGGGTTGTTCGATCGACGTTTCCATCACGATCTCCTCTTCCTTGTCGAAGAGGTGCCACGGAATGGCCAACAGGATGAAATACGCTACGAAGTGCAAGCCAAGCGAGATGGCCAGCCAGGGCGCACGGCCCATCCAGTCGTAGAGGACATCGTTGAAGGTCTCTTCCTGTTCCCAGACCTTGGGCAGGCTGGACTCGATGTGAATTTCTTCGTGGTCGCTCATGGAGTCACGATCGTGGGGGCCATCGTGGGGGCCTTGCTGGGGCTACCCGGCCCCCTTTGAGGAGGGGAAGGGGTGCGAGGAAGCCGTCTGACGGCTCAACGCACAGCGGGGGAGGGGGTTCAGAGTATATCCACCCAAAATCCGAAGGCTACCGTGGGGGCGGTCCCGACTGCCTTTTTTGGGGGTTCCTAGGGGGGACAGCCCCCCGTGGCGGGATCAGGGCCTACTCATCCACCCGATAGAGCCAGGCGGGGTCGAGCATGAACTCGACCAAGGTCCGGTTGCTGAGGGCGCTCTCCAGGATCAGGTCGCGGTGGGCGCGCCCCAAACGGTTGCGAGCCTGCTTTTCGAGCAGGAAATTGCGCACGTCCTCCTGCAGATTCCAATCCTCAAAGGGCCGGGCAGGCTGGGCCGGCTGGATCTCGACCAGCTTGAAGATGTGGGCTGCGAGCGAGGACTCGAGTACGGGGCTCAGGTCCCCAGGCTCGGCGTCGGCCAGGAATTCGGCAAAGGTTGGGCCCCCGAACGAACTCTGGCTGGCATCGCGGGCCTGGCTTGCGGTCAGCACCAAGCGCGCCTTCTCGGCGGCCTTGGGATCGCGCAGGCCCCAGTGCCGGATGTACTCCTCGACCGAGACTTTGCCCGCCTCGATGTCCTCGCGCACGGTCTTGGCCCGGTCGACGGCGGCTTGGCGCCCCCCCGAAGCTTCGAATCCGAGGGCCAGCTCGAGCAAAACGAACTGCTTTTCGCGCTCGCCCAGGAGTTCCCGCTCGGACCAACGCGAGGACCCCAAGAAGTTCTTGTAGGTCACGCGCAGCTCGCCCGGCCGAACAAATCGATCGAGCTCGATGCGCCCCGTGGTCCCGGCTTGGCGACCGGTGATCGCGCCTTGCCAGGCATAGCGGTAGAGCGAGCGGCGGATCTGTTCCTTGAACAATTCGGGGCTGGAATTGGCCCTTTGCAGCTCCGCGTAGAAGGTTCGATAGCCACCCACGCGCTCGATCGTTTCCTGGAACCGGCGGTCCACGAGGGTTTCGACCAGCTTCGGGTCAAATCCGCGGTCTTCGCCGGCGCGGGTTTCGAGGAACATCTCCACCAACTCAGCCGAGGTCTCCAGCTTGAGTTGCGCTTCCGCTTTGGCCTGGGCTTGGGGCGGTAGGGCGGCCAATTCGGTCACCTTGCGCCGGCCTGCCGGGGTCTGCAGCCGCTGCAACAGGTCGCGCTGGGTGATGACTTGATCCCCCGCGACGACCACCACCTGGTCCATGTAGCGCGCCTCCAAGGCCCTCAGGTCCTGATCGGTCAACGTACGCGGCAAGGCCTGAAGCGCCCAACCGGTACCCGCCAACGTCGACACACCCACCATCCACCCCAGGAGGAGTGTCGTCCAACCGCTTCTAAGAACCATGGGCGCATCGTGGCCTGTGCCCTGGCCCGAGTCAAACCGAAGGCTGTTCCTGGGCCAGGCCCGTCCCAGCGGCGGTGGGGCCCGCGGGGTTCCCCATGGGAGAGGAGCGCTCGGGGGAGGCCTACGGCGGGCTTAGGCTTCGGTTTCGGGCAAAATCGAACGCAACCAGGCCACCACGTCGGGGGGAGATTGCACAAACCGAGGCGGGACCAAGTGAGCCGTGCCCGAGCGGATGCGGCGCACGTCGAGTTTGCGCGAGTCCTTGAGCTTGGAGATCAGCGTCTCGAACAGCACCGGATCGTGGTATTGGATCACCAAGGCTTGGCCCTGGTAGGTGATGCGATCGAGGTGGAAAGGATCGAGGCGTACCCGCAGGGCAAACATTTCGAGCAGGGTTTCCGCGGGCCCGGGAATTCGGCCGAAGCGATCGTGGAGTTCGGCTTCGACGGCCTGAACTTGGTCTTGGGTATGGCAGGCGGACAGTTCGCGTAGGATCTCGAGCCGCGTTTCGGGGTTTTCGATCCAGTCGTCTGGAAGGTAGGCCACCAGGCCCAGCGCCAGTTCGACTCCGGCTTCGACTTCTTCCTGGCGCAAACCCTCGCTCACCGGACCTCCGCCGCTTTCCACCCGTTCCACGGTAGCGCGCAGGAGCCGACAGTACATGTCGTAGCCCACGGCGGCAATGTGCCCCGATTGCTGCGCGCCCAGAATGTTCCCGGCACCGCGCAACTCCAGGTCCTTGATCGAAATCCCGAAGCCCGCTCCCAGGTGCGACAGTTCTTCGAGGGCCTTGAGCCGCTTTTTGGCCACATCATTGAGCGGCTTGTGCTGCTCGACGAGCAGGTAGCAGTACGACTTGCGCGAACCGCGCCCGACGCGCCCACGCAACTGGTGCAATTCGGCCAGCCCGAAGTGATCGGCCTCGTCGATCAAGATCGTACCGGCTTCGGGGATGTCGATACCGTTCTCGATGATCGTGGTCGCCACCAGCACATCGGCCTCACCCCGGCTGAAGGTGTCCATCACCGCGCGCAATTCGTGCGAGCCCATTTGACCGTGGCCGATCGCGAGGCGCAGCCCCGGCAAAAGATTGCGCAGCCGCTGTGCAGCCAAATCGATCGATTGCACGCGGTTGTGCAAGAAGTACACCTGTCCGCCACGGGCCAGCTCGCGCTCGAGCGCCTCGAGGATCATGGTGTCGTCCTCGCGGTAGCCGAGGATGGTTTGGATCGGCTGGCGTCCCGGCGGGGGCGTGGACAACGCCGAGATGTCGCGCAAGCCCGCCAACGACATATGCATGGTGCGCGGGATGGGCGTGGCGGTCATGGTCAGGATGTCCACTTCGCTGCGCATGCGCTTGAAGTGTTCCTTGTGCGCCACGCCGAAGCGCTGCTCCTCGTCGATGATGACCAGCCCCAAGTTCTTGAACTTCACCTGCTTGCCCAGGATGCGGTGGGTACCGACCAGGATGTCCACATCGCCCTTAGCGGTGGCTTCGAGGATTTCGCGGTTGGCGGCGCTGCTGACGTAGCGGCTGGTCACTTCCACGCGAACAGGGAAGTCCGCCATCCGTTCGCGGAAGGTGCGGTGGTGTTGGTCGGCGAGCACGGTGGTGGGCACCAGGATGGCCACTTGACCGCCGCCAGCGACCACGCGGAAGGCGGCTCGCACGGCCATTTCGGTCTTGCCGAAGCCCACGTCGCCGCACAGCATGCGATCCATGGGCTTCATGCCCCCCAGGTTCTCGGCCAGCTCCACGTTCACGTGGGCTTGGTCGGGGGTGGGTTCGTAGGGGAAGGTGCGTTCGAAGCTCTCGATCAAGGCCTCGTCGCCAGCCCATGGGGCGCGGGTGCGCAAGGCGCGATTGGCTTGGATTTCGATCAGCTCCGAGGCCATGTCGAACAATCCCCGCTCGACCTTTTCCTTGCGCTTGCGGAACGAGGAACCACCGATTTTGTCGAGCTTGATGCCATCGCCGCGCGATCCGACGTAGCGCTGCACCATGTCGATGCGGCTGGTGGGCACAAATAGGCTGACCTCGTCGGCAAAGGTCAGGTGCAAGTGCTCTTCTTCCCCGCCGCCGCGTTGCATGCGCTTGAGCCCTTGGTACAGGGCCAAACCATGCACGGCGTGCACCACGTAGTCACCCGCTTTGAGCTCGAAGAACGATTGGATCGCTTTGACTTGGTGTTCGGCGTGGCGCTGGATCCGGCGACGCGAACCCTGCACGCCCTTGAGCTCGTGGTGCCCCACCACGATCAACTTCCAGGCCGGAACGCGGAATCCCTTGGAGATCAACCCCACCCGGGTTTCGACCGCGCCGCTGGGCAGTTTGCCTTCCAAAGTCTGGAGCAAACGGGCTTGGTCGCCCTCGGAGTGGCACGTGATCACGATCCGGGCGCCACGTGCCAGCTCGTCGCGCAGAACCAGGGGCGCCTGCTCCATACCCACCTCCAAACCCGAAACCGAGCGGGTATCGAGCGAAAGCGTGTCTCCCGGCAAGGTCTGCAGGATCAGCCGACCGTGTTCGGCTTGTCGCTTCTGGTAGGTACGCCAGGCCCGTTCGTAGGCTGGGGAGCGAATCGCCAAGGCATCGCCCCGTTCGCCGATGCGTAGGGGTTCGACCAGCACGAGCCGCGTGTTTTGGGGCAGGAATTCGAGCGGGGTGAGGCCTCCCTCCTCCACCGAACCCGTGTCGGAAATCAAGCACACCGACAGGGTCTTGTGGCTCTCGATCGAGCGTTGGCTACCCGGATGGAACGAGCGCAAGGACTCGATTTCCTCGTCGAACATCTCGATCCGCAAGGGATGCTCGGTGGCGAAGGGATACACATCGAGGATGTCCCCGCGCAAGCTGACCTCGCCCGGACTCTCCACCAACGGAACTCGCTCGTACCCCAGTTTGACCAGCCGGCGCAGCAACGCTTCGACATCGAGCGGTGAACCCAAACGCAGGTCCAAGGCCTCGGACTCCAGCGCCTTGAGCGGAGGCAGCGGCTGCAGCATGGCCAGGATCGAGGCCACCAACACCGGGTTGCCATGGCCCTTGGACACCTCCCGTGCCCATTGCAAGCGCCCCGCGATGGTGGAGGAGTCCGATGGATCGCGCGAAGGCAAGGCTTGGCTTTCCAAGCCAAATGCGCGCAGGTCCAAGGCGAACGACTCGGCTTCCGCGTCGCTCGAAGCAATCACGCACAAGGGGGCATCGGCCAGCGGCGCATGCCCGCGCAACGCCGACAGGATCAAGGGTTGGGCCGAACCCCATAGGTTGCCGATCGAGACCAAGCCATCGTGGTCCAGATGCGAGAGGATCCGCGCCAAATCGTCGAAGACGGGCAACGCGTGACCGAGCAGGAGCGGCGCCGTCGCGTTGGCTTCGATTTCGTCCTGCAAGGTCATTGGATCTCCTCTCCCAGCACCAACAGCGCTTCCAAGGCGGCCCAAGACTCCGCTTCCTTCTTGGTTCGACCCCAGGCCGAGGGATAGAGCGTCCCGCCCACGTCGGCGCGTACCAAGAAGGCCCGCGCATGGGCTTCACCACGCGTTTCGACCAGCTTGTAACGCGGCGGCTTGGCGTAGCGACGTTGGCACAGCTCCTGCAAGCGTTGCTTGAGCACCGGCTCGTTGGCGTGCACGGTCTCCGAAACAAAGCGCTCACCGAGGGTGGCGTGGATGAAATCCTTGGCTCCGCCCAGGCCCTGGTCCAAGTACACCGCGCCCACCACCGCCTCATACAAGTTGGCCATGACCGCCTTCGAAAGCCCCTGCACGGGCAAACCCGCACCCACCCGCGCAAGGCGCTGCAATCCGAGTTCACGCGCCACCTCGGCCAGGGTCGCGCGCGACACCAGGTGCGACTTCATTTGGGTCAAGTCCCCTTCGGGCCGCTCGGGGTAGGTGTGGTACAGGTACTCAGCCACCACCAAGTCCAAAACCGTGTCGCCCAAGAACTCGAGCCGTTCGTTGTGCACTGGACCGTCGGTCGAGGCATGGGTCAACGCCAGTTCCAAATGGACTGGGTTCTTAAAGGGCGGCAGGCACGCCTGGGGGCGCGCCGGGTGGGAGTCCTGTTGGTTCACGGAGGGGTCCCCTGGGGCTGCGCAGGATATCCCAAGGGGTGGGCTTCGGGTACGTGGGCTCGGGCGAGAATCGCTCTGGAGCCCCAAGGATCCGGTGCAAGGTGAATTCGCTGGGCGTGGGCGCGTAGGAACCCTACCCTCCTCGTTCCTGCCCAGGCCCCCCGACATACGTATGGAAGACGCGATTTCCCTCTCTGGTTTGCAAAGGCGATTTGGCGAGCAAACCGCGCTGGCGGGCCTCGACTTGGTCCTCCACCGGGGCGAGTTCCTGGGGCTCTTGGGCCCCAACGGAGCAGGCAAGACGACCACCCTGCGAATGATCTCGTGCGTGGACCGGCCCGACGCGGGCACCGTGCGCGTACTCGGTTGCGATCCCGCGACGGACAGTCCAAAGATTCTGGCCCGCATGGGCGTGGTACCCCAGGAATTGGCCCTGTACGACTCGTTGACGGCACGCGAAAACCTCGACTTCTTCGCGGGGTTGTATGGCATGCCCACCGGCCAGCGCCGCGAACGAGTGGGCTGGGCCCTCGAACACGCCGGATTGGTGGATCGCGCGTCCTCGCGCGTCGGGGGCTTTTCGGGCGGGATGAAGCGACGCTTGAATCTGGTCGCCGCCCTGATGCACGAACCCGAGTTGGTCTTGCTCGACGAGCCCACCGTGGGGGTCGATCCCCAGTCGCGCAACCACCTGCTCGAGATGATCGATGGTTTGCGGGGCAAGGTCAGCTTGATCTACACCACCCACCAAATGGGGGAGATCGAGCGTCTTTGCGACCGGATTGCGATCATGGACCAAGGCCGCGTGGTGGCCAACGGGACGCTGGAAGAACTGCGCATTCAGGCGGAAGACTCGCTCGGTGGCGACCACCGCCTGGAGTTGCAGGACGGTGCGCAGATGGAGCGGGCGATGCAGATTCTGCAGCGGGAAGGGGTCGCTTGTTCGACGATTTCGGTGGGGGCGGATTTGGAATCCATCTTCCTGGCTACCACCGGTAAGGCCCTGCGGGATGGAGAGGCTTGATCATGTTCCAAACGGCACTACACCTCGTGCGCAAGGACTTGCGCATCTTCTTCCGGGATCGAACCGCGTTGTTGCTGGCACTCGTTTTGCCCATCGTGTTGGCCACGGTGTTCGGAACGGCGATGAAAGGCATGGCGGGCGAAAGTTCGGGTGGTGGCATCAAGCCGCTACCGCTCTTGGTCGAGGACCGCGACGATTCCGAAGCCAGCCGCAGTCTGGTGGCTCGCTTGGAAGCCCAGGACGGGATTCTGGTTCGCAAGGGGACTGATGCCCACAGCGAAGTGCGCAATGGTGACGTGGCCATGGCTTTGGTGATCGACAAGGGCTACGGCGAACAATCCGCAGCGGGCAAGATTCCCGAGCTGCGGTTGCTGCAAGACCCTTCCAAGATGCTCTCGGTTCAGGTCCTCACGGCACGCATGATGCCTGCCTTGGTCCAACAGACCATCGGCAACGCCAAGGGGCCCTTGTTCCGCTCCTTCCTCGCGGATACGGGCTTCCCCGTGGCTGGAATCGACCGCGCTGAAGGCATGTTTCAAACGATGTTTGACGGCATGACCGGGCTGGCGGCCGAATTGCAACACGAAGAGGCCGACGGTTCGCAGGATGCAGCAGTACCGACCGACGCTGCGAAGCCGGCGGGAGGTTCCGGCATGGACTTCCTGCACGATGTCCCCAAGCTGCTTGGGGTGAAGGTCGAAGACGTCACCCAAGCCACCACCGGGCCGCCCAAGAGTGCTGGGGTTTCCCACGCCTTTGCCGCCATGGCGGTCATGATGCTGATGTTCAGCATGGTGGCTGGGGCGGGCACCTTGCTCGACGAACAGGATCAGGGCACCTTGTTGAGGTTGCGCTTGGTGCCACGCGCAGGCGATGCAATCCTGCTGGGCAAGACGCTCTTCTTGGCCTCGATTGGCGCTTTGCAGCTGATCGTGTTGTTCTTGTTCGGGATGTTTGTTTTCGATGTGCCGGTTCTACCCAACCTGTTCGAGTTGGCCGTGATTTCCGGGGCGACCGTGTTTGCCGTGGCGGGCATGGGCATGCTCTTTGCCACTTACTCAAGGACCCGCAAGCAGCTCGAGGGCTCCTCCACGCTGATCATTTTGGCCATGAGCGCGCTGGGCGGCGCTTGGTTCCCGCGAGAAATGACGCCGGATCTGTTCCAGACCCTGGGCAAGTTCACCCTCACGGCTTGGGCGATGGACGCGTACCACGGGGTGCTGTGGTATGGCAAACGCTTGTGGCCCGCCGGGGAACTGAACGGGGTGTGGCCGCAAGTCGCGGTTTTGATGGCGATTGGCTGCGTCCTATTGCTGCTCGCGAAATCCGCATTTGGCCGGCGCTTTGGCAGCGTCGCGGGCTAGTTCGGTCTCCAGGAGCTAGGCGGCGTCGGTGTTGGAGTCGCGCGCTTGCCCGTGGCCAGCCTGGAACAGGCCCACCAGCCGCGTCCCCGCCCGCCGCAGGGGCAGCAACAGCCGTTCGAACTCGGTGGCGTGGGGGAAATGGCTCGGGTCGGCGACCACCAATAGCGACCCCAGTTTGGGTGCTAGGCGTT
Source organism: Planctomycetota bacterium (assembly GCA_020638855.1). Lineage (GTDB taxonomy): Bacteria > Planctomycetota > UBA1135 > UBA1135 > NORP259. The sequence continues at coordinate 149,664 of JACKHT010000003.1, forward strand.
CGAACTCCTTGGCGCGCGCCAGGTGCGGCACGTGCAGCAACACCACGTCGTACCGGCCCCGCACGTCCTCCAAAAGTCGACTCCATGCGGGCATCGCGTAGAGCGTCGAACGAACGCATTCCACCGTGCCGGCGGGCAGGATTTCGAGTTTCGAAGGACCCGTGGTGACGAGGCACTTGGTCCAATCGCTCTCCCCAGTCAAGCACTCGGTGAGCCCCGGATAGGAACCCAAACCTAGGCTGGCGGATAGGTTCGCGCTGAGCGGATCAGCATCGATCACGAGCGCGCGCCGACCCGCTAGCGCATGGGTCAAAGCCAGTCCCACGACGGTGGCGCTGGCCAGCGAAGCTTGGTGTTGACCGCGGTAAGCATCGCTTCGTGCGCCGCGGCGGCTGGCCAAATCGCCATCGGGGTCTTCCAATCCCATGACTCCGAGCAGCGCAGTATCCCAACCACGTTTGCCCAAGAGTCCCAATTGCACCCGCAGCCGGCGTAGGGCTGCAAAGGCCGGGCCGAGCATGTCGGGTTTGAGCGGGGAGCCTTGGGCGAACGAATGGTCCTCGGCGCGTTGGGGCATACGGGCCAGAACCGGCAATTCGAGCTGGGGCAAGTCCTTGAGCAGCTCCTCATGCTGGCGCCGCTGGCCCTGGTCGCGGGTGCTGCGGAACTGAGCCAGGGTCAGGCAACCCAGCAACCCGACCAGCGTTCCGGCCAACCACCCAAGCAAGTTCAAGTGGGGTTGGCGCAGTTGGGGTTCCACGGCCGGTTCGAGGACTTGCGCCGTGGGGCGCAAGCCCGCCAGGGCGATTTTGGCATCTTCCCGTTTGGCGATCAGGGCATCGATCTTCGCGTGCAGTCCTTCGCGCTCCAAAATGGGCAGGTCCAAGGCCGTCTGATCGACCGGGAGCTGCATCAAGCGTCCCTCGAGTTCGCCCACGCGGGCCTGCCAATCGGCCAGACGAGTCTTCGAGTGTTCGAGTTCGCTTTGAATCGCCGCGCGCACCTTTCCCCATAGCGAAAGCTTGGACTGCACCAAGTCTTCCAGCTGTTCCTGGGGCCACACCTTGAGTTGCAATTCCAAGAGCTGGCAGTCTTCGGTGCAATGGCCCACTTGGTCCTGGAGCCTTTCCAACTGCGCGTCGAGGGCGCTGGCCAAGGTTTGCGTGCGGGTTTCCAACCACTGCCGCGCGATCTGGACCGCGTCCTGGTTTTCGTTGTAGATGGCCAGGGCTTGGGCTAGGTCGGCCTGGGCTTGCCGGTAGGGGGTGATCTCGGTTCCAATGAGCGCGTTGGTTGGCGGATTTCCGGGTACCGTCAACAGTTCGACCATCGCAGCCAATTGCCCATCTTCCCCCGCGCGGAAGGCCGTGAGGCTGCGTTCGAACTCAGCGGCTCGCCGCTGGGCCTCGCGCAGGGCGGAGCGAGCCCTTTGCCAGTCCTCTTGCAGCGCGGCTTGCCGAGCATTCGAACCGGGGTCCAGGCCGATCTGCAGCGTGGCCTCGATTTGGTCGATGCGGTCCAACCAGCGATCGAAGCGAGCATCGGTCAGCGCTTCGCGCACGGGCAGGATCGAGTCGTGGCGGCCCTCTGCGAGGTCCTTGTTGGCGGTTTCGAGCAGCGCGATGCGCGGTTCGAGTTGCTGGATTTCGGCCCAGGCCACTTCCCTTTGGGCTTGCAGGTAGACCGCCGCTTGCTCGGGATGCAAGAGGTCGGGATTTTGGCTGCGCAAGGCTTCGATGGACCCGTCGAGGGTCGCCAATTCCTCTTTTCGCCCCGCGAGTTCTTGGTCCAGGTAGGTGACGACGGCCTGGGCGCTTTCCTCGTTGCGGTGGGATTCGTGGAACAGGAAGGCTTCGGTCAAGGCTTGGACCACTTGGCGTGCCCGCTCCGCCTGGCTATCGCGCACGACCAAGCGCACCACTTGGTTGCGATCCGAAGGGAGTTGGACCTCCAGGCCACGACGCAGTTCGGCGATGGCTTGTTCGCGCGTCCGCGTGCGGATGCGGAAAGTGCGTCCCGTCAAGCCCGGGCCGGCGCTCAAACGAACCGAGGTGTTCCGATAGGAGATCTCGCCGTCGTCGCCCAGGGCTAGGCGTTGGGCTTCAGGCCCCATACCCGGACCAAAGACACGTAAGAGCGGACCCTGGGTCGTTTCCGTGGGTGCCACCCAAACAACCCGCTCGTCCTCGAAGTACAGGGTCCAATCCAGGTGGGTCGACGCATTCGCATCGGTCAGGCGGAAACCAAGCGAGGCTCCAGGGCCTCGCCGTCGAACCAGCGCGGTCGCCCGCTGCCAAGGGCTCATGGGCTGTTCGATCACCTGTTGGGTCAACCCCAATCGAAACGGTTCGGGGCCCGCCTCTGGATCGGAAACCACCAAATCGAGCACTTCTTGCGAGCGCAAGACCGAATACGCGTCCTTGGAATCCTGGGTTCCGCCGGGGATCTGCAGGCCTTCGAGCACTGGGTTTTGCGCGCGCCAATCCTCGAGCCCCAAGAAAATCGAGCTCTCGTACTGGGGCCCCACCGTGGTCGAAGCCGCAAAGCCCGCCAGTCCCGCGAGGACAGTCGTGCCTAGGATCATCAGCGGATACCGGCGCACGAGCCCAAACAGGTGGGTGATGCCCCCCCATTCGTCGTCTCCGTGCTGCTCTTGGTCCGCTTGCATGGAACTACTTGATTACGCCGTCCGCAGACAGGGTCAAGGCTGTGATGCCGAGGCTGGAGAGGATCGGCAGCCAATCCTCTTGGAAGTTGTCGACGCCCGTTTGGCGCACGAAGATCACGTCCCCGGACTGGATCCGGACCAGTGCTTCGGGTCCGGGTTGGGTCAGGTTGAATTGATGGGTCTCCAGCCCGTCGGGGTGGGGGCGTAGCACGAAGATGTGGCTGCGATCGGCACCCCGTAGGAAGTATCCACCCGCGCTGGTGGCCTCGAGTGCGGTCAGCGAGCGATCCAAGGGCTTGGATCCGGGCGCTTGCACGTGGCCGAGGATGTAGTAGCGATTGGACTGGTTCTCGAGCAGGTCGACCGAGACCTGTGCGTTGCGCAAGACCTCGCCGTAGCGGACTTGCAGCTCGTTGCGCACTTCCTGCAGCGAGCGATCCTGGACCGGTACTGCGTCGAGCGTGGGCAGGTGCAACAGCCCTTCCCGATCGACCCGGGTTCCGGTCTCCAAACTCGACAATTCCGGATGGCCCAGCACACGCACGTTCACCAGGTCGCCGGGACCCAAGGTCACCACCTGGGGCGTTTCATCGAACACAAAAGTGCTCCGGACCGAGTTGGCCACGGGCGCAGGGGGCGCATGGCATGCGCTCAGCGCCACCAGCAAGGGGATCCAAATGGGTGATAGACGCAGCATCGTGCGGAGGGGGAATGGGGTCCCGAGGTCTAGGGAACCGGGTCCTCTATCGGCATCTGAAGCAAACCCTTGAGGTTTCTTTGGGATGGGACGGAAACCTGTCCCGTTCCGGCAAGGGGTCCAAGGAAGTCCCTTCGGTGTTGGGCCGATGCGGTCGATACGAAACCAAGGTGTAGGCGAGGCGGCGTGAGGCCTCCTCGCCCAGCCTTGGTGCCCTCGTCCCCCATGACCGCCGCAACCCCCGCCGAGATCTCGCGACCGATCCGCATGGCCATCGTTGGCTCGCGGGGAATTCCTGCGCGCTACGGGGGTTTCGAGACCTTTGCCCAGGAAATCGCATTGCGCTTGGCCGACCGCGGAGTCGAGGTGACGGTGTTCTGCGAAGCCAAAGCGGGCGGGCGCCCGGTGCGCTACGGCAAGGTGCGCCTCGAATACGTGCACGCGCCGTTTTCTGGACCCTTGGCGCGCATCCTGTACGACTTGGGGTCGCTTTGCCGAACCCGTAGTCGCTACGACGTGGTGTACATGCTCGGCTATGGTTCGAGCTTTCTGTGTTGGATTCCACGGCTGTTTGGTTCGCAAGTGTGGATCAACATGGATGGCCTCGAATGGCAGCGTTCCAAGTGGGGGCGTTTTGCACAATGCTGGCTCAAGACGATGGAGGGGATCGCCTGTCGGATCGCCAATCGCTTGATCTTCGACAACGGGGCCCTGGGCCAAGCGATTGCCGATAGACGCCCCAAACTGCCCCCTTCCAGTGTTTTGGCCTATGGCGCGCCAGTCGTTTCTAAGGCGCCCGATGTGGCCCGGGTGCGGACCCTAGGACTGGAGCCAGGTCGCTACCTGTTGGTGGTTTGCCGCTTCGAGCCGGAGAATCACCTGTTGGAAATCGTGCGGGCGGCGTCCCAACGCGAGGGGGGTGCCCCGGTGGTGGTGGTTTCTTCCACCGCCGAGTCCACCCATTGGCAGCGGGAAGTCATGGCCCATGCCGGACCCCTGGTGCGCTTCCTGGGCGCGGTCTACGACCCGGTTGTGTTGCGGGCGCTGCGCTACCACTGCCTCGCGTACCTGCACGGGCACAGCGTCGGTGGGACCAACCCTTCGCTCTTGGAGGCCATGGGCTGCGGCAACTTGGTGTTGGCCCATGACAATCCGTACAACCGCGAAGTGCTGGGCGAAATGGGCCGCTACTTCGCGGATGAGTCGGAGTTCTATGACCGCCTGTGGGACGTGGAACGGATGAGCGAGCGCCAACGCCGCATGATCGGTGATGGAGCTCGGGATCGAGTGATCAACTACTACAGCTGGGACTCGATCACCGATGGGTACATTTCGCTGCTTTCCGAGGGATTGGCCCACGCCAAGTCGCCCAACCTCGAGGCGGTTCGTCAGGCTTCTAGTTCCTAAATCCATTGCTTGCTCGAGTCTCCAGTCTTCTTCGCAACCCCGACGTTTGGAATCGGGCGTTTGTGGTCATGGACCAGGGCTTGTTGAGTGGGTTCAGTTTCGCCACCACGCTGCTCTTGATGCGCGGGATGGGGCTCGATGGCTTTGGCATCTACGCGCTATTGGGTTTGGGCTGGCTCTGGGCCGGCGGAATCCTGCAGGCGCTCGTGACCCAACCGATGCAGACCTTGGTCGGCGCAAGATTTGGCCGGCGTCGGGCGCGCTATCTGGCCGCTTGCCAACGAATCACGCTGGGGGCTGCTTTGGTGGCCGCCATCGCAGGCTGGGCCGTGGTGTTGGTTTGGGGTTTGGGCTTGGCGGTTGCCCTAGCCTTTGCCTGGTTTGTTTCGGGTCGCTGTCTGCAATCACAGATGCGCGCGGCTGCGTTCGTTGCCGGCGATCGCAAAGGGCCGGTGTATTCCGACACGCTGGGCCAGGGCGGAGGTTTGTTCCTCTTGCTGTTCTTGGGTCCTCGGTGGGATTGGGATTTGGCTTCGGTCTTGGCCCTGCAAGGAACCCTGTGGTGGGCTGCGAGCCTGCTCTCCTGGTGGCGCTTTGAAGGCCGTGGTTCGCGTGCGTTGCCCCTGACGCTGGTGGCGGGTCAGCAATGGCGTTTCGGGCGCTGGTTGGCTGGCATGGCCGCTGTGCGTTGGTTGTCGTCGAATGCCTTTCTGCTGGTCGTAGCGGCGCAATTGGGTCCCAGTCCGATGGGGCTGTTGCGCGGCTTGCAATCGATCGTGGGGTTGATCGGCTTGGGCCTGGCCGCCATGGAAACGGTGTTGCCAACCACGGCCAGTTTGAAATGCCAAGCGGGTGGTCCGCGGGCGGCTTTGGCCTATCTGTTGCGCTTTGCCATTTGGTCCTGGCTACCCGTGACCCTGTCCTGTGCAGCCATCCTCATGCTTTCGGATCCGATCCTGCACTGGGTCCTCGATGGCAAAGTAGGTCCCGAAGCCCCGGGCGCCTTGGCTGCCCTGGTTTGCTTGCCGATAGCCACCCTCGCCTCGACCCTGTACGGGATCGCGTACCGCACGCTGGAGCGCACGGATCGGCTGTTCCTGTACTACGGCATGGTGGCGTTGCTGGTGGCCTGGCTGGCCCCCGTGATCGTAGCCGAGTACGGGGTGATTGGAGCTGCCTGGGGCATCGCCTTGCAACCGGCTGCGCTCGCGCTGCTTTTGGCCTGGGGTCTCTCCAAGCACCATCGCTGGACCATCCTTCCTAAGCCGATGGCCCTTCCTAAGCCGATGGCCCTTCCCAAGCCCCAGGCGTCCCCGAAGTTTTTCGGACAATCTTGAGGGTTGGCCCGCGCGCCTTACGCCTAGTCCCTAGTGCAATGTAGAGAGTGCCGGGGGATCGGGGTTTCCGTCGGATTTTCCGTCGTGTGGTCCGTCTGGGGCTCCGGTCCCTCACTCTTTTGAGGAGTTCGCCGCGGGGAGCCCCCAGGACCCCGCCAAAGGCCCAATTTGGCGCGCCGGAGGGGGCTGACCCGCCAAGCGCCCGGCTCTGAGTGCTATGCTATCGCGGTTGCGCTGGTCCTGGGATCCCATGAGGGCCCTCGAGCGCGGCACTTCGATTGCGTACCCAACCTGAAATCATGATCCGCACTGCAACTCTCCTTGCCGGCCTGTTGGCTGTGCCGCTGTTCGCGGCCAGCGTTTCGCCCCAAGGGCCGATTACGGTGGGCGACACCGCCGCCTACACCTTCCGCAGCGAGCCCGTCCACGCGATGGGGGTCAAGTCGCTCGAAGCCATGCGCGGCAAGCCGGTCTTGGTCGAGTTTTGGGGTACCCACTGAGGCCCCTGCGTTGGGTCGGCGGTGCCGGCCACGATGAAGATGGCGGAAGAGTTTGGCGACGATCTGGGCATCCTGTTGGTGGAGAGCCAAGGGGCCACGCCGGAAGAAGCCGAGAAGTTCTGCTGGGGCAAGAAGTGGATGGGCAACGGGGCCATGTGGACCACCGAGCGGCCCTTTGATACCGGTGCTCCGGGATTGCCGAACTTCGTCCTGCTGTCCAACACCGGCGAAGTTCTCTTGATGGGCAACCCACTGGCCATGCACGGTGCGATCCACGATGCGATCAGCGCTGAAATCGAAAAGGCCCAGTCCCCGCCCGAAGGTTCGCCCAAGTCGCTGGCCAAGGCCTGGAAAGCGCTGCAACACGGCGACTACGACAAAGCGATCCTGGAAGCTCGCAAGGTCGCCGAAAAGGGCGGGGAAGACGCGGAAGATGCTACCGCCACCGCGACCCTGTTCGTGGCCAAGGTGCAGGCCCAGTTGGACCGCGTCGAATGGATGCTCGCCAACGCTTACTTGGTCGAAGCCCAGGAGCTGCTTGAGTCGCTGAGCAAGGCGACCAAGGGCATCGACGACTTCCAAGCCAAGACCACCGAGCTGGCGGCCAAGTTCGATTCGGAAGAAATGAAAGCCGAAATGGAAGCGGCCAAAGCCTTTGCCAAGATCGAAGAGAAGCTCAAGGAAGACGGTCTCGACGACAAGCTGATCAAGCGTCTGGCCAAGTTCGTCAAGGCCAACCCGGATGCCAAGGTGACCGGGCGCGCCGAGCGCTTGGTTTCCTTCGGCGAATGACCGGGCACCGCTGCGTTGGGTGGCCCTGCAGAATCCTCAGGGCCGCCAAAACGCCGTCTGGGTCACCACCAGGCACATGGCGCCATAGCCTGTGACGACCTTTGTGGGGATGCCGAGCGCTTCGAGGGCCCCGGCCTGCAGCGGGTGGTCCGAGTTGTCGAGCATCAGCCAGCCACCCGGGCGCAATTGGGGACGGGCCGCGAGCAAGGCTTCGATGCGCGGGATCGTTTGGCCCTGGGGGTCGACCAGCACCAAGTCCCAGGGACCGCCGCTAGCTTGGCGGATGGCTTCCACCGCTGCGTTCCCCGTTGCCTGCACCACGGTCCAGCGATTCGCGGCTTCGCGCCCCAGACGGTCGAACGCGGCCTGGCGCAGTTCGGCGATCCACTCGGCGCTCGGCTCGATGGTGTGCACGTGAGCGCCCCGTTCCAACAGCCAAAGCGTGGAGTTGCCTCCGCCTACCTCCAAAACGTGCATACCCGGGGTCACGATGCGGTCCAGGTAGCGTACCGCATCCCAGGCAAGGTACGGGTAGGGCCTCGCCAAGAGCTTGCGCCAGCGCGACTCGAACCAAGTCCACAAGGTGAGCGGAATCCGCGCCACGCTGTACCAGGAAGGCCTCCTGCCCTGCAGGTCGACCAAGCGGTTGTGTACGCGCAGCCGCCTGGGGCCGGAGGGAGTGGCCCACTCCAACGTGTAACGCCCGGTCCAGCGGTCTAGCCAGGGCCGTTCGTAGAAGGTGCGCGCCTCGTCGGGTGAGTCCTCGCTGCGCTGCGTTGGATGCGATACAGATGCCATGCGCCCAGGGTCGCTTCGCGCACGCACATCTGGTTCCACCAGCCATGGTCCGCTTCGCTCGACCAGATCCTACCGACTCCCGGAAGTTGATTGTGGGCCAAGTTCTCCTCGCTGACCAAAATCCAAGTGGCGTCCGACGCTTGGGCGAGCGAGGTTCCGCTGCATGCCGGGGTCTTGGGTGCGTCCAACGGCGTTTGCCAGGAGGCAACCAATCCCGAGTACAGGAAGCCCAAATGACCCGCGTGGGCCGTCAAGACGGGCCCCTGCGGCTGGGGATCCAAAGCGGAGAGGTACGCGGCAATCTCGGGAAACGCATCGGCGCGGCCGGCCAAGTCCGCGGGTTGGTTCCAGGCCACCGGGAGGGCCAAACCCACCAGCCCCACCGCACTCGCCCGGAACAAACCCCTGCCATGGAAGCGCGGCACCCAAGTCAAGAGAACCGGAACCAGCGCCATGGTCAGCGCGAGGGCCGGAATGATCGCGGAAGAGGTCAAGGCCCCCGCCCCGAAGCTCACCAGCAGCAGGTAGCAAACCAACCAGCCCCAACTGCCCGCAGTTCCTTCGCGCCAGTTGGTTCGCAAGATGACCCCCAAAACGACGGCCAGCACGGCGGCGGCTAGGTAGCGCAAGAGCATCGAAGAGCGTGCCATCCAAGGCCAGCCCGAAAACGCTGGCAACCCCAGCCAGAGTTCACCCGCCGAATGCCAAGGTGAGTGCAAACCAAGAGCCCACCCAAGCCATGCGTCCCATGGCCCTTGACCCTCACCGACCGGTGCCCACGCACTCCAAGCCAAGATGGGCAGCGCCAAGGCCACCGCGTGCTGCCATCGGAACAGCGTGCGAAGCCCGTATCCAAACCCCATGCGTCCCAAGTGCACCCCCAGCCAAACCGGGGCGAAGAAGGTGGACACCGGCGCGGTGAGCACCGCCGCCATCCACCAAAGGATCGAACGCGTGGTGCGCCCCGAAGCGACTCCTGCCAGGGACTTCGCCAGCAAGAACCCGACCCACTCTGCGGCGGATCCGCGCAAGGCGCCGTCGACAAAGGCTGGCCCGAGCCCGAGCAGCAAGGCCAGCGCCGGACGGATCGAAGGGCGCTGGGGCCTTAGCAGGGCACCCACCGCCAGGGTCCACACGAACACCCCCAGCCCCAAGAGAACCCATGGGGTCAGGCTTGCGAACCAAGCGTGCAATCCGGTTGCTACCAGGCCAAACAGGGTCAGCGGCTGCGTTGTTGGCCCGGCGGACCCGCCCAGGATTCCGTTGCCGTTCGTCCAAGGATGGCCGCCCTGGCGCAACAGCCCGAAGGTCGCATCGTCGACGATCCCATGGCTCGCCAACAGCGCGACCGCTAGCCGGAACACGGCGGTTGCGATCAAAGTCCAAACCACCTGTTCGCCCAGGGCCTCGTGCCGTTCGGGTTTGCCCCCGGTCAACAGTTTCCACGCCGGATTCGGGGGCGTTTGGAGGGGCTGGCTTTGAGCGCTGGTGACCATGGGATCAAGCGGCGATTCGCACGACTTCCGAGCGGGGCGGGAGCCCGTACAGTGCTTGGCGCATGGCCTGGGTGCGCGAAGACCACGCAAACTCGCTCTGAATCATGGCGTAGGCGCCCAGACCCTGGCGCGTCCAGGCTTCGTCCGACTGGGCGGCCAGCGACTCCAATGCTGCGGCGATCGAGCCCGGATGAACATCTTCCAGCACGATGCCGGCTTGGTGTTCATGCACCGCAGGCCCAAGGTGCGTGTGGGTAGAAACCAGCAGCGGAATCCCTTGTGCAGCGGCTTCGAGGGGTGCTCCGGGCAAACCTTCGTGGCGGGAGACCTGGACGTAGAGGTCCAGTTCTTGGAAGAACTCCTGCTTCTGCGCGCCGTAGATCTCACCCGCAAAGGTCACATGCTTGGACAAGCCCAGGCGCTCGACTTGCCCTTGCAGCGCTTGGCGATCGGGTCCATCACCGGCCAAGGTCCAATGGGCGGCGCCGCCGCCTTGCACGAACCGCGCCAGGCCCTCCAGCAGCAGGTCGAGACCCTTGGTATGGCTATCCAAACGACCCAGGCTGCCCAGCCTTAGGCTTCGGCCGGCGTGGGTGGTTGCCGCTTTGGGATGGTTGGCAGGGTCTTGCCCAGGCGCAATGCAGACCACGGGGACGCCCGGGAACCAATGTTGCAAGGCCTCGCGCTCCTCCTCGGAGAGGGCCTGCATGGCTTTGGCGTGGCGCACCCAGCGCGACTCAATGCAGCGCGCGTAGAGCGTCTTCAGCAGGCGGTGCTTGTGGAGAGCCCCGGGGACGTAGGCGCCGTGGGGGGTGAACACAAACTCGAGTCCCCGGCGGTGCAGTGCCTTGGCCAGACTCGCCATTTCGGGCAGGAACGATCCGTGCAGATGGAACACCGGCCGCTCCGAACGCGGCCACTTCGCCATGCTGTCCAATTCGCCGAGCAGGCCCGGAGCCAACTTGGACCGGCGCTGGTAGCGCGGAAAGGTGCGCAGGCCATAGTTGCGCGGAGGGGTCGGCGCATCGGGTTCGTGGCACAGACCCCAGACCTCGACCGGGCCCGTGCGCTGCTGGCTCTTCGCGAGGCCGTGTACCACCCGATTGACCCCGTTCATGCGGCGCGGGTTGGCCTTGCCCAGGTTGACGTGCACGATCTCGGGCGCCAAGGGCACGGCACTCGAGCGATCTTCCCCCAAAGCGCCTTCGGGCAAGCGTCGGTACAGTCGCGCAAAGCGGCGCAGGTACGAACGCAGCGAAAAATGCCGTTCTTGCTGGCGCAGCGCGCGCTGCCCCATGGCGCGGGTGGCCTCGGGATGCTCCAAGAAGTGGTGCATGCAGAGCGCCAAGGCCCGCGCGTTGTTCGGCTCGAACCAAGCTCCGGTTTGTCCCGGCTGCACGATTTCCATCGGGCCGCCGTGGGCGGAGGCGATCACGGGCTTGCCCGCGCAAAACGCCTCCAGAATCACCAAGCCAAAGGGCTCCGGTCGAGTCGAAGGCACCAGCACAAAATCGCAAGCCGCGTAGAAGCGTTGGACATCCCCATCGAAATCGTGGCGCAGGAGCCTTTGGCCCATTTCCGCTTGGTACACGGCTTGGTTGAGCTCGTGTTCGAAGTGGAGTTGGCCGGGCGGCGTTCCACCCACGATGGCCAAGTACAAATCGGGGTGCAGCTGGGTGAGCTGTCCTGTGGCTTCGATCGCCAGCGTTTGCCCCTTCCAGGCGTTGATGCGACCCAGCACCATGGCGATCGGCACATCCTGTGGCCAGCCGAGCTCGCGGCGCGCTTCTGCCTGGCTGGGCAAGGGCAGCAATCGTTCGCGATCGATGCCGTTGTGGATGACCGTAGCCTTGTGCCGCAGCGTGCGGTGGTGTCGCAGGAAGGTGTTGGCGGTCGCGTGGCTGTTCCAAACCACCTGATCCGCTAGGCGCTGCAGGAGGCGCGCCGTCAGCGGAGCGAGCCACTTGGGCTGGATCGGGATCTCGTGGATGTGCCACACATGCAGCGCTCGGGAGCTGGCGGCTCCCAAAGCCCCGCCCAGCACCACCATGGTGTTGGTGTGCACGATGTGCGGTTGGAAGGTCCGCACCAGTTGGCGCACGAAGGCGATGGCCTTGGGCATTTGCCAGGCCAAGCGAGCCAGCCCGCGCAGCGATAGGCTGCCCATGGCCGCTACGCCCAGCGGCCCGCAGTGCACGGGGATACCGCGTGCTTCCAGGGCTTCGCACAGCGGACCAGGTGCCGGAACCGCCACGCGGACCTCGAACTTGCTCGGGTTGAGACCCACCGCCAAGTCCAACAAGGTTCGATCCGAGCCGTACAGCTCGGACGAAGGATGCAGGAATAGGATCCGCTGGCGTTCCGCTTCCATGGCGTTTAGGCGCTTTGGCGCGCAGGGGAAAGGTTGGCGCCCCGTCGTTTGAGGATTTTGGCAGGCACACCTCCCACGATGTGACCTGCGGGGACATCGCGGTGGACAACGGCACCGGCGGCAACGATCGCTCCACGGCCAACCCGCACGCCGGCCAAAATCTTGCAGTCGGCACCCAGCCAGCAGTCGTCTTCAATGGTGACTCCCAAGCGCGTCACACCCTGCTCGCGGATGGGGCGGGTGGAGTCTGCATGGTTGTGGTTTTCGGGGAGGATCACCACGCGGGGCCCCATCAGCACGCCCTCTCCGATGACGACGGGACCGCTCGCACCGATCCAGGCGAAGGCACCGATCGCGCTGTGCGCGCCTACCCGCAGGCCGTGTCCGATGTCGGTGCCGTAGTAGCCCGAAGGCCGAATGCTCGCGTAGCGCCCCACGGTGACCCCATCGCCTAGGTGCACTCCGTGGCTCGATAGCGCATGAATCTCGGCACCCTCTTCGATCTTGACCGAGTGCCCGAGATACAGGTGACGGCGATGGTTCAGGCGAGCGTGACGGCCCACGTACAACGCACCCGCGCAACTCCCCAGCCAGGGTCGGTGCCGCCACCCACGCAACCGATGGCCCATGCCCCGCAGCAGGATTTCCAAGGCGTCTCCGGCGTGCAGGGCGGCCACTGCACTCGAATCACGGCCTAGGCCCGCAAGGACCCGGCGTAGCACGGCTTGGATGGGACCGTTCACTAGGCGGCCTCGGGACGGGAAGCGGATTTGCGGCGCTTGCCGGTGACTTGATTCCGGGTATGCACCACCCGCCGATGGTGCTCGACGGCTTGCTCGTAGATGCGATCGAGTTGCTCGCCTTTGGCCTCCCAAGTTCCCGCGTTGGCGACCCATTGGGCCCCATTGCGGGCGACGTGTTGGCGCAAGGTTTCGTCCTTCACCAGGAGCTCCATGCCCAGCGCCAAGGTTTCTTGGGTCGTCGTGTAGCCGATGTATGGGATCGAAATACCGTTGTTGGTGGCCACCATTTCCCCGGGGCCGCCCCGGTCGAGGCACACGACGGGGAGTCCCGCAGCCATCGCTTCCAGCACCACCATGCCGCCGCCTTCGAACGAGGGGAACAGGAACAGGTCCGCTTTGCGCATCTGTTCGAACACCTTCGACTGCGGCACATGTCCAAGGAAGCGGACGGCGTCGCCCAGACCCAGCTCTCGAACCCGCGCCTGCAGCCATTTGCGGCGTTCGCCTTCGCCAAGGAAGGTCATGCGGGTGAGCGGTTGACGGTAACGGAGTTTGCCAAAGGCCTCCAAGGCGAGCCGCACACCCTTCAGGTCGGTCAGCCGACCGACGTAGAGAATCTCCAGGTTGCGCCCCCGTTCGAAGTTCAGCGCATTCCAATCGACCGGAGCGACCCCCCCGGCCAGCATGTGCATGACTTTGTATTGGTGCTCGACCGGAATGCGCGCTTCGAATTCTTCTCCCAGGCTCAGGATCACGTCCGCGGAGTCGAGTGTGTCGCGCAGGATGCGTGAGCGCGCCCCGAGCTTGCGAACGCGGGACTTCAAAACCTCGCGCAGCCGGAAGCGCACATCCCTGGGGAGGATTGCATCGTCAGGAATACGCGGATGTTGTCCCACCGGGCCCCAAACGAAGGGCAAGTCCAGGTAGGCCAGCCCGGTTCCAATCCAGGACGACGCAAAGGTCAAGTGGTGGACCACATCAATCGGGTTCTCTTCGTGGATCTTGCGAGCCACGTCGGCTATCGCTTTTTGCCACAGGGCAAAGTAGGCCACCGCGCCGCGACCACCCTTCTTGAAGCGACGAATCCAAAGGGGCAGGTCGAACCCCACGATGTTCATGGGCACGCCCAGGCGCAATGCTTCCTTGCGCAAGGCCTCGACGTTGTTCTCACGGGTGACCAGAGTCAACTCGTTGCGTTTGGCGATTTCCAAAGCCCAATGCCACCCGATGCCGGATTCGGATCCGACGCCAGGCTCGCAAGCATAGGCGGTAGCCAGTACGTGACGTTTCATGGTAGGGACGGGTGCATGGGGTGGTGGTGGGCCGCGAAGCGGGAAGGCTTCGGGTCCGCCACAACGGAACCGTGATGGGCCGCCGGGTTCTTGTACGCCAGGACGAGAACGTACATCGAGTAGAAGAGGAACATGGCCGGGTTGGGGAAGCCAAAGACCCCAAACCCAGTGATCGACGTGGCCAAGAGCACCGACTGCAAGGCGAAGAGCAAAGTGCGCGCACCCGCATCGGCCGCACGCCATTCGCGCGCCAGCCGGAAGCTGGTCCACCAAGCCAATGCGACGATGGTGAGCACCAGGGCCAAACCCACCACCCCTGCGGAAACCAGAGCAAACAGGTAGGTGTTGTGCGCATTGGTCCAGACCCGGCCCGCATGCCAAAAGCCGCCGGCTTCGGAGAGCATCAGGTAGCCCGCTCCCGCCACGGGCAAGCGCGGAACTTGGTCCGCGAGCAGGTCCGACCAGAGGTCCGTCCGGCCGGTGGCACTCGCCAGTGCCTCGACCGACTCTCCTCGCAACATCCACGTTTGCACGCTTTCGCGCTGCCAAACCAGCAAGGTGCCCACCAACAGAATGGACACCGCAAAGCGAATGTGCCGCAGGCTGATGGCTCCCCGCGGCCACCAAAGGATGGCTTGGCCCAGGGATAGGGTCAGCATGGCCGTCCGCGAGCGCGCCATGAGCAGCACGCCAACGCAGACCAACAACGGCACCATGGGCAAGATCCGGGTCTTCCAGGATTCCTGCGTCCTACGCTTGGGGTCCCACGCGGTGCGCAGCTCGCTGGTGGCCCACAGGCTTACGATCGTGCAGGCAAAGCCTAGGCTGTTGGCGTTGAGGAGTTTGTGGCCCCAACGGGTCAACTCCGCGTTGTCCGTATGCTGCGCCAAGTCGGGCCGCATGAACGCGAACCAAATCGCCAATAGGGGCAGGGTCCAGAGCGCCAAGCAGTGCCAGCGTAGGAGCGTGCGCAGCGATTGGAAGCGACCCACCTCCACCCACAGGGCTACGCCGCCCAGGAAGAACGAAAACAGCTCCAAGAGCCGGAAGAGGCTGACCCACGGACTTTGACTGCGCAGGATCCACGCGAGCGCCCAGCCCACCAGCGCCAAAACGGGCAGGCTGGTCGTCCGGAAGAGGTAGGCGTGGCTTTGCTTGCTGCGCGCGAGCAATACCAGAAATCCCAGGGTGCACACGGCTCGCAAGCACAGCTTGAAGAGCACGTTGTCGCCTCCCAAGCCTGCGGTTGAGGTCAACCCCCCCTCCACTGCGCTCAGGGAAATGAAGGGGACGAAGCTCACGAAATACAGTCCATACGCCCCATTGCGCACGCCCGCGAAGGCGCAACACAGACTGGCAATGCAGAGGGCGATGAGGATGTCCATGGCTACGAAGCGATCTGATACCGTTCGAGGAGTTGTTCCAAGCGGCCGCACAGGTCGGTCGCCCACATGGCGCGGGCAGCGCCCAACCAAGCGACTTGGTCGAAGCCGGGGCGTTCGATGTGATGCAGGATCGAATCCCGCTCGGAAACCAAAAGCAGATAGAGCGCGGCCAGGGGCTCGATCTCGAAGTCGGCCACTCCCGCGACGCGCACGAGCGGTTGGGCCGGTCCGCGCAGGATGCGGAAGGCGCGATCGAGGGCTTGTTCTGCAGGGACTTGCTGCAACAGGACGGCGGTCTGGAGCAAGTAATGGAAGATGTCAAACAGCGCCGGGCGCGCGGGGCTGTAGAACTCCCAGTCGAACGCCATCAATCGGCCATCGTGCAGACGCGTGTTCCAGGGGGTGAAGTCCCCGTGGCTTTGGGTGCATGGAATGCTGCCGCCGGTCCAACAGTGGCGCGTGACGTTGGCCAAGGGTTCAAAAGCCGGTGCGACCTTGCCCCAATCCCGGCCGTCGTACAGGCTGGGCACCACGTTTTGCGGCAGCCAGTGGTCATGCTTGCGGGTCGCGAGCGAAGTCAGCCAAGTGAGTACGGCCGGTGTGAGCGCGGGCTTCGGGCGCACACCGCGGATGATTTCCTGGGCGAACCAAGTGGGCAGCACGCTGTAGTCCCGCGCCACCAGCTTGGGCGCCAAGCCGGAACCATGCAGGGTCGTCAGGGCTTGGATTTCGTGGTCGATGGCCCGGCGCGCTAGGGGCGTACCGGCCAATTTGTAGATGTGTTTGTGCTTGCCATCGAGGTGCAGCACCACGAGCTTCTGCAACGGCCCCGGCACGCCTTCGACCACCGCCACGGGGGTTTGGAAGGTTTGCCACTGGCTCTGGTCGCTCGGGGCTTCGGGCTTGGTCACCATGGTCAGCTTTTCGCGGGCCT
This sequence comes from Planctomycetota bacterium, assembly GCA_020638855.1. Taxonomy (GTDB): domain Bacteria; phylum Planctomycetota; class UBA1135; order UBA1135; genus NORP259. Next base: position 166,084 of record JACKHT010000003.1, read on the forward strand.
GGGCGCACAGCGCCTGGCGCACGAAGGGCAAGCGCATGCAGGCGCGCATGATCCGTGTGCGCAGCCGCCCGCCGGGCATCAGCGGAATGCCTAGGTGGAAGCCCTCGGTGGTTTGGGCCGAAAGCAAGGCGCGCGCGCCACCACCCGAGGGCAATACGAAGAAGGTCTCCTGCCAACTACCGGCGACAAACGGCGAACGTTTCTGGCTATGAAAAACCGCGAGCGATTGTCCTGGGGGCAAGGCTGCGTAGGTTTGTTCGAGACGTCGGCGCAGATCCTCCGCATCCCCGTGCTCGCGCAGGGTCGCCAGCACGCCCCGGCTGGGCCGGACAAGCGTGTACCACAGGTGCGGTTGCCCGGGCATGACTTGATCCGGTTCGATCATGGTGCGGAAGGCGCGTAGATGGCGCTCAGGACGTGATCCAGGCTGTCTTCCAACGAACCCTCGGTTCGAATCAAGTGCGTGCGAGGGAACTTCTGGGGCAGGGTCTCGAAGCCCTGCACTTGGCGCTCGATCTCGGCGTACGGAAGCTCTTGCTTGCGCTTATGGATGACCTTGGGGTCGGCCACGCACACCAACATCGTGTCGGGCTGCGGCACCACGCGGCTCCACCAGCGGGGTACGGGGCTCTTGGGGGCAATCCTGGCCCGGCGCGGATCGACCAGGAACTCCAAGTAGTAGCGATCGAAGATCAACAGCGCGTTGCGCCTACGCAACGGCAGGATACGTAGGGGCCAGCCCAACAGGCAGTCCAGCGCGTAGTAGCTGGCACGGAAGGCCGAGCCCAGCGCCCCCGAGGGTTGGGCTCGGTGCGGCCGGCTGCAGTCCTCGACCGAGTAACGCAGTTTGCGCGGGTGGAACCAACGATTGATCTGGGGCAGAAGGCCCGGACGGAGTTTGCGGACACCGCTTTGACCATCGCGGTAGTGCGGTTGAAGGACGCCACGCAGGGCTTCAATGAGCGTGGTCTTGCCGCTCCCATCGGTGCCGAGGAAGGCGATGCACAACCCGCGCGGCTGGAAGTAGGGCCGTACCCGCAAGGCATACAGCGTGCGTAGCGTGTCGGCGCTACGGGGCAGCGCCGCGCGCCGCCAACAACGCCACCACAACTTACGACGGGCGGACCGCGCTAGCTTCTCAAGGCGCGGTACGTCGCGCTCGCGCAGGGCCCACACCAGGCGCTGCCCCATCTGGGCCCCGTACGCGCGGTGCAGTTCGCGCTCGATGGATTGTTGGTCTGCTGCGGATGCCTTGGCAAACCAAAGCAGGCCTTCGGTGCGCACTTCGCCTGCGCTCAAGAATCCGTTCTGGAAGCGCACGAGGCCCGCCCAGGCGCCATCGACGCAGGGCACCATGGGCGCTTGGCCCGACTGCTCCCAACGGAAGCGCGCTGCCGGTTTCGGCCGGCAGTGATCCAGCAAGCGCTCGGCTTCGAGGTAAGGCATGCCGTAGCAGGTCTCGGCCGTATGGACGTCCAGGCTGAGCAAGGAGTGGCTGCCCGCTTGCGTCCGCCCATGCAGCAGGAACTGCTCGGCGTAGGGGGTCCGATGCGTTTGCACAATGGAGGTCCCGCTGTGTTCGCAGGCGACTTCCAAGCACTCCTGAAAGGTTGCGTGGTCCTCGGGATGCACGACCAAGTCCACATCCGAGCCGGGACGCTGGGCGCTGCCTGCGTCGTACCCGCGCAGCAGGGCGAAGCGGATCTCGGTCGCTTCCAAAGCTGCAAACAGGTACAGCGCCGCGGTGTCCGTTCGATTCGGTTCGCGATCCTTGGCTCGGCGCAGGACGCCGGGCTGGACCGTGGTGGCGCCACGGTTTTGGGTCGCGGAGAGGGGCATTGGAAGCGAGGCAAGGAGGGCGGAACCGGTGCCATCCGGCTGGCCCTGCCTAGGGTGGGTGGGTCGACGAAGGGGCCGCGAGGGGACGAATCCCTCGGCAGGCATGAAATCGACGCATTCGGGCCCTCGCTTGAGTCGAAGCCGTGGCCCACGGCGCGGAAAGTCCGCGGAAAACAGACAATTGGCGCAAGTTCCTTCGCAGCCAGCGTGCGCTCCGTAAGCCTCGGGCCGGGATTGGGGAGCCCCGGGCTGGGATTGGGGCTGGGCCCGTTAGCCCTGGGACAGCCGAGGCTGAAAGCCCTGGGGCAAGGGCCCCACCAGGCGCTTGAACTCCCGCAGGGCGAAACGGTCGGTCATTCCAGCCAGGAAGTCGCAGATGGCCCGCTCCAACCCCTGCTCCTGGGCCCAGGATTGGTACCAAGCGGGCATGGCCTCAGGAGCCGCCCGGTAAGCGCCGAACAATCCGGTTAGGACCTGCTGGGCAAACTCGAGGTAGCGCTGCAAGTGCTCGTGCCGATAGAAACGCTTGTTCAGGAAGCGGGCCAATTCGGCCACGTTCGCCTCGAAATCGGGACTGTGCCCCACCAGCAGCGTCCCAAAAGCGCGCACTTCGGCGGAGGAGCTCACCCCCGAAGCCGCCAAGCGAGCGGTCGTCGACGCGATCAGGTCCATGATCACTTCGCCGATCAATTCGTTGGCGATGCGCTGGATGCGGAGCTTGCGATCGGGCGAGCTGGCCAGGAAACCAGGATAGCGCGCTTCGACCCGAGCCACGGCGCGGCGCCACAGTTCGACCTCTTCGAAGACCTGATCTTCGGTGAACATGTGCGCGTACAGGCCGTCTTCGAGATCGTGTTTGTTGTAGGCCGTGGAGTCCGCCAAATCGGTGACTTGGGCCTCCAAGCAGGGGCGCGCTGGTTTGGGTTGGAATTCCTCGGGCCAGTCTTTTGAGGTTTCGTGCTTGAGCAACGACTCGCGCACTTCGCGTGTCAGGTTCAAACCCGCGTACTCGGGCGAGCGTCGTTCCAAGAGGTCGACCACGCGCAGGACTTGGGCGTTGTGGCGGAAGCCACCGAACTGCGCCATCAATTGGTTCAAGGCCAACTCTCCCCGGTGCCCAAAGGGCGGGTGACCGATGTCGTGACTCAAGCTCAGCGCTTCGGTCAACGGCTCGTTCAGCTGCAAGACCCCGGCAACGGTGCGACCCACTTGGCTCACTTCCAGGCTGTGCGACAGCCGGGTGCGCTGCAGATCGCCTTCTTCGGTCAAAAAGACTTGGGTCTTGTGGGCCAACCGCCGGAAGGCAGCGGAGTGCACGATTCGGTCCCGATCCCGTTCGTAGCAGGTGCGCAAGGGGTCCTCGGACTCCGCATGGGCTCGGCCCAGCGATTGCGCGCTGAAGCTGGCATAGGGAGCGAGTTGGCTGGCCTCGCGGGCTTCCTTAACTTGACGGGGATTCATCGGGGTATCGCTGTATCGAACCACTAGTCGATCTTCTAGACCCATCCTTCGTGGATCGGTGGCTGGAAACCAGGAGGATTTTTGGCATTCCGCTCGATGTGGCTCGCGGCTGGACTCGAATCCTCGCTTGCCAAGGCGGCCGCATTGGGTCACCCTTCCGGCCCAGACCCTGCCCCGCTTCGATGACCTTACCCGAGAAACCCTGGTACGAGACCGCGTTTGAGTCCGAGTACCTCGAGGTCTATGCCCACCGCGATTTGGAATCGGCTCGCCGTGAGGTCGATTGGTTGGTGGGCCAGGGGGTGGGCGGTTGCACCTTGGATTTGTGTTGCGGTTTTGGGCGCCATAGCCTGGCCCTGTTGGAGCGCGGTGTGGCCGTGTTCGGGTTGGACCTCTCCCAGGATTTGCTCGCGAGCACGGATCGCCTGGAAGGCGGGGAGCGCTTGGGCGGGCGACTGGTGCGCGGGGACGTGCGCTTCTTGCCCTTCGCGGACGAGCAGTTCGACAGCTTGGTCAACCTGTTTTCCTCGTTCGGGTACTTCGGGCTGGAAGGCGATGAGCGGGTACTCGACGAAATCGCCCGCGTGTTGCGGCCCGGCGGCCGGTTGGTGATGGACCTGATGAATCCCGACCGGATCCGCGATCACCTCAAGCCTTACTCGCAGACCGAGCGCGACGGGATGCTGCTGGAGGAGCACCGGCGCTTGGTCGATGGGGGCCAACGGGTGACCAAACAAGTACGTCTGGTCGACCGATCTGGCCTTGAGAAGCGCTGGGTGGAAGATGTTCGGCTCTATGAGACCGCCCACATCGAGGCGCTGCTCGCGGCACGCAGGATCGCCATCGAGCGGGTGGTGGGGGATTTTGGCGGGGCCCCCTTTGGGCGCGAGGCCACCCGTCAGCTGGTAGTCGCACGCTCGCGTTAACTTTGGCCCCGGCTGCGCGCAGTCTCCGGGGCGAAGGCCCCAGGGGCGGGCACACACCACGCCGCCGGGATCGATCTAGGCAGGCCCCCTTTTCGGGCGCCCCCGCTATACTTGCCGCCCGCAAGGGCTACTCTAGGCCTTCCCCTCCCCACCACACCCCGAGTTGGCAATGCAGCAGAACATCGTCTTCAGCGAAAAAGCCCGCGAACTCCAGGCCATCGCCAAGGAAATCGCTGACAAGTACGTGCGCCCGAACGCGGCCAAGTACGACAAGATCCAAGAGTACAACTTCGAGGCCGCCCAAGCGGTTGCCAAGGCCGGCCTGTTCCGGACCTTCATCCCCAAGGAATACGGGGGACACGGTGCCGGCGTGCTCGCGTTGGCGTTGGTGGCCGAAGAACTGGCCAAGGCCGATTCGGGCTTTGGCGTGGCCTTCGCGGTGAATGCCCTGGGGTCGTTCCCGATCATCCTGGGCGGTACGGAAGAGCAGAAGAAGAAATTCCTGCCCCAGATCGCCGCAGGCGACAAATTCGTGGCCTTCTGCCTGTCGGAGAAATTCGCCGGTTCGGACGCCAGCGGGCTGGCCGTGCGCGCCTTCGATCGCGGCGACCACTACGAGATCTGCGGTGAGAAGAAGTGGACCACCAACGGCGGCGTGGCCGACATCTATTCGGTGTTCGCCGTGACCGACCCCACCTCGAAATCCCGTCGAATCAGCGCCTTCATCGTCGAAAAAGGGACTCCCGGGTTCGAGATCAAGAAAGTGGAGGACAAGATGGGGATCCGCTGTGTGCCCGTCGTGGAGACCCACTTCGACCACGTCAAGGTACCCAAGGAAAACCTCATCGGTGGCCGGGCCGGCATGGGCTTCAAGCACGCCATGATGACCTTGGACTTCGCTCGTCCGGGCGTGGCCGCCCAAGCGGTGGGGGCCTCCCAAGGAGCCATGGACTTGGCCAACGTCTACGCCAACCGTCGCCAGCAGTTCGGCGTGCCGATCTCCCAGCACCAAATGGTGCAGAAGATGTTGGCCGACATGAGCATGAAGACCGAGGCCGCGCGCCAGTTGGTCTACGCGGCTGCCGCCGGCATCGACGACGTGGGCCCGAGCCCGGCCAACAGCAAAATGGCGGCTTTGGCCAAGTGCTTTGCGACCGACGTGGCCATGGAAGTGGCCACCGACGCGGTTCAGGTCTTCGGGGGCTACGGCTTCATGGAGGATTACCCCATCGCCAAGTTCTTCCGGGACGCCAAGATCTTGCAGATCTACGAGGGCACCAACCAAATCCAGCGGCTCGTGATCGCGCGCCACATGATTCGGGAGGCTGGGGAGCTCGACATCCTGCAGCAGTACATCCCGACCGAGACCCAGGAGCCTTACCACCAGGTCGAGGCCGCCCAGGCCTAAGCCCGCGGACCTGTCGCCCTGACCCGTCGCCCGGGCACTCCGCCTGGGCCGACCCTCCCCGTCTCCGGGGCCAAACCGACTCCCGACATCCATCGGGGTTGGGATTGGCCCCGGAGACGGTTTTTTTTCCGCGGAATGGGGTGGGTGGCGGGGGACTTCCCAGGGAATCCAAGGCAGCATAGGAAGTCGCAAACTCTGCGGCAGGGGGCCCGTATGAGCGATTCATGGCCAACTGGACCCCATTGGGGACCCTAGGGACGAAGGTATCGCCAGGGTAAGAAGTGCCCTCTGAGTGCATCCAGGGGCCATCCAGGGGAGAAACCCCTGGTGAGAGGCAGGGGTTGTTGTCCTCATAGTCAATAATTCTCAACTCTTACGGAAACGTTAGGCACCATAGTGCAAGTCCGCCCGTAGTAGTGGTTGGCCCACCCGCCCGGTCCCGTTGTTCGGGATCGAGGACCAAGGCCAGCAAAGGGTGCCAACTCCTTGGCGCCCCACGGCAGAAGGAGATAGGCCATGAAGAAAGCAATCGCACAACCCCAGAACGTCGACGCCAAGCTCGCCCAGTGGGCCGAGCAGCCTGAGATGTTCGAAGCCCGCGCCAAGCGCTTGGCCCGCCGGTGGAACCGGGAGGGGATCGAGTTGGCATTGGATTCCCCGGATTCCTGGCGCAAGCTCCAGGAGGAACTACCCGGTGGTCGCGTCCAGTCGATCGAGGAGCAATTGCGCCGGGAAATCGACTGCATTCTGCCTATGGACCGTGAGGATGAGGCCGCCTTGGCGCGCCGCATCGAATTCTCCCGGGCCCTTCTGGCCGATGCGCTCAAAGCCGAAGGTTTGACCGAAAAAGACCTCGAAGGCAAGAACCAAGAGGGTTCGCCCTGCGAGCGCCTCAGCGGCATGGTTTGCCTGCGCTGGATGGAGCTACAAGCCCAGCGGCGCGAGATGGTGGAGCGCAACCTCTACCTAGCCCTGATCAATGTCGAACGCTATGCCCACCTGGGCGTGCAGCGACTAGACCTCATCCAAGAGGGTAGCGCTGCGCTGTTCCGGGCCGTGGATGGTTTCGATTGGCGCAGGGGGCTATTGTTCCGGACCTATGCGGTGCACTGGCTGTTCCAGGCCTTCCGCAGCTTCCTGTACAACTACTCGCAAGCCGTTCGAGTGCCGGTCTACATGCAGAAGGCGCTCAAGCACGTGCGCGAGGCCCTCGGCCGACTGGGTCACGATGCGAGTCCTGAAAGGATCGCGGAGGAAACCGGTTTGCCCCTGCACCAGGTCGATGCAGCGCTGGAAGCCAACCGTTCGACCCTCTCGCTCGATGCCCCCATGGGGGGGTCCGATGCCGAGGGTGGTTTGGCGGACCTGTTGGGGGCCGAGGGGGACGGGGATCCCTACGACGTCGCCATGGAAGATGGATCGTTGGAAGAGTCCGTGCGGGATGCCCTGGACGAACTCTCCGACCGCGAGCGCTATGTGCTCGAAATGCGGTTTGGCGTGGAGCGGGAAAAGGCCCACACCTTGGCCGAAGTGGCGGAGGAAATGGGGGTCTCCCTCGAACGCGTCCGCCAGATCCAAGTCCGAGCGCTGGGCAAGATGAAAACCCACAAACTGCGCACTGCGGTAGACCCCTTCCTGTAAAGAATTCCGCCCTTAGCGGGCGTTCCTGGGGCGGCCCTGGGTAGAGCTTCGAGAGGCGATTTGCTAGTCTCCCGGGCTGCCCAGGGCCGCCCCATCATGTCCCAACCCACCACCTCGCCCCAAGAGGGCCGCAAGCCGGCCTGGTTGAAGGTGCCCCTGCCGGGCGGGGAGGGCTATTCCAAGCTCAAGACCTTGGCGCGCGAGCTCAAACTGCACACCGTGTGCGAGGAGGCGCGTTGCCCGAACATCGGGGAATGTTGGAAGGGCGATCACGCCACCATGACCCTGATGGTGCTCGGCGATGAGTGCACCCGCAACTGTCGCTTCTGCGCGGTCAAGACCGTGCAGAAAGCCGCGCCCCCCGATCCGGCGGAACCGCAAAACGTGGGACGCGCCGTGGGTGCCATGGACTTGGGCTACGTGGTGATCACCAGCGTCGATCGTGATGACCTCCCCGATGGGGGCAGCGCGCACTACGCCCGCTGCATCGAAGCCATCCGCGAACACTCGCCCCGCACGGTGGTCGAAACGCTGATCCCCGACTACCGCGGAGCCGAGATGGCGACGCTCATGGGGGGTCGACCCGACGTCTTGGCCCACAACGTCGAAGTCGTGTCCCGCTTGCAACGCCGGATCCGCGATCCGCGCTGCAGTTTCGAACGCTCGCTCGAAACCCTCCAGCAAGCCAAGGTCCACGATCCCGAAGTGTTCACGAAGTCGTCGCTGATGGTCGGGTTGGGCGAGACCCAAGACGAGGTGCGCGTCGCCTTGGAGGGACTCCGCGCGGCCGATGTGGACTTCTTGACCCTGGGCCAATACCTGCGACCGACTCCCGGCCATGCTCCGGTCAAGGCGTGGGTCACCCCCGAAGAATTCCTCGAGTACGAAAACCTTGGCCGCGAATTGGGCTTTGCCTACGTGGCCTCGGGACCCCTGGTGCGCTCTAGCTACAAAGCCGGCGAGTTCTTCGCCGCACGCTTGGTTCGCGAACGCCGCGCCCAACGCCAAACCCCGTCCGCCTGGGAGTAACGCCATGCAAAGCACCCAAACATCCGAACCCTTTCGCGTGATCCAAAGCGACGGCAGCGTGGGCAAGTACAAGGTCACGCTGAGCGATGCGGAGTTGATCCAGTGCTACCGGACCATGTTGACCGTGCGCGCCTTCGACGACGTCTGCATGAAGCTGCAACGCTCAGGCCGCATCGGGTTCTCGGTGCCCAACAAAGGCATCGAAGCCTGTCAGGTGGGTGCCGCCAGCGCCCTGCGCAATACCGACTTCTTCTTCCCGAGCTACCGGGACTTCGGCATGGCCCTGTACCACGGGGTCGAGCCGGTCGAGATGATGCACAACATGTTCGGCAACGCGAAGGACGCCGCCCGCGGCCGCCAGATGCCGGTGCACTTCTCGTTTGTCGATCCGATCAAGTTCTTTTCGATCTCGTCGCCGATCGGTACCCACCTGCCGCAAGCAGTGGGCGCTGCGCGCGCCTACCAGCTGCGCGGCGAAGACCACGTTTGCTTGACGAGTTTTGGCGACGGGGGCACTTCCAGCTTGGGCTTCCATAGCGCGCTCAACTTTGCGGGGGTTTGGAAGGCACCGGTGATCTTCCTTTGCCAAAACAACGGCTGGGCTATCTCGTGCCCTTCGAGCGAGCAGACCGCCTCCGATGGGTTTGCCATCAAAGGGGTCGCCTATGGGGTTCCCGGGGTGGTAGTCGACGGCAACGACGTGCTCGCCATGCACCAAGCCGTGCGCGAGGCAGCCGACCGGGCGCGCGCGGGGGAAGGCCCGACCCTGATCGAGGCCGTGACCTACCGCATGGGCGGACACTCGACCTCCGACGACCCCACCAAGTACGTGCCCAAGGAAGAGCTCGCCAAATGGCAAGAACGCGACCCAGTCGTGCGCTTCCAGGCCTACCTCAAGAAGCGCGGCCTGTGGACCGCAGCCCTCGAAACCGAGTGGACCCAGGCGGCCATGGAGCGGGTCACCGCTGCTGCCAAGACCGCGGAGGCCACCGAAGGCCCGGGCCTCGAAACGATCTTCTCGGACGTGTACGCCGAATTGCCGGCCCACCTCCGTGCCCAAGGCGAAGCCGCCTTTGACTTGGCCCGCCGTAAAGGCAGCGCCGACGCCGGCGACGGCGCCTTCCCTCTCTAGTCCCCGAAACGACGAAACGCTCGCTGCGATGCCCATCCTGACCCTGATCCAAGCCGTCAACGACGGCCTCAAAGTCGCCATGCGCGAGGACGAGCGTGTGCTCGTGTTCGGCGAGGACGTCGGCCCCAAGGGTGGCGTGTTCCTCGCCACCGAAGGCTTGACCACCGAATTCGGCAAGCAGCGTTGTTTCGACACGCCGCTCTCTGAAGACGGCATCGTCGGCGCCGCCATTGGCATGGCCGCCAACGGTTTGCGGCCCGTGTGTGAAATCCAGTTCCAGGATTTCATTTTCCCGGCCTTCGACCAAATCGTTTCCGAAGCGGCCAAGTTGCGCTATCGCTCGGGTGGTCAGTACACCGCGCCAATGGTGATCCGCACACCCTACGGGGGCGGCATCCGCGGGGGTCTGTACCACAGCCAATCAGGCGAGGCGTACTTCACCCACACCCCCGGGCTCAAGGTCGTGATCCCCTCCACGCCGCACGATGCCAAAGGCTTGTTGCTGGCTTCGATCGCCGACCCCGATCCGGTGATCTTCATGGAGCCCAAAGCGCTCTACCGTCACGCCAAAGGCGAAGTGCCTGCCGGCCACTACACCGTCCCGCTCTCCACCCTGCGCACGGTGCGCGAAGGCGAACATGTGACCGTGTTCTGCTACGGATCGATGGTGCCGGTGGTGGAGAAAGCCGCCGCCCAAGCCGCCGAGCAGGGCATCGAGTGTCACATCGTCGATCTGCGCACGCTGCTGCCGCTGGATGAGCAAGGCGTGCTCGAAGCCGCCCGCAAGACCGGCCGCGTGGTGATCGTGCACGAAGCCCCGCGTTTCTGCGGCTACGGCGCCGAAATCAGCGCCATGATCGCGGAGAACGTCATCGAATACATGGAAGCCCCCGTGCGTCGCGTGACCGGCTTCGATACCCCCTTCCCCAACACCCTCGAGCATCACTACCTGCCCGACGAGCGTCGCGTACTGGATGCGATCGAAGAAGTCGCCCGCTTCTAAAACCCTGGCAAGCACCCCGAAGGAACGTTCCATGATCGAATTCAAACTCCCGGATATTGGCGAAGGCGTCGCAGAAGGCGAAATCGTGCAGTGGCTTGTGCAGGAAGGCACCCACGTCGAGGAGCACCAGCCTGTGGTCGAAGTCATGACCGACAAAGCCACCGTCGAAGTGCCGGCCCCCGCCGCGGGCGTGGTGACCCAATTCATGGCCAAAGAAGGCGACACGGTGCCCGTGGGCAGCGTGATCTTCCATTTGGACAACGGCGCAGGTGCCGCGGCTCCGGCTGCCAAGGCTGCCGCTCCGGCCGCTGCGCCAGCCCCCGCCAAGGCAGCACCCGCACCCGCTCCCGCCGCTGCACCGAAATCGGCTCCGGCGGCTGCCCCGGCCCCGGCCGCAGGCGGTCGCGTGCTGGAATTCAAACTCCCCGACATCGGGGAAGGCGTCGCCGAGGGGGAAATCGTGCAGTGGCTCGTGGAGGAAGGCGCCGCCGTCCAAGAACACGATCCGGTGGTGGAAGTCATGACCGACAAGGCTACTGTCGAAGTTCCCGCCCCCGCTTCGGGCACCCTGGTTAAGCAATTGGCCAAGGCTGGCGACACCGTCCCCGTCGGATCGGTGATCTTCCACTTGGCCACCGCCGGCGGCGCCGCTCCGGCTGCGGCGGGACACGCTCCCGCAGCACCCCAAGCTGCGGCCCCTGCGGCCCAAGCCCCCCAAACCGGCAAGCCGAGCTCCAACGACAAGGTCCTGGCCGTCCCCAGCGCGCGCCGCGTGGCGCGCGAGTTGGGCATCGATCTCAGCCAAGTCTCGGGTTCGGGCAACCACGGCGTGGTGCGCCGCGCCGACGTGGAAGCCTTTGCCGCTTCGGGTGCTGCTAGCCAGCCGGCTGCCGCATCCGCCGCGCCCAAGGCCGCCGCGCAATCCGCCGGAGGCAGCGCGGGCCCCGCGTGGCAAGCGCCGAGCAAGGAAACCATCCGCGTGCCCTTCCGTGGTGTGCGTCGCAAGATCGCCGAGGCGATGGTGCGTTCGAAGTTCACCGCGCCGCACTTCACCGTCGTCGAAGAAGTCGACGTGACCGAGTTGGTCAAGGTGCGCGAGATTGCCAAGAACTTTGGAGCCCAGAAAGGCATCAAGGTCACCTACATGGCCTTCATCATGAAAGCCGCGGCGAATTGCTTGATGCGCAATCGCATGCTGAACGGGTACTTCGATGAGGAAGCCCAGGAAATCATCCAAGTGGGCCAGGTCAACTTGGGCATCGCCACCGACACCCCTTCGGGGCTGATCGTGCCGGTGATTCCGAGCGCCGAAACCAAGGGCTTGATGGATTTGGCTAGCGAGCTGCAAGGCTTGGCCGAACGCACCAAGGCGGGCAAGGTCAAGCCGCAGGAGCTCAAGGGCGGTACCTTCTCGATCACCAATGCCGGCAACATTGGCGGCACCTTGGCGACGCCCATCATCAACAACCCGGAGATCGCCATCCTCGGCGTGCACCGCCTGTACAAACGCCCCGGCGTCGTCGAGGGTCCCGATGGGGATCGCATCGAAGTGCGGCAGTACATGAACTTCTCGTGCAGCGTCGACCACCGCTTGGCCGATGGCGCCGATGCGGCCCGGTTCTTGGCCGAGTTGCGCATGGTGCTAGAGAATCCAGGTCTGATCTCCCTGTAACCCCTGATCGACGTGTCCCAACGCATCCAACTGATCAGCCCGGCCGGAAAGCCGGTAGGTGACCTACCCAAGCTTTCCGACGGGCGACTCAAGGATCTGTTCACCCACATGCTGCGCGTGCGGGTGACCGACGGGCGCATGCTCACCCTGCAGCGCGCGGGTCGGATTGGGTTCGTAGGGACGTCCACCGGTATGGAAGCCGCGCAAATCGGCAGCGCCGCCGCACTGGAGCCCCAGGATTGGCTCTGGTCTGGCTTGCGCGAAGGTGGTGCGGCCGTGATGCGTGGCCTGCCGTTGGCGGAGTACGTGGCGCAGATGTACTGCAACGCCAACGACACCGCCAAGGGGCGCCAGATGTGCAACCACTTCCAGCACAAGGGCACCCACTACCCCAGCTGGTCTTCGGTCATCGGGACGCAGATTCCCCATGGGGTGGGCGCGGCTTTGGCCTCCAAGCAACGCGGCGAAGACGCGGTGCATGCGATCTACTTTGGCGATGGGGCTACTTCGAGCAACGGCTTCCACAGCGGCATGAATTTGGCCGCCGTTTGGAAGGTCCCGGCGGTGTTCGTTTGCGTCAACAACGGTTGGGCCATTTCGGTCTCGGCCAAGCAGCAAACGGCTGCGCACAGCTATGCCGACAAGGCCACCGCCTACGGCATGCCCGCGGCCACGGTCGACGGCAACGACGTGTTGGCTTGCTACGCCACCATGCGCGCTGCCGTGGCCCGGGCCCGATCGGGTGATGGCCCGAGCCTCGTGGTGCTCGAGACCTACCGCATGATGGGTCACTCGAGTTCCGATGATCCGACCAAGTACCGCGACGAACACGAAGTCGCCGAATGGCGCGGCAAAGATCCGATCGAACGCTTCGAGCACTTCTTGAGCCAAAAGGGTGTGCTCGCGAAGGGCGAACGATCCACGATCGAAGCGGCGCTGACGGCCGAGGTCGATCAAGTCATCCGCGAACAGGAAGCGGCTGCCCCGATGGCGCTCAAGACCCTGGTCGAAGACGTCTATGCCGAGGTGCCCGACCACCTCAAACGCCAGTACAACCACTTCATCGAAGTCGCCGAGCGTCACGGCGATGCCCAACCGGGTGATGGCGCCTTCCCCCTGTAGTCACCCAGGCGGGTCTTGAGAGACAGCCCTCGCCACCCAAAACCATCATGAGCACTCGCCGCAAAGTTGTCGTCATTGGTGCCGGTCCCGCCGGATACGTGTGCGCCATTCGCCTCGCCCAACTGGGTCAAGAAGCCACCGTCGTCGAGCGCGAATTCATCGGAGGAACCTGCCTCAACGTGGGCTGCATTCCTTCCAAGGCCCTGATCGCGGCGGGTAGCTTGCTCGACAAGCTGAGCCATGCAAGCGCGATGGGGATCCACGCCGAGAATGTCAAGCTCAACGTGGACGAACTGGTGCAATGGAAAGCGGGCATCGTGGGCAAACTGACCGGTGGGGTCAGCGGCTTGCTCAAAAACCACGGCGTCAAAGTGGTCATGGGTACCGCCAGCATCGAGTCCAAGAACAGCGTCAAGGTCACCTCCAAGGAGGGGACCCAAACCCTGCAAGCCGACGACATCGTGATCGCCACGGGCTCGATCCCGATCGAGATCCCTGGCTTTGCCTTCGACGAAAAGGACGTCTGGTCTTCCACCGGCGCTTTGGCTCCGAAACGCATCCCGGGCCACTTGGTGGTGATCGGCGGGGGTTACATCGGCCTCGAACTCGGCATGATGTACCGCAAGTTGGGTAGCCAGGTCACCGTGCTCGAAGCCACCCAAGGCGCGCTCCCGGGCCAGGAACCCGATTGCGTCAAGGTCATCGAACGCAGCTTGAAGAAGATGAAGATCGACCTCAAGACCGAGACCTTCGCCCAGGGCTACGAGCGCAAGGGCGACAAGCTGCACGTGACCATCAAGACCAAGAGCGGCAACCAAGTGGTCGAATGCGACCAAATCCTGTCGACCGTGGGGCGCAAGCCCTACAGCCAAGGCTTGGGCCTGGACAAAGCGGGATTGCAGGTGGACCAGCGCGGCTTCCTGACGGTGGACAAGCAAATGCGCACCAAGGTTGCCAACATCTACGCCATCGGCGACATCGCCGGCCAACCGATGCTGGCCCACAAGGGCAGCAAGGAAGGCCTCGTCGCCGCAGCGGTCATCGCGGGCCAGAAAGAAGAGTACGACGTGCGTTGCGTGCCCGCCGTAATCTTCACCGCCCCCGAAATGGCCTCGGTGGGCCTAACCGAAGCCCAATGCAAGGAGCAGGGACTGTCGGTTGTCAGCGGCTCGTTCCCGTTCGCCGCTTCGGGCCGGGCCATGAGCCTGATGGAGACCGATGGTTTCGTGAAGATCATCTCGGACGCCAAGACCGATGTGGTACTCGGCGTGCACATGGTGGGACCCGAAGTGACCGAGTTGATCGCCGAGGCGGCCCTGGCGATCGAAATGGGCGCCACGACCGAGGACATCGCGCGCACGATCCACGCGCACCCGACCCTGCCCGAGGCCATGATGGAAGCCGCTGAGGCGGTGCACAACATGGCGGTCCACATCTACCAGAAACCCAAGCGCTAAGTCATGGATCCCTCGCTCAAGGTCCAGTGGTTGGGGCGTCGTCCGTACCGGGAGGTGCACGACCTGCAGCAGGGTCTTTTGGTTGAGCGAATCCAAGAAGGCACCTCGGACATGTTGCTCCTGGTCGAGCACTATCCGGTGGTGACCTTGGGGCGAGGGACCGAGGGGGGAGCCGCCGACTACGTGATGGTGCCCGTCATCCCGGTCGAGCGGGGTGGTGAGGCGACCTACCACGGGCCCGGTCAGTTGGTGGCTTACCCGATCCGCGAACTGTTGCCCGGGCATCGCGACTTGCATGCGTACCTCCGTTCGCTCGAGGACGTGGTCATCGACGTGTTGGCCGATTTTGGCGTCGTAGGCGGACGAATCGAGGGCAAGACGGGGGTCTGGATCGAGGACCGCAAGGTGGCCTCGATTGGAGTCGCTGTCCGGCGTTGGGTCACCTGGCACGGGGTGGCCATCAACGTGACCACGGACTTGGAGCAATTCGCCAGCTTCCGGCCCTGTGGTCTGGATAGCGAGGTCATGACGCGCTTGGCCGACCATGCCAAGGTGCCCTGCGACCTGGAGGCGGTGGGAAATTCTTTCCAGGCGCACTTCGCCCGTCGGTTTGGGTACGACCAAGTGGTCTTGGTCTGATGGCCACCTAACGGATCCCGTGGCCGTACGACCGGCCAAGATTGGGCCCAGACCTTGACCCTAGGGGCTGCCCCACATTCCGCTGGTAGGGTGCCATGGGGACTCTGTTTCGATCCGCACGTCTCGCATTGCGATTCGTTTTCCGAAAGGAAACCCGAGGCCCAAGTCAGCAACAGATTTGCATTGGGGGAATCCGAAGTAGCCATCAACCAGACCCGGCTCTCCCCCCCAGGAACCCCGCAAGGGGCTCGATCGTTCGCGTGAATACCCAACCTCCCTGCCCCCCCTGCATCTCGCGGCTAGTGGGCGGATTCGTTGGGAAACTGCGCGCAACGCTTCGCTTGGGAGAGGAGCTTCGAGTCGTGGCCAGGGAGTTCTGCGCATAGCGTGTGACTGCAGCAATCGGACCCGTCAGGTCCAGAAGCGATCCAGGAGCCAACCTTGAACATCACTACATTCGAAGAAATCAAACTGACTGGCAACTTGCCTTCGCCTGCCGGTGTCGGCGTCCGCATTCTGGAGTTGACTCGGAACGAGGAGTACAGCGTCGAGGAAATGGGTCATGCCATCATGGCGGATTCCTCCTTGACCGGCCGTATCTTGCAGTTGGCCAACACGGGCGAGCGCACGGGATCGCTGCCCGCCACGACGGTGTCCGAGTCGATCATGCGCCTTGGCAGCCGGACCGTCCGCAACTTGGCTTTGGCCTTTTCCATCGTTTCGGAGCGGACCACGGGCGCCTGCCGGACCTTCCAGTACGAGACCTATTGGTCGGGCTCGCTGGGTCGCGCGGTCGCGGCCCAAGCGGTTTCCCGCCGGCTGGGTCAACAGCGCTCGGAAGAGTCCTACATTTGTGGATTGCTCAGCGACGTGGGGCGCCTCGCCTTGGCATCGGTTTACGCGGAGTCCTATGGCGCCATGTTGGCCGAACACGGTCCGCGACCGCTGGAAGACTTGATTGAGAAGGAAAACAAGCGCTTCAAGATCGACCACGCCCAAGTCAGCTCCTTGATGCTTACCGACTGGGGTCTCCCGACCCAGTTCACCGAAGCAGCCTTCGAATATGGCACCAAGCGCAGCATCCGCAGCATCAAGACCATCCAAGGCCTGGGAGATGTCCTGCGCATCGCGTACTGGATCAGCGAAGCGCTCGTCGGAGATGAATACACCGAGCCCTACACCTGGAAGATGATTGGGGAAGAGCTCGAGCACGCCCGCGGACTGTTGAGCATGAACCCTGGGCAATGGGAGTCGTTCTGCGACGCCATCGCCAAAGATTGGGTGCACTGGGGCGATACCCTCGAGGTCAACACGGGCAATGGCCAACGCTTCAGCGAAGTAGCCCGGTACGTGGCAGCCAGCAAGGATGCCAAACTCGGCGATCCGGTTTCGTCGCTCCAGCCGGTAGAGGACGCAGCGCCGCTGCCCAAGAGCCAAACCGACCAAGCCACCGAAAAGAACCGACGCTCCTCGGATCAGGTGCGCATCATGGTGGTCGGCTCCCACGCCGTCACGGAAGTTCACAAGTGCCAGGGGCTAGACGATGGCACGTTCGAGGTCCGCGAAACCGAGGCGGGCGAAGATGGGCTCCGTGCGATCTTGCGTTGGGGTGCGGACATCATCCTGGTGGATGAAACCGCTTCGGGTCTCAGCGGCCTAGAGATCTGCAAAAGCCTACGCCGCAACGAACAAAGCGAGGGCCTGTACATCCTGGTCGTCGGGACGCCCGGCTCCAAGGGCCATGGGCTGAAAGCCTTTGCGGCCGGGGCCGATGACTTCATCGAGTTGCCTACCCAGCCGGAAGTCTTGGAGGCTCGCATTCGCGCAGGACTGCGTGTGTGTGCCTTGCAGCGCCGCGTCGAAAAGGACAAGGCCACGGTCATGCGCCAAGTAGCCGAATTGGGCGTCCTGACACGCAAGTTGCGTTCCACGGCGTTGACCGATTCGCTGACGAACCTTCCCAATCGACGCTATGCCATCAAGCGCTTGGAGAGCGAATGGTCTTCAATGCTGCGCACGGGCAAGGATATGTCCCTGGTGATGCTGGATGTCGACCACTTCAAGTCGGTGAACGACAACCATGGCCACGACGTGGGCGATGTGGTCTTGACCGAAACCGCCAAGATCCTCAAGACCGCCATCCGGACTTCCGACGAGGCCTGCCGGATTGGGGGCGAAGAGTTTGTCATCATCTGCAAGAACACCAAGGAAGCCGACTGCTTGGTTGTGGCGGAGCGCATCCGGACGGCGCTGGAGGCCCACCGCATCCAGGCCGGCAGCTTTGATGGCCACGTGACCGTTAGCCTTGGGATTGCGGGCAACCTGCCGACGATGAAGGGGCCGGCGGAACTGCTCAAACGCGCCGACGAGGCGGTCTACGAAGCCAAACGGCTGGGTCGCAACCAATCGGTCTTGGCGTCCCAGATCACGCCTCTTCGCAAGAGCGCTTAGCGAATTCCTTCCACCCATTCCCTTCCACGCGTGATCCAGCAACGCTTTGATGAGCTAAGGCTGACGGGAGCACTCCCGTCGCCTTCTGCCATTGGATTGAGGATTCTTGACCTTACCCAGGACGAGAACTACGACCAGGCGGACTTGATCCAGACCATCATGGCGGACCCCGCCCTTTCGGGGCGTGTGATCCAGATGGCCAACAGCGCTTTGCACGCAGGTGCCGAGCCCGTGGAAACGGTGCGCGAAGCCGCCGTGCGGATGGGATCCAAGGCTCTGCGCGGATTGGCGCTCGGTTTCTCGCTCGTCGAGCGCGGGGACGGGCGCTTGCTGGGCGGCTTGGACCACCACAGCTTTTGGTCCCGATCGCTGGCGACGGCCGTAGCGACGAGCATCCTGGCCTACGAATGCCGGGCGTGGGCACCCGCGGAAGCCTTCACCTGCGGCCTTTTGGCGGACATCGGAAAGCTGGCCTTCGCGAGCCTGTACCCGCAAAAGTATCAGCGCTTCATGAGCCTTCCTTTGGCCACCTTCGACTGGCGCCTTGCCAAGCTTGAGAGTTGCGCCTTTGGGGTGAACCATGCCGAGGTGGCCAGCCTGATGATGGAGGATTGGGGCTTTTCTCGGGCCTTGCAGCAAGCGGTGTTGCATTGCATCGACCGGCCTAGCGGTCCCATGCCCCGGGGTGCCGAGGCCGGCTCCGAGGCATTGATGCGCGTGCTGCGTGGGGGACGGGCCCTGGCGGATGTGCTGACCATCGAGCGAGATACCGGCGAGCAGAGCTGGCTCCCCGCCTTCTTCCGGCTCGAGCAGGTTGCGGAAGAGCTGGGCATGCCGGTCGAACAACTGCATCGGCTTGGAAACCAAATCCAGCCCGCCTGGTTGGAATGGGGCAAATTGCTCGGGATCCCGAGCGGCCAGGGGATCGATTTCGTGGAAACCGCCCGCGAGCTGGACAGCGCGGGGGTCGCGGAGGTCACCGACTTGGCCTACGCGGAGCCCCCCGAGACCCAGTGCAAAGAGCTGCGCGAAATGTCGCAGGAGGACACCGACCCGGTCGAGATTCGATCCGAGTTGGAGCACTCCGCGACCCGCGTCTTGCTGATCGACGACGACGAGCAGATGTTGCGCCTCTTGTCGCACTACCTGCAACGGGCTGGTTACCACGTGGAGACCGCGCTCAGCAGCAAAGAAGGGCTGCGAAAGGCCATTTCGCTTGCACCCCACATCGTCGTGACCGATTGGATGATGCCCGGTATGACCGGCGTCGAGTTGTGCCGCGCCCTGCGCGAGACGCCGACGGGCAAGCGCATGTACGTTCTGCTGGTGACCGCGCGCGGCGATGACGTCCAGGTGCTCGAAGCCTTTGAAGCGGGGGCCGACGACTACATCGTCAAACCCTTCAACCCGCGCATCCTCGTGGCGCGCACGCGGGCTGGGCAACGCACGGTGGAAATGCGGCAGAAGGTCGAATCCTCCGAGCGGCTCCAGCAGCGCCAGATCGCCCATCTAGCCATCATGACGCGCAAGCTGCGCCAGGCAGCATTGACCGACGTGCTGACCAACCTGCCCAACCGGCGCTATGGTATGAATCGCCTGCAGGAGGAGTGGGAAAACGCCTTGCGAACGGACCATCCCTTGTCGGTGGCCATGATGGACATCGACTACTTCAAGCGGGTCAACGACGACTTCGGCCACGACGCGGGCGATGCGGTTCTGAAAGAGTGTGCGGAGGTTCTGCGCCACAACATGCGGCGCGGGGATGTCTTGGCGCGCTTGGGGGGTGAAGAGTTCCTCTTGATCCACGTGGGGGCGAGCCTGGAAGAGGCGGCCGCGGGTTGCGAACGGTTGCGGGCCGCGGTCGAACAGATTCGCGTTCCGTACCAAGGCAGCGAACTAATGGTGACCATGAGCTTTGGGGTCGCGGAAAAGCGCCCCGGCCAAGAAACCATCGATGACCTGATGAAGGACGCGGACAACGCCCTGTACGATGCCAAGGACCAGGGCCGCAACCGGGTGATTGCCCACGAACCGCCCCAGGACGAGGGATCGATTCGCCGGGCCGCGTCCTAAGGTTCCAGCCGATCGGGTAACCTCTGGCCCTGACCCAGGAGCCACCATGCCCGATACCGCCAGCAGCTACGACCCGCGTTCGCTCGCAGCCCACTGCGACCGTGTTTGGGAGGAGTCCATCCTCGCATCGCTCGAGACCTACATCGCGATTCCCAACAAGTCGCCGATGTTCGATGCCCAGTGGCAAGCGCACGGCCACATGCAGCGCGCCACGGATTGGATCGCGGCCTGGTGCCGCGAGCGGCCCATCGCCGGCATGACGGTCGAGATCGTGCAGCTCGAAGGCCGTACTCCCGTCATCCTGATGGAGATCCCGGGCTCAGGGCCCGACACGGTGCTGCTCTATGGCCACCTCGACAAGCAACCCGAAATGGTCGGCTGGCGCGAGGGGTTGGGGCCTTGGACGCCGGTGCGCGAAGGCGACCGCTTGTATGGCCGCGGCGGAGCCGACGATGGCTATGCCGCCTACGCTTCGCTGTGCGCGATCGAAGCGTTGCAAGCCCAGGAATTGCCCCATAGCCGCTGCGTGGTGCTGATCGAAGCCTGCGAGGAGAGCGGCAGCTTCGACTTGCCCTTCTATGTGGAACACCTGCGCGCGCGGATCGGCGAACCCCAGTTGGTCGTCTGCTTGGATTCGGGCGCGGGCAACTACGAGCAGTTGTGGTTGACCACCTCGCTGCGGGGCAACTGGACGGCCCAGCTCAGCGTTGAGATCCTGCGCGAGGGGGTGCACTCCGGGGACGCCGGAGGGGTGGTGCCCTCGTCGTTCCGGATCCTGCGCCAACTGCTCGACCGTCTCGAGGACGCCGAGACCGGCGCCTTGCGCGTGCCCTGGCTGCAGGCGGAGATTCCTGCGCAGCGCATCGAGCAAGCCCGTGCAGCCGCGGCCGTGCTGGGCAAGCAGGTCTTCGAGCGCTTCCCGTTCGTCCCCGGAGCCCATGCGGCGTCCAGCGATCCGGTCGAAACCATCCTGGCACGGACCTGGCAGCCCAGCGTCGCGGTGACGGGTGCGGAAGGGCTCCCGCCGCTCGAGAGCGCGGGCAATGTCCTGCGGCCCAAGACCACGGTCAAACTCTCGTTGCGCTTCCCTCCCACGATCGATCCGGGCCCCGCCACCCAGGCGCTGCGCGAACTCTTGACCCACAATCCGCCCTATGGGGCCCGGGTGACCCTAGACCACGCCCAAGGGGCCGCCGGCTGGCACGCGCCGCCGCTCGAACCCTGGTTGGAAAGGGCCATCGACCAAGCTTCGCGCGACCACTATGGCAAGCCCGCGATGCAGATGGGTGAGGGCGCCACCATTCCGTTCATGGGGATGCTCGGGGCCGCGTTCCCGAAGGCCCAATTCGTGATCACGGGCGTGCTCGGACCCGAAAGCAATGCCCACGGGCCCAACGAGTTCTTGCACGTGCCCTTCGCCAAGCGCTTGACCGCCTGCATGGCCCAGGTGCTTGCCGAGCAATTCCGCCAAAGCGGGGCCCCGGCTTCCGGGTGAGAATGGGCTGGGGTACACTGCCGCCGCGCCAGGGCCCTTAGCTCAGTTGGTTAGAGCAGTCGACTCATAATCGATTGGTCCGGAGTTCGAGTCTCCGAGGGCCCACCAACCATGCGCCCCTGGTGGGGGGCTTTGCCGTGACGGCAGGCGGAACCGCTCCATGCAAAGCAGGGCCGCCCTTGGGCGGCCCTGCTTGCGATTCCCAGGCAGGCCTGGGCCTGCTGCGCGAGGGTGCGGTGCGGCTACAGCTTGACGCCGTACTTCTTGGCGTGCTGGCGCTTGGCTTTCTCCACCCACTTTTCGCGCTGGATGCGGTCGACCGGGACTTCGATCTTGGCCGCCAGCAGCTCGAGCTTGCGCGGGGTGTCCACCTGGGCGAGCTTCTTGAAGGTCGCGATGCCCACGTCGGCCAGCAATTGCGCGTAGGCCGGGCCGATGCCACTGATGGCCTTGAGGTCGTCGGGCGGCAGGGTGGCTTTGCTGGTGCGGGCCTTTGCCTTCGGTTTGGCGGACGACTTGGTGGTCGCTGCGGGAGTTTTTGCCGCGGACGCTTTGGGAGGCGTCAGCGTTCGGGTGGGCTCAGGCTTGGCGGCCTCCTCGGTAGGTGCCGGGGCGGCCTGTTTGGGCGCTGGGGCGGGCTTGGGCGCGACTCCGAGCGACTTCTCCAAGCGCCGGATGGCGCCTTCTTTGAGCCGGATTTCTTTGGCCGCTTCGCGATTCTGGCGCGTGAGGTCCTGGATCTTGAGTTCGTATCCGGTCAATTGGGTTTGCGCGGACTTGAGCTTCTGTTCGATCTGATGCTGCTTGAGCTGACCGCTTCGGTGTTGGGTGGCGAGGGCGGAAACCTGCGAGCGCAGGTTGGCCATCTCCTCCTTCTGCTCCTGGGCTTGCGCCTTCAGGATTTCGATGCGCTCGTCGCGGGTTTCGGTGGCCTGGGTCACCTTCTGCAGATCCCGCTTGGTCGCGGTAAGCTCCTTCGAGGTCTCGCGTAGCTCCTGGTCGCGCGTTTGCAGGTTCTCTTTCTGCTTCTGGACTTCGGCTTGGACCTTGTCGAGGTCGGCGGCAAGCTTGTGGCGTTGGTCCTCCAGTTCCTTGATGGCTTTCTCCTTCTCGGCCAATTGGGCGGGCAGCGGCTCCAAGCTGGCGATCTGGCGTAGCAGCTGCTTGCGCTGGGATTCGGTCTGCTGTTCGACTTCTTCCAGTTCCTGCTTGGCGACCTCGAGATCGCTGGTCGTGCGCTCGATGCGGTCCGGCAGGCTCGACAGGTGCGAAACCTGGGTGCGCATGGCGTCGATCTCGGTTTGCAGTCGTTGCACTTGGGACTCGCGTTCGCGCAGCAGCGCCGGCATCGGTTCCAACTCGAGCACCCGGTCGCGTAGGGTTTGGATTTCGGCTTTGGTGCTGCGTCCCTGTTCGGACAGTTGCTGGGTCAGCATGCGCACCTCGGCTTCG
Organism: Planctomycetota bacterium; assembly: GCA_020638855.1. Taxonomy (GTDB): domain Bacteria; phylum Planctomycetota; class UBA1135; order UBA1135; genus NORP259. Next base: position 188,884 of record JACKHT010000003.1, read on the forward strand.
CGCTCGGCCAGTTGCAGTTGCTTGGGCTCCAATTCTTGAACGCGCTTCTGCAGCCCGCTGATTTCGCGGCGAGTGGACTCGCTCATGCTCTTGAGCTCGGCTTTGGCGGCCTTCCACTGGGTTTCGGTCGAGACCAACTTGGCTTCGATGGGGGACAGGCGTTTGACCTGGGCGCGCAGGCTTTGGATCTCGGTGGACGAGGCGGCTTTGAGTTTGGTGAGCTCGCTGCGCACCAAATCCAGCTCTTGCTCGCGCACTTTGAGCCGCTCGGGCAGCGGCGTGAGCTGGGTCAACCGGCTTTGCATGGCGGCCATTTCTTGGGCCAGCTCTTCTTGGGTGCGGTCGAGGCTCGAGCGCATTTGCTGGACCATGGCCTCGGCTTTGACCAGCTTTTGCTCGAGCGGCAGCATTTCTTGGATGCGGGCCTCGAGCGACCGAACGGTCTGATGGCGTTCGGCGGTGAGCTCTTCGTGACGCTCGCTCAGCTCGGCCAACTGCGCTTCGGCTTCGGCGCACTGGGTTTCGAACGGAACGAGTTCTTGGATGCGCGCTTCCAACTGGGCTTGCGTCTCGCCGCTCGTCTGTTGCAGGGTTTCGAAGCGGTTGTGCAAGGCTTCGAGGGCCTCGGCCTTTTCGCGGGCCTGGGTCTCCCAGGGTTGCAGTTGCTCGATGCGTTGCTCGAGGCGTGCCACGGTCTTGGCCCGCTCGGAAACCAACGCTTCGTGTTCGCTGCGCAGATCTTGGAGTTGGGCGGCGAGTCGCGAGCTTTCCTTTTGGAACGGAGCCAGCTCTGCGATGCGCTCTTCCAAGCTTCCCACGGCGCTCCCGCTGTCCGCCACCAGGGCGTCGTGGCGTTTGCGCAATTCGGCCAATTCGGCAGTCAATTCGGCCGCTTGTCGCTCGAAGGGCGCGAGGAATTCGACCCGCTCGGCCAAGGACGTCACGGTCGTGTGCCGTTCCGCTTGCAGTTCTTCGAAGGACTCGCGCAACAGGTCGAGATCCTTCGCCAGTTCCTCGCTCTGGGCGGGGAAGGGCGCGAGCTCTTCGATGCGTTGCTCGAGGTTGCCCACCGTTTCGGTGTGTTCGCTCAAGAGTTGGTCGTACTGCTCCTGGACGATCGCCAAGCGCTCCGCATCCTCGCGGCACTGCTGTTCGTAGGGCGACAACTCTTCGACTTTCTGCTCCAAGCGCGTGACGGTCTCGGTGCGCTCGGCGAGCAGCCGGTCGTAGCGGTCCTGGAGGTCGCTGAGGCGCGCGCTGGAATCCTTGGCCTGGGCTTCGTAGGGCGTGAGGTATTCGAGCTTGGACTTCAGGGTCGAGACGGTGGCTTCGCGCTCCTCGACCAGAGCTTGGTGTTCCTGGGTCAACCGAGTCAGCCGCTGGCTACGGTCGGCAAGCAGCTCGGGCATCGGCCGTAGGCTGCGCATGCGCTCGTGGAACCAAGTGGTTTGGGTTTGCGAACGGTCGAACAGCAATTGGTGTTCGCGGCGTAGCTGGGCCAGTTCGGCGGTGCGCTGGTCGAGCTCGAGGGGCAAGCTGCTGAGCGAGTTCAGCTGCTTTTCTTTCTCGGCCAAGCGTGCGATTTCTTCGTTCTGCTTCTCGATTTCGGCGCGGGCTTCATCCAGGCGCAACTCGAGGTCTTCGCGTTCGCGGGTCAGTTCGCGGAAGACGTTGGACTTGCGCTTCGATTCGCCGCCCGCGGCTTCGATTTGGCTTTGCAGTTCGCGCAATTTCTTGCGCAGGTCTTCGGCAATCGATTCGCGCTGCTGCAGCCCGGACTCCATCTGCTGCTTGAGCGAGGCGTTTTCGCGCAGGCTCTGTTGCAATTCGTCGATCTTGGAAGCCTGGCTCTCAAAGGTGGCCTTGATCTTGCGAACTTCGATGTTGTTCTGGTTGAGCGCAGCGACCGCTGCCTCGCGGTCGGCTTCCGCCAAGCGGAACTTGCGGTCCCAGAGTTCCTGTTGCACGCGCCGAGTGCGCGCGTTGCGTTGCAATTGAAACAGGTGCCAAATGAAGCCGCCGAGCAGGGCTCCCCCCAAGATCAGGAACAATGTATCCATAGTCACTCTGCCGGATTGTGGGGGAATCCTGGATTGGAGTGCGATTCGGACCCCCCCGACCGATGCACGATCCTACCGAACCACCACGCCGGAATCCCGCCTTGTGCGTGGCCGTTGCGCGGAATGTGGGAATCTCGGCCACCCCACGTTGGCCTGGGCCGCCCTGGGACGCTGCAGCGCGGTGGCAGCGCGGTAGCTGAGTGGGGGCAGAGTGGGGGCAGAGTGTGGCTCGGGAATACGCTACGATCGAGGGACCCCCGCTGGGTGATGACCCTTCCGCCCCCCCTCGTGCGCAAAACCCTCTTGATCCTGACGGCCGGCGTGGCCATCGTTTGGGCCTTGCTGGTCGTGCTGTCGCAGCGTCCGGGCGAGGTCGGGCTCGTGCATGGGGCCTTGCAGGGCTGCGAGGATCCCGATCGGGCCATCGGAAGCCAGATCGCAGCGGCGGATGCCCGCGTCGATCCGTTGTACGTGGGGCCGGACTTGGACCGGGCATGGGCCCAACTCGAAGCGTTGATCGAGCGCGGCGGCCCGATGCAGCTGCGGGCTGCGGACCACGATTGGATGGCGCTCACGTGGCGCAGCATGCCATGGGGCATCACCGACGACATCGAGGTCCTTCGATTGCAAGGAGCTGGCATCCTGCATGTGCGCAGCGCGAGCCGCTTGGGTGCGTTGGGCTTCGGGACCCACCGCACGGCGTTGGAGCACCTGCGCAACCAATTGTCCCAAGCCATGGCGGAAACCGATGGCCCTTGACCCCCTGCCGGTGGACCGGCTGCTGCCCCAGATCCTGGAGCAGCTGGGCCATCACCGCAATCTGGTCTTGGAGGCCCCAACGGGGGCGGGCAAGACCACGCGGGTTCCTCCCGCGTTGCTGGGTTTGGCTGCCGGGCAGGTGATTCTGGTCGAGCCGCGCCGCTTGGCCGTGCGCGCGGCGGCCCGCCGGATGGCAGGGGAAGCCGGGTGCCAAGTGGGCGAGCAGGTCGGCTACGTCGTGCGCATGGACTCCCGCGTAAGCCCGAAGACCCGGTTGGTGGTCATGACCCCGGGGGTGTTGCTGCGGCGCCTGTTGCAGGATCCGTTTTTGGAAGGCGTGAGCACCCTCGTCTTCGACGAATTCCACGAGCGCGGACTCGATTCGGACTTGGCGTTGTGCGTGGCGCGCAAGGTGCAACGCGAAGTTCGTCCTGATTTGCGGCTGGTGTTGATGTCGGCCACGCTCGATGGTTCGTCGCTGGCTGCCTGGCTGGGCGATGCGGCCCGGCTGGTTTCGGAAGGCCGCTCGTTCCCGGTGGAAGTGCACTACCAAGCGCTCGATCGCCATGCGCGCCTCGAAGACGCGGTGACCGAGGGGGTCCTGCGGATGCACGATCAGATCCAAGGCAATGTGCTCGTGTTCCTGCCGGGGGTGGGGGAAATTCGCCGAGCCGAAACCGCGCTGGCGGACAAGGCCCGACGGCGCGATGTCGAGGTGCTGACCCTGTACGGGGAAATGAAACCCGAGGACCAAGACCGGGCGCTGCAGCCGGGGACCCGCCGTCGCTGGATCTTGGCTACCAACGTGGCCGAGTCCTCGGTCACCGTGCATGGGGTCGAAGCGGTGGTTGATTCGGGTTGGCAGCGACGCATGGAGCAAAACGCGCAAACCGGGCTCGACCACCTGGTGTTGGCGCGCATTTCGCAGGCTTCGGCCGACCAACGCACGGGCCGTGCCGGGCGCACCGCACCCGGCCGGTGTTTGCGGCTTTGGGGCGCCCACGAACAGGTGGCGCTCTTGGCCCACGAGCCGGCCGAGGTGGCCCGCGTGGATCCTGCAGGGGCCCTGTTGTGGCTCTTGGCCTTCGGGGAACGGGATCCCGAAGCGTTTCCCTGGCTGCAGCCCCCTCCGCCGCAAGCTTTGGCCGCCGGGATGCAACTCCTCGAACGACTCGGCGCTTGGCAGCCGGGCCGCGGGATCACCGCCCTGGGGCGGGCCATGGGGGACTTGCCGCTGCATCCGCGGCTCGCTCGCCTGCTGCTCGCTGGAGTCGAGTTCGGAGTCCCCGACCGCGCCGCGCTGGCGGCCATGCTGTGCAGCGAACGGTGGCCGTTGGAGGGCATGGCAGAGGCTTCGGAGCACCATTCTGACTCCGATTTGCTGGACGCCGTCGAAGCGTTGGAGGGGCTGCGCGATCGGGGCACCCTGCACGCGGGTACCCGGACCCTGCGCGCGGGACCGGCCCGGAATCTGTTGCAGCTCGCCGGGCGGCTTGTGCAGGTGCTGCCCCAACGATCCAACCAGACCGCCCCCAAGGACCGCGATGAGGCCCTGTTGCGGGCGATCGCGGTGGCTTTCCGCGATCGGCTGGCCCGGCGCCGCGAGAACGATCCGACGCGCGCCCTGATGGCCGGGGGCCGCGGGGTGCGCATCGCGCCCCAGAGCTCGGTCCATGACGCTCGCTTGTTCGTGTGCGTCGAAGTCGTCCAAGGGCGTGGCGACGCCTCGGCGCGCGTTCTGTCCCGGGTGGAACCCGAGTGGTTGGGAGCGGAGGCGGAGACGGAACAGGAGATCGTGCGCTTTGACCCCGATCGCCAAGCGGTGGCCGCCTTTCGCGTGCGCTATCTGGACGACCTGTCTTTGGAGGAAAAGCCGATCCCTCCGACCGATTGGGAGGCGGTGGCGGAGTGTTTGGTGGCCGCGGCGCGCCGCGATCCGGCCCGCGCCTTGCCCCTCGATCGGCCCGAAGTCGCCTCGTTCTTGGAACGGGTGCGTTTCCTCGCCCACCATCAAAACGACGGCTCCTGGCCCAATCTCGATGAGCCGGCGCTGCTCGATCTGCTGCCCGATTTGGCCTTGGGGTGCCGCAGCTTCGAGGATCTGCGCAAGGCTCCCTGGCTCGATCACCTGCGCGGGCTTCTGTCGCACGAACAAAACCAACGCTTGGCGCGCGAGGCCCCTACGCACATCCGCTTGCCCAAGGGGCGCAATGTGGCGTTGGTGTACGACGGATCGCGGGCTCCGATCTTGGCCTCGCGCATCCAGGACTTCTTTGGCCTCAACGAGACGCCCCGCGTGGCCGGCGGGAAAGTCCCCGTGCTCTTGCACCTCTTGGCGCCCAACGGCCGACCCCAGCAGGTGACCGACGACTTGGCGAGCTTCTGGGGCAATACCTACGAACTGGTGCGCCGCGAACTGCGCCGGCGGTATCCCAAGCACGCTTGGCCGGAAGACCCGCGCCAGGGCTGAACGTTCACTTGGGCAACGATCGGTAGCCTGCTAGCAGGCTGGGCCCGTGCGCTCGGCCGGAAGCCCGTTTTCGGATAGGGCATCCTGAGTTGGGCTTCTCGAAGTGAGCTCGCCCAGGATCCCAATGAGCCACGCGCGCCTCTCGCTGGGCGAAATTCGACCCGCTCGCGTGGGGCGGGGTAGGTTTCGGGACCTGGAAGATCCATGCCCATGAACCTCCCCGCTTGCCTCATTCTGCTCCTGGCCCTGTCCAGTACCGCCTGCCAATCGGCGCAGCAGCGGTTGGCCATCGAATGGCGTTTCGACAGCGCCCGGGCCCAGGAGGACCTCTACGAGGATGCCGACCCCCTTGATGGAGCGGCCCTGTCGGTTCATTCCCTGCCGATCCAAGGCGCGGACCACAAACTGGGCTGGGAATTGGGTTTGGGCGAGGGGAAAGAAATGTTTGCCTTCACAAATGGCACCTACACCCTGCGCCAAAGGCAGGCTTGGCTGGGACTGCGCTACACCTTCCTCGACGGCCATTGGCGTCCGTACCTGGGCGCCGGGGCGCAGTACACCCGGCACGACATCCTGCTCGACTACCTGGGCAACGGGATGGAAAAGCGCGCTGATGACTTCGGACCGTACCTCGAAGCGGGCTTGTTGGTGCGCATCTCCAAGGAGTGGCATGCGGTCTTGGGATATCGCGAGACCTTTGGGATGCAAGCCCAGGTCGACGCCGCCGATTTGGATCTCGATACGGCCCAGACCTTTGTGGGCGTGGGCTTCAGCTTCTAAGTCGATCTCCTAAGTCGACCTTCTAAGTCCATTCGGGAACATTGAGGCCGGGCTGGTCATCACCTAGGCTAAGCCCATGAACCCAGCGGAAACGTTTCGAAAATCCGCTGCCGTGCTCGTCGTGCGCGAAGGAGCAGCCAGGCCCCAGGTTTTGCCCCAGGTTTTGCCCCAGGTTTTGTTGGTCCAAAGGGCCCCCCAACTCCGATTCTTTGGCGGCTATTGGGCGTTTCCAGGCGGAGTCTTGGACGATGAGTCGGAATCCTTCGGCCATGCGGCCGCCCGCGAGCTGTTCGAAGAAACCGGCCTCTTGGTCAAGGACTGGGACGCGCTCGTGCCCTCGGCGGACCGGGCGCAACTGCGCCGCGACCTGCTATCCGAGCAGGAATCGCCCGCTTGGCAGGCACTCTTGCGCCCCCAACCCGATCCGCCTGCGCTGCACCGTTTGGGAGCGATGCGAACCCCGGCCTTCGCGCCCGTTCGCTACCACACCGAATTCTTCCTGTACCGGGTGGGGGCCGATGCGCGCGCCGAAATCCTGCCTGGGGAGTTGTCGCAAGGGGAATTCGTCGATCCCGAAGAAGCGCTGGAACAATGGCGGCGCGGGGAACGCCTGATCGTTCCCCCGGTGCGGACGCTGCTGGAGATGTTCGTGGCCTGGGGGCCAGATCGATTCTTGGCGGAAGTGCCTGAGCGCCTCGCGCAATACCTTGCCGGGCGCATCCCTCCCATCGCCAACTCGCCCGGTGTTTGCTTGGTTCCCCTGCGAACGCCCACCATCCCGCCTGCCACGACCACCAACCACTACTTGGTGGGCGAGCGCGAGTTGTATTTGGTCGATCCAGGCACGCCCTATGCCAGCGAGCAGGGTGCGCTGATCGGCTTTCTTGAGGAGCGCATCGCTCTGGGTAGCAAGTTGCGCGGCATTTTGCTGACGCACCAACACCACGACCACGTGGGAGGTTTGGAGGCGATCGAGCGCCACTTCCAGGTGCCCGTCCATGCGCACCCACACACCTTGGCGGAGCTTGCGGGCCGCATCCAAACGCCCTTGCCCTTGAACGATGGCGATCGCATCGATTTGGGGGTTGCCCCCGACGGCAGCGAAGATTGGCACCTGAAGGTGGTGCATACACCCGGCCATGCTGCGGGGCACTTGGTCTTCCACGAAAGCCGCTACGGCACGCTGATTGGCGGCGACCTAGCTTCGACGGTCTCCACGATCGTGATCGAGCCGCCGGAGGGGCACTTGGCCACGTACTTGGCCAGCCTGCGCAAGGCTATCGAGCTGGGCCCCACGCTGTTCTACCCGGCGCACGGACCGGTTGCGCGCGATGGGGTGGCGTTGTTGCGTGGGTATCTGACCCACCGGGCCCTGCGCGAAGCGCGGCTCGCGGAGGCCTTGCGCAAGGGGGGTGTTTGGTCGCCGGGTGCGTTGGTGCCCGAGGTGTATCCGGAGTTGGACGCGCGCATGGCGGGCCTTGCCGAGCAATCGTTGTGGGCGGGGTTGATCAAGTTGCAGGAGGAGGGGCTGGCGCAGTTGGGGGAGTTGGGGTGGTCGTGGCGGGGCTCCCTCCCCGCCCCTGGTTAGCGTTAACCATCCCTAGCCCCCGCCCGCCCAGGGGAAGACTCTTCCGAGCCCCTCGCGGTTGCTGTCCCAAACCCAAGGCTTACCCGCGCATCAGCGCAGCCCCGCCCGCTCCCGGCGACGCTCGCGACTCGCCAAGGCTGCTTCCCGTTTCGCCTGCGTGCGTGCCTCAACGGCCTCGTGGAATGCAGCCATCGACCAACGCACCCGCGCGGGATCCAGCCCCCAGCCGGCCTTGCGGACTGCATCGAAGATGGTCAGCACCAGGGCTTGGCAACCCGCCAGTCGCGGGTGCAGCAAATCCACCTGCAGAATTTCGGGAATCGTCCCCTGCAAGCTTTGGCCTTCGGGCAACGGCACGGCCTCGCCTTGGCTGAGCTGCTGCAGGAAATCCGCAAGCGATACCAACACCACGTTGTCATGGGCCGCGGCCCAAGCTCGCACCCGGTCGTTCATGGCCTGGCGCACGGGTTCCGAGGGGATCATCGAGGGGAAGATCACGGGTCCCTTGGTGACCTCGTGGCGTCCCTTCAGAGCTGGACGCACATCGGGGAAGTCCCCGATCACGATCGGGCAGTCGAACCGCTCGAGTTCCTTGAGGCCCCGCTCCAGCCCGGCGAGGCGTTCTTCTCCGCTGTCCCAGCGCCAAAACATGCCGTACCAAAACAAGTAATCGACCGCGATCAGAAGCGTCGGCTTGGCTTCGAGTGCCTGTTGGGCGAGGTAGTGCCCGGTGTAGATCGGGCCCAAGAACAAGAGATTCTCACCCAGATTTTGGGTTTCGTGGGGCGCATCGACCAGCGCCGCATCCACCAGAACCGACAGCGGTGTGGCGACCTCCAACTCCTTGCACAGCCCAAACCCCGCCGAAACGCTGGCGCCCATCACGACCACTCGGTCGAGCAACCCGGGAGACGTGGGTTTCGTGTCCCCTTGGGGGGTGGGGGCCAAGAACAAGCAAAGCAGAGCGAGCAACAAGCTAGGCATGGAAAATGGGGGTCAAGAACCGAGTGACAAAAGCAGGCATTCCAGAAGCAGGAAGTACAAAAGCAGGAAGTACAGACGCAAGGACTACAGAAGCCAGAACTACAGAATCCAGAACTACAGAAACGCTGGGCTCGGCGGTGCCAGCAACCGGCGTTTGCCGTCATGCGCGAGCGAAAGGGCCCGTTTTTCGCCTTGCGGCGAAGCATCGGGCGACTCCAGGTCGCGGTCCCAGAGTTGGCAGGTTACCTGCTTGTGCTTCTGGTCCAAGCCCTCGCAGTAGTTGGTGAAGATGCAGCGGCGGATCGAATCCCCCTGCCCCAGCTGCATCTTGAGCCACCAGTCGGGGTCGGCTAGCGACTGGCGGGCCGAGGCGACCAGGTCGCAATCTCCTTGTTGCAGCGCGGCTTCGGCATGTTCGAAGGTGGCGATGCCGCCCGCGCCCACAACGGGCGTGTCGAAGCCCGACGCGCGAACGCGCCCGCGAATGGCGTGGGCCAAGGGCAGGTTGCGGCCAAACGGCGAGCCTTCCATGCGAACGGTGGGCATGCATTCCTGGCCGCTCGGACCGGTGTAGGGATACGCGGCCTCGCCCACTTTGGGCTGGCGCGCATCCTCAAACTTGCCACCCTTGCTGACCGAAAGGAAGTCCATTCCCGCCCCCGCGAAGCGCTCCGCGTAGTAGCAAGCATCTTCCAAGCGCGATCCCCCGGGAATCACTTCGTCCCCCAGGAAACGACACCCGACCGTGTAGTCGTTGCCCACCGCCTGGCGCACCGCCTGGAACACCTCCAAGGGCAACCGAACCCTTGAACCGAGGCTCCCACCATACCCATCGGGCCGGTCGTTGAGCCGCGACAGGAACGAAGCCATCGTGTACGCGTGTGCGTAATGCAATTCGACCCCATCGAACCCCGCATCGCGCGCGCGCCGCGCGGCCTCGGCGAAGCGCTGCGGTAGGGTACGCGGCAAGGCCTCGATGTCGGGGTTGTCCAAGTCCCAAACCCGTTCCCGGGCACCGAATTGCAGGGCTTCCCACTCGCGCGGGCTGAGCACCGCCCTTTGGACTTCGTCCGGGGCTTGCGCCAGGGCTTGGCGCAGGCTGGCATCGTCCGCTTGGAGCCAAGCATGCTCACCGGTGGCTTGGGCCATGGCTTTGTGGTGCCGGGGAGTGACTTGCAGGAAACGTTCGAAGTACTTGCCCGGCTCGGGGCGCCGGCGGATCGAGAGGAAGTCGATCAGTTGGATCAAGAGCCGAGTCTTGCCCTGCGAGCGCTGGCGAACTTCGGCGACCAAGTCGCGCAGGCCCGGCAAAAACCGATCGTGTCCAATGCGCAGCAACGGGCCGCTTTGCACATCGCGGATGCCTGTCGCTTCCACCACGAGCACCCCGGGTTGGCCGTCCGCGAAGCGACCGTACCAGTCGATCACTTCGGGGGTGACGAATCCGTCGTCGGTGGCCCTCCACGGCACCATGGCGGGCACCCAGGTGCGCGTGGTGCTCTCCCAGCCGCCGATGCGGATCGGCTGGAAGAGGCGGCTAGCGGCCGCCTGTTCGCGGGTGGGCCAGTGGGGATCGGGCAGGGGGTGGCGCATGGGTGCAATGAAACGGGAGGCGCAGTGTAGGCCACAAGGGGGCCAGGTTGGGGCGTGGACGCACCGGGGGAGTCCAAATCGTCCCCGGACCGAGCGTCCGCGGGAATCGGGAGCCCTTCCACCCGGGGTAAGCGATCCCCGGCCGGTGTGGCACCCACCCTAGGGTTCGCGGTGGAATTGGCCGCCACGATGGGCGAACATAGGGAAGGCTTCACAACCATGGCACACCAACCCGTCGTTTTCATCACCGGAGCCACCGGAGGCATCGGCCAAGCTTTGGCTCAAGCCTACGCATCGCGGGGTTGCCAGCTGGTCTTGGCGGGGCGTCAAGTGGACCGCTTGGAAGGCGTACGCGCTTCGCTCGGTTTGGCCGCCGGCGAAGTGTTGGTGACCGAGCTCGACGTGACTTCGCTCGAGAGCATCGCGAACGCGGTGCAGGCCGCGATCGACCGCTTCGGTCGGATCGACGTTTTGGTCAACAATGCGGGAATCGCGATCAGCGCGCCGCTCTCGAAGGGCGAGGGTCTCGCCCAGCGGCACATGGACGTGAACTACCATGGCCCCCGGCGATTGGTCGAGGCGGTCTTGCCTGCTATGCTCGCGGCTGGTTCGGGCCAGGTCGTGCAGATTGCTTCGTCGGCCGGACTGCAGGGTTACGCGTACACCAGCGCCTACTGCGCCTCCAAACACGCGCTCTTGGGTTACACCCGCGCCGCCGCCGCCGAGTTGGCCAAGAAGGGTATCGCGTTCCATTCGATCGCCCCGCACTTCGTCGACAGTCCGATGACCGATGCCAGCGTTGCGCGGATCCAGACCACCACCGGCAAAGGCTCGGATGAGGCGCGCGCCGCCTTGGCCGCGATGAACCCCGACGGGGTGCTCGTCCCCGCCGCGCAGGTTGCCGAACTCGCCGCCGGGCAACTCCACAGCCGCCGCAGCGCGGATCTCTGGGAGCTGACCGGCAGGCACAGCCACCAAGTCGAAGCAGGCTTCGACTTGGATTCTTAGTCCCCATACCTTGCCCTCCCGGCAGCTACCTCCGTTCCGACCATGCAAATCGATCCGATCCAACCCACCGGTTGGGCCAAACCCAAGGGTTACTCCAACGGCGTGCTCGTCACGGGTTCCACGCGAACGCTGCATGTGGCGGGCCAAATCGCCTGGGACGCGGAGGCGAAACTGGTCGGACAGGGCGAGTTCCCCGTCCAGTTCACCCAGGCCCTGCGCAACGTGGTGGCGGTGGTCGAAGCAGCCGGCGGGAAGGCCGACCAGCTGGTGAGCATGACGGTGTACGTCACCGACAAGCAGGCCTACCTCGCGGCTCTACCCGGGGTGGGGGAAGCTTGGCGTTCGATCATCGGGCGTCACTACCCGGCCATGGCCTTGGTGGAAGTGGCGGACTTGCTCGAGGATGGGGCCATGGTGGAAATCGCCGCTGTGGCCGCGTTGCCCTGAGCCATCGGGCCGAGAACCCGCTAGGGAAGGCGGTTTTTGAGCGCGGTGGATTCCGTCATGGCCTCCCATGTGCGAATCTACCCCGGCCATGAATCCCACCCATTTCGATTACGAAGAGCAGGACGGCGTTGGCATCGTCCGGCTGAATCGCCCCGACCGGCTCAACGCCCTCACGTTTGACTCCTACGCCGAGTTGCGCGACGCCTTTGTGACGCTGGGGGAGCGCGATTCGGTGCGCTCGATCCTGCTCACGGGCACCGGGCGGGCCTTTTGTTCGGGCGGCGACGTCAAGGACATCATCGGGCACTTGTTCGGGGTTCCCGACGAGGCCCTCTATCGGTTCACGCGCATGACTTGCGACCTGATCGAGAACATGCGGCGGGTGGAAAAACCCATCGTCGCGGCGCTCAACGGGACGACCTGCGGGGCGGGAGCGGTGATGGCCGCGGCCGCCGACATCCGCATCGCGGCCGATAGCGCCAAGATTGCGTTCCTGTTCACCCAGGTGGGGCTGTGCGGGGCCGACATGGGGGCGGGTTGGCTCTTGCCGCGCATCGTGGGGCTGGGTCATGCCAGCGAATTGTTGATGATGGGGGATTTCATCAGCGCGGCGCGCGCCTACGAGATCGGGCTCTACAACAAGGTCGTTCCCGCGGCCGACCTGGCAGCCGAGGGCTTCGCCTGGGCGCAAAAGCTGGCCAAGGGCCCGACCATGGGGCTGGCGGTGACCAAGCGCATGCTCAACGACGAAGCCAGCATGACCCTGGGCGAAGCCATGCAGGCCGAGGGTTGGATCCAAGCCGAGTGCATGAAGCACCCCGACTACAAAGAAGCCTTCGACGCCTTCATCGAAAAGCGCCCCAAGAACTTCTCCGCCAAGGTCTCTGACCGACTCTCCCAACATGCAGACTGAAACCCTTGCGGCGTTTGCCCATAACGCGGCGCACCGCGTCGAGCAAGAAGTCGGCGAAGACGCGCAAGCGCGCTGCGCCCTTGCGCTGGTGGCCGAAGCGGGCCTCTTGACGCATACCGTGCCCGCCCGCTGGGGGGGGGCATCGCACCCGGGAGTCGATGAGAGTGCCGTGAGCGTTCGTATCCTGTGCTCGCTGCGCAATGTGCTTTCCTTCGCTTCGGGCATGCTCGACGTGATGTTCGTCGAGCAAGGCTTGGGGTCGTACCCTTTGGCCCTGGGTGGCCAAGGGGAGTGGGTGCGCGAGGTCCTGGCCGAGGTCATGCGCGGCGAACGCGTCGCGGCTTTTGCGCTCACCGAAACCGGGGCCGGTTCGGACTTGTCGGCGGTCGCGACCCACGCCCAGCACGATGCCGATGGCTGGCGTTTGTCGGGCAGCAAGACCTTCATCACCAACGCGGGCATCGCGGATTTCTACACGGTTTTGGCCCGTACTTCGGGCCAGCCCGGCGAACGCGAAGGGCTGAGCATGTTCTTCGTTCCGGCCGACCAGGGCGGCCTGCAGGTGGAGCGCTTCGAGGTCATGGCGCCCCACCCGATTGGCACGCTCACCTTCGAGGATGTACGCGTCGAGCCGCAGTGGTTGCTCGGAACGCTGGGCGGCGGTTTGGAGTTGGCGCTCGCCACCTTGGGCCGATTCCGGACTTCGGTGGCCGCCGCGGCCAATGGATTTTCGCGTCGCGCCTTGCACGAGTCGATGGCGCACCTCGAACGGCGTCAGCAGTTTGGCCGCCCGCTTTCTTCGTTCCAAGGGCTGCGCTTCGACTTGGCCGAAATGGATGCGCGCCTGGCAGCTGGAGAATTGCTTGTGCGCGAAGCCGCCGAAGCGATCGACCAAGGCATGGAGGCCAGCACCGAAGTGGCGCGGGCCAAATGGTGGTGCACCGAAAACGCCTCGTGGATTTGCGATCGCGCGGTCCAACACCTGGGCGGTTTGGGCGTCCAGCGCGGGCAAGTCGTCGAGCGCCTATACCGCGAAGTCCGCGCGTTGCGCATCTACGAAGGCACCAGCGAGGTGCAAAAACTCATTTTGGCGAAGAACGCGCTCGAACGGCACCGCAAGGAGAATCCGCTTGGCTAAGTTTCACAAGCACATCTTGGTGTGCACCCACGAACGCGCCCCGGGCAACTCCCGGGGGTGCTGCAAACACTCGCTGTCCGAGGACGTGCTGCTGGCGTTCAAGCAGCAGATCATCGAAATGGGACTGCAGCGCAAGGTACGGGCCAACCAGTCGGGCTGCCTCGATCAGTGCTCCAAGGGGCCGGTCGTGGTGGTGTATCCCGATGCGGTCTGGTACGGGGGGGTCCGGCCCGAACATGTCTCAGAAATCATGCGCCAGCACATCCTGGGGGACGAAGCGGTCGAGCATTTGCAGATCCCAGACGAGGATCTGACCGGGATTCCCCTCGACAATCCCGCCGAGTAGGGTGAAAATGGGTCCCTGGGACCCTGCTCTGGGGTCCCCGGACCCCATTTAACCCTTTCTTATGCCCACCTATTCGGACGTTGCACGATTGGACGGCGAGGCCAAGGCCCTCCTGCTCAAGATACTGGAACGCTATGCCTACCGGCAGCGCATGGTGGTCAACGTCATGGGGCATGGCTTGAAGTACTTGCCCGGGCTCGACGACAAGCGCGGTTTCCTGGAGGAACTCGACCATGCCTTCCACGTGTTGGCCGAGATCGAGCGCATGTACGACGCGTTGGGTGGCGTGGAGTTGATCAACGCAATTCGACCGCGCATGGAACGCATCCCCTACCCCGATTCCCGGCAGGAATTGGCCGTCGGTTTGTCGCTGGTCCGGCGCGCGGCGCGGGTGTCTGCCTTGAGTTTCCAAGACTGCATTTCGAAGGACTTCGCGGCGCTCTCCAAGACCGTGCTGCATGCTCCCGACAACAGCCAGGAAGAGGAGGCGCGCTTCCAGGAGTTCGCTCAGGATTCTTCCAACCGCGTCCAGGCACAAAAGTACTGGGACCGCTGGTTGGCCTTGGGTCTCTTGTCGCTCGGTCGTCCGGGCGCGAAGGGGGATGCCTTGGCGGTGTCCACGGGCATTCGCAAGGTTTCGAGCACCGAAGTGGTGCGCAACTTCTTGGCCGAAACCGAGGCGATGCGCGAGGCGTGCGGCCTCGATCGGACCGAGTTGGTCGGCTTTGGGATCCAACTGCCCGAGGACCTGCGGGGTCGCTACGGGGCGTCGGGCCTGACCTGAGCCCCCGGGCCGACGGCAGGGCGTGCTAGCGCCCGGAAAGCCGCGCTCGAAGCGAGCGGGAGGGGCCCCAGCGTGGCACAATGGGGCGCCCAGCCCCAATCAGCCCCATGAGCGTGAAACACGATCCCAACCGTTGGCGCGAGCGCTTTCCCATCCTCCGCTCGAGCACGTACCTGGTCAACCATAGCCTCGGGGCGATGCCCATCGGCGTCTACGACCGCCTCAAGGCCTATGCCGACCAATGGGCCGAACGCGGCGTGCGGGCTTGGACCGAGGGCTGGTGGACCTCGGCGGTGGACGTGGGCAACGTCCTGGGGCGCATCATGAATGCTCCCAAGGATTCGGTCGTGATGCACCAAAACGTGTCGGTGGTGCAGAGCATGATCGCCTCGGCGTTGGACTTCGGCGGCAAGCGCAACAAGGTCGTGTACACCGATCAGAACTTCCCCTCGAACATGTACGTTTGGGAGGGCTTCCGGCCCCAGGGCGCGCGCATCCACGTGGTGCCCAGCGATGCGGGCGGCATCGTGCCGACCGAGCGTTTGCTCGAAGCCATCGATGAAGAAACCTTGATTGTGCCGATCTCGATGGTTTGCTTCCGCAACTCGTACCTGCAAGACGTGCAGGCGATCTGCCAGCGGGCGCGCGAGGTGGGGGCTTTGGTGTTGCTCGATACGTACCAAACCCTGGGCACCGTCCCGGTGGACGTGCAAGCGCTCGGGGTCGACATGCTCTGCGGAGGATCGGTCAAGTGGCTCTTGGGCGGACCGGGAGCGGGCTACCTGTACATGCGCCCCGACCTGATGGAATCGATGCACTCGCGCATCACCGGTTGGGCGGCGCACGCCGAGCCGTTTGCTTTTGAGGAAGGCGCGCAGCGCTACGCCAAGGGCCCCATGGGGTGGATGCACGGGACGCCGGGCGTGCCCTGCTATCTGGCGGCGCAGGAAGGCTACGAGACCGTGCTCGAAGTGGGGGTGGAGACGATCCGCGCCTATTCGATCCAGCTCAACAACCGCTTGGCCGAGCAGCTCACCGAGCGCGGCTTCACGCTCTTCGGACCCAAGCGGGCCGAACAACGCGGGGGCACGCTCACCGTGGCCCTGGCCGACGACGAAAACGGCCCCGCCTTCGTGCGCGCGCTCGAAAAGCGCAACATCCTGATCGACCACCGCCCCGGCGCGGGGCTGCGCATCAGCCCGCACTTCTACACCTTGCAGGACGAACTCGACGAGCTCGCGGAAGCCCTTTCGGACATCCGTCAAAGCGGCGCATGGCGCCCGCTCGTCACCCAGTCGGCAGGTTACTGATCCACTATGGCATCCACCGGACTCAACCTGTTTGACCTGCAAGAGGGCAAGCACCTCTTTGGTCGTTACCGAATCGATGCGGCCCTGGCCCACGGCCCGCTTTCGGCGCGCTTTGCGGTCTACGACGAGGAAGCGCAGCAAGCGCTCAACCTCGAATTGTTCACGGCCGGACTGTTCGAGGGCCACGGCCAAGCCTCGTTCTTTGCCGACCGCCTGCGGGCTTTTTCGCAAGTCGCCTGCGCGGTGGCGGTGCCGACCCATGCGATCCAGGTGACCGAAGCCGGTGACGTGCTGCGCTTCTGCGAACGCGCGGATGGCACCAGCCTGCGCAGCATGCTGCAGGCGGGGCAATTGCTCACCCGGGCGCGCGCTGTTGCCTTGGGGGAGGAATTGCTGTCGGGCTTGATGGCCCTGCACAACCACGGGATGGCGCACGGCGATCTCAAGCCCGATACCTTGTACCTGCAAGAGAACGGCGTCGTGGCCGTGGAAGGGGGCGTGACCCCCGCGCTGTGGCGCGCGCAGCACATGGGAGCGCGCACTTCGCTGATTGGGACCCCGTTCTACGCGCCGCTCGAACAATTTAGCGGCGAAGTTCCCGATGCGGGTTCGGACTTGTACGCGATCGGCACGCTCTTGTACGAAGGCCTGTGCGGCGCCCTGCCCTGGGCGGGCAAGGGATTCATCGAAGTCTTCCAATCGAAGATGCAAGACAACCCGCCGCCGATCGAATCGCGCGCGCCCAACTTGCGCGTGGGCAAGGGTCTCGAAGAGGTCCTGCGCCGCTCGATCCGCGCCCGCCGCGAAGACCGCTACCTGCACGCCGCCGATTTCCTACGCGCCTTGCAGTCGGTCGCCACAGAATCCGTCTCCTAGACACCGCGTGTCCGTCACCACGTCGACCCATGACCGTCCTGCTCCACCCGCTCGAACTGCCCGCACACTTCAACCTGTGTGAGTACTTCCTGGATCACAATCTGAGCGAAGGGCGCGCTGATAAGCTGGCGGTGATTGACGATCGGGGCGCGTACACCTACGCCCAGGTCGCCGAACAGGTCCGCCGGATGGCGGCTGTGCTGCGCGAGGAAGGGCTGCAGGCCGAAGATCGGGTTTTGATCGTGTTGCCCGATGGCTTGCCCTTCGTGACCGCCTTCTTTGGCATCCTGCGTGCCGGTGGCGTGTTCGCCATGGTGAACCCGCTGCTCAAGCGCAAGGACTACACGGCGTACCTCGAATACACCAAGGCGCGCATCCTGATCACCCACGAGTCGGTGCTGCCCGAGATTGGAGAGGTGGCGCTGGCTTCGCGGCACCTGCACAAAGTGATCGTGGTGGGCGACGAGGTTCCTGCCGGGATGCTCGGGTTCCAAGATGCGTTGGCCGCGGCGGATCCCGATGGCCCCATGGCGGCGCTCGAGCCCACCGGCCCGGACGATTTGGCCGGCTGGTTGTTCACCTCGGGATCGACCGGCTACCCCAAGGGCTGCGTGCACATGCACCGCGACTTCGCCTATTCGACCGAGACCTACGCCTTGCAGGTGGCTGGCTACCAGGAATCCGACATCTGCGTTTCGGTTCCCAAGTTGTTCTTCGGCTACGCGACCGGCACCAACTTGATGTTCCCGTTCCGGGTCGGCGCCACCTGCGTGTTGTTCGAAGGGCGCTCGACCGCCGACGAGTTGCTCGACCAAATCGAGCGGCACCGCCCGACGTTCTTGACCGGCGTGCCGACCTTGCTCAGCAACATGCTGGCTTCCGACCGGATCGACCGGGCGGACCTATCGAGCCTGAGGATTTGCCTTTCGGCGGGCGAGGCTCTGCCCCAGGAGATCTACGAATCCTGGCTGGCGCGCACCGGCGTCGAAGTGCTCGATGGCATCGGTTCGGCCGAGATGTTCCACATTTACATTTCGAACTATCCGGGCGACGTGCGCTTGGGGTGTCTGGGCCGGCTGGTGCCCGGCTATTGGGCCGAGATCCTGGGCCCCGAGGGCAACGTTTTGGGGGTGGGGGAGTCGGGGCGCTTGCGCATCTACGGGGGCTCGACGGCCCTGTGCTATTGGGCCAACAAGGCCTCCTCGAACGAAACCTTTCAAGGCGCCGCCTGCACCACCGCGGACATCTTCCGCGAAGACGAGCAGGGGTACTTTTACTACGAGGGCCGGACCGACGACTTGCTCAAGGTCAGCGGGATCTGGGTTTCGCCGCTGGAGATCGAAAATTGCCTGCTCGCGAGCGATCAAGTCGCGCAAGTGTGCGTCGTCGGCAAAGAGGATGACCAGGGTCTGGTCAAGCCGTTGGCCTTCGTCGTGCCCAAGCCGGGGGTCGTGCCCGGCGAAGCCCTGGCGGAAACGCTGAAAGCCCACGCCAAAGCCCATCTGGCCCCGTACAAGTACCCGCGCTGGTTCGAATGGCGCCAAGACCTGCCCAAGAACGATCGGGGCAAGGTTGCCCGCGCCCAATTGCGCGCGGAAGTCCAGTGAACCTCGCACGGGGAATCCGAACATGTTGATCGCAGCCAAAAGCACCTGGACCGAAGTCCGCGACTTCCTCACCGAACGAACCGTGGCCATCCTGCCGATCGGCAGCACCGAGCCGCATGGGCCGCACCTGCCGCTCGACACCGACGTGACCATCGCCGAGGCCCAAGCCCGCCGGGCGGGGGAATTGCTCGAAGCCCAAGGCATTCCGGTGCTCCTGCTGCCCGCCTTGGCCTATGGCATGACCCAGTTCACCGACGGCTTCGCGGGCACCGTCAGCCTGCGCCCGGCCACCCTGTGGGCCATGCTCGAGGACATCGTCAACAGCCTCGCCGAGCAGGGCGTGCGCCAGGTCGTGTTCTCGAACGGCCACCTCGAGCCCGAGCACGTCGCCGTGCTGCGCGGCGTGATCTTGGACCACACCGAGCGCGGCCACGAGAAAGCCCACGCGATCTTCCCCGACAACACCCGCCGGCGTTGGGCGCAAACCCTGGGGGAGGAATTCGCCAGCGGCGACTGCCACGCGGGGTCCTACGAGACCAGCATCGTGCTGTGCGCCGATCCCGAATCGGTGCGGCGCGAGGAATTGGCTGGGCTCGAGCCGATCCAGATCGACTTGGTGGCCAAAATGCGGGAAGGGGCGCGCAACTTCCTGCAATGCGGCGCGACCGAGGCGTATTGCGGCAACCCCGCGGCGGCTTCTGCCGAAGAAGGTCAACAATGGATCGACCAACTGGGCCAAATGTTGGCCACCACCGTGCTCGAAACCTGGCCCGAACTCGCCCAATGAAACCCTACGAAACCCAAGTGCTGGTGCGCTTCGGCGACGTGGATGCCGCAGGCATCGCCTACTTCCCCAGCATCTACAACCTGATCCACGACACCTTCGAGGACCTCTGGTACAACCACCTGGGGGTGTCCTACGCCGACCTGATCATGAAGCAGCGGCTGGGCTTTCCCCTGGTGCGCTCCGAGGTCGATTTCCGCAAGGTCCTGCGTTTCGGGGACCGTCCCACGATCCAGGTGACCTGCGAAGGGGTCGGCCGGTCCTCGCTGCACCTACGCTATCGGTTCTTCCTGGGGGAAGATTTGGCCCTGGACGCGCACATGACGACCGCGTGCGTTGACATGGACCACCTGAAAAGCTGTCCTATCCCGGAGGCCTACCGAAAGGTCTTCCTAGCCCTCATGGAGGAGGGCTCCCAACCGCACGCGTGAAGATCCAAGAATGCTACCGGTCGCACAAGCCGGTGTTCAGCTTTGAATTCTTTCCCCCCAAGACTTTGGAGGGGGAGAACAACCTGATGAACACGGTGGCTGACCTCCAATCGGCGGTGGAACCCGACTTTGTCTCCGTGACCTACGGAGCGGGCGGGTCCACGCGCGAGCACACCCACCGGGTCGTCGTGCGCGTGCAGAAGGAGCTGGGCATCACCGCCATGGCCCACCAAACCTGCGTCGCGGACACGGTCGAGGGGATCCGGGCGAACATGCGCCAGTTGGCCGCCGGGGGGGTTCAAAACATCCTGGCCCTGCGCGGCGACAAGCCCCAGACCGATGGGACCGAGGCCCCCCAGGCCTTCTCCAACGCCACCGACCTGATCGACCTGTTGCGCGAGGAATTCGACTTTTCGGTCGGGGCGGCCTGCTATCCCGAGACCCACCCCGAGTCGACCGAGGAGGCCACCGACCTGCATTGGACGGCCGAGAAGGTGCGCCGGGGGGCCCAATTCCTGATCACCCAGCTGTTCTTCGACTCTTCCCAGTACTTCGACTACGTGGCCAAGGTCCGGGCTTTGGGCATTGAAGTCCCCATTGTGCCGGGCATCATGCCCATTACCAACGTGGGCCAAGTGGAGCGATTCACCAAGATGTGTGGCGCGTCGATCCCCGAATCCCTGTTGTCCCGGCTGCGCCACAGCCAGGAGGATCCCGGGGCTGTCATGGCCATCGGGATTGAGCACGCCATCGAGCAGTGCCGGAAGCTCCTCGAGGGGGGGGCGCCCGGTCTGCACTTCTACACCCTCAACCGCAGTCACGCCACCCGGGGCATCCTCGCCGCCCTGCGCAAGTTGGCCTAATGGCTTCCGCCGATAAACCACTCCGAGTCGCCGTCGACCTTACCCCGCTGTGCAACCCGATCCAGGGTGGCGTGGCGCGGTATGCGCACCAGCTCGCACTGGCCATGGCGGAACTCGTGAACGGGCAAGGCGGGCGCATGGACGTGCTCTGCCGCCGCTCGCGGTACCGGCGGCGCGATATGTTGCCGCGCATCCCCGGGACCCGGTTGCGCTGGATCGAGAAGTCCTGGTGGCCGTTGATCAAGGGCGTCGACGTGGTGCACGGCACCGATGTGCGCGTACCCAATTGGAAGCAGGTGGCCCAGGTCGCCACCCTGCACGACCTGTTTGCCCACGTCGGCCCGGACTTTTCGGACGA
Source organism: Planctomycetota bacterium (assembly GCA_020638855.1). Classification (GTDB taxonomy): domain Bacteria; phylum Planctomycetota; class UBA1135; order UBA1135; genus NORP259. The sequence continues at coordinate 209,983 of JACKHT010000003.1, forward strand.
AGGCTTCCGCACCCGCCGCATCGCGGTGTACGACGATGTGGGCAAGCGCTGCGGGCGCATCATCGCGGTCAGCGAACGCACCAAGGCCGACCTCTGTCGCTACACGGACTTCCCCGAGGAGCGCATCGACGTGGTCTACGAGGGCATCGAGGCGCGCTTCAAACCCGCCACCGAAGTCGCGATCCACGAAGCCCAGCTCCAACTGGGGGTCAAGCGGCCCTACATGCTCTACCTGGGCGAGCTCTCCGCGCGCAAAAACCTCGTGCGCCTCGCGCAGGCCTACAAAGCCGGTGGATTCCACAAGACCCACCAACTCGTGCTAGCCGGCAAACCCAGCTACCGCAGCGAATCGATCATGGCCGAGGTGAGCCGCCTGCGCATCGAAGACAAGGTGTTGTGGACCGGCTTTGTCGATGACAAGCACCTACCCGCGCTCTACTCGGGCGCCGACGTGTTCTGCTTCCCGACGCTCTACGAGGGCTTCGGCTTGCCCGTGCTCGAATCGATGGCCTGCGGCACCCCCGTCGTCGGCGGCTCGGTCGGCGCCGTCCCCGAAATCGCCGCCGGCTTCGCCGACCTAGCCAACCCCCTCGACGTCGACGGCATCGCCTTCGCCATCTCGCGCGCCCTCGACCGCACCCCCGACCAACTCGCCCGCGCCCGCGCCCACGCTGCAACCTTCACCTGGCAACGCACCGCCCGCGAAACCCTCGAAGTCTACAAGCGCGCCCTGCGGCATCCCTTGCACCTGCAAAAACCCGCCGAAGACCCCGCCGAAACCCGCGCGCGGGTGCATGGGTAGGGGCAGCGATTCCACCCTACCGAGGAAGCCTGCGTGGGCTTGGCTGTCTGCGTTTTGATCGCGCGACACCAAGCGAAATGGAACCCGCGGCAAACTGTTGACGAAGCCTTGGATGGATGGATGGACGGATGGGTGGAAGGCAATCCCATCCAGAATCCCGGACCGTTGAAAGGTGCAGCGATTGCCGCCATAGAAAGAAACCTCGGCCCGGAATCGGAATTGGCTCAACCTCGGGCCGACGATGATGGGTGGATCGCTGGCGCCCACGATTTGAAGGACCGGATTGGCGGCTAGCGACCCGCAGCGGGTCTGGCTCGGTATTCGAATCCCCTTTGCCTAGGGGGATCAGGGTACTTGGTACCGATCGGCAATGCGGGGATTCGGGGTCGCGACAACTTCCGTCGGCTTGCACCACACCCCAACCCGAGATACCTCGCGAAGTCCGTGAGTTTCTGAGTCCGTGATCCCGAGTTGGAAACTTCGACCGCCATCCGCGCCACGCAACGAGGCCTTGCGTCGTTGCCAATGCCAACTCGTTGCCGCGAACTGGCCAACGAGTGGCGAAAGGCCGGTCCCGATTCATCGCCCCCTAGTCATTCACTGCGTGGCAAGTCGCGATAGAACGTGAGGCCGTGCCCATTGGGGTCCATCAAGGCAAACTCGCGCGTTCCCCACGGCTTGTCCTCAACGCTTGTCGGCTTGTCAAACTCTCCGCTTGATTGGTACTCAGCAAAGAGCGCATCTGGATCGTCGACAAGGAAGCGGATCATGATGGATCCCCTGGGGGGCATGTCCACCTCGCGCTGGTATTGGAAGTGCAACTCAACGCCATCTCGGCGAACCCCAACGTAGTTGTCGGGTCCAGAAGGGTCTCGGAACGCCAGCCGAAAGCCGAGCCTTTCTGTGTAGAACTGGATCGCCGCTTCGATATCAAGCACCGGGAGTATCGGATGGACTTCTTTGAAATGGGCAAGTTGCTTCGACATTCTTAAGGTTCCCAACACATGATTTGGGTGACGCCTTGCAGTATCTGGGTGGCAAGAGGGTCCAGAATACAACTTTCGAGCGGGTGCGGTCATGGACGGCCGCGTTTCACTGAAGGGCATTGGGCATCGGGTACGAGGAATCCATCAGCCTGCGCCTTGTAAGGCTGCGCAGTCCACAGCCCTCAACCGCCAGTTTGCCCGAACTCGCATCCGGGATGCGCGCAAGGGCGAGCTCTGATTGCTTTCCAGGTGGCACACTTTGTTGAATCCTGACCCCATGGTAAGTCTTCAGGCAACTCAGTCCGGCTTCCAGCGTTATCGATGGTTCCTCATTCGTCACGGCTCCACTTGCGCGGGCAGCCTATTGACAAGGAATAGAACCCCAAGAATTGTCCAACTTCAAGACTTTGACAAAGCCTGGAACTTGTGACAAAGCAAGCATTGGTTTGGCGAGTCAGGAGGCTCACCACAGGCGAGTCGATGCTTGGAGGCGGCCGGAGTTTTCTATCAAGGCACAACGAATTCGATTTCAAAATCCATTTCCTTGATCGGCATGAGGAGTTCTTCTCGAACGATCTTGCGGTCGAGGTCCCTTAGCCGTACGAGTACAGGTTCCCTTGGCGTTTGGCACATCCAAGTGATTTTCTCTGAAGCGCCTCCAAGCGAAAAAACGCCCAGAGGCTTTCCCTCAGCCCCCTGTACTCCATGCGGATTGTGAGCGTATTCCTCATCCACGATCCAAATGGTATAGCCACCAAGGCCCATTTTTGTATCGAGGGACCTCACCACAACGTTCAAGCGGAAGGGGTGACTGACAACGACGGTGCTCTCCGGAAGTTCTAACCGTCCAGGAGCGAACTCCCGGAGATCCAATTCGATGTCGCTAGTCCCCTTTGCTAAGCGCTTTCCGGTCAAACTCGACCCTTGCTCTATGTCAAATCCACCCACGCGGATGCCAATCTTTGCTGCGTACAAACCTTGGATAACAAATACACCGTCCAGGTCCGTTTCCACCCTACAAAGATTCATACCCAACGAAAGGTGTGGGAATCGTTCCCCTGTAGGCTCCCGTGGGTAGGGAATCACCTCCAATCCAGCAACTGGATTTCCGATTGGATCGACCACGCGCCCTATGACGGTGTACTCACCACCTCCAATTTTCAGCACGCCCAAGTCTTCATAGGTGTCGGGTTGTATGGTTATCTTTTGTGGGGGAATGCCAGGTGTCTTCAAATCCTCCATCGGGGCACGATCCATGTGGTTGAAATACAGTAGGTACTCGCTAGGCAATGCGTCGAGTTGGAAGTGCCCTTGCGCGTCGGTACGGGTGACACGAAAGCCCGCGGGCAGGGAATCCTTGAGCCTCATGGGATACGCTTGGATGATTGCGTCCCTAACGGGTGTTTCGTCCCCTCGTACCAGTACCCCCCTAATGCCTGCCCCGCCGAAGAGATCTATATCTACTTTGCTTGCTGAACCGTCCTCCGGCATCCTTCCCCTATTCGCGAAGAACCCGGCTGGCAAATCTTTATTCTCGCGGTAGCTGGTGAATGCGTCTCCAGGTACCTGAAAGCCGTATGGAACCGTCTTGTAGTCCACTCGCAATCCGTAACCGCTTCCGGCTCGCACTCCAACAAAGCGGTATTCCCCGAGTTTGTTGGTCACGACTCTACTGAGAGCGAATTCCAATCTAGCCAACTCTACGCCTACTTCGGGTGCACCCGTTCCATCCGGCAAAACGACCCTCCCGAAGAGAAGTCCTTCGGTTGCGTTCCGTGCCGCTGCCATGCCCTCACCCTCGACAGAAACCGGTGTGGCTGTTCTCAAATTGCCTTCCACTTCGGGGGCCACCAGTTCAGATTCGCCTGGGACTTGCTCATTCAAACCCTCATGATGTTGACCCGTCCATACCGGTGACCCACCTCCAGGTTCGGGGGATCGTAGTGCGAAGTAGGCAATCCCGGTCAGTATCAAGACTACTAAGATCGTCTTCATGGCGCTTTCCAATGCGCTCCCTAAGAATTTTGGAAGGTTGGATTGAAAACTGTCACTCTACCAGCCCGCCGCATTTGCACAAGCATGAGGATACCAATGAGAAATGACGGGAATTGCCGGAATCAAATTTTTCGCAAGCGGGACAACAGCGTCGCAGGTAGATATCGGTAGGGTATCGGCCCAGGTCCCAATCCTGGTTGATTGCCATTTGGCTTCCGTAGAGCCAATAGATTGGTTCCGAAGTCGTAACGCGCATGAATCAGCGCCCCCTATCGGTCCGTCTTTGTTGAGCGAACACGCAACGGTCAGCGAACGCACCAAGGCCGACCTCTGTCGCTACACGGACTTCCCCGAAGAGCGCATCGACGTGGTCTACGAGGGCTTCGGCTTGCCCGTGCTCGAATCGATGGCCTGCGGCACCCCCGTCGTCGGCGGCTCGGTCGGCGCCGTCCCCGAAATAGCCGCCGGCTTCGCCGACCTAGCCAACCCCCTCGACGTCGACGGCATCGCCTTCGCCATCTCGCGCGCCCTCGACCGCACCCCCGACCAACTCGCCCGCGCCCGCGCCCACGCCGCAACCTTCACCTGGCAACGCACCGCCCGCGAAACCCTCGAAGTCTACAAGCGCGCCCTGCGGCATCCCTTGCACCTGCAAAAACCCGCCGAAGACCCCGCCGAAACCCGCGCGCGGGTGCATGGGTAGGGGTCGCTTACCCTGCTTCGGTATCCGCTACTGCCAACGCTCCTCAGGTGGCTTGAGGTGCATCCAACGGTCGGCGGGGACGGGTTCGAAGCCTAGCTTGGCGTACAAGGGTTGGGCGTTCCAGGTGGCTAGGCACCAGCGCCGCAGGGTTTGCAGTTCGGGGTGAACGAAGAGTTGTTCGAGCATCTGCTGCGAAAGTTTGTGGCCGCGGTGTTCCTCGAGCACGAACACGTCGCAGAGGTAGGCGAAGGTGGCGCGATCGGTGATGAGGCGGGCGTAGGCTACTTGCTGGCCCGATTCGGCTTCGAAGGCGCCGATCACCATGCTGTTGTGGAGCGCGGTTTCGACGACGTCGCGCCGGATGTTGGGGCACCAGTAGGACCGCTGCAGGTAGCCATGAATCACGTCGAGTTGCATGCGCGCCGGGTCTTGGCTGAAGTGGTAGGTGGGCATGGCGGGTGGGGCTTTCGGTGCGGTCAGCGAATCAAAAACACCCAGACCAGCACGAGTGCCACGATCATTCCGATCGCGATCCAACGCTGCGAGGAATGGCGCAGGCGGCTTCGCAAGCCTTGTTCGGTGGGAAACTCTTTGGCGAGGAACGCGTCGTAGTCGAAGGCATCCTGGCTGGTGCCCAGATCGACCAGCCCTTCGTCGGCGTCCTCCGACCATCCGGTCTGGGCGTCGGATCCGCAGGCGCGGCAGGCGAGGGCTCCAACCGAAACGGGTTCGCCGCACAGCGGGCAGGGCCGCATCCGGACCGGGGGCCGTTTCTTCCAAGGCAGCTTCATGGGGTGGCGACCGATGGTAGCGCCCATGGGTGCTGGCAGGGTAGCGCTGACTCGCCATGGGTGAAGGACCCGCGCGGAAACCCTGTGACCCAGTCGGGACCACTCTCCTGGCTGCCGGTCGGCAAGCCCGCGCCATGGCCACCGCGGTGGTTCCGTTTGGTCACTCCCGCTTGGCTACATCCGGCACTCCCTATGCCAGAGCCGTGTGATAGACTGCCGCCTTGGGGCTCTTAGCGGGGCTCTTAGCCACCGCTAGGGTGGTGGCCGGATACGACGGATGCTCCACACCCGTTCACGCGACTCCGAGCCCATGCTTCGAACCACACCGTGGCACGCATTCCCATGATGGACGAACGCTTCGAAGACGATATGGCCGAGATCTCCGGCGATGGGTACCTCATGCTATGCCAGGGTCGGCAGCGTTTGTTCATGGAGGGTTGTGATGCCAGTCCTATCGACCTAGCTGCGGTTCTTGGCTTCCGAGCAAGCGATGGCGCGATCCATGTCGATGGGACAGCCTCGCAGTCGTTCACCTGTCCCTTCCCGAACGCCACGGAGGCCGAGCTCTCAGCCACCGTTGAGAAGCTGAATCAGTGTCTGGCACGCTGGCGAGCGCACTAGGCCGGACTCCGTAGGCGGTTCGTTAGTTGCGCGCAAACTTGCGGTGGGTTCCCGCGGTGTCCTTGATCAACCCGGCTCGGTGGCGGTTGTAGGATTGGTAGTCGCCTTGATGGAAGACCACCTTGCCGTCCTCTTCGAAGGCCAAGATGTGGGTGGCGACCTTGTCGAGGAAGTAGCGGTCGTGGGTCACGATGATCATGCAACCCGGGTAGTGTGTGATGCCTTCTTCCAGGACGCGCAAGGTTTCCAGGTCGAGGTCGTTGGTGGGCTCATCCATGATGATGAGGTTGGCGGGCTTGCGCAGCATCTTGGCCAGCAGCACGCGGTTGCGCATGCCGCCGGAGCACTCGCCCAACTTGCGGACCTGCTCTTCGCCCTTGAAGTTGAAGCGCGAGACGTAGGCGCGGGCATCCATGGTGGTGCGACCGAAGGGCAGAATCATGTTGCCCTCGGTGATGTTGTCGAAAACCGACTTGTTGTCGTCCAGCGAGTCGCGCGACTGTTCGATGACCGAGGTCACCACGGTGGAACCGATCTCGACGCGCCCGGCGTCCGGCTCTTCCTCGCCTAGGATCAAGCGCAGGAGCGTGGTCTTGCCGCGGCCGTTGCCGCCGATCACGCCGAGTTTGGCTTGGGGCGGGATATCGAAGGTCAAGCCCTCGAAAAGCACGCGGTCGCCGTAGCCCTTCTTCAAATCGCGCACATGAACCACCTTGTCGCCCAAGCGCGGGCCCGGGGGGATGCGCAGTTCGACCGAACGGACCTGCTCCTCGGCACTCACCTGGTCGGCCAGCTCCTGGTAGCGACTCAAACGCGCATTGGATTGGGTGGTTTGGGCTTTGGGGGTGCGCCGAATCCACTCGAGCTCCTTCTCCAAGTGCTTGTCGCGGATCGCGTCGTGTTTGCTCTTGATGTCGAGGCGCGTGCGCTCCGATTCGAGATAAGCGCTGTAGTTGCCCTTGTGGGTGGTCGCCAGCCCGCCAGCGACTTCCAACATGCAACCAACCACCTTGTCGAGGAAGTAGCGGTCGTGGGTGATCAGGATGACGAGGCCTTGGTACTCCAAAAGGTGCGTCTCCAGCCACTGGATCGAATCGGCGTCCAGGTGGTTGGTGGGCTCATCGAGCAGCAGGATGTCCGGGTGCTCGAGCAGCAACTTGCACAGGCCCACGCGGCGCTTCTCGCCACCGGAGAGTTTGTCGATGCTTCGGTCGCCGGCGGGAACCTGCAGCGCGTGCATGGCTTGGTCGAGGTGTTGGTCCAAGTTCCAAATGTCCTTGACGTCCATCTCGTGTTGCAAGTGATCGAACTCGCGCGAGAGTTTGTCGAGCGCCTTGCCCTCGGCATCGCCCATCTGCGTCATCACCTCGTAGTAGCGCGCTTCGATCTCGCGCAAGTGATTGACGGCCTCGGCGATGTTGCCATTCACATCCTTGCCTGGATCGAGAGCCGGCTCTTGGGAAAGGTAGCCGACGCTGATGTCCCCGTTCGTTCGCGCGATGCCCTCAAACTCCTTGTCTTCCCCAGCCAAAATGCGCAAAAACGTGCTCTTGCCCGCACCATTGGCCCCGATCAGTCCGATCTTGGAGTTCTCGTGGAAGGCCAGCGTGATGCCCTTGAGGACCTCCCGCTGCTCGTAGAATTTGTGCAGGTTTTCTACCTGGTAGACAATGCGCTCGGCCATAGGGGCGAAGAGAGTAGCCGCGCAGCCCCTTTCCGCATAGGGGCGTGGGACCACAATTCCGCCATGGGCCGGAGTATCCGTGTCCACTGCCCGACAAGGTGAGCGGCTGATCGGGGGTTTGAGTGGCGGGTGAACCCGTGCCACTCCGGTGGCCAAAACAGGGGTAGGTGGACCCCCCGTTCATGCCCCGGTCACAAGCCCCGAGCCTGCCGGTGTCAGGCGATCGCCCGGCTGCGCATCACATCGCGCACGTCTTCGAAGAAGCAGCGTACCTGTTCCTTTTGGGTACCTGGGTCCACCAGGGCCAAGCGCACGACCGATTCTCCCTCCACCGTGGCGTGTCCCACCATCGCGAGGCCAGCGTCTTGCAAGGCTTCGCACAGGGATTCCGCTGGGGCACCCTCCGCAGTGAAGCACACCGTAAGGGATTCGGGCTCCTTCACCAGCGTGAGCTCCGGAGCCTCGCGCACGCAATCCGCCGCCAAGAGTGCCAGGTCGCGCATGCGCTCGGTCCGTGCGCGGTAGCCGGCCGTGCCATGGTGGAGCCAGTTGGTCCAGAGCTTGAGGGCATCGTTGCGCCGGCCACACTGGATCGAGCGGGTGCCCGGATTCCAGTGGTCGTCCTCGGTTTGGAACAGGTAGCCGGCGACCTCGTCGAAGCTGGCCTGCAGGCGCCCACGCTCGCGCAAGAGTAGCACCGAGCAGCTGAGCGGGACCCCCATCAATTTGTGCGCATCCCAGGTGATCGAGTCGACGCGCTCCGAGCCCGCGAACTCGGCCTGGAAGCGCTCGTCGAAGACCAGCGTGGCTCCGAACGCGCCGTCCAGGTGCAGCCAAAGGTTCCTGGACTCGCAGATGTCGGCCAGCTGCTCGATCGGATCAAAGGCTCCCAGCACGGTCGTGCCCGCGGTGGCGTTGACCATCAGCGGCAGGTACCCGGCTTCGACGTCCTCATCGATGGCGCGCGCAAGCGCGGGCGCGAGCATGCGTCCGCGCTTGTCGACGGGAATGCGCACGATGTTGGCGCGCCCAATGCCGAGGATGGCGGCAGCTTTGGGCACCGAATAGTGGGCATGCGTCGACATGTAGACCCGCAGTTTGCTGCCATTCATGCCTTGTTCACGGAATTCGGGGAAGGCGTGGTCGCGAGCCACCACCATCGCACACAAATTCGAGAGCGAGCCGCCCGGGGTGAAGGTGCCTTCGTGGTCTTGGTAGCCCATCAGCTTGCCCATGCGCTCGATCAGCTCGTTTTCGAGTAGCACCTGGGGACCGGCTACCTTGAAGGTGTACATCGAGTTGTTGAGGGCCGAGGCGAGCACATCGCCCAGCACGGCAAAGGTTTCACGGCCTCCGAACAACTGGTTGTAGAAGCGCCCGGGCGCGGTGGACGGCGTTGCCTCGATGACAGCGCGCAGGCGCGCGGCAACCCCATCGAGCGAGAGACCTTGCACTGGGAGCTCCAAGGAAAGTTCGTCGAGCAGGACTTCCGGCGGCACGGCGGGCGCGATGGGCTCCAGGCGCTCCTGGGACCGACGTTCGTCGAGCAGGGTCGTGAAGAGATCCATGACCTGGGCGAGTTGCTTGTCTTGGTTGTTCATAATCTACGACAGGATCTACGATTCGATCCATGATGCGGTCTGTGCCAGTTAATGCATCCACAGCAGTGTAGCAGAATTGCGGAAGCGTTTCACGGCGAGAACGCATCTTGCCGTAGCACGCTATCCATTGCCGCAATGAATGCGTTTTGGGCATCGCGCAGCCTGCTGCAAACGTGGTTGCTGCGAAGCGAGAGCAGATTTCCAATTCCTGCGTGACTAGGGCCGCAAAGCGCGCAAGGCCCGCAACCGATGTGCTGCGAGAGCCGCGGATCTTGCGCGTTGTCCAAACTTGCAGCAATTCCTACGCATGGCAAAAACTCCCCCGCAAGCCCTTGGATCGCGGGGGAAATGCGCGGGCAAGACTTGGTGCGGGACTACAGACTGCGACCAGACTTCTCGAGGACGTCTTCGAGCAGTTGCCAGCGTTCGTAGGCCGTTTCGAGTTCGGTGCGGAGGGCTTCGAGCCTTTGGGTGAGGGCGGCAATCTGGCTGCCGTCGCCTTTGTAGAGTTCGGGGTCCGCGAGACGCTCGGTGACGGTCGCTTGCTCGGCTTCGAGCCCTTCGATGCGGGCGGGGAGGGTCTTGAGCTCCTCGGTTTCTTTGAAGGTCAGGCGCCGGGCCTTTTCGGGTTTGGGGGCCGGCTGGGGGGGGGCGGGCTTGGCGACGGGGGCCACGGCGGGGGCCAAGGTTTGAGCCCAGTTGTCGAAGCCCTCGGCGAATTCGCGGATCTGGCCGGGGCCGTCGAAGACCAGGGCGCCGGTGGCTACGTTGCTCAAGAACTCGCGGTCGTGGCTCACAATCAAGAGCGTGCCTTGGTAGCCCAGCAGGATCTCTTCGAGCAGCTCGAGGGTCTCCACGTCGAGGTCGTTGGTGGGCTCGTCGAGGACCAACAGGTTGCAGGGGCGGGCCAGGATCTTGGCCAGCTGCAAGCGGTTGCGTTCGCCGCCCGAGAGGCGCGTGATCGGGCCGCGGATTTGGTCGGGCGAGAACAGGAACTCCTGCAAGTAGCCCATGATGTGGCGCGTGCGGCCCGCGACGGTGATGCTGTCGCCGTCGTCACAGACGTTTTCCTGCACGGTCTTCTTGGGATCGAGCACGCCGTGCAACTGATCGAAGCGGCCCAAGGCCACGTTGCTGCCGCGTCGGATGGTGCCCGAGTCGGGAGCGATTTCCCCCAAGAGGATGCGCAGCAGGGTCGACTTTCCGCAGCCGTTGGGTCCGATGATGCCGATGCGGTCGCCGCGCCACAGGGTGAAGTCGAAGTGATCGAGCAAGAGCGGGCCGTCGCCGAAGCGGTGCGACACGTCGGTGGCGCGCAGCACGATCTCGCCGCCGCGATCGGCCTCTTGCAGGGTGGCCGAGACGGTGCCCGTGCGTTCGCGTCGTTCCTGGCGCTCGCGGCGCATGGCCTGCAAGGCGCGAACGCGACCCATGTTGCGCGTGCGGCGGGCTTGCACACCGCGACGGATCCAGGCCTCCTCCTGGGCTAGTTTTTTGTCGAACAGCGCGGTTTGGCGCTCTTCTTCTTCGAGTTTGGCCTCCTTGCGTTCGAGGAATGTGTCGTAGTCGCAGTCGTAGCGCACGATCTTGCCGCGATCGAGATCGAAGATGTTGGTGGCCACCTTGCGCAGGAACATGCGGTCGTGGGTCACCAGCACCAGCGAGCCCCGCCGGCGCACCAACAGCGCCTCCAAGCGCAGGATCGTCTCCAGGTCCAGGTGGTTGGTGGGCTCGTCGAGCAGCAACACGTCGGGGTCGAGCACCAGGGCGCGGGCCAGCAGAACGCGCCGCGCGTTGCCAGCGGACAGGTGATCGATGGGGGCGCTGGGTTCGAAACCGACGGCGGCAAGGCTCTGCTCGCAGCGCTTTTCGACTTCCCACGGCTCGTCGACTCCCATCGCGTGCAGGGCCTGCTCGAGGAAAGCACCCGCCGTGCCCGAGAGTTCGGCGGGCACGTCTTGGGCCAGGCCGGCGATGGTCAATCCGGGCCTAGTGGCGATCTGCCCGCCGTCGGGCTCCAGATCGCCGTTCAAGATTTTGAGCAAGGTGGACTTGCCCGATCCATTGCGACCCAAGAGGCCAATGCGCTCGCCGCGCTGGATCGAAAACCCCAAACCGTCGAGTAGGGGATGCCCGCCGAAACTCAGGGTCAAATCGGAGCAAGACCATTCGGCCATATTCAGCGTGCCTTGTAGAGGATGCGCATGCGGCCCTTGTCGACTTCGAGCGATGAGCCCGCCCAGCCGTGGAAGTACTCGGACCCCAACTCCCCCGCGACTTCGAGGAGCGGAATCATGGGGTTGTCCTCGAGCGGCATGCCCAGTTCGTAGGACCCGCTCACCAAGTCGCCCAGGGTTTCGAAGCTGGCTTGGGTGTTGGAGGCTTGCATCAGCTGGCCTTGGAAGGCCAGCGTCAGGTCTAGGAACCCCTTGTCGGCCAAAATCGAATCCTTGCGCTCCCCCGACTCCTTGAGCGCCAAGTAGGCGTCGAGGCCTGCCGGTTGCGAACTGAAGACCATCGACTTGGAGTCGACACCGACCTGCATGTCCAACCCGAATTCGGGGTCTAAACTCCAAGTGGGGCCCCAATCGGCCAGTTGGTGGACAAAGGCGTCCTCTCCTAGGAATGCCGGACCCAACCATTGGATCAAGCGGCCCATGGTCTCTTCAAAGTCCTTGGGACGATTTAAGTCCATCACGATCGTTGTGGCTTGCATCGCCACCTCGTCGTCTTCTCCGCTGCCCAGGAATTCGAGGCCTGTCGAGAAGGTCAAGACTTGGCCGGTGAAGTTGTCGATCAGGTCGTCCACCAGGTGGAAGCCCATTTGCTCGGCCAAGGTATCGACCATCGTGTCCCACTGGGTACTGGCCTCGGGCTCGATTTCCGTCGCAATCTCGAGGATCAAGTCCATCACGCCGTTCAGGTCGAGCTTGCCCGCGCTCATTTCGGTGGTGGCGAGCGGAAGGCGCGCGAGTGTGGCCGCATCGGGGGCTTCTAGGCAGCCCAAGAAGCGTTCGATGAGTCCACCTTCGCGGATGCTGAGCACCAACGTTTGATCCACGGCCTCACCCTTGCCGAATTGCATCGTGCCATAGGCCCAACCGACGGCCAGGAACTCTTCCACCACGTGACCTGGCATGCCTTCGTCGGACAGGTCCGCGCCCGAGACTTCGAGGATCCGTTGGATCGGAACCACCACTTCGGCATCGCCGATGATGCGTTCGGGCAGCAGCGACGGAAGCTCGAAGGGCCCGCGCCCGGTTTCGCTTTGCAAAAGGTCCTCGAACGCTTGGCGCAATGCGGCGTGGCCCGCATCGGGATCGGACTCGCTCCAATACAAGCCCAACAGCGAGCCTTGCCGGCGCATGCAAACCCCATCCTCTTGGCCGAAGCGTGCGTCTTCTTCGGCTTCCAGCTCGGTAGCGGTAAGGAAGACGGCCTGCAGCAAATCCAGGGCTTCGTCCGAGCCCCGCGCGACGAGGCCCCCCGCAAACTCGTCGGTTTCCATCATGTCGATCGGGATCCAGGCCACCAAACCGTTGAGTCCGGCCAAGATCGCCGTGGCCCGCGCCGCTTGGGCCTGCACATCGACTTCCTCCTCCATGGCTTCCTGAACCATCGATTCGATGGCCGGAATCCAGCGCGGGTCGCTCAGGAATTGGATCCAGGAGCTCTCGGCTCGGCGCTGGACCAGGTCGGAAGGGTCGGTGATCGAAACGGCCATCAGCACATCGTCCGGGAGCGCCCAGACCAACGGGTGGGTGTCGGCGGGCGAGGCGATCCCCTTCGCGATGTGCGGGGCGGGAGCCAGAAGCAGGGACAAGAGGCAGGAGAAGGCTTGCAATTGCATGGCGATTTCGTGCGGGAGGGTGCAATGGAACGGGCGCCCGACGGGCGTCCGCAAGAATGGGCCCGGAATGATAAGGAACGCAGCGCATCCGGGGCGGGCGATTGCCTAAAATCGCCCGCATGCAACGCCATCGATGGTCGCAATGGGTCGTTCAAGTGGCATGGATTGGACTGGCGTGGGTTGCGCCGGCTTGCGTCAGCGACACGGCTCCCCCCGAGCCCCAACGCGACGCAACCCAAGTTCTTCGCGTGGGTAGCGGCGGGTTGGTCGCCGAGCGTTGGAACCCCGAGATCGAGGCGCCGACTTTGGTGTTCTTGCCCGGCTGGTGCGAGACGCGCAGGTTCTGGGCTCCCTTGGCGGAAGCCTTGGGTTCGGACCGCTGGAACCTAGTCGCGCTCGATCTCCCGGGGCATGGGGATTCGTTGGAGATCCCGGAGGCGGACCCCGGCGAGATGGCCCGCGCCGTCTCGGATTGGTTGGTGGCTGCCCAGTTGCCCCACCCAACCCTGGTGGGTCATGGGTACGGGGCCACGATTGCGCTGGAGGTGGCGGCGCTTTTGGGTACGCCCGACCTGGACGGGGTGATCGTCTTGCATGCGTTGTACGATCCAACCGAGCCCTTGGATTCCGGCGCGATCGAGGCCATGGCCGTGGCGCTCGAAGCCGATTACGCGGGCACCATCGAGCCATTTGCACGGAGCCTGTGCCCGTCGAACGTACCGCGCCCGGTGGTGGACTGGGTTGCCAAGCAGATGCTGCTGCAGCATCCGCTGGCCATGATCGCCGCGCTGCGCGGGCTGGAGGGCTGGGACCTGCGTCCGGCCCTGGCGCGGGTGCACGTGCCGGTGCGGGCCATCAACGGCGCGTACAAGGCGACGCGGGTCGATCGCGTGCGCAAGCTCTTGCCCGACTTCCAGGTGCAGGTGGTTTCCTGGACCCGGGGCATCGGCTACGCGCCCATGTTGCAGGATCCCGCCGCTTGCGCCCAGGCTTTGGTGGCCGCTTGGGCCTCGTTTCACCCCGCGGATCCCCGCTAAGCCCCGCCTAGCATGGCTAGAGGCCCGGCACAGGGCTAGGATAGCGCCCATGGACGCGCCCGACGAAGCCGAAGCCCAAGCGCTCGAAACGCTGATTTCGACCGGCTACCAGCAGGTCAAGGACGGCGAATTTGAGGAGGCACTCAAGACCGCGCATGCGATCGAGGACCTGCGGCATACGACGGCTTTCGAGATCGCGGCCCTAGCCAAGCTCGGGCTCGACGACACCGAAGCGGCGATTGCGGTCTTGCAGCGTGGACTCAAGTTGGCGTCGGATGTGTGGGTGAATTGGCAGCTTCTGGGCAACACCTTTTCCGACCTGGGACGCTACGAAGAAGCCGAGAACGCCTTCCGCGATGCGCTGCGGTGCAGCGAACCGTGGGTGGATTCGATCCGGCTCAATCAGGCGATCCTCTTGGGCCGCCAAGGCAAGCCCGAGGAAGCGCTGAAGTTGTTCGACGGCATCCAGGATCCCGACTTGCAGTTCGAAGTGGCCGCGGCGCGCATCAACACCTTGGGTCGCTTGGGTCACAAGGAGCAGGCGCTCGAAGTTGCCCAGGCATTGCTCCAACAGACCCCCTTGTGCGCGTCGGACGAGGATGCCTGGTTCTACGTGGCGGTGCTCGAATTGCGCATGCGCTTCGAGGCCGGACTCGAACCCGAAGTCGTGCGCCAGGAGGCCCTGGACCTCTTGCGCGAGGAATCCGACAACGAGCACGTGTTGACCCTGCTGCGCGATACGCGTGGGGAGCGCTCCAAGGACAACCGCTACTTGCGCCTCTTGGTGCATGGCAACGATGCCCAAGGCGAGGTGGCGGCCGATGGGTTCTATGTGCCCTACGACGTGGTCGCCGAAAACTCGGAGGACGCGCTGCAATACATCGAAGAGATCGAAGCCACGCGTGGGTTCGACCACCTTGAAATCGAAGAGTGCGAAGTGCTCGCCAAGCGCACCAAGGACCCCAAAGGGGTTTACCTGTTCGGCGGGCGCGCGTACTACAGCGAGTGATTACTGCAGCACGGGCAGTTCGCCGAAGGACTTGATCGCCACCCGTTGGGCCACGCGGCCAGCGATTTCCTGCAGGCACTTGGCCGGAATCGATTGGGGGGAGGCGATCACGATCGGGGCCCCATCATCGCCGCCCATGAGCACGTCGGGGTGCAGCGGGATCGAGCCCAGGTTCTTGAGTTCGAAGCGCTGGCATAGGTTGGCCGCACCACCCTGGCCGAAGATCTCGACCGTCGTCTCGAAGCGGCCCTGCCCGTCAAGCTGCAAAACTTCGTGCTTGCGGCCCAGGTCAAGTTGAACTGTAGCCCCCGCAGGAGCGCCTTCGACCCTGCCAGCGATGACCATGCCGGACATGTTCTCGACGATGCCAATCACGTCGATTTTGACTTCGCGGAACATGTTGATGGCCTTGCCCACATCGAACGACGAGACGCTTTGCGGAGTGGTCACCAGCACCGCGCCGGTCACCGGGACTAGGTTCGCGAGGCTCAACTGCGCGTCGCCGGTGCCCGGGGGCATGTCGACCAAGAGGTAGTCGAGCTCGCCCCATTCGACGTCCGACAGGAACTGCTGCATGAGCTTGTGCACCATCGGTCCGCGCCAAATCGCCGCTTGGTCGGGCGGGATCAGGTAGCCGATCGACATGGTCTTGATGCCGTAACGCTCCTTGGGCAGCAGTTTGACTCCACCTTCGCGCGCGATTTGTTCGGGCGCACCTTGGATGCCCATCATCATCGGGATGTCGGGGCCGTACACGTCGCAGTCGAGCAAACCAACCTTGGCGCCGGTTTGCGCCAAGGCGCAGGCGAGGTTGACCGACACCGTCGACTTGCCCACGCCCCCCTTGCCCGACGAGATCGCGATCACGTGGCGGATGCCGGGCAGGCTGGCTTTCTCCTGCTTGGGCGGTGCGACGGCGGTCATCTCCACGTCCACCGTTTGCACGCCGGGCAGGGCCGCAATGAAGCCGCGCGCCTGTTCCTTGAGCTGCTCCTTGACCGGGCAAGCCGGGGTGGTCAGGTTGATGGTGACGGCCACCTTGCCGCCGTCGATCGCCACCCGCGTGACAAAACCCAGGGTGACGATGTCCTTGTGCAGATCGGGATCGATGACCTGGCGCAACGCTTGGCGCACGTCGAATTCGGTGGGGGATTCGGTGGGGGAGCTCATGGCGGGTAGGTTAGGCCATGGCTTCGCGCTTGGTATCGATGGCCTGTGAATTTTGGATGAGGTTGCGCACGACCGGGGGTCAACCCACCGACCGAATCCACATGGGGGGGACTTCTTCGGGGCGCAAAAGGGCCGGGGAGCGGTAGGCACGGCGGGTTTCGAAGAGCCGCATAGCGAGGGCCGCGGGGATGCCGAACGCCAGGATGGCTACGGGCCACAACCATAGACGCGGGCCCTGGGCACCCAGCCCGGTCAAGTACCGGCGGGTGACAAGCGCCAAGCCTACGAGGAATCCCCAAGCGGGCAGACTCCAGAGACTCCAAGCGGTCCAAGACACCACGCCATGGGGCAACGAACGCGGCGACAGCCAGGCGTCGGGTAGGACGGGGTTCGGTTCGCCGTCGGGGACGGCAACCATGGAATTGGGGTTGGCAAAGGCGATCGGAGCGACCAAGGGGGACCGCCACCAACTCAACGCGAGTTGTCCGGCGTACGCGACCTGTTCCGTTCGCGTTCGGGGTTCCCAGGCGTAGCGATAGAGCACATTGCCCTGAGGGTCGCGTACTTCGTAGGCAGGGAAGAGCAAACTGCGGTTTGTCCGACTCACGAACGGTCCGGAAGGTGGCGTTAGGGCAAACTCGTCTTGGATCCACGCGACCGTCTCGGGAGGGATTGTTCCCGTGCGGCGCTGGCGAACATCTAGCCAGCCGAAGCCTTGATCCGTTTGGAAAAAGGCCCAAGTGGTGGGTACTTCGGCGCTGGATTGGCCTAATTCTTCCCGCAAGGATTGGATCACGCGATCTTCGAATGAACCGTACATTCCGATCCAACGCACGAATCGATCCACAGAGTCCACTTGTTGGTAGGCGGGTTTGGGGTCGTTCCAGTCGCACAACCAAATCGTCCCGTCGGAAGGATCGCCGACCACGGTAGTGGCGTCCCAAGGTTCTCGAGCCTTGGCCAAGAGTTCCGCTTGGGCGGAGAAAGCACCTTCAGGACGTCCCAGCACGACTACGCTGCCACGCTGGTCCTTAGACACCAAGTAGTGGCGCATGAAACCCGTCGGAGCATGAGCGAAGGCTTCGAGGTGCCACAGGGGGCTGGCTTCGAGGAAACTCGAGCTGACGCGACGGGCGCTAGCCGTTCGAATACGCGATCCTGTGCCGTCCCATTGCCCAAGCCTCCGCAGACTGGGATCCTCGATCAGCCTAGCATGGCTCTTTGGATCCAGCTGGTACATGCGAGACTCGTTGCGATCCGTATCGTACACCCTGCGCACCGGGTGGATGCTGCCGTCTTGCGATTGCCCGAGGTACACCGCCCTTGAGCTCTTGGCCAATTCTTCCGCAGCCAAGTTGAGAAGCAGGTGGCTCGACCATCCCGTGGCGACCAGCAGCAGAGCGATGGGCAAAACCAGCATGGGGCCGATCGGTCGATCGCGATCCGAACCCGCCACAAAGGCATGCCATCCAGCCAGTAGGGTGATGCCGGCAACAAACCAATTCTTGCTGAAGAACAGGGTCGCACTGGAGGCGATTTCCTGTTTGATGCCTCGGTCCATGTCGGGCCCCAGGACCCAAAGCGTGAAAGGGAAGGCGGTCAAAGCAAGCCGCCAGGCGAAATGCAAGGGCAAGTTCGCGCCCAAGAACCCGACCCCAAAGGATGCCAGCATCCATGACGAACCGGCCAACTTGGGCCCACCCATTTCCCAGAAGCTCGCTTCAAAAGGGCTGCTGCCTACGACGTACAGGGCGACAAACGGCAGGAACATCACGGCCAGCACCGCCAATACGTGCCAAGCTAGGCGGTACCAATGGATGCGAGCCGCCGAGAGGGGCCGGTGGTAGAGGTAGTCCTCGGCCCCGCGCATCCCCTCGATAGCGCCGACGATCCAACCGTAGAGCAAACCCAAAAGACCCCAAACCAACGACAACTCGCTGAAGTAGCGGTTTTCGGGGGTCACGAAGGTGTCGCGGTAGCCCTGACCAAAGACCAGCGAGGTGCAAACCGTGAGACCCACGGCCAGAAACAAAAGCAGGAGACCCGATTCTTTGATGAGGAGTGCGCGCATCAACGTCCTTGGTGCAGAAGGGGGGGGGATAAGGGCAAGGACCAGCCGACGGGGGAGTCGTCTGCGGTCAAGGCCAGGAACAAATCTTCCAAGGAAGGCGTCCAGGCATCGGACAGGCGCGCTCCCGTTTGAGTCAGACGGTCCACGGTGGCGGAGGTGACATCGAGCAGGGTGAGTTCGTACCCGCCGGATACCTGACGAGCGCGCAAGATCTCAGGCTCCATCGGCGCGGCTGCCGCGCCAGAGCGCGTCCACATCCGAGTCTGTACGCGGCTCTTGAGCTCTTCCAGCGGCGCGTCCAAGCGCAGGCGGCCTGAGTGCAAGATGCCGATGCGGTCCGCGATGCGCTCGACGTCGGTCAAAATGTGCGAACTGAACAGCACGGTGGTGCCCTTGTCCGCCAGGAAATCGATCATCGCGTCCAAGAACTCGCGCCGCACCACCACATCGAGCCCCATGGCCGGATCGTCGAGCACCAGGACCTGGGGAACGCTGGCCAGAGTCACGATGAGCGACAGTTGCGCGTGCTGGCCGCGGGAAAGCTGCCAAACGGCCTTGCGCCGACCGATGCCCATGCGACCCAGCGCGTCCTCGGCAAACTTGCGGTGAAATCCCGGGCGTGTGCCCGCTTCAAAGCTCAAGGTTTGAGCTACGCTGAGTTCCTTGTAGAGGGCATGTCCTTCGGTCACGTAGCCAATGGCAGCGCGCTCGCTGGGGCCGAAGGTGGTGCTGTCGTGGCCGAGCACCCGGGTCGTTCCATGGTGCGGCGCAAGGCGGCCCATCAAGATGCGAATGGCCGTGGTTTTGCCCGTCCCATTGCGGCCCAACAGGGCATAGATTTGGCCGGGGGGTATCGCCAAGTTCAGACCGCGCAACACCGCATGTTGGTCGAAATGGCGGTAGACCTCGTGGAATTCGATCGAATGTTGCATGGCTTGCTTGCCTTAGTTGCCTGCTCTCTTGGCTTCGTTTCTGCGGATCTGTTCTTCGAGGGCCGTGCGCATGGCTTCGGCGTCGAATCCCAGGAAGGTGGCCTGCGCCACGGCCTCGTCCATGGCCTGGGCTAGACGCTTGCGCCGCTCCCCAAGGGCCAGATTGGTGGTCTTGCCGGTCACGAAACAACCCGCGCCCTGGCGCCGAAAGATGACCCCCTCGTGCTCGAGCAGGTCGAAGGCCTTGACCACCGTGTTGGGGTTCACGGCGAGCTGACGGGCCAATTCACGCACCGAAGGCAGTTTGTCACCCTCGACCAGCTGGCCTTGGCTAACGGCCTCCTTCACCTGGGTCACCAGTTGTTGGAAGATCGGTTCGGGGGATTGCAGCTGGATGCGGAACATGGTCTTGGCCGGTGGAAATCAACTGTATTAGCTGTACCGGTACAGTCAACCATGATTCTTCCAAAATTTCGGGAGTCCCCTGCCCTGGCAGCCGGGAGGGGGGGGGCGTACCCTCCGGGCACGATGCATACGGCTCCCAAAGCGGTTTGCCTCCTATCGGGGGGCATGGATAGCGCGGTCACTTTGGCCGAGGCCAAGGCGCAGGGGTTCCAGACCTTTGCCTTGACCTTGGACTATGGGCAGCGGCATCGGGTGGAGCTCGATGCCGCGCGAAGGGTCGCGGAAGCAGGGGGGGCGGACCTGCACCGGGTGGTGCGGGTCGACCTTTCGGCGCTCGGGGGCTCGGCGTTGACCGCTGACCTGGAGGTTCCCAAGCAGCGCTCGGGCGATGAGATTGGCCAGGGGGTGCCGATCACGTATGTGCCCGCGCGCAACACGATCTTCCTTTCGATCGCCTTGGGCTGGGCGGAGGTGGTGGGCGCCCGGCATCTCTTCCTGGGCGCCAACGCGGTCGACTACTCGGGGTATCCCGATTGTCGTCCCGAATTCCTGCGCGCCTTCGAGGCCTTGGCCAAGACGGCCACGGCCGCGGGCGCCGAACGGGGCGAGTCGTTCCAGGTGGTCGCTCCGCTGCTCGAGCTGTCCAAGGCCGACATCGTGCGACGTGCGCTGGAATTGGGCGTCGATTTGGGGCTGACGCACACCTGTTATGATCCCATCGTCGAAGCTGGCGGCGTGCGCGCTTGCGGCCGCTGTGATGCCTGCATCTTGCGGCTCAAGGGCTTCCGCGAAGCCGGCACCCAGGATCCGATCGCCTACTAGGACCGAACCATGACCCAACCCTTTGCCGATTGGCCGCTCGAACCGGTTTCCAAGGACGACGAGCGCGTGACCTCGTTTCGCATGCTGCTCGCGGTGATCGACCGGCTCCGCGCGCCCGAGGGCGGCTGCCCTTGGGATCTCAAGCAATCCGAGGTCTCGATGGGGCCGTCGCTGGTCGAGGAAGCGTGCGAGTGGATCGACGCGATCGATACGGGCGATGCCCTTGAGGCGGCGACCGAGGCGGGCGACGTGTTGATGTGTACCCTGCTCATGTGCCGCATTGCCCAGGACGAGGGGCGCTACGACCTAGGTCAGGCTTCGTTGCAGTCGGCCATCAAGCTGGTGCGCCGGCACCCGCACGTGTTTGGCGACGTGCAGCAAACCGAATCCGAGGCGGTGCTCGAGCAGTGGGAGGACATCAAGCGCGCCGAACGCGAAGCGCAAGGCCAGCAAGACCAAAGCGTGCTGAGTGGGCTGCCCAAGGGCCTCCCCGCACTGACGCGCATGGCGCGCATCGTGTCGAAGACCACATCGGCGGGATTCCGCTGGTCGAGCGTGCAAGGCGCTTGGGACAAAATCGAAGAGGAGCTGGCCGAGTTACGCGAAACGGTGCCGCAAGCGGCGCTGGCCGCCGAGCGCAAACCCGAACTCGCACCCGAATCGGTCGAGCGCATCGAATCCGAATTGGGCGACTTGATCGCGGCTGCGGCGATCTTTGGCAACTATCTGGGCCTCGACCCCGAACGGGCCTGCCGTTTGGCCGCCCAGCGCTTTGAATTGCGCTTCCGGCATGTGGAAGCAGCCCTGGGCGAGCGGTTGCAGGGAGCGCCGTTGGAGGAGCTGGAGCGTGCTTGGAAGGCCGCCAAGCGTAGTTAGGGGGATCTGCAGGGGCAAAAAGCCGCCCTTTCGAAGGTTCTTGCAAATCCGCACGATTGGTTGAGGGACTAGGGGGCGCATTTGCGTTTAAGGGTTGGTGGAGGCGTATTGCCTCGGCCGATTTTTCCAACCTAGACCTACTCCCATGAAACGCACGACCATCACCAGCATGGCGTTCTTGGCCCCGATTCTGATCCTTTCGGGATCCGCGCAGGAAGCCAGTCAGAACGCCTTCGGCATTCCCATCCCGGCAGGTACCGCCTCGCAGCAGGCATCCACGCCTTCCCCCTTGTCGGGTGCTCCCGCTACCAGCGTGGTTGCCCGCGATCTTGGCCCCGCACCCGATGGCGCCCTTCCGGAAACCGTTGGCCAGCGCGGTCCACGGCCGCAGGCCCAACCGGTGGACTGGTCGGTCGGCGAGCCGGAACCTGAAACCGGCTCGGCTCCCCCCATCGGGATCTACCAGGATCCCAACGTGGTCTATGACCAGCAAGGTGATTCGATTTGGAGCATGGGCAAGAACTACAAGTCCCAAGCGAGTCCCGAAGGGTTCACCTTTGTGCCTTTCCTGGGGAGTTCGGCTCCGCAGAACTACCCGGTCCGCATGCACCTCGAAAGCTGGAGCGTCGGCGGCGAGAGCATGGGTTTGGATCCCAAAGCCAACGTGAGCCGTCAGGGTGATCTCATCGTCCTCGACCAGGGATCCGTGCAAGTCCACTACGACATGATGCTGGACCAAGTCGAGCAGAGTTTCATGTTCCAATTGGGCGGCATCGACCGTGAAGTCGTCCTGAGCCTAGGGGTGCAAACCGAATTGCAACCCGAGACCCAAGCCGATGGACTGGCATTTGGCAACGCTTTGGGCGGCGTCCACTACACGCACGCTTTGGTCTATGATGCCAAGGGCCTGCAGTTGAACATCCCCATCGCGATGGTCGGAGACCAGATCGAGTTGCGTGTACCCAGCGATTTCATGGCCCGCGCCACGGCACCGGTCGTCGTCGATCCGATCTTTGCGACCTACGGGGTCGATTCGGCCAACGACAAAGACTTGCTGCACCCCGACGTGGCATTTGATTTCAGCGCCAACGTGTTTGCCTACACGCATACGTCGGTCTTTTCGGCCACCGATCACGATATCCGAATCGAAACCTGGGATGGACTCAACGACGTCTTCGTCAATGCCGTTTGGGTGGATTACACGACGAACGACTGGTACAACCAGGCGATCGCCAACGACAACGTCACCAGCACGTTCCTGGTGACGGCCTTGGTCGAAGATCTGGGCGGGTTCCGCGAGGTTTGGGGTCGTACTGTTCTGGCCACCACGTTGGATCTGAGCCCTACCTTCCTCATTGGAAACACAGCTACCACCGGGACTACGTGGACCAATGTGAGCGTGGACTGCGGAGGCAACTTCAACAGCACATCCCTGTTCAAGGTCGTTTGGGATCGCAACTTTGCGACCTTGGGGTATTCCTCGATACGTTCTGCAACGGTCACCCCGACCAATCCGCACAGCACCTCGACGGCTCCGTCTGTTTCAGGAACCGCTGCGGTAACGACGGGTGCGACGCACACCGACAGTCTGCCCCATATCTCCAAGTCTACTGGTGAAGTTGGCAACGCGGAATGGCGCCTTGTCTATCTCCAAACCGATATCGCAAGCGGGACGCAATCGATCCAAGGCGCCCGATACTCGGACACCAACGTGACGTTGGCCGCCCCGACTTCCCTAGCTACGATTTCCTCCCTCTACAGCATCTATCAATTGGATGTTTCAGATGGACTGGTCAACATTCCCGGTCCTTTTGGCGGAAGCCCGGTCTACTGCATGCCGGTGTACTACGTCGGGCCCAACGGGTCGCAGGTCTGGATCTATGCGCTCGAAGACGATACGTTCTACGAAGAGTTCTTGCTGACATCCCGGGAGCACGAACCTGCGACCCTGGCCCAAGCCTTTGCCTCGGTAGCATCGCTCAGCGATCGATTTGTGGTGTCCTACCAGGAGTTCTCCGGTGGGACCTATCGAACCAATCTGAGTGTGCTGGACATGACGAACCAAAACGCGTTTGGGGTCCATGAACGGCGCTTGCCGTTGGCGGTTACCGGCGGAACCTTCAGTGGCAACCAACCGGGGACCAGCTCGCGCTATTCGGGTGGTTTCACTTCGAGCCGTTACGTGGCTGCGGCCGCTGAGGTTTTCAACGGGACCAATTGGGATATGGCGGCGGTCAAGACGACATCGCCCGATCCGCAAACCACTGGGGTCCAGTATTGCATCGGAAACCCGAACAGCACCGGCGACTATGGCTTCATCACCATGCATGGGGCGCCTACGACCACGGGTGCCAAGTTGCTGCGCGCGGGCGGACTTCCCTTGAACCAGTTTGCCTACTTCCTGGCCGGTCAAGGTGGGTTTGGAACACTCCAGCCCCCCGGAAGCTCGGGACTCTTGTGCGTCACCGGCGGCCCGATTGGTCGCTACAACTTGGGCGTGGAGATCCAATACACCGGTACGACCGGCAACGTCTCCTTGACGGTGGATCCGACTGCGCTAAGGGGTCCCACGGGCAACGTCGCAGCTGTTGCTGGGGCGACTTGGAACTTCCAGGCTTGGCACCGCGAGAACGGTGGCGACAGCAACTTCACCGATGCGATTTCGGTGCTGTTCGAGTAATGCACTAGCCAGAGCGGTCCTTCGCGGAGCAGTCCATGCTCGGCGGAGGACCCGCTAGAATCTCGGGGCCGGGGCGCGCAATGCGTCCCGGCCCCGAGCTTTGATCTGCCCCTCTCGCACACCTATGGGTTACCCTCGGGCGTGGCCCACGGACTCGACTTCCTGGCATCGCCGATGCGGCGGCGCCTCTTGTTTGGCGTTTTGTACTTCAGTGAGGGAGCCCCGATCGGGTTTTTGTGGCTGGCCCTGCCCACGCAGCTGCGCTCGGCGGGTGTGCCTTTGGAGGAGATCACCTGGCTCACCGCGGTGCTGGTGCTGCCCTGGACGTTCAAGTTCCTGTGGGCACCGCTGATCGACGTCCTGCAGGCGCCCCGCTGGCGGTTGAAGCACTGGATTGTGGCTTGCCAGTGGCTGATGGCCTTGTGCTTGCTTCCCTTGCTGTGGATTGACCCGGTCGAGAACTTTCGCGTGATCGCGGGCTTTCTATTGGCCCATGCCTTCTTTGCGGCCAGTCAGGATGTGGCCATCGACGCTCTGTGCATCGCCGAAACCAGGCCTGAGGAGCGGGGCGAGTACAACGGCTGGATGCAAACGGGCATGCTCTTGGGGCGTGCCCTGATGGGTGGTGGTGCGTTGGTTTTGGCCCATTCGATGGGAAACCAAGGGGTCGCAGGGCTCCTGATTGGACTGCTTTTGGCTTGCTCGTTCGTGGTCCTGTTCACGCGCCAGCGCTCGGACTTTCACCCCGAAGGCCGGCTGCGCGAGGTCTATGCCAAGGTGCGCGTAGCGCTTGTGTCGCACCATACTTGGCTAGGGATGGCGTTCGGCTTGCTCGGCGGGGCGGTGTACAAGGCCTTGGAAGTCGTCTACGGCCCGATGTTGATCGATCGGGGCTACCTGAAGTCCGAAATCGGTTGGTTCTCGGCCTTCCCGATGATCGGGAGCATGATCGCAGGAACCCTGGTGGGCGGCGTGTTGGCCGATCGACTCCACCGAGTCCAAGCCGTGGCAACCGCCATGTTGTTCTTGGTGGGGGGCGTGGTCACCCTGGCGCTGCTCGACCAGGTCTTCGATCACCAGCGCGGCTTGCACCTGCTCGGTTGCTTGGTGATGGTGGCCTTCGGGATCGGCTTCTTCACCTCGGCGTCCTACGCCCTGTTCATGGACCTGACCGACCCCAGGATCGGTGCCACCCAATTCAGCGCCTATATGGGGGCGACCAATGGCTGCGAATCATGGTCGGTGTATGCCATCGGACTACTGGTTCCGGCGCTGGGCTACGGCGGAGGTTTTCTGGTGATGGCCGGGGTTTCTACGGCGGCCCTGGGGCTGTTGTGGGCGCTTTGGCGGAGGCTGCCCAAGCCCGAAGTGGAGCCATCGGAGTTTCGGCTAGAAGAAGATTCCTGAGCTGCCTTCAGGGAAAGTGTCCGCGCTACTTGCGCTTGAGCTTCGAACGCCAACCGTAGCCCCGGGCATTGGGCAGCGTGACCTGCTGCTTGATGTCCGAGGTGGTGCAGATGGCATCGGGATCCAGCTCGTGCACCCGTTGGATCAGGTTGGGGAGCTTGCGCCGCGTCTCGACAATCAAGAGGACCTCGATCGGAACTTCCTCGGCCTCGTTGCCGGAGAGTTCGGTCACCGCGTAGCCTTCGTTCCGCAAGCATTTGGCCAAGTCGATGTCCAAGTTGCGGGAGATCGCCCGCAGCAAAGTCGTGCCCAACGCGATACGAGATTCGAGCCAAATCCCGACGATGTTGCCCACCGCAAAACCGCTCGCATAGGCCACGATCAAGTACCAACGGTCCAGGTGGTGCAGCACGTTGCCCGCCGCCAAGAGCCAAATCAGCACCTCGAAGAAGCCGATGCAACCAGCGATCAGCCACATGCCGCGGAACACCAGGATGGTGCGCACGGTGCCGAGGGAAACATCGCCAATCCGCGCAAAGAAGATCAGCGGGACGAGCAGCCAGGGGTCAAGGTTCATCAGACGGTTCGGAGAGAGACAAGCAGGCGCAGTTCCCGGTACCCCTCCCAGGGCCCTTCCTACGACCTATCACAGCGAGATCAGCATGGAGACACCCACCACCACCGCGCCGCAACTTGCGATCAGGACCGCGCCCGCAGCCGCGTCCTTGGCGTGCTGGATGCCTGGAGCGAGACTAGGGTGGACTTGGTCCATCAGGTACTCAAGCGCGGAGTTCAAAACTTCGAGCGCGAGCACCAGGGCCGTTGCTAAGAGCACCAATGCGACCCAGACCCAACCCGGTCGGAGCGCCCAAGTCGTGCCGTTGGCTAGTAGGGCGAACACCACCTGCGTCCGAAAACTACGCTCGGATCGCCAAACTGTGGCGATCCCAGCCAAGGCATATCCAAGCCGCTCGGGGAAGGGCCGATTCTTCATCGCGGCAGTATGCCTATGCTTGCTGGAACCAGCCTCGAAGAACTTGGAGAGGGTCTGGGGAAGGCGCCTACTGGAAGGCGATGCTGCGACCGGAAGTGAAATTGGAGGTAGGGGCTCCCGCGCTTTGGTCGCGATACCAGAATTGGAAGTTCCAGGTTTCGCCGGGTTGGATGGCGACGGTCCCGCCCGGCTGGGCGATTTGAGTGGTGTCCACGCGCAAGGCTAGGTGGCGATAGGGCCCCGAGAAGCGAACATCTTCGGCTTGCTGGAAGCGACCGATCGAACCACCCAGGCATAGGTTGCCCGAGCTGTTCAGGAATGCGGGGACGAAGTCTTGGTCGCGGCTAGCGAGCACGATGCCGAACACACTCGGGGGGAGGTCCGCGGCGCTCAAAACCAAGTCGTTGTCGGCCATTTGATCGCTGCCGAAGGCCGTGAGCGTGGGTTGGAAGCCGGTGGAGTTGGGGGCCGCGGGCAGGCAGTAGTCGCTGCCCAATTCCTGAGGATCGGTGGGGGAGAGCTTCGCCAAGAACCAGCGCGAGGTGGGAAAGCTGCCGACCACGCCCACGATCGTGTTGCCATCGGCAGAGAGGCCGTGGGGATCGAGGCGCGTGCTCGACGAGAAGCCAGTTGCGCCGCGGGCAGCGAGCAAGGACTTGAGCGGCAAGAGGCCGGTCGCTTCCGACCAATAGAAGGCCGTTACAAGCGTTCCAATCTGGTAGGTACCCACGGCCACCGTCCCGGCGCCGTTGCAAGCGCGCACGCGCACGGTGCTGGCACCCGAAGGCGATCCCAGCAATTCGAACCCGTGGAACGTGCTCCAACGGAAGGCCTGCTGCCCGGATGTCGTGGTGGTGGTTCCGAAGAGGATTTCCCCTTGCGCGTTCACGGCCGTAGCGTTGCTCGCCAAGGCGCCCGGCGGCAGCCCAATGCCCACCGTTCCAGTCGCCGGTCGCCAAATGAAGCCCTCTTGGGTTCCGATTCCGTACGAGCCACCCACCACCACCGGCGCCTGGTCGGCGATGTCCATAACGTAGCCCCAGCTTTGCGGACCGAAGATGCCCACGAGCTGTGGCGTGCTGGGACTGGTCCAAATCGTGGGTTGGTCGATGTCTGCATCGTAGCTGTAGCCCCCGATGAGTTGTCCCCCGTGCCCAATCGCGTTGGCGCTCGAAAGCGCCACCGGCTGGGTGTAGCTGAGGGGTTCTAGGGGCTGCATGCCGGTGACGGCATCCCAGCGAAAGCCCGTGGCGACGTTCACGCTGGAGTTCGACCAACCCACCACGATCGAGCCATCGGCGCTGATCGCTCCCGCAGAAGACGCCGGAGACGGATCGGGCAAAGCGCCGAGCCGTTCGTAGCCGCCGCCTACGCTCCACCGAAACCCTTCGTTCCCCGTGCGCCCCACGACGAAGGTGCCATCGGCACTCACATCGTAGGCTTCGACATACCCATCGGTGCCATCGGGGGCGAGGCTTTGGTAGCTCGCCTGCAGGGTCCATGCGGGAGTCGTGAGCAACGCAGCGAATCCAAGCAGGGTGTTTGGGCGGGTGGACTTGTGCAGAACACCATCTTTTCCCCTGATCCTGTATCCGTGGGGGGGATTTTGGAAAATCCGCTTCCTAGCGGGGCGAGTCGCTGCGCGCCCACCCGCGAACGCAACTCTAGCTTGGCGGTCTTGACTCACGCTTATTCTCGCCATGCCCCAATCCACGCTACTGCCCCGCGTGCCAGATACATGATCGGGTGCCGCACTCGGACAAGCTTTGGCGCTGCAAGGTCTGCCATGGGGAGTGGGTGGACGAGGCTACCGCGGAATCTGGACGCTAGGACGAAGGGGAAGGGCAACTTTTCCGCTAGTACCGCAAACCGCAAAGCGGTCGAACCGCCCCTGGCAATCAAGGGCGCGCGGCGGTACACAAGGAGCTTGCGAAGCTCGATTGGTTGCGCGTGGTTCTGGCCGTGTTGCTATGAATTTCGGTGTTTGACTGCATCGGGCGGGTTCTGCTGGTCACCAAGCTTCCCAGCGAAGGAGCGCTGTGGCTCGCGATTGCGGTGGATGGGCTTTTGATGGCGATCGACGTGGGCCTTGCGCGGGCCACGGGTGGGGCCATCCCGTTGGGGGCGGCGCCCGGCCCTCAACGGCATCGGGTACGGGGCGATGGAGCTGGAGTGAACCCGTTGCCGGGACCGCACCGCTTGCTAGGTGTGTCGCTAGGCGTGCGAATTGGGCCGCAAACTGGCAGACTCTGGACTTCCATTTCCGCGTCATCGATGGCCCACGCTTTGAGAGGGGGCGCAAGTCTTCGCACCCAACCCCATGCTCGCCAAAATCCAAGACCTGTTCCTGTTCCGCCAGCAAGGCGGCGTGTCGACGCCGATTTTGGAAGGTATCGAGTTCGAAGTGGAGGCCGGCACCTTCGACTGCATCATGGGTCCCAGTGGCTCGGGCAAGACCAGCTTGCTGTACCTCTTGGCGGGGCTGGACGAAGTCAGCGCGGGGTCGGTGGAGTTGCGCGGGGAAAATCTCGCGACGGCCGGGGAGCGGCGCCGCACTGAATTGCGGCGCCAGCAGGTGGCCTTCGTGTTCCAGTACTTCCACTTGCTGCCCAACTTGACGCTGCAAGAGAACATCGCCTTGCCGCTGTGGATCCGCGGCCAGAATGCGGGCTGGCAAGCCTTGGCCAAACTATGGGCCGAGCGATTGGGTTTGGGTGCGCGCCTCGACGCGCTGCCGCATGAGTTGTCCGGCGGTGAGCGCCAACGGGCTTCGATCGCACGCGCCATGGTCGGCGAGCAGCCCTTGATTCTAGCCGACGAACCCACCGGCAACCTGTCGCAAAAGGCCGGGGCCGAAGTGATGGATTTGCTGCGCCAGGCCGTCGACGACGAAGGGCGCGCGGTGCTGCTCGTGACCCACAACCCGCGCGATGCAGCGCGGGCCGATCGCGTGCAGTTTCTGGTGGATGGGCGCTTGGCCCCTGAGCCGGTGTTGCGTGGTCCCAGGCTGGCGGTGGAAGACGTGCACGCGGCCCTCGCCCAACTGGAGATCTAGGCTTGGGCCTTGCCACCTACCTCGCGGGCCGCAGCCTCAAAGTGCGCCCCGGCCGCACCTTGCTGTCGATTCTGGGCATCGCCTTGGGAGTGGCGATCGCCACCGGCGTGCTCGTGCTCGATCACAACACGGTCGAAGGCATGCGCCGACGCAAGGCCAACGATGCGCTGCCCGATCTGATGCTACGCGCCCCGGCGGGAGGTGCATCGATCGAACAACTGCGCCACACCGATGGGGTCAGCCTGGCGATCGAAGGCTTCCAGGAGAGCGCCCAGATCGGTCGCGGCGGTGGGGAGGATCGCCGCGAGCCGGGCCGGGGTATCCGGCTGTTTGCCTTCGAAGCCGACCACTTCGACGACTTTGGCCTGGCGCCGCTCGACGCCGGTCGGGGTCTGGCCAAGGGGCGGGCGCGCGAGGTTTTGTTGGGTACCACCCTAGCCGAAACGCTCGACGTGGGGCCAGGGGACACGGTATGGCTGGCGCGGCCTCCGCGTTTGGGTCAAAAGGTGTGCGAGGATGGCAAGCTGGTGGCGGTCGACGAACCGGTGCTCGACGAGCCGCCGCGCGAGGCCTTCACCGTGGTAGGTGTCCTCGCGCGCAGCGGCATCGGGCGCACCGCATCGGGCCAGGTCGCAATCGTGGATTTGGCGTCCGGGCGCGGTTTGTATGCGGGCCAAACCGTGCGCTCGACCTATTGGGCCAAACGCGATCCCTTGGCGGACAACGAAGCCCTGGACGCGAGCCTCTCCAAGGTCTTTGCGCTCGAAGTCAACCGCGGGGCCGTGGTGGGTCAGGCCGCCGACGAACGCGCCTTCCGGACCGGGGTGCGCGTGGCCGGACTGTTCGCGTTGGTGCTGGGCTTGTTCGTGATCTTCCATACGCTTTCGATGTCGCTCACCGAGCGCGTGATCGAAGTCGGCACGCTGCACGCGCTGGGTGCCACCCGCAGACAAATCGCGGGGGTGTTCTTCAGCGAAGCCGTATTCCAAGCATTGCTGGGCGGCGTTTTGGGCATGGCCTTGGGCCTCTTGATGGCCAAGGGGCTCTTGCTGGTGGGCATGACGACCTTGGGTGCTGGCAAGCACATCACGCTGTTCTTGATTCCGTGGGGCACCGTCTTGGGCCTCGCAGGCGCTGGGGTGGGCATGGCCCTGTGCGGTTCGGTCTACCCGTTGCTCTTGATGGGCGGCGCCGACCCGGGGGCGGCCTTGCGCGGCGATCAGGAGGTCAGCGCCAGTCGGCGGCAGCGGGGCTTTGCGCTGTTCTACGGGGCGCTGGTGGCGTTGCTCCTGCCCGCGGTCTACTTCGTGCTGGTGCCCTCGGTGGGCGGGCGCGGCGATCGCATGGCGCAGGTGTTGTTGGGCGCGGTGGGGGTGCTGGTCGGTTTGGTGGCATTGGCGCTGGTCGCGCCGCGCGTGCTGGCGGCCTGGGCGGCGCTCCTGGTTCGGCCTTTCGTCGCCTGGGCCCCGTTTGCGGCGCGCATGGCGCGTTCGGGCATGTTGCGTTCGCCGGGTCGTATCGGGGCCAGCGCCAGCGCGCTGGCGCTCGTCGCGGCGGGGTTCGTGGGCTTGCGCGGACTGACCGATAGCTTGCGCGGGGAGATCGATTCCTGGGCGGAGCAGGCGCTGCATGGCAAGGTGTGGGTCAAAGGCTTGCCCGCTGCCAATTTCGACGAGCTCTCGGCGCACTTGCGCCAGGATGACGCGGTGCTCGGCGTGGAGATGGGGCAGGCCCAAATCAACGTGCCCTTCCTGGTGCTGGGTTTGGACATGGAATCGGTGCGCGGCTATGGGGCTTTGGCCGAGGATCCCGAGCTGCTCGAAGCCATGCGCTCGGGCCACGGCATGATCCTCAGCCGGCGGTTGGCGCAAGATGGGCAGTACTCGATCGGGGATTCGATCTACCTGGAGAAGTCGAACCACGCCATCCAGCCCTTCCGCGTGGTGGCCATCAGCGATGCCTACGGGCATTGGTCGAATCCGGACGAGCGCATGTACGGCATCATCGACCGACACTACTTGGATCGCTACTTCTGCATCGAAACCACACGCGTCGACCGGGTGGCGGTCAAGCTCAGGGGACAGGGACCCGAGGACAGCGAGCGCGTCATGGAATCCTTGCGCGCGTTCTACACGGGTAAGTCCGGCCGCGAGCCGGGAGCCTGGTCGGTGGAAACGGGCCATGCGATCCACGCCTTCCATCGCTATGACTTGGAGCGGGACTTCCGCTTGTTCGACGTGCTCGTGTTGCTCTCCGCGGGCTTGGCTGGGCTCGGGGTCTTGAATGGCCAACTGCTGGCCACCCTGGAGCGCTCCAAGGAACTCGGCATTGCCAAGGCCCTGGGGGCGAGCCGCGGCCAGATCGCGGCCATGGTTTGGATCGAAGCCTTCGCGCTGTCGCTGGTGGGCGGCCTGCTCGGCATGGCGGTGGGAGTCGCGCTGATCCCGCCGGTGGTCGGATCGGTCGAATCGCTTTCGGGTCTCGATTTGCCACCGGTCATCCGCGGGGTGGTGCTGGTGCAGGCTCTGATGGGGGCGCTGGCGGTGGGGACGATCGCTGCGATCTACCCGATCTATCGCCTCGGTCGGATGGACACCCTGCGGGCCGTCCGCACCGGGTGAACCCACGGCTGCACGGGGCTAGAGCCAAAAATCCGCTCGAAATCCGACTGGACAGGCCCGGGGGGGCCGCTATACTTCGCGTCCCCAAGCGGGGGCGTAGCTCAATTGGTTAGAGTGCCGGCCTGTCACGCCGGAGGTTGCGGGTTCAAGTCCCGTCGCCCTCGCCATCTCCCGGGTTGTTGTCGTGTTAGGCTGTTGGGACGGCCACGACGGCCCTGGTGGTGGCGTTTTGCGAGCTCCCGAGTGGAGCTTTTTTTGTGTTCCTTTTGAGCCATTCGTCCCAAGTCTTCCCTCTCGATCCATGAAGCAAGCCGATTTGGGCCCCCTCCATCTGGTCGAAGACGACCAGGCCATGGCCCACCTGCTCGGCTTCCTGCGCGATCAGCCGGTCATCGCGATCGATACCGAGGCCGACGGCTTCCACAGCTACCGCGAACACGTCTGCCTGATCCAGATCACCGCCGGGGAAGAGGATTTCATCATCGACCCGCTGGCCAAGGTCGACATCTCCGGGCTGGGCGAGGTGCTGGCCGACGAGCGGCGCATCAAGCTGTTCCATGACTCGGAGTTCGACATCCTGATCATGAAACGGGACCACGGCTTCGAGTTCCGTGGCCTGTTCGACACCCGCGTGGCGGCCGCCGTGCTGGGTTCGGCCGCGCCCGGGTTGGCCTCGGTCTTGGACGACCACTTCGGCGTGAAGCTCGACAAGTCGATGCAGCGCTCGGATTGGTCGCAACGACCGCTGAGTCAAAAGCAGATCGACTACGCGCGTCTGGATACGCACTACCTGATCCCGCTTTACCACGAACAGCGCGCCAGCTTGGCGGAACGCGACTTGACCATGGTGCTCGATACCGAGTGCCGCCGCCTCGAGGCGATCGAGCCCCCGCCGCACGAGTTCAAGCCCGACGAATTCGTGCGCATCAAAGGCGCGCGCAACCTGCGGCCCCAGGCGCGCACGATCCTCAAGGACCTGTACATCCTGCGCGATCGCTTGGCCCAGGAGCGCGATGTGCCGCCCTTCCGCGTGATCGCCAATCACACCATGCTCGACTTGGCCGAGCACCGGCCGCGGACCGTGGCGGGTTTGGGCGAGATCAAAGGCTGTTCGGGCCTGATCCGGTCGCGCTACGGGAAGGAGATCGTCGACACGATCGAAGCGGCGCTGGCCAAAGAACCGATCCGCCAGTGGCCTTCCGCCCCGCGCAAACCCGGCGCCGATTACTTGGACGAAGAAGCTTCCGAGCTCAACGATCGGCTCAAGCAGATCCGCAAGAAGGCCTCCGATCGCCGCAGCATCGAAGCTGCCTACCTGTTGCACCGCTCGGCTTTGGCGCGCATCGCCACGGCGCGCCCCAAGGACGAAACCACGCTGCAGAAGGTCGGGCAACTCGCCCCATGGCAGATGGACTGGTTTGCCGATCCGCTGCTCGCGTGCGTGGCCAAGTTTGAAGCCGATCTCAAGGCGGGTACGGCCTTGCCGAAGGGCAACTCGCGCCGCCGCCGTAATTAGCCAGCGCCAGCAAGCGCATCGCTCGAATGCGAACGCGCCTGCGAACTGGGGTCCGCGACCCACAGGCCTGCATCGGTTGGACCAAGCCATTCCCCCGCGCTGCGGTCCATCCCCCGGCCCTGGAGAGGAAGCTGGAGGGGATGCTGGAGGGGAAGTGGTGGAGAAGAAGGGGCTCGAACCCTCGACCTTCGCATTGCGAACGCGACGCTCTACCAACTGAGCTACTTCCCCGTGGGGGCGCGATTGTAGAAGCGCGCCGGGGCCTTTCAAGGGGGCGCACCGATGAACTGCCGAGCTTGACCGCGTTCTCGGGCTCTGGCCGTCCCGATTGGCCAGAAGCGGGTACGCTTGAGGGGGCTCTCGCGCCCCAAGCTCGCCCGCCATGCCTTCCTTGCGTTTCTCCCAACTTTTGCTGCTCCTGGTCCTGGCCTGTTGGGGCCCCCTGGCCCAGGCTGGGAATGGTCCCGCCCAAGCTGGCCCCAGCGAGGCCCCCGAGCGCGGTTGGCGCGAGGTGCTCTTGCCCGTGGACCAGCCCCTGCTCTTGGGACCCACCGGCAGCTGGGCGCTGCAATCGAACGGCAAGTACTGGAAGGCGCAGGGGACCTTCGAGTGGGGCGCGCTGGATCCGGCCCTGCCGACCGAACTAGGTGCCGACCAAGTGGCTCGCAACGAGAGTCCCAACGGGGTCACGGTCGAGGTCGGGCAGCAACTCTTGTATCGGCTCAAGGACGGCACCTGGGGCCTGATCAAGGTGCTGCACGTCCAGCCCAGTTGGTTGCGAGTGGAGCAGCTGGTGCTCGAGTCGGGCGACCGGCTGGGGACCGAAGCCAACCTCGACCTGCGCGGGTCGAGCGAACCCGATGGCTACCAGCTTTCCTGGGATCCGGCCCCCGGGCAGACGTTTTTGGTCGAGCGTTGGGTGGTCGGCCAGCCCGAAGCCGCCGTGGCCCTCGAACCCCAAACCGAACCCGAGCTGTTCGATCGGTCCGCGCCGCGCAACACCCTGCTCGAATACAGCGTGCGGCGTGCGGACGACTTCCGGCCCGCCACGCGCTTGCGATTGCTACGCCAGGAACAACCCATCGATTGGCCCATCCCGCTCGAAACCGGGCTGACCTTGGATTTGGTCACCGGCGCGGTCGGCAGCGCGGAACCCGACTTGGAGGTCCACCAAATCGTCGGGTCGCAGGTCTTCCTGCGGGCTGCCGAGGGTTGTCCCTTGTCGATGTCGGGCCGCGGAGATCCGTTGGATTCCTGGGAGGCGCCGCCCTTTGGCGGGCGCACGTACCTGCCGCACATTCGTTCGGTGGAAATCGGGTCGAGCGCGTTTTTCTATCGCAGCGACTTGGGCTTGTACGGGCGCATCGCGCTCCAGCAAGACACGCAAGGGCGCGTGTATTTGCGCCGCTCGCTCGATTTGGACGGGGGCCGCTGGATGCCGCTGCCCCCGCATTTGGAACAATGGAGCTGCGACCAGGAGGGGATCCATTTGTACTTCCAGGCGCTCAACAGCTACGAGGTCAAGGAACTCGGCTCGCTCGACCGGGTGGTCGAACTCGAGCGCATCCCCGGCAGCGGTGTTTGGGAAGAACTCGCAGTGTGGCCCGCCGCCGAGAACGAACAAGTCTTGGTCGTGCAGCCCGATAGGACCGACCTACCTTTGGTCTCACTGCGCTTCCGCCACCGCTATGGCAAGCAGTCGATTTCTATGCCCAGCGATCCGGTTGCGATTTTGGTGCTCGATCCCGCCGACGAAGCGGCCAGCCAAATGGTGCAGAAGGCAGCACTGCAGGCCTTGTCGAGCGATGCCTACGCCGAGCGCTTCTTGGCCGAAAACGTGCTGGTGTGCCTCGGATCGCAAGCTTGGCCCGCGCTGTTGGAACGCTACAGCGACGAAGAAGGCATCGGGTCGGATCTGGCGCGTCAGATTTTGCTTTCGCCCGAAGGCGTGGCCTCCGGACAACTCGAACAGGTCATGCTGCGCGCCGGAGCGCAGGCCAACCTACCCGAGCCGGTCCCGCTCGATTGGTTCGACCGCGATGCAGCCCAGCGCATCTACCACCTCTTGCTGGACCACGGCCAGCCCGATCGAGGTCCTTGGCTGGAGTTGGTCAAACGGCTCGACCCCGATGTGCGCGTGCGCCAAATGGCGAGCCTGCTGTTGGCCAGCCCGGGCCCCGCCAACCCCATCGTCCGCAGCGGCATCGAAGGCATTTGGAGTTCGATTCCTCCCGCCGAACGACCGGCCGCGTTTTGGCCCGATTGGGTCCGCGAATTCGACGGCGCGGGGCCGCGCGACGCGGCCGCCGCGATTCGCTCGAGCGTCGATGGAGAGCGGTTGCAGGAAGCCCAAGCCTTGCTCGCCCTGGCGCGGCAGGCCGAAGTCCGCGGCGATCCGCGCGACCCCTACGCCCGCGTGCTGCTCGGGTTGGGGTTGGTCGACCTCTACCGTCAAAAGCGTTCTTCGGTGTTGCTCCAAGCGGTGCGCGAGGGCGTGGTCGAAGTCGGCGCGGGGCTGGCGGCTTGGCGCGACTTGATGGAATGGCGCCTGCGGGCGCCCACCGAGGGCATGCCCCAGGTGCGCCCGCGGATTCGATTGGAATCGGCCAGCTTGGCCGAGTTGCAGGAGACTCTGACCGACCTCGCCACCAGCCGCGAATCCTACGTCGACGTGGTCTTGCCCAGCGGCACCTACCACGCCTTACCGGGCCTCGAGAGTTGGCTCGACCTGACCATCCCCGGTCTGGCGCTGATCGGTGAAGGGGAAGTCGAACTCATGGTCGGCTTGCGGGCCAACGAAGTGCCCGACTTGATCGTGGCCAACGTGACCGTCGACCACCGCAATGGTGGAGCCTTGGCCTTGACCGGCTCGAGCATGACCCTGCGCAACGTGATCTTGAGCGGAGCGCAAACCCCGGTGGCTCTGCAAGACGCCAACCTCGAGCTGGAAGCCTGTGAGATCCGCCAGGGCGAAGGCAAGGAATCGGTCGTGGCCGTGCGCCTCCTCGGGCCTTGCCTGGTGCTCGCCCGCGGCAGCCGTTTCGATGCCGGTGGGTGGGTGTTGGGAGATCGCGGTGAGGTCTACCTCGACCGCTGCACCATCGACAGCGGTTCGCGCCCCGTCTTCCAAGGCCAACGCGGCGGCTACCTCGTCCTTCGCGACTGCGCGCTGCTTGGCGGATCCGCCAGCTTCCAGGGCCTCGCCGCGGTGTCCCTAGAAGGCGTGCTCGAAGCCCTGCTCAACCAATCGCTCGGCCCCCCCAACGAATCGGTCTCGCGCTGCCCCGAACACAACCTGTCGTCCGCACCCCCGCAGCCCGGCGCCGAAGCGGAATTGCTCGACCGGTGCCCGCTTTCGACGGAACGTTAAGCGTTACCTAGGGGCGTCGGGCTGGGATACAGGCTTCCCTGCTGCCCAATAGGGGGGCGAGCCTTGGACAGGTGCCAGGAAACCCGCTCGGGACGCACAGGGCGGGGGGGGCTTTCGCTATCCTGTTGGGTCCCAAAGGCCTGTGAGCCCCCGCAGCGGGCGAACCACCCTAGCACCATGACGAAAGACAGCTTCGGAGCACGAGGGACCCTGGAGGTCCATGGCAAGACCCACCGCATCGCCAGCATTCCCCACATGCGAACCCATGGGTTCGAGGTGGAGCACTTGCCGTTTGCCCTGCGCATCCTGCTGGAGAACCTGATCCGCTATGAGGACGGGTCGACGGTCACCAAGGAGGACATCGAGGCCCTGGCCGGCTGGAAACCCAACCAGGGGATCGAGCGCGAGATCGCCTTCCGCCCGGCGCGGGTTTTGATGCAGGACTTCACCGGGGTGCCCGCGGTGGTGGACCTAGCGGCCATGCGCGATGCGATGGAGGCCTTGGGCGGCGATCCGACGCGCATCAACCCCTTGCAGCCGGCCGAGATGGTCATCGACCACTCGGTGCAGGTCGATGCTTTTGGCAGCCCGGACGCCATGCGCATCAACAGCGAGCGCGAGTTCGAGCGCAACAGCGAGCGCTACTCGTTCCTCAAGTGGGGCCAAGCGACCTTCCACAACTTCCGTGTCGTGCCGCCGGAAACCGGCATCGTGCACCAGGTCAACCTGGAATTCCTGGCGCGCTGCGTGATGGTCGGCGACGACGGCTACGCCTACCCCGACACCCTGGTCGGCACCGACAGCCACACCACCATGGTCAATGGCCTGGGCGTGCTGGGTTGGGGCGTGGGCGGGATCGAGGCCGAGGCAGCCATGCTCGGCCAACCGGTTTCGATGCTGATTCCCGAAGTCGTGGGCGTGCGTCTCACGGGCCAGTTGCCCGCCGGTTCGACCGCCACGGACTTGGTCCTGCGCATCACCGAGATGCTGCGCAAGCACGGCGTGGTGGGCAAGTTCGTCGAGTTCATGGGCAAGGGCCTCGCGCACCTGCCGTTGGCCGATCGGGCCACCATCGCCAACATGGCGCCCGAATACGGCGCGACCTGTGGCATCTTCCCGTTCGACGATGCGACCACCGACTACCTGCGCCTGACCGGACGCAGCGAAGAGTCGATTCGTTTGGTCGAAACCTACGCGCGCGCGCAAGGATTGTGGTTCGACGCGAGCACGCCCGAGCCGAAGTACTCGAGCGTGGTGGACCTGGACATGGGAACGGTTCGGCCGAGCTTGGCTGGCCCGTCGCGCCCCCAGGACCGCGTCCTGTTGGAAGACGTCCCGAATGGCTTCCGCTCTTCGAAGACCAAGATCCTGACCAGCACCAAGGAAGAGGATCACGACCACGAAGTGACCTTGACGCGCAGCGGCCAGACCTTTGCCCTGGGCAACGGTTCGGTGGTCATCGCGGCCATCACGTCGTGCACGAACACCTCGAACCCCTCGGTCATGGTGGCGGCGGGTTTGCTCGCCAAGAAGGCCGTCGAACGGGGTTTGGAGAGCAAGCCCTGGGTCAAGACCAGCCTCGGCCCGGGCTCCAAGGTGGTCACCGAATACCTTGAAGGCGCGGGTTTGACGCCCTACCTCGAGCAGCTCGGCTTCCACGTGGTGGGCTACGGTTGCACGACCTGCATCGGCAACTCGGGGCCCCTGCCCAAGGAAATCGAAAGCGCCATCGACGAGGGCCGCTTGGTGGTTTCCTCGGTGTTGTCGGGCAACCGCAACTTCGAGGGCCGCGTGCACGCCAAGGTGCGTTCGAACTACTTGGCTTCCCCGCCTTTGGTGGTGGCCTATGCTCTGGCCGGAAACGTGCAAGTCGACGTGGCCAATGGATCGTTGGGTCAGGACTCGGAAGGCAAGGAAGTCTACCTGCGCGACATTTGGCCGACCGCCAAGGAAGTCCAGGCGGTCATCGATGAGCAGGTGACCTCCGCCAAGTTCCGCCACGTCTACGCCAATGTGTTCGATGGCCCGCCCGCGTGGCAGGCGATCGAAGCACCCGTCGGCGCCACCTACGATTGGAAAGCCGATTCGACCTACATCAAGCACCCGCCCTACTTCGAAGGCATGGGCATGGAGCCCAGCCCGGTGCAGGACATCCAGGGCGCCCGCGTCTTGGGCCTGTTTGGTGACTCGATCACCACCGACCACATTTCGCCGGCCGGATCAATTGGTGAGACTTCCCCCGCGGGCAAGTACCTCAAGTCGCTGGGCGTGGCCAAAGCGGACTTCAACTCGTACGGTTCACGCCGTGGCAACCACGAAGTCATGATGCGCGGCACCTTCGCCAACGTGCGCATCAAGAACAAGTTGGTGCCCGGGGTCGAGGGCGGGGTCACGACCCACATGCCCAGCGGCACGCAAATGTCGATCTTCGACGCGGCCATGAAGTACAAGGCCGACGGCATTCCCTCGATCGTGCTCGGCGGCAAGGAATACGGCACGGGCTCCTCGCGCGACTGGGCCGGCAAGGGCCCCGCGCTGCTCGGCGTGCGCGCCGTGTTGGTGGAGAGCTACGAGCGTATCCACCGCTCGAACCTGGTGGGCATGGGCGTGCTGCCGCTGCAATTCAAGGACGGCGATTCGATCGACTCGCTCGGCCTCACCGGCCAAGAAGTCTTCTCGATCGACGGCATGGCGGACAAGTACGCCAAGGGCCACCCCGCCGGCGGGGAAGTCACCGTGCGCGCCGAGCGCCCCGACGGCAGCGTGCTCGAATTCCCCGTGCGCGTGCGCATCGACACGCCCGAGGAAGCCAACTACTACTTGCATGGTGGCATCCTGACCTACGTCCTGCGTCGTTTGGCGAAGGCTTAGGCGTCAAGTCTTTCCAACGCTAGTTGCGAGCGCACGGCCTCCTTGGGGGCCGTGCGCTCGGCATCGATAGGCGTCGCCGGGCCGCGAATTCCCACCCGGACCGGTGCGAAAGGAACTTGGATTCCCGAAGTTGGTAGGAAGGCGCAAAAGCAGAACCCCGTTCATTGAGGGGTGGGAGAAATCTTCCGAAAGGGCCCGTTGCCCAAGATCGGAACACCCACCATGGAATCCAACCAAACCATCCTCCTAGCGACGCCCGACGAACTCCTTGCCACGCGCCTGAACAAGGCCCTGGAAGGCGCGGGGTACCAAGTCACTTGTGCCCGCGACCGGGACCAAGCCTTCGAAACGCTCGCCTCGGGCCAGACCCACAGCTTGATCCTCGACAGCCAGTGGATGGAACAACCGGTGGAGCAAACCCTGGAGCGGATTTCGGAGGCGACAGGATCCCTGGAAGGGGGGTTCCTGGCGCTGTACGACCCGTCGCAGCCGTTTGACTTCCAAGCCGCCCGTGCGGGTGGTGTGACCCAGTTTGTGGCCTACCCCGCGCCAGCGGAACTCGTGTTGTGTTTGCTGCAGACCATGGGCTCGGCCGTCGATTCGAAGGCGCTGCCCAACCTGAGCCGTGGAGTCATCCCGCTCGACATCTTCCACCGGCAGCTCGAGCGTTCGATCACCGAAGCCCGCGCCCGCGAGCGCAACGTGGCGGTCCTGTGCGTGGGCATCTCCGGCATGGGTGAGGACCGGCCGGTGGTCGGCATGGAGGGCAAGCAACGGGCTGAGATCGAACAGTGGTTCCACAGCCAATTGACCCAGGCGGTCGAAGCGGGCACCTCGAAGGGGCAATCGATCGCGATCGACCTGCAGGATGCGCGGGCCACTTGGATCCGCCCTGACCGCATGCTGCTCATGATTCCTGCCCTGGCCAGGGTGCAGGAAATCGCCAAGCTCGGGGCGGTGATGCAGGAACTCTTCCAAGGGCCCATCCCCGCGCCCATCGCGCCGTTGCTCAAGTCCGTGGCCATGGGCGTCGCCCTGTGCCCGGGCGATTCCACGGGCGCCACCAACCTGATCGACGCCGCCATGCGCGCCACCGATCGGGCGCGCATCGAGGGGCAGACCGCGTTGACCTTCCATACCGACTCGATGGGGCTCTGGGCCTTTGAGCGCCTGACCCTCGAAGACAGCCTGCACCAGGCCCTGAAGAACGAAGAATTCCGGGTGTTCTACCAGCCGCGCGTCGATGCCCAAACCAAGCAAATCCTGGGCGTGGAGGCCTTGGTGCGCTGGATCCACCCGCAGTTGGGCATGGTCTCCCCGGGTCAATTCATCCCCCTGGCGGAAGAAACCGGGCTGATCGTCGGCATCGGCGAGTGGGTGCTGCGCGAGGCCTGTCGCCAGAACCAGGCCTGGCGCGAAGCGGGCTACAAGCCGATCCGCGTTTCGGTCAACCTCTCCCCGGTCCAATTCCGCGACGCGTGCCTGACCGACCTGGTCGATTCGGCCCTGGCCGACTCGGGCCTGGCGACCGATGGCCTCGAGTTGGAGGTCACCGAGAGTATGTTGATGAACGATCCGGACGAGACCATCCAGACGCTCAAGCAGCTCAAGGCGCGCGGGCTCAAGATCTCGATCGATGACTTTGGTACCGGCTACTCGTCGCTCAGCTACCTCAAACAGTTCCCGATCGACTCGCTCAAGGTCGACCGTTCGTTCATCCGCGACGTGACCACCAACCCCGACGACGCGGCGATCACCACCGCGGTGATCCTGATGGGGCACAGCCTCAAGCTCAACGTCGTCGCCGAGGGCGTCGAGACCGAAAGCCAGCTGGCCTTCCTGCAGGTGCTGCAGTGCAACGAAATCCAGGGCTTCCTGTTCAGCCCGCCGGTTCCGGCCGACAAGCTCGAAGTCATGTTGACCAAGGTGGGCAGCCACGCCACCCGCTGAGTTCCATGGATTCTCAACGACCGGGACCCCCGGGCGCGATGGAGCGCCCGGGGGTCCCGGTCGTTGGGGGCCAGCCTACTGCTAGGCGGCCCGGTTGGCGCTGGCTTCGCTCAGCTTCACGTGGAAGGTGAACGTGCTGCCGTGCGGCGCGCGGCGTTGGTGGACGAGGTCGCCGCCCAGGGCTTGGACCAATTGCTTGGCCAATGCGAGCCCAATGCCAAAGCGTGAGCCTTCGTGCGATTGCGTCAACGGCTCGTACATTTGGCCTTCGTAGTGGCTCGGAAGGCCTGGGCCGGAATCGGAAACCTCCACGTACAGGCAGGGCTTGGCCCAATTCCCGCTGCGTTCGACCCAAACCTTGGCTTGGACTTGGCCCGGGCCCGCATGGCGTAGGGCGTTGTCCACCAGCAGCTGGACGAGCTTCTCGATCGAGGTGGCGTCGGCCATGTATTCGTGGTCGAGACCCGCTCCCAACTCCAGATTCAGCTCGACTTGGCTCGCCTTGGCGCGCGGCTGGAAACCATCGATCACCGCTTGCAGCACATTCGATAGGGTCACTTGCTGCTGTTGGGTGGGATAGGTTCCGCTTTCGAGGTTCTGGAAGTCCACCACCCCGCGCGCGGTGTTGAGCAGGGTGTGGCCCAGCTCCAAGCTCGCCTCGAGCCGAGGGTCGAGTTGGGGGGCCTGCTCGGCGGCCTCGAGCATAGTGCCGAGGTCTTCAGTAACCTGCTCCGAAAGCCGTCGCAGGAATTCGCCGCGCGTCTGCGCCGCTTTGTCGGCCGCTGCTTTGCCCGTGCGCAGGGCCGAGTTGACGGTCTCCAAGGAAGCGGCGTAGGCCTTGGCTTGGCCCTCTGCGGCCACCAGTGCCTCGGTCATGCGCGCTTGGTCGCGCCGACTCTGCCACTTGGTGGTCAGCGTGGAGGCGAACTGGCGGGCTTCGACCGGATC
The DNA here is from genome assembly GCA_020638855.1 of Planctomycetota bacterium. Taxonomy (GTDB): domain Bacteria; phylum Planctomycetota; class UBA1135; order UBA1135; genus NORP259. The sequence goes on from JACKHT010000003.1 coordinate 252,750, forward strand.
GAAGGGCTTCTTCAAGATCAACAGCTTGTCCGATTGCCCCAGCGTGCGCGCCATCTCGGACCAGGTGTAATCCGAGAACGCGGTGCAAATCACGCACTCCAGGTCGGGCGCGACCTTCCACATTTCGGTGATGGTCTGCACGCCGTCCCAGCCGGGGGGCATGCGCACGTCGACGAAGGCCATCGAGTACGGATCGCCCTCCGCGTTGGCCTTGAGCACCATCTCCAGGGCCTCCTGGCCTTGGAACGCCGAATCCAAGCGGTACTTGGGTTCGCCACCCTTGTCGTCGACTTCGCCAAAGAACGCGGCGCGCGCGTCCTGCATCGAAGCCTCCGAAGGCCCCGAGGCGGCGGCGAGGATCTTCTTGAAGTCTTCGTGGATGGCCGAGTTGTCGTCCACAATCAGGATTCTAGGTTCCATGGTCAGGCTTGTTTGAGTGAGGTGTGTGCTTGAGTGGGGATCTCGAGGACGAAGCAGGCGCCTTGGCCGGGTCCATCCGATTGGGCGGTCAGTTTGCCCCGGAACTCCGAGGCGGCGTTGGCCGAGCTGTGCAGCCCGTACCCCATGCCGGTTTGCTTGGTGGTGTAGCCGGCGTGGAAGACGCGCGAGAGCTCTTTCTCGGCGATGCCCTTGCCCGTGTCCGCGACTTCGATCACCACTTGACCGCCACGCTTGAGGAGGCGCAGGGTTAGGCGACGCGGATCGCATTCCGCCATGGCCTGGCGAGCATTGGTGATCAGGTTGACGAGGATCTCCAGGACCCGGTGGCGGTCGATTTCGATGTCCGGCAGCGATTCGTACTGGCGTACGACTTCCAGTTTGGGGTCATCGAACAGGGCCTGGTTGACGATGCGGGCGGCCTCGTCGATCAGGCGCGCAAGGTTGGCCGGTTCGCGCAGGTCTTTCGCGCGGGCGTAGCTCTGCTGGGACTTGACCAGCTCGCAGATGTGCTCAACCCCGGCAGCCAATCCGCCGACTTCCTCGAGCGCAGCATCCCTCTGGGCAGTGAGCTGGGCGCTCAGGGCCGACAGGAAGGGCTGCAGGTGCTTGCCGCGGGCGTCTTCTTGGACAAAGGTGGCCAAGTCGGCGGCATGGGCTTCGACGATGGCGCTGAGTTTCTCGAGATCGCCGACCGACATCTCTTGGATGCGCTGGCCGACCAAGTCGGTGGCCACGTTGACGCTCGACAAGACGTTGCCCACGTTGTGCAAGATGCCCGTGGCAACTTGGGACATACCCGCCGATCGGGCGGTTTCGACGTAGGCGGCGCGCGCCTCTTCGAGTTGTTCCATCATGCGATCGAATTCGCGCGACAGCACGCCCAATTCGTCGTTGCGGTTCATGTCCAGCTTGGCGCGGAAATCTTCCTTGGACCCGATCCACTCCGCGTGCTGGGTGAGCCGGGAAAGGGGTCCCAAGACGATGCGGCGTAGCAAAGCCAGCAGCACAAACAAGAGCACCACGCCCCCGGTGATCGTGCTGAGAAGCCCCGAATGGAGCGCGGTGGTTCCGGTGGCCAGCACCCCGCACGGAATCCTGGCGTGCAAGACGATTTCGGGGCGTTGGCGGATGTCGTTGAAGGTGCCGTAGGCATCGAGGAAGCCATCCTTGCCCAGGCGCAGGACGGGTTCGGACGAGGACGTGATCTCGGGCAGCAGATCCGCCAGCGCATCGGGCAATTCGTGGCGGCCGTCGGCCTGGTAGGCTTGGAACGCAACCTGGGTTTGGTCGCTCAAGGCGCCCCCGAGCTCGCTGCCCAGGAAGCGACCCAGGATCAACGTGCCACGCCCCGCGCCTTCGCCGTTGCTGCGGCGGATGGGGTAGGCCGAGACGATCAGCGGCCGGTACTCGGTGAGCAGCACCCCCTTGGTTTCCAAGCGGTCGCCCGCCTGGTTGGCCAGGGGGTGCCCGGGTGCCAGGGCATCGCGCGGGAAGAGCTGCAAGGCAACGTCGGAGTCCGCGTGCCCTTGCCGAATCCGGCTCCAGAGCACAGGAAGGTAGCCTTCCAGGGCGGTGACGGATTCGTCGGAACCGTTCGTCGCCCACATTTCGCTCGTGGGCGGTCCGACGATGAAGAGCAAGTCGATGCCTTGCTTCTCTAGCCGGTTCTGCGACAGGTTGCCCAAAACAAAGCTGGGATCCTTGGTTTCGACGAAGTCGTAGAGCGCATCCCACTGGGCCCAGCCGTTGGCCAGGTCGGCCACATCGTCCAGTTCTTCCTGGATGGCGGCCTGCACGCGGCGCATGTCGGCGACCGCCAGGTCCTCTTCGAGTCCCTCAAAGCGCGTGAAGAACACGCGCTGCTGGATCACGTAATTGGCGGTGGCAAACGCGCCGATCACGCCCAGCAGGACGAGGGTGATTTTGATCCTGAGCGACATGGGGGACTAGCGCGTGGGGTCGTGCGAGGTGGTGCGTTGCAAGCGTTCGATGTCGCCGCCCAGGGTCTTCAGGACGCGCAGGACATCCTCACGGATTTGGGGATTCGGATGCTGGACGAGCTCGAGCAACGGCTCCTCGACCAGCTCGATCGGCGGGCGAAGCGCATCGATCGTGGCCACGGTCAGGCGCACCACCTCGGGCCGGTTGTCGCGCAACAACGGCACGATGCGCGGAGCAATCTCGCGTCGGAACAGGCGCTTGGCGGCCAATTCGCGCAGCAGCTCGGCAATCGAGCTGGGTCGAGCGCTCTCCAGCGCGGCCAGGGTGGCCGGGGCTTGGGTCTGCCACCAATCGGTTTCTTCCTGGAACCAAACCCTCCAGCGATCGGGATTGCCTTCGATCGTCATGGCCGTGATGCGCTGCAGGGCTTGCAGGGTCTCACCACGGATGGATTCCGCGGGATCGGCAAGGTTCGCGATCAAAGGTTCGATGCTGACCACGTCATCGGCGAAACCCAGGGCACGGATCGCCGAGCGGCGCACGGGCAGGCTCGAGGACCCCATCAACGGGCGCACATGTTTGAGGCCCATCTCATCGATGCGGATGCTCGGATCGCGCAGCGCACCCGCGATTTGATTGAGCAAGGTGGCGTCGAGCAGCGGTCGAATCCCAAGCCAGCTGGACAGCCGGTTGGCGGTTTCCGGCTGCGAGCTGTCGCCCACGGCGCGCAGCAGGATCGTGTCCACACGCGGGGCGGTACGGCCGTAGTGGCGGCCGAGCACGGACAGGGATTCGGCGTCGCGATCGATGGCAGCCGTCAAGCCCAGCTGCAATTCGCGGCTGGTGCTTCCCAGAGCAAAACTCGCGGGGTCTGCGCTCAAGCGGTCGGGTGCGACGGCTAGCAAGCGCAGCAGCTCATCCACTTGGTCTGCCGAACCTGCCAGGGCCAGGATTTCGAGCGAGACCTGCAAACGCCCGTGCCACTCGGGCGCGGGGAGAGGGTTTGCTTCGTGGACTTCGGTGTTGATCGCGCTGACCTGCAGCAAGAGTGCGCGAAAGCTCTCTTGGACACCGCGTGAGGACTCCTTTTCGAAGAGGTTCCAAAGATCGGTGGTGGTGTGGGTTGGCTGGTCTTTGAGCACCTCCGCCCACTCCTTCGCGAGCGCAGGCCGACCTTCCTCCAAACCCGCAACGAGGGTTTTGAGCGGGTCCTTGGTGCCATTCGATCGACGGGCCTCCGCCAAGCCAGTGCTCAGCAAGAGTCCCAGACCGAAGGCCAGGGCTAGCTTGGGGAAGGGGAACATGGGGGGTTATCCGAGGGGTTTGACCACCGCATCGACGGTGCCGCGCATGGTGTCGACGGCATCGATCACGATGCTGGGTTTCTGTTCGGGTTGCAGGGTGGCACCGATGTACCAGGCGACTCGGTCGACGCGCAGTACGTTGCCCCAAGGCACGGCGGCGACCGGTCCGGTGTAGACCCGGAACACGCCTCCGTTGTCGTAGTACTTGAGTTCCACATCGGTCTCGAGCGGCGAATCCTTGGTCGGCACGGTGGGGATGGCCAGCTTCTGCAGCTTCTCATCGATCGAGCCCGGCCCGCGGGTCAAAGGCGAGTCGGGAACTTCCAGGATCTGCCACGAGATCAGCGTGGGCGTCATCTTGACCCCATAGCCACCCTCTTCCAGGTCCTCGGCGTAGCTGAGTTGGGCCGCAGGACCCACGTACAGCGACTCCGCCACCACCGAGCCCACCATGTGCAGGTCTCCAGGAATGTTGACCAAGGCTCGCGGGGCGACCAGCATGCCGTAGAATTCGCCTTTGGCGCCCAGGGTCACCAGCGAGCGATCGTTTTCGTCGGGTGTCAGCGCAAAGATCGAGCACTGCGTCGGGTCGGGGACCACGCTATCGAGCATCGAGCCCGCTTCGAAGATCGTGCGCTTGAGGGTGTAGATCCCGATCGGACCGTTGGTGGTATCGATGATCAACCTTGCGCCCGTGCCCACCAACAGGCTATCGGCGCGGAGCCGCATGGGACCCTGTAGGGTGACCGTTTTCCCGGCGGGGATCGAGAACGTGTCGAAGTACGAGTCAGCCGCTAGGGTGGCTTCGTCCTTGCCCTTGGGGAACGTGAAGTTGCCCGAACTGCCCCCTAACTTGGGAATCGTGAAGGTTGGCAACGTCAAGCCGCGCGACGAGCTGGTGACCGCGCCGGTCACCAAGACCGAGGGATCGGCGTCGACAATGCCTTCGGGTCCTGCATGCACATTGCCGCGAATCGTGGTAGGCGAACCGCCGAGCAGCGGGTCAGGGCCGTAGATGGTGATGTCGCCGTTGCTGCGGACGTTGGTGTGGACCGACGGCTGCAAGGGGCTCAAAAGCTGTCCCAGAAGCCCGCGCAACCCGTCGGATACTTGCGAGTCCACCACCGCACCGGGACCGATTGTGACGTCTTTCAGCCCGCACACGCCCATCGCTGCCACACGGTTGATCGAACGGTTGAGCACCAAACCCAGCGTGAACTTGCCGCGTCCGTGCAAACCAGTCGCCGTCAGTCGGACTTGCTTGTCCGGAAGGTCTTCCGCTTCTACCCAGTAGAATCCACCCCCGAACTCCGCCGGTTCGGTGTCGCTGGCCAGGGTTCCGCCGCGGCCCTGGGCTACGGCGAAGTAGGCTTCGGATAGGGCCGCTTCCGCCACGTACAAGGCGCGGACCGTGTCGATGCTCAGGTTCTGGCGACGGGTGCTGACCGAGGACACCTGGACCAGTCCAGCTCCCAGGGTCGCCACAGCGGCCACCAGCATCAGGGCAGAAATCAGAGCCGCGCCCCTGCGCGAAGAGTGTTGGGTTCGGATGCGCATGATCAGTTGCGGCACGTGATGTTGACTTGCCGACTGCGGGGCACCACTTGGCCGCGGCTGTCGGTCTTGCTCACCGTCAAGTTGACGAAGACCTGCAGTTCGCGGTCCTCGGCATGCTCCACGTGGAGGGAAAGGCCCGGCTCATCCACCAAGCCGTTGTCGTTGTCGTCGCGTTCGTTGGCGGTTTCCAAGTTCTGCAGGATCGGGACGTTGCGCGACCATTGGATCTGGCGCTCATCGGGTAGCCCCAGCGACTGGGTCCAGAACACACCGCCCTTTTCAGCCGTAGCGGGGGTCCATTGGATGCGCTCGGGATCGCCCATCACGTGGACTCCGCCCTGCACGCCCAAGCTGGTGCTGAAGTCGATGTGGCTTTCCGACGCCGGAGCAGGTACTTGCGGATAGACGTTGTCCGCGGACGCCGACATCAAGGCCAGCTTGATGCGGTCCAAGGTCAAATCCATTTCGGTGTCTAGCAATTGACGAAACAAATCCGACTCCGCAGCCTGGGAACCCGTGCGGCTCACCATGGCAATGTTGATCGTCAAGAGACCGAGGATGGTCAATGCGATCAACACCTCGACGAGCGAGAATCCGGAGCGGCGGGTGCGTTTCATTCCAAGTGTTTCTGAACCGCGGAAAACATCGAGGTGATCTCGAGATGGCTGGGCCCACCGGAGCCTTCCCATTCGACGCGGATCTCGATCGGCAGGATCACGTAGTCGTCGCTGTGATCGATCGTGTCGACCACGAAGTCTCCGTTGAGGTCGCGCGGCATGCCTAAGGAGGGGATGTTGACGTCCTCGCGGACTACGCCGCCGCCGGCCGTGGGCATGACGATGCTGCCCACCGATTGGATGGCAGCTTCCGGGTTGGCCTTCAAGCCCGAGACATCGAAGGTCGCGCCCGGAGCGGTGCCGGGGCCTTCGGGGTCGTCGGCTGGATTGTTGTTGTAGCGCGCAGCGAGTTCGCGGAAGGGCATCGCGCGCATGGACTCGAGCACGTTCATCGCTGACTCCAAGGCCAGCGTGCGCTCCTTGCGCTTGGCCGTGTGGGTCATCGTGGCCGTGATGGTGGTGGACATCAGGTACACGGCAACCGTCAGCACCGCCAGCGAGATCATGACTTCGACGAGGGTGAACCCCCCACGCGGCCGGATACGCGGTTTGGTTTGGAAGTTGGGGAGCATGGCTTCGGAGGATCCACAGAGGGGATTCCAACTCCCGCTGTCGGAGTTCCGGGCTCCTGATCTAAAGTCCCGTCTGAATACGGTTCACGCTGGGGCAGGGGGTCCTGCTCCAAAACCAAACACCCCCCCTGGCCAGCGTGCCCAGGGGGGGTATTCGAAGCCTGCCCGTGTCTCTTGCTAGGACCCGCAGCGGTCGAGGTATTCCTCGGGCGAAAACGAGTCCACCAAGATCAGGTCGTCCTTGCGCTCGAGGGCCTCGCGCAGAATGAGGCACTCGGCTTGGCTGAGCACGCCCTTTTCGAGTGCGACCGCGAGCAGATCGAGTTCACGACCCCGGGGTAGGGTCCGCGCACGCACCGCTTGGGCCAGTTTGCGCCGGATGGGGGCGACCTTAGCCAAGTGCTGCGCCCCCGCATGCAACGCGCCCAAGCCCGGGCGATCCGAGTCGGGGATGTGCGCATCGGGGCAAAGCCTCTGGCGCATGTCCTCGTTGGTGACCAACAGCCGCGCCAGACCATGCGTCACCTGGTCGCGCGGACGCTCGTAGCAGCGTCCCAGCGGGAAAATCCAGTGCCGTACGCTCCAGCCCACCAAGCGGTTCGGCAGGTTGTCGAGCAGCCCCCAAAGCGCTTCTTGGGCTTCATACAAAGCCGTGGCACCAGCCCAACGCAGGAAGACCTCGTCCTCGTTGCGCGCTCCTTCGCGCGCAAACCGATAGAGGCTCGCCGAGCCAAAGTACATCCAGGCCAGGGCGTCGGCCAGGCGACCCGAAAGCTCCTCGCGGCGCTTGAGGTCTCCGCCCACGGAAGCCATCGCGGCCTCGGTAGCCAGCGCAAAGCCCGCCGACAAACGGGTCAAACCCCGCACCAACCAGGCCGCCGAAGCCGGGCCCGGCATCGGGGCCAGGGGACCGCCGAACAGTCCTTGCACCCCCGCGCGAATCCCCACGGTCACGCCCGAACCCACGTGCCCGGCAAAGGCTCGGTCGAACGCCTTGGCGTCTCCCGCTTGCACCGCGCGCACCTCATCGAACGCAAACCGGTGGCAGCGCAGCATGCCTTGGCCAAAGATGATCAAGGTGCGCGTCAGGATGTTGGCGCCCTCGACGGTGATCCCGATCGGAATCGCCTGGAAGTAGCGCGAAAGCACGTTGCGCTCGCCGCGGCAGATGCCTGCCCCGGCCAAGATGTCCATGCCGTCGTTGACCACGTCGCGCATGCCCTCGGTGCAGTAGGCTTTCATGATGGCTGAGAGCACCGAAGGCTTTTCCCCGTGGGCGACGGAGATGGCGGTCAACTCGCGCGCTGCGTTCATCATCCAGGTTTGCCCGACGATGCGCCCCATGGGGGTGGCCACGCCTTCGAATTGGTGCAAGGGCATGCCGAACTGCTCGCGCAGCTGGCTGTAGGCCGCGACCGTGAGCGAGGTGTTTTGGCCTGCACCACAAGCCAAGCCCGGGAGCGAGATGGCGCGGCCCGCGGACAGGCAATCCATCAGCATGCGCCAACCCTTGCCCAGGCCCTGCTGACCGCCAATCACCATATCGAGCGGGATGAAGACGTTCTTGCCTTGGGTCGGACCATTGACGAACTTGACCCCCAGCGGATCGTGGCGCTCGCCGGTGGTGACGCCGTCCAAGTGCGTGGGCACCAACGCGCACGAGATGCCCAGATTCGGCTTGCCGCCCAAGAGTCCGTCGGGATCGAGCGCTTGGAAGGCCAGCCCGAGCAGGTTGCAGATCGGCGCCAGGGTGATGTAGCGCTTGTCCCAGTTGAGCTCTACGCCGAGCACTTCCTGGCCCTCATACAGGCCCTTGCGGATCACTCCCGTGCTGCGGATCGAGCCCGCGTCGGAGCCCGCGTGGGGTTCGGTCAGGGCGAAGGCGGGAACCAGCTCGCCGTTCGCCAGGCGCGGCAAGAAGTGGTCGCGCTGCGCCTGGGTTCCGTAGTGCAAGAGCAGTTCGGCGGGGCCCAACGAGGAGGGCAGCATGACCGTGACCGCCAAGGTCACGTTGTGGCTGGCCACCTTGGTGATGATGGCGGAAATCGCCTCGGCCGAGAATTCGAGGCCCCCAAAGGCCTTGGGGATGATCAATCCCATGAAGCCTTGGTCTTTCAAGTACGCCCAAACCGCGGGCGGCAAGTCGCCCAGGCGGTCGACTTCTTCGTTGTCGACCATGCGGCAGATCGTCTCAGCCGGTCCCCTTAGGAATGCTTGCTCCTCAGCGCTCAACCCCTTGGGCTGGTACGCCAAGAGCTTCTTCCAATCGGGGTTGCCCGAAAAGAGGTCCGCATCCCACCACACCGTTCCGGCCTCGAGCGCCACCAGCTCGGTCTCGCTGATCTTGGGCAAGCTCGGCGCCAAGAGCCCCATCACGCGCCCCGTGATCAGCGCTCGCCGCAGCGGCGGCAAACTCCCCACCAAAGTCCCCAGCAACGCCAACCCGGTCAGGATCCACAGCGCAGGCGGAGTCCCACAGATCTGCCAGAAGCCAACCAGGAACAGGGTCGCCGCCAAAACGGCCCCGACCCCGGGTTTCCCCAGGTAGCCAAGGACCAAGAACAACAGAACCGAGAGCAGAACGAGAGCGAGGAAGGTCATGGAAGGGGGATAGGGGCCCACCTCGATCATCGGCCAGGAGGCAGGCAACCTTGAATCGGGTAGGGATAAGGAACTTGTGTTCTCCAGACCCCCGGATTCAACCCGGAAAATGACCGCGTCGGAGCCTCCGAGTCCGGTAGGGGCCAGCATACCGGTAGGTCCAGGCGGCAGAGTAGCCTTCCGGACCCCGCTCCGATCCAAAGAGTTGGTGAAGTGTGGAAGGGTCCACTAAGTTCGGTTATTGGGCACTCAAAGCCCAAAAACCTTGTGTACCCAATAGGGCCGTGAAAACTCCCAGTTGCGCTCGGCCATGCCGGCAACCAGGACGGGGTAAAGACTCTCAAGCGCTTGGGCCACTTGGGGATCGAGTTGCATGGTCTGCCGGTATTCGGCCAGCACTTCCGCTTCCCACGCTTCGAGCCCGCCTGTTTGCCAACGCTCCCACTGTAGGCGGGCCGACTCGCTGCGGCGGTGGGCGACGAGGTGCAGCAGATCCACATAGGGCAAGAAGTGCGCTTCGCACGCGCCCCAATCCATGAAGCCTTGGAGGCTCCCTTCATGGTCGACTTGTACGTGTTTGGGCCGCAGGTCGGCGTGGTAGACAACCGGTTGGTAGGTATGACCCAACAGGGCTTCGTGGGCTTGGTCCCACATCCGTTGGATGCGGCGCGCGGTGTCGCTTCGGCCGCACAAGCGCAGGACGCGGCGGATTCGATCGCCGAGCAGGCGCTCCAGCTCGTCCGCGTCCAGGATGCGACGGGGGCCGTGGGCTAACTGGGGCAACGAGCGTGCCACATCGCGCAGCATGCGCTGCTGGGCGAGGCTGCCGTCGGACAACTGCGGCGCATGGTGACCCGGCAAGCGTTCTTCCACGCTGAGGTACAGGCCTTGGCAGGTGCCCGCATACAAAGGCTCGGGAACGGGCACGTTTGGGTGCTCGGTGCGCAGGCGCTGCAGCCAATCGAAGTGGCGCACGACGAGGCGCGACTTGTGGCGGCATAGGGGCACGTGCAAGGTCCAGCCCCCGTGGCCTTGGGTGCGCGTGGTTTGGACCACGGCGACGTTGCCGCGCGAGGCGATCAGGTGTTCGGGCAACAGGCGCGGCGCCTGCAAGCGCTCGCTGAGTTCGTCGAGGATGCGTTGCAGGCGCGGGGCTGTGGGCCGCGGTTCGCGCCGGGCAATCCAGGCGAACGAGGGTGCCAACCAAGGAAACGCACCGACCTTGTTCGCCAGGAGCTTGAGGCGATTGCGCCGCTCCTTGGGTCCGACGGTCAGCCGCGGCAGCGCCTGATCCAGGTGCACCACGTGGCTGGATTCCAGCCGATGCGGGTACAGGGCCAAGCAGGCGCTGGTGCCGAACGAACCCGCCAATTCGCGCCGTTGGGCCGCGCGCGTACCTTCGCCGGGGCTGGGATGCAGGAGGCGGCGGAGCATCGACCAAGGGGTTTGGTAGGCAAATTTCCCACGCCGCCCCAGGGCGCGTTTGTACCCGAGAGCATTGTCGGTGACCCACACGAAGCTGTCGCGCGCGAGTCCGTGCAGGATCGAAGCGTGCGCACCCCAAAGCGGGGCTTCGCCTGCGGGCCCCAGTTCGGCAACCACCACCTCGAAGCTCTTGGGGGCAAACGGAAACGGTCCGCCGGGTGCGACCTGCACATGGTGCACCTGCCCCGGCGACCAAGCGGCATCGCGCTGGCGCGCAAACTCCAAGCGCGCAGGGTCGTGGTCGCAAACGGTCAGCTCGAAACCGACCTTGGCCAGGGCGGTGATCGTTCCCGAGAGGCTATCCCCCACAAACAAGAGCGACCCGCTGGCCGGAACCAGCATCAAAGCAAAGGCCCCGCGCCCTTCCTGGCCCAGCATCAAGAGCTCCTCGGCTTGGTCGGGCACCAGGCTCTTGAGCAGGTCTTCCAGGTTCGACTTGAAGTCCTGCCCGGCTTGGCCGCGCTCCACGGCCGCCTGCAGGGCTTCGGTCCGTTGCCAGACCGGGTGGCCTTCCCAGGCCGGTAGGAATTCGTGTCCTTGCGAGGGGTCCATCGATCGGTTCGCGCGCCGCGGGGCGTATCATGCCCGAATCGTGCGTGTTTGTTGCCTACAATTGGATCCCTTGGGCGGTGAGGTGCTGGCCAACTGGAGCCAAGCGGAACGCGCCCTGCGTGAGGCCGCCACCCAGGGCGCCGACCTGTGCCTGTTGCCCGAAATGTGGCCCAGCTCGTTCTGTGCCCAAGTCGACCGAGAGTTGCTCGATCAGACTGCCGTGGCCCTGGCCCGCACCGCCGAGCTGAGCCGCGAGCTAGGCCTCTTGATCGGCGGATCGGCCTACGGAGGCTCCGACCCCGAGCGCCCGAGCAACCGCTTCCATCTGTTCCAGGACGGCCAGGAAATCTACTCCTACGAAAAGGGCCACCTGTTCAGTCCGACGGCCGAGCACCTGTCGTTTCGTGCTGGCGAAGCTCCACCCCGCGTGGCGCAAACCCGCTTTGGCCCCATGCACGGCGTGGTTTGCTACGACCTGCGCTTCCCCGCTTGGGTCCGCCCGGCGACCCGATCCGGTTCGCGGGTGATGCTGGTCGTGGCCCAATGGCCCAGCGAGCGCGCGAGCCATTGGCGGGCCCTGGTCCAAGGCCGCGCCGTCGAAGGCCAGTGCTTCGTGGTCGCCTGCAATCGCAGCGGCAGCGCGACCATCGGCCGCCGCCAGCTCCAGCTCGACTTTCCGGGCAACTCGCTGGTGGTGGATCCCGACGGCAACGTCTTGGCGCAGGGCACTCCCGAAGCGACCTGCGTGTTCGCCGACCTGGACCTGGAACAAGCCACGCGCGCGCGCCGCGCGGTGCCGGTTTGGAAAGACGAACGCGACGCGTAGAAGCCCCTGGGAGCACACCCTGGGAGTAAGGCCCAAGACTTGGCCCCAAAAAAGAGAAGGGGTACCCGGCGGTACCCCTTCTCAAGGAATCCAATCTTCGTTTCTCGTAACTCTCATCTCTCTCTCGTCACACCGGCGGCAAAGGCTTGTCCTTAATCACCGGCGGTGTGTCTTGGTCACGTTTCGGCGCCGGGGGTGGCGTTCCGGGGACGTGCCAGGTCGGGGCCTGCCAAGTAGAGGCCTGCAGGTGTACGGGTTGTCGGTTCTGGACCGGGGAGCCCGTAGCGCTGGGACCTGCCAGGGAAGCGGTCAGAAGGATCAGGGAAAGCAGCATGGCCGGTGGGGATGGGGGGACGCGCCCCGCACATGGCCCCCTTATCGGAAACGATTTCCGGGGGCTTGAGACGTGGCCGGCCCAAACAGGAAAGAAACTCCGGACGTGGGAAATCCCTACCGGTGCCCCCAGAAAGCGGGTCCCAGGGGCGCGCTTCGAATCCTGGGGGCCGCCTGAGCCTCTAGCCCAGCGAAGCAGCCAGCACTTCCATCAAGTGCCGCACCGGGCGCGGAGCCGTGCTCGTCCGCTGCCCCGTTTCCCACTGCATGTGGCAGCCGGGGTTGGCGGTGACCAGGGTGGCTGCGCCGCTTTGTTCGAGGTCGACCAGTTTGCTGGCGAGCTGGGTGCGGGCCGCTTCGGGATGGGCGAACGAGTGCAGCCCAGCCGAACCGCAGCAGGCTTCGGCTTCGAGCAGCTCGACTCGGTGCACCCCGGGAATCGCGTCGAGCAGTTCGCGCGGCTGGACGCGGACCTGTTGTCCGTGGCACAGGTGGCACGGGTCGTCGTAGGCCAGGGGTAGCCATGCCTCGGGCAGGGGATTCAAGAGGGGCCGGAGCCTCTCCAGGTTCTCGCGGCGCGCCAAAAAGGCGGAAGCGTCGATCACGAGGTTGGACAGGGCCTCGGCGCGGCGCGCCAGGTCGGGATCGCTCGCGAGGATGCGCGGCAATTCGGCCAAGTGCGCGCCGCAGCCTGCGCTGGTGCTGACGATCGCATCGGGGGCGCCCACGTCTTCGAGGAGCTGGACCCAGCCGCGCACCAAGTTCCGGGCGACATCGCCTTCGCCCGCGTGCGCGTGCAACGCGCCGCAGCACAGGCGCGGTTTGGGCACGCGCACGTCGTAGCCGACGCGTTGCAAGAGGCGCATGGCGGCGCGATTCACGCGGCCGTACAGCTCGGGCATGACGCAGCCTTCGAGCAACCAAACCTCGCCCACGCGCGGCGAGTGGGCGCCGGCAAAGTCCGGTAGAGGCTCGCGTTCGGAGGAAGGAGGCACGGCGGGCATGGCTTGGGCCAAGGTGCCCATGTGCCGTACCAGGCCCGAGCGCTGGGCCCAGCCCAACAAACCCATGCCCCAATGCAAGCGCTTGCGATGGCGCACCTGGGCCAACAGCCAGCGCATGCTGGGTTTGGCGCGGTAGCCCGCTTGCACCAATTCCTCGCGCGTGGTCTCCATCAACGCGCCGAACGAAACCCCGGCGGGACAAACGCTTTCGCAGCGGCGGCAGACCAAACAATCCTCCATCTCCTGGGCATACACCGCGTCGAGCGGCAGCCGTTGTTCCTGGTGCGCGCGCATCAAATGCACGCGTCCGCGCGGGCTTTGGGACTCGCGCCCGGTTTGCTGCCAGGTGGGGCAGGTGGGGATGCACAGGCCGCAGGTGATGCAGTCGAGCGTGGTCGGCAGGTGGGGAGGTCTGGGGGCGCTCATGGGATCAGGCGCGTGGGCGCGGTTGGAAGCGGCCTTGTGGGTCGAACTGGCGGCGCAGAGATTCTTGGGCCCAGGCGAGCCCCGGCGCGGGGGCCGGGCCGAAGGTGCCTGCCATGGCATGCGTTCCAAACCATTGCCAGCTTGCGTGACAGGCTTCGAGACCGTCTTGCAGTGCCTGCAACGCAGGCGTGACCGCATCGGGCAAGTGCGGCCAGCGTACGCGCGCTTCGGCGCAACCCGGCAGCGCGCGCACTGCGTAGGGGATGCCCAACAGGTCCAAATCGTTGGCCAAGGCCACTGCCAAGGCGGGCCACTCCGACGGTTGGCACCCGATCACCAGTTGGTCGGCATCGGGAGCGAGCCGCCAAGCGCCGGCCCAAGCGGCTCGCGCTTGCTGCGCGGCTTCTTCGGTCCAATGCTCGTCCACGTCCAAGCAGCGCCGGACCAAACGCAGCGTATCTTGCATGGCCCCCGCGCTGCCGATGCACCACACTTCGAGCTGCACTGCGCCCTCCTCCGTCTCGTTCCACTGCAAGCTGGCGCAGGGAATCCGTTCGGCGTGGAAACGCTCGCATAGGTGCGCGGCTTGGGTCAGGTCGCAGGCGCGCAGACGCAAAAGGTGTTGCTCGGCGGGTGCGTGCGCCACGCGCAGGCTGGCCTCGAGGATCACTCCCAAACTGCCGCGGCTGCCGGTCCATAGCCTCGGTAGGTCGAAGCCGGTGACGTTCTTGACGAGCTTGCCGCCGATGCGGGCGACGCTGCCATCGGCGAGCATCACGCGCAGACCCAAGACGCGGTGGCGCAACGCGCCCACGAAGCTGCGTTCGGGGCCCGAGAGGCCCAGGGCCACCAGGCCCCCCAAACTGCCTTTGGGTTGCAAGCCTTGGTAGGGAGCGATCCGGCCGGACTGGGCCTCGACCACGTCTTGGATCTGCGACCAAGGCGTGCCCGCCGGAGCGGTGAGAACCCCTTCACCCGGGTCGAATTGGATGTCCCCCTCGAGCCCGCAGGTCGAGATGCCCAGGTCCCAGAATTCGGGGAGGTGCACGAGTGGCCACGTACTGCCCAAGCCGCACGGTAAGACGCGCCACTCCGATTCTGCTGCGAGAGCCAAAATCGCTTGCAGTTCGCTTTCGTTGCGCGGTTGGGCGATGGGGAGCGCGTCGGTTTGTACGGGGGCTCCCAGCTGGGCCAAACCCTGCTCGACAGACTGGATTGTGCTGCGACTCATGCGTCGTACTCCTTCATGCCCGGCAGGTACGGCGAGCGCGTGCGCATTTCGCGGCAACCGCGCACCGGCAGCATTTTGCCCGGATTCATGCGCCGCCCCGGATCGAGCGCTTGGCGTACGCGTTCCTGAACGGCCAAGTCCTCGTCGCGGAACACCATGCACATGGCATCGCGCTTCTCGAGCCCCACGCCATGCTCACCGGTGAGTGTGCCGCCGCGCTCGACGCAAGCCGCCATGATGCGCTGGCCCGCCAAGAGCACGCGGCGCACCTGGTCGGCATCGCGCCGATCGTAGGAGATGTTGGGGTGCAAGTTTCCGTCGCCCGCGTGGAACACGTTGGCGCAGGGCAAACCGAGTTCGGCGCAAATCGCGGTTGAAAGCGCCACGATTTCGGCTAGGCGCGTGCGCGGCGCCACGACGTCGGCTACGTACAGGTCCGGGGCTAGGCGGCCCATGGCGCCGTAGGCTCCCTTGCGCCCCGCCCATAGGCGGCGGCGTTGTTCGGGGTCGGTGGCGCGGCGCAACTCGCGGCTGCCGTGGGCTTTCAGGATGGTCTCGAGCTGCTCGCCCAACTCGCGCACTTCGGCCGGGCTGCCGTCGAGATCCATCAGCATCACCGCTTCGGCATCCTTGGGGTAGCCCGCCGCAAACACGCTGGCCTCGACCGCATCGATCGTGAGTTTGTCGAGGATTTCGATCGCCGAGGGTTGCAAGCCGCTGGCGATCAGCTCGGTGACCGCTTCGCAGGCGGCTTGCAGGCTTCCGAAGATGGCGAGCATCGACTCGGACACTTCCGGGCTGGGCAACAAATCGAGCACCACTTCGGTCACGAGCCCAAGCATGCCCTCGCTCCCGATCCAAAGCCCGAGCACGTCGAGCCCGACCGGGTCCAGGCGCGCATCGGATTGGTCGATGATTTCCCCGCGCGCATCGACCCACACCAAGCCGCGCACGTGGCGCGAAGTCTGGCCGTACTTGAACCCGTGGGGTCCACCCGAGTTCTCGGCCACGTTGCCTCCCAGGGTGCAGGCCATCTGACTCGAAGGGTCAGGGGCATAGAACAGCCCGTGGCGTGCGGCGGCGCGCGAGAGTTCCACGTTGACAACCCCTGCTTGGACGCGAGCCAAACGATTGACCGGGTCGATGTCGAGGATCTTGCGCATGCGGGTGGTGACCACGCTGACCCCGCCCGCCACAGGAGTCGCTCCCCCCGAGAGCCCAGTTCCCGCTCCGCGCGGGACCACGCAAACCCCTTCGCGCGCGAGCAGGCGCATGCATTCGGCGGCCTGTTGGGTATCGCTCGGCAACAGCACCCATTCGGGCACCTGGGCGACGAGTCCCAGGGCATCGGACTCGTAGCTCAGTCGCTGGGGATGGGCCTCCAAAAAACCCTGCGGGCCGAGCAGTGCGCGGAGATCTTGGGCCAGGGCGGGGGAAGGCATGGTCTAGCCCGATCATAGCCCGACCGAGCCTCCTTCTATAGGAGACTGACTGGCTTGAGTGTGGTTGCCTATTAGGAATCCGCAAGCAAGGCCGCGCCAATCCAGCCCGCTTCTGCACCAAGGCGAGCGGGCACGATGCGCGGCTCACGCGCCGCAAAGTCGCGCTCCGCCAAACCCATGCGGATTCCGGGCAGCAGTGTGTCCAAAGCCGCACCAAATCCGCCGCCGACCACGATGGTGGGCAAATCGAGCAGCACCAAGACCAACGCCAGGCCCCTTCCCAAGTCTGCACCGATCGCTTCGAGCAAGGCGCGTTCGGGGCCTTCCCCCGCGCGGGCGCAATCCGCCAGACCGCCCAGGTCGGTGGTCAACCCCTGCTCGCTGGCGCGCCGGATCGTCGCGGTGGCCGAGGCGTAGCTCTCCAGGCAACCATACCGGCCGCATCCGCAAGCCACACTTTCGGGCCCGCGATCATGGATCACCAGGTGACCGATTTCGGCGCCGCGCCCAAGGCTGCCGCGCACGATCTTGCCATCCATCACGATGCCGCCGCCGATGCCGGTGCCCAGGGTCACCATCACCAGGTCGCCCACCTCGCGGCCGGCACCCAGCCGCGCCTCGCCCAAGGCGGCCACGTTGGCGTCGTTTTCGAGCTGGATCGAGCTCGGATCCCAACCCAACCGGCGGCCCAACTCGGTGCGCAGGTCGATGCCTGTCAACGCCTTGAGGTTGGGGTTGCCAGCCAGGGTGCGCGTTCCGGGTGCAAAGATTCCGGGCACTCCAATGCCCACCGATTGCTTGGCGCCCAGCTCTTCGATGCGCCGCGCCAAACGATCCAAGAAATCACCCGGGTCGCGGCCCAGCAGGGTCGGCATGGGTTCCATCGGCTCGATCGAGCCATCGGCATGCAACCTCCCAGCTTTGACGCTGGTTCCCCCGATGTCGACGCCGATGCGCGTGGCCATGGAACGGTCGGAATCGGCCTAGCGGCCGCGAATGCGGCGCGTGACCCGGCGGTAGGCCTTGAGGTAGTTCTGGGCGCAGGCGGCCCAGGAGAAGTCCTGCTCCAAGCAGAACTGCACCAGCTTTTTCCAATCGGCCGGGTGCTTGTACACCCCGCGCATCTTGTCGACGCCTTGGATCAGGCCTTCGACCGAGTAGCTGGCGAAGGTGAAGCCATTGCCGGGCTGCGAGCTGCCTCCCAGGTCGTGCACGGTGTCTTCCAACCCATTGTGCGCGTAGCAAATCGGCACCGTGCCATAGCGCATGGAGATGGCCGCTAGGGCGTGGGTGGTGTAGTCGTGTCCGGGCATCAGGAACGCATCGGATCCCGCCAGGATTTGGTGCGCCGCGTGCACGTTGTAGCCTTCGATCACTTTGCAGCTGCCGGGGAAGGTTTGCTCGATCATGTGCAAACGCTCGATGATTTCGGGTTGACCCGGCCCCATCAGCACCAATTGCAAGCTGCGCTCCAGGAGCGAAGTCAACGCCCCCGAGAGGATCTCGAACCCATTGTCCGAGTCGAAACGCTCAAGGACCAACACAATCGGAATCTTGGGGTTCTTTTCGAGCCCAAAGGTCTCCTGCACATACGCCTTGCACTTGCGTTTGCCCGCCAAGTCCTTGTCGCTGGGACCATAGTTCTCGGTCAAGAGCGGATCCTTGGTCGGATCCCACTGGCGGTAGTCGACGCCGTTTTGGATGCCTACGAGCTCCTTCTTGCGGCGCTCCAAGGTCTCGTCGAGGCCATCGCTGCGCTGATAGCGCTCGAGGTGCTCGACTTGGTGGGGGAGGTGGGTTCCAAGGATCGTGCCGAATTCAGCCCCGGCCTTGAGGTAATTGACCTTGGTACCCGACTCGACCCCCTCGATGGCGCGGAACAACTCGTGGGGGATACCGATGTGCGGCAGGATTTCACGTTCGAACGAGCCCTGCATGGCCCGGTTGTGGATCCCAAAGAAGGTGCCCGCCCGGCCGGTGGGGTGGTCGTCACGGCCCACGTATTCGAGCTTGTGGAACACCGGCACGAGGCCCGTCGACCAATCCAAGCAATGGATCACGTCGGGCTTGAAATTGGCCAGGTGGAACCCCTCGAGCACCGCCTTGGCAAACAGCGCATAGCGCCACCAGTTGTCCGGGTAGGGGCCGCTGTCGTCGCCGTAGGGGTGCTTGTTCTCAAACGCTCCGGGATGGTCCACCAACACGATCGACACCTCGCCCATTTGGCCCTGCCAATAGGTGACGGGGACTGGCTCGCGGTCCCCCAGGGGAACTAAACACTCGCCCAGGCGGTTGAGGTGGGGCAGCTGCTTGGCGTCGATGTCCGTGGTGAATGGCAAGAACACCATCACCTGGGCCCGCTGTTCGGCCAAGGCGCGTGGCAGATACTCGGCGATTTCCGCTAGGTTGGTCCGGCGAACCAACGAGAGGAATTCGGGGGTGACAAAGGCGACTTTCAAATCCTGTTGCTAGGCCGCAGTGGGCCTGCTTCTAGAAGGCCCTAGGCAAATGGGTGGGCCCCCTGATTCCGAAGCGCGGACTGCGAATCTGGCAGAAAGGCTAGGAAAGTCGGGCCCTCCGGCGCAGGGTCAAAGCCCCGGCGTCCCCATAAGAGACGAATTTGCAGTAGGTTACGACACGCACTTTCTCGATTGCGCGCACGGGGAACGGGCCGGCGGGGCCTGGTTTGGGCTTCCCTGGGGGGTGGGAAGCCCTTGGTTTGGGCTGGAATGGGGGTCCGTGACCCCGCATTTCCTTGGGGGGCCTGCAGGCGAAGTGCTTGGCGGTTTGGCCGGGGGACGCGGGAGACCCGTTCGCGAAAGGGCTCCTGGGTCCGGCGAAACCGCAACAAACTCCCTGGGTACCATGGGGCACGGGTGCGGCCCTCGCTTCACCTGCTCTCCAATCCCCACCCCATTCAGGTTCTACCCACCATGCTCCGTTTCCGCACCCGACTCCTTTCCCCCGCTCTGGTCGCCACCGCCCTGTGCGCGCCCGCACTCGCCCAAGGCGATACCTGTGGCGCCGCAACCGCGATCTCTGGAACTTCCCATGTCATGTTCAACACGACCGCGTTTACGGTCAGTGGCTTCACCGGTGGAGGTAGTTGTGGAGGTGGAGCCGACTCCCTGTACAAGGACGTGTTCTACCAATGGACCGCGACCCTGGCGGGCGACTACACCTTCGATACCTTCGGTTCGAGCTACGACACCAAACTCAGTGTGCATGCGGGCGTCGGGTGTGCGGCAACCTGCGTGGGCTACAACGATGATGCCCAGGGTCTGCAAAGCAGTGTGAGCGTGGTGGGCGTCAACATCGGGGACACCTTCTTGGTTCAAGTCGGAGGCTACGGGACCTCAGCGGGCAACGCCCTGTTGAACATTGGCATCTACATGGATCCCTGCGCAGGTACGGTCGACGATTCCTACGAGCAAAACGACTTCTGCAGCGAAGCCACCCCCATTGCGAACGGGTCGTTCCCGGGTCTGTACGTGGCCAAGCTGGATACCGACAACTACGCGGTCTGTGTCGATCCCGGTGGGATGTTGCTGGTGGACATCAACTTTTTGAATTCCCAAGCCGATGTGGACTTGTACTTGTGGGATGCGGCTTCGCTCAACTGCGGAACGGCGGGCAGCGGGTCCTTGGCTTCCAGCACGACCAACGGTAGCACCGAGTCGATCGCTTGGTTGAACTCCACAGGAAGTCCCATGGATGTGGTGATCCAAGTGGCGGTCTACATCAACTCGCAGGGTTCGTGCGCGGACTACGATATGTTTGTGAGCGGGGTGGGAGCCTGCGGGGGACCGTATGTCCTGGCCCCGTTCTGCGATCCGATGGTGCCGAACTCGACCGGCCTGCCCACCCACTTGGACGGCAGCCTCAATCCGGGGGTGGCGAGCGGCGTGCACTTGGAGGCCTCGCAAGGTCCGCCGAACCAGTTTGGGTACTTCCTAGTGGGTACAGGTTCCAACGATCCGGGGATCGTGTCGGGACAAGGCCGGTTGTGCCTCGCCATCGCCGGCGGCAACACCATCGGTCAGTACCACATTCCCGCCAACGGCATGTCTTCGATCGGCCGCTTCGACGGTTCGGGTATCTTCCAAAACATCGTGGGAACCTCGCAGGTCGGGACGGGTTACGACATCCCCGTGACGCTCCCCAACCCGGTGGGCGGCACGATCCAGAGCGGGATGACCTTGCACTTCCAAATGTGGCATCGCGAAGCTGCTGGCCAATCGAACTTCTCCAACGGCGTTTCGGTGCAGTTCTAGGCCGAGGGTTGCCTTTCCTGGTCAGGGAGGCAACGCTTGCAAACCAGCAGACCCGCTAGGGCCCCGGACGTGGGCTTGGCGGGTTTGCGCATGTTTGCACCGCTCGCGCTGCTGCTCTCTGTTGGGAGGAATCCGACCTTGGTTCGCGCGGTCTTAGGCCTCTAGCTGCCGCACCAAAGTCTTGGGAGCGATCGCGCGGTAGCTTTCGTCGATGTAGGCCTTGAGCAATTCCCCATCCGGGAGGTCCTCGGATTCGAGGTTCAAGGTGACCCAGCTATGCTTGCCCAAGCCATAATGCGTGGGTTCGGCGCCCGGTAGGTCGAGCGCCTGGGCTTCGGAGTGGGGCAGTTTGACGCTCAGGCACAAACGGCCCGCTGCCAGGTCGCCATCCCCAAACGAACAGAAGATCTTCTTACGGACTTTGATCACCACACCACCCCAGGGGTGGTCTTCCCATGCTTCGGGGTAGGCGAGCGCATGCTGCTTGAGGGCCGCTTGGATTCGTTGCATGGTCCTGGATGCAGGGGTGGAACGTGCGAGGGGCTCCATCCTAGCAGCCTTCGGCAAGGACAAGCCGAGATGCGAGTCCCTCGCGGGCAGAAACAAAGGCGCCCCCCGCTGCGAGCTGCAACGGGGGGCGCCTGAGAGCCGCGTAGCGACCTAGAAAGTGTAGGCCAGTCCGTTCGAGTAGTTCCAGGTCCCCCCATTTTCGCGGTGGATCAGTTGGAAATACCAGGTGGCGCCGGCTTGGATGCTGGGGTCGCCCGAGATCGGTACCTCGACCGGAACGTCAAAGCCAAACCCGCTGGTCGAGGTGCCCGCCAAGTTGGCCAAGTCGCCGTTGGCATCAAATCGACCAATCGAATTGAGGATGCCGGGGACGGTGTAGCGACCGTAGACGTTGCCGCCAAAGATCGACAAGCACATGTGACCTTGGCCCACCATAACACCCGGATCGCTCATCGCGGTTCCGATGCGGAAGTAGCCGAACTGGCCCACCGGACCCTGGGTTGCATCGAGGTGCAAGCCACTCCCCACGCCAGGGTTCAGCGTGCCCGACAGCACCGTCGGCAATCCGGTCGAGTTGGGATCCATCGGGTCACAAAAGGTCGTGCCTACGTTGACGCCGAGGTTGTGGGGGTTGGCCGCGAAAGCTTGGTTGCCAGCGGTTTCCGCAGAGGAATAGGCACCGCGGTGGCTAGCCAGGGCAAGGGCGGAGAGGGCGGCAAAGGCGGGTAGAATCAGGCGGTATGAGAGAGCCATGTTGGAACTCCTAGTGGAGTAGGGAGAAGGCAGAAGCGTTCAAGACAGAGTTGCGGTAGGCAGCCTCGCGCCAACTCATCGAGCTGGCAAACGCGAAGCCTTACCGTGCTACCTTCCTAGCTCGCTATCTAGCGCTTGGAAGGCTCCCTTCCTATGGGAATCGAACAGATTCTCGGGATCCCGTCCCACGTGCCTTCTGCCTGCTCCAAACCACCGTGTGCGACCCAGGCGGTACCCCATCCAAAAGTTGATTTCCCTGTAGGCCTGATTTCCCTGTAGGCCTGATTTCCCTGTAGGCCTGATTTCCCTGTAGGCAGGCAGGCGCAACCTAGGACCCGGCAGCATTCGGTACCCAACCGTTTCGAATCTAAGAGACGTGCCCACGTCCCTCGAAAGGCCCCTAGGTTCCCCTTAACTACTGATTCCAGGTTTTCGGGGCGGCCTTCTTGGTTCCCGGTGCCGGATTGCCGGTTGCGGCACCCTGATACAGCTCCAGGGCCTGGGGCAGGAGATCCTGGATCTGGCTGATGCGGTTTTCGTTGGAAGGGTGGGTCGAAAGCCACTCCGGCGGGGCGCCCGATGACAAGGCGTTCATGCGCTGCCAAAAGGACACGGCTTCCTCTGGGTTGTATCCCGCCCGCGCCATCAGGCGCAGCCCCAAGGCATCCGCTTCGTATTCCGCTTCGCGCCCAAACTTGAGCCCTACGAGGTTGCTGGCGAGCAACGTCAGTTGGTCCGGTTCGCCGCCCGACAGGATTTGCAGGACCACGCTGATGCCCATTTGGCGGGTGACCGCCTTGGTTCCATGGCGCATGAGGGCGTGCGAAATCTCATGGCCCATGACCACCGCGAGCCCCGTTTCGGTCTGGGCTACGGGGATGATCCCGGTGTACACGGCCATCTTGCCGCCCGGCAAGCAGAAGGCGTTGACCGTTTGGTCGTTGTCGATCAGCTTGACCTCCCATTCGAACAGGTCGACCAGGTCGGGTTTCTCGGCCCGGGCCCCTTCCACCAGGCGCGCCATGATGTTGCGCACGAGCTGCACCTGCTGGCCGGAATCGATGACCTTCTCGGTGGAGAGGATCTCGGTGTAGGCCTGCATGCCCATTTGCACGTCTTGGGCGGGTGGGAACGCGTTGAAATTCGCCAAGGCCTGGCAGCCGGTCGCGCTGATTGCCAAGAGGCCCATTCCCAGGGCTTTCCGCAAGCGGGACAACCGGTACCGGCCGGGGGCCCGGCGGCGGTAGGATAGGGGGTCGATCGACTGCGCAGGGGGGGGAGAAAGCGTTTGCATGGCTCGAAAGGTTGCGGACGTGGCTAGGCCCACCAGGGCGGTCCCCAGTATGGTCTACGCAGGCCGACCCGCAACCCGCCACCCCAGATCTGCCATCTCGAAGCCATGAAAGTCCCGCCCCTGTTGCTCGTTGTCCTGGATGGTTGGGGAGAGCGTAAGAACCCCGCGAGCAATGCCGTGCTCGAAGGTTCGCCTTACTTCCACGAACTGCAGGCGCGCTACCCGCATAGCTTGCTCACGGCTTGCGGCAAGGAAGTCGGCTTGCCACTGGGGGTCATGGGCAACAGCGAAGTGGGGCACATGAACCTGGGGGCGGGGCGGGTGGTCTACCAAGACATCAGCCGTATCGACCAATCCATCGAGGACGGTTCCTTTGCCTCCAACGGCGCCCTGCGCGAATGCATGGAGCGCGCCCTGCGAGAAGGGAAAAAGTTGCACTTGATGGGGCTGGTTTCGAACGGAGGCGTGCACGCTTCCGACCAGCACGTCGTGGCTCTGCTCGAGATGGCCGCCAAGGTAGGGTTGCCTGCCGAAAGGGTCTTGATCCACGCGATCACCGATGGCCGCGACACCTCGCCGCGTTCGAGCGTCGAATTCTTGAGCGCCTTGGAACATGCGATCGAGCAGGCTGGGGTCGGACGGATCGCGTCGGTCATCGGGCGCTATTGGGCCATGGACCGTGACAAGCGTTGGGATCGTACCCAACGGGCGTACGAACTCTTGCTCAACCGGTTGGGCGAGCGGTTTGGTTCGTCGGTCGACGCGGTCTTGGCGTCCTATGCCAAGGACACCGGCGATGAATTCGTGGAGCCCAGCGTGATCGGCGATGCCGACAGCGGGCGCTTGGAAAACGGCGACGGTTTGATTGTGTTCAACTTCCGATCGGATCGGTTGCGACAGATCTGCGAAGCTCTGGAGTTTGCTTCGTTCGACGGCTTCGAGCGCGGGAGGCGTGTGCACCTGCACATCGTCACGATGACGCAATACCGCGAGGATTTTCCGTTTCCCGTGGCCTTTGCACCGCAAAACCTCGAGGAGTTGTTTCCGGACATCATCGCCAAGGCCGGGCTACGCCAAGCGCGCATCGCCGAAACCGAGAAGTACGCGCACGTGACCTTCTTCTTCAGCGGTGGCCGTGAGGCATTGCTGCCCGGCGAGGAGCGCATCTTGCTTCCCAGCCCCAAAGTAGCCACCTACGACCTGCAGCCGGAAATGAGTGCCCAAGGCGTCACCGATGCGGTACTCAAGAAACTGGCCGACGGGGACACCAACGTATTCATCATCAACTTTGCCAACGCCGACATGGTAGGGCACTCGGGGATCTACTCCGCCGCGCTCAAGGCTGTCCGAACCATCGACCACTGCTTGCAACAAATCGTGCCCAAGGTAATCGAGATGGGCGGCACGGTGGCGATAACGGCCGACCATGGCAACGCCGAACAACTGTGGGACGAGACCACCAACCAGCCGCACACCGCCCACACGCTCAACTTGGTGCCCTTTGTTCTGTGCGGCAAGGACTTCGAGGGGCAGTCGCTACGCAAGAGCGGCATTTTGGCCGATGTGGCGCCGACCCTTCTGGAAATCCTTGGCCTTCCCGCTTCGACCCCCATGAACGGGCATTCGCTCCTGGGCTAGATGGCTGTTCTCCGACCGCAAGCCTTCGACCGCATCGCCGACGAACCGGTGGGTGTGGCCATCCTCGGCGCTACGGGCAGCGTGGGTCAGCGCTTCGTGCAGCTCTTGGCCCACCACCCCTGGATGGAGGTGCGCGCGCTGTGCGCATCCGAAGGCCGTGGGGAACGGGCCTATGGGGATACGGTGGCTTGGGCCCAAGACACTCCGATTCCGGCTCTTAGCGCCGCCTTGCGGCTGCGTGACCCCGGGCAACTGGATCCGAAAGAGACCCCGCTCGTGTTTTCCGCGCTGCCCGGATCGCTGGCGGGGCCCATCGAAACCGCGCTCGCGCAGCGCGGGTTTTGGGTGGTTAGCAACGCCGCCAGCCATCGCATGGACGCCAACGTTCCCTTGCTCGTGCCCGAGGTCAACCGAGCCCATTTGGAATTGCTACGGGCCCAGCCCGGTCCCGGCGCGATCTTGAACGGCCCGAACTGTTCGACCGCGGGCCTGGTGTTGGCCTTGGCTCCGCTGGCCCAACGTTTTGGTCTGGCGACGGTTTTGGTCACGACCCTGCAAGCCCACTCGGGTGCAGGCTTGCCCGGGGTCTTGGGGCCGCTGGCGAACCGCAACGTCCTTCCGCGCATCGAGGGCGAGGAGGACAAGCTGGAAACCGAACCGCGCAAGATTCTTGGCGCTCTTTCCAACGGCCAGGTCGAACCCTTGGAATTTGCGATCAGCGCCATGTGCAACCGGGTCGATGTGCTCGACGGACACACCGAATGCGTTTCGGTTGGGTTGCAGCGCGAGGCGTCGTTCGAGCAGATCCAGCAGGCTTGGAGTCAGTTGCCCGGGTTGGACCTGCCCTCGGCACCCAAGCATCCTGCGCGCTACCTGGCCGATCCGCAGTCCCCCAATCCCGTGCAGCACAAAAACCTCGACCACGGCATGAGTGTGGTGATCGGGCAGTTGCGACCCTGCCCGGTTTTGGATTGGAAATTCACCCTGCTTTCGCACAACACCCTGCGCGGGGCCGCAGGTGGTGCCATTCTGATTGCCGAGATAGCGATTCGAAATGGCCTGAAGGGGTGAGTTAAGGGCTGATTTTCCGGGAAAGGAATAGGCCCGCTTGGGGCCGCCGTGGGGCTTCGATTGCAAACGAGACCCGGGCTCATCGGTCCGCAATCGCCATGCTCCTAAGAGCGAGTTTCAAAGCAATACACGGTCCAGTTAGACCGTAAGCGCCCCAGGAGAAGAGGTAGCCTAGAAGGCTAAGGCATCACTGCTTCCCACCTGCCTACAAGATTGGGATACCCAGTGGATGAAAATCCTCTCTGGTTGGTCGGCGCGTGAAACGCTGGCTCGGATCCGTGCCTGTCCGAGCCGTTTCACCGCGCCGGTTCTCTTGTGGTATCAAACATGAAATCCTCTCTCCTCTGGCTCTCGAGCCTTTCCCTCGCGCTTTCCGGCTTGGCCGGGGCACAAAACCTCGACAACGCAGGCACCGAATTCCTGTGTGGTTTCTTGACCAACTACAGCGGTGCGGTGGACCTGGAACTCCACCTCACCGCGGAAACGGCCACGATGGTGACCGTGGAGTACCCCGCCAATTCTCCCAGCTTCACCACGACCGTTGCGGTGACGCCTGGAAACATCACCACGGTGGCTGTTCCCGCCGGAGCTGCAGACCTTTGGGTTTCCGGTTCGGTAGCCAACAACCTCGTGCGAGCCAGCGCTCCGGTGGAATTCACCTGCTACGAAATCAACCGGCAACCCTTCACCAGCGACGCGGCGATGGCCCTCCCGACCGACACGATGAACACGCAATTCATCGTGGCGGACTACGATCCTAGCTTCAACACGGAATTCCTGGTCTATGCGCGGTTTGACAACACGACGGTGACCATCACACCTTCGAATTCCTTGCAAAGCGGCCAAGCCGCTGGAGTTCCCTTCAACGTGGTGTTGAACGCGAACGAAGCGTTCTTTGCCACCGGAAATCAGACCCTGACGGGGACCATCATCGAAGCCGATCGCTCGATTGGGGTGACCAACGGCAACCGCTGCACCCAAGTGCCCCTTGGCACTAGCTACTGCGACCACATCTTTGAAGTGGCCCAGCCGGTGCAGACGTGGGGCAACGATTACCTCGTCTCCAACCTGCCCAACCGCCCGAGCGGTTCGATCTATCGAGTGCTGGCTTCCGTCGATGCAACCGACGTGCTCCTGGACGGGGTTTCGATCGGGATGTTGAACCGGGGCGAGTTTGTCGAAGTGGGTCCGCTCGCGGGTGACCACCGCTTCCTTTCGACCGGTGGCGAGGCCTTCTTTGTGGTTCAGTACATGACGGGTAGCTCTTCCGCAGGCGCCATCACCGGCGACCCCGCCATGGGCAACGTCATTTCCTCGAACCAATACAAGCAGTCCTACGTGTTCTCGACCTTGGGCGGCATGCAGTTCGCGCAGCACTTCCTGACGATCATCGCGGCCAACTCGGACGTGGGTACCCTGCTGCTCGATGGGGCGGCTGTTCCGGCTGCGTCGTTCACGGCGATCGCGGGTACCGGCTACTCGGTGGCCAAGATCCAAATCCAAGAAGGCACCCATAGCACCATGTCCACGCTTCAAGGGCACGGCATCACGGTCGAGGGATACAACACCGACGACTCGTACCTGTTCCCTGGTGGCGCGCTGTTCGACTTCATCAACCCGGTGGGCGACGCCAACGCGCCGCTGTGCAGCGGTGAGCGGTTCTCGGATCGCTACACCGGCACGGGCCAGGACAACCGACCCTCGGAGGACACCAACGCCAATGGCATCCTCGATCCGGGGGAAGACCTCAACAACAACGGCCTGATCGACGTGGACACCGGCGTGTTTTTCGTGCAATTGGCTCCGGGTTCGACCAACCTGACCTTGAACGTGACCCCCTTCCAAGCGGGGGACGGCATCGTCCAATTCGAAGTCGTGCAGACCAACACCGCGTTGGGCTCCAACGGGGCGGTCGTGATCATCGATGGGGCGGGCAACCAAACCCAGTGCCCGACCAACTTCGGAGCTTCGATGGGCCTGTCCGTGTGCGATCCGATTCCGAACTCGACGGGTGAGAAGGCGTTCACCACCGCTTGGGGTAGCCTCCTCGCGGCGGACAACGATGTGACCTTGATGACCACGGGCCTACCCAACAACTCGATCGGCTTCTACTTTGTGTCGCAAGGCAACGGCATCGTGTCGCTGCCGGGCAACAAGGTCGGCAACCTGTGCATTTTGGGCCCCGTCATGGGCCGCCACAATGCCAACATGCTCGACTCTGGCCAGACCGATGCGGTCAGCCTAGTGGTGGACCTCAACAACCTGCCGCAGCCCTTTGGTGGGCCTGCCGTGGTGACCTCGGGCAGCACTTGGTACTGGCAATACTGGTACCGGGACGACGCCATGTTCTTCGGCGCCGCCAACTTCTGTGACGCCGTGGGTGTGACGTTCCAGTAGGAACACTCCTCCAGCAAGGGGCCCGCAGCGGGATGCTTTTCCGCTGCGGGCCCTCTTTTGTTGCGCTGCGCAGTGGGCTGGGTCAGCGCCTACTCGGGGACCCGTGTCACGCCGGCTACGGTTGCCTTCGCTTCGAGGAAGCGCTGGACGAGGCCAAAGACCTGGTCGGGGGTGATCACTTGCAGGCAGCGGTTGTCCTGGCAGGGTGTCTTGCGATGGTTGGTGGCGCTCACGCAGGGGCTGCAGGCCATGCGCGCGTAGATCGGCGTGGTGGGGCCGAGCGATCCGTAGAGCGCCGGGGTTTCGGGGCCGAAGATTACGAAGGTGTGCATCTCGGTGATCGCCGCGAAGTGGGCGGGACCCGAATCGTTGGTGATCATGCACTCGCTGGCGGCGTATAGATGGGGTAGCTGGGCGAAGGAGACCCCACCGGCGAAGTTGTGGCAGCGTTTGTCTTGCACCAAGCTGGCGATCTCTTCTGCGTCGGGAACCTCGTCCGGAGATCCGGTCAAGAGCACCAGGATGTTGGGGTCCCAGGCCAGCAAGCGCTGGATGACCTGGGCGTAGGATCCGCTCGACCAACGTCGTTGGGGCAACAAGGCCGAGGCATTCGAGTTGACCAAGACGACCCGGCTGCGGGCGGGGTCGTAGTGGGGACAGCGCTCGTAGATGCGGGCGATCACCGCGTCGACCTGTTCGCGGGTGGGCGTAACCTTGGCCAGCTGCGTCTCCGAGTCGTCGATCACGCGCTTGAGGAAGGGCAGTTGGTCTTCTTCCAGCTGCAAGGTCTCCACCAGCGCGACGAAGTTCTTCGAGATGTGCTGGTGGGGGTTGTACGACACCCGGCGCGTGAGCAAGTGACCCCGATACAGCCCTTCGTTGTCGAAAGCGTGGAATCCGATGCGCTGGGTCGCACCTGAGAACCCCGTCAAGAGTGCCGTGAAGCGCGAGAAGAGCTCGAGGTCGATCACCGAGTCGATCTTCTTCTTGCGGCACCAGCGCAGGAAGCGCAGGGTCGAGAGGGCCAGGGGGACCAATCCACCATCGTCGATGGTGAAGATGTTCGCATCGGGAACCGTGCCCAGGAGCTGCAGCGAAGGCTTGTTCTTGGTGAAGATGACAAAGTGCAGTTGGGCCCCTTCCCAGGCCGCCACCCGCCGCATGGCCGGGTCCGCCAAGATCGCGCTCCCCATTTCGGATAGCTCGATGAAGAGCACGTTCTTCGGGCGCTGCCGGGCCGGACGCCGGACGAACTCCCAACCGCGGACGACGAGCGTGGCCAGAAACGTGAGGGGAACCCCCGCGTAGCGGTCAATCGCGCGCATCGTATCGACGTTCATGGAGGCGAATCGGGGTGGGAGAGCGGAGCCCCCGTCGGGTTTGGCGTGGGGGACCGTGGCTAGGCTTCGCCGCGACTCGTCGCGGGGGGCGTATGATTGCCAGCTTCCGAGGGTTTGGCGAGGCCTTTCTTGCCTGCTTGCATACGGCGATACAGGAAGTACGCCACAGAGGTTCCTAGCAAGGCTCCCGCGAGCACGTCGCTCGGGAAATGGTACGCGTTGCCAATTCGAGACATACCCACGGTCACGGCTACCGCCAGGGCCAGGCTCCAACAGCGGGGCCAAAGCAGGGCAAAGCTCGTGCCGAGGGCGAACACCGTCGTCGTGTGACCCGATGGAAAGCCCTGCATGTGGTGGGCGCGGGGGCTGACAAACCAGTGGAAGCCATAGGCTCCGCCGTCGAAGTACTCGCGCGGTCGGGCCTCCCCGAAGACCAACTTGGCGGCGATCGAAATCAATCCGGAAACGATCAGCGCCAGGAACACCAGTTTGGCCTTCTCCGCGAGCAAGGGACGCTTGACGAGGTTTCTTCCCGCGAACCAAAGCAGGACCGAACCCACCAACCACCAGGTCGACAATCCGAGCTTGCCCACCGAGTCCGAAACCGTCTTGAGCGCCGTGTGTTCGCGCGCATGTGCCCACTCCGCGACCGCAATGTCAAACCGGCCCCGGCACAGCACGATGGCCAGCACCCAGACCAACAGGGTCCCTACCAACTTGCCTCGGGACAACTTCATGGCTTCAGCCCTCGGAAGTTCCGGCACCACACCAGGCGGTAGGTATCGACGATGTGGGAGCCCACCTTGACGTCCCACTCCTCGGCGAGCTCCACGGCATCGCACTCGATCCGGGCGGCCACGTCAAAGGGTTCGTCGTGATTCGAGAGGAAGAGCAGGTCGGTCCCAGGAGCCGGTTCCGATTGCCACAGGTCGAATTGATCCTTGCGCTGGTCGACGAGGTAGACCGGGATCCCGAGCAAGCGGCCATAAAACATGGCTCGCGAGGCCAGGGTCCACTGCGCCACCGCCAGAGCTTCGTGCTCGGGGTCGCGGATGAGCTGGGCGGCCCGTGCTACGGCCTCTTGGAACCCATAGATATCGCGCTGCAGCGAGCGATAGTCAGGAAACGGCACAAATCGATAGCGCAGCTCGGCATGGACCGCCGCTGTAAGCAATCCCGAGAGGGAGATCGCGACGACCGTGTAGCGTTTCCAAGCCAGCGAACGCCGGAACAGCTCGCCGGCGCCTATCGGCACGAACAGTAGGAAGAACGGCGAAGTCCAATGGGGTAAGGCGCGCGCCATGAACGAACCCGCCGCAAAGAACAGGAAGATCACCGCGCCGTAGATGGCCGTCAGCAGCATGGCCGGCTGGCTGCGCTGGCGCAGGGCCTGGATCCAACCGAAGATGGCCACCGGGTACAAAAGAGGGCTGTAGGCGCCCACCTGGGCCGCCAGCGACTGCAAGAACTTGTTCAGGTGCAGCGTCCGCGATCCGGAGACATGGTCCCCCTGGTAGGCGAAGCTCGCCCAATCGTGCTGGTAGTTCCAAATGGCCACTGGACTGGCCAGCGCGGCGGCCAACAGCACTCCCACTAGGGCCTTGGGCGTCAAGATCCGATCCCAACGACCGCGAACGACCAGGTACACGCCAATCGCCACCGGAAACAGGATCGAGGTGTACTTCGAGAGCCCCGCTAAACCCAACAGAATCCCAAGCCCCGCCCAATCCGACCAGCGGCCTCGCGCTTCGACCCGCAGTACGTACCACAGGATCGGTACGATCCAAAGGCACAAGAGCGTGTCGGGCAAAAGCATCAAGAACAAAGCACCAAACAGCGGCGAGGCGCTCAGCGCCGCTACGCCCACGAACGCCATGCGCCGATCGTTCCAAAGCAGCAACAGCCATCCATAACAAAGCCAGCTCGCCACGAACCCGATCAGGATTGCCGGTAGCCGGATCCCGAGGTTGGTTGGACCCAAGAGCCGGATCGAGAGGGCCTCAACCCAACCCACCAACGGCGGGTGGTCGAAGTAGCTCCAATCGGGCAGCATCCCGTACAAGGCATAGTGCGCCTCATCCACGCCCAAGCCAAAGTGGCCTTGGATCCAAAGCCGCCCCACGACGATCGCCGCCAGCAGCGCCAAGACTGGCGTATGCGGTCCCAGACGGGCTGGGCACCACGGGGCCCTGAACAGGTTCGGCTCTGCCAAGGCTGCGGGTGCCCCACCAGGGTGGGGCGCGTCGGGATTCGAAGCGTTCACGCCAGCTGGGGGTCGGGTTCGGAACGGATTTGCATGGCTCGGCGCGTAGCCTAGCAAGCCCTTCTCTTCTCTCCGAACTCCTTTCGGTTCCGTAATAGAGGCCTCGGGTGCGTTGGCGGGCCAGGGCGCGGATTGGGGAAGTCTTGGTAGGTGATTTGCCAAGGCCTCAAGGTAGCGGAGAGTGCCCTACGCACATGATTGCGCCGCATGCCGCGCTGGGCTCAGCGCGCGGGCCAGCCCCTGGCCTCCCGAGCTTGGCCCAGCAGGGGCACCTAGGTCGCGCGAAGGAGATCTCGCACGGGTTCCACGGCCCTAGTCGGGGCCCGCTACGATTCCTTCGAGACGTCGTGCTGGTAGTACTTGGCCCAACCATTGTTGAGCGAAAAGACCACTTTCTTGGTGAGCACACGCTCCATCCAAATCGGGATCAGGAAGCGTCGATCGGGGCGGAAGTAGTGGTACAGGTGGTCATCGCTTGCGGTCGGGTCGTTGGTGGCTTGGCGGGCCACGAAGTCGCCGCAAAACGTGGCCCAGGGCAAGCCCACGCAACCGAGCACCAGGTGCAGCCAAGGGTGTTCCGGCTCGTGGACGATGGTCGGCAGCAAATCACGGGTGGTGTCGATCCTCCCCGGCCAGAATTGCACGAACTTCACGCTTCTCCCAGCGGGAATCCGGTGATGGAACTTGCGGATCACCTTGTCGATCACCCAGGCGCTGTGGATGTCGTTTTTTGAAAAGGTGGTCAACATGTCGCCACCCCCAAGCAGCATGCGGTTGTCGCCCGTCAGGCGGAAGTAGCTGTACACCAACTCAGAATCCCAGCACTGGAAGCGTCCGCTAGGGAAGATGGCCTGGACTTCGGTATCGCTCAAAGGCTCGCTGATCGATAGGAAGGTCTGCGCGTGGTAGGCGTTGTCGGCATAGGGAGTCAAGCTGCGCGGCAACTTGTCGGCGCACACAAGGATCTGCGCGGCCCGGACCGATCCGAGGTGGGTGGTCGCCCGATGATCTTCGAGTTTCAAGACCTCGGAAGCCTCGAAGATCTGGATTCCGTGGTCGAGCAGGACGCGCTTCATGCCCTGGCAATACATGAGCGCGTCGACTCCGTAGGTGCCCCCATAACGCACGCCGCCCGAGTAGCTGCTCGAGCCGATCACGCCGGCCAATTCGGATTGTGTGAGGCATTCCTGTTGGAACCCCAGCGATTCCCGCGAAGTCACTTCCTCCTGGACATCCTTCCAGCCGCTCTCACCCAGACCCAGGAACAGACTGTCTTGTACTTGCAGGTCGCAGGGGATGGCATGCTCCTGGATGCGCTGCGCCATGAGTTCCACCCCGCGCGTCGCCACGCTCCACAGGTCCCGCGCCCCCTGCTTGCCAAAGCGCCGGATCAACTGGCTCAGTTCCAGTTCACTATCGGGGGTCAAGAATCCCGCGCTCTTGCCCGAGGAACTACCCCCGCAGATGTTGCGCTCGAGCACCACGACCTTGAGCCCGGTGTCCTTGAGCGCGTAGGCCGCTGAAAGCCCGGCTGCTCCGGCCCCCACGATCACCACATCGGCTTCGATGTCCCCGCGGAGCGGGGGACACATGGGCTCATCGATTCCCAGAAGGGTGGTGTACCACCAATTTTGCAGGATCATGGGTTTCGGCCGAGCGCAAGTTTGCGCCGAGCGGCTCGGGAACAGAGTGGTTCACACGCAGTCGTTGTGCAAGGGCTTTTGCCTTCCAAAGGTTTGTTTCGCCCCCGAGCCTGAGCAGGGTGCGAACACCCGCGTTTGGGGAACACTCAATCGCAGAACGTGATCGCCAGCGCATCCGAAAAGTTGTAGCCCGCCTGCCCGAACCCGGTATCGCGATACCAGAACTGGAAGTTCCACGTTGCCCCAGCCGCAATGGTGCCTGCCGGTTGGGGAGGCTGGCTCATGTCCAGCAGGTAGCTGGTCAATCCAAACAGATCCGACTGCAGGACCGGCAAACGCTGGAAATGGCTTGCAAAGCACACGTTGCCGTCGCCCGACGGGAACGATGTCGCATCCTGGCCATAGAAGAACAGCCCAAACGCCCCCGGCGGGACCTGCCAGGCGGTCAGAACCAAGTCGTTGGCCTGCACGCTGGTGCTCCCGAAGTATCCGATCGAAGCGGGCGAACCGGTCGAATTGGGGTTTGCGTTGCAGTAGGTGAAGGGATCCGGACACGGGTTGTCATAGTGCAAGGTGATCGTCCCTACCGTCGACGTCCCCCCCGGTCCGTGCGCTTGGTAGGTGAGGGTGTCGCTCCCGGTCGATGTTGCCAAGGCTTGGAGTGCACGCCAGGAACCCGTGCCACCGAGCAGGCTGGCTTGAGCCGGCGCGCTCAGGACGGCGTAACTGATCTGGCTCGGATCGCTATCGAAGCTCGCCGGTAGTTCCAGGACAAAGGGCTGTTCGACTCCAACCGTCCGTTCGTAGTCGTACACCACGGGTGGAGAAGCCGAGGTGCCCACACCTGTAGCAGCAATTTGCAGGGCGAGCGGGGCGGACCAGGCGCAACGTCCATCCTGGAAGACGGCTTCCGCCTGCACATAGCCCGCCGCCGCACCGAGGTTCTGCCCATAGACCAGCATGCTGCCAGCTGCCGCCTGCGCGCTGGCCACGATTCGCCCATTGCGCCAAAGGCGCACTTCCTGAACGGCCCCCCCGCTGGCCGCAAAGTCCAATACAAACGCCGTCTCCAAACTCCCACTGGCCGTGCTGGTGCCGAGACTCACACTCGCGGCGTGGTTTTGGAATTCCACCCATTGCACCCAATGTCCCGCAAAACGCGCGGCGCTGGAATCGACCGCCCGTACGCGCAACTCATGCCAGCCATCGTCGTAGGCCGTGCTGTCGAGTGCCAGGGAGGCGCCGACTCCTACGGATTCGCGCCGCACCCCATCGACCCACAACTCGACGCCCGCGATCGAAGCTCCGGGGACGCTGGCCGAGGCCTGGGGGGTGAGCACCAGCGTGCCCGTCACGGGTCCCGTGGGGGCTCCGGGAACGCTGACGGTCGGCGCCTGGTCGTAGGGCCGCGTCAGGCTGTCCCCCAGGAACAGCGTTTGGAACGGGGCATAGGCCAAGTGCCGGAACCAGGCTTCTCCCAAAGTCGCTCCCTGGCGGTAGCTGGTGTGCAGCGCGGCGGTTGGGAACTTGCCCGCGTAATTGCACGGCTCTTCGATGGCCCCCGAAGTGCCACTGGCGCCCTTGGTGAGCCACAGCGTCATCTTGGCCTGCGAGTTGTTGGTCAGATCCGCCGCGTAGCTCGTGAGATG
This sequence comes from Planctomycetota bacterium, assembly GCA_020638855.1. Taxonomy (GTDB): domain Bacteria; phylum Planctomycetota; class UBA1135; order UBA1135; genus NORP259. The sequence continues at coordinate 287,914 of JACKHT010000003.1, forward strand.
GTCCGCAAACGAACCCGGCAGCAGGCTGTAGTCCAGGTTCAAGATATCCGGCGTGGCCGCGCCGGTCATGACACCCATGGCATCGTGGTGCCCCAAGGGAAGCACGTCGAAAAGATGCTGACCGACTCCGCCTGCATTGCCCATTGCAACCACGGCTTGAGGGAACAAACCCTGGCGGGGCCCGCTGCGAGCCACGTCGGTGGTCTCCATGAAGTACACCGTGCCCACTGGTTGGGTGCCGCGCACGGCCACGCTGCGGTCGATCAGCTCAAGGATTTCCGAAACCGTGTTGCCGTTCTGACCGGTCCAACCAAGCATGGTTCCGAGGAAGTAGCGCTCGGCGTTCGAAGCCGTACTCGGATTGCCGTTGCGGTAGGCCGTGGCGCCCGAAAACGCCGCTGCGTCCCAGGCGGTGTTGGCGAAGTGGTTGCGACTCGAAGACGGCAAACCGCCCAGGATGTCCGCGCTCTGGCGTGCGAGGCTGTAGGCCGATGGCAGCGAAAACTGCTGCACCGCCACGCAGCCATCGCTGACCAGCCCCGGCGCGCTGACCTTGTAGTGATCCCCTGGCGGCAAGATCACGAAGTCGATCGAATCCTCCAGCCCGCGCGCTGACAGGGTCCCCAAGAAGGCACGGAGCTGCAACTGGACCAAGTCTGCGTAGCCGGCATCGCCACCTGGATCCATGTAGAGGATGTGGTTGGCCGGGATGTCGTAGGCGGCTTGGTAGTAGTGCGCCACGTACATCGATTCGGCGTTGTCCGGATCCACGATCAGGAGCGCGCGCTCGCCGTCTTGCGCCCGGGCCGACACCCAACCGAACGAGATAGCCAGCAGGGAGAGACGCAGGGAGAGGCCCGTTCGGATCATGGCTGGACGGTGGAGCACTTGGGATTGGGGATGGTGCGCGTAGGGACCGCAAACTGCGGCCAGGGTCCAAGGACCCCGGCCGCGGGTTGCCTTAGTGGCGAATCGTCTCGGCAAAGGCCGCCAATTCGCGTTCGATGGTGGCCAAACCTTCCGCCGCCATGCGTTGCTGGGTTTGTTGCAGCATGCTCAGGAACCAACCGCGCTCTTCCGGCGAGACGGGGCAACCGATGTTGCTAGGGCCCTTGTCGGTGGGGCGGTCGCTAGCGACGAGTTCGGTGCCGTTCGCATCGGTGATGACGATCCAGGGGATGCCCCCGGTGCGTTCGCCGCGTAGCTTCGTAGCTACCTCTTCGCCATGCAAGTCGCGTTCGACGTCGATCTTGAGCAGGACGTAGTCCTTGGCCATGGTCTGGGCCACTTCGGGGCGCCTGAGGAACTCCTCAAGCTTCGAGCACCAGCCTCACCAGGGGGCGCCGAGGTGCACCAGGACCCGCTTGTTTTCCCGCTGGGCCTGCTTCAGGGCTTGGGCCCAGAGTTGCTCGGCGTCCAGGGTCTGGGGTTTGTGGGTCTTGAGGAAGGCTTCGAGCCCAGGGCCTTCCAACTCGCTCCAAATCGCCTCGGCCACTTGGTTGCCTTGGGCATCCAGTACCGACAACGCGCGCTCTTCGAGGATCGATGGACACAGCGGCAACAATTCCGCTTGAGCCACGGCATCCGGGCGCACGACTTCGAATTCGTTGGATAGGACCCGATTCGCTTGGGGTAGCTGGTTCATGCGCGCCAGCAGTTCGTTCTGGCGCTCCGCAGCTCCCCAGAAGACCAGTATGCGCTTGCGCTTGTCCTGGGCTTTGCGGCTGGCCTCAGCCAGTGCCGGATGGATCGACGGGGGCGCGGGCTCGGCGATCAGCACGGCTACCGCGCGCTCCACGTCCCCGTTGGCGAGGTCGGCGACCCGCACCTTGCCCGAGCGATCGATCAGGTAGTAGTCGGGGAATCCGTCGATGTGATAGGCGCTAGTGGTCTTGTTGTCGATGTCGATTGCGACGGGATAGGGCAAGCCCTGCTGTTGGACAAACTCGGCGGCGTTCTCTCCGCCACGGGTGCTGTGGACTCCGATGATGACCAAACCTTGGTCTGCAAAGCGCTCGCTCAATGCCTTGAGTTTAGGAGCTGCGTTGCGACAGGGACCTCACCAAGTGCCCCAAAAGTCGAGCAGGACGACTTTGCCTTCGAGCGCCTCCCAAGAGAGCGCAGCACCTTCGGTGTTCAGCCAACCACGGACTTGCAACGCGGGCGGAGCCGCGCCTTCCATGGGATCCTTCAGCTCGCGGTTTTTCCCTTCGCGCTGGAAGTCATCGGTACCCGCCCAAGCGGAGAGCGAAAAGCCGATGGTCAGCGCGGCATAGAGGAGGAGTTTCATGATCCTATTCTCACCCCTGCGAGCCAATCGCACAATGCACCCTACGAGGCACACTACGAGGCACCCTACGAGGCACCCTACGAGGCACCCTACGAGCGGGCCGGAGCACCCTACCAAAGGCCCGCAAACAAACGGGTTCCCCCAGAGCTTCCGCCCCGGAGGAACCCGTGTCGGTTCTCGAATCGGACCTTAAAAGGTCCAGGTGACCGCGTTCGAGAAGTTCGAAGTCAGCGGGATGTCCCGGTGCCAGTACTGGAAGTGCCAGGTCTGCCCCGCAAGGATTACACCACCGATCGGAGCCGGGATCGCGGTCGGGATGTCGTAGCCCGTTCCCGAAGTCGACGTACCGACCAAGTTCTGCATCACACCGAACGGATCGAAGATGCCGACCGAGTTGAGCGGACCTCCGGTGATGTTGTAGCGAGCGATCAAGTTGGGGGCGCCGGTTGCGAGGCACAACACACCGCTGCCGATGGGCAACCCCGGTGCCTGCAAGCCCGTACCGATCAACAGGTAGCCAAACTGGCTAGGCGGACCCGAGGTGATGTCCACGTGCACGCCGGTTCCCGGACCTCCCGCCAAGAAGATGTTCATGTTGGTCGGCCAACCGGTCGAGTTGGGCAGCGGGGTGCACACCACGCCCCCTTCGCACGGGTCGGGGATGCCGTTCATGTTCACGTCGAGCACGAAGCCCATGGCAATCGCGACCATGTCGTCCACGCCATCGCCATCACAATCCGCGAAGCCACCCACGTGGTGGTCGAGGGCATTGACATCGTCTCCGAAGCCCAAGGCAGTGCCGGACCGTACGGTCCGCAGGCCCAAGTTCTCGGCCGCAATGAAGATACCGGGGAACGGGGACACGCCGCCGAAGCTGGTGGGCAGGGGCGTGGTCAAGATATCGCCCTCTTCGATCGGAATACCAAAGATGCTATCGGGCAAACCGATCACACCCGAGCCACGGCGAACCGAGAACAGCAACATGTCGGTGGTGCCACCCACCCAGTCGTAGGGCACGATCGACGGTTGGAAGACGCCGTCACCGTTTTCGGCCAAGATCAAGGCATCCAAGTCATCCGCCAAGCCAATCGTCTCGAGCCCCAACAGGAAACCGGGCGCCCAAACCACCGGAGGCGAGCCAAAGTTGGCCTGCAGCACCGAGGCGCCCGTTGCGCCGTAGGGAGTGCCGGAAGCCAGGTTGGGGAAGCCACTCAAGGGATCGGGGAATGCCGCATCGAGGCTGAAGTAGGCCACCGGGCCGGGAGTCGCACCCACCGCGAGCACATCCAAAGCATCGAGGTTGTCCCCAGGGTTTTGTGGCGACGAGCTCGGTAAAGACGGCTCGAGCATGCCCAGGCCCGGGTAGGTGAAGCCAGAGCCCGATACCAAACCGTTGCCATCGAGCACACCGCGGTGTCCGACCGAGGGGCCGGGCCCCATCGGGGCCACCAAGAGCGCTCCCGTGTTCATGAACACATCGGTGGCGGAGTCACCGGAAAGGCTCTCACTAGCCACATTGGGCACCATAGGCCCAATCCCGGTGGCGAATCGGTCGACCGAGAAAAGCAAGTGCCCGGGCGCGATCCCCGCGCTGGTGACTAGGTCATCCAGACCATACGAGAAGGCATCGACTTCGACAGGGCAGCCCGATCCTGGGCCCGAACCTACACAGCCAGGGTTGAGGCCCAAGCCTGGAATCAAGTGCGTCAGCACGATGTCCGGCGTCACCAGCGGACCGAGTCCGGGAGTGCCCCCATTGACGGAGAGCATGTCGCCTTGGGTGATCGGCGTGGTCGTCGCGGAATCGGGCATCCCGACCGTGGCGCTCTGCCAGTCGATCGAATACAGGATCCGTTGACCAAACGAAGGGGAAGTTAGGAGCAGGGGAGCGGCAGCGATGCCGAGTTTGGCGAGAGTCTTCATAAGAGGTTCCTTGGAAGGGCCGGTGATCCTTCGGATCTACTGGCTTCCACCAATTGCACGCAACTTGCCCTAGCGGACAGGAAAGTGGCCAATTGCGTGCCTACTAGTGACCGCCAAGAAAAGCCTGAACGGGCACCGTACTCTTAGCTTTTACCCTCAAGGTTGAGTCTTTGGGGGACCAAATCCCACTTCGCAAAACGCCCCCTATGGGGCCTATCCGGGGCCACCGCCGGGCCAAACGGAGACGGTTCCCCCGGGGGGATGCCCCGGGGGAACCGTAGTGGACCACCCTTGCCAGAACCTAGAAGGTCCAGGTGACCGCGTTCGAGAAGTTCGAAGTCAGAGGGATGTCCCGGTGCCAGTACTGGAAGTGCCAGGTCTGGCCGGAGAGGATCACACCACCGATCGGAGCCGGGATCGCGGTCGGGATGTCGTAGCCCGTGCCCGAGGTCGACGTACCGACCAAGTTCTGCATCACACCGAACGGATCGAAGATGCCGACCGAGTTGAGCGGACCTCCGGTGATGTTGTAGCGGGCGATCAAGTTGGGGGCGCTGGTTGCGAGGCACAACACACCGCTGCCGATGGGCAACCCCGGTGCTTGCAAGCCGGTACCGATCAACAGGTAGCCAAACTGGCTAGGCGGACCCGAGGTGATGTCCACGTGCACGCCGGTTCCCGGACCACCCGCCAAGAAGATGTTCATGTTGGTCGGCCAACCGGTCGAGTTGGGCAGCGGGGTGCAAACCACGCCCCCTTCGCACGGGTCGGGGATGCCGTTCAGGTTCAGGTCGAGGACTAGGCCCAAGGCGATCGCCACGGTGTCGTCCACACCATCGCCGTCGCAGTCGGAGAACCCGCCGATGTAACTATCCAGGGCGTTGAGATCGTCCCCCGTGTTGCCACTCGCCGTTCCCGAGCGCAGCGTTCCGAGACCGAGGTTCTCAGCCGCGATGAAGATGCCGGGGAAGGGAGAGACGCCGCCAAAGCCGGTGGGCAGCGGGGTCGTCAGGATGTCGCCCTCTTCGATCGGGATCCCGAAGATGCTATCGGGCATGCCAATCACCGCCGATCCCCGGCGCACCGAGAACAGCAACATGTCGGTGGTGCCACCCACCCAGTCGTAGGGCACGATCGAGGGTTGGAAGATGCCATCGCCGTTGTCCACCAGGGTCAAGGCATCCACGTCGTCCGCCAAACCCGTCAGCCCCAAACCCAAAAGCCACTCCGGCGCCCAAACCACCGGTGCCAAGCCAAAGGTGGTCTGCAGGATGTCGGCCCCGGTGTACCCGAAGGGCAGCCCCGAACCGAGGTTGGGGAAACCGGTGATCGGGTCGGGGAAGACCGAGTCCAAGCTGAAGTACACGACCGGCGGCGGGGTCGCACCGACCGGCAAGGTATCGAGCGCATCCAAGTTGTCGCCTGCGTTCGCAAACGCCGAGCTGGGCAGGGCCGGCTCGATCAAGCCGAGTCCGGCATAGGTGTAGCCCGAGCCCGAGGGCAGTCCATTGCCGTCGAGCACCCCGCGGTGGCCCACCGAAGGGCCCATCGGGAGCGGCCCGGGGGGCAGGAAGCCGCTGTTCATGAACACGTCGGCGGATGCGTCCCCAAAGGGGCGCTCGCTGAGGACGTTGGGCAGCATCGGGCCATTGCCGCCCGCGAAGCGGTCCACGCCAAACTGCAGCTGACCCGGCTGGATTCCGGCAGTCGTGATCAGGTCGTCCACTCCCCAAGAGAAGGCGTCGACTTCGACTCGGCACATCGAACCGGGGGGCGAGCCCACGCAGCCGGGAAACAGGCCGAGCCCGCCGATCAAGTGGGTGATGGCGATGTCGGGGGTGGGCAGCGGGCCGAGGCCGGGGGTGCCCCCGTTGACGATCAGGATGTCCCCGTGGGTGATGGGGGTGAACGAGGCCGAGTCGGGCATGCCGACGGTGGCGCTTTGCCAGTCGATCGAGAACAGGGTGCGCTGGCCGAAGGCCTGGGAGGTGAGCAGGAGGGGCGCGGCGAGCAGGCCGAGCGAAGCTAGGGTCTTCATGGATGGATTCCGAAGGGGGTTGGGGGGGGCGGAAGCCGCCCCCGCTGCATCCCAAATGCGTCCCAGCGTTTCGATCGGACAAAAATCCCAAGGTGTCTTGCCGGCCTCGCTGCGAGGCCCAAAGCGAGGCTCTGCCAGCGATGGGGTACTGGGGCTGGCTGGCACCCTGCTACCAACCCCGGGGCTTGGTAACCCCCGCGCCCCGTCCAGACCCGGGGGAACACCCAGTCGTTCAGCCTTCGATCATCGCGATCAGCGAGCGCACCGCTTGCTCCACAAAAGCGGGGTCTTCGGCGGTCAGGTCGAGGGCCTCGGTCTCGATGGTGTCGGGCAAGGCGACCTGCAGGGCCTCCCAGTAGGCGCGGTCGAGCTCCGGGTCGAAGAGTTCGCCGCCTGTGGCCGAGTAGCGGCTGACCCCACGCAGGGGCATCAGGAACTTGGTCTTGCCCTTGGCATGGCGCAAGCGGTCCGCGATGGCTTGTGCCACCCGCGCTTGTTCGTCCGCACGCAGGCGCGGCACGAACACAAAGGGGTTGTGGAAGGTCTGCTGATGGCTCGCCCATTCGGGCGGCACCACGTTGGGTTCGTTGAGCAGGATGCCGAGGTGCTCGGAGCCCCCGGGACAAACCACTTGGGGCAGACCCAATTCGCCCGCCACGGTCAAGCGCTTGGGACCTGCCGCCCGCAGCACGCCGTAGACCCCGTCGGCGATGTCGCCCAGCGCGTAGTCGAACACCGCGGTGATCAGACCTTCGCGCATCATCTGTTCCATCGCTTCGCCCCCCGCGCCGATGGCGTGGAAGGTGATCACTTCGTAGCCAGCCTGATGGAACAGGTCAATCGCGTGCATCGAGCCTTGGGTCAGCACGCCTAGGTTGGTGAGGCCGATCACGCCCTTGACGCCGGGCTCGTCGGCGGTGCTGCGCTCCACCTGGGCCATGCCCCAGGCGGCGGCCGCGGCGTTGGCCAAGATGCGGCGCGCGAAGGGGTTGAGCCCCAGGATGTCGCTCACCGAGAACATCATGGTGATGTCTTTGATGCCGACGAAGGGCTTGGTGTCGCCCGATGCAGCGGTCGAAAGCATCACCTTCGGGAAACCATAGGGCAGCGCCTGCAGCACTTGCGAGCAATTGGAAGTGCCCTGGGTTCCGCCCAAGGCCACCACGGCGTGCACGCTGCCCTGCGCGATGCGTTCCAGGAGCACTTTCGTCGCCCCTTGGATCAAGACCGGCGAGGCCTTTTGCCGCGAGGGATTCGTGCGCAGTTCCTCGATCGAACTGCCGCCTGCTTGTGCGATGGCCTCCTTGGTGATATCGGCGCGCACCTTGGGCGACTCGCCCATCACACTCAGGTCGATCAAGAGGGCTTGGCCTCCCAAAGCCTGGATCTCCTGACGCATGAAATCGGCCTCGGCCGCCTTGGTGTCCAACGTGGCGAGGATGGCGATGGTCTTGGGCATGGCGCCAGTGTAGCAACCCCGTCTAGGAGCGCTCACCCAAGCCAACCGACCCGCCACCCATCGACCCGTTCCGTTACTCGCTGGTCACGCGCAGCACGACTTGCTGGGTCTCGCCCGCAGCGGGCGCAACGGCTTGTTGGTTGGGTACGGTGATCCACGACGTTCCATCGGAGGAGGTGCCCTTGGCGATGAAGCCGTAGGCCAATCCGGGCAGCAATTCGTCAATCCTCCAGGGGGTTGCGTCTTGCGCGGATACGGCGGCGGCTTCTTCGCCGAGGGCGGCCGGAAAGTACCTACGGCCATTTTGGATCGGAGGTCCGGACCCGTCCACCTGCTCGCCCGCTGCGGTTTCGAAGCGCACCGAGAACGCCGCTCTCGGAACCGACCACGCGACGCGAGCATCGCCGGCGGGTGCCGACCAAGACCCATCCAAAACCACGATCCGTTCGGGCTGGCTATTCGCCGCTGGTTGGCGGGCCAACACGAAGAGCTTCTGATGGGGGGGCAGGCAGGCGGCGAAACGTCCCTCGGGATCGGTACTCAGGCACTGCACCACGACCGGAGGCTGCAAGGGCGCCCCGGAGAGCGCCACGAAGCTGACGCGCCATGGCCCCGTGGCCTCCGCATGGTCCACGACACGACCTTCGATCCGAACCCAGCCGGCCTCTGGTTCCAAGCGGACCCAAACTTCCGCACTGGCTTGCAAGTCCACTCGCCGGCGCAGCCCCAATTCGGAGGCCCACAGCGTTGGAGACCACGTAGGAAAGCCTTCGAAAGGCTCATGGATCTCGATCTCGTAGGTCCCAGGATCGAGGCCTTCGATCACGAAGTAGCCAGCGAGCGGCACGGGTTCCCTGCGCATTTGCTCCAAGCCCCCCGGCACCACCCGGGAAACGGTGGCCTCCAAGGCACGGCCCAAGTACACCGGTGAAACGCTGACTCGGATCAAACCCTGCAAGCCAATGCGCAGTTCGCCCAGATCCAAATCCTGACCGGGGAGCAACTCGACTTCGAACGGCTGCCAGGGCAAGTATTCGTAGGTTTCACTCGAAATGCGTAGGGTCCCCGGATCCACGTTTGGGAAGTCGAATTCGGGTTGGGCCATGGCGCGGATCGAGTAGCTGCTGCCGACCTGCGCGAGCCGCACGTAGGAACCGCTGGTGGCTTCCCCCTTGGGCCCACGAACGCTGCCGTGCACGGTTCCCTTGCGCGGAAGCACGATGCGTAGGGGGTCGGTCCCGGGCTGCACGTCCTCGATCAGTTGGTTGGCGTGTCCTTCGGCGTGAACCCAAAGGCACCAGGGTCCGCCTTGAAAACCCGCGAACGCAAAGCCTCCGTCCGGCGATCCGAAATTCGCGTGCCGCTTGGGGCCCAGGAAGTCTGCGGCCGGGCCGCTGGAAAAGGGCAGATCGGGACGCAAGGCTTCGACGTCGCTGGCCGGGTAGGCGTCGATTTGGAACGAGGGGATCGGCTCGCCGAGGTCGTCGACGACCTGCCCAAGGATCGGAAGCGCTTCCCTGGAAAGCTTGAGTTGCACCGAGCCATCCTTCCCCAGAACCACCTGCGGAAGCGCCAGAATCGAGGTACTAGCCGATACGTTGGGTAGGGCGGGTTCGAGATTGGTTTCCACCACCCACTCCCAGTCATGGTTTTCGGCGGCCTGCTCAGCGCGCGGTCCCGCTGCTTCGGGAAGTTTCATCCGAAAGCCCCCCTGGCCATCGGAATAGCTTGCAAACGATCCTATGGCTTGCCGGTGGGACTGGGGCCCCACTCCGGGCGGCTCCTGCGCCTGGTCCGGCCGCCCCAAGACCCGCAGCGTCACCAGTGCACCGCTCACGAAGGATCCATCTTCCCAGAGGACTTGCCCGCGCAACTCCGATGCTAGCCCTGACATTGGCTCCGACGTTGGACCCGACGTTGGCCCCGATGTCGGCGTGGCTCTGGGGTCGGGTTGCTCCGGAGCAGGCGGCTTGCCGCAGCCCAACGCGAGTACCCACATCAAGCCAGCCCACGCGAACCAGCGCGGGGACCCAGGAAGGGGTGAAGGGAGTAGGTGAGTCATCGGAAGCATCGGACCCTACCCCAAAGCACGCTCGGAGTCACTTCGCGTGCCCAGGGTCATGCGCGTGCCCAGGGTTATGCGGGAGAGGGTGGGGAAGAACGGAGGACTTCGCTTCGCGTTCAAAAAACCGGGTTCGAGGTTGCCACGTTGGGTGCTGGATGCCCAACCGAGAGGGGATGGATTTGGGCTCCGATCGAAGCGTCTCGGGAATCTCGGTGAGCGCCTCGGAGGAAGGAGCGGTACCTACTTACCAAACCGCAAGGCGGCGAACTCGCTAGCCGCTTGGGTGACGGCCCGCTCGATGGGCAAGCGTTCGGTCGAGGAACCGGTCCAAAAACCATGGCCGGAGGTGTGGTTGAGCATGTACTGGGCGTCGGCGGGGTTTTCCATGGCAGCGCCGTGGGCGACCAGCAAAACCTCCGGGTGCAAGGCACGTACCTTCTGGTAGACCGCCTCCGTTTGGCGCGCGGTGTCTTCGATGGTCATGCCGTTGTCGTAGCCGCGCAGCCCGCCCTTCGTGGTTCCGGCGTGGTAGCAAAAGATATGTGGCTTGGCCTGTTCGGCGATGGCGAGCGAGTCTTCCTCGGTGAACCCGAGTCCGATCGTGACCATCCCCATTTCCTCCTTGGCAAGACGCAGCATGTCGATCTCGTTCTGCAGGGTGATGCCTGCCGAGGTCAGCACGCGGAAGATCTCGGAGTCATGGTCCACGTAGGAGATCGACGGGCCAATGTTCGAAACCGACATCACGCCCATGGCTTTGCACTCCTCGAGCACCATGCGCATGTCCTTGAGCGGGTCGTTGGCGTTGAGGCACGCGCACACAAACGCCTTTCCTCCCATGGCGGGCAGGATGTCTTCGCGCGTGTAATCCAAGGTCTGCCGGTTGGAGTCCAGGATCGGCCACATCATCGCCATGGTGCCCATGCCATTGGCGCGCAGCCGCGCTCCTGAAAACGTGTTCACACAGTCGACGCCGCATTGTTCCAGGAGCTTGGCGACGAGCCCGCTTCCTGCTGAAGCGATCATGAGGGGCACCCGCCGTTCCACTTTGGATCGCAAGTTGGCGAGGATTTGTTCGGTCGTCAGTCGTTGGGTGATCATGGGTACCGTGCAGGGGAATGCCGTAGAATAGCGACTGACGGCGCGGGTCGCAGGAAGGGCTGCCGGATGCCCCCCTAGGCCTTGCCAGGCCGCAAGCGGGTGGAACTTGCGGCCCAACCATCGGAATCGCAAGGGCCCCACCCCGCAATGGCCCGAAAGTTTTCAAAGATCGCCGCCATCAGCGGGCATCTTGGTGACCAATGGCCGTTGCGGCCCTGCCAACCACCGCGCGTGCCCCCCTAGCCATGTCTGTCAAACCGATCCTCGCCTGGACGCTTCCCCTGATCTTCGCCGGTGGGGGGTTCTACCTGTACCGTTCTTTGCCCACCCAAGAGAGCGTCGAGCCGGGCTTGGAAGCCGAGACCAACATCCAATCGAATCCCGGGGCCCGGGCGAATCTGAAACGCGAAACGTTGGTTGCCCCCGATGCCAATGCCCTAGCTGCAGACGCCGAGGCGGCGGGATCGAAGCCGCAGCCGACCACCAACCAGGGAACCAAACCCAGCGGGACCCAAACCAAGCCCGCTGCGCAGAAACCTAGCGCGCAGAATCCTGGTGCCCAGAAACCCGGCGGGCCCAACGCCCCGGCGGACACCCCGCCCAAAGCGAAGCCGGAAAAGTACGTCGAACACGCCGGCAAGCAAGAGCTGCGCGACGGCACGCTGTTCCTGTACGACGCCGAGGGGTTGGTGCTGGTGGAAATGGGACCCTTCTCCAACGGGCAGCGCCAGGGATTCTGGGAGACCTACGCGGAGAACGGCACAGTCCTGCAACGGGGGAGCTACGTCGATGGCAAAGCCGACGGCCTGTGGGAAGGTTGGTACGAAAGCGGAGCGAAGCGCTACTCGGGCAACAAATCCGCCGGCCAGCTGGAAGGGCAGGTGGACTTCTGGACTCCTGACGGAGCGGTCGATACCAACCAAAGCGGAATGTACACCGCAGGCAAAAAACAGACCGCCGAAGGGCCTCCGCAGGACGACCCCGAAGAGAGCCGCTAGCGCGCTCGCTCAGCCGTCCCCGAACTTGCGGATGCCACCCGACCCGTCGGGGCCGCGGTCATGCAAGGGTTTGATGGTTCCCTTGCCCTTGACCCCCGACTTGTGGGTCGAGGCCAATTCCAGCTCGCCCGCTTCGATCAGCGCTTGGATCGGGGGGTGCTCGAGTGCCTTGGGGGTGATTTGGCCCGTCTTGCCCGGGCCCAGGAAAAGGCGCTTGCCTTCGGGGAGGGAGAGGCTGAGGGGCTTGCGAGTCTTGTTCGTGATGTCCATCGAATGCCTAGTTTAGCACTAGGTGGGGGAGGATGGACCCTGGATTCCGGCCGGTTTCCCCCGGGTCAAGGGCCCCATGGGGTACTGCGCGTTGTCGTACAGGAAACGCCAATGCAAGCCCATGCCCACCAGCACGGCCACGTGCCAAAGTTCGTGCGGGCCGATGACCCCGGGGATCAGCGTGGGCCAACCGAAACCCATCAGAAGCGCTCCGACCGAGTACGCCACGCCCCCGCCCAAGAGCAGCCGCATGGGCCTCGTTCCTAGCCGCTTCCACAGCACGAGTCCCGAAACGGCGGCGATCCAACCCAGCAACAAGAACACGCCGTTCCCAAGGCCCCGTGGAAGGTCGTGGTAGTAGATGCTGAACATCGTCACCCCGGTTGCCACCGCCGACCACATCAGAGCCAACGGCAGCCAGCGGGCGACTCCGCGGAAGAACAGTCCCTGAACCGGGGTATGGGTTCCGGCGATCAAGGTGAAGATCGCCGCATAGTCCAAGCGCCCCAGCACGGCCCGCCCCGTCGTGTCCGCAGCCAATAGGTGGTAGACCCCGCTCATGGCCAGTAGAAACACCGAGCAAAACACGTAGACGGACAAGTACGCCACGCGCACTTTGCTCCCGCGAGCTTTGTGCAACAGCTTCGCTCCGAGCCCGGCAAACACCCCGGCACCGATCAAGTGCGAGAAAGTGGAGAAGGGCTCGTAGAACCCGGGGATGGGGTGGACTTGCACAGGACCAGTGTACTCCTTGCGTCGCCCCAAGGCGGCATGCACAGGTCGTTCCCAAGCCACCTTGGTGGCGATTCGGTCAGGCCAAACCAACGCGTAAAGCGTGCAACAAGCGACTGCGAATCACTCGCAACCGAGCCCCTGCGAAGTGGGTCTATGCGAAGTGGGCAATTTCGAAGTAGGCCCCTTCGAAGTGGGCCATTGCGAAGTGGGCCATTGCGAAATCGGCCATGGCAATAGGGATAGGAAATGGAGAGTAAGCGGTGCAAGGCGGATTTCTCGGGCCTGCGAGGGTCGTTGGGAAGCGCTCTGCTTGTGCAGCGGGAGGCCTTAGGTCAGACTGCCGCCCACCCCGCTTTCCTGCGGGCCGCGCCCCATGGGACTCACCAAGCGAACCCTGACGACCCACCTGAAGCGTGTGGCGGCGAATGAGCCCGCAATCGAGCGTGCGCTGCGGGCCGCGGGCTACCCCGCGCCCCGCAGCCGCGATCGTGGTTACACCACGCTGTTGCGCACCATCGTCGGACAACAGGTAAGCGTGGCCGCGGCCTCGTCGATTTGGAACAAGCTCGAGGGTCGGCTGGGAGCAGGATGCCCAGCCCAAGCATTGCTTGCCCTGGATCCCGACGAGTTGCGCGGTCTTGGGTTGTCGCGCCAAAAGCAGGGATACGCGCGTTCGTTGGCGGAATTGGTGCTCTCGGGGGAGTTGCCGCTGGATGCTTTGCCCAAGGACGACGAAGAGGCCATCGCGTATTTGACCAAGGTGCACGGCATCGGGCGTTGGTCGGCGGAGATCTACCTGTTGTTCGCAGAGGGGCGCCCCGATATCTGGCCCGCGGGCGACCTGGCTGTACAGCAAGGGGTTGCCAAGATCTTGGGTCTCGAGCAGAAGCCCAGCGAGCGGCAAACCCGCGCCCTAGCGGAGCCCTGGCGGCCCCACCGCAGCGCCATCGCGATCCTCACTTGGCACGTCTACAACTCGGCCACGCTGTAGAGCTGATTGGGCGTGGGAAGCGGCTAGCGGATCGCCTAGACGAGCATCGCAGCGAGCAAAGCGCTATGCTGACCCCATGGCTACCCTTTTGCTCCTCAACCATGACCACATGGGTCACGGCAACGCCGAACTCGGCGCGCGCATCCTCAAGACTTTCCTCCAAAAGAGCGCCGCCCTGCGCGACCTGGAGGCCATCGCCATGGTCAATGGCGGGGTCGAGTTGGTCGCCCCCGGTTCGGCGGTGCTGGGCGAGCTGACTTTGCTCGAAGAAAACGGCGTCGACCTGCTGCCCTGTGGCACGTGCCTGCAGGCTTATGCCGTCGAGCCCGCCGTCGGCCGCGTTTCGTCCATGGACGAAATCCTGGCGGCCATGCAAAAGGCCTCCAAGGTCATCACGCTTTGACCTAGTGCGCGCAAACCGCGCAAACGAATCACTCGCAGAACGTGATCGAAGCCACGTTCGAGAAGTTCGACAAGCCCGGCCAGTCGCGGGTCCAATACTGGAAGTTCCAGGTGTCGCCGGCGCTCCACACGGCGCCAGGAGGCAGGGCGGTGGGCCGTGGTTGGAACGCGACGGCGCCGAATGGGCCCGAGTTCAGGATGTTCGAGTGGAAGCGATAGATCGAGCCGCCCAAGCACAGGTTGCCCTGGCTGCCCGGAGGGAGCGGCGTGAACAGCTGACCGTTCCCCATCAGGAAATAGCCGAAGTTGTTGGGGGGGACCGACGTTGCGCTGAGGTGCAGATTGGCTGCCGCGATCACCGGTGTGCCGCTGCCTTGTAAGTCGATGGGGGATCCCAACGTCGTGGGGAGTGCCGTGCAATAGCTGGGGTATTCGAACCCTGCGTTGGTGGGAACCCAACCGTTGGCTGACAGCGAGTTCACGACCCCAGGTTGGAACAGCCCAAGGTCGATCGAACCTTGGCTCGGCAAGCTGGTGCTCTCGAACGAACAGGACATCAGGGTTCCCCAACGCAGCGCGTTGGCGTCGGGGTCGGAAGCGTAGGGCTCGGTGCTCCACGTAAGATCCCCGGCGGTGTTCGCAAAGGCCCAGGGCGTGGAAGCGTAGGGCGAACCAGAGTGCTGCGGGGCCCCGCGGAATTCGACGGTGCTGGCCACGGGTTGCGGGCAGGGACTGTGGATCGTGAGCGAACCGATGGCTCGCTCGCAGGTTAGGTTCTGGACCGCATAGTCGTAGCGCCAGAGCCCGCCCCCCAGGTCGGTTGCGCGCGATCCGAGCCACAGGAAGCCGTGGTAGCCGGGACCGCCCTCATCGAGCAGCACCAAGGCTTCGAGCTGCACATCGGGATGTTCGGTTTGCCAAGCGAAGATCGCGGGCTCGCCTATGTGGGTGCTGCCGAGGTTCTGGGGGTTGCTCGGTATTGCCACTTGGACCGCCGTCCAGGATGCGTTGTTGGCCCCGTTGCCGAACGATTGGTCGTGGGCGCTGACAAACTGCGCTTCGGCCACCACGCGCAGCGAGGGATCGGTCAAGTCCGCGATGGGGGCAAAGACCCGACCCGCCAGCGGGGCGGGTTCGCAGCACGGGCCTACCGGGGTTCCACTCCAAGTGCCGGTGTTGCCGTTGATTTGCCAACGCGCCCAACCGGAGGCACCATCGTGGATGGCCGAGGTGTCGCCGCAACCGATCCCCAGGGTGCTGCACCCCGTGGGTTGGCACGTGCCGCAACCCGTCTCGTTTACCGCGCAGACCTTGTGCAGGCCAAAGCTGGCAGCGACTTGCTCGATGTGGCCGTTGCGAACCAAGTACAGGTTTTCTACGACCACCGGACTCCAATCCAGGGGCAGGTTGCCCAGGTTGCAGGTCGTGTTCCGAAAGCTGTAAGCGGCCAGGCCCCCTGTTTGGCCGTAGTAGGTCCAACCGTTGTTCGTGGCCACCTGCGAAACCACGAGGTCGGGTGATTGCGACCAACCGAGATTGGAGAGCGGTGGACCTGCCAAGAGGGCCAGCAGGTAGGCAATGCTGCGGTGCGTGGGGCTCATGGGGACCCTGACACGCTACCAAAAGCGGCGCCGTTTGGGCCTTCTGGGCGCCCGCGTGAGCTTTCAAGAGTCTCGAAGCCGTCGCCAGCGGGGCCCCCGGCGCGGTTTGCGTAGCCCATCCCGCGCCAGCGCAGAATCGAGCCTCGACCGTTGGGCGAACCTTTCCCGTGGACCCCTTGGAACCTAGACTGCACGGCCTCCATGGACAACAGCACCATCCTATTCCGCTTTTCGCTCGCCTTCGTGGCCGCGTTTGGCTTTGGCTTGGTGCGGCAACGCATGGGCAAGCCGATTGGCTTCGGCACCTTCATCTTCTTGGCCTTGGGCTCCTGTGCCCTGGCGATGACGGCCGTCAGCCACAACGAGCAAAACCCGTTGCCGCTGCTCAGCGCCATCATCACCGGCGTGGGCTTTTTGGGCGCCGGAGCGCTCTTCCGTTCCAACGAACGCGTGGTGGGCTTTACCTCGGCGGCGACGATTTGGATCTTTGCCGTTTTGGGCATGACCATCGGCGTGGGCGAGTACCTGATCGCCGGATTGGTGTTTGGTTCGATTGCCACCGTGTCCTTGGTCGACCGCTGGTTGGAGACCCATTGGGTGGGGGCGCACAATCGCAAGTTGTCGGTCGAAGTGTCCTTGGACATCACCGATTCTGACTTGAGCGAGCTCGGGCTTCCCCCGCGTGCATCCGCCCAATTGGTCGAGTTCGATCGCGAGGCCGGTACCCTGCGTTTGACGTACTTGGTCAAGCGCCCTCCCCAGGAAGCCAGCAGCTTTGTGAATCGACTGGCGGAGAGCAAGTGGGTGCGCCGTTCGAGCATCGAGACGTAACTGCCTGGGTTGCGTGTGGAAGCTCGCTCTCGCTATGAGTTCCTGGGGAAGAGCTTCCACACGCAACCCAGGCAGTTCCCCTTGAGACATAGGGCCTGTGGGTTGGGGGCCGATTCGAGGCAGCCCTCGAAACGGGTCGGTTTGAGCAGATTTCGGTGGATTGGTCCGGGATCCTGCCTACGCTGTTTCGCCCAAAACCCGGGCGAACCACGATGCTGCGACTCTTCTTACCGACCCAAGACCCCAATTTTCGGCTGCGCAGCGACCTTTTGTCCGGTTTGACGGTGGCCCTGGCCCTGGTCCCCGAGGCGGTGGCCTTTGCCTTCGTGGCCGGAGTCGAGCCCCTGGTCGGCTTGTACGCGGCGTTCCTGATGGGGTTGATCACCTCGGTCTTTGGCGGCCGGCCGGGCATGATCTCGGGAGCCACGGGCGCGATTGCGGTCGTGTTGGTTTCGTTGGTGTCGGAACACGGCTTGGGCTACATGCTGGCCGCCATCGTGTTGATGGGGGTGTTGCAGGTCTTGGCCGGGGTTCTGCACCTGGGCAAGTTCATCCGCATGGTGCCCCATCCGGTCATGTTGGGATTTGTGAATGGCTTGGCCATCGTCATTTTCCTGGCGCAACTCGGGCAATTCCAAGTCCGGGGCGCCAACGGATCCTTCGAGTGGATGGCGGGTAAGGAGCTGTACACCATGCTGGGACTGGTGGGGCTGACGATGGCGATCATCGTGCTCCTTCCGCGTCTCACCAAGGTTGTGCCTGCTTCGCTCGTGGCGATTTTGGTGGTGACCGGGTTGGTGGCGGGGACCGGTATCTCCTCGCCCACCATTGTGGATTCCCTGCGGGCCATGACGGGGGATCCGAATGCTTCCTTGGCCGGTGGGTTTCCGGTGTTTGGCGTCCCCGACGTTCCGTGGAGCTGGGCCACCCTACGGATTCTCTTGCCCTATGCGGTCATCCTGGCTTCGGTAGGTCTGATCGAGTCGCTCTTGACGCTGACTTTGGTAGACGAGATCACGGAAACCCGCGGCCGGGGCAACCGCGAGTGCATGGCTCAGGGGGCCGCCAACATTGCATGCGGCTTCTTCGGGGCCATGGGCGGCTGCGCCATGATCGGGCAGAGCATGATCAACATCCAGTCCGGTGGGCGCGGGCGAACCTCGGGGATCACCGCGTCGCTGGCGCTTCTGGGTTCGATTCTGTTTGGTTCGGCGTTGATCGAGCACATCCCCGTGGCGGCCCTGGTGGGGGTGATGTTCATGGTGGTCATCGGTACCTTCGCTTGGTCCAGCATCCGCGTGATGCACAAGGTGCCCCGTTCGGACGCCTTTGTGATCGTGCTGGTTTCGGCGGTTACGGTGATGAGCGACCTGGCGATCGCCGTGTTCGTGGGAGTGATCGTTTCCGCCTTGGTGTTCGCCTGGAAGCACGCCAAGGTGATGCATTCGATCAGCCATGTGGACGAACATGGATCCAAGATCCACCTATTGCGGGGGCCCTTGTTCTTCGGCTCCTGCAAGAGCTTCTTGGAGCTGTTCGATCCCAAGAACGACCCCCAGGATGTGATCATCGACTTCCAACACGCCCGGGTCTCCGACCACTCGGCCATCGAAGCGATCGATACCCTGGCCGAGCGCTACCTGGCCTGCGGCAAGGAGTTGCATCTCCGTCACCTGAGTCCGGAGTGCACCAAACTGCTGCACAAGGCCGGCAACATGGTCGAAGTCAACGTGATCGAGGATCCGCGCTACTTCATCGCTAGCGACGAGCTGGGTTGAGCGGAAGGGGCAGCCCCGGGGTGCTTAGTGGGCTGGAGCTGCGCTAGGCCAGGGCCTCGACAGCGAGAATGCGCGTACAATTTGCTGCCATCGCGCGAATTCCCAACACGCTCCTAGCCGGAAAGGCGTACGGTCGAGAGGCGGGGTGTGCCGTCCGATGCCCCTCGACCTTGGTTTCGCCCAGGCAGTACCATGAACTTTGAGCTCAACAACCTGATCGCCGGTTTCCTGTTTGGCAGCATCGGGATGGTGGCGTTTGTCTACGGCAAGCGCATGGTCCAGTGGTCCACCATGTTCCTTGGGATGGCGCTCATGGCGTTTCCCTACCTGATCGAAGACACGCTCTGGGTGTACATTGTTGGGGTGGTCTTGACCGCCTGTTTGTTTGTGTTCCGCGGATAGCGGACGCTTCCGCCAGGCGCGGGCCGATTCCTGGCTGACGGAGTCTGGCATCGGGGGCTCGGCTCGGGCCAAAATGGAACCATGACCGAACCCGAAACGAGTCCCGAGCCCGTTCGGCCGTTGTCCCCGCGGCGCGAAGCCCTGTGGAGGATCATCTTCCTTTCCGACACCCCTGCGGGTCGGGGTTTCGATGTGGCCTTGCTGATCGCGATCGCCGCCAGCGTGCTGGTCGTGATGCTCGAGACGGTCCCGGACATCGCGCGCAACCATGGGGACTTGCTGCGTGGCGCCGAGTGGTTCTTCACCCTTCTGTTCACGCTCGAACTCGGCGCGCGGTTGTGGGTTTGTCGGCGACCGCTGCGCTACCTGGGGAGCTTCTTCGGCATCGTCGACTTGATCGCGATCGTGCCGACTTACCTCCAGCTGTTGGTGGTGGGGACCCAGTACCTCGCCGTCGTCCGTATCCTGCGACTCTTGCGCATGTTTCGGGTCTTCAAGATGGCCCACCACATCGGTGAGGCAGGGTTGCTTTTGAACGCGCTAAGGGCCTCCAAGCGCAAGATCTTCGTTTTCCTGCTCGCGGTCATGACCTTGGTGTGCATTGAGGGCACCCTGATCTACGTGGTCGAAAGCCGGGCCAATCCCCAGTTTTCGAGCATCCCCCAATCGATCTATTGGGCCATCGTGACCATCACCACCGTCGGGTACGGGGACATGGCCCCGGTCACCGTGCTGGGTAAGGTCGTGGCGTCGATCATCATGCTCACCGGCTTTGCCATCATCGCGGTTCCCACCGGGGTCGTGACGGCTGAGCTGGGCAGGGCGATGCGGGTGGACAATCGCCGCTGCGGCGAGTGTGGTTGGAAAGGCCACGACCCGCGTGCTTCGCATTGTTTGCAGTGCGGCGAGGCCCTCTAGAAGGGGGGCCGCAGGGGATGGGCTAGGGCTTGTCGGCCAAGGCCCAAAGTTCCGAGTCCCGCCGGCCGGTGATGCCACGCAAGGCGATCAACGCCGCAGCTTTGACGCGGTCGTTCGAGCTGGAAAGCTGACGGAGCAGGCCGGGGACCGCAGCCCGGTGTCCGGTTTGGCCCAAGGCCTGGCAAACGGATACCTGGAACTCGGGCGATCCCTCTTGGAGCCGTCCCACGAGCTCGGGAACGAACTCGCTGGCGAAGATGCGGTGCTGGCTCAACTGGAAGGCAGCTGCCAGGGTCTTCCCCTGGTCAAACGATTTGAGCTCTTGCAACGCGTCGCGGCCGTCCGCTTGCCACCAGGTTTGCTCACCCCGATGCCAAGCGGTCCAACGCACCGGGTCGATGGCGAAACCTCGGCCCGAAAGGCGTCGCAGGGCCAAGTTGGCGTACTCGCGAACTTCTTTGGCTTCGTCTTGCAGCAAGCCGATCAGCGATTCGACCGATTCGAAATCATCCATACTCCCGAGGCACATGGCGGCTTTGGCGCGGATGGTCGCAGCGTGGTGGCTGAGCAGTCGCTGGATGGGGGTCAGCGACAGCCCAGCAGGCAGCACAGGCAGCTCAGCGGCTAGGCGATAGAGGCTCGTCAAGGCTGCGGGATTGGGATCCACGGCCGCCTGGATGCGCCCCATAAGCAATTCCAGGCTCTCGGGAGTGTGGACTTCGCGCAGCGTTTCGAGCAGGGTTCCTTCGATGGTGGGTGAGACCGCCTCCTCCCAGGCCTCGGCGAGCGACGCGTAACCACGCTCGTCTCGGACAAGGATCCCCATCACCGCTTTACCAAACCAAAAGTCGATGGCACGCTGCAGTTTGCCCACCGGCGCCGAACCCAGCGCAAGGGCCAGCGGCATGTCCTCGGCCTTCCCAATCGTCGCCAAAACATGCAGGGCGGTCACTCGGTCGCCCGCTCCGTCTTCGGTGGAGGCAAGCGCCCGTTGTGCTCGATCCAACGCGTACGGGTCCCGAAGCAGCGACAAAGCCCCCAAAATCGAGGCCATGTGCGCCTCGGAAACTCGTTCGGGGCGATCCGGCTTGCCAGATTTTTGGGGCCATTCGCCCGAAGCCACCAGGTCCCAAAGCGGTTCCACCGCCTCTCCGCCCAAGCGACTGATTTCCGCAGCGGCCTGGTCTCCGGCTCGCTCTAGGATCGAATGGATCGCCCGCTGCCCGGATTCGAGCGACGGGTTTTGGTTGGCGATCAGGTTGGGGGCAAGGACCCAACCTGCCAGCGCCGAGCCCGTGAATAGGGTCAAGGCGAAGGTCAAACCACCGCGTACGAGGGCGTTGCCGTGGGGGCGTTGGAGACTAGGCATGGTGCGGAAAAAGGCGTTGGGTGGGTTGGGAGCCGAAACAAACGTCACTGGGTGGCGCTGACTCGCCAGCAGCGCAGGGTCCAGTCGCTGCGGGACGAGGTGCTGCCGGGGAAACCGGGCAAGCCCAAGACGCCATCTTCGATGCGCGAGTCGTAGGTGACTTCCATGGGTTCGTGACCCCCGGACCAATCGCGGTTGACGCGGACTTGCTCACCCGCGGAGAGGAATCCGTCCACGGAAAAGGCCAACGGATCGCCGGCACCAGAGTTCCGCACGTGATCCTCGAAATGGTTTTCCGCGTACAAAAAGCCTTGGATGTCGCCGATCGGACCGCCGTTGGGGTCCCCAAAGAAGATGTTGCCACTGCCTTCCGCTTTGCCCTGGTAGATGCCGTCTCCATCGTCGTGCAGGATCGGCTCGCCCACGTCGTACTGGTTGTCGCCGTCGAGGTCGGTGTAGCTTTCGCCGTCGCTCATGGCCACGAACAGCACACCATCCTTGTTGGGGTCGTACACGAAGTTGTCGGCAAAGTAGATGTTGCCTTTGACCACGATGGTGATGACCGTTCCTTCGGGGGGGCTGTTGATGATCGAGCTGGTGGTCCCGTCGGGTTCGATCCAGAGGTTGCCTTCCACGTAGTAGACCTTGCGGTTGCCCGCCGCCGGCACCGAGATCCGACTCAGGCTGGATCCTTCGTAGGGATCGCCCAGGAAGTAATTCGTGTTGTCGAACGCAAAACCCGCCGAGGTCGCAAGGTCCGTTCGGAAGTTCTTGACGAAGATATGCCGGGGGTCTGTCGAAGGCAGCCGCCCGCTGCCATCGAAGGTCGTCGTTGCATCGATGTGGAAGTCGGCCGTAGACGCGTAGTTCATGGCGGCCAAGTCGGGCCCATGAACGGCCGGAGCGTGCTCGAACTCGTTCCCAGTGATCGGATTGCCCGTGATTTCACCGGTCGCGGTCGCATCGCCGACGACTTCAGAGTCTTCGGTCAAATCGACGTCCCCGCCAATGAAGATCTTGCCTTGGATCGTATCGGCCGAGGATCCTGTACCTCCCATGTGGAAGTCATAGCCTGCGTCCCCGCTATGGTTGCCCGCGTACACCGCGAAGTCGCGCAGCGAAAGCGGCTCTTCGAAGTTGCCCGTGACGGTGACCTTTTGGTTGCCCCTGCGGCCGGTGGCGACCAACGTCAACATGCCAGCGACGTCCTTGGTCCCGGTGACCCAGTACGAACCGCCCGGAGAAGCCACCGGCGCGTTTTCGGTGCCCAGGTTGCCAGGGACATCGGTGGCCAAGGTTGGGGCCAACTGGACCAGCGCGTCTGCCATTCCGGCTTCCGCCACGTACAGCGCACGACGCATGTCGGTCGCGGTGTGGGTCTCTTGGCTCGACGAGATCGACATCATCATGAACGCCGAGCTAGCTAGCCCCAGGATCACGACCATGATGAGCGCCGGAATCAGCACCATTCCCGTGTCGGGAGCCGGATCAAAGCGACGGATCGTGTTCTTCAAGAGCTCGGATTCCTCAGGGTGACCCTGGTTTCAGAAGTACGGATGATGGAATTGCCATCGGGCCCGATGCGCTCGAGCGAGAGTCGAATGGACAGGGTTTGGCCGTTGATTTCGAAGCAGAGACCGGGCTCGTCGATGAGGCCGTTGCCGTTGTCATCCAAGCCGTTCGGTAGCTCGCCCTCAAGGAGGCTGCGCACCCCGTGGGCAATGATCACCTCGGTCTCATCCGGAAGCATCGAGTTCTCCACCCAGACCACCATTCCCTCGTCGACCAGGCCGTTCCCATCGTTGCCGATGCCATCGGCCAGCTCGTTGGGCTCCAAGCGGAACTCCAGGCGCCCCGCGGGCCCCCAAACGATCGCGTCGCCGACAAAGTCCAGAGCCTTTTGGTACGAAATGCCTGCGGTCGATGCCGGAGCCGCAGGGCGCGGATCCACCGTGCCGAGCCCCGAGCCGGTCACGGTCCAAGCCAGACGGTTGAGCGTGCGGCTGACTTGGGTTTCGGTATCCGAGATCGCCGCACCTAGCTCGCGCGCGTGCATACCGGAGGTTACCGCTTGCAAGGTTCCTCCCAGCAAGATCGTGGCGACGCAGGCGACGATCAGCATCTCGATCAGGGTGAAGCCGCGTTGGGAGGCGTGGTTGCGCTGCTGCATGGTCAAATGCCCCCCAGAAGCGAACTCAGGGTGACGCGCGATCCACCAGGCCAGGTGACTTCGATCTTCACTGGAAGTACGCGGTAGTCTCCTGCATGGTTGAGGCCGTCGATCACCCCGTCTCCGTTGAGATCGCGGGGCATTCCTAGCGAGGGATCCACCACGTCTTCGCGCAGCACGCCGGGGAAGCCCGGCAACGTCGGGAATTCGATCGTTCCCAGCACGCCGTCCGCGTTGTTGGCCTGCCAGCTCGAACGGGCGATCACGAAGTTCCCTCCGGGGGCCGGCAAGCCGCCGTCGTCGGCGGGATCGTTGTTGTAGGCGGCGAAAACGCGTCCTAAGTCTTCGGCATACAGGGTTTCGAGCATGCCTTGCGCGATCTCGCTGCCCACCGCGGACCGGCGGCTGGTGGCGTTGACTTGTAGACCCGACAGGATCGTGCTGAGGAACCCTCCCAGGGCCACCACCAGCACCACGCCCGTGATCATGACTTCGACGAGCGAGAACCCGGCCTGTGGGGTGGGGGGCGCCGAGCCACGGCCCTTGCGGCAGCAGCGTGCGGGCACTCGGCCAGCTATTCCGACATCCAATGGGGAATCCATGACCCGTGGATCGACTCGCTGGAGCTGCAAACTTGACGGCAGCTAAGCCTTGGTAGCCCGTGGGCCAAATCGGGAGCCGATCCCTGGGCCCCAACCACGTTGTCCGGCGCTCACAAGTTGGGTTCAGTTTCCAGCGACTACCTGCCGACACTCGTTTCGGCCGACCCGGGGCCCGCCCCCTGGACCTTCCCCCCGGCCGAGAGCGGAGATGTTATGACCCAAGCGAAGCGCAAGAAGTTCCTCATTCACCCCCGGTTGCAGTTGATGACGGTAGCCGTTTTCCTAGCCGTGGGCGCGCTATATGTCTCGCTCGAAGCCACCTTGTTGCTGCGATCGGTGCGTGAAGTGGGCGCCAACCACCCCAATGGAACCGAGATCGTCGCCGAGCTGCTTTCGCTCTTGCGTTTCAATCTGATGGCCGTGCTGCTGGTCATCGTACCGTTGACCGTGGTGCTCGGGGTCTTCCTGACGCACCGCATTGTGGGGCCGATCCATCGTTTCGAGGAGCACCTACGCGCAATCGTGCGCGGCGAGAATCCCGGAGCGTGCCAGTTGCGTTCCGGCGATGAGCTCCAAGATTTCTGCAAGTTGCTCAACCAGGCCACCGATACCCTGCGCCAAGGCGCTGTGGCGTCCTCGGCCCAGACGGAAGCCCCCGTCAAGCGCTCTGCTTGAGCCTGCAACGCCCGCCGGCTACGGGCAAATCGATCCGTCAAGCGTCTTCCGGATCGGGCAGGGTGCGTTGGTAGCCCGCACCACGATCCGCCGCGCCGACCAAGGCCTCGGCAGCCAAACGGCCGCTCAAGAAGGCTCCTTCGATGCGCCCACCCATGTAGGCGTCGCCAGCCAGCGCGATGCCTCCCGCCCGGTCCATCCAAACCCCACGGGACGCCTCGTTGGCCGGGATTGCCAACCCCCAGCGCTGGAGATCCGCATGCACGGCCCGTGGTAGGGCTTTTCCGGTGCGCTCCTCAAGGGCTCGTTCGAGGGCGATGCGAATCGAATCCCGGTCCGCGCCGAAGTGCGCGGCGCTCCACTCGGGATTTGCGTGCAAAACCCAGGACTCCTGTTGGGGTCGTCCGGGCTTGCTGTTGTTGCGAGCAGCCCACGCCAAGGGGGAGTCGGCGCAAAAGGCTCCATCCAACGGAACGTCGTAGGATTCCTCAAGCCCCAACATCAGCGCCCAGCACGGGCGCATGGCCACCGATTGGATGCGTGGCACCAGCGGGTTGTTTTCGGGGAGCACGCCCAAGGCTTGGGCGGGCGGCATCGCCAGCAGGACCCGTTCAAAGGCACCCAGATTCCGACCGTCGGCAGACTTGAGCGTCCAAGCAATCCCCGTGCGCTCCATGCGGGCCACGGTTGTGTTCGATTGGATCGACAAGTCTCCGGCCAGGGCTTTGGGTAGGGCACCCATTGAGGGCACACCCACCCATCGCTGGGTTGGACTGGTTGGGTGGATCCCGCCAGCGGGGTCCAGCGAAACGATGCGACCTTCCCAAGGCGCCACCCAGCCGCGCGCATGCCATTCTCGAACGTGCTCGCCAAAGACCCGGTCGCGGACGGTGAAGTACTGCGCTCCATGGTCGAAGGCAAACGGCAGCGCCCGCCGCGACGAACAACGGCCTCCTACGCCCCGCCCGCGATCGAAGAGCTGTGGCTCCAAGCCCACTTCCCAAAGCCTCCGGGCAGCCGCGATGCCCGCCACGCCAGCCCCTACGATGGCAATCGAAATCGAATGGGGGTAGCTCATGGGCGGGCCGAGAGGTTTGGAGGGATCTTCGGATCTTGCTTTGGGTTGGATGCAGGCGAGCCAGACCCCACGGGCCACGGTCGCCGGCGCAGGCCCGCCCGAGTACCTCGTTTGGGATGGGACTAGCCCCCGATGCGTTTCTCGGTTCGAATGGAACCCATGATTGGATTCTGCCTGTTGCTACCCATCTGGATGGCGGGCGCGCCCGGCGAGGACCTGCCGCGGGTCGTGCTCGAGCACGACGATACGGTGATTCGCGAATCGTGTCGAATCATGATTCCTCCCGGGACCGTGATTGCGGATCGCAACGTGGACGGCGTGCTGCAGATCGTGGGCCCTGGAATCACGGTGCGCTTCGAGGAAGGCAGCGTGTTGCGCGGGGCCCCGGCGGGTTCCGACGGAGATGTCCTGACGGGGACCGGTGTGCGCGCGAGCCGGGCGCCGGGGCTGCAATTGGTAGGACTCGCGGTGCATGGTTACAAGGTGGGTTTGCACCTGTCCGATTGCGACGACCTCGTGGTGCGTGGGCTGGATGCTTCCGACAACTTCCGCCAACGCTTGGGCTCCACCCCCCAGGTGGAGGACGCGCAAGATTGGCTCTATCCGCATTCCAACGACGACGCCGAATGGCGCACCCAATGGGGGGCAGCCCTGTACGTCGAGCGCAGCAAAGACATCGAACTCTCCGGCATCCGCGTGCGTCGCGGTCAGAATGGCATCGTGCTCGATCGCTGCGATGGCGGGAAGGTGTTCGACAACGACGCCTCGTTCCTGTCGGGTTGGGGATTGGCCTTGTGGCGTTCTTCGGACAACACGATCACGCGCAATGCGTTCGACTTCTGCGTCCGCGGCTACAGCCATGGTGTCTACAACCGGGGTCAAGATTCGGCGGGAATCCTGATGTTCGATCAGTGCACGGGCAACTTGCTCGCAGAAAACTCTTGTACCCATGGTGGGGACGGCTTCTTTGGCTTCGCTGGCCGCGAAGCACTGGGGGAGTCGCCCCCTCCCGAGGCGGGCTGGGACTACCGCGATCGAGGCAACCGCGACAACGTGTTCCTGCGCAATGACTTTTCCTTTGCCGCAGCGCACGGATTCGAACAAACCTTCAGCACCGGCAACCAAGTTTTGGACAACCGCATCGTGGGCAACGCCATCTGCGGGATTTGGGGTGGATACTCGAACCGGATGCGTATCGAGGGCAACCGCTTCCAAGACAATGGCGAGTTGGGCTACGGTCTCGAGCGAGGGGCCATCAACATCGAGCACGGTTCGTCGAACTGGATTGCGCACAACCGATTCGAAGGCAATCGGTGCTCGATCCACCTGTGGATGGATTCGGATCCTGGTCTAGGGGATTTGCCTTGGGTGCGGGCGAACCACGTTGGATGCCGCGACAACACCGTGGTGAGCAACCGCTTCGCGCACGAGGCGCTGGTCCTGCACCTGCGCGAGGCCCAAGCCACCCGATTTGTGGACAATGAATGGGTGGACGTAGCGGAGTTCCTGCGCGGTGCCGAAGAAGCGAGCCTGGTGCGCGAGCTTGGCGCTCCCCAAGCTTGGGCCCCGGAACAACGCAAGATTTTGGGGGAGCGGCGCCCGGTCGGGGCGCACCCGGAGTTCTCTGGGCGCGAGCACATCGTGATGGGGGCCTTTGTACCGTGGGATCACGCCGCACCCATGGCGCGTTTCCTGGGGCCGATGGGAGATGGGGATGGGTACGAGGTCCTCGGAGCGCAGGGGCCGATCGAGGTCAAGCTGGAGGGCGAGGGCTTCGTCTGCGATGCCGTGCCGGAAGCGACCGACAAAGCGAGAAGGTTGTTTCGAGTCCGGCGAACGGGCGATGGGATCGGTACCTACCGACTGTCGGTATCCGGGCAAGGCCTGGACCAGCGTTTCGCCGGACAGTTGGGTACGACGACTTGGCACACTCGCTTCTTCGACTATTCGATCGACCCGCGCGAAGACTACGCGGGCTGGTTGGCGGAAGCGGAAGCCGCTGGGCAGGTCCTGGATCTTGCGCGCATCGACTTGCCGTTTGGCATGGGGGGGCCGCGAGACTTGGGCCTTTCGTCCGAGCTCAGCGAGAGCGGGCCTGGAGCCGACCACTTTGGCGTGCTGGCCGAGACCGATTGGGTCCTGCCGGCAGGCCAGTGGCGTCTGGAGACCTTGAGCGACGATGGGATCCGGGTCTACGTGGACGGGGCTTTGCTCATCGACCGCTGGACGCACCACGGAACGACCCCGGACCAAGCCGACTGGGACCAGGAGCAAGACGGCTCGGTGCGGGTTCGCATCGAGTGCTTCGAGCTCACCGGTGCGGCGCGGCTGCGCTGCGAACTACGAGCGCGCTAGGCGCGTTTCCGATCGCGGGAAGCGCCTAGACGCCCCCCGCGATCCAAAGCCCAATCGAAAGACCCGTTCGACGCCTACTGCCGGCGCAGTTGGCCGCGCACTTCTCCGTCGGGGTTGTCGCCTGGGGCACCGATCGTGTTCGGATCCCCATCGGAGGTGTGCACGTTGAGGTACGCGTTGCCCGCTTCCATTTCCGCGATCAGCGCGTCGAGCGGATAATCAGCCAGCGGTCCGGTCAGGTCAGCGCCGGTGAATACCTGCTGGCTCACCATCATGTTGGCGGGGCCGCCCGCCGGAGGCACGGGGCCTGCCAAGGCCAGCACCACCGGTCCATTTTCGCCCGGCTGACCCAGGTGCACATGCATGGCCACCACGTTTTGCAGCATGCGGCGTTCGATGGAAACGTGCAATTCGGTTCCTTGGTTGCGCAGCAGGAAGGCCGCCCGCACCGAAGCCGGAGTGTCCACCGCAGGAACTTCCTGGCTGCCTAGCGCCAGCGTCACGTAGTTGCGATCTTCGGTGATCGCAACGGCTCGCCGAACGCGGACCATGATTTGGCTGAAGCCCGGGTTTCGGAAATCCGCGTTCCGGAATTGGAAGCGATCCAGGATTCCGCCGCTTCCTTTGGGTAGGAAACCCGCGTGGAATTCCACCGCTCCATTTTGGGGAACCCCCGTATTGGGTGCAGCTTGGCCCAGGAAAGCCGTGTTGGCAGGAATTTCGTCATTAACCTCGGTGCCCGCGTCCATCGCCTGGGCGTCGAAGAAGTCGCGGAACACAAACATCCCCTGGGCGTTGTACAGCGGGTGCTCGGTTCCATTGCCGTTTCCCACGAAGGCGTCGTTGGAAGGCAGAACCATCGAGGCGTAGCTTAGGTAGCGGCTGGTCGCGGCTAGGGGCTGGATTTCGAACGACGCATAGGCTCGTTCGCCTGGCGCGATGGGGCCAGCGGGGCCGGGCACCGTTCCTTCGACCACGCCGTATCCAGAGTTGATCAGGGCCATGGCGAGTCCGCTGGTGATGCCGTCTTCTGCGAGGCGCTCCAAAGCGTCGCTCCCGAGCGGGGAGTTGGGGCCCGTGGCGGGGAGCCCGCGGTCGTAGAGGTTGAAGGCGCCGTTGTGGACACCGATCCAAACCGGGGTTTGGAACGTGCCCAGGTTGGGGGCCATGTTTTCGATGCTGACGGCGATTCGGTCCTGGGCTAGAGCGGACGGAAGCGAAGCGAAGGCGATGGTGGAGCTCAAGAACAAGAGCTGGCGTGCGAGAGTCATGGATTCAGCGGGTTGGGGTTGCACCCACGCAGGGGCTTCCGCCTATGCGGTGGCGGTAAGGAATGAGCCCTGCACCGAAATGCTGCCAGGGACTTGGCAGCCGTCAGGTGGGTGTGGTCCCCCCCGTTCGAATGCTCTGCGGGTCTGTGACCGGCTTTCGATCGAATCTATCTGTTTGCGCACCTCGGTGCGATTCCGCGCGGCGTCTAGGCCGCGTAACGATCGCGCTCGTGCTGTTCGACCGCTTGGCGCAGGCCCGCCTGCTGAACTTCACTCAAAGAAGCCGTATCCAGACCGGCGAGGAGTTCTCGCGGAGTCCTCGACCCATTCGGCTCGAAACCAGCCGTGGCCAACGCCTTGCGCAGGGCGCGAATCGACTCCGGTTCGATTCGGCGCTTGCGTTGGCGGAGCATCCAGAGCGCCATGCCGCACACCAATCCCAACCCCGTCGAGCGAAGCGGATGGCGTTCCATGCTTGCCAACACGTTCCCCGGGGTGGCCTGCAGCCAAGCCATGACCGCCGACCGGGATTGTTCGTCAAAACCCGTGATCCGATTCCACCATCCCGCGACCTGCCCCTTGGCGGAGGACCACCAACCCAACCCCATGGCCTGTGGAGCTCCGGCGGGGGTGGGGTCGACGGCATACCAGCCAAGAATGGGGTCCAATACCTCGACCCATGCGTGGGCATCGCTGTTGTACAGCGTCCGCGTGCGGTTGGCGGCGTTCCAATCGCTCGAACGGTAGCCTGTCACGATACGGCAAGGGATTTGCGACGAACGCAGCATGGTGGCCAAGGCCGAAGCGAAGAATTCGCAGTGCCCGCCCGCATCGGTGGTCAAAAACTCGTCCAGGCTACCCGCCGCCTTGGGGTCGCCGGGGAAGCGATAGGTGAATTGCGTACTCAGATAGGTGGCAAAGGCTGTCACCACTTCGCTGGACGGAGCGGTTTCGGCCAGCTGTTTGCGCAAGCGCCGCGCCAAGAGCACCGCCGACCGCGAAACCGTCGTGGGGTTGAGACGGACAAAGTTTCCCAGGTCCTCCGTCGCATTCGAGTTCCCGCGCCCATGGGGAGTGGCATCGGTGGCCGCGGCTTTCCGTTGCACCGTGTAGTACAAGGCGCCTGGGTTCGGATAGAGCAACGTCCCATCCCCATCCGCATGCAACCGCCCTTGCGTATGTCGTTTGTCGAGCCAAACCGTTTGTGCATCGCGCGGCAAGAACAGCCGCTGGGTGCTCGAGTCGAGGCGGGCGACGCGCAACCCGATGCCAGCAGTTTCGGGATCGGTGACGGCCTCGTCCGGCTGGCGCGAAAGGCCCCGAGGAATGGGATACCAAGCCGGATCCGCTCCCGCTTCGCCCTGTGCCATCACGCGGCCGAGCCCCGTCCAGGAATCGCGACCCTCGTGGACAGGCAAGGTTGCCCCGCGCCACAACTCGGGAACGTCGGCGACATCGCCCGAAGTCGGTTGGACCGTCAGTACGACCCGCCGGTCGTTCGAGAGGCCCTCATGCCGTTTTAGCTCCAACGATTCCGAGAATCCAATTTCGCTGCCACCGTCCGGGGTCGGAAAATCCAGGTATTCGGCGAACAGGGCCGGTCGGTCGAAGTCCCGCGGCCAGAAGAAGAACACGAGCAAGGCGAGTCCGAGCAAGACCCCCGACCGACGGACTCCATCCCAGACAACCGCCCGCACCACTCGGGGTTCCAGCGTCTCTCCCGGGCGCACCATGCTCAAGAACTGCATCCCCATCAAAAAGAAGGGGGCGTACACCAGGAAGGCGGCGGCAAAACCCAAATCGACGGTGATGTAGCCGGTGATCACCGCGATCAGGAACGAGTTGAGGAACAACAGGTCAGGCCGCTGGTCCGTACGCAGGTTGTTGAGCAGGTGGACTTGGCACAACACGGCCAAGAAGAGACCGTCCTGGAGCACAAACTCCAGGTTGCGCGAAGTGGCGTGCTGGACCAACAGCGTGAACAGGGCGAGGACCCCGGTGTTCCAGAGGGCTCGGTACCAGAGCTTGTCCTTGTAGCGATCCAGGAATGGAGCTGCCAGGGCGAGTGCGTACAGCGGCATCAGCCAGGACGGTTCCGCTGCCTGGGTGAGCTGCACGAACAGCACGTTGCACAGCACCATACCCACCATGCAAAGCAACAGCGCTCGGTGTGTGACCGAGGCCGGGGCCGGGAGCACGCCAGCGCTAGGCACGGGCCAACCTCCGGGGTAGGCGCACGACTTCGGGAGCGGCTGAGGGGGGAGCGGGCCCGTCCATGGGCAGCACCTCGGCCGCCGCCAAGAGGCGCAGGGCCCCACCCCAATCCCCGTGGCCTTCGCCAAAGGTCTCATTGCAGCCCTGGGTCCGAATCGCGAGCGCTTGCTTGGAGTCCCGCGCCAGTTGAATCAGCGTGCTCAACTCGCGCAACGAGTTTTCGAGCTCCTCGGATTCGCAGCGGCGGTCCAAGACCACCTCCATGCCCTGCGTGGCGCCGCCATCCCACTCCTGCAGCACCAGCTTGCCGCGCCGTGCGCTGGCGCGCCAATGGATCCCGCGCAGCCCGTCGCTGGCCCGATGGTCGCGCAAACCAGACGGCTGCAAATCACCTTGCCCCGTCGGTCCCGTGCCCATCCACTCGGCGAGCAAGTCCTGGGCCGAGCGGCTAGCAGCCACCCCATCCAGTGGCGCGGGGTAGACCACCAGTTCGTCCGGGGAGGCCACCGGAATCCTACGGCGCAGCAAACCAAACGGATAGGTCGAGCTCAGGCGGGCATCGCGCAGGGCGTACACCCCGCGTGCGAGCGCTGGGGTGTGGAGCTGGACGGTTCCGGTTCCCCGGAGCACGGGCAGGCGGCCTGCGATGGTTCGCTCGGCGTCGAGGTCTAGATTGAGCTGCAGGTCGAAGCGCGTCCCGCGCGGGCAGGTCAACGTTGCCGCGAGCGAGGCACAGGAGCCAGCCACGATCGGTTCGAGCGCGCCAAAGCGAGCTTCAACACCCACACCGTTGCGCCAAGTCCAAATCCATGCCATCACCCATTGGACTGAGAGAAACCCGAGCAACAGGAAGAACAGGTTTGCATACGGAGCGCCAAAGAACGCAACGATCATCACCCCGTAGAAGAACAGGGCGCGGGCACCAAACAGCGTCAGCTTCACGTCAGAGCGAAACCCGGGTGCTGGACAGGACTTCGTCGATCACCGCCCGTCCGCTGCCCCCGTCGCGCAGGAAGATGCGGTGGGCCAGCACCGGTTGGGCCAGGGCTTTGAGGTCATCGGGTAGCACGTATTCGCGACCCAGCAGCAGCGCTCGTCCGCGCGCCGCCAGAATCCACGAAACCGCCGCCCGGGGGCTGACTCCGAGTGTGACGGCGGGGTGGCGCCGGGTGGCCTCGACCAAGCGATAGGCGTAATCGACGACGGGATCTGAGACGGTTTGGGTGGGCACCGCCGCGCTCAAGACCAAGAGCTGTTCGCGGCTCATCACCGGCTCCAGTTCGTCCAGCGCCAACTCGGAACCGCGTGCCCGATACAGATCGCGCTCGGCGGCACCATCGGGGTACCCCAACTCGACCCGCACCAGGAAACGATCGAGCGCTGCTTCGGGGATGGGGAAGGTCCCGTGGAATTCGATCGGGTTGCGGGTGGCGAGGATGGCGAAGGGCGATCCCAGTTCGCGTGTTTCCCCATCGACCGACACCGATCCCTCTTCCATGGCTTCCAAGAGGCACGACATGGTGCGCGAGCTGGTGCGGTTGACTTCGTCGGCCAAAACCACGTTGGCAAACAACGGACCCGGGACGAACTCAAAACGTTCGGACCCCGCACGCCAGACCGAGGATCCCACGATGTCCGAGGGCATCAAGTCGTTGGTGAACTGGATGCGCTTGAAGGTGCAATCCAAGGATCGGGCGATCGTGCGCGACAACAGCGTTTTGCCGGTTCCCGGAATGCCTTCAATCAGGACATGGCCGCCCACGACCAAGGCAACCAGGATCGGTTCCAGGACATCGTCGGGCACCGAGACCACCCGCCGAATTTGGGTCCGCAAGGCCCCTAGGGCGCCAGAAACTAGGGATTCGCTTTGTTCCGCGGTGGTCTGGGTCGGGTGCATGGGTCGGGTGCACGGGTCGGGTGCATCGGTCTGGTGATGGAGTCGCTACGTTCATCGTCCAAAACGGTCCCCTGAATGAAACCGAACCCCAAGGGGCTGGGGGGGAGGGAGCCTAGGGGCACCCCAGGCGGGGTCGTTGGGGTGGGTCTCAGACTCCCCGGCGGACTCGGATGGTTGGCCGCTCTCGTTCCCCTGGCGCGCCTATCGAGTCCCGCCCAGCGATTGGACTTCGTGGCCCGGAACCACCAGCGCGAGCAGAGCTTCGGCTTCCTTGGGGTGGCGAAGGTGCCACACTTGCGCGTGAGCCCAAGCCTCGGATTCCACCAGCGCGCGGTATTGCACCCGGTAGTGACCCCAACGGACCCAAGCCCAAAGCACGATGTTCTTCTCCGGGTCGAGATGCAGCAGATTGCGCCAACGTTCGCGGTTCCCATTCCACAAGACCTGGCGAGTGGCCACGCGTCCCAGCGAACGACCCAGCATGCGCCCCATCACGATGTGCTTGGGATAATCCAGAAAGACGATGTGCGTCGCTCGAGCCAGTAGGCTTTGGCCCACCTTGTGGTGGTAATTGCCGCAGGCCACCCAAGCGCCATCCGCCGGGGTGCGCTCCCGGGTGTGGGCCTGAAACGCCAGAGTCTCCAAAGGCTCCCAGTTGGCTTGGTGGAACAGTCCATCGAGCTCTACGTGGGGCAGACCCAAGCGAGCCGACAGCTGGCGCGCCAAGTGAGACTTGCCCGCACCCGAGCAACCCACGATGGCGATACGCGAACCGGATCCAGGGGGAAGAGTTGCCATGGGAGGAGCATTCTAACGCGAGTCGCAGGTTCCGGGTTGCGCGGCCAAAAAGGCGCGCGCGCCTCGATCGAAAGCGCGCCCGCAGGGACCGCGAGCAAGAGCGAGCGCGGGACTTCCCGGGTGAAGTGCGGCTTCTTGGGCAAGCGTGGGTCCCTTTCTTCTCCGGGTCGCAGGGACCGGTCGCTGGGGGGATCCGCCCCCCCCAAGACACTCTAAAAGGTCACGCTCAAACCGTTGGACAGGTTGGAGGCCCCGGCGGCTTCGCGGTGCCACAGTTGGAAGTGCCAAGTGCTGCCCGCGGTGATGGTGCCCCCGATCGAGGGGATGTCCGCGGGAACGTCAAATCCACTGCCTCCGCTCGAGGTTGCCGTGCCCACGGCATTCTGAAGCACCCCATGGATGTCGAACAACCCGACCGAGTTCATCGGCGTGCCAGGAATGTTGTAACGCGCGAGTTGGTTGCCCCCCATGGTGGCCAAGCAAAGGTGGCCCTGGCTGAGGGGTACGCCCGGGTCGGAAACCCCGGTGCCGACCAAGAAGTAACCGAATTGGGCCTGCGGGCCCTGGGTGGCCTCCAGGTGGAGCCCGCTGCCCACACCGCTGCCGAAGGCTCCGCTCAGGACGGTGGGGAGTCCGGTGGAGTTGGTGTCGGCCGGGTCGCAAAACGTGTTGTAGCTCGACCCACTGAACTGCAGTTCGATGTTGTCCGCGCCCGCATCCCAGACCTGGAAGAGCGCGAAGTAGGTCGGATTGATCCACCAGAACTCGACCCGGTCCACGTTTTGGATGACGTCGTTCCAATCCACGCCCGGTCGGAAGTTTTGCAAGTCTCCCGAATAGCCGCCCGACCATCCAATGGGAACGGCATCCAGCGAGGCGCTAGGAATGGCGAAGTTGTAGTGCACCCAGCCCTGGCCCTGCTGGGGGATCAGCGGGCCCACGAAGAAGGCGTAATCATCATCGTCATAGCTGGGCGTCCCCTTGGTATCGCGCAAGACGAGCGAGAAGTCCCGGCCGGCGGTGCCAAACGTGGCGTTGTCGGTCCGCGCGTCGATCGAAATGCCGGTCACACCCATGGCGCGGAAATCGCCGTTGAAGTCCGAGTCGATGGTCTCGTCGTTTTGGAGGATCGGCGCAAAGACATCGATCGCAGCGTTGTGCAGCCAGCCACCCGGGTTGCCCCCCGTGCTTTCGATCACGTCCGGAGTCGAGACCCCAAACGACCAACCGCTCGGGTTGGCATTCGAGTCAAAGTCGTCGCCGGCGAGCGCGGTCGCGCCTAGGGCCAAGAAGAGGGGAGCACAGCGGAGGCAGGTAGAGATCATGGGGGTCCGGGTGTGGTGGGGATGGGCACGCGTTCCACGCAGCCAAGCCCATGGTAGGTGGGGCGCCGCGGTGTGGGCTCCAAAACTACCGCTTCCGCTACCTAGACCCCCGCAGCAGGCTTTCGGTTGCACGATTTTGTGGCAAATCTGCGGCCGACTGGTATGTTCGCCTCGATGAACCCGGTCCAAAACCTATTGGTCGTTGCGACGCTCGCCCTGGGCGCCCTTTCCTGCCAAACGGGAACCCACACGGCGACCGCCTCCGAGGGTACCTCGCAAACTCCCGCAGCCATGCCCTTGGGTGTGTTCTCGCTAAGCTTGGCGGTCCAGGACATCCACGCCTCGCTGGCATTCTACGAAAAGCTCGACTTCCACCAAGTGGGGGGCGACATCGCCCAGAATTGGGTGGTCCTGCAGAACGGTTCGACCACGGTCGGACTGTTCCAAGGCATGTTCCCAGCCAACATCATGACCTTCACGCCGGGCTGGGGGTTGCACAAGGAAACGTTGGAGCACTTCAAGGATGTGCGCGACATCCAGCGCACCCTTCGCGAGCGCGGGGTGACCTTTGCTACCGAAGCAGATGAAACCACCACCGGTCCCGCCAGCTTCGTGATCACCGACCCAGACGGCAACACGATCCTGTTCGATCAGTACGTCGATAGGCCCAAGCCCTAGGGCAGCACCGGCCAGCCCAGCCTGCGAAGACGCGAGCTATCGGATCGTGCCGCGCGCCCTCAGCAAATCGATGATGGCATCCGCAGCAGCTTCGGAAGAGATGCTGGCCGTATCGACTCGGATCTCCGGGGATTCGGGAGCTTCGTAGGGCGAATCGATGCCCGTGAAGTTCTTGAGTTGGCCCGCACGCGCCTTGGCGTAGAGTCCCTTCACATCGCGTGCTTCCGCCACGGCTAGCGGAGTATCCACGAAGATTTCGAAGAACTCACCATCTTCCACCCGGCTGCGGGCCAGCTCGCGTTCGGCCCGGAACGGCGAAATGAAGGCGACCAGCACGACCAGTCCCGCGTCCACCATCAGCGCAGCCACTTCGGCCACGCGCCGGATGTTCTCGACCCGGTCCGCATCGGTGAAGCCCAAATCGCGGTTCAAACCGTGGCGCACGTTGTCGCCATCGAGCAGGTAGGTGCGCACCCCCAAAGCGTGCAACTTGGACTCTACGATGTTGGCAATCGTGGATTTGCCCGAACCCGAGAGGCCCGTGAACCACAGCACGCCCGGCTTGTGACCGCTCATCGAGCTGCGGGCCTCGCGGTTGACGGCTACATCTTGCCAGTGGATGTTGTGCGCCCGCCGCAGGGCGAAGTGCAGGAGCCCCGCGCCCACCGTGTTTTGGGTGAGCTTGTCGATCAGGATGAACCCGCCCGTGTCGCGGTTGGCTTCATACGGGTCGAACGGAATCGGGCGGTCCAGGCTAAGGTTGCAAACCCCAATCTCATTCATCTGCAGGGTGTTGGCCGCCAAATGGTCGAGGCTGTTCACGTCGACGCGGTATTTGGGCGGCGCGATTGACGCCCCGACGGTACGTGTGCCGATCTTGAGCCAGTAGGGTCGCCCCGGCAGCATCTCGTCCTCGTGCATCCAGACGATGTGCGCTTCGAATTGGTCGGCGACTTCGGCGGGTGAGTCGGCGGCGCAGATCAAATCCCCCCGGCTGGCGTCGATTTCATCGGTAAAGGTCAGCGTGATCGATTGACCCGCGACGGCGACTTCCAGGTCTCCGTCCATGGTCACGATGCGCTTCACGGTGCTGGTCGTACCCGCGGGTAGCACGCGGATTGCGTCCCCGGGGTGAATCGAACCACCGACGACGCGTCCCGCAAAGCCACGGAAATCAAGGTTGGGGCGGTTGACCCACTGGACCGACATGCGGAAGGCTGATTGCGCCGTATCATCCCCCACCGGAACGGTCTCAAGGTACTCCATCAGGGTTGGGCCCTGGTACCAAGCCAGCAGAGGGCTCAACGCGGTAATGTTGTCGCCCTTGAGGGCCGAGACCGGAAGGAACGTCACGTTCTGCAACCCGATGCGCACAGCAAAGTCCCGGTATTCCTGCTCGATAGCGGAGAAGATTTCCTGCGAGTAGCCCACCAGGTCCATCTTGTTGATGGCCACCAAAACGTGGCGAATGCCGAGCAGCGAAACCAAGTAGCTGTGCCGGCGGGTTTGGGTGAGCACGCCTTTGCGCGCATCGACCATCAGAATCGCAGCCTCGGCCGTGGAGGCCCCCGTGACCATGTTGCGGGTGTACTGCTCGTGGCCAGGGGTGTCGGCCACGATGAATTTGCGCCTTTCGGTCGAAAAGAAGCGGTAGGCCACGTCGATGGTGATGCCCTGTTCGCGCTCGGCGGTGAGTCCATCCAGCAACAACGCGAAATCCATGTCGGTGCCCTGGGTGCCCACCTTGGCCGAATCGGACTTCAATTGTGCTAGGTGATCCTCGAAGACCAGGTGCGATTCGTACAGGAGGCGCCCTATCAAGGTGCTCTTGCCGTCATCGACGCTACCGCAGGTGATGAAGCGCAGCAGGGTTTTATGTTGGTGGCGCTCGAGATAGGCCTCGATGTCACGTGCGATCAGATTCGATTCGTCGTCCATCAGAAGTATCCCTCCTGCTTCTTCTTCTCCATGGAGCCGGCGCTGTCGAAGTCGATGAGGCGGCCCTGGCGCTCGGAGGTGGTGGCCAACAGCATCTCCTGAATGATGCCCGTCAACGTATCGGCTTCGCTCTCGACGGCTCCGGATAATGGGTAGCAGCCCAGGGTACGGAAGCGCACCTTCTTTTGCACCGGGACCTCACCCTCGCGCAGTCGGAAACGATCGTCGTCGACCATGATCCAAGTGCCTTCGCGGTTGACCACCGGCCGGACGGCTGCGAGGTATAGCGGCACGATCGGAATCTGCTCCAAGTGGATGTACTGCCAAATGTCGAGCTCAGTCCAGTTGGAAATCGGGAACGCGCGCATGGTTTCACCGGGGCTGCGGCGCACGTTGTAGAGTTGCCACAATTCGGGTCTTTGTCGCTTGGGGTCCCATTGGTGCTTGGGCGACCGCACCGAGATGATCCGCTCTTTGGCGCGGGCCTTGTCCTCATCGCGTCGTGCCCCGCCAAAGCACACGTCGAAACGGTGTGCATCGATCACCTGGCGCAAGCCTTCGGTCTTCCAAAGGTCGGTGTGCATGGCGGAACCGTGGTCGAACGGATTGATCCCGCGTCGAACACATTCGGGATTCTGATGCACGATCAACTCCATCCCGACGCGCGCGGCGGTGGCTGCTCGGAACGCGTACATTTCCGAGAACTTCCAAGTGGTGTCCACGTGCACCAGAGGGAAGGGCGGCTTGGCGGGGTAGAAGGCCTTTTGTGCGAGGTGTACCAGCACCGAGCTGTCCTTGCCGACGCTGTACAGCATGGCAGGACGTTCGCTCTCGGCGGTGGCCTCACGCAGGATGTGGATGGCTTCTGCCTCCAAGCGCTGCAGGTGCGTCAGCTTGGGGGTTTTGGATGTGGGGTTGGTCATGCTGGCCCGGACAAAGGCTGCCCAAGGGGCATTACCATAGGCAAAGAGCGTGGGTCGTACAACGCGAGGCCCGGCGGGTTCGGGTGCGTTCCGCGGCTAACGTGAAATCTGGGTTAAGCCTCTGGAGGCCATAAGCGTCCCGCAGTCGGAGACTAGCCCTTTTTCTAGCTGGGGGCGAAGTGCACGGCGCGGGCGAGGTCGCCTACCTGAATCGTCCGCGAATCCTCGCGCACCGTTTGGGATGGGGTGGCTCGAGGAGTTGGGCTCGCATCAAGGCTCGCTAGGTGTCCCGAAACGATAGCTCCGGTGGTGGTTGGGCGATCCCCGCGATTCGAGCCCAGTCTTCGGTCGCTGAATATGCGAGCATTTTGGTGAAACCTTCTGGGCCCGCAAGCGGTCCTAAGGGCCTACTGCGCTCCGGTCCCAACAACCGCAACCAGCTCTCCAGATAGGCTCTCCAGCTAAGTTCTCCAGTTAAGCTCTCCAGATACCCTTCATGCTCTTTCGCACTCTTGGTTTGTTTGCCCTCTCGGGTCTTGCATTGGCGCAAAGTACCCCGCAGCCCGGAATCACGGTCTACCAGCCCGGGGCTTCCACCACCGCCTACGCGGTGGATTTGGCGGGCAATGTTGTGAACACCTGGCCGGGAACCACCACGCCGGGTTCGGCCGTGTACATGGCCCCGAACGGGGACTTGGTTCGCACGAAGAATCTTGGCCCTGGGATTGGGGGCGGCGGTGCTGGAGGGGGGCTGGAACGCGTTTCCTGGGATGGGCAACTGCTGTGGGACTTTTCGTACGACAGCGCGACCGTGCACGCACACCACGACATCGCGTTGATGCCCAATGGCAATGTGTTGATGATCGCATGGGAAGACATCGGCCCTACCTTGGCGATCGCGGCTGGCCGCGACCCGTCAACGGCTGGAACCGACTTCTGGTCTGAACACATCATCGAGGTCGAGCCTGACGGGAACGGCGGCGCGTCGGTGGTTTGGGAATGGCATGCATTCGACCATTTGGTGCAGAAGCGCGATCCCAACCTACCCAACTACGATTTGCCCGAGAATCGCCCCGAGCGCATCCACATCAATTATCCGGTTGGCAACGTGGGTTCGGGGGGCGATTGGCTGCACTTCAATGGAATCGACTACAACGCGGAACTCGATCAAATCGTCGTTTCCTCGCGCACGATGAACGAGGTGTGGATCCTCGACCACAGCACGACGACCTTAGAAGCGGCCGGGTCGACAGGAGGTTTGCGCGGGCGGGGCGGGGATCTGTTGTACCGCTGGGGCAACCCGGAGGCCTATGGGCTTGGAGCCATCGCCGATCGGCAATTGTATGGACAGCATGATTGCCAGTGGATTGCAGCTGGCTTGCCGGGCGCGGGTCACTTGCTTGTGTTCAACAATGGTTCCGGGCGTCCGGGAGGCAACTATTCGAGCGCCGATGAAATCGTGCCGCCGATCAACTCGGGCGGGACCTACGATTTGCTACCCCAAGGCACCTATGGGCCGTCAGCGGCGCTTGCGAGCATCACGCACCCGAGCCCGATGACCTTCTACTCAGCCAACACTTCGGGTTGCCAGCGACTGGCCAATGGCAACACGATGCTGGTTCGGGGTGATATGGGCTTCTTCATCGAGATCGACCCCATGGGCGCGTTGGTTTGGAGCTTCCAAAACCCCTTCCCCGCCCAGGGCATCAAACGCACTTTCAAAGGGCGCCGCCACGATGGTGGGGTCGTAGGCTTGGCCTACTGCAATCCGGCCGAAGTCAACAGCACGGGGGTTTCCGGTACGCTTCAAGCCGTGGGTTCCGTGGTTCCCAGCGAAAACAGCCTGACCCTGTGGGCGGAGCACTTGCCCCAAGGCGAGTTCGGCTTCTTCCTCAACGGAACGGGAAACAGCGTGACTCCGATGGCTGGCGGCAGCGCGGGTACTCTGTGCCTTTCGAATAGCATTGGGCGCTACAACGGGATCGCTCAAGTTTTCCAGGTTGGCGCACCCGGCACGGCATCGCTTGCTTTGGACTTGGGCAATACCCCGACACCCGGTGGCCCTGTCGCCGTCAGCGCCGGCCAAACGTGGTACTTCCAATGCTGGTACCGGGACACGCCTGCGATGACTTCGAATTTCACCAACGCGGTGGAAGTGGCGTTCTAAACGATTCGGAAGCGGAGTCGATCTTGGTCCCATGGGAGTCCCATAGGATCCAAGTCGTCCTACAGCCTCTCACACGGCTGGGCTGGGAGTCTTTTTACTCCGGCCTTCGCACGGTTGCGGGGCTAGGCCGCGTTGTCTAGGCAAACGGACCTGATTGTGGTTAGAATGGGGTACAGCCTGTTCCGACACCAGAACGGTGCCGCTTCCA
This sequence comes from Planctomycetota bacterium, assembly GCA_020638855.1. Lineage (GTDB taxonomy): Bacteria > Planctomycetota > UBA1135 > UBA1135 > NORP259. The sequence goes on from JACKHT010000003.1 coordinate 329,384, forward strand.
ATCGGCGGTTCACCCCGGTGTCCCTGGGGACCGGTCGTCGCTACCTAGCCACACTTTGCTATCTAGCCACACCTTGTCCCCAACTAGGCCTGACCAAGGCTTCCATCAACAACCCTTCCCATTCTCTATTGCTTAGGAATAGCGATGAAAACTTTCCTTATCCACAGTGTCTGGCTCTTCGCGCTGGCCATCCCGGCAACTGCCCAGACAACTCTCTTTGAGGACGACTTCACCTCCGGCCTAGCTGCCTGGACTGCGGATCCCGCATGGTATTGGGCGGGACCCACGGATCCTTGTGTGGACCAGTCGCAACCTCCCGGAGGCTCCAGTGCCATGGCGCGGATGGGAGATCAGGGCTGCACCTTCCTCAATGCACCCGGGACACCCGTGTTCCTGACCATGTCGATGCCCGTGCCGATTCCGCAGCACGCAGATGCGCCCATGCTCCAATACGATTCCTTCACGGATTCGGAACTCTGCAATGGGTGGGACTTCCATTACGTGGATATCTCTACCGATGGTGGGGTGACCTGGAACCAATTGGGCGAGGACTGCTCGAACCAAGCGATCTGGCACGAAGTTTCGATGGATCTCTCAAGTTACGCCGGCGACGCGATCCAGATCCGCTTCCAGTTTTGGGCGATTGACGCGGTGGACAATACCGGGTTGGGGTGGTTGATCGACGACGTGCGGATCACGACCGCTCCGTGTAGCGTCGAAAACTACTGCGTGGCCGCGCCGAATTCGGCCTCGAGCACCGGAGCGGTTATGGGATCTACCGGAACCACAAGCCTCCAACTCAACAACTTTGCCCTGACGGTCCGTGATGCGCCCCCCAGCCAGTTCGCGGTGATCTTTTACGGGCCGTACCGAGATCAAACACCCATCGCAAGCGGGTACCTATGCGTCTTCGCCGATAGCAGTGGCTTCCACCGACTGCTGCCGGGTGGTCAATTCGACGCCAACGGATCGTTGGATTGGCCGGTGGACTTCACCATGCCTTCCAACCCTGCTGCCACGATCCTGGCGGGGACGAACTGGAATTTTCAGTGCTGGTACCGTGACAACATGGCCGGCTTGAACACCTCCAACTTCACCGATGGACTGTCGGTCACATTCTGCGAATAGGCGGCCCACTAGCTACGGAGTCGCGACGACCTCCAGCGCTCCACGCAGCTAGTAAGGCGTGGAGCGCTGGAAGTTGTCCCGACTCTGTACTTAGGCGAAGACACATCTAGGCCTGCAGCAGGCTTCGGAAACCTGTCACCATAGCGCCCAGGTCAAGCTGGGTTGCGGCCTCGCCTATCGATAGCTCGAAGCGGCATTGGTCCTGGCGTTCGCACGGCTGGACGGCGCCAAAAAGCCACAGCCCTGATTCTTCCGCGACCCGATCGCGGGCGAAGAGCGCCGCTTCTGGAGCCAAATCCAGCAAGACATGCATCATGCTCGCCTGGGGCGGATCAGGAAACAGGCGGAGTCCCGCGATGGGGGATAGCCCTTCTGCCAACGCGAGCGCTCGTTCCCTGTACACCGCGAAGCGCGTCAGTTTGCCATCCAAGCGGCTCGCTGCCGAGGCCACGTTGGGCAAGAGGGTGTACAGGTTGCCGCCCATGCGCCGCTGCCAGAGTCGCGCCTGATCGAGGAACTCGCGGCTGCCCATGAGCATCGCTCCGGGCAGCGCACCCACGTCTTTGTAGAAGGAAACGTAGATCGAGTCGAACAAAGCGCCGATTTCGGCCAGACTGCGTCCGTAGGCCGCTTGGGCTTGCCAGATGCGAGCCCCATCGAGGTGCAAGCGAATCGACCGACTGCGCGCGAGGGCGCACAGTTCCTCGAGCTGCTCCCAGTTAGGCAACCGTCCCCCGTTCTCGCGCGTGGGCAATTCCATCAGCAAGGCGGCGAGTGGGTCATGCACGCTGGCGAGGTGCTCGGCGAGCATTTCCTTATGACGCGGGCCCACGAGAACCGCTTCCAAGCCGAACAACTGGCTGTAGCCGCGCTCTTCGTGCAATTCCAAGTGGCTCGTAGGATGCATCCCAAACGCCTGACGATCCTGGCACCAGATCCGCATCGCAATCCCTTGGGCCATCGTGCCACTCGGCAGGAAACGCGCCGCCTCCATGCCAAACAGGCCGGCCAGCTTGGCTTCGAAGGTCTCCACGAACTCACCGCGGCCGTACACGTCGGCTTCCGCACCGACCTCTTTGCACCAAGCCGCCACCCGCGCGAGCTCGGTCGCCACATCCGGATATCCATCGCCATGGATGGGCTGACAACGCTGTCGAAGCTCCTTACGGAAGGCGGCGAGATCGGTTTGCATGCCAGACAATGTACAGACGAAGTGGCGGTCGGCTTCCATTTTGCCCCACGGAAGTTCTTCTACGGCCCTGCGACCCACGACTCGCTAGGGTGCCCGCTACGGAATGCCATGAGATCGATGGTCATCCGCGCCTTGGCTGATGCCTGAGCGCATGCCAATGGCAGCGGCGGCCCCACTACCCAATAGAGGAACAACGCCATCCTCCAGCCGTGAGGGTCGCAACGACCGGAGCCTGTTGCTAGGGGGAATAGGCTACCCGCACGGTCCGAGCCGTTCCCATGCCCCGGACTCGATGCTGCCCCGGACTCGATGCGGTGTCGCGGAGTCACAGCTAGAAGTGCCCCGTCTATCCGCCGATGATGACCTCGCGGAGCGAACTCGGAGCACATCGCTTCCGTCACGTTCCCCCAAGTTCCAAAAGCACGGCTGCCTGCGGTTTGGTGTGAAAACGGGCGGACGCGGTTCTTCCAGACCCCCTCTAGCCACCAACCGCCCGCTTGGGTCGCGGTGTGTGCCAGCCCAAGGTTATGGGAGCGCGCAAGCACGGATCGGACCCTCGCGCAAGGGTAGCACTTGGTCCAGGCTCTTGGTGCCCAGCTAGCGCCGAGGCCGAAGGGGATTTACACTGCGGCCATGTATGGTTACGCATTGGCTGCGCTTTTCGGCGCGCTCACCCTTGGCTTTTCGCTCCAAGTCCCCAACGAGTCGGAAGGCGAGGGTGGTGGGCCGCTCGGTCCGGGACCCGCCTGGCACGGCCCCGTTCAGCCGATTGCCCGCAACGAGGTGTTCGCGACGGGCAATGGATGCGCCATGTGCCATGCGGTAGCCAGTACAGCGTTTGCGATGCGCAGTCCGACGGGTGACGATGTTTCGCCCCACGGCCTTTGGCAAGCCACGATGATGGCGAATAGCTTCCGCGATCCCTATTGGCGCGGAACCGTGGCCAAGGAGATCGCACACAAGCCCGGCCAAGCTGCGGAGATCCAAGCGGTGTGCGTACGATGCCACGCGCCGATGGCCCATCACACGGCCGCCTTGGCGGGCGAGCCTGCTGCGACGGTCGCGGAGATGGCGAGCGATCCGTTGGCCCAGGACGGCGTGTCGTGCACGGTGTGCCACAAGATCGAAGCCGAGAACTTGGGAACCGAGGCCTCGTTCTCTGGCCGCCCCAGCATTGGCCGGAACCGCGCGATCTTTGGGCCCTTTGCGGATCCGGCAGCGGGCCCGATGCAGATGCACTCGGGATACGAGCCGCAGCTAGGCAGCCACATCCAAAGCTCCGCGCATTGTGCGACCTGCCACACGCTGTCCACGCACTATTCGCTTGGCAAGAGCACGTTCCCCGAGCAAACACCGTATCTGGAATGGCGCAACAGCCAATACTCCGACGAAAACGGACGCACCGAGCAGAGCCGGACCTGCCAGGAGTGCCATATGCCCGACATGGGCACGATCAAGATCGCGCGCAACCCTGGGGGGCGCGACTTCCTGATCCAGCCGCGACCCTTCCGCGCCCACGCGTTCACGGGCGGCAACGCTTTCATGCTCGATATGCTGGGCGAATACCGCGAAGAGCTGGGGGTGTCGGCCCCAAAAGAGGCGCTCGGACGCATGGCGATGGCGACGCGCGCGCAACTTGCGGATCGCACTGCCTTGGTTACCGTGACCAAGCCGGAGCGCCATGGCGATCAGCTGGAGTTTGCCGTCCAGGTCGAAAACCTGACTGGCCACAAGTTCCCCACCGGCTACCCTGCACGGCGCGCTTGGCTGCGCGTCCAAGTGCGAGCCGGCAACCAGTTGGTTTTCGAAAGCGGCAAGTACGACGAAACCGGTCGGCTCACGCAAGTCGCCGACGAGCTGGCGATCCCGCACTTGAGTCGGATCGAAAAGCCCGAAGACGTGATGGTGTGGGAAATGGTGGCTGCGGACATCGACGGCCAAGCGACGACCCACCTCACCAGCATGGCGAGCCGGCTGAAGGACAACCGGCTGCTGCCGAAGGGCTGGCAGGCCACGGGCCCGCACACCGAAAAAACAGCGCCCCTTGGCACCGAAGGCGATGCGGATTTCGTCGCGGGCGGGGACACGGTCCAATTCTCGGTAACGCTGCCCGAGGGTACCCCTACCGGCTTGCGCATTCTGGCCTGGCTGCACTACCAAACCATCCCGCCCGCCTGGGTCGAATCGATGCGCTCGATCGAGGCCGACGAGTGCAAGGACTTCGTGCGCATGTACGACGCCTCCGACAAGACCCCCGAAACCATTGGAATCGGCCAAGCGTTCGAGGAATAGCGCGCCATTGCGTTGCGCCGAATCGCGGCCGATTTAGGACCATTTCCATCGGTTTCCTCACTACCACGACCCTTCCGGCAGACCACCGGGTGCCTAGGCTGCGCGAACGTTTGCGTAGGGCCGCCCGCGACCACCGATCGAGGTCGACCTAGCTAGGTACCTGCGCGATCCGTGCTTAGCGCAAGCTCACCGCTGGTTGGGTAGCCAGGGCGCGTAAGCTGCTTAGCAATCCACATAGGGCCGCCAGCAAGGCGCTCGCCAAAACGAACACCGGCAGCCAAGCCCAGTTGAGGTCGTGGGCCAGGTTGAGTTGCCGTTCGAGGAATCCCCAGGCTAGGCCATACGCGGCTACCGTGCCGCAGACTCCCGCGACCAAGCCAACCGTGGCATATTCCACGCTGAGGAACAGCGCCACGCCAGCTCGGGTCATGCCGATGGTTTTCTGCAGGGCGACCTCCCGCTTGCGGCGCAGACCACCCGCCGCCACCGCTCCCGCCAAAATCGCAAGCCCGGCGAATACAGAGACCCAGCCCAAGACCCGTACGCCTAGCGCGATGCGTTCCAGGACCCCGGAGACCTTCTCGAGCATCGGGCCCAGGCGCAGCAAGGTCACGTTGGGGAAACCGGCCACCAGGGCATCTTGCAGGTCCTGCTCGGCACCCGGATCGACGCGGGCGGAGGCCAGGTAGGCAAACGGTGCGCCCTCCAGCGAGCCCGGTTCTACCACCAGGAAGAAGTTGACCGAAAAGCTGGCCCAGTCGACTTCCCGCAGGCTGGTCACCACAAACTCCACCGGCAATCCCTGCAGGTCGAAGGTCAAACGAGTGCCGATTTTCGCGCCCAGGTCTTCTGCGAAACCCTTCTCGAGCGAAACCTCGCGCACGTCATCTTCCTGGAACCATTGCCCTTCGAGCAGCTTGTTGGAGGGCGATATCTCGTCTCGCCAAGTCAAACGCTGTTCACGGGTCAGTACCCACTTGGCACGGCCCTCTTGCCCTTCGCGATCCTTCGCGATTTCGCGTACAGGACGCCCGTCGATTTGGGAAAGCCTGGCCATGCATACCGGGGTCGCGTCCACGTGGGTCGCACCGTGAGCTTGGAAGAGTTGCTGTACGCCCGGCCATTGGTCCGGTTGCACATCCACCAGGAATACGCTGGGGGCTTCGGGAGGGACTCCGTCCCGCAACTCACGGCTGAGGCGACCCTCGACCAGCAGCAAGGTCGCGATCACGTGCACCCCCAAGCCCAGGGCCACGATGGTGGCCGTGGTGCCCGCGCCCGGTCGGGCCAAACTGGAAAGCCCATGGCGCAGGTACAAACCCGCCGAAGCCCGAGGGATGCGGGTCGCGAACCACATGGCGAGCCGAGCTCCGAGCACGAGCACGCCCACGAGCACCAAAAGGCCCAAACCAAAGGCCGCGCCCACCCCGGCACTATCCGCTTGGATCGCTGCGGCTGCGAAGATGCCCAGCAATAGAAGCATGGCTACGGAAACCCTCACCCAACTTGGAATCCCCAGCGGCGCGGCCTGGGCACGCAGCACCAGGATCGGGGAAACCTTGTAGATGGCGGTCAGGGGACCTATGGCGAAGAGGACCGCGATCGCAATGCCCAATCCAAAGCCGCGCAGCAGGATCGGCCAGGGGCGGGCCAGCACCGTACCTGCATCGATGAAATCTGGAGCGACTTGGGCCGCCAGGAAGGGCATCGAAATGCCCACCAAGCAACCGAGCAAGCTGCCCAAGCAAGCCAGCACCAGGACCTGCACCAGGTAGAGCTGCAAGATGTCCTTGGGCCGCAAGCCCAAGCTGCGCTGGATGGCCACCGATTGGGTGCGCTCTTCAATCCAAACCCGAACGACCTGCGCCACCCCAACCCCGCCGAGCAGAAGCGAAAGCAAGGCGACCAGACCCAGGTAGCGTTCCACATTGCGCAAAGAGCGTTCGACCCCGGGTTGCCCTTCGCGGTGCGTGCTCACGCTAAGGCGCGCGGTGGTGTCGGTGGCGTCCTCTTCGCGGCTCAAGGCCCGTTTCCATGCCTTGAGGTCTCCCGCGGATTCTTCGGGGCTGACCTGGATCAGGCGTCCGTACTTCACCCGACTGCCGAATTCCACGAGGCGGGTGCGCTCTAGTCCTCGGGTCGTGAGGAACACGCGCGGCCCCAGGGTCATGCCAAAGTCGAGCCGGTCGGGCTCGGACAGCAGTTGCCCGCGCAGCCGAAAGTCCTGGCCGCCGATCTGGAGCACGTCGCCGGTTTGGAGGCCGAGAGCCGTGCAGAGTTCTTGAGCCGCAAGGACTTCGTCGTCCGCCAAGCTGGCGATCGTGAGCCCCGCGGGTTCGGTTCGTAGGCTGCCGTACAACGGGTACTCGGGGCTCGTTGCCTTCAATTCCACCAATCGCGAGGGGCCGGGCTGTCCGTCCGCGCGGGGCGGCGCAGCGATCATGGTGGCCAGCTCCACCGTCGTGGCGACCGCGACCGGGTGTCGAGCTTGGATGGTCCCGTCCAGCCCCTCGGGCAGGGGCGCACGGGAGGTGACTTTGACGTCGGCCGCCAAGAGCTCGCGCGATTCCGAAGCCATGCTGCCTCTCACCGAAGCCACCAAGGCGCTGACACCGGTCACGGCGCCCACGCCCAGGGCTAGGCAGGCCACAAAGAACAGCATGCGCCCGCGGGCTCCGCGGGACTCGCGGGTCAAGAGCGAAAGAGTCAGCCGCTGCTTCATGCGGGGCTGACCTGTGCGCTGGACTCCGCTCGGTTTGCCTCTTGGAGTCGCCCCCCGATGATGCGAACCCGACGCTGGGCACGCTGGGCCACCGCATCGTCGTGGGTCACCAACACCAGGGTGGTTCCATGTTGTTCGCGCAAGCGCAGCAAGAGCTGCAGGGCTTGGGCCCCCGTTTCCTGATCCAGGTTTCCGGTGGGCTCGTCGGCAAACAGGACGGCCGGTCCGTGCCCAAAGGCCCGCGCCAGAGCGACCCTTTGTTGCTCACCGCCCGAAAGCTGCGACGGATAGTGGTGGCCCCGTTTGGAGAGCCCCACGTCTTCTAGGAGCCGGTTGGCGACGGCCAGCGCGTCCTTGCGGCCCAACAACTCGAGCGGCAGCATGATGTTCTCGCGGGCCGTCATGTTGCTCAGCAGTTGGAAGTTCTGAAAGACGAAGCCGACCTTCTTCCGGCGCCAAAGCGCGAGCTGGTCCTCGTCCGCCTGCTCCAGGGCTAGGCCCTCAAAACGAATCGAGCCTTGGGTCGGCTTTTCGAGGCCCGCCATGAGGCCCAAAAGGGTGGACTTGCCACTCCCGGAAGGCCCGACGATGGCGAGGAATTCGCCGCCTTGGATGGTCAGGTTCACTTGATCGAGGATCAAAAGGTCCTGGGAGCCCGAGCGCAGGCTGTGGCTCACGCCGGCGCATTCGATTTGGCACTCGGTAGGGCGTTCCGAGGGTTGCGAGGATGCCGATTGCATGGGGGCGAATGGTGCGGGAATCGGGCGAGAAAAGTGTGCGAGGGCCGACTATGCTAGCGTTCACATGAATCGGAATCTGTTCTCCTGGCGCGTTCTCAGCGCTCAAGCCCTCTGTAGTCTGCTTCTTGTGGCTTGCAATGGTTCGGCAGAGCCCGATTCCAAAGCCCGGCTAGGCGATGCTTGGTCTGGACAAGCACAGGACGTCGAACGCGAGCCTCTGGCCATTCCCGCCGATGCCCCCCTGGTGATCTTCCTGGGGGATTCCATCAGCGCCGGATTGCACCTGAACGCGGACCAAGCGTTTCCTGCCGTATTGCAGCGGCGCCTCTTCGAACGCAAGCTTCCTTTCCGCTTGGTAAACGCCGGCGTCAGCGGAGACACCACCGCTGGCGGCCTGCGCCGCATTGATTGGCTGCTCCAACAGAAACCCCAGGTGGTCGTGGTCGAACTAGGCGCCAACGACGGCCTGCGCGGCATCGAACTGGCGGCGATCGAATCCAATCTGCGCCAGATTCTAGAGCGCATCCGGGCCGCGGGTGCCACCCCGATCCTGTGCGCCATGCACGTGCCGCCTAGCTACGGAGAACCCTACTCGACGGCCTTCCACGAGCTGTATGGACGCGTAGCCAAGGACCTCGCTGTGCCCATAGTCCCAAGTTTCCTACAAGGCGTAGGCGGCATGCCCGCATACAACCTGGAAGATGGCATGCACCCCAACGTGCGGGGTCACGAGTTGCTAGCGAACAACGTGGAAGCGACCTTGAGCAAGGTCTTGGCGGGGGACTGATCCTGCGCGCCAGCGGAAATCGAGCCCTGACAACTTCGAGCGATTCTGACCGCACGCAGCTCCTCCTTTCGAGCTCGGCTGGCTACCAAGTCAACGTGGCTGCATGGGTACAGGCCTGGCTGCGCAAGCAAACCCACCTGACCTGGCCCCGAGCATGCAAGCATCTCCTGGCGTGCTACGCCAAAATCTCCCGGGCCACCTCACCGCTTACGTCGGTCAGGCGGAAGTCGCGGCCGGCGTAGTTGAAGGTGAGGCGTTCATGGCACTAAAAGGCAACGGAGAGGCCATTCGAGAAGTTCGAGTTGCCTCCATTCTCACGGTGCCAGAGTTGGAAGTGCCAAGTCTCGCCAACATGGATGGTCTGGTAGTTGGGCAGGGGAAGTTCAACGGGAACATCAAAACCAGTCCCCACCGATGAGTTGCCGCTTTGGCTTACCCAGAAGCCGTTGGCCGCAAACTGGCCAATCGAATCTCGTAGATCGCCGGTGATGTTGTAGCGACCAATCGGTGCTCCACCAGATGAAGTGATGCAGAGGCGCCCCTGGCCGATTGGAATACCGGGATCAGCCGACGCTGATCCCACAAGGAGATATCCGAACTGTGTCGGCGGGCCGGAGCTCACTTCCAGGTGCAATCCAGAACCACCAAGTGAACCAGGGAACGATCCATCAAGGTGGGTCGAAAGGCCAGTAGAGTTTGGACTCATCGGGTCGCAGAAAGTCCCGACGACAGATCCTGTGCAGTCGACCAAACCCCCGATGATCAAATCATAAGTGTTGCATAGGCTGATTCCGCCCACGTTTCTTACTTCTACAACCACATCGACGTTTTGCCCCGAAACATTGGTCCACGATACGTGTTCGTCTTGGGTGAGCGTCTCACTTGCTGCAAGCGGATTTCCGACACCCTGGATTCCACAATAGTTCGCGTCCGCCCGCCAAAGAAAGAGGTCCAGATTGCTCTCCGCGCTTGAAAACAGCGTTGTCACCGTAATCGTCTGACCTTGAGCAAGACAAGCTACGAAGAAGTCGGGGTCAGACTGTCTGACGGCGAGTCCCGGAAAGTATCCATTGCCTATCGGCGCGGCCGATCCGCAAGTATCGTTCTCTTCGAATGGGTCGTCGAAACCATTGGGGCAGGGGTTTTGGAAAATATCCAATGCAAACTCATAGGAAGTACATGGCTCCGGTGTAGCCGTGATCCTGTCTACTTCAAAGATCAGTGTTTCTTGAGCGCCAGATTGATTGTGGTAGTTCCAATCGCCAAGCGAAGTCCAAAGAAAGCTGCAATTCGAGTTGTACACATCAAAATCTATTGGATAGAGGTTCTGGAGCAGATCAACGGATAGGAAGTGGTCCGACGGGATGTTGACAGAGTAGAAGTCTCGATCTTGAAGCGAAACGAAAAGGTTGAGGTAAACTCCCTCGGGCAGACTGCGAGGAGTCGAGCAAGTGTCATTCTGCTCTAGGTAATCCTCACCAGAGGCCGCACAATCGTAGGGTCGTTCAAAAAGACTTAGGTCGTAGTTTATCAAAATGTTCTGGGGGGCTTGCGGAATGATAGTAAAGCCGAAGATTGCCGGTAGCGCTCCGGTTCCGCTATTTTCAAGTTGCCATCCCCTTGAATCGGAAGTCTGCTCAAGAGGTTGCCACGCATTTGCAGTGTTTGGGTCAAGGACCCATAGGATGGGGTCGGTCTCTTCAATCCACATCTCAAGTGTAGTTTCGGGTGGAATGGAGATAGAGTAGTAGTCTGGGTCAAAACCTGAAGCGGCAAGCCCGTGGTATCGCCCAGGCAACAAGAGGGGACTCTGGCCGTAGTTGTCATTGTCCTCGAAGCAATCATCGGGGCTTGATACGCAAGGCGCCAAGAGCAGGGAAATGTTCAACCTCCCCAATCCGGACTCGCTTCCAACCCCACCTACTTGGAAAAGAAAGGTATCTCCCAGGTTGATCCCTTGAAGAGAAACCAAACTCGCAGAGCCGATTCCGTCATTGTCGTCTTGTAAGATACAGGTAGCTGAACACTGAGTACCTGAATAGACAGAGAGAACCGTGTCGAACTCAGAGTGATTCGTATCAACGACGAAGTCACCTGTGCTTGGTGCCGTCCACTGGAAGAAGTGATCTTGATAGGCTGCGATCAGTCCCGGCCCACATGCCCCACTTCCGTCAAATCCACTTGTCGTGGCTTGGTCAGTGTTGAAAAGGCGAGTGCCTAGGCCCGTGAATACTTCTGCGTTATTGCAGGTATCCCCTGTAGCTTGTGGCCATGCGCGAGTAGAGGCTTGCAATACTAAGAATGCGGCAATCCCGAAGTACCTGGAAAGCATAGTCATCTGTTTGGTTGTGGTTTGGCGAGCACACATCGGGCAACGGCACGCTTATGAGAGCATCGCCGGTGGCGCCCACACGGCGTTCAATGACCCGAACCTAGTAGAATCCTACTGGTAGGGATAGTTTTCCGCCAGCGCCGGTACAGTGTCCTCCCAAACGCCTCGCAAATTCCTAATGGCTCGCCGGGTACCAACGAGTTCCGGAAATGAAGCGGTGTACCGACATTCGGACTAGTGAGCCTGCTTAGGGGCCAACGCTGGCCGCGAACCGTTACGCCAAAATCTCCCGCGCCACCTCACCGCTTACGTCGGTCAGGCGGAAGTCGCGGCCGGCGTAGTTGAAGGTGAGGCGTTCGTGGTCGAGGCCCATCAGGTGCAGGATGGTGGCGTGCCAGTCGTGGATCGACAGGCGGCCTTCGACCGCTTCGATGCCGAGCTCGTCGGTGGCGCCGTAGGAGAAGCCGCCCTTGACTCCGCCGCCAGCCATCCAGGTGGTGAAGCCGCGGTTGTTGTGGTCGCGGCCATCGTCGCCTTGGGCGTAGGGGGTTCGGCCGAATTCGCCGCCCCACAAAACCAGTGTTTCGTCGAGCATGCTCGAACGCTTGAGGTCGGCGAGCAGCGCAGCGATGGGTTGGTCGACGGCGGTGCAGGCTTTGGCTAGGTCCTCGCGCATGTTGCGGTGGGTGTCCCAGCCCCCGGCGCCGACTTCGATGAAGCGCACGCCGGCTTTGGCTAGGTGCAGGGCGGTGAGGCATTGACGCCCGAACTTGTCGGTTTCGGGCTTGCCGATGCCGTAGGCTTCGAGGGTGCTGGGCTTCACGGCGGCGAGATCCATCAGGTCGGGAAGTTCGGACTGCATGCGGTAGGCCAGCTCGTAGGACTCGATCACCGCCTCGATGCCGTCGTCGTTCTTCTCGCGCTTGGAATACTCCTCGTTCAGGCGCTGGACCAGATCGAGCTGTTTGCGCTGCAGCTTGGCGCTTTGGCGCGGGTTCTTGATGTCCTCCACCGGGGGCTGCTCTTGCCCGAAGCGGCGCCGGCCCTGGCCATCGGTGCCGATCTTGAGCCCCTGGTAGGTGGCCGGTAGGAACGCGCTGCCGTACAACTGCGCGCGCCCGCCCTGGGGGTTCATGGTCACGAACCCGGGCAGGTTGGTGTTCTCGGTGCCTAGTCCATACAGGGTCCACGCGCCCATCGACGGCCGCACGAATTGGATGCTGCCGGTGTGCAGCATGGTCTGGGCCTGGGGGTGCGCGGGCAGGTCGGTGTGCATGCCGCGTAGCAGACACAGATCGTCGGCGTGAGCGGCGAGTTGGGGAAACAGCTCGCTGAGCCAAAGCCCGCTCTTGCCGTGCTGGCGGAACTGCCAGGGGCTACCCAGCAGCTTGGCTCCCTTGCGGTAACCCGACAGCGTTTTGCCGGTGCTCTGGTTGAGCACCGGCTTGTAGTCAAAGGTGTCCACGTGGCTCGGCGCACCGGTCATGCACAGGAAGATCACGCGCTTGGCCCGGGCGGGCAGCATGGGGGCTTTGGCCGCCAAAAGGTTTTCAGCGGCCAACGGGCTCGCCGAACCCAGTCCACGCAGGGCCAGCATACCGAAGCCGCAAGAAAGCGCGCGCAAGGCATCGCGGCGGGAGAGGGCTATCCGATTCAAACGGTCGATGGCATCGTTCATGGTGGGAGTCCTCGGTGCTAGCCGATCACGCGGAATTCCGCGCCTTGAAACAGGGATTGGGCGAACGCGGACCAGGCGGCGCGACGCGGATCGCGCAGCGGTTCGGGAGCCGCGTTGCCGGGGGCTCCATTCCTTTGCCGGGCGAGTTCACGCGCCTTTTCGCGGGCGCGTGCGCGGGCTTGGTCCCGTTGGCGTTGGCGGTCGGATGACGGCGCGGCGTCCTTGGCCTTGCCTTGGGAGGCATCTTGCTCAATCGTACGCTCGACCTCGCGTTGGTAGTCGCGCAGGAACGCGCTCACCGCGTGGCGCTCGCCATTCGTCGGTTGGCGGCCCAAAGCGAGCTCAAAGCCGGCGCGGATCTTATCGTCGTCGGAACCGGGGATGTCCAAGAGCCGACCCGCGAATGCATCGGCCAGCCGCAAGACTTCGGAATCGTTCATCAGGAACAGCGCCTGGGTGGCCACGGTGGTCTCGTCGCGATCGCCCGTCACGAATTCGCTGTCGGGGGCATCGAATGCGGCCAGGGTGTCCATCACGAAGCCCCGCGGCGCCGGCAGGTACACCGAGCGCACCGGCTGTTCGCGCAGCATGATTTGCGCGACCTGTTCGTTGCGCAACACGCCTTCGAAGGTTCCGGCGGCCGAACCGACGGGGGCCGCGTCCGAAAGGGTTCCCGCCACGGCCAACATCGCATCGCGCAGAGCCTCGGACTCGAGCCGGCGCTTGGGCATGCGCCACAACGTGCGCACGTCGGGGTCGATCGCCTCGGCCGCGCGGTCGCTGCGCGACGATAGCCGGTAGGCATGCGAAAGCGTGATCTCGCGGATCAGTGCCTTGGTCGACCAGCCCTGGGCCACCAGCTCGGTCGCCAGCCAGTCGAGTAGCTCGGGGTGGGTGGGGGGCAACCCCGCCGCGCCGAAGTTGTCCGGGGTCGGCACGATGCCGCTGCCAAACAAGTGCAGCCAAACGCGATTGGCCCAAACCCGAGCGGTCAGCGGGTTGTCGGCGCTCGCGATCCAGGTGGCCAGCTCCAAACGGCCGCTGCCGGCCCGGATCGGGGGCGCATCGGGGCTGCGCAGAACTTGGGGCATGTTGCGCGGCACCACTTCGCCTGGCCGGTCGAGTTCGCCACGTTCGAGCACCGCGATGTCGCGCGGCTCGCCTTCGGAAACCCCCATGGCCAAGCGGTTCTTAGGCAAGGCCCGTCCGCGATCGTCGAATCGAGCGAGCAAGTCGGCCAACAGGCGTTCCTGATCCGCCTGGGTTCGCTTTTGGAAGGCGGTTTGGGCGGCATCGGCCTTGTCGCCCTTGGCCTCCATCTCCATGGTCTCTTGCGAAGCCTTGTCGAGCCGCTCGCGGCCACGTTCCAAGAGGCGCCGCACCTCGGGGCCCATGTCGGGACCATTGGGCAAGTCGGCAGCCTGGGGCAACGCGAGCAAATCCGAAGGCTGGTTGTTGCCAGGCCCGCGCAGGGTGCCGAAGTGCGTGTCCGTGCTCAGGAAGATGCCCGCCAACGCGTAGTAATCCTTGGTGGGAATCGGATCGAACTTGTGGTCGTGGCAGCGGGCACAGGAAACCGTCAGCCCGAGCATGCCTTGCGACATGGCATCGATCTGCTCATCGACCATGTCGAGCTGGAACCGGGTCCGATCGCGGTTGGCGTGGCCTTTGGAACCGATCGCCAGGTAGCCCGTCGCGATCTGGTTCCAGGCGTGCTCGGTCTCGTCGGAAACGGGCACCAAGTCGCCCGCCAGCTGCAGCTTGAGGAAACGGTCGTAGGGCATGTCCGCACGGAAGGCCGCCAGGACCCAGTCGCGGTAGCGCCAGGCGTGGGGATAGACCACGTTCTGTTCCTTGCCGCTCGACTCGGCGTAGCGCGCGACGTCGAGCCAATGGCGACCCCAGCGCTCGGCGTAGGCATTGGAGGCGAGCAAGCGGTCGACCACGTGGGCGTCGCGCTCCTTGCTTGAGTCATCGAGAAACGCCGCGATGTCTTCGGGTGTCGGCGGCAATCCGGTGAGGTCAAAGGTCACGCGACGCAGCCAAGTGCGGTCGTCGGCATCGTCCACGGGCGCGACGCCCGTGGTCTCCATGTTGGCCAAGAGGAACCGATCGATCGCGCTGCGCGCCCAGCCCTCGTGTTCGGGGTTGGGCGGCTCGCTGCGCACGGGCGGTTGGAACGACCAGAACTGGCGGCCCGCATCGATGTCGATGTGGCGGTTGAGGCTTTCCTTGTGCGGCGCGTCGTCGGTCGATCCCGCAGCGGACATTTCCATCGAGCCCATGTCCGGTTCACTAGGCCACGGCGCGCCCATGCGAACCCAGGACTCTAGGTCGGCGATCTGCTGGTCGCTCAGCCTCTCCTTGGGGGGCATCTCGAAGTCCGGATTCTGATAGCGGATCGCTTCGATGAACGACGAAGCTTCTACGTCCCCCGGCACCATGGCGGGTCCTGACTCACCGCCTGTTAGGAACCCTTCCCGCGTATTCAGCGTGAGTCCAGCCTTGATGCGTTTGGAATCGGTCGAGTGACACTTGAAGCATTTCTCGACGAGTACCGGGCGGACGTTGGTTTCGAAGAACTCGATCTGCTCCGCGGTGGCTTGCGGAGCCGTGCCTTCGCTCGGCAGTTCAGGCCTGGGCTGGTCGGAAGCAACCTTGCCTTTGCCCGCCAGCGCATCCGCGTCGGCCTGGGTCAGGAAACCATCCCCATCGGCATCGAGCCGCTTGAACGCCCGCTGCCCACGGTTGAATTCCTCTTTGGAAATTTTGCCGTCCAAGTTCTTGTCGAGCCGCCGTTTGAGCGCCTCGAAGGCGCGTCCCGGATCCCGTTCCTGGACAGGGCTGGCGGGGCTAGCAGCCGGGGCGGTCAGGGCGAGACCCAAGATCCCGGCTGCGAGGGCGACGCAAAGGGCAGAGGAGAGGGGCTTCATGGCGGTTTCTTCATCGGCCAGGGGCCTAGCGAACTCCCCTTGGAACCGCGCACTTTCGCCTAGGTTCCGGGCTAGGTCCATAAGGGAAGACCTCCTTGGAAGCCCGGGGGTTACCCAACCCCCGTGATCAGGTGTCCTGGCTCACGGATGGGGGGAGCATGGGGCAGAGTGCGCCCCTGACCCCCTCACCCCGCCCAATTTGCGCGGATAGGGGACCCATGTTTCAAGAATCGCCGGGTGCGTTGGCTCAGGAGCCCTCGGGAAGGGGGACCGAAGGATTCGCTGGAGCCCTCAACGGCCAGTCACGAATTGCAGGTCGAGCGTGGCCCCTGAGGTCGCATGGATGACCGGCTGCCAACGGAAGTGCAGCGCTGCGATGCGCCAAGCCAATGTTTCCGGCAGGGGAGGCGTGCGAAATGTGCCATCGGGCCCGGTTCGCGTGGATCCAACCACGAGCGGAGCCCGGGCAGCGCCGCCTTCGACGACTTCGAGGTCGATCGAAGCGATGCGTTGGTCACTGTAGGGGCCCACTCCCGTGAAGACCACCGTGGCGCCTTCCACGGGGTGGCCCTCCGGGTCCAGCACCCGCCCGGTTACCGTACGGGCGGGAGACTCGTAGATAGCAACCTGCGTCACCATTTGATTCCTTTGGAGCACGATCGGTGGCGAATAGGCGCTCTTGTCGCCCGGCCGGGAAATCGTGACCACGTAGGTGCCAGGGTCCAAGCCCGTCAGGTGAAACTCCGGCTGAAGGGGCGGTGGCAGTTCCTGGGCAGCCATCTGCCTTGGCCGGGGCCAAACCTCGTTGGGCAACACATCGGACAAGAGGTCGAAGCCGCCGGATGCCTCCGCCGGAAGCAAGTTCCAGTCCACATCGTAGGTAGCCAAGGGGATTCCTTGCCCAGTGCCAGCATCCACTAGGCGCCCGTGGATTTCGCCTGCGTGTAGTCCCACGTCGCGTTCGTCCTGCCTGCGCTTCATGGGCACGTCGACCGAATCCGTTCCCGCCGCGACTGGCTCCACGACCGCCCGGGACCAGTCTCTACCGTCAAAGTCGAGCGAATAATCCCCATCCGCCAGGCCGCGCAGCGTGAAGCGGCCTTCGGAATCGATGTCCGCGTTGTAAGTGCGACGGCTGCCAATGCGCCAAGCGTTGAGTACGACGTGCGGCGCGACACCCCCGTCCACGGCACGCACTCGCCCAGCGATGGTTTTGCCCGGATGCAAGGTGATGGTGGTGTCGTTGGTGCCCGCCAGCACCCCCGCGAGCTGTTCGAATGCGAGCCGATGACCGTGCAAACGGCTGTCGACTTCCAACAGCTTGGTGCCCAGGGTTTCGCCTTTGAGCAGCACGAGCCCTTGTTCGTCGGTGTAGCCCGCTGCCTCCCGCTGGCGGCGGTCCAGCGAATCGAGTGGATCGCTTGGGACGGCGTTGGTTTGGCTGGGGAGAACGGCCCAAAGGCTGACTTGGGCGGTCCGAACGGGCAATCCGCTCTCGTCGACGACGCGCACGAACAGCTCAAACTCCCCGAGGGTACCGGGTTCGAGCGAAGCGATCGCGATGGTCTCCAAATCGACATGCGTATCGGGAAGCAGCTCGAAGCCCCTAGAGCGCCACAAAGGGACGCCTGCTACGAAGACGGAAGCCACAAACCCCTTCGCCCGGGCCAGTTGCTCTCCACGGAGCGTAACCAAGAACTCGCCGCTAGGGTTGGTGATGGTGCGTTGGTCCACCAGCGCCGGTCCCTTCTGACTCATGGTGTGCACGCGCACGTCGAGCCCCGCGATTGGGTCGCCCTGCAGTCCTACGAAGCGTCCACGAACGGTGGCGCCCGATTCGGTCCCTGGGGCAGGGCTTTGGTTTGGTGTGGCTTTGGGTGCTTGGTTATCAGCTGCGGTCTCCGCATTGACAGAAATGCGCGCGTTGGCCGCAGTAGCGAAGGGGGAATCCACGTGCGAGTCGCTGGGCGCGAGTTCCAACGGTCGGGCATTCGGGCCCGGCGGGGCCAGAGCCGCAGCCTCGTGCATGGCGGCTCCGTCCTGCCAATACCACCACCCACCCAAACCTGCTCCAAGAACGGCTACCAACCACAACGCTGCCACCAAACCGCTCTTTGCGACCAGGCCCGGTGCGCGCAGCGCGAGCAAACGGGTCTCGAGACCGGCCGGTATTGCCAAGGCTTCCCGGGCGCTGAGTGCAGCTGCAATGCCACCCGCGAGCGAAGTCCACCCCGCACGCTCCAGCCGCTTGCGTAGCCGTTCTACGCCCCGCTGGGTGCGATCGTGGGCGGTCGACTCGGAGCACCCAAGCGCGTCCCCGATTTGAGCGAAGGTGAGCCCGTCCTGGTAGTGCAATTGGATGGGGATTCGGAACGCTTCTTCGAGTTGTTTGAGTTCGAGCGAAACTTGGTCCTGGACCGCCTGCGTGGTGGAATTGCGCGCTATGGAGTCTTGCGCTTTGGAGTCGGCGTATTGCATGGCGTACCTTTGCTCGCGTTGCGAGCGGTTTTGGGATTGGCGACGTTGGGTCAGCGCGGTTTGAACGGCGAGAGTGCGCAACACAGCGCCTGCGTCGCGCGCCTGCTGCAACCGAATCTTGCCCTCCAAAAGCCGCAAGAAGACCGCCTGGGTGGCATCCTGAGCGTCCGCATCGGAATCCAGCACGCGTCGAGCCGCCCGAAAGACCCCCGCATGGTGGTCGCGCACGAGTTGGTCAAAAATGTTGGGTTCAGTGCCTCTGTTCATTGTGCTGCTCCGCTGGAGGGGCTGGCCCTCCACACCAAGATGCGCCTGAGCTGCGAAACTCCGGAAGAATCCCGGAGAAACGCTCGCTCACGGCCGAGCTTCTGGCCGCTCGAGGCCTCAGATTGGGCCAAAGCGGCCTCATTGGGTAGGCAGTGCCCCATGGTTCATACCGAAACTGACTGGGTTCGGTGTGGAAGCTCACCCTCAACCCGCATACACCCCCCGACCAAGCGCCGCCCGGGGGCAAGGCGGAATACTCCGCCTACCCTGGTCCTGACGCCACCCAAGGACCTCGCTGTAGGTCAGCGGCCGCTTCAGGAATCCCGCGAACTGAGCCGGCGTCGCCTTGTCCCGATTGAACCTAGGCTTGATGAGATTCTTCCAAGTCATCAGGTACTGAAGCGCTAGATCCAAGAAGCAACGCTTCTTGCTCGCCAACCAAGACTGACGTCTCAAGCGACCCAAAAGGTCTCGAGCAATCGCCTCCGTTTGATTGATCGGAAACAGCGGATTCGCAACCGTTCGCGCCAACCGGCTCGAAGTCTTTTCATGAATGACTCGTGCCGTCCCAAACGCACTCTGCAACAGACTCGGATACGTCAGCTTTTCGTCGGTCTGCACCCGAACCATATCCAGCCCGGAAACCATGGGGATCGCCCGCTCAAGTACCTTTCGGATAGCCACCTTGGAATTGTCTTTGCGGGGACCAAACTGGCCTTCCTCCTTCGCTAACGATTCAATCCTCGCAACACTCATTCGACCGCGCGGGCTAAGTGTCTCCGATTCCGCCCAAATGATGAACCTAGTGGGCGTATCGATGAGTACCGGCACCGTCACAGGTCGCTCACGACGCCGGGTCTCAAAGGTCTCGAACTCGTCCATCTGCAGAACCGCGGAAGGACCTAGCTTCCCTCGAACATTGAGATTTAGGTGTCGTAAGTGTTGTCCGATCTTGCGGAACTTGAGCTCGGTGCATCGCAGCGTGAGTGGGAGCATCCGCGAAGACTGACGCAGTCCAACTCCCGAAATCAGCAACCGAAACAACTGCGTGTTTAGATGTGGCTTGTGATCCCGATAGTCGGCTCGAAAGGTCTGGCGGGAATAGGTGCGCTTGCAAGTACGGCAGCGAAACCTCGGGACTGGGTTTGCTCTACAAAGAGGCTTGTAAAAGCCGTAGCGCAGGTAGTGCCGCTTGGATGGATGCCTGTGGGCCAGGCATGTGGAGTAGGGGCAAAAGGGAGGGACGAACATGGCACGGGTCTTGGTCGAGGTCCCCACTTGGGGAGAACGACTCTAGGACCGGCCGGTAGGGCTTCGGGTGGCAGGTCAACTCTGGTTTCTTGGCCAAGCATCCACACGCAACCCAGTCAGTTGCAACCGTTCCCTCTGAGGGGCCGCGTACGAGGGGAAGTTTGATCACGCGGATCCTTCCATTGGAAAGGCCGTGCCAACCCCTGCTGCATGGCTGGGGTACGAGCCCCTGGAGCATGCCCGGCACACAGCGAGTACCGGTATCCGCAGGGCGCAGCCGCACGAGATCGTCGAGGAATTGGCGGTTGCCAATTGTCCCCGGGGTAGCAGACTCACAGAATTGGAGCGATCGCGGATCCTGGACATTGGGATCCCACTCCTGCCATCGTCGGAAAAGTATCGCATGTTGCTGGTTCTCCTCGCCCCACTCCTATTCGGGCTCCTGTCCCAAGAGCCGAATTCCAAGCCGGCAGCCTCTTCTGCTCCCGAGCCGCAAACAGCCAGCGTGGTTTGGGAAGTGGCCCGCGAGGAGGTCCTGGGGACGTCCATGCGCATGCGCATCCACTCGTCGCCCGATGCCAAGCCAGGCTTAGAAGCGGCCGTGCTCGAGGAAATCGGCCGGGTGAGCGCAATCGTCAGCAGCTGGGACCCCGCGAGCGAGTTGTCCAAGTTGCCAGTAGGACAAGCCGTACACGCCTCCGAGGAATTGCGCGATCTGGTCAAGGAGTGCAACGCCTGGACCAAGTCGACCCACGGCGCGTTCGACCCCGGGGTCGCCGGCCTATCGGAGCTTTGGGCGCAATCCGCAGCGGCCGGTCGCGAGCCCACTGAAGCCGAGATCGGGGCGGCCTTGAAGGCGATTTCGCACCCAGCCTTCGAGGTGGACAATTTCGACGAGACAATCGAACGCCGCGCTACGGGCCCGATCGGATTGGATGGGGCTGCGAAGGGCTTCATCCTGGATGCCGCCAAGAACAAAGCGCTGGTGACCGGAGCGGAAGGCGGCCTGATCGACATCGGTGGCGACCTGGTCGTGTTTGGAAAGGACTCGGAGATCATCGGGGTTGCGGATCCCAAGCACCCCGCCGACAACGCGCCGACGCTCGTGCAAGTGCGCATCCAGGACGCGGCGATCGCCACCAGCGGCGGTTACGCACGCGGTTGGCAGATCGGTGGCAGGCACTACAGCCACATCCTCGATCCGGCCACCGGTCGGCCGGCGGAGCATGTACTGCAAGCCACGGTGGTTGCCCCGAGTGCGATGCTGGCGGACCTCTTGGCCACCGCATTCAACATCATGGACCCACGGGATAGCGTGCGGCTGTGCGCGCGCAACCGGGGCGTGGAGACTCTGATTCTGACCGAGGACGGCGCCCGCTACCAAAGCGCGGGTTGGGAGGCGTTGGAAGTACACGATGGCGCTCCAGCTGCCGCTCTGAAGAGCGCGCTGGCCTTGGGAGGCGAAATCCAAGTGACCGTAGAATTGGCTCGAATCGCCCAGGGCCAAGGTGGCGAGCGGAGGCGCGAGGGCGGCTACAAAAGGCCCTACGTTGCCGTTTGGGTGGAGAACGCTTCGGGTCAACCCGTTCGAACGTTGAGCCTTTGGATCGAGCGCGATCGTTGGATCAGCGACTTGCGACAATGGTCGCGTATGGTCGATCACAAAGCCGATGCGATTCAGGCGGTAACGCGGGCCACCCGGGGACCCGGTACGTACACGCTGGCCTTCGACGGGCGCAACGACCAGGGCGAAGCCTTGCCCGCGGGAACGTATTCGCTCTTGATCGAAGCCGCGCGCGAGCACGGCACGTATCAATTGCAACAACAGGAGTTGATCCTCGACGGGCGCGCGCTGCATTTCACTCTCAACCCCGGTAGCGAGTTGGGCATGGCCAAGGTGGACTACGAGCCCCCGGTTGCCAAGTGATGGGCAAGCCCTCCGAACCCCACGCCCGCCAACTGAGCTCGGAGGCCACGGCGGATGCTCCGCAGCGATCCAACCCGGGCTCCGCTCGCCGACGCCGGGGCGTCGTGTTTTGGGTTCGCTGGCTGCACTTGTACGTATCGGTGATCGGCTTTGCAGCGCTGATCTTCTTTTCGCTCACGGGAATCACTCTCAACCACGCGGACTATTTCGAATCCGGCGCCGAGGTCGAGCGGACCTGGGAGGGGAGCCTCTCCGAAGGCTTGATCCCCAGCGACGAAAGCCAACCCGTCGATCGGCTGGCCTTGGTCGAAGCCCTTCGTTCGGAGCATGGGCTCCAAGGGGCCGTCCGCGAATTCAGCGACGAAGACGGAATCATCACCCTGGTCTTCAAAGGTCCCGCCTACTCCGCGGACGTGACCGTCGATCGCATGGACGGCCAGGCCAAGCTGTACGAATTGCGGCTGGGGACTTGGGCCCTGCTCGACGATTTGCACAAGGGGCGCGACTCGGGCGGCGCTTGGTCTTGGGTCATCGATGCGAGCGCGATCTTGCTGATCATCGCTGCGGCCACCGGCCTGTGGCTCTTGCTGTACATCAAGAAGCGCCGCAGCATGGGCCTGTTGCTGACGTTGGGTGGAACGCTCGTGCTATTCTTGGTCTGGGCGGTGTGGGTGCCCTAGGGCGCGCCAGCGCGTTTCGCGTGGCTTGCGGTGCCAAGGTGCGCGACGTAGGTCGCAGGCCCGCGGATGGGCCGGATGGGTGTTGGGTCACCGACGCCCCGCTCCATGCTTGGCGCACGAGCGCTCCCAATGCTTGCCGACCCAAGCCGGGTTCGACGTCCTGGGCGCAGGTCCATGGGGTGTTTGGCTCCGGACTCCAAGGTCGCAGCCAAAGCGATGCTGGCCATCCACCCCATGCAAACGTCGCTCGCCGTCGTCGTTCTACTAGCCTGGGGACCACGGCATGCGGGGCGAGGTACGGATCCAATCTGGCCTGCCACGCGCGCGTTTCGCGAAGCGAGACAAGGTCAAAAGCGGCGAGTCGCTGACTTCCCAAGCGGCGCCAGCGTTTCTATCCTGGCAGCCATGGAGTACCAACCGACTGCGATCCCGGACGTGGTTCTATGCATCCCCAAGGTGTTCGGAGACGACCGAGGATTCTTCTTCGAAACCTTTCGAGCCGACGAATTCGAAGCCCACTGCGCGCCGGTGAAGTTCGTGCAGGACAACCACTCCAAGTCGGCCCAGGGAATCCTGCGCGGGCTGCACTACCAGAATCCGCGACCCCAGGGGAAACTCGTGCGGGTGGTGGAGGGCGAGGTCTTCGACGTCGCGGTCGACATGCGCAAGGCTTCCCCAACCTTTGGCCAATGGGTCGGCCAGACCCTTTCGGCCAGCAACAAACACATGCTCTGGGTGCCGCCGGGTTTCGCCCACGGCTTCTACGTTACCAGCCCCACGGCCGAGTTCGTCTACAAGTGCACCGACTACTACGCACCCGAGCACGACCATTCGTTGCTTTGGAGCGATCCGGATGTGGGCATTGAATGGCCCTTGGTGAAGGGGGCGGAGCTGTTGCTTTCGCCCAAGGATGCCGCCGGCAAGCGGTTCCACGAGGCGACTACCTTTTAGGGGCTGCGGCGTGGGGGATGTGCGCTTTGCGTCCTTCCTTCCTCAGTGCGGAGCGGCGCAGTTCTTCGCTCGTGCGCGGATGGCAACGATCGGAATGGACCGTGGGCAGGCGGGTCGATCGGACCCCCCCGACTCATTGCATTGCCTGACTGACGACCAAGGGCCCAGCCCGGAAGTTCGACCCGCAGCACGCTCGTTCCGGGTCTGGCCAGAATGGGACGGTTCTTAACGAAGTAACTCACCAAGCGCCTCGGGGGCCGCGGCCATGAGGGGCGCGTTGGGTGGTCTTGTGGATTTGGGGGACTGCGTTAGGCTCGTACAACAAGGATCGTGCCCCATTCGCTCGTTTCCAGCCCTTTCCAATTGCAGCCCTTTCCAATTCCCATGCGCTTTGCACCCTTGCTGGTCGGCCCCCTAACTGGCTTTGGACTGTTCGCTTCCTCCGCTTTGGCGCAATGGCCGAGCGAGGTCCTGATTCCGCTACCCAACGGGTGGACCGCCTACAACGCCGAAATCCATGCGGGCGACATCAACCTCGATGGTCGCACCGACGTGGTCTACGCCAACCACAGCGATGGGGCGGTGCAGTGGTTGGAGAATGACGCTGCGGGGACCTGGGCCAGTCACCCTGTGGCGACTTTGGGGCAGTACCTCAACCAGTGCGTGTTGCTTGATGTGAACCGGGACGGGCGCCTCGACCTCGTGGCCTCGTGGTACGTGATCGCCCAGGGAGGCGATAGCGTCGCTTGGTTTGAGAATCCGAGCGTGGGCAGCACTTGGACCCAGCACTCGATTGGCGTGTTTGCCGGGGCCATCACCAAGGCCATGACGGTGTTCGACATGGATGGGGACGGCTACGACGATCTCCTACTTTCGGCCGACGATGATTTGGCGTATCACAACCACATGGCCTATCGCAACACGGGGACGGGGCTCAGCTTTGTCTCGTACGTGGCGGTTCACGACGCGGTCACGGTTCCCTGCCCTGGCGACTACGATGGGGATGGGGATATCGATTTGGCCTTGGTGCGCTACTCGTTTGCGTTCCCCATTTGGCGCCCGAACACCTCCATGCCCGGCAGCATCAGCTGGGGCATTGCACCGAACGCTCCCGACACCCATCACGTGAACGCCATCGACTACGACCAAGACGGCGATGATGACATGTTGTGCCAGGTCCTTGGAGTCGGTGCGCCGAGCACCTCGGGCCTCGCCTGGAGCGAGAGCGTTGCGGGGATCATGTCCGCCCCGCAGGGCAACTCCTCGCTCCCGGATACCGGCATCGTGACCCACTCCGTTGAAACCTGCGACCTGGACGGCGATGGGGATTTGGACCTTGTGTACTACTACCTTGCGGGCGGTTTGCCGACCGTAGGTTCGCTCGAAAACCTCGGTGCGGGGATCTTTGCCCCGCTCGAGCAGATTTCTCCGACCACCTTGGTGGCTGCCCCCCTCGATAAGGTCGTGGGGGATTTTGACGGAGATGGCGATCTCGATGTGGTTGTGGGTTGGAACGACACCTCAGCTGGCGAATCGCTGCGGATCTTCAGGAACCCCAAGACGTTCGGCAACGACACCGTCTGCACCAGCCTGCCCAATTCCACGGGCTTGGTGGCGAGCTTGAGCGTCACCGGTTCGAAGCACGTCAGCGTCAACCAAACCCACTTGGTTTGTGACGATCTGCCGAGCGCTACGTTCACCATGTTCCTCGCCGCCAGCGGGCAAGGCACCGGCAACATGCCCATGGGCAGCAGCGGCATCCTGTGCCTGGGCGGTTCTATCGGTCGTTACAACGCCGCCGGTCAATTGCAGGTAACCGATGCCACCGGCCGCGCCATCCTACCGATCGATTTGACCCAGGTTCCCGGGCCCTCGGGTCCGCTCACCGTGCTCGCCGGGCAAACCCTCTACTTCCAAGCCTGGTTCCGCGACATCGTTGTCGGGCAGCAGACGAGCAACTTCTCGTCGGCGCAGTCGGTCGTGTTCCAGTAATGGTGGACTACGCAGGACATTCCCTCGCCGGCACCGCCACGCGGCGCTCGCAGAAACCGTCCGGGTGGTTGCCGTGGGCGGTGAGCTTCGTGCTGCTCAGCGCCCCGGTCCTCGTCCTAACCAAGTCCCTTGGCCTTACGCTTGGAGTTGCTCTGGGTCCTTTCGCCGGCGGCTTCGCCCGCGACTGGCAGTCCTGTTGCAAGACCAACTCGCTCACCATCTTTCCCTTCACGATCGCCATCATCCTGGCCGCGCTAGGTTTGAGATCCGTGCTCCGCGGCCGCTCAAAGCCGATCCGCATCCTGCGGCACCTACTCACTTGGATCGCGCCCATGACTTGGTTCCTAGCAGCGCTCCTATCCTACGCACACGCGCTAGAGTGAGATACAGCGTCAGACGCCCTGCCGCCCACCGGCGGCAGGAAGGTACCGCATTGCTGGCATTGCTGTTGTTTGGGCTCACCCGTTTTCGGCCAAGGAATGGCCATCCGCGCACCCAAGTACCTGGCAGGTTTCTGCCGAAGAGTACGTGGCAGGGCGTTTGACGCTGTATCATGGGCTTGCCTGTTTTCTTTTTCGGCCACGTTATGGCCACCGCCCACCCACTTACCGGGCACCATTCTGCCGACAAGTAGGTGGCAAGGCGTCTGACACTACATCATGAATACTCTCATCCCCATTCTCCTGCTCGGGTTGTCTTCTGGGGCTTTTGCCCAGGGCAGCAGTTGTGGCACCGCCAGTCCCATTGGTCCCGGAACGTATACGGACATGACGATCCCGTTCGCTGGCTTCCACTATTACCAGGTAGACATCCCGGCCGGCTTTGTCCTCAACTTGGATGAAACAAGGGATACGAATGACACGATTTACGACTTGTATGAGGCTGACTGCACCACTCTCTTAGTGACCGATTGGAGCTCGGGACTGAATCACTTGACTTGGAGCAACCCAATCGTTGCGGCTGTGACGGTGATTGTGCGAGTGCAGAACTTTGACTATTGGCCGAGCACCTACGACTTTGACGTCAGCCTTCAGTCCGTACCCTGCGCGCCGGACGTCTTCGAAGACAACGATGATTGTTCGAGCGCCGCCGCACTCACAGCCGGGTCGTATACCGGCTTGACAATGAATTCCGTCGATCTTGCGGACTACTACAAGGCCACGGTACCGGCCGGGACAGTGTTTTCCATGTCCGAGACCCTCGACACCTCCAATGAAGTGTTTTGGCGAGTTTCTCTAGATGACTGCGCCACCGAATTCGACTACCAAACTACCAACATCCTTTGGGCCAATGACACGGGAGCCTCCTTGGATGTGGTCTTCAAGGCAGAATATCAGTCTAGCGGTGCCGCACCTTGCGCGATTTACGGATTCGATTTGGCGATCGGCTCCACTCCTTGCATGAGCGCGGCGGACGACAACTTGGAAGAGAACGACAACTGCGCAACGGCCGTGCCCATCGTGGACGGCATGTACGTGGACCTCTTCGTGTCGGACACAGACAAAGACTACTTCGCGTTCAACGTGCGTGCTGGCGCTACCGTGAGCATCGATATCGCCTACCTGGAGTATGTCGAAGGCGATGTGGATGCCTTCCTGCGCGAAGCTACCTCCCTCGCATGCGGCACGGGCAATAGCGGAATCGATCTGCTCGCATCGGGCACGGCCACTCAAGGGTTCGAGCAACTGACCTGGACCAATGCTTCCGCTGCAGATGTGGATGTCGTTCTAGAAGTGCTCGTACTGGACACGGCCAATCCGAACTGCAATACCTACGACCTAGTCCTCACCGGGTCAGGAGACCCCGGAACCGGGTTGATTGGACCGGAATTCTGTTCCCCGATGGATTCCAACTCTACCGGTGCTTCTACGCGTCTATCGGGCTTCTGGGGAAGCGGCGTGGGTACCGATTTGCACTTCGAAGTCACCAGCGGGCCTCCCACTCAGTTTGGATACGTCTTGGTCGGAACAGCTCCTTCCGATCCCGGCCTCGCACTATCGCAAGGCCGCCTGTGCTTGGCGGTCTCGCCTGGGAATTCGATCGGGCGCTACAACATCGTGGGGGGGGCCCTGCTCTCCCTCGGAATCTTCGATGGGCAAGGTTGTCTACAAAACCTCTCCATGACCTCCACCAGCGGAACGGGCTTCGACTTGCCCAACACCGTACCGATCGCTGGCTTCCCCGCGATCACCGCCGGCACGAACCTCTACTTCCAGTTTTGGCACCGAGAAGACTCTGGCATGTCAAACTTCTCGAACGGGTTGTCGGTAACGTTCTGATACAGCGTCAGACGCCCCGCCGCCCATCCGCGGCAGGGAAGTACCGAACGACTCCAGGCCGATTCGGGCCTGGAGTTCCGGCCCCGGAACTTTGTGCATCACCGATAATCGTGAACCCAAAAAAAGCATAAAATGAAACTCTCGATGCCAGCAATTGTTCTGACGGCTGTCGGGTGCGGGGCCGGCGATCTTCCGGCCCTTCGCGGTATGGTACAAGAGTTCATTGATGGGCATTGGAGTGAATCCCAGGGGGAACGTACTAGCGAGTTGATTACCCCTTCCGACGACCCCTCTAGAGATAGCGGTGTCAAGAAATGGGAGCTCTATTGCGATGCTGCGCAACTCATTGAGGGACTGGACGCAGTTGGAGGATATTGGGCTCCTCAGGGTGATTGGCGTACCGACGAGCTTTGGGGACTAGGGATCCTCGTCAAACGGAGAGAGCTACACTCGGACCCCAGGATAATGGCTTCGATGCAGATTGCGAACAGGGCCGTAAGGTTGGACGGTAGGTGGGCGCCTGGGATGTGTAGCTTTGGAGAGCTAAGAACTGGAGAAAATCTTCACCCCACCTTTCAGGCGGGCAATGCATTGTATTGGCTATTTGTTGCCGAAGCAATGTATCAGCTAGATGAGGGTAATGCTGCAAGAGGAGTAGAAGGAATTGTGTTTGCGCTTAACTACGCGTTGGACTGGGCAGTTTCAGGGGATCCCGCCATGGAAATGCGTGGCCTAATGTGGCTAGCATCGGATCGGGCGAAGCCATATCTTAGCAGGGACGCTTTGGGCACCCTAAGCACTCAGCAAGTTACTACCATTCGGACGGCTTTGGCAATTGTGGAGAGATCGGTATCAAGTGTTTCGAATAGCCCATTAAATGGCCTCAAATTCTGGTCAGACAAGCTACTTTCGGATGACGCCCAAGAATCGATTGAAGTATCGAAAGAAGAGATTCAATGGATCCTCGATTGGCTGCAGCAGCTTTGGCAGACTACCGACAAGAAAGGGGCCGATTTGCGCCTTTCCCTAGAAAAACTACGACGGGACCGATTCTTCATCAGTGACGATTGGTTTGTAGCGTCGATATTGGGCCGCGGTGACCAAGCCGTCCTTGAAACTCGCTTGCATTGTCAGACGGTATTGGCTGCACAAAGCGTTCTGCTTGGATTGTACCTGCGTGAGCAGTTTTCGAATGTACCTGATCCCCAGGGCGGGGAGATACGGTTTTGGAAAGACGGTGAAACGATCAAGGTGGTTAGCTCCGGGATAGGATGGAGTCCTTCGGAACTTTTTGAGCTATAAGACAGCGGCAGACGCCCTGCCGCCCATCCGCGGCAGGGCAGTACCGCACGACTCCAGGCCGCTCATTCCAGGCCGACTGCCGGCTTCAGGGCCTCGTAGGCGACCTGTGCGGCGCGATCTCGGTAGTCGGGGTTCGAAAGGACGAGTTCGTTGTGTTTGTTTGCGCGACGGCGAGCGAAGGATGCCGGCTTTTCGATGCGCTCGGCAATTTGTTGCCAGGTGAAGCCGCACATCGCGTGTAGACCTGCAATCCAGAGCAGCTCAGCGCCCCGCCATACGTGCCCGGAGGCTTCGATCCACCAAGGACCTTGTGCATCAAGGTTCGATTGCAGTGCGCGCTGCAAGGCAGCGGATGCACAGACCGGCAAGCCTACCCGATGTCCGTCCGCCACCTTTGCTTTGAACTGCATCCAGGCCCGCACCTGGCTTTTCGATGTGCCCGTCAAGTCGTGGACAGGTTCGGGCCTGGCCGTGCTTCGCATGCGTGCTTCCACCCATTCCCAGACCTCCGACAAATCCTGGGGATGTTTCGAGCCGAATGCGGTTTGGTATGCACTCGCCGTGAATTCCTGTTGCCCTGCGATCTTGCACGCTTCCGCCTGAACCCAGCTCCGGTTCAGCCATGGCATGCCCCGAGGCGCCATGTGGCCGGCAGCGCTCGACAGGCCATAGCGGTGGGCTTGGGCCACAAGTCCGGCCTTCACCGGGTTGTGATCGATGTAGCGTACCAGGGTGCGGCGATACTCGATCGTATCCACAGGCCGGGAGAAGTAGCGCCCTCGGATCAAGGAGC